>CAWAWR010000001.1:0-121025 GCA_963785745.1 uncultured Alphaproteobacteria bacterium
TACACCAGACGCGCGACGCGCCGCGCGGCCCGAGGGTCCGGCGAGGTCCGCTTTGGGTCAAAAGCGGACATCAAGCCCTTGCACCCCGCGATGTCTGCTTCTGACCCAACGGACCTCGGTCACCTGCCTCGAAGCCCGAAGTGATTAAGGCCCATCCGCAGCGCTCGCGCCTGCAAAGCAGTTGTCGCAAGCTTGCGCGTCACGGGAACATTGCGCCGCCCGCCGAGCGTCTTAGCGGACAAGGAAGCTCGCTCCGCAGAAGGCTTTCAATGAGAATGTTTCGACTTGCTAACGGATGGCTTCCGTTGCTTTGCCGACTCTTCCGCTTTCGCCTTCCGAACGCAACCGCGTCCTTGCCTGGGAGCGCCTCCTTCGGTGTCCCATCTCTGGAGAGCTTGGCGGCTTGGGTTGTGCGTCCCCTTGCGATGTTTGTCGGCCATACTGGAAATATGTGCAGGGTTCGCCGTCATTTCCAGATCGGTTTGGCGCATTGAAGAGGCTCGCGTTAATCAATCGGACCCGCCAATCTCCCAGCATCAGACATTGAAGTGGCGGTTCGGCACGTCGGTGAGGGCCGTAGTCTGGAGTGATACTGCGCATATAGGGGGCGTCGAATGTATCCAAGTGCAGGTGAAGAAATCTTGTCTCTACGAAATTGATTGAGACATACCCCGCCCGTCCTGCGTTGTAGGCAAAACAGAAAAGGTGCAGGCTGACGATAGTGTCGAGGTTGGTCGCGATGGGTATTCAAATGCGCCAGATGATGCTTGCGTTGGGGGCGGTCTTGGCCTTCCACATTGCAGCAAGTGCGGCTCCTGCCGACGCCTGCAAGAACATTCTCCAGCAATCCAAGAGCGCCGCCGACAGAGCAAACCGCGAAGTCGCATCGACAGTCGTGAACTTGCAGGAGGCTGTCAGCCAAGTCCCGGATGATAAAAGGCGGATCGCACTCATTGCTCGGTCCTGTGTGGCTTCCGCGGAAGCAGCCGGAGTTCTGAAGACATATCGAATCGTCATTGCTGAATGTATGGATGATCGTGACCCGACCCGATCGGATTTGCTCGACAAGCTCGATCGTTCGATCAGCCAATCCGGGTGGCGCTGGACAAGGCCGCCGTTGATACAGGTGTTCCAGACTTGATGACCGCAACATGTAGCGGCGACAATGCCAGCACGGATCCAGATTTTCAGCGCAGCCGCGATTGGTCGTTACACGCGCCATTCTTCGCTGCCGATGCTGACGCTGCAGAGTCGGTAAATTGCTAAGATGTCGCAGTGGGTCAAAAGCGGACATCACGAGAGCATGCCCCGATGTCCGCTTCTGGCCCTTAGCGGACCTGACGCCGTGTCCGCTGCGATGTCCGCTATTGCGGATAAAGCGGATATGGTCCGAGAGCCCGACATGTCGCCTAATGACCCTAACCGGTCCTCATAAGGAACATCGAGTTTCTCGCCGATTCCACGGCTGGCGAGGTGCGGATCGGAACCGACCCTCTTCTGGCCACGACGGTGGTTTCCACCGTCGTCGATCAGCTCGCCCGGCGCTACGCGCGGATCGTGTTTCATCTCATGGCTACGCAGCCGGCGATGCTGCATCGCGAGCTGAGCGAGCGTAACGTCGATCTCCTGATTGCACCGCGCTTGGGCGCACTTGCAGACGGGCCGTTCGAGTTCGAAGAACTCTATGACGACCTTACGTCGTAGCGGCAGGGGCGCGAAGTCGGTGGGTCTAGCGTTTCGCCGCTAGATAATAACAGCCCGCATGGAGCGACGAGAAATGCGGGGAGGCATTTTTGGGCACAGGCCCCCGGATTTCGCTGCGCTCAATCCGGGCTGGACCCCGAGCGCTCATCTCACCGCCAGCGACGGGCACGCGCGCGCCAATATCGCGGGCGACACTGGCGACGACCGCATGACTGCACGCACATCGGCGCAGGTCCAAGGGACGCATCCCGGACATGCGGCTGGCTCGGTAGCTGGCATCCCTGACCGAGGTTTCTGTTGCCGCTTCGCTTGTTTTGATTTCGTCTTTTTCGCTTTGGCCATTTTTGGTGTCTGCTGCCCAGTATAGCGCGGCGCGGTCACGCGCGATGGCGAGGTGACACCTGAACGCGCGCCCGGAGATGGACGGACCAAATCCTGCCGATTGCTGCCGCCGGGCACCGTCAAATCCTGAGGGTTTGAGCGACCGCTGAGGTCTTGGGGATTGGATGGATTGACACCCGGCCCGTATCCAATTTGAGCATCCGCTGCCACGACTCCGGCCAAGAGGGCCAGACCCGCACCGATCACCGTGACCCATTTCATGTGGCGTTTCATGTCGCGCCTCAGTATTGAAGGCCAAACGCGAAGCTGCTTGCGGTCGTTATAGTAACTTGTCGTGTCACGGGGGGCCACCTGCCGATGGCGTGTTCGACCTATACCTTCCGATACCTAGTGTAGTCTGCGAGCAGCAACCTATGACGCCGCGCGGCAACACCGGTGGGCCAAGCCTTGCCGGTGTCGCACGCGCGACAAATGCGAGCGCCAGATGCGGATGGAATTGGCTACAAGCCTCCTCCTAGCGTTGTGCCTTTGCATTAATTGTGATTCCTGGACACCGGCTTAGCGGGAGCGATGCGGGAACGCGCATTCAAGCTGCTTATGCCAGTCCGTTAGCCGTGTTGGCGCCAAGCTTGCTTCTCCGCATGTCGCTTATTGGCCCAAAGCGGACATTCCAGGCCTGCACTCGCCATTCCGATCAATCACCGTCGGAAAAGACGAATGTCATGTCGTTGTAGTTCGCCACCGGTAGATCTCCGTGGATATTCTGGTGCATCACCGAAATATCCATGCTCACCATCTTGACGTCCGCTTTAGCAATCGGAGCGGAGAAGAAAATCAGCTTCAAGCCGAACCCGACGAGGATAGCTGCCGCAATGACGATAGCGTGATGTGCGCGCATGATGGGCCTCCGTTGCGATGCTTGATGCGGGGGCCAGCGGCCCATCGCGCATCCCTTGTTCGGCATCCGTGGGCATATCAATAGCTCAGGAGCGTCATGGGCGCCTGTGACGGAGTTCACAGGTCCGCTCACTTTCTTTCCGGGCCCTTTTTGCAATATGCGGTGGCACATCAGCCCTACCCAATCGGCTGATGTCCGCTTTGTTCCGAAAGAGAGCTCCGAAAGAGGCCCAAGCAGACATTCCGGCAGGCCCGCTCTGGGTCACAAGAGGACATGGCGAAAGCCGACATGCATGTCCAACTTTGACCCGTAGCCGACATCCGAACGTTGGCGTCGTGTGCGAGACTGAGGGGTCGACGATATTCCGCCAATTGCTGCAGCAGGAGCGATCCCGGATGAGCCCCACGGAGTACACATTGATATTTGGGCTTGGTCCAAAAAACGACGGCACACCCAACACGGACGTTGAGCTTGCCGTCGCTCTCTCTGCGATTGAAGACGCCTCGTTGCAAGACTGCGGCGGCTTTACAATTTATCGTGGCAAGGGCGGTTGGATCGACCCTGCGGGAAAGACCATCAAAGAAGAAGTCGCCATCCTCATGGTATCCGGCAGCTACGCGAGTATCGAGGCGATTGCCGCCATCGGAAAGCGGAGGCTTGGCCGCACCGCAATTTACGTGAAGAAGCCGGACGGCAGCACCATTCTTCTGTAGGCACCATAACACTCGTTCCGCAATTGCGACTTGGCCCATGTCGCGCAGGTCAAAGGCAGACGCGCTCGCCCTGTTCGAGCTCCTGACGCAAGCGGACTTTGCCGCGGCTCAAGGGTCCAACCGACGTGGTCTTGGAAACCTCACGCCCACACTGGCCTCTCGATTACCAAAACCAACGTCTGCCACTCCAACGACCGCGGTCGTCGTTCTGCCAGTGCTGCCAGCCGAAAAATCCGGGGCCTGCCGACCATGGATCCTCGCGACGCGTTTCGCGCACAGGCTGGCGCTGATAGACGTTCTGACATTAAGAAACCTGGTCATCCGAAATAAGACTGATCAATCTCTCTGGGGTCTCCCCGACTGTGCAAGACGCACTAACGCGATGACGCGAAGTTGTCGATGGCAAACAACTACGGAGCGGGTGGTGACACCACGCCGACCAGGTGATTGAAAGAGCTGCAGCGCATGACTGAGAAAAGCAGACATTGCGAGCAACTTCGGATGTCCGCTTTGGGTCAGAAGCAGACATTGGGACAGCGCACCGCGCAAGTCCGCTTTTGACCCAAAGCGGACATTCGGGTTCTGCGCGCGGCGCGAGTTGAATGCTGGCTTTAATATCAAAAGGAGGCGAAGCCCGTAACTAAGACTATTCTGCGCTGAGCCATTTTGCCTCATAATGTGATCAAGTACCTCGCAGCGTCTGGGAAATTTCATATTGGAGATCGCATGGATGCCTTTCCTGCAATTTCGCTTCGAGTAGGTTTGTTTCGATTGGGTGCTGCGGCACTGGCTTTTCATGTGTTCGCGGCCGCGGCGCAAGATCTTCCCAGCATCAACGTCGAAACGTCGTGCCGCGCATCAGCGAAAAGCGTTACTGAAGCACTCGGCCACGCTGGGGGTGCGACGGTCGAAAATTGCATGGATCAGGAGAACGCGGCCCGCGCCCAAATCGTGAAGAACTGGGATACGTTTGCGCTTGCCGACAGAACCTCCTGTATAAATCCACAAGTCTACATGCCGAGTTATGTCGAATGGCTTTCATGTCTTGAAACGCGGCGGCACTTGCAAACCCTGCCAAAGCAATAGCTTTCGAATAAATTCGCATTCGGGTCGATGGCCGCCCGTGGCCCAAAGCCGACATGCATCGCGTCAGCACAGCCAATCGCGACCGACAAATTTGCTCGGTAGAACCAAGGAGACCTGTGCCGGATGATCCGCATCTATCCAACTTGCGTCGATCAGGCTATGGCTGCGCAGTATTGCGTCCACGCCTAGTTATCCCGAACATAGACAGTCCTAATCTTCAGCCCCTTGAGTATCGCCGGAGTTATCCGTCTTTGGCCGGCTTCGACGTGCTCTTTGCGAGCCCAGGCGGACGCGGGAGGAGGCAGCAGTTGCACCCCGAATTCCGGGGACTGTGCGCACAAAGATCGGCAGTGTTGCTCTTTTACACTGGCGGTCTGACCAGCCCCGGCCATAGTACCGCTGGGCAACGTGGATTACAGGGGGACTGCATGACCAACCGGGGCGTCGCGCTACTGCTGTGCGCGGTATCTATGCTTGCCATGCGCCCCGCCAATGCCGCGGACATGCCGGTCAAGGCCGTTCCCGCTCCGCCTCCCGCCATTGCCTCGGGATTTTTTGGTTACATCGAAGGGATGTACGTCGTTGAGCCCGGCCAAAGCGCGGGTCAGTTTGCAAACACGCTAGGCGGTACCGCGGGCGCAGCCGGCCCCGGAGATGGCTACCGCGGCGCCTTTCTGATCGGTTATCGATTTGCCGGTCCCTGGGACATCTCGTTCGGGATGCACCACACCCGGTTCAGCGACGGTGACCAGCAGCTGTTCCCTGCTTGCGCCCCCAATTTCGTTCAAATGACCGACCCCCGCATCACCTCAGCGGATGGAAGTATTGGATACAATTTTTCGACCGCTCAGTCGGCGACGCGAATGTATGCCGGCGTGCGGTACGCACAATGGAAACATCATCTGAACGACACCTGCAATGTCCGTCAAAACGATGCGAAGACATCTGCTGTTGGCCCGCGCATCGGCGTGGACCACTCGTTCAGACTTGGTGCGACCACAAGTTTTATCATGGGTGGCAATGCCTCGTTTCTGTTTGCGGACGTGGAAGACAGGGTTTCGGCCGGCGCCGTGCCCGTGCTCCTTGGCAACATCAAAAACGATCGGATCGTCTTCCAGGCTGGCGCACATCTCGCCCTCGGCTGGAACGTCACGCCGCTCGTGACGCTTGCGGTCGGTTACAAGATGGATCACTGGGTCGGAATGATCAGCAACCAGATGGGCTTCTCGGTAGCCACCGGTCTTGGTGGCGGCCAAAGTAACGTGATCGAACACGGCCCGTTCGCGCGCGCCAGCTATAATTTCGGCGTCCAATAGGACCGCCGGCACAGGGTTCTTTGGCTCTACCGAGCCAATGTGTCGGTCGCGATTAACTAGGCTGACGCGATGCGCGGGGCCGATTGATCGCTATTGCGAACCCATCGGCAGATCGCGCTAACGTACCGGTAAGCCTCGTGCGGTAAGGCAATTCATGACCGCGCGTAGACTAGTCGTTGCGCAAATGCTGATCGCCCTTCTCGCCGGCACCGACGCGCTCGGCGGGTGCGCGAAGTTTTCGTGCATCAAGACTGACACCGGGCGCTGCCACTTCGTCGTGTTTGGAAACCACGACGTTAGGCTTCGTTTCGAACTGGCCCGCTCAGAGCATCGCTGGATTTCTGGTGTGAACCAGGGTGATACCTATTGTGCCACGCTGCGCAATCAACCGGGAGAGATCTGCCCGGTTCGTAAGATTCGGGATATCAAGCCGGTCTGTCCGCCGGCGCTCGTATCGATGCGCTGACGGAAGCGCCGGCACGTCCGCTATGGGTCAGCAGCGGACATTCGGGCTACACCACATTTCTGTGGATGCAAGTGGCCCTGATACGGCAGCGCTTGTGGCATCTTTCGCGCTGCTTCATCGACAGCTTACTCACAGTCCGCTTTGCATAGCCGTCGCTTTCGTTTGACGGATTGCTTGCACCGTCTAACGTGACGGCGTCCCGTTCGCCGAAGGGTGCTCGTCGCGAGGCATCGCATGGGCAGGACAGGATGTGGCGTCCCGCGCGTTGCCTTGCACGCAACTCCCGGGAGGCGCCGGAACCCCGCCCTGCGCCACTAGGAGCGGACGGTGACGCCTTACGGGCATCACGCTGCGCGGGCCCGGGCCAACAACCGCCGCGGTGGAGCGCCGAGAGGCGAGCGTCTCCGCTGAGACGCGAGGCGCCTCGCAGCGCCTGCGGGCTGGCGTCATCGGCCCGCGACGGGGTGCCTCGCAAGCATCCCAGCGCCTGTCGGCGCTCCGCTCCCTCGCCTTGTGCGAGTGGAATTGAACAGGCCTCGGAGGCGCTTATGCCTCGCGAGAACGATAAACTATGCCGAGATTCGGAACCTGCATTTCCGCATTTTGAACGAAAAGCTCGTTCAAGCCGCCAGTGCCCGAATACCCGTAGCGAAACGGATTCGCGCGATGTCGAGACCATGACCGAACAACGCCCCCTCTCCCGCCGTGCCTTCTTTCCGGTGCTCACCGGCGCGATCTCCTTCGCTTTCGGCGCGCAGGCGCAAGGTGCGCGGCCGTTCCCGCAATGGGTCGAGAGCTTCCGGCCGCGCGCGCTCGAACGCGGCGTTTCCGACGAGACCTACACAAAGGTCATGGGCAACCTGAAACCCGACACCTCGGTATTCGCGGCGATCCGCAACCAGCCCGAGTTTCAGGAAAAGATCTGGCAATATCTCAACCGCCGCGTCTCCGACTGGCGCATCCAGACCGGCAAGGAAAAGCTGAAAGAGCACGGCGCGCTGCTGGCGCGCATCGAGAAAGACACCGGCGTCTCGCGCACGGTGCTGCTGGCGCTGTGGGGGATCGAATCCGCCTACGGCGATCCCGACGTTCAGAAGAGCGCCATGCGTCCGGTGTTCCCCTCGCTCGCCGCGCTCGCCTGGGGCGAGGCGCGCCGCCGCAAGTACTGGGAGCAGGAGCTGATCAACGCGCTGCGCATCGTCGAGCGCGGCTGGTCGACGCCCGCCGAGATGCGCGGCTCCTGGGCCGGCGCCATGGGTCACACGCAATGGATGCCGGAAGTCTGGCTCAATGTCGGCATGGACTATGACGGCGACGGCCGCGTGTCGCCGTTCGGCAAGCCGGACGACGCGCTCGCGTCGACCGCGCACTACCTCGTCAATCGCGGCAAGTATCGCCGCGGCGAGCATTGGGGTTACGTCGTGAACGCCGGCAAGCAGCGCGGCGGCAATGCCTCGAAGAGCTACGCTGCCTGGCAGAAGGCCGGCGTCGCCCGCACCGACGGCCGTGCGTTCCCCTCGCCCGCCGCGACCGCCAAGCTGTGGGTGCCGATGCCGGGCGGTCCGGCGTTCCTGCTCGGGCCGAATTTCTATGCGGTGCGCAGCTACAATCCGTCGATGAATTACACGCTGTCGATCGTCCACCTCGCCGACGTGATCAATGGCGGCGAGCTGGTGGCGCCGAAATTCCCCGGCGGCGAACGCCCGCCGACGCTCGCCGAAATCCAGGAGATCCAACGCCGCCTGACCGCGCTCGGCTTCGATACCAAAGGCGCCGACGGCCGCGTCGGTGCCGGCACCATGCAGGCGGTCAGCGACTACCAGCGCAAGGCCGGCCTGGAGCCGGACGGCTATGCCGGGGTGAGCCTCCTTGCGCGGTTGCGACAAGGCTCGTGACGCGCGCGTCGCCTGCGCTGTGTTCCTACAGACGGTTGATGCGTGCGATCAGCCGGATGGAATCCGGCGGCGACGCGTCGTCCGACATCTGCCGCAGGCGGCGCGCCTCCAGCGCGGCCGGGCGTTCGAGGCAGCGCCGGAGCCAATCGCCGAGGTGCGGCGTCGCGGACAAATCCATCTCGATTGCGCGGCTGATGACCGCGGCGACGTTGAGATCGGCGACGGTGAAGTCATCGCCGACGAGATATGGCCGCTCAGCGAGCGCCTCGTCGAGCACCTTGAACGGCCGCTCGATGACCTTGAGCGCCTCCGCGAGCTTTGCCGGATCGCGGTCTTCGGGCGGCAAGCGGATCGCGTGCAGCGACCAGATGTTCACGCCGCGGTCGACCTCGTTGAGCGCCCACAAGCTCCACTGCCAGGTCTTGGCCTCGCCTTCGATGGTCGCCGGATAGAGACCGCCGGTCGAATGCTTCTTCGCCAGATAGAGCGTGATCGCAAGCGACTCCCACAGGACGAAGCCGTCGTCGTCGATCGCCGGCAGCCTGCCGTTGGGATTGACCGCCAGGAATTCCGCCGTCCGGGCGCCGGCCGAGCCGATCTCGACCGGGATGTGCTCGTACTCGATGCCCAGTTCCATCGCCACCCAGAGCGCGCGAAAGGCGCGCGTGCGGGCGATGCCGTAGATGCGCAGGCCGGCCATGCCGTCTCCTTGGTCCGAATTCCGTCCCTCGACGACAGGTATGGAATGCCAGAAATCGGCCCGTCAATCCGCCGGAATACGAGCCACCGCTAGCGCACGCAGAGCGGCCATTCGGGCGTGCGGCCCTTGGCGAGGTTGCGCGAAGCCCGCCGATCCGATTTTATGCGCCCCGGCTAGTTCCCCAAAACAAGGATTGTCCAGTGAGCACTGCAACCGCGAAGGCGGCGCCCGCCGCCGAAATTTCGACTGCCGCCCATCCCTCTCTTAAGGAGGTCGACCGCCCCGCCAACCTGACGCCCGCCAATACCCCCGGCTGGGGCTCGGACGTGATCGCGGAGTCGCTGCGCGACCTCGATATCCCGTACATCGCGCTCAATCCCGGCGCGAGCTATCGCGGCATCCACGACTCGATCGTGAACTATCTCGGCAACGAGAAGCCGCAGATGATCCTGTGCCTGCATGAGGAGGTCGCGGTCGCGATCGCGCACGGCTACGCCAAGGTCACCGGCAAGGCGATGGCGGCGGCGGTGCACTCCAACGTCGGCCTGTTCCACGCAACGATGGCGGTGTTCAACGCCTGGTGCGATCGCATGCCGGTCGTCATCGTCGGCGCCACCGGCCCGGTCGATGCGCACAAGCGCCGTCCCTGGATCGACTGGATCCACACCGCCCGCGACCAGGGCGCAATCATCCGCGACTACACCAAGTGGGACGACCAGCCGGCGTCGCCGCAGGCGTCGCGCGAAGCGATCTACCGCGCCAACTGGATCGCCAACACCACCCCGCAGGGCCCGGTCTACATCAACTTCGACGCCGAGCTGCAGGAAGCCAAGCTCACCGAGGAAATCAAGCCCGTCGATCCCGCGCGCTTCATGCCGCAGACGGATACGGCGCCGTCGGCCGAAACGGTGAAGAAGGTCGCCGCGATCCTCAAGGGTGCGAAGAACATCGTCATCCTGTGCGGCCGGACCTCGCGCAGCGTCGACGCCTGGAACGAGCGCGTGGCGCTCGCCGAAGGGCTCAACGCCAAGGTCATTTGTGAGCTCAAGATCGGCGCGTCGTTCCCGACCGACCATCCGCTGATGGCCGCAATCCCCGCCGGCAGCGCGATCCCGCCCGACGCGCAGGCGGCGGTGAAGAACGCCGACGTGATCGTCAATCTCGACTGGGTCGATCTCGGCGGCGTGTTCAAGGTGACGTTCGGCGACGAGCCGCCGAAGGCGAAGGTGATCTCGATCAGCAACGACTTCCGCATCCACCGCGGCTGGAGCATGGACTATCAGGGCCTGCCGGCGGTCGACGTGCTGCTGCCGGTCACGCCCGACGAAGCGGTGCCCGAGCTCAACAAGGCGCTCGGCTTCACGGCCAAGCCGTTCACCAAGCGCGCCCTGCCGAAACGCGACAAGCCGGACCTCTCGACCGGCAAGATGGTCGTCAACGATCTCGTGCGCGGGCTGAAGTTTGCGTGCGGCGAGCGCGACGTGACGCTGGCGCATATTTCGCTGTCGTGGGACGGCGCGACCTGGCCGTTCCAGCATCCGCTCGACTATGTCGGTTCGGAAGGCGGCGGCGGCGTCGGCGGCGGTCCGGGCAACGCGGTCGGCACCGCGCTCGCGCTCAAAGGCTCCGGCCGGCTCCCGGTCGCAGTCTGCGGCGACGGTGACTTCATGATGAGCAACGTCGCGCTGTGGACTGCGGCACACTACAAGATTCCGCTGCTGATCGTGGTGGCGAACAACCGCTCGTTCTTCAACGACGAGCTGCATCAGGAGCGCGTCGCGCGCATCCGTTCGCGGCCGCCGGAGAACCGCTGGATCGGTCAGCGCATCTCGCCGCCGGACATCGACATCGCCACGCTCGCCCGTTCGCAGGGCGCGCAGGGCTTTGGCCCGGTGACCAAGCAGGAGGATTTGGTCGAGACTTTCCGCAAGGCGATCGCCGCGGTCGAGGCCGGCGAAGTCGCGGTGGTCGACGTGCGGGTCGAGCCCGGCTACTCGGCGGTGGCGACGGCTGCCATGCTCCGCGGCACGGAAACCGCGGCGAAGAAGTAAGCGCCGAAACACGATCTTTTGAGAACACTCATGGCCGGGCCTTCGCCCGGCCATGATCGTTTTTAGATGTCCTCAGATCGTGAACGTCTCGTGCGTCGAGGGATGGAACATCTCCTCCGGCGTCACCAGCCGTTGCGAGAGCCCTTCCGAGTGGTGGTGACGCAGGAACGTCTCCAGTACCTTGCGGTTGGCATTGAGCCCGTACGACCAGAAATCGTGGCCCATCAGCTCGCGCGCGGCGCGCAGCTGCTCGTCGAGGAACGGCAGCGTGCACTTGCTGGTCGCGGTGTCTTCCAGCTCCTCCATGCACTTCGCCTTCGACTGCTCCAGCGCCTTGAACACCGCCGCGGGGAGCCACGGGTGTTGCTCAACGAGCGTGCGCCGGATGCCGGTGACGTGCATGATCGGGAAGATGCCGGTGCGCTTGAAGTAGTCCTTGCCGGCGGCGATCGGATCGGGAAACAGCCAGCCGATGTTCGGGTTGTTCTTGCCCGCCATGCGCGGCACGCGCGGCGCGATGAAGGCGTCGATGTCGCCGCTCTCGAGCAGCTGCGAGATGGTCTTGCCTTCGGGCGCATCGACCATCTTCACGTCGGCCGGCAGCTTGATGGTGATCTTCTCCGGCCGGGTCGGGTCGTCAATCCCGCCGCGCACCCAGGTGATGTCCGACGGCTTCACCCCGTAGTCGTCCTGCAGGATCGCGCGCGCCCAGACGCAGGCGGTGAGCTGGAATTCCGGCAGGCCGACGCGCTTGCCCTTGAGGTCTTCCGGCTTCTTGATGCGGTCGGTGCGCACATAGATGCAGTTGTGGCGGAACATCCGCGACACGAACGCCGGCACGCCGACATAGGGACAATTGCCCTGCGCGGTCTTCACCGTGAAGCTCGACATCGACAGCTCGCAGATGTCGAAGTCCATGGTTCGGAACGCTCGGAAGAAGATTTCTTCCGGCGGCAGCATCATGAATACGGGCTCGACCCCGTCGATCTGCACGGCCCCGTCGAACAGCGGGCGGGCCCGATCATAGTTACCGATTGCCACCGATAGCTTCAGTTTCGACATCGCCCTCAATCTTTCTGTAAAGGTTCCCGGGGCTAAATAGCCCCGTAAACGCTGCCAGAGCAACCAGTGACCGCCATGTTCACAGCCTTGCGGACGATTTTGCTGGCCTTGATCGTCGTCGCGGCCCCGCTGCCGGCCGCGGCCGACGACCTCGAGGAATTCGCCGTCGCCGTCGAGCGCGCGGAATTGCAGTACCGGATGGCGCTGCGCACGCTTGAAACCGCCGGCCGCGACGAGACCACGGCCGAAGTCGCCCTGTTCCGGCAGGCGTGGCAAGAGGTCATCGCGCGGCTCGACAACCACCGTCCCGCACAATTCGAAGGCGACGACTCCTATGCCGCGACGATGATGGAGGTCGACACCGCACTGGTTGGCGCGATGATCGTCATCGGCATCAGCAGTCGCGAGGGTGCGCGCGCGGCGCTCGCGCCGATCGGCGAGAAGCTGGCGAAGCTGCGCGACCGCGTGGACCGGCGTTAGGCCAAAACGAAAAGCGGCGGCCGTCGGCCGCCGCAATGGTCGTCAGCGCCGATCGTTTACCCGAACATCTCGGCAACGATGCTGTTATACCAATCGACCAACTCCTGGTAGTTCTGCTTGCGCATCTCGGCCGGCTCGCCGGGCTTTGAGATGAACGTCGATGACGCCTTGATCACTCCATCCTGCGCCTCATAGGCGCCGCCGACCTTCACGTCGTCGTCGGTCTCGATCAGGCTCCAGCACGTGTTGGTGTAGCGCGCCGGGAACGTCTTCGCGCCGGCGAGCTCGCCGCGGATCATCATCGCCGCCACCTTGGCCTGGCTGTTGGCGGAGAACGCCGATTTCGGCATCTCGCCCGGGATACAGGCGTCACCGACAACGTAGATATTGGCGTCCATCTTCGAGCGCATGTTCGCCGGGTCGATCGGACAGAAGCCGGACTTGTCCGCGAGCCCGGCGGCGAGCGCGATCCGCCCGGCGCTCTGCGCCGGGATCACGTTGACGAGCTGCGCCTTGTAGGTGGCGAGATCGGTCATCACTTCGTTGGTCTTCGGATTGACGCCCTTGATGCCGCCATGGACCTTCGGGTCCTGCCACTCGACCATGCCGGGATAGTGCTTCTGCCAGCCTTCGACGAACAACGCCTGCTTGGAGAAGTTCGGCTTCGGATCGACGACGATGATCTTGGACTTCTTGTGCCCCTTGGCTTTCAGCACGTGGGCGAACATCGAGACGCGCTCGTAGGGTCCGGGCGGGCAGCGATAAGGATTGGGCGGCGCGATCATCACGATCAGCGCGCCGTCCCGCAGCGCATGCAGCCGCTTCACCAGAAGCTGCGTTTGCGCGCCGGGCTTCCAGGCATGCGGCATGGTCTGCGACGCTGCTTCCGAATAGCCGGGCACCGAATCCCACTTCAGGTCGATGCCGGGCGCCATCAACAGGCGGTCGTAGGGGATGATCTGCTTGCCGACCATGACCTGCTTCTTGTCGCGGTCGATCGCGCTCGCGAGCGCCGGCACGATCCGCACGCCCTCTTTGCGCACCTTGTCGTAGTTGTGGGTGATCGACTGGAACGAGCGGTAACCGCCGACGTAGATATTGGAGAAGAAGCAGGTCGTGAATTGGCGCGTCGGCTCGATCATCGTCACGTCGATGGCGCCCGCCGCCTCCTTGTTGACGAAGCGCGCCGCCGTTGCGCCGCCGGGACCGCCACCGAGAACGACCAGCCTGGCTTTGGCTTTCTGTTGCCCCAGCACGGCAGGCGCAAACAGCGGTGTCGCCGCGGCTGCGAGCGACGCACCGGCAAGGCCGGTGAACTTACGGCGTGTCAGATCAGTCATGGTGTCCTCCCACTGAAATAAAATTCATGGCCTCTTGGTCGTTGAGAAATAGTGCGCAAGCGCGTCGATCTCGTCGTCCTTGAGGCGGCTGGCCACGCTCTGCATCACGGGGTTGGGCAGCTGCTTGTTGCGATAGGCTTTGACCAGCGTGGCAAATTTGGCTTCGGCCATCCCGAATATGTTGGGAATGGCGCTGCCCGGCGTTGCGCTACGATGGCAAGTTAGGCACTCCGTGGCAAGGTAGCGGCCGAATTCGAGATCGCCCTTCTGCGCCAGGCCCGCGCCGGACAAGACAGTCAGGGCCGCAACAACGCACAGCACGGTCGACCACTGGAATAACGGCATTTGCTAAGCTCGTCACCGCACCGTGATCTTCTCGGATGCGCTGATGACCGCGCCATCGTCGGCGGCCCAGGTGAAGCGGAAGGTGCCGCTCTCCTCGACCCGTGCCGAGAATTCGAGGTAGGGATTGGCGGCGAGCGCCGGCTCGATATCACATGCCAGCACCGGCCGGCCGTTGAAGGTGCAGGAGAAGCGATTGATGATATTGCGCGGGATCGGCTTGCCGTTCGCATCCTTGCGCTGACCGGATTCCATGACGTGCGAGACCAGCGTGCGAATCTGGATCACCTCGCCTTTCTTGGCGACCTTAGGCATCCGGATGCGCGGTTGCGTGGTCATGTCATGCCGCCTAGTTCGTACACGCGCCGATCGTGACTTCGACATGCTGCTTCGCCGTGAAGATGCGGCCATCGCTCATCTTCGCCAGCACGATCACGTTCTGACTGTCCGCCAAGCGGATGCGCGTCGAAAACGCCGCCTTCCCGGCCATCGGCGAGAACTGGAAGCTCGCCACCCGCGGCCAGGGATTGGCGTCCGCCACCACCAGGATTTCTCTGACATGGTCGTCAGGGCGCATCGGGCTTTCGACCGTGACCGACAGTGGAACGCTGTTGCCGTCTTCGACCGCGGCCGCGATGTCGAGCGTGATCCGGCCGGCTTCCGGCGTCTGCGCGCCCGTAAAGGCTGCCACCGCATCCGCAACGTTGGCCGCGCCATGCGCCGGCACGCCGGTAACCGCCAATGCGGCCGATCCGGCGGCAATCCGAAGCGCGTCCCGTCGTGACAAAGTCGGCATGGGTCAATGAATCCGGCAAGTCATCCTCAATCTAAGGCCACGGCCCGTCCGAAACAACGTCAGCCAAGCTTCCCGACTTCGGCTTCGAGCAGCGACCAGCATCGCGTTCCAAGCCTTTGCCGCCAGGTAGCATAGACGTCTCCGAGCCTCGCCCGGAACGCGGCCTGTTCGACCTCGTTAAACAAAAGACCGCGGCGCGCCAGATCCTGCCGCAGGCTGGCATTGAGCGCGCTCTGGTCCGCCCGCTGCCGGCGCACATGCGCGACCACGTTACGCTCGATCGCGCCCCTGATGTCGTCGGGCAGCCGCTGCCAGGTCGCAAGATGGGCCATGAGATTAAAGCCCGACCACATATGGTTGGTCATGCTGACATATTTCACCAGCTCGTAGAGCTTGAAGCCCTCCAGCACCGCCAGCGGATTTTCCTGCGCCGCCACCCGTCCGGTCGCGAGCCCGTCATAGAGCTGGTAGGCGGGAATGATGACCGGCTCGGCGCCGAACGCCTGGAAGGTGTCGAAGATCAACTGCCCGGGCGGGACGCGAATTTTCATCCCGGCGAGATCATCGGGCGTCGCGATGGCGCGCGCCACGCTTGCGACCTGGCGCATGCCGTTGTCGAAGCCGCCCTGCGGAAAAAGGTGCATGCCCTTCGCCGCCATCTCCTCGCCAATCAGACGGCCGAGCGGGCCGTCGATGGCCTTGTGCGCCTCACCCGCGCTGGCGAATGCGAACGGCACCTGCTGGACCTCGGCGACCGGAACCACGGTGCCGAGGATGCCGCCCATCAGCGTATAAAATTGAATCTCGCCGGCCATCAGCATGCGCAGCGCCGCCGGATCGCCGCCGGCGACCTTGCCGTTTTCGGCATGCACCGCCGCGACCACGCGGCCGCCGGTGTCCGCGCTGATCGCCGTCCACATGTTAACGAGGTTGCTATGCAGCGTGCTGCTGGCGGCCTGACCGTGATACTGCACGAAGGTGTGGTCGGGAGTAGGCACCTGGGTTCACCTCGTTTCGTCAATCTATGCGCCAAGGTCTTGAGCCAAGTCGTTGCGCCTGCTGCATTGATACCCTATCAGCGCAGCGATGCGACAAGTGGCCACTGGACCCGCGCCACTGCGGGCTTGTGACAGCCCCTCAAAATCCGCTAATTTTTCAACGACATGTAGGGAGGACTTGATGAGACTGATGTTGCAGGCAAGCGTTCTGGCCGCTGTGACCGTCGGCGTACTGGCGATGCCGTTGTCGCCGGTGCACGCGCAAGCGGACTTCTACAAGGGCAAGACGATATCGATCGTCATCGGGGCAAAGACCGGCAGCCTGGCGGTGGCCGCGCAACTCGTCGGCCGTCACCTGGGCAAGCACATTCCAGGAAATCCGACCGTCATCAACCGGCAGATGCCGGGCGGCGCCCATCTCAATGCGACCAACAACATCTTCAACGTCGCCGAGGCTGACGGCCTCAGCATCCTGGCGGCCAACCCGAACGTCGCCATGGGGCAACTCGCGAAGCTGCCCAACATCCGCTTCGACGTGTCGAAGTTCATCTGGCTCGGCTCGTCTGGCCCCGACGGATCGATGTTCTCCATCCGCGCGTCGCTGCCGTTCAAGACGTTCCAGGAAATGAAGGCATCCGGCAAGGAATTCGTCGCGGGCACGACCGGTCCCGGATCGAACGCCCATGACATGCCGTTGCTGCTGAAGGAGTTCGCCGGACTCAACATACGGCTTGTAGCCGGTTACGCCGCCAACAGCGACATCCTGCTGGCGGTCGAACGTCAGGAAGCTGATGCCTATTCCGCGCTGGCCACAACCATCCAGCTCGCGGTCGACCGCGGCGCCGTGCGGCCGCTGGTGCGCAGCCGTACGCCGGTAAAGGGCTGGAACCATCTGCCCACCGACAAGTCGCTCGCGTCCAATGATACGGGCCGTTCGTTGATGGCGATCCGCGGCATCCCGCAATCAATCGGGCGCGCCTTCGGCGTTCGTCCGGGGACGCCCGATGATCGCGTCGCGATGCTGCGGGAAGGCATCGCCAAGACCTTGGCTGATCCGGCCTTCCTCGCAGAGGCGGAGAAGGCGAAAATCGAAATGGAATACATCTCGCCCGAGCAGGTGACCAAGTGGTTCGGCGAACTCTTGAACCAGCCGCCGCAGGTTCTGGAGGCGATGAACAAGTACCTCAAGGTCGGCGAATAGGCTCGACGGAACCAAGCGACCGGAGCCGCGCGACGCGCGGCTCCGGATTGTCCCCGCACCGGGGAAAGGCTGCAAGAAAACGACAAGACAAAGAACCAAGACAAGAAAACAAAAAATATGGGGAGGATTTCATGCGCGTTCATCTGCCGGGCCTCCTCGCCTGCGGTCTGATCGCTGCATTTGGCTCGCAAGCGGCCCACGCGCAGGCCGACTTCTACAAGGGCAAGACCATCACCGTCGTGGTGGGTACGCGGGTCGGCGGCTCCATCGGCAACACGTCGCTCCTCATCAGCCGTCACCTCGGACAATTCATCCCGGGCAATCCGACCGTCATCCTCCGGCAGATGCCCGGCGGCGCCCATCTCAATGCCACCAACAATGTCTACAACGTCGCGGACGCCGACGGCCTGACGATCCTCGGGTCGAACCCCGCCATCGCCATGGCGCAACTCGCCAAGGTACAGCAGGTGCGCTTCGACGTGCGCCAATTCCAGTGGCTGGGATCGACCGGGCCCGACGGCACCCTGTTCGCGATCCGCGCGAGCCTCCCCTACAAGAGCTTCCAGGACCTCCAGAACGCCAAGGAGGACATCGTGGTCGGGACGACCGGTCCCGGCTCGAACTCGTATGACGTTCCGCTGCTGCTGAAGGAATTCGCGGGCGCGAGGTTCAAGCTGCTCACCGGCTTCCAGGCCAACGGCGACATTCGCCTGGCGCTCGAGCGCGGCGAAGCCGACGGCTGGTCGGCGCTGTCGACGCCGGTGCGGCAGGCGGCGGCGTCCGGCGCCGTGCGCCCACTGGTGCGCGGCCGCAGTCCGGTCAAGGGATTCGATCACTTGCCCGTGGACGAAGACCTGACGCCGCCCGGGATCGGCAAGTCGCTCATGATCATCCGCGGAACGCCGCTCGCGATCGGCAAGCCGTTCGCGGTACGGCCGGGCGTGCCGGCGGACCGCGTCGCGATGCTGCGCGACGGCTTTGCGAAAGTCGTGCGCGATCCGCAGTTCCTGGCAGACGCCGAGAAGATGCAGATCGACATCGACCCGCTGACGGCGGAGCAAGTGACGAAGGACTTCGGCGCCATGATGAGCCAGCCGCAGGAAGCCATTGACGCGATGCTCAAATACATCAAGCTGGAGAGCGGCGGCTAAGCCGGCTTGAATTTGGCGACTCGGCAGCGAAGACCGGGCGTTTCATTGTCTGGGGAGATGTCCATGCGCATCATGTCGACTGCCGGCATTCTCGCAGGCTTGCTTGTCGCGACAATGCAGACGCCGGCGCAGGCGCAGGCCGATTTCTACAAGGGCAAGACCGTCAGCGTCGTGGTCGGCGCGCGCGCGGTCGGCAGCCTGTCGCTTTCCGCGCAAATCCTCGCCCGCCATTGGGGCCGCTACATCCCCGGAAACCCAACGGTCGTCCTGCGGCAGATGCCGGGCGGCGCGCATTTGAACGCGACCAACCACGTCTTCAACGTCGCGGAGCCGGACGGTCTCACCATCCTGGCGGCCAACCCGCAGGTCGCGATGGCGCAACTGTTCAAGATGCCGGCGGTGCGTTTCGACATTCGGCAGTTCATTTGGATCGGCTCATCGGGCGCGGATTCGGCGTTGCTCGCGATCCATCCGAGCCTGCCCTACAAGACCTTCAAGGACCTTCAGAACGCGAAGGAGGAGCTGGTTTTCGGCTCGACCGGCCCGGGCTCGAACTCGCACGACGTTCCGTTCCTGCTGAAGGAATTCGCCGGCGCGAAGTTCAAGCTGGTCTCAGGCTACGCGGCCAACAGCGACATTCGCCTCGCACTGGAGCGGCGCGAAGTCGACGGCTGGACCGCGTTGGGCGCGACCATCCGGACCTTGGGTGAGCAGGGCATCGTGCGTCCGATGATTCGGTCAAGTCGCACGCCGATCAAGGGCCTCGATCACCTGCCTGTGGACGAAGACTTGGCGACCAGCGATCTCGGCCGCGCGCTGATGATGGTGCGTGGCGCGCCGCTCGGCATCGGACGGCCGTTCGGGTTGCGGCCTGGAACGCCGGCAGATCGCGTCGCCATGTTGAAGGAGTCGCTCAGCAAGGCGCTGGCCGATCCGAAATTCCTGGCCGAGGCCACGAACGCGCAAATCGACATCGGTCATATCAGCGCGGACGTTGTCACCAAAGCGTTCGACACCATGGTCAACCAGCCGCCGCAAGTGCTGGATGTGATGCACAAATATCTGAAGGCCGGCGGGGATTGACCGGCCGCTGTCAGCGCCCCGAGAAACTATCCGCCGACGCCACGTCCAAGATCCGCAACTGCACCCGCTCCTCGCCCTGATAGCGGTCGAGCGAGAGGCAACCCGCGACGTGGACGCTGCGCCCGCGGTTCTGCGTCAGCGCCGCGCCGAGTTTTTGGCCCACCGCACGGAACGCGATGGCGTTGACCCCGCTGCCGTCGCCGGAACGCAGCCGCACCTTCACATGCGCTTGTCCGACCTCGTCGGCATAGGCCAGCGTGTGCGCGGGCAGCGCCACGATCGGTTCCGGATTGCCGGCGCCGAACGGTCCGGCCTGCGCGAGCGTCGCAATCGTCTCGCTGGTCGCGGCCGCCGCCGTGAGCGCGCCGTCGATCAGGAGCAAATCCTCGCGCCGCGCCGCCGCCACCGCCTCGCCGAGCGCCTCCTCAAGAAACGCGCGGAACGCCGCGAGCGCATCCTTGCGCAGCGTGACGCCCGCCGCCATGGCGTGGCCGCCGCCCTTGATCAGGAGCCCCTCGCCCACCGCCTGCCGCACCACGCGGCCGAGATCGACACCGGCGATCGAACGGCCGGAGCCGGTGCCGATACCGCCGGGCTCGAGCGCGATGGCGAAGGCTGGACGTCCGAACCGCTCTTTCAGCCGCGCTGCCACGAGGCCGACCACGCCCGGATGCCAGCCCTCGGCGGCCGTGACCACCGCCGCGCCCTTCTCCTCGATGCCGAGCGCCGCCATCGCCTCGGCTTCCGCCTGCGCGACCGTCGCCACTTCGATGGCGCGTCGCTCGGTGTTGAGACGGTCGAGCTCGGCGGCGATGCGCGCCGCTTCGATCGGATCGGTGCTCAACAGGAGCTCGACGCCGAGCGACGCGCGGCCGATCCGGCCGCCGGCATTGATGCGTGGCCCGAGCAGGAAGCCGAGGTGGAACGGCTCCGGCGGCCCGCCGAGCCGCGAGACGTCCATCAAGGCGGTGAGACCGACATGCTCGCGCCGCCGCATCGCCAGCAGCCCCTTGGCGACGAAGGCGCGGTTGAGCCCCTTGAGCGGCACCACGTCGGCGACGGTGCCGAGCGCGACGAGATCGAGCAGATCGAGCAGGTCGGGCTCCGGCCGCGCCTCGCTCCAGAAGCCGCGGCGGCGCAGTTCGCGGTTCACCGCGACGACAGTCATGAACACCAGCCCGACCGCGGCGAGATGGCCGAGCTTCGACAGATCGTCGAGCCGGTTCGGATTCACCACCGCGAGCGCGGGCGGCAGCGTCTCGTCGGCGAGATGATGATCGATGACGATCGTCTCCATGCCAAGCCGGGCCGCTTCCGCCAGCGGCTCATGGCTCACGGTGCCGCAATCGACGGTGATCAGCAGCGTCGCGCCGCGTCCCGCCAGCGCGCGGATCGCGTCGACATTCGGGCCGTAACCCTCGAACAGGCGGTCGGGGATGTGGATGATCGGATCGATCCCGGCAAGGCGCAGGAAGCGGGCGAGCGTCGCGGCCGAGGTCGCACCATCGACGTCGTAATCGCCGAAGATCGCGACCGTCTCGTTCCGCATGGCCGCATCGGCGATCCGCGCCGCCGCCGCGTCCATGCCGGAGAGGACACTCGGATCGGGCATCAGCGCCCGCACGGTCGGATCGAGGTGGCGCGCGACGTCGTCGATCTCGACGCCGCGGCCGGCCAGCACCCGCGCCAGCAGGTCCGGCAGGTCATGCCGTTGCGCGATCGCCAGCGCCCGGGACGAGCCACGTTCGTCGAGCCGGTCGCGCCAGGCGCGGCCGGTCGCGGACTGCTCGACGCCCAGGAAATGGCGTCGCTCCCCAATGATCGGCACCGAAGGACTGGACAAGACGGACAACATGGGTCTGCTTTGCAGAACAAATCAACCGGGCTATTGTCCGAAACTCATCGTCGAAGCGCCATGCCGTCAGGAGTACAGAAATGGCCCGTGTGGAAGACTTGAAGCTGGAGAGCCTCACCCCCGAACAGAAGGCCATCCATGACCGGATCGCCGGCACCCGCGGCGGCACGGTGCGCGGACCGTTCGCGATCTGGCTACGCAACCCCAAGATTGCCGACGCCGCCGACAGGTTCGGGACGACGTTGCGCAACGGCGACCTCGACCTGCGGCTGTTCGAGCTGATGGTGCTCCTGGTCGCCCGGCACTGGACGGCGCAATACGAATGGTTCGCCCACGCCCGGCATGCGCTGGAGGCCGGGATTCCGCCTGCGGTGGTCGAGGCGTTGAGGCATCGCCGCAAACCTGAGCTCGAGCGTGACGACGAACGGCTGGTCTACGACCTCGTCACTGAGATGAATGAGACACGGACCCTGTCGCAGCCGACCTACGACCGCGCGGTCGCCATGCTCGGGCTCGATCACGTCATCGAGCTGATCACGTCGCTCGGCTTCTATACGATGGTCGCGATCATGCTCAACGGCTTCGACGCGCCGGTGCCGGGCGGCGAACGGCCGTTGCCCACCTAAGATGTTGCGGCAGTGGCGGCGCATGTATTTGTGCCCTCTTCCGTTGCGGAAGAGGGCTAAAGAAAGAACCCACGAGCACAGTAAAGGGTGAGGGGTTTGCTTCGTAAGACAGTCTTGCGAAGCCAACCCCTCACCCAAACGAATATGTTGATCTGCCGGAGCTGCCCTCTCCCGCAAGGGGAGAAGGCTCAGTAACTTACACCGCGCCCGTGCGCCGATTTCAATCCAAGTGGAATTTATCGAGCTGCCGGTGCTCGGCGCGGATCCAGCGCACCGTGCCGGTGATCGAACGCATCACCACGGTTTCGGTCTCGATGATGTCGCCCTTGAAGCGCACGCCTTTGAGCATCGCGCCCGAGGTGACGCCGGTTGCGGCGAACAGGCAATCGCCCCGCACCATGTCCTCGATCTCATAGCGCTTGCGGAAATCGGTGATGCCCATTTTGTGCGAACGCTCGCGCCGCTCTTCGGTGTCGAGTATCAGCCGGCATTGCATCTGGCCGCCGATGCAGCGCAGCGCCGCCGCCGCCAGCACTCCCTCGGGAGCGCCGCCGACACCGAGATAGATATCAATGCCGGAGTGTTCCGGGTCGGCGCAGTGGATGACACCGGCGACGTCGCCGTCGCTGATCAGCGAGACCGAGCCGCCGGCCTTGCGCACGCCGGCGATCAGGTCGGCGTGGCGCGGCCGGTCGAGCAGCAGCGCCGTGATTTCGTTGGGCTTGACGCCCTTGGCCTTGGCGAGGTGCGAGGATGTTTTCCTCCGCCGGCGCGTCGAGGTCGACCACGCCCTTGGGATAGCCGGGGCCGATGGCGATCTTCTCCATATAGACGTCGGGCGCATGCAACAGCGTGCCTTCGTCGGCCATGGCGAGCGTCGCGATCGCGCCCGGCATGTTCTTGGCGCAGAGCGTGGTGCCTTCGAGCGGATCGACCGCGATGTCGACCTTGGGGCCGGTCTTGTTGCCGACCTTCTCGCCGATGAACAGCATCGGCGCCTCGTCGAGCTCGCCCTCCCCGATCACCACCGTGCCGTCGATCGGCAGCTTGTTGAGCTCGCGCCGCATCGCGTCGACCGCGGCCTGGTCGGAAGCCTTTTCCTTGCCGTGGCCGCGCAGCCGCGCCGCCGACACCGCCGCGCGCTCAGTCACGCGCACGATTTCGATCGACAGGATGCGTTCCAGCACCAGATCTGGCAGGACGGTAATCGACGGATTCGCCATCAGCTCGTAGTCCCCTCTTGCTCATGCACCGCCGGAACCGGCACCCGGCGGCTAGTGTCCCGAATCCGAAGTTCGCACACCCGTGCTGCAGGAACGCATGCGAACTTCGGATTCAAAGGGACACTAGCACTTATAGCTTGCTAGTGTGGCTTTGGTTCAGAAGTTCGCTTCCAACCAGCCGCACAATTTGGCGAACTTCTGAACCGCCACACTAGTGAGCTTACCCCTTCTCGATACGGATCACTTGCGGCTTCTCCGCCAAAACGCCGTCCTGCTCGATTGCGGCCAGCGCCCGGCGCATTGCGTCTTCAGTTGTAGCATAGGTGATCAGCGCGACGGGCGCGGGCTTGTCGGCGGTGCGGGGGTCGTCGCCGCCATGCGGCCGGCGGTCGCGGCCGCGCTGCATGATCGATTCCAGCGAGATGTCCGCTTCCGCCATGCGCCGCGCAATGGTCGCGGCCGACCCGGGCCGATCCACCGCCGCGAGCCGGATGTAGTAGCCGCCCTCGTGCCGCTGAATCGGCGCGCGCGGGGCCTTCATCAGGCGCGCGGCCGGACGCCCGAACGACGCCACGCGCCGCCCCGCCGCGAGATCCATGATATCGGCCACCACCGCCGAGGACGTGGCGGCGCCGCCGGCGCCAGGCCCCATCAGCGTCAGCGCCATGGTGTCGGCATCGACCGCCACGGCGTTCAGAACGCCGTCGACCTCCGCGATCACGTTGCCCTTGGGCACCATGGTCGGGTGCACGCGCTGCTCGATGCCGGCATCGGTGCGTTGCGCCACGCCGAGCAGCTTCACGCGATAGCCAAGCTCGTCGGCGGCTTCGAGATCGGCCAGCGTGATCGAACTCGATGCCCTCGACATGCACCGCCTCGGCGTCGACCTCGGTGCCGAACGCAACGCTGGTCAGGATCGCGATCTTGTGGGCGGTGTCGAAGCCGCCGATGTCGAAGGTCGGGTCGGCCTCGGCATAGCCGAGCTTCTGCGCTTCCTTCAGGCACACGTCGAAGGACAGACGCTCCTTTTGCATGCGCGTGAGGATGTAGTTGCAGGTGCCGTTGAGGATTCCGTAGATGCGGTGGATGCGGCTGCCGCCGAGACCCTCACGCAAGGTCTTGATGATCGGAATGCCGCCCGCGACCGCGGCTTCGAACGACAGCGCCGTGTTGTTGGCCTCGGCGAGTTTTGCCAGTGCGACGCCATGGTGCGCCAGCAGCGCCTTGTTGGCGGTGACCACGGGCTTCCCGGCGGCGAGCGCCGCCTCGACCGAGCTCTTGGCGGGATCGCCGGAGCCGCCCATCAGCTCGACAAACACGTCGATGCCGCCATCGCGCGCGAGCGAAACCGGGTCGGCGACCTTGCGCACCTTCGAGAGATCGAGCGTCGCGTCCCGCGGCGGGTCCTTCGAAGCATAGGCCACGAGATCGACCGGCCGGCCGGCCCGTTCGGCGATGGCGTCGCGGGTGCGCAGGAGCATCGCGGCGACGGAGGAGCCGACCGTGCCCAATCCGGCGAGGCCCACTCTCAACGGTTCGGCCATGGGAGGATCCAGCGAAGAAAAGCTCAGCCGCGCTTGGCGAGCGGGACCACGTTATGCAGCTTATCCGGCGCGGTTTCAAGAAAGCGCCGGATGTTGCGCGCCGCCTGCCGGATGCGCTGCTCGTTCTCAACCAGCGCAATGCGCACATAGCCCTCGCCGCGCTCGCCGAACCCTGTGCCAGGAGACACCGCGACCTCGGCCTTCTCGACCAGCAGCGTGGCAAACTCGACGCTGCCCAGCGCCTGGAACGGCTCCGGGATCGGCGCCCAGGCGAACATCGACGCGCGCGGCGCCGGCACGTGCCATCCGGCGCGGCTGAAGCTGTCCACCAGCACGTCGCGGCGGCGGCGATAGGTCTGGCGCATCTCGCGGATGCAGTCGTCGGGGCCGTTGAGTGCCGCCGTCGCCGCCACCTGGATCGGCGTGAAGGCGCCGTAATCGAGGTAGGACTTCACGCGGCCGAGCGCCGCGATGATGCGCTCATTGCCGACCGCGAAGCCGATGCGCCAGCCAGGCATCGAATAGGTCTTCGACATCGAGGTGAATTCGACCGCGATGTCCATCGCACCCGGCACCTGCAGCACCGACGGCGGCGGGTTGTTGTCGAAATAGAGCTCGGCATAGGCGAGATCGGAGAGGATGAGGATGCCGTGCTTTTTCGCGAACGCCACCAACTCCTTGTAGAAGTCGAGATCGGCGACATAGGCGGTCGGGTTGGACGGATAGCAGACCACGACCGCGAGCGGCTTCGGGATCGAATGCACGATCGCCCGCTCCAGCGTCGTGAAGAAGTCGCCGGTCGGCTCGGACGGCACCGAGCGGCACACGCCGCCCGCCATCAGGAAGCCGAAGGCATGGATCGGGTAGCTCGGATCCGGCACCAGCACGACGTCGCCGGGCGCGGTGATCGCCTGCGCCACGTTGGCGAAGCCTTCCTTGGAGCCCAGCGTGGTCACGACCTGGGTGTCGGGATTGAGCTTCACGCCGAAGCGGCGCTCATAATAGGCGGCCTGGGCGCGCCGCAACCCCTGGATGCCGCGCGACGAGGAATAGCGATCGGTGCGCGGGCGCCCGATGGTGTCCTTCAGCTTCTCGATGACGTGCGCGGGCGCCGGCAAGTCCGGGTTGCCCATGCCGAGGTCGATGATGTCAGCCCCGGCGTTGCGCGCGACCGCCTTGGCGCGATTGACCTGCTCGAACACGTAGGGCGGCAGGCGGCGGATGCGATGGAAGTCTTCCATGGGCCAGGATCCTCGGCGGCAAGCCAATTCCGTTACGGCCCACCGATATTAGTTTTATCACGGGTTGCGTGCAGTGCCAGCGGCAGGCGTCGTGCCGGTAGCCTCCGTGGGGGCCACCTTGGCGCGCGTGTTCTTCAGCTCTTCCCGCAGGCGCTTGCTTTCAGCCTCGCTGAGCGCGCTGTCCTGCCGCGGCGGGGGCATCTCGTGGACCGACGGAAAAGCCGTCGGCGTCGCCGGCCGTTGCGGGGTCCCCTCGGGCAAGCCGCCCATCGAGTTCGGGATATTGTCGACGACCGACGAGCAGCCGGAAAGCGCCGCGGCGAGCAGCAATGCCGCCGCAACCTGTGCTACCCGCTTCGATGGCAACATCGCTGTCATCAAACTTGCGCCGGCGTCATGACGGGGTCACATCCGCGCCGCAGAACACCGCCCCGTCCCGGCGTCCCTCAACCGTGTGAAATCGCAAACTATTTTGCGGTAACACGGGGCGGCATATATGCAGCTAATATGACGAAACCAAGGTTAGAATGCCAGAGTTAACAGCAGCCTGACGCCTGCTCCGGAATTGGTGACAATGGCGATGTGGCGGGCTCTGCCCGCCGCCGGAACCTCCGGGCCCGGCGCGCAAGGACAATTGAGGCGACACGTGCGAGCTCCATCGGAACCCGGGACGGCCAAGCCCACGGCCACTACGACCGATTGGGAAGAATTGGCCAAGAACCTCGCCCGCATGGTCGAACAGGGCGGCAAGGCCTTGGCCGCCTATCTCAAGCCGCGCGAGACCGGCCGGATGGAATCCGACCATGCCGAATTCGTCGACATGGTGAAGACGTTGGGTCAGGTCGCCGAATACTGGCTGGCCGATCCACAGCGCACGTTCGCGCTCCAGGCGGCGCTCGGCAAGGGATACCTCGATCTCTGGGTGCACGCGGCCCGGCGCATGGCCGGCGAAGAGGCCGCGCCGGTCGCAGAACCGGACCCGCGCGACAAGCGCTTCACCGATCCCGAATGGTCGTCGAACCAGTTCTTCGACTTCCTCAAGCAGGCCTATCTTCTGACGGCGGATTTCAGCAACCGGCTGGTCAATGACGCCGAGGGGCTCGATCCGCTGACCCGGCAGAAGGCCGAGTTCTACCTGCGCCAGATCGTCAACGCGATCGCACCGTCCAATTTCGTGCTCACCAACCCGGAACTCTTGCGCGACACGCTGGCGTCAAAAGGCGAGAACCTTGCGCGCGGCATGCACATGCTGGCGGAGGACATCCAGGCCGGCGGCGGCGAGCTGCGCATCCGGCAGACCGACACGTCGCATTTCGAGGTCGGCCGCAATCTCGCGTCTTCGCCCGGGAAGGTGATCTTCGAAAACGATTTGATGCAGTTGATCCAGTATTCGCCGTCGACGAAGAAAGTGCTCAAGGTGCCGATGGTGATCGTGCCGCCTTGGATCAACAAGTTCTACGTGCTCGATCTCACGCCGGAAAAATCCTTCATCAAATGGTGCGTCGACCAGGGGCTGACGGTGTTCGTCATCTCCTGGGTCAATCCCGACAAGCTCTTGGCGAAAAAGTCGTTCGAAGACTACATGCGCGAAGGCCCGCTGGCCGCATTCGATGCCGTCAAGAAGGCGACCGGCGAGAGCAAGGTGCATACGGCCGGCTACTGCGTCGGCGGCACGCTGCTCGCCGTCACCCTCGCCCACATGGCGGCCAGCCGCGACCAGCGGGTCGTATCGTCGACATTTTTCGCGAGCCAGGTGGACTTCACCTATTCGGGCGACCTCAAGATATTCGCCGACGAGGATCAGATCGCGGCACTGGAGAAGCAGATGGCCGAACGCGGCTATCTCGACAGCCGCAAGATGGCCAACACCTTCAATCTCATGCGCTCGAACGACCTGATCTGGCCCTACATCATCAACAACTACTTCAAGGGCAAGACGCCGCCGCCGTTCGACCTGCTCTACTGGAACGCGGATGCCACCCGCATGCCGCCCGCGAACCACTCGTTCTATCTGCGCAACTGCTATCTCAAGAACAAGCTCGCGCGCGGCGAGATGGTGATTGCCGGTAAGACGCTCGACCTGAAGAAGGTGAAGGTGCCGATCTACAATCTCGGCACCCGCGAGGATCACATCGCGCCGGCGAAGTCGGTTTATTACGGTTCCAAATATTTCGGCGGACCGGTGCGGTTCGTGCTGTCCGGCTCCGGCCACATCGCGGGCGTGATCAATCCGCCGGCGAAGCAGAAGTACCAGTATTGGACCGGACCGAAGCCGTCCGGCGCCGACGTCGACAAGTGGCGCACCAACGCGACCGAGCACGCGGGCTCATGGTGGTCGGATTGGCTTGGCTGGCTGAAGGGTCATGACGCGCACGAAGTTCCCGCCCGGCCCCCCGGCGGCGGCAAGCTCAAGCCGATCGAGGACGCGCCCGGCCGCTATGTGAAGGTGCGGGATTGACGTGGAAATCAGCCCTCACGCGCGATGGTAATGGGCGGTTCCGTGGACTTGGCGCGCAAGCCACACTTGGCGTGTAAATAGGGCATATGCTGGCTGATTGCGCTTGCGCTGCCCTGTTGACGGTGGGACTGTCGACCGGACTGAGGGGAATTTCCCCCCGGGGGACCGAATGCGTCGCAAGTTTTCGATCTTCTTGGTCAAGCCGTCGCACTACGACGCCGACGGCTATGTCATTCAGTGGTACCGCTCGAGCATCCCCTCCAACAGCCTCGCCAGCGTCTACGGACTGCTCGCCGAATGCGCCGCGGCCAAGTCGCTGGGGCCGGATGTCGATATCGAGATCGACGCCTGCGACGAGTGCAACACCGTCGTCGACGTCAAGCGGATCATCCGGACGGTCCGCGCTGCCGGCGGCGGTTTTGTCGGGCTGGTCGGCGTGCAATCCAACCAGTTTCCCCGCGCGCTCGACCTCGCGCGCAAGTTTCGCGCTGCCGATGTGCCGGTGGTGATCGGCGGCTTCCATGTCAGCGGCTGCCTGTCGATGTTGCCGGAGTTACCGGCCGACCTGAAAGAGGCGCAAGCCCTCGGCGTCAGTTTCTTCGCGGGTGAAGGCGAAGGCCGGATGGCGGGCCTGCTCAAGGATATCGATTCCGGTCAGCTCAAGCCGATCTACAACTATCTCAGCGCGATGCCCGACATGGAGGCAGCCACGCTGCCGATCCTGCCGGCGGAAGTCGTCGGTCGCATCGCAGGGACCTACGCCAGCTTCGACGCCGGACGCGGTTGCCCGTTCCAATGCAGCTTCTGCACCATCATCAACGTTCAGGGCCGCAAGTCCCGCTACCGGACAGCCGACGACGTAGAGGGCATCGTCCGCGCCAATGCGGCACAAGGCATCAACCGTTTCTTCGTGACCGACGATAATTTCGCCCGCAACAAGAACTGGGAAGCGATCCTTGACCGATTGATCGAACTCAAGGAGGTCCACGGCTTCAAGATCCGGCTGTTGCTGCAGGTCGATACGCTCTGCCATCGGATTCCCGGCTTCATCGAGAAGGCGGCGCGCGCCGGCTGCGGGTCGGTCTTCATCGGCCTGGAGAACATCAATCCGGAATCGCTCGCGGGCACCAAGAAGCGCCAGAACAAGATCTGGGAATACCGCGAGATGCTCCAGGGCTGGCGGAAGCAGGGAGTCGTGACCTATGCGGGATATATCCTGGGCTTCCCGACCGATACGCCGGAATCGATCGCGCGCGACATCGAGATCATCAAGAAGGAGCTGCCGATCGACATCCTGGAGTTCTTCTGCCTGACCCCGCTGCCCGGTTCCGAGGATCACAAGAAACTCCAGGCCAAAGGGGTGCCGATGGACCCCGACATGAACAAATACGACCTCGAACACGTGTGCACCGGCCACGCGAAGATGTCGAAGGAGGAATGGCAGCAGTGCTATCGCGACGCCTGGAAGCGCTACTACACGCTTGAGCACGTGGAAACCATCATGCGCCGCGCGCGTGCAAGCCGGATTCACCTGCCGAAGGTGGGGAACGCGCTGATGTATTTCGCAGGCTCGATCGGCATCGAGGACGTTCATCCGCTACAGGTCGGCGTCGTGCGGCGGAAGATCCGCACCCACCGCCGCTCCGGCATGCCGCTCGAAAACCCGCTGATCTTCTACCATCGGCGCGGCGTCGAATTGATGATGTCGGGAATCCAGTGGCTCAGGTTGACGTTGCAATACCGCGCCATCAGGAAGCGCATTGCCGCCGATCCGGCGTCCTACGACTATACCGACGAGGCGCTGCAGCCGGTGACCGCCGAGCATACCGATCAAATCGTCGACTTCTATGCCGACAAGATTCCCAAGACCCACGGCGCACCGCCACAGCGCCCCCGCGCTGAAACGCCGGCCGCCGCCCAAGCGTAGCCTGCTGACGGCGCAGCGACGCGCCCTCCGGCATCACGGAAACAGCGCGACCTGCTCCAGCCCCGTGGTTTCGGCAAGGCCCAGCATCACGTTCATGTTCTGCACCGCCTGACCCGACGCGCCTTTCACAAGATTGTCGAGCGCGGAGCCGACGATGGCGCGGCCGGCGATGCGGTCCTTGGTGACGCCGAGGAACGTCATGTTGGAGCCGCGCACATGGCGGGTCTGCGGCATCTGTCCGAACGGCAGCACATGCACGAATGGCTGGTTCGCGTACCAGCTCAGGAGAATGCCGTGGAGCTGTTCCGCCGACGCGCTTGCGCTCCTGACATAGATCGTCGAGAGGATGCCGCGGTTCATCGGCATGAGATGCGGGGTGAAGCTGACGACGACCTCGCGCCCCGCGGCCTTTGAGAATTCCTGGTCGAGCTCGGCCATGTGCCGGTGATGCCCGACGCCATAGGCATGGATGCCCTCGGAAACTTCCGAGAACAGCATCTCCTCCTTGGCCGCCCGCCCCGCTCCGGTCATGCCGGACTTGGCATCGACGACGATCTCGCCGGCATCGATCGCATTCGCGCGCAAGAGCGGGATCAACGCCAGCTGGGCGCAAGTGGTGTAGCAGCCGGGATTGGCGACGAGCCGCGCCTTGGCCACCTCATCGCGGTAGACCTCGGTGAGGCCGTAGACCGCCTCGCCTTGCAACTCGGTCGCCTGGTGGGCATGGCCGTACCAGCGCGCATAGGCGTCGGGCGTCAGCCGGAAGTCGGCCGAAAGATCGACGACGCGGGTCTTGGGCGCGCGCGCGAGCAAATCCTTGATGACCTTTTGCGTGGTGCCGTGCGGCAGCGCGCAGAACGCGATGTCGAGCGCGGCGTCACGCCAGTCGAGGCCGTCGATCGACACAAGCTTCGGCAGGACGTAAGGCGAGAATTGCGGAAACACCGCCGCCATCTCCTGCCCGGCGCGGCGATCGGCCGTCAGCAGCGCGATGTCGGCATGCGGATGCCGCAGCAACAGGCGCACCAGCTCCGAGCCGGTATAGCCGGAGGCGCCGAGCACGCCGATCTTTGCCTTGGTGTCAGGCCTGGTAGCCATGAAATCGATCCTTCGCGGTCATTCTCAGTGGGGTCTACCGCGGGAGGATGTCGGAAGGACAACGCCGCGGACGAAAAGCCGGCGGCACGGGGTAGCGATCAGCAACGATCGCGTACCGGCGCCGGGGCGCTGGTACGGCGGCGCAAACGATAATGGGTGCCGGTCGCGATCATGCGGCGGGATATAGCGACGGGGCGCAGAACGGTCAAGGAACGCCAAAATTGGCCCACGCCGGGGGCGGTATCGCCCCGCCGGCGCTGGTCTTACTCGGCCGCCGGGATGGTCCGCACCCACGCCACGACTGCGTCGAGGTCCGGATCGGTCATCTTCGCGAAGTAGATCTGGCGTTGCATCTGGGGCGCGAACGGCTTGCCGGTCCGGTCGACGCCGTGCGTCAACGCGCGCCGGAGCTCCGCATCGGTCCAGGCACCGACGCCCGCGGTCTTGTGCGACGTGATGTTCTTCGCCGTCACCGATCCCTTGGGCGACTTGAAGACATAGCCGCCGCGGCCGTTCCATTTCACGTAGTCCGCCGTCCCGTCGGGCCGGCGTGAGTGGCACTCCATGCAATGGGCAATGGTCGCAAGGTAGAAGCCGCGCTTGACGGTGTCCTTGAGCACCGCCTCGCTGAACGGCTTCTCGGCGCCCGGAATGAGCTCGGTGTGGGACGCCGCCCGGTAGACCGGCGCCGGAACCTGGTTGCGCACCGCCGCTACCGACTGGACATAGGCCACCACCGCATCGAGGTCGCGGGGCGTGAGGATCTTGTAGAACGGATACGGCATCTGATGCGCGACCGGCACGCCGTTCGGCCGCATCCCGTCCGTCATCAACCGCTTGAGGTCGTCGGCGCTCCAACTGCCGATACCGGTTTCACGGTCGGGCGTGATGTTGGAACCCCGGACAAGGTAGGCCGGCTCGTCCCAGACCTGCGCTCCGCCGGAAAAACGCCGCGCCATGTCGAAGCCGGCGCCCGCACGCGGCGTATGACAACCGTCACAAGCCATCACCGCATTGACCAGATAGCCGCCGCGCTCAAGCAGCCCGTTCTGCGCCATGGCGTTCGTTGCGATCAATGCACCCGCACATGCCACCAGCAACCTGAACATGACGCCCCCTTCGGTTGTCCCGACGTATTTCCGTCCCGTCTGCATAAGCTATGTCCGAAATCAATGCACGATCAACAGACTGAATTGAAAAAGTGCCGAAATAATCCGCCGGACTTGCCACGGTGGATTTCAAAGCGGTTGCGGCAATCTGGCTGGTATCAGCGTGGTCGCGGAGTGCTACGAATCAATCCGATTCGATGGCGACCGCGGCCGGCGACGCACGCGCATGTCACTGCCTGCGAGAACGCCCAATCCGGGAGGGCTTATGCTGGCACGCACTTGCTTGACCATCGCCGCGCTTGCGCTCTGTTGCAACACCGCGGTCGCCCAACAAAAAGCCTTCTACGCCGGCAAGCAGCTCACCATCCTGGTCAACTACGATCCCGGCGGTCCGACCGATCTGGAAGCACGCCTGCTGTCGCGCCATATCGGCCGGCACATCGCCGGCAGCCCGCGCATCATCGTGCAGAACATGGGCGGCGCGGCCGGCCTGATCGGAACGAAATATCTCGGTGAGGTGGCGCCCCGCGACGGCTCCATGATGGGATATTTCACCGGCGCGACCCAGCGCTACGTTTCCAACCCGGAGCGTTTCAACGTCGACTTCCGCACCTATGAATTCATCGCGGTGCTGCCGAGCGGCCGCATCCATTTCATGCGGACCGACGTCCGGCCGGGCATCAAGAGCGCGGCCGACGTCATCAAGGGCGAAAACATCGTCGTCGGCGGCCTCGGACCGCAGCAGCCGAAAGACATGGCGATGCGGCTGACGCTCGACATGCTCGGCGCACGCTACTCTTATGTCACCGGCTACAACTCCAGCGCCCAGGCGATGATCGCCCTCCAGCGCGGCGAGATCAGCTACTACGCCGACTCGCCGCCCCTCTACAAAACCAAGATCGAACCGCAGGTGAAGGAGGGTGCGCTGATCCCGGTGTTCTACGATCCCGGCTTCGACGGCACGAACTTCAGCGTGCCGGCCTATATGAAGGACTATACGATCCCTCCGTTCCACGAACTGTACAGGTCGATCAAAGGGACGATGCCGAGCGGGCAGCTTTGGGAGGCCTACAAGTCCTTGCTGCTGGTGAACGGCACCATGTACCGGATGATCTCGTTGCCGCCGAACGCGCCGCAGGATGCGGTCAACGCACTGCGCGCCGCGGTCGTGAAGCTCGCGGCCGACAAGAAATACATCGAGGAAGCGCTCAAGCTGATGGGCGACGCCCCCGAATACGTGACCAGCACCACCCTCAACGACGACGTCCGCAAGGCGTTGACGATCAGCCCCGCGCTCAAGGACTTCATGGAAGCCTACGCCAAGCGCGCGGCAAAATAGTCAGCAATCCATACCTGAGTAGGCGATCATACCTCTGGCCCACTGTCGAGCTGGCCGGGGGGTGCTATAGTTATGAGCCCAGCTTTCGGCGTGTCTCCAATTCCGGAGGAAAAGCACGATGCGAAACCCGCTCTTTCCAGCCATCACGTTCGCCCTCATCGCACTCGGGCTGTCCTCACCGTCCGCCGCCCAGGACACCACCGATCAGCAACTCGGCAGCGTGAGCTTCCAGACCTCATGCAACGAGGCCGCGCAGCGCCGCTTCGACCGTGGCATGCGCTACCAGCACTCCTACTGGTACGCCCAATCCCGTGAGATTTTCGAGGAGGCGCTGAAGGCCGATCCGTCCTGCGCCATTGCCTATTGGGGCATTGCGCTCGGCCTGTGGGACAACCAGCACAATCCGCCACCGGCCCCGAACAACGCACCCGCGCTGGCGGCGATCCAGAAGGCGCAGGCGCTCGGCGCCAAGACCCAGCGCGAGCGCGACTACATCGATGCGATGGCGCTGCTCTACACCGACTATGACAAGACGCCCTATCGCACCCGGCTGATGGCTCACGTCAAGGCGATGGAGGCGCTGGCGCAACGCTACCCGCAGGACGACGAAGCGCAGATCGCCTACGCCATCCTGCTTAACGTCTCGGCGCCGCTCGGCGACAAGACCTACGCCCAGCAGCTCAAGGGCGCCGCCATCCTGGAGCCGATCTCACAGCGGCTGCCGCAGCACCCCGGCGTGACGCACTATTTGATCCATCTCTACGACTATCCGCCGCTGGCGCAGAAGGGGCTGGCAGCCGCCAACCGCTACGCGAAGGTGGCGCCGGCCGCACCGCATGCGCAGCACATGCCCTCGCACATCTACACGCGCGTCGGCTATTGGAAGGAATCGATCGCCGCCAACACCGGATCGGTGGCGGCGGCCCGCGCACACAACGAAGACTCCCAGGCGCTGCACGCCCGCGACTACATGGTCTACGCCCACCTGCAACTTGCAGAGGACGACCAGGCGCGCGACGTCATCACTCAGATCCTGGCGGCGGCGGCGAAGCTCGGCCCCGGCGTGCAAGGCGGGCATTTCGCGATCGCAGCGAGCCCGGCGCGCTATGCGATCGAGCGCGGCGACTGGACCGGCGCCATGACGCTGCAGGTAAGGCCAACCCGGTTCGCGCATGTCGATGCCATCACGCATTTCGCCCGCGCTCTCGGTGCGGCGCGTGCCGGCCAGCCGGGCGCCGCTACGGCGGACATCGCCAAGCTCGCCGAACTGCGCGACAACCTGCGCAAGGCCAACGACGCCTATTGGGCCGAGCAGGTCGATATCCAGCGGCAGGTGGCAACCGCCTGGGTGCTGTATGCCGAAGGCAAGCACGACGACGCGCTGCGGGCGATGAGCGCGGTCGCGGACCAGGAAGACAAGACCGAGAAGCACGTGGTGACGCCGGGGCCGCTGGCGCCGGCGCGCGAGCTTTACGGCTACATGCTGCTCGACCGCGGCATGGCGCGCGAAGCGCTCGCCGCCTTCGAGTCGACGCAGGCGAAGGAGCCGAACCGCTATCACGGCTACGCTGGCGCCGCGCTGGCCGCCGAGCGGCTGGGCGACAAGCCGGTAGCGAAGGCCAACTATGAGAAGCTGATTGCACTCTCGGGCGGCGCTTTTACGCTCGCGAGCGCCGACGGCGCGGCAAGACCCGAACTGATCGCCGCGCGCAAGTACCTCGCGAACAACTAGCGCGCGGTAGAACTCGGTGACGGAATGAAAAGCAAGGAGGCCCTCGCCGTGGCAGCGGGCGCGCTCGCACTGGGCGCCGTCACCGGCGTGCTTGTGCTGCCTACCGCCTTCTGGTCGAGCGACAAAAATTTTACACTGGCGTCCTCAAAACAATCGGGATGGACCGAGACGCAATGGCCCTTCCCGACTGACCAGTTCGGCCGGGGCAAGGCGTTCCGATGCAGCACCGTCGACTGCGGGACGCCGGTGACGCTTTATGTCCGTGCGAAGATCGGCTTCTGCAATTGCACCACCGGCGTTGCCGACGACGCCGAACTCGAGCGGATCGGCGACCTTGAGCTGCTTGGCGGGAAGGTCGTCGCGTTGGATGACGGGCATCCGATCGCCGTCGCCTGGATGAAGGGCCGCAGCCGGCCCTATGCGCTCACCAACGGCAATCAACCCGGCAAGTCCGCATTGTCGATCGGTTATAACGACCGCTGCGACGCCATCGTTGCGACCGCAGTGATGCAGCACGACCGTCCCGGCGATGTCGAACCGGCCGTGATCCGGTTTCTCAACGGTCCCACCGTCATGCGCTGGGCCGAAGTCACGCTCGGCCTGTAACGAAAACGGCCGCCAACGTGGCGGCCGTTCGTCGCGCTCAAAGCGATCTCCAATGCAATCTCAAAGCGTCGGATGCCACGGCGCCGGGATGACCCGATAGGCATTGCCCGCCTTCTCGACCCGGGCAAGGCCCGGGAACGGATAGTGGAATCCCTGCACCAGAAGCTTGTCGGCGACCAGCATGTCGTAGACCTTGCGCCGCGTCGCGACCGCCTCGTTCGGGTCCTGGTCGAACGCCCCGCCCCAGTCGGGGTGGCGCGCGAACAGATCCGGATTGTTGGTCACGTCCGACTGCACATAGACCGTGCTCTTTCCCGATGAGACGACATACGACGTGTGCCCGATCGAGTGGCCGGTGGTCGCCACCGGCAGGACGCCGGGCGCGATCTCCTTGCCCCAGCCGTAGGGCGTGACCTTGCGGCCGAGCGCGTCGAAGATGCGCCGGTTGTTCTTGAACAGGCCGGCCATGCGCCCGGCCGACGCGCGGCTCATCTCGCCGTCGTCCATCCAGAACGTCCACTCGACCTCCGGCACCAGCACTTCGGCATTCGGGAACGCGAGCTTGTTGCTCGCGTCGAGCAGGCCGTTCACGTGGTCGCCGTGGAAATGCGAAATGACCACTATGTTGATCGACTTTGGATCGATACCGGCGGCCACGAGATTCTCGGCGAACTGGCCGAGCTCGCCCTTGGTCTCCTTATAGGCGCCCGGACCGCCGCCGGTGTCGATGACGACGAGCTTGCCGCCGGTGTTGATCACGATCGGCGCATAGTGATGGATCATGCGGTTGGGCGGCATGTAGGCCGCTTCAAGCGCCTTCCTGACCTCTTCGATCGGCGCGTTGGTGACGTAGGACGGCGTCAGATCGAACGAGCGCGCGCCGTCCGTCACCACCGTCACTTCGAGATCGCCGACCGTGTAGCGGTACCAGCCGGGCGCCCGCCGGCCGGCGGCCGGCGCTGCGGCGCCCGCCGGAACGCTCGCGCCCATCGATGCCAACGTGGTTGCGGCTGCGGCCGCAATGGCATCGCGGCGGGTGACCTCAGTCATGTCGTCCTCCTTGCTTAAACCGTCGGGGTCCGCGGCAGCGGGATCTCACGATACCCGCTGCCGGCCGTCTCGACATAGCGGCCTTTCGTCACGAACCAGGGTTCTTAGAGCACCGGGCTCCACGGAACCGGAATCTCGCGGTAGCCCGAGCCGCTCTTCTCGATATAGGCGAGCGCCGGGAACGGATAATGGAAACCCTGCACCATCATCTTTTCCGCGACCAGCATGTCGTAGACCTTGCGCCGGGTCTCTTCAGCCATCTTGGCGTCCTGATCGAACATCAGGTGCCAGCCGGGATTGCGCACGAAGATTGGCAGATTGGTGACGTCGGCCTGGATGTAGACGTTGCTCTTGCCCGACGAGACGATGTGCGACATGTGACCCGGCGTGTGGCCGTGGGTGGCGACCGACGTGATGCCGGGCACGATTTCCTTGCCCGCTTCGTATTGCGTGACCTTGCGGCCGAGCGCGTCGAACACGCGGCGGAAACCGGCGAACACGGCCTTCATACGATCGCTGGTCTGGCGGCTCATCTCGCCGTCGTCGGTGAAGTATTTCCATTCCGGCGCCGGGATCATGATCTCGGCATTCGGGAATGCCGGCTTGTTGTCAGGGGTGAGCAAGCCGTTGATGTGGTCGCCATGGATATGGGAGATGACGACGACGTCGACCTGATTGCGGTCGATGCCGGACGCCTTCAGGTTGGAATGGAACTGTCCGGCCGCGCCTTTGCTGTTCTTGAAGTTCGCTTCGCCGGTGCCGGTGTCGATGACCACCAGCCGCGAGCCGGTATTGACCGCGCACGGACAATACGGAATCGCGATCATGTCGGGGCCGGGCTGCGAATAGGTAGCCGCCAGCGCGGCATTGATCTGTTCGCGGCCCTGGTTGGTGATGAAACCGTCCGGAAATTTGAACCGGTTCACCCCGTCGGTCGCGACCGTCACCTCGATCTCGCCGACTTTATAACGATACCACCCCGCGGCCTGCTGGCCGGAAAGGGGCGCGGCCGCCTGTGCGGTCGTAGACAATGCAGGCGTTAGCGTGGCGGCGCCAGCAGCGGCAGCGCCGGTCAGTACGGCGCGACAATTCAGCGTGGTCATGGAACAAATCCTCCCAGGATGACATGCACGTTCGCGTACACCCGGCTTGAGCCGCCGGTATCGAATAGGATACCACGGGTGCCGGGGGGCGTCGTCGTTACAAACATCCAGCCAAGGCAGCTATTCCCGGCTTGTATTCCTGGCTTGCCAGCGCCCGCGCCGCGGCGGATAAGTGAACAATCATGACCAATTCCGACCTGCCCTCGACCCCCGCTGCCCAATCTCAAGCCTCGCGGATGGCCCAGCTTCTGGTGGTCTTTACCGCAGCCATTTTTCTGAGCGCGGCACTGTTGTTTGCGGTGCAACCGATGTTCACCAAGCTGGTGCTGCCGCGGCTCGGCGGTGCACCTGCGGTGTGGTCGGTGGCCATGGTGTTCTTCCAGGCTGCGCTGCTCGCCGGCTACGGCTATGCCCATGCGCTGACCAAGTTTGCGCCCGGCCGCCGCTCGGTGATGGTCCATCTCGCCTTGCTGGTGATCGCCTGCTTCTGGTTGCCGCTGTCGATCGCGACGAACTGGGGCCGTCCGCCGGTGGAGGGCGAAGCATTCTGGCTGCTCGGCCTGTTCGCGGTCTCGATCGGACCGCCCTTCTTCGCACTGGCGGCCAACGCGCCGCTGTTGCAGGCATGGTTCGCGCGCACCGACCATCCGTCCGCGAACGATCCCTATTTCCTCTACGCCGCCAGCAATATCGGCAGCTTCCTGGCGCTGCTGTCGTACCCGATACTGATCGAACCGTTCATTTCGCTCAGCACACAGACCTGGCTGTGGGCGGCCGGGTTCATCGTCCTCATTCTGACGATCGCAGGGTGCGGCTATCTGCTGTGGCATTCGCCCGACAAGGCGCCGACGTCGGCGCCCGTCGACGCGACGACGAAGACGGCTGAGTCGGCGCCTCCGACCTGGAGCGATGTGGTGCGCTGGGTGTTCCTGGCCGCAGTGCCATCAGGGCTGCTGGTCGCGGTGACCGCCCATATCTCGACCGACGTCGCCGCAGTGCCGCTGCTCTGGGTGATCCCGCTCGCGCTCTATCTCCTCACCTTCGTGATCGTATTCTCGCGCCAGCCGATCATTCCGCATTGGCTGGTGGTCGAGATCCAGCCGGTCTTCATCCTGGCGCTGGTCGCGGTCGTGGTCTACGAGCCGATCCGGCTCATTGTCGGCCTGATGGCGGTCCACCTCGCGGTGTTCTTCGTCTGCACGTTGATGTGCCATGGCGAACTCGCGGAGCGGCGTCCGGCAGCCCGCTACCTGACCTCGTTCTACATGTGGATGTCGTTCGGCGGCATGGTCGGCGGCATCGCGTCCGGCCTCATCGCACCTCACGTGTTCAACTGGATCGCCGAGTACCCGATCCTGATCACGCTCGCGGTGCTGTGCCGTCCGGGCCTGACCTGGCCGAAGACGCGCTGGCAGCAGAGCATCGTGTTCGGCTCGATCATCCTCGCGGTGAGTCGGCCTGGTCCTGTTCCGACAATTCGAGCAGGACATCGATCTCGCGACCTACAATTTCATGCTCGGCGGTCTTCTGATCCTGACCGTCGTGTTCTGGCGCGATCCGGTTCCGTTTGCCGCCATCATCGCGACCGTTTTGCTGGCGCATCATTTCGTCGTCGAGGGCAACAGTACGGCGACGCTGCGCAGCTTCTTCGGCGTGCTCAAGGTCAACGACACGTCGAACGGCCAATTCCGGACGCTCTCGCACGGCACCACGTTGCACGGCGGGCAGCGCATTCGCGACAAGCAGGGCAAGCCGGTTACCGGGCGTCCGCAGCCGACCATGTACTACTACGACGGCTCCGCCATCGCGCAGGGGATGGACGCCGCTCGCGCCGTCAAGGGCGGCGGCCCGATCAGCTACGCAGTGATCGGTCTCGGCACCGGCAGCCTGATCTGCCGATCGCAGCCCGGCGACAAGGCGGCCTATTACGAGATCGACCAGTTGATGGTCACCCTCGCCCGTGACATGGGATATTTCACCTTCCTCAAGGAATGCGGACAGGATGTCCCGATCATCATGGGCGACGCGCGGCTCACCCTCGCCGACGCGCCGGACGGCGCCTATGACCTGATCGTCGTCGACGCGTTCACGTCGGACGCGATCCCGATCCACCTGCTGACCAAGGAAGCGATGGCGATCTACAAACAGAAGCTCTCGCCGAACGGCATCGTGCTGATCCACATCTCCAACCGTCATCTCGAGCTCGGGTCGGTGGTGACCGGCATCGCGACGGCGAACGACATGGTCACGCGCATCAGCGAGAGCGGCGACGTGGTCGAAGACGACAGCGACTATAAATTCCTCGGCACCGTGACGGTCAGCGCCCGCAAGGACGAAGACTTCGGCCCGATCGCCAAGTCGCAATACTGGGAATTGCAAAAGCCCAATCCGCGCCAGCGGGTTTGGAGCGACGACTATTCGAACATCGTCGGCGCACTGATCCGGCAGTTGCGGGGGCAATAGGTCTCGCGAAACGTCCGGCGCCGGGCAACGGCGCCGGATGGCCTACCCGCTTGCAAGGGCCGGCACCGCGGCGGCAGGATGACCGCCCAGCATGGGCACCCGCGATCTCCCCCACGATACGCGAGCGCCGGGCGCTTCATCCCGGCACCTGCCGGTGTTGGCGACGTTCACCTTCGCCATCTTCCTGAGCGCCGCGCTGCTGTTTGCGATGCAGCCGATGTTCACCAAGCTGGTGTTGCCGCGGCTTGGCGGTGCGCCGGCGGTGTGGTCGGTGGCGATGGTGTTCTTCCAGGCTGCGCTGCTCGCCGGCTACGGCTATGCCCATGCGCTGACCAAGCTATGCGCCCGGCCGCCGTTCGGTGATGATCCACGTCGCGTTGATGGTCGCGGCCTGCCTATGGCTGCCGCTGTCGATCGCGTCGGGCTGGAGCCGCCCGGGCGAGACCGGCGAGGCGTTCTGGCTGCTCGGCCTGTTCGCGGTCTCGATCGGTCCGCCGTTCTTTGCGCTCGCCGCCAATGCGCCGCTGCTGCAGGCGTGGTTCGCCCGCAGCGACCATCCATCGGCGCACGATCCTTATTTCCTCTATGCCGCCAGCAATGTCGGCAGCTTCCTTGCCTTGCTGTCCTATCCGACACTGGTCGAGCCGTTCACCCGCCTTGGCGACCAGACCAGGCTGTGGACGCTGGGCTTCATCGTCCTGATCCTGTTGATCGCCGCCTGCGGCGCGCTGATCTGGCGCGCGGACGACCGCGTGGCCGATGCGCCCCTCCCCGGCACCGAAGCCGCCGCGCCGCCGACGTGGCGCGACGCGGCGATCTGGGTGGCGCTCGCGGCCATGCCGTCCGGGCTTCTGGTCGCCGTCACCGCGCATATCTCAACCGACGTGGCGGCGGTGCCGCTGCTCTGGGTCGTTCCGCTCGCGCTCTATCTCCTGACCTTCGTGATCGTGTTCCAGCGCCGGCCGGTGATTCCCCACTGGCTGGTCGTGCAGGCGCAACCGGTCTTCGTCTTTGTTCTGTTGGTCACGACGCTGTTCGGCTCGTTCGACGATATCCTCGCCGTCATCACCGTTCATCTCATCGTGTTCTTCGTCTGCACCTTGATGTGCCACGGCGAGCTGGCGCGGCGGCGGCCGCCCGCGCGCGACCTCACCTCGTTCTACATGTGGATGTCGTTCGGCGGCATGGTCGGAGGCATCCTCACCAGCCTCGCCGCTCCTTACGCCTTCAACTGGGTGATGGAGTATCCGATCCTGATCGCGCTGGCGGTGCTGGCGCGCTGGCTGATGCCGCTGCCGGCGACCAAGGGCGAGCGCACCGTGCGCTACGGGCTTGCCGCACTGTCGGTGCTGATCGCGATCTTCTGGAACTATCAGCTCGGCGCCGTCATGGCGGCGGCGGCCCTGTTCCTGCGCATCCCCGCGATCCCAGCCGTGCTGGTGGCGGGCCTGCTGATGCATGGGACGTTCCTCGCGGAACGATCGGGACAGGCGGCCTATCTGCGGAGCTTCTTCGGCGTGCACCAGATCTCCGAAAGCAACCGCGGACAGTTCCGGGTGCTCTCCCATGGCGCGACCATCCACGGCGTGCAGCGCATCCGCGACCGCAACGGCCGTCCCGAATTCGGGCGGCCGGAGCCGCTGGCGTACTACTTCTTCACCTCGCCGATGGGCGAATTGATCAAGTCTGTGCGCGCGCGCTCGGGCGGCGCGATCCGCTACGGCGTCGTCGAACTCGGCACCGGGGCGCTGGCCTGCCACGCCTGGCCCAACGACACCGTCGACTATTTCGAGATCGACCCGGTGATCGTGCGCATCGCCCGCGATCCCGCCCGCTTCACGTTTCTGGAATGGTGCGGCCAGCGCACCACGATCGTACTCGGCGACGCGCGGCTCACGCTCGCCGAAATGCCGGACGAGACCTACGACGTCATCATCGTCGACGCGTTCAGCGGCGACGCCATCCCAGTGCACCTGCTGACGCGCGAAGCGATGGCGGTCTATCTGCAAAAGCTGCGACCGGGCGGGCTGATCGGGCTGCATCTCTCCAACCGCAACCTGGAGCTCGTGTCTGTCGCGGTCGGCCTCGCCGCTTCACACGGTTTGGTGACGCTGGTGACCGAGAGCGCCGACGACGAGCAATCGATGCGGCTTGGCTCGACCGTCGCCGTCATCGCACGCAAGCCCGAGGATTTCGGAACGCTGGCGCAATCCAAGGACTGGGAGCTGCGCGAGCCCAACCCGTCGCAACGGGTTTGGACCGACGACTATTCCAACATCGTCGGCGCGATGATGCGGAAATTGGGCGAGTGACGCGGCGCGAACGAAAACGCGTCAACTCCAGAGCCACTTGAGGAGCTTGCCGACGATATCGCCGGTGGTGAGCAGCACCGCCGCCCACACGAAGGCCGACGTGAAATTCGCGAACTGGAAACGCCAGAACGGCATCTCGAAGATGCCCGCGATCAGCGGCACCGAGGCGCGCAGCGGTCCGAAGAAGCGCCCGATGAAAATCCCGGCCACGCCCCACTTTTTCATGAAGGCCTCGCCCTTCGGGATCAGGTCCGGATGCTTCGACAGCGGCCAGATGTGCTGGACGGTGTATTCGAGCTTCCGGCCGATCCAATATGACAGCCAGTCGCCGAATCCCGCGCCGAGCGACGCAGCGATCCAGATCGGCCAGAAATTGATTCCGCCCGCCATGACAATCGTGCCGATGCCGATCAAGGCCGCCCAGGCCGGCAGCAACAGCGAAATAAAGGCGAGCGACTCCCCGAACGCCAGCAGGAAGACGACCAAAGGCGCCCATCCCTCGTGCGCCTTAACAAATTCGATAATGATGTTCGCGTAGCCTTCCAGTCTCTCGAACATTTGGCGGGCATTCCCCCTGGCGGGCGTTGAGAATTAGCCTGCCCAACCCTCCAATACCAGCCCCGGACGACATACCTCCGGGATCACGATTGAGCCACGGCCGTGGCATAGTTGAGCGGATTGATTCGTTTCGAGGCTGGGAACTTCCGTATATGGCAAAAGCAGCGAAAAAACCCGCCACCCGCGACCTGTTCGACACGCCGGCGCGCGGCGCGTCCGGGCGGGGCAAATCCGCTGGACGAAGCTCCCGCCCGGCGGGCGGCGCCGAGGGAGGCTATACCGCGCGCCATATCGAGGTGCTGGAGGGGCTCGAGCCGGTGCGCCGGCGCCCCGGCATGTATATCGGCGGCACCGACGAGAAGGCGCTGCATCACCTGTTCGCCGAGGTGATCGACAACGCCATGGACGAGGCGCTCGAAGGCCATGCCGACTTCATCAAGGTCGAGATGGAAGCCGATGGCTTTATTACCGTGACCGACAACGGCCGCGGCATCCCGGTCGATCCGCATCCGAAGTTCAAGAACAAGTCCGCGCTCGAAGTGATCATGACGACGCTGCACGCGGGCGGGAAGTTCGATTCCGAGGTCTACAGCACCTCGGGCGGCCTGCATGGCGTCGGCGTGTCGGTCGCCAATGCGCTGTCCGAGCGCATGGAGGTCGAGGTCGCCCGTAGCGGCCAGCTCTACGCACAGGCTTTCGTGCGCGGCAAACCGAAGGGCGGCCTGCAAAAACTCGGCAAGGTCAACAACCGCCGCGGCACCAAGGTCCGCTTCAAGCCGGACCCGGAAATTTTCGGCGCCAGGGCGGCGTTCAATCCGCTGCGCGTCTTCAAGATGACGCGCGCCAAGGCTTACCTCTTCGGCGGCGTCGAGATCCGCTGGCAATGCGATCCTAAGCTTCTGAACGGCGACGATGTGCCGGAGGAAGCGACCTTCCACTTCGAGAAGGGGCTTGAGGACTATCTCAAGGCCACCATCAACGGCTCGACGCTGGTCCATCCCGACATTTTCGCCGGCAAGTCGGAGAAGAAGGGCGGTCACGGCACGGTGGAGTGGGCTGTCGGTTTCGTCGCCGACGCCGATCCATTCCTGTCGTCCTACTGCAACACCATCCCGACGCCGGACGGCGGCACCCATGAATCCGGCCTGCGCAGCGCCATCACCAAGGGCATCAAGGATCACGCCGAACGCACCAATCAGGGCAAGCGCGCCGCCGCGGTCACCAGCGACGACGTGATGGCGGGCGCCGCCTGCATGCTTTCGGTGTTCATCCGCGAACCGGAATTCCAAGGCCAGACCAAGGACCGCCTCGCGACCAACGAGGCCACGCGCATCGTCGAGAACGCGATCAAGGACCCGTTCGACCATTGGCTCGCGGCCAATCAGGCGCAGGCCAGCAAGCTCCTTGATTTCGTGATCGAACGCGCCGACGAGCGCATCCGCCGCAAGCAGGAAAAGGAAATCTCGCGCAAGAGCGCGGTGCGCAAGCTCCGCCTCCCCGGCAAGCTCGCCGACTGCACCTCCACCGCCGCCGACGGCGCGGAGCTGTTCATCGTGGAGGGCAACTCGGCGGGCGGTTCAGCCAAGCAGGCGCGCGACCGCGCAACGCAGGCGATCCTGCCGCTGCGCGGCAAGATCCTCAACGTCGCCTCGGCCGGCCGCGACAAGCTCGCGCAGAACCAGCAGCTCTCGGACCTGGTGCAGGCGCTCGGCTGCGGCACCGGCGCGCATTTCCGCGAGCAGGACCTGCGCTACGACCGCGTGATCGTGATGACCGATGCCGACGTCGACGGCGCCCACATCGCCTCGCTGCTGATCACGTTCTTCTACCGGCAGATGCCGAAGCTGATCGACAACGGCCACCTCTATCTTGCGGTGCCGCCGCTCTACCGCCTCTCCCACGGCGGCAAGAATTTTTATGCGCGTAACGACAAGCACAAGGATGAAATCCTGAAGAAGGAATTCCACGCCAACGCCAAGGTCGAGATCGGCCGGTTCAAGGGGTTGGGCGAGATGATGGCGGCGCAGCTCAAGGAAACCACCATGGACCCGAAGAAGCGCACGCTCCTGCGGGTCAGGGTGGTCGAGGACGATCGCAAGGCCACCGACCGTTCGGTCGAACGCCTGATGGGCAACAAGCCCGAGGCGCGCTTCGACTTCATCCAAGAGAAGGCGGAATTCGCGAGCGAGGACTTGCTGGACGTGTAGCGGCCGCTACATCCCCTCCGGCCATTTTCTGGTGGCTTCCAGCAACTCGCCGGTCTCCAAGAGGCTCTTGAGGCTCGCGAGGATCAGTGGCCAGCCGCCCGAGACCGCCTCGATGAATTTCGAGTCCGGCTTGTCGATCTCGTGCACGACGGTGAGCTTCACCATATCGTCCTGTTGTTCGAGCTCGAAGGTCGCGCGCGAGAAGCCGTCCGCTTTCAGTTCCGGCTTGAACTCATTCCGCCAGGACAGCACCAGCCGCCGCGGCGGATCGATCTCCAGCACCTCGCCCGCGTCGCCGACGCGGCCGTCGGAAATCATCAGCCGCCACGGCGCGCCCTTCTCCCATTTGCAGTCCTGCCAGGTGCCGGCCCAGTACTGGCGGGTGAACTCGGGCGCCGTCAGCGCGCGCCAGAGTTTTTCCGGCGTGGTGCGGATGTAGGTCACATAAACAAACTTCAACTCACGCATCGTCTGCCTCCAAATTCTTCTTGAGTTCGGAAAGGACGCGAAGCCTTCCCCGCTCGTATTTGCGGATCCAGCGATCGGCGATGTCGTGGATCGGAGCCGGATTGAGGTAGTGCAGCTTTTCCCGTCCACGCCACACCGTCGCCACCAGGTTCGCCTCCTCCAGGATCGCCAGATGCTTGGTCACCGCTTGGCGCGTCATATCGAGCCCCGCGCAGAGCTCGCCCAAGGTCTGGCCGTTGTTCTCGAAGAGCCGATCGAGCAATTCGCGGCGGCTCTTGTCCGCCAAGGCCCGAAAGGCCGGATCGAAATCCATACTGCCAATATGCAACCTTTTAGTTGCCTGTCAAGGCGTGAAAAGACCTGCGTGCAAAAAGGCCAACGACGATGTCGATGAGCCGATACAGCCTGCGTGGCGGCATTATCGCGCAGAAGAAAAAGCCGCAGCATGCGTTACAATGTCGGCAATGGGATACATCCCATCGCAGGAGGAAATTGCGTGATCATCAATCGACGTGCGGTGCTCACAGGCTTGGCTGGCGGATTGGTGCTGAGCCAGACGGAGGCGCGTGGCCAGGAGGCCAACTATCCATCGCGAACCGTGAGAATGACCGTTGGCACCGGCGCCGGCGGCGCCGCCGATACCACGGCGCGCGTCGCGGCCAAGGTCCTCCAGGACGCACTCGGCCAGACCTTCGTGGTCGAGAACCGGCCCGGCGCACAGGGGCTTGTGTCACTCAGCGCCTTCACGAAGGATCGCCCCGACGGCTACAATCTGTTCATGCTGGCCTCAAGCCAGGCGGTGCTGCCGGCGCTCTATCAATTGCCGTACGATCCGATCAACGACATCACGCCGATCGCGCGTCTGACGGTTGCGTCGGTGATCCTGGTGGTCAACCCCGACCTGCCGGTCAAGTCGGTCAAAGACCTCGTCGACTATGCCAAGAAGAATCCGAAGACGATCACGTACGGATACCAGGGCGGCCCGATCCAGATCGCGTGCGCGCTGTTCGCCAAGCTCGCGGGCTTTGAGCCGGTCGCCGTTCCGTTCACGGCATCCGCCCAGGTGGCGACGGAGATGCTTGCCGGCCGGCTGACCTACACCGTGATGACGGGTGAGCAGGCGAAGCCGCTGGTCGATGCCGGGAAGCTCCGGGCCCTGGCGACGGCGGGAGTCAAACGCGCGCTGGCCTTTCCCGACATTCCGACGCTGGAAGAGCTTGGCTACCCGGCCTATGGCGACGGCTGGTTCGGCCTGATTGGTCCGAAGAACCTCCCGAGAGCCGATCGTCGACAAGCTCTACACGGTCTTCAAGGATCACTACTACGGCAAGGAACCGCAACACACCCTGGTCGCGCGCGGCATGGAGCCGGCGGACGAAGGCCCCGAGGCGTTCACGGCGTTCCTCAAGGCGGATATTGCGCGCTGGATCCGTGCAGGGGAGCAGCTCGGCATCGCCAAGGTCAAACCCTGACCGCCCTTCCCGCCTTCAGTTCCACAGCCGTCGCGTCGCGATCTCTGCGCCCTCGGTCAATGCCTGGAGCTTGGCCCAGGCCACGTCCGGATGCATCTCATCGCCGGCGCGGGCGGTGGCAAAGCCGCAATCCGTGCCGGCGATGACGTTCTCGCGGCCGACCACGCCGGCAAAGCGCTCGATGCGGTCTGCGACCAGCTCCGGATGCTCGACCTGGTAGACGCAGTGCGACACCACGCCCGGAATGAGGATCTTGCCGGGCGGCAGCTTCACCTCCTGCCACACGCGCCATTCGTGCTCATGGCGCGGATTGGCGGCCTCGATCGAATAGGCCTGTGCGCGAACCTGCAGCATCAAATCCACGTAGTGCTTGAGCTCGAGATCGTGGACCCGCGGGGCGACATTGATGCTGTAACAGGTGTGGAAGCGAACGCGATCCTCAGGGATTCCCTTCAACGAATAGTTCACCGCCTCCACGCGCGCGGCGATGAACTTTCGATTGTCCTCCACGCTGAGGTCCGGCTCGCGGATCCAGTGAGTGATGAGACGAGGATCGTCGATCTGCAGCAGGAAGCCGGCGTCCACGATCGCGCGGTATTCCTGGTTCATGGCTTCCGCCAGCGCCGCAACATATTCCTCGTCCGTCGCATAGTATTCGTTCTTGAAGTACATCTCGAGATTGGTGGGCGATATCGCGCTGACAAAGGCTTCCGTGACATCGAGGCCGGCCATCGCGGCCTTCAATGTCTCGATATCCTCGCGCAACTCATCATGGCCGATATAGGTGATCGGCCCCGTGCAAACCATCGACGTCGTATCCGGCAGCCGGCCGGCGTGCTTCATCTTGGCCGAAAACATCACCTTCAGTTCCTCGTAGACCTTCGGAAACTGCATGGCGTCCCGCGTCGGCCTCGCGGAATGCGGCGGCGGTGTACGCATCCTCTCAAGCCCGCCGATCCGCGACGCGGCGTAATTGGAAAAGCTCGACTTGCTCTGCTCACCGTCATCGATGATGTCGATTCCAAGCTCGACCTGCCGGCGGACCACATCAGCAATCGATGCCCGAACGTCATTGGTCAGGGCGTCGCGGTCGAACGCATCGCCGGAATCCTTGGCGTGCAGCGGCGCAAGCAGGGAACGAGGTCGAGGAAGGCTTCCAGTGTGCGTGGTCAAAATGCGGTCTGCGCTGCGGTTCATTGCCAATCCCGGTTCGGTTCCCAATTCGCGCAGCACGATGCAATCGAAGACCAGAGGTGTCAACGCGCCAAGGCGCGCACGCGTCATGCCTGATTTGAAACGCCGCGTGGCTACCGCACGCCCGGCGCCTTGCCCCGCGACACGTCCATGATCATGCGCGTCATCAGATAAAGCCGCGGCTCGATCGACGAGACGAGGACGTATTCGGCCTCGATGGTGTGCGAGCCGAAACCCTGGAGCCCGAAGCGCTCGATCACCGGCGCCTTGGTCTTCAGCGACGCGAAGGCGGCATCGGTGCCGCCCCCTTCCGCCACAGGATCGACGACCAGCTCCTTGCCGAGCTCGCGATAGACGGTCTGCGCGTGCGCGGCCAGCGCGCGCGAGGCATCGGTTGCCTCCAGCGGCGGCCGCCGGCGCTCGAAGATCAGCTCGACCTTCGCCTCCGGCAAGAGCTGGTTCTTGACCCGCTCGCGCACCTTGCGCTCGATGCCGTCGTAGTCGCTGACGCGCAGCACGCGCACGTCGGCGATACCCTGCGCGTAAGGCGGGATCATGTTGCGGACCCGGCCGGCGTTCGCCACCGTCCAGTTCATCTTCACGCCGGTCTTGGGATCGGACAGGTCGCGCATCTGCAGGATCTGATGCGACAGCTCGTAGAGCGCATTGATGCCGCGCTCGGGCGAGCTGCCGGCATGCGACGCCCTGCCCTGCACGTTCAGCGTAACGGACGCGATGCCGGACGTCGCCAGCGCGAGCTTGTCGGATTCCGCGCGCGATCCTTCGACCGAGAACACGGCGTCGTGCTCGGCGCCAAGTCGCGTAATGAGGCTGCGCGAGCCGGGCGAGCTGATCTCCTCGTCGGCATTGATCAGCACGGTCAGGCGTGCCGTAGTCGCGGAAATTCATCGCCTGGAGCATGGCGACGGCGTGGACGATAAGCGCGATGCCCTGCTTGTCGTCGGCGATGCCCACGCCATAGGCGCGGTCGCCCTTGATGCGGAACGGCTGCTTGGCGAGCATTCCGCGCGGATAGACGGTGTCCATGTGCGCGAGCAGCAGGATCTTCTTCGTGCCGGTGCCGGCAAACGTGGCGCGCACCATCTTGCCGATCTGCTCGGGCGTGTCCTCCATCTTGTAGACGTCGCTCGCCTCGACCAGCTCGACCTGCCCGCCCAGCGCCTGCAGGCGGCCGGCAATGAGCTTGGCGATCCGCTCAAGGCCCTCGAAGTCGCGGCTGCCGGATTCGATCGACACCAGCGCTTCCAACGTCTCGAGCAAGGGCTGCTGCTCTTTCTTGGCCAGCGCGAGCACCCGTTCGTCCGGCTGGGCATGCGACGGCGCAATCGCCGCGGCGGTCAGCAGCACCGCGGCGAGCCACAACTTGGCGAAGGCGGCCATCAGCGGCTCCGTCAGGCGGCGGTGAGATTGCCGAACTTCTGCAAGTTCGCCTTTTGCGCCGCGTTGCGCGGCGGCAGCTTGAACAGCCGCGCCGCGGTGCCGCCAAGGATGTTGTGCTTCGCCTTCTCCGACACGAACGGCAGGTCCCAGATCGTCGACGGCAGGTCGAAGTCCCAGTGCGGATAGTCGGACGAATAGAGCAACTGGGTCTCCGCATTGATCATGCGGAACGTCTGCTCCATCGCATCGCGATCCTGGACCTCCATCGGCTGCGACGAGTAGTACATGTCACGCATATAGTCCGACGGCTTCTTCTTCAGCACCGGCGCTTCCGAGGGCCGCATCATGTATTCGTGGTCGAGCCGCTGCATCAGGAACGGCACCCAGGCGAGGCCGGACTCGATCCAGATCACCGGCAGCTTCGGGAAGCGCTCGCCCATGCCGTTGATCACCCAGTTGGTGCAGTGGAGGATATTGTAGAAGCTGAAGCCGAGCGCATGTACCGACAGGAACCGGTTGCAGGCGCGGAACACCGCCTCACCCCAGTTCGGGCCGGAATGGAACGACAGCACGAGGCCGCGCTCTTCCATCGCGCGATAGAGCTTCATATAGGCGTTGTCGTTGACCTGCAGGTGGCGAACCGTCGTGACCATGAAGCCGCCGACACCCTTGCGGTCGCCGAAGGTCTCGACGTGTCGCAGCGACGCATCCGGATCGGAGAACGGCAGGCTCAGCATCGAAAAGAAACGGCCGTGGGATTCCGGCAGCACGTTTTCGGTGAGCCAGCGGTTGTAGGCCCAGCACAGGTCGGATTCCATTTCCTTCTGCGGATGCAGGCCGAGCGTGAGCATGCCGGTCGGGAACAGGCAGGAGTAGTCGACGCTCATCGCGTCCATCCAGCGCTCTCCGAGCTGGATGTCGCGGTGACGGCCCGGTTCCGTCTTTTCGCTCCCGCGCAGCGGGTAGCGCGTCACGCGGCCGCCCATGTCCTGAGTTCGATCCGGCATTGCTCGGGAAGATGCCGCCGCGCCGCGGCGCCGCGGCCCGTCCGCCCAAGGTGATCTGCCGCAGGACCTCGTTCTCCATATACGGCAGGATGTCGCCCATATGCTCGTTCTCGTAGTGATGCGCGTCGACGTCGACGATCAGCACGTCGTCGAGCTTGCGCTGCACCGCCTGTTGCCGTGCATGGGCGAGCAATCGTGTGGTGTTGAGTTCGTCGACGGTGACGCGGCGGCCGCGGTCAGCGATGAGGTCCATGATCGTTTCCCCTTGATTGCGCAAAGGCCCGAGTTGCCTGCCTTCGGCTTTCCGCCAATTCTGTCACAGGCCAGCCGCGTTGTCCCGGCATGGCTGCCAGACCCGTGTGCACCGCATCCTTGCCGCCTGACGTGAAATGCCACATCCTCACCGGCAAAAGGGTCACGGGAGGAAACCATGCGGATCGATCGCAGATCGTCGCGCGCCGGCCTGACGCTGACCGTCGCGCTTTTCACTGCCCTGGCCTTCCCGGCACCTGCTACCGCGCAAACCGGCGACTATTTCGCCGGCAAGACGCTGCGCGTCATCGTCGGGCTCGAGGCCGGCGGCACCGCCGACGTGTTTATTCGTACCTTCGCGGCTCAGCTTCGCAAGCATATCCCGGGCAATCCGACGGTGGTGGTCCAGAACATGACCGGCGCCGGCGGCTCGGTTGCCGCGAACTACACCTATGAACGCGCCGCGCCCGACGGCCTGACCATCGTGTTCAACACGTTCCATCCGCTCGCCCAGGCGCTTGGCGACCCGTCGATGCGTGCGCGCTACGACCAGTTCGACTATGTCGGCGCGATCGGCGACATCCGCGTCAACTATATGAGGACGGACGTCGTTCCCGGCGGCGCCAAGAAGCCCGCCGACATCATGAAGGCTGAGACCGTCGTGGTCGGGGCGCTCAGCCATTCCGATTTCAGCGGCACGCTCGGACAGCTTTCGCTCAGAGTCCTGGGCGTAAAATACAAGCCCGTCGTCGGCTATCGCGGCGGCGCCGATATCTTCCTCGCGATGCAACGCGGCGAGGTGCACTTCCACAACACCAGCATCGGAACTTTCCGCACCCGCAGCGCGGCCTTCATCAAGTCCGGTCTGGGCCTCGGCATCAGTTATCTGGTGCCGGTCGATGCCAGCGGCAATTACGAACGCAGCAAGCACGTCACCGAGATGCCGGCTTATCCCGACCTCTACAAGGAAATTCACGGCAAGCTACCGACCGGCACCGACTGGGAGGCATTCAACTGGCTCACCAATCAGGTCGGCGAGCTCGCCTTCATTGCGCTGGCGCCGCCCAAGACTCCTGCCGCGGCGTTGGACGCGCTGCGCATCGGATTTGAACGCGCGACCAACGATCCCGCGTTTATCGACGACTCCGTGAAGCGGAACGGCATTCCCTACAGCTATGTCGGCGTGCCGCGCGGCCAGGCCGTCATCCGCGACCTCGCCGCGGTATCGCCGACGGTGGTCGAGACGCTGCGCGCGGCCATGAGCGGACAGAACTAGCCACGCGAGGAAAAAAAATGAAAACTGTAGTACCCGCGCTCATCGCGCTCGCCGCCCTTGCGACTGTCGCGCAGGCGCGCCCGTTCAACGATCCCCGCGCCGAGCAAATCCCGGCGATCGAAGCCGATGCTGGCTTTGCGGGTCAGCCGCGCGATCCCGCGTGCCACGCATCGGTGCTGGCCTCGACCGGCGGCGCGCTGCCGGCAAATCCGAACACGCTTGCGATCCGCTGGACCGGGTTCGCCAATTTCGAGCTGTCCTACAAAGGCCAGATCATCCTGCTCGACGCCTATTTCGATCGCGGCAGCCTGTTCCCGCCACTCGGCTTCAAGGCCGCCGACGTGACGCGGGCGAATGTCATGCTGATCGGCCACGGCCACCATGATCACATGTCGGACGCAGCGTCGGTCGGCATCAGGACCGGCGCCACCATCGTCGGCGCACCGCTGACGACCGACAAGCTGCTCGCCCAGTCGGTCGATCCGCAGAAGGTGCGGACGGTGACCGGCCGCGAGAGCGTCACGCTCGATTTCGGCGTGTTCAAGATCGAGCCGATCCTCGGCCGCCACGGCGATCCGCCCAAGACCTTGGTCGATGCCTTCGGCGGTGCGCTGCGCGCGACGACGCCGAAGCCGACCGACGAGCAGCTCGCCGAATTCGCCACCATCCGGTCGCGCGGCGTGCAGGACCCGCGCGTGGCGACCGAAGGCACCATCGCCTATCTCATCACCCTCGATAACGGCTTCCGCATCATGTATCGCGACAGCGGCGGCCGCGTCACGGATTTCGAGAAATCCGCCATGGAGCGCACCGGCCGCGTCGACGTCGCGCTGGTGGCGGTATCGGCGTCCTATCTCAACACCGTCACCGTGCCGCAGGCCCTGGAACACGTCCGGACCTACAAGCCCGACGTCTACATCCCCTCTCACCACGACGCGCCCTACAACAACCTCTGGCGCGCGACCGAGCCGCTGTTCCAGGCGGTGAAGGACGAGAGCCCCAACATTGTGACGGTGTCCAAGGGCTACCGGGAGCCGATCTGCTTCAATACCGAGCACAACATCAGCCGCAAGCGCTGACGCGCGGCGCCCCGCTGCTCGCCGCGACCAGCGCCAGAACGAAGGGCTGCGTGCTCAGTCGATCTTCAGCCCGAGCGCTTTGACCACCGGCGTCCAGAGCGCAATATCGGCCGCGAGGGTCCGGCGAAGTTTTTCGGGGTTCGGGTCGAGAGTCGATTCCATGCCCGCGTCGATCAACATCTTTTGGTAGCTCGGTTCGGCGACCGCAGTGCGCGTCGCCTGCGCAATCTGTTCGGTGATTTCAACCGGCGTCCCGGCCGGTGCGAGCACCCCAATCGAGCCCGTCACGGTCAAACCGGGGAGACCCAGTTCGGTCGCCGTCGGAAGCTCAGGCGCAGCGATGAGTCGGGCGGGAACTTGTCACAGCAAGCACCCGCATCTTGCCGGTACGATGGAATTCAAGCACCTGGCTGGTCACCCCCAACACGCCGACAGGAACTTGTCCGCTGATCAGGTCCGCGATCGCCGGCCCCGTGCCCCGATACGGCACCTGCACGATCTCTGGTGTGTGTGTGAGCGATTTGAACAACTCGCCGGCGAGATGTTGGATCGTGCCGACACCGGCGTGCCCGTAAGACAGCTTGCCGGGATTGGCTTTCGCATAAGCGATGAACTCCTTCAGGGTCTGAGCCGGTACCGAAGGATGCACGGCGATGCCGAGAAAATAGCTGGCCACACTCGCAATCGGGTCCAAGTCTTTGACCGGATCGTAGAGCGGCCGGCTCTTGAGCAGGGCTTCATTGACGTGCGTTTGCGTCCCGCCCAGCAGGATCGTGTAGCCGTCAGGCCGGGCGCGTGCGGCGGCGGCGGCACCGAGCGAAGAGCCGCCGCCGCCGATGTTTTCAACCACCACCGTGCCGAGCAGCGGCTTCATCTTATCCGCCCACGGGCGTCCGACGGCGTCGAATGCGCCACCCGGGGGAAAGGGAATCACGAGCCGGATCGGCCGCGACGGATAGGCTTGCGCCCAAGCAATGCGAGACATGACCGGCAACGCGGCAGCGCCCGCGGCCAGTTGCAGAAAATTTCTGCGGGGAAGTCCCATGACGGCCCTCCCTGGAGTTTGATTGTATCCGCGCCAATGCGAGCGCGGCCACGCAAGGTCAACATGCTACGACATTTCTGGAAGCACCGAAAGGACGATCACGCGCACCCGCTTCCGCCGGCCTGATCGAGGGCGTAAGCTGTCAGGAATCGCGAACGGAAAAATCCGTTCGCTCCCCGGCCCGCCGCGACGACGGCGGGCCGGAAGGATCAACAGGGAGGTATCGATGCTTGCAAGGACAGCTTGCCTGTTCGCTGCCGTGCTTTTGCCGCTGCTCAGCTACAACGCCACTTCTTCACAGGCACAGACCGCCGCGCCGGCCGCACTCACCGGCAAGGTTTCATCGGCCGAGGAAGGCGCGATGGAAGGCGTCGTGGTGCGTGCGAAAAAGGGTATCGTGACGATCAGCGTCGTCAGCAATGCCAAAGGCGAGTTCAACTTCCCGACCGCAAAACTTGAGCCAGGTACTTACGCCCTCAGCATCCGGGCGACCGGATACGACCTCACGGGTCCGTCGACGGTGACGCTTGCGGGCGCCCGGTCAACGTCGACCTCAAGCTCACCAAGACCAAGAATATTGCGGCACAGCTCACCAATCTGGAGTGGATCCTCAGCGTCCCGGGCACCGAGCGGCAGAAGACCATCCTGTCGCGCTGCGTCAATTGCCACACGCTCGAGCGCATCATTGACAGCAAGCACGACGCCGCCGCCTGGAAAGATGTCATTGCCCGGATGGCGACCTATTCCAACAACAGCTTCCATCTGAAGCCGCAGGTGCGCAAGGAAGCGCGCGACATGGATCGTTTCGTGCCCAATGTCGACGAGGTTGCGGCCTATCTCGCCAGCATCAACCGAAGCGCGGGCGACTTCAGCTGGCAGCCCAAGCCGGTTCCGCGCGTCAAGGGCTCCGGCACCCGCGTGGTCATCACCGAATACGACCTGCCCGATCCGACCATCCAGCCGCACGACGTGGTCGTCGACAGTGACGGCATCGTCTGGCACAGCGACTTCTCGGGTCAGATGCTTGGCCGGTTCGATACCAAGACGCTCACACACAAGGCCTACACGGTGCCGCTGCAGCGGGAGGGCTGGCCGACCGGCGCGCTCGACCTGCAACCCGACCCGCAAGGCAATCTCTGGCTTGGGCTGATGTTCCAGGCCGGCACAGCCAAGTTCGACCGCAAGACCGAAAAATTCCAGATGTTCCAGTTGCCGCCGCACCTGCTCAAGGACGATTCCCAGCAGGCCATGGTCGGCGTGCAGAACTGGACGGTCGACAACCGCATCTGGCTGCAGGATCCCGCCCGCCGCGGCATCTATCGCATGAACATGACCGACGGTCACACCGAGCTGTTCGAGCCGTTCAAGATCATGCCGCGCAGCTCGCCCTACGGTGTGTTCTCCGACAAGCAGAACAACGTCTGGTTCCTCGATTTCGGCGGCGAGGCTGTCGGCACGATCGATGCCAGCAACGGCGAGGTCACGCTCTATCAGACGCCGACGCGCGCATCGCGGCCGCGGCGCGGCCGCTTCGATGATCAGGGCCGGGTCTGGTTCGCCGAGTTCAACGGCGAACGTGTCGGGGTGTTCGATACCAAGTCGAAGCAATTCAAGGAATGGCAGGTGCCGGGGCCGTTTTTTGCGCCCTATGACGTCACCCAGGACCGGCTCGGCAATATCTGGACCGGCGGAATGAATGCCGACCGCATCGTGCGCATCTCGACCGAGAGCGGCGAGGTCACCGAGTATCCGCTGCCGCACGCGACGAACATCCGCCGCGTGTTCGTCGACAACAGCACCAGCCCGCCGACCTTCTGGGTTGGCAACAACCACGGCGCGGCATTGATCAAGCTTGAGCCGCTGGACTGACCCAGGTCAAAAAAATACGGCCGCCGGCAAGCACCGGCGGCCGTTTTGTTTCTTTCGGCGCCCTATTCGAACTTCAGGTTCGCCGCCTTCACCACGTCGACATAGTTCTGGATGTCGGCGTCGATCATCTTGCGGAAGTCGGCCGAGGACGTGCCGCCGGGGGTCACCGCCATCTCACGAAGCTTATCCGCCACGCCGGGATCGGTGATGGCTTTGCGCAGCGCCGCCTCGAGCTTCGCCGCGATCGCCGGCGGCGTCTTCGCCGGCGTGAAGAAGCCGGACCACAGCTTGGTGTTGACCTCGGGGACCCCGGCCTCCGCCATGCTCGGCACGTTGGGAAGCTGCGGTGAACGTTCCGAACCGGTGACGGCGAGCGCGCGCACCTTGCCGGAATTGATCTGCGGGATCGCGGGCGGTCCGTCCGAGATCGACAAGAGGCAATTCTGCTGCATCACGCAGAGGATCATTTCGTTGCTGCTCTTGAGCGGGATTGCAACGCCGGGCATCCCGGTCTTGAGCTTCAGAAGCTCGGTCGAGATCGTGAATGCCGGCGACGTGGTGCCGTAGTTCGCCTTGCTCGGATTGGCCTTCGCATAGGCGACGAGCTCCAGCACCGTCTTCGACGGGTTTTCGACCGGGCTGACCACGATCAACGGAAAGTTCGCGATCATCGACAGCGGGATGAAGCTCTTGGTCGGATGGTATTTGAGCTGCGGGTAGACCGCGGACGCGATCGACATCACGCCGCTCGCCCCGACGAACAGCGTGTAGCCGTCGGCCGGCTGGCCCGCGACATACTCAGCGGCCGGGCGGCCGCCGGCCGCGGGGCGGTTTTCGATCACCAGCTGCTGGCCGAGGATCTCGCCGAGCTTGGCGCCGACCAGTCGCGCGAAAATGTCGTTGCCGCCACCGGCCGCGAACGGGACGATCAGACGGATCGGTTTGTTGGGATAGTTCGCCGCATCATCCTGCGCCTGCGCCGGCTGCAAGCCGACGCTGACGGCAAGCGCTACGGCGGCGCCGGCCAGAGTGCGAAAAAAGCCAATCGACTGCATGGACGTACTCCTCCCAAACTGCGTTCTCTGGTCGCGCTATTGGTAATTGGCTTAAGTCTACCAGCGCCCCCAAAATACGGATAGCATCGAAATCACTACTCGTTTGGGACGTCGGAGAACTATGACCATTGCCAGCCGAACCTTGAGTGCTTTCCTTGGCAGTTTGCTCGGTGCGGCGGCGCTGCCGCTTGATGTCGCACCCGCCCTGGCGCAGGCCGATTTCCGCGGCGAGACCATCTCGATCCAGATCGGCTATGGGCCCGGCGGTGGCTACGACACCTATGGGCGGGCGCTCGCGCGGCACTACGGCCGCTTCATTCCCGGCAACCCGAACGTCGTCGCGAAGAACATGCCGGGCGCCGGCTCGCTGCGCGCCGCCAACCATGTCTACAACCTCACCGCCCGCGACCCGATCGACATCGGGCTGGTCGCGGCGTCGACCGTGGTCGAGCCGCTGATGGGCAACGACCAGGCGAAGTTCGACGCCACCAAATTCGGCTGGATCGGCAGCATGAACCAGGACATCTCGTTCTGCGGCGTGTGGCTGGCGCCGGGGCTGCCCACGACCTTCCCTGAGATGATCACGCCAGGCGGCAAGGAGCTGATCTTCGGTTCGGCGGGACCCGCCGCCATCAGCCATCAGCACCCGCTGGTCCTGAAAAATATTCTCGGCGCCAACATCCGCGTGATCTCCGGCTATGAAGGCCAGAAGCAGGTCAACCTGGCGATGCAGCGCGGCGAAGTGCACGGCGCCTGCGGCCTGTTCGCGTCCTCGATCAAGGCGCAGTGGCTGCCGGACGTGCAGGCCGGGCGGCTCAAGCTGTTCCTGCAAATGGGGCCGAAGGTCTCCGACGAGTTCGGCCCGGTGCTTGACGTCTTCGATCTCGTGAAGACGGACGAAGACCGGAAGGTCCTCGAGTTTCATTTCAAGCAGACGATCCTCGGCCGGCCGTTCGCCACCTCGCCGAACGTGCCCAAGGACCGCGTCGCCACCCTTCGCAGCGCGTTCCTGGCCACGATGAAGGACCCCGAATTCCTGTCCGATGCGAAGAAGTTCAATCTCGATATCGACATCGCGACCGCGGACGAGGTTGGCCGCCTGCTCGCCGAGTTCGCGAACTATCCAAAATCCGTGATCGACAAGGCCAAGGCGGCCATCGGCCGCTGACCAGCATCATATCGACGACACGATTCCGGGCAGGATAGCGCGATGGCGATCTCCGATACGCGACGACCGGCCGGCCGAGGCCAGCTTTTCGGGCACCCGCGCGGCCTGACCTTCCTGTTCACCACCGAGATGTGGGAGCGCTTTTCGTATTACGGGATGCGCTCGCTGCTCGTGCTCTACATGGTGAAGTTCGTGCTGCTGCCGGAAAACGCCGGCAACGTGATCGGGCTCGGCGCGCTCCGAAGCTTCTATGAATCGATCTTCGGCCCGCTCGGCACGCAACCGTTCGCCTCGCACATCTACGGCCTCTACACCGCGCTCGTCTATTTGACGCCGCTGCTTGGCGGCATGCTGGCCGATCGCGTGCTCGGCCAGCGCCGCACCGTGATACTTGGCGCTTCGCTGATGGCGATCGGCCATTTCATGATGGCGTTCGAGCCGCTGTTCCTGTTTGCGCTGCTGGTTCTGATCTTCGGCAACGGCGCGTTCAAGCCCAACATCTCGGCGCAGATCGGCGCGCTCTACGCGCCCGGCGATCCGCGCCGCGACCGCGCCTATTCGATCTTCTATGTCGGCATCAATCTCGGCGCATTCCTCGCCCCGCTGGTCGCCGGCACGCTCGGCGAAGTCGCCGGCTGGCACTACGGCTTCGGCGCCGCCGGCGTCGGCATGACCATCGGACTCATCGTCTATCTCCTCGCCGCCCCGACGCTGCCGGCCGACGAGCGCGAGCGCGTCGCGAGGTCGAGGTCGAGCCCGGTCCAGCGCCCGCTCGACCGTTCGGAGTGGCGCGCCATCCTCGCGCTGATCGTGCTGCTCCTGCCGGTGAGCCTGTTCTGGGCGACCTATGAGCAGCAGGGCAACACCATCCCGCTGTGGGCCGACGACTACACCGACCGCCATGTCAATCTCCTGGTCTGGCGCGGCGAGATTCCGGTGACCTGGTTCCAGGCGTTCAACCCGTTCATGATCTTCGCCTTCACGCCGTTCGTGCTGATGCTGTGGGCGCGACAGGCGGTGCGCGGCACCGAGCCGTCGACCGTTACCAAGATGGCGATCGGCTGCTTCGGCGTGGCGCTCGCCAACCTGGTCATGTTGGGAGCGGTCTGGCAGGCCGGCGGCGGGCCGCAGGCGAGCTGGATGTGGCTGATGGCCTATTTCGTCGTCATCACCATCGGCGAGCTCTACCTCTCGCCGATCGGACTGTCGCTGGTGTCGAAGGTCTCGCCCGGGCGTGTGGTCTCGATGATGATGGGCGTGTGGTTCTTGACCAGCTTTCTCGGCAATCTCATCGGCGGCTGGCTCGGCAGCTTCTGGACCGTGATGGACAAGTCCGCGTTCTTCCTGATGATCGCCGGCGTCGCCGCGCTCGCCGGTCTCATCATCCTGATGTTCAATCGCCCGCTCCGGAGCGCGCTCGGGGAATAGGGCTCTCGCGAGGGGGAATTTGCACGATGGCCGAGCACATCGACGGGCCGTTGTACTACGAGCGGATGGGCCGGACCGGACCGGTGATTGCCTTCGTGCATCCCAATCCGATGGACCAGTCGTGCTGGATCTTCCAGATGGCGCATCTGTCGACGTGGTACCGCTGCATCGCGATCGATATCCCGGGCTACGGCCGATCGCCCAAGGCGCAGCCCGGCCTGACCATGGAAGACATGGCGCGGGCCTGCTGGGAGGCGATCGACGAGATTGCGCCGGGCGAGCCCGCCATCCTGGTCGGATGTTCGGTCGGCTCGGCGCTGGTGCCGCATATGCACCATCTGCAACCGAAGCGTACTTCGGCGCTGGTGCTCTCGGGCACCGGTTACAATCCCGGCCGCGAGTTCACCAAGCACCGCATCGCGTCCTACAAGGAACAAGGCACCGGCTATCGCTGGGGCTACACGTTCGAGGATCTGAGCCCGGCGTTCCGTGCGACGCCGATGGCGCATTTCTTTGCCGACATTTTCACCGAGCGCAATGCGCACGCCGACGTGCCGTCGATCATCTATCAGTTCGAGGCGCTGGCGAAGCCGGAACCGGACGACCACCATTCACGCATCGCCTGCCCCACGATCATCCTGACCGGCAGCGAAGACGGCTCGCATCCGCGCGCGGCCGCCCTCAAGGCGCGCATCGCGGGCTGCGAGATGAAGATCCTGTACGGCGCCGGCCATGCCTGCCAGATCGAGCAGCCCTGGCTGTTCGACCGCTACATGCTGGAGTTCCTCAGGAAGCACGGACTGTTTCCGTCGGCCGCGCCGGCGCGCTGACCGTCGTTTGTGATCCGGCGTTCGGCCCTCGCGGCACATTCTTTGCAACACCTGCGACGGAGTGAGTACTTCGAGCTGAGAGTGCATCAGGACGAGGAGGACACGCCATGGACGTCCAGCGCCGTCGATTTCTCTACCTGGCCGGCGGAGCCGCGGCACTGCCTGCCGCGGCGCGCATCGCGCGGGCGCAGACCTATCCCTCACGATCGGTTAGAGTCCTCGTCGCAACGACCGCGGGCGGCGCCACCGACCTCGCGGCACGCCTGATCGCGCAATGGCTGACCGAGCGGCTCGGGCAATCCTTCGTGGTCGAGAACCGGCCCGGCGGCAACAACAACATCGGCACCGAGGCGGCGGCGCGTTCGCCCGCCGACGGCTACACGCTGTTCATGGCCAACTCGGTCAACACGGTGAACGCGTCGCTCTACCAGAAGCTCAGCTACAACTTCATCGCCGACTTCGTGCCGGTGGTGCACGTCGTCAAGTCGCCGCTGCTGCTGATGGTGCACCCGTCGGTGCCCGCCAAGTCGGTGCCGGAGTTCATCGCTTACGCCAAGGCCAATCCCGACAAGCTCAGCGCGGGCTCCGGCGGCCATGGCTCGACCGGCCACATGGCCGGCGCGCTGTTCCAGATGCTGACCGGGACCAAGATGGTGCACCTGCCCTATCGCGGCGAGTCGCTGGCGATGACCGACCTGCTCGGCGGTCAGGTACAGGTCGTTTTCGCGACCACCGGCTCGGGGCTGTCCTACGTCAAGGCCGGCAACGTACGCGCGCTCGCCGTCACCACGCCGACGGCGCTCGAGTGGTTGCCCGGCGTGCCGGCGATGGCGCAATACCTGCCGGGCTTCGAGGCAAGCGGCTGGAGCGGCCTGTGCGTGCCCAAGAACACGCCCTCCGACATCGTCGCTCTCCTCAACAAGGAGACCAACGCGGCGCTTGCCGATCCCAAGATCAAGCAGCGCTTGCTCGATTTGGGCGGCGTGGCGGCCGGCGGATCGCCGGAAGCCTTCGCCAAGTTCATCGCCCACGAGACCGAGAACTGGGCCAAGGTCGTCAAATTCGCAGGCATCAAGACCGAATGAGCGCCGCTGCTCAGACCGACGGCTCCTGCGCCGCATGCGTTCCGGCGATGTAGCCGTGGACCGACGCGCGGCCGATGCCATGCTGCGAACCACCGCCGCTGGCCTCGCCGCCCGAGTAGAGGCCGGGGATGACCCTGCCGTGGGTGTCCAGCACTTGCGTCTTGCCGTTGATCCGAAGGCCGCCGTAGGAATCCTGCACGCGAATCCCTGCCGTTGCCGCGTAGAACGGCGGCGTGGCGATCTTGAACATCACCGGCTTCTCGAAGTCCTCGTCCTTGCCCTTGTCGACGAACGCGTTGTAGCGCGTCACCGTCTCCTCCAGATATTTCAGCGGCATCTTCTGATGGGGATGGCCCATCACTTTCTTGGCGAGCTCGGCCAGCGTATCGGCTTGGTGGAAGTAGCCGTCGGGCGGATCCGCGATATAGGGGTAGCGGATCTGCCACTTGCCGCGCTTGACGGCGTCGGCATCGAAGATCGCCCAGACCGGTCCCGATGCGTAATCGGGCGCGCGTGAGCCCTCGTTCATCGCAAGCGCCGCATCGACCGCCGCCGACCGCTTGTATTGCGCCCTCACCTGCTCGGGCGCGGCATTGCGCCAATCGAGCGGCACGAACGTCTTATGGGTGCCGTCGCTGCCCGGCGGATATTTGGCGTCGCTGGAAATGTCGCGGATCGCGCGCTCGTTGTAGAACCGCTTTCCGACCTGGTTCACGGCGATCACCTGATCCCATCCGGCATTGCCGATATTGAATCCCTTGGCGCGCGCGAACTGGAACGAGGGATGCCCGGGGAAGATGCTGCCCACGGTATCCCGGGTTCCGAGAACGCTGCTGATGGTCGGAGAGCCGGACGAATGCTGATAGTTTTGCGTCATGCCGGCGAGGTTCGCGCCAATTCTCATGCCGGCGCTGATCCCGCTGCCGTCCATGGTGAGCGGCCCCATCAGCGCGCTCGGCCCGTATTCGATCGACGGCTCGACCATGCGCGGATCGACCATGGTCCGCAGCGCCACACTGCCCTGCATGCCGCCGGTGGCGACGATCACGGCCTTGCGCGCCCGGATGTAAATCGTCCTGGCCCGCTCATCGATGTTGCCGTTGCGCCAGTAGCTTTCCAGTCGGGCGCCGGTTTCGGGATTCATGCGCGGCGTATAGCTGGCTTTGACCCCCACCACCCGGCCGGAGAACGGCATCTCCCGGATCAGTTCATCCATGTGGCGGTTGAGCATGAACTGAACGCCCTTCTCTCGGGCGCTGAACTCCAGCGACCGCGCGATGGTGAAACCGCCATAGACCCAGCCGGGCGCACCAAGATTGTTGGCTGGCGCGCCGGGTATGATGCGCATCGGATTGAACTGCGAGTGCCGCTCCTTGGCAGGATCGCCGCGATCCTCGGGCGATATCGTGCCCGCCTTGATGTCGGTCTTGTCGGCGATCTTCATGACCGCCCGTGCGGCCCTGCCGCGCGTCATGCCGCCGCCCTGGTGGGTGCCGTCGATCCGCGCGAAACGGATGTAGTTGTCCATCATGAACTGCCGGGTCTTGGGCGCGTTGTCGGCCCAGGCGCGATGCAGCTCCCGGTCGTTGTAGCGATAGCGGGCGACGCCGGTGGCATCGACCACCGACCAGTCGGTCATGTCCCGGAACAGTCGGTCGGGATCGTCTTCCAGATCCTCCGGTTTGATCAACGGCGCCGTCAGGCCCATCCCAAGGGGATCGGCCCCAGTCCGGTCACGTTCCTGGATCGCATCGCCACCGCCGAGCGACGTGTAGCCGCCGCTATGCACGAGCTTGCCGCCGACGTCGAAGTTCTGATCGATGACGATAACCGACGCCCCGAGGTCGCGCGCCCTGACGGCGGCATGCAGTCCGACGCATCCCGACCCGAGGATGACGACGTCGGCCTCGTAGTTCCAAACAATACCGTTTTCCTGCGCCGACGCTGGGCCTGACAGAACCGCGGCGCTAACGCCGGCGGCGCCACCCGCGAAGAATTTTCGCCGGCTGAGCGCCTTGTCGTTCTGAAGCCTGTCGTTCTGACGTGTGGACACCTTCCGCGACGTGTCGCGCTTGCTGGTCATGGACATCCCTCCCTACATCGGCGGCCGGTCACGGAACGATGACCAAGAGCCCCCCTGCAACGGGCTGCGAACCAAGCTTGCTGGTTCAGAAGACCGTCGGTGGGGCTCGTTCGCTCGTTATGGAAAGCGAGGCTCTGCCGAATTTTGTTATGGCAGGAGGATATCAGCAGCGGCGTTCGTCAGCCAGTGGCTGCAAGAGCGTTTCGGCGCATATCTGCCTCGATGTGCGCGCGGGTGGCAACCGCGTTGCTGGACAAGACTTTCGACGCTAGATTTCAGGAGCCTCTTTCGAACCTGCACTCCCGAACGACCGTGGCGACAAGGAGGACATCATGCACAAATCAACGCTCTACAGCCTGTGCTTCGTCGCATTGCTGCTGCCGCCGACACCAGCCTTGTCGCTGACCGCAACCCCTTCTGGCGGTCAGGCGCCGCTGCTGACACAGGTTCAGCTTCGTCTTGCCCAAGGACAGTGCACGCGACGGATCGGACCCGTTGCGACGCAGGACACGGCGTGGGCGAGATGGCGCGCCGCCCGCGGCCAAGGATACCCCGTAAGCTCCGGCATTTTCCCTTGTTTCGATCAATCCGGCGCCAGAGGCTACTGCTTCAATATCTTCTTTCCGTGCTGAGGGTCGATCTGGACGATCGACGCTGCAAGTGGGCGCCGCTGCGCCTGTTCGCGCTCGCCGCGGATCACGTGCCATTGGCCGATTTGCATGCACATAACGCTGGCAAATAGCGACGGGAAGGCGCATACGATGCGTATGACAACCCCCAAATTTACCAACGGCCAAGTGGTGCATTTCACGCCCAGCTTTTCCCAGGACTCCAAGTCCGCGGCGGGAACCTATGAAATCCTTCGGCAAATGCCGATCGAGGGCGCGGACGAGACCACCTACAAGATCAAGAGTCAGACCAACGGGCAGCAACGCATTGCTCGCGAGCACCAGCTCGAAAACGCGCTGTAATCCCGCCAGCGCACCCCGCGCCGCCAACCACTAGCTCAATTCTCCACCGGCAGCCCGACATAGTTTTCGGCGAGCGAGGTCGCGGCCGCTTCCGAGCTCACGACATAGGCGAGCTCGCCCAACTGGCGTTTGCGATCGAAGGCGTTGTCGTCGGGATTGAGATGAAGCATCTGCGTCATCCACCACGAGAACCGCTGCGCCTTCCAGACGCGGCGAAGACACGTTTGCGAGTAACGCTCAAGAAGGTCGCTGCGGCCGGACTTGAAATACGCGGTGATCGCGCGCGCGAGCACGACGACGTCGGCGAGCGCGAGGTTCATGCCCTTGGCGCCGGTCGGCGGCTGGATGTGGGCGGAATTGCCGGCAAGGAACAGCCGGCCGTGTTGCATCGGCTCGACAACGAACGAGTGCATCGCGGTCAGAAGCTTGTCGACGATCTTGCCCTCCTTCAGCGGCCGCGTGCCGGCCAGCCGCAGGTGCAGCTCGTCCCAGATCCGGCGGTCCGGCCAGTTCGCGATGTCGTCGTGGTAGGCGCATTGCAGATAGAGCCGCGCCAGCGACGGCGAGCGCATCGTGTAAAGCGCGAAGCCGCGCTCGTGGTAGGAATAGATCAGCTCGTCGTCGGCCGGCGGCGACTCCGACAGGATGCCGACCCAGCCGAACGGATATTCGCGGTCGTAGAAGGTCAGCACGCCGTCCGGGATGCTCGGCCGGCAGATGCCGTGGAAGCCGTCGCAGCCGCCGATGAAGTCGCAGGTCAAGCTCCTGCGCCTTGCCGCCGTGATTGAAAGTGATGCGGGGCGACGTCCCGGTGACGTCGTGAACCGCGGCGTCGGACGCCTCGAACAGGATCTGTCGCGCCATCGGAGAGCCGGCGTACAACAAGGTCCTTGATCACCTCCTGCTGGCCGTAGACCGTGACGCCCTTGCCGACGAGCTTCTGGAAATCGATGTGGTGCAGCGCGCCGTCGAAGCAGAAATGGATGCCGTGGTGGAACAGGCTCTCGCGCTGCAGCCGCTCGCCGACGCCGGTATCGATCATGAGGTCGCGCGCCCAATGCTCGATCAGGCCGGCGCGGATGCGGCCTTCGATGTAGGAACGGCTGCGGTTCTCCAGAATGATCGAGTCGATGCCCTCAAGATGCAGGAGATGCGACAGCATCAGCCCTGCCGGTCCGGCACCGACGATCCCCACTTGCGTTCGCATCCGTCACCTCCGCCCCAATTCGCGTGCCAGATAGGCGACGCCGCCGCTATGGGAAAGAGACATTAACGGGATTGGCTTGCATCCCTCCGCCGCTGCCAAAGGGCGGAAAATTTAAGCATTTATGGCACTTATTGCGGTGCGAAAGGATTGACTTTCGCACCTCGGCGCTTATGTTTCCGGGCGAATGGTCTGAAAAGATTCGACCTTCCTCTCCCGCGTCAACTGAGCCAGTTGTTCGTTCGCCGGCGCGGGCCAGCAAACGGAAGGTTTTGACTCGAGGTTATATGCCCTTTTCCAAACTTGGTTTGTCCGACAAGGTTCTCGCTGCAGTTAAGGCAGCCGGTTACCCCGCCCCCACCCCGATCCAGGAACAAGCGATCCCTCACGTCCTCGCGCGCCGCGACGTGCTCGGCATTGCGCAGACCGGCACCGGCAAAACCGCCGCCTTCACGCTGCCGATGCTGACCATGCTGGAGACCGGCCGCGCCCGCGCGCGCATGCCGCGCACGCTCATCCTCGAGCCGACGCGCGAGCTTGCGGCGCAGGTCGAGGAAAGCTTCATCAAATACGGCGCCAAGCAAAAGCTCAACGTCGCCCTGATCATCGGCGGCGTATCGTTCGACGACCAGGACATGAAGCTGATGCGCGGCGTCGACGTGCTCATTGCAACGCCGGGACGGTTGCTCGATCATTTCGAACGCGGGCGGCTGCTGCTGACCGGCGTCGAGCTCCTCGTCATCGACGAGGCCGACCGCATGCTCGATATGGGCTTTATCCCGGACATCGAGCGCATCTGCAAGCTGGTCCCGTTCACACGCCAGACCCTGTTCTTCACCGCCACCATGCCGCCGGAAATCCAGCGCGTCACCGGTCAGTTCCTGCACAATCCGGTCAAGGTCGAGGTCGCTCGCCCGGCCACCACGGTCGCCAACACGACCCAGCTCCTGGTGAAGAGCGGCAGCAAGCCACACGAGAAGCGCGACGTCCTGCGCCGCCTGATCCGAGCCTCCGACAACTTCAAGAACGCGATCATCTTCTGCAATCGCAAGACCGAGGTCGCCCAACTCCACCGCTCCCTCATACGCCACGAGTTCTCCGCTGCCGCACTGCATGGCGATCTCGACCAGTCGGCCCGGACGGCGGCGCTCGACCAGTTCCGCAAGGGCGACGTGAAGCTCCTGATCGCCTCCGACGTCGCCGCCCGCGGACTCGATATCCCCGATGTCAGCCACGTCTTCAATTTCGACGTCCCGCACCATGCCGACGACTATGTGCACCGGATCGGCCGCACCGGCCGGGCCGGCAAGAGCGGCACCGCCATCACCATCGTCAGCCCCATCGACTCCAAGTCGCTGGCGGCGATCGAGAAGCTCATCGGGCAGAACATCTCCTGGATGGGCGAGCCGCCCCGCTCCACCGACGTCGAGCCTGCGGAGGCGCACGAGCGTCCCCGGCAGGGCGATCGCAGACATGGCGGCGGCAATCGGGGGCACGGCGAGCGCGCGCATAACGGAAGCCGCAACCAGCGCGGCCCGAAGCAGCCCAAACGCCGCGAAGCCCCGCCGGCTCCGGTGACTATGCTGGACGACGCCCGCAGCCACCGTCCGTCCAAGCCCGCCCCACAGCCCGCGGCAGCACAGCCCGAGCCCCGCGGCGAGTCCCATCTCCCCGCATTCCTGCTGCGCCCGACCCGCGTAAAGGCCTGATCGGAACGTCAGCAATAACGGCCGTTATTGCATAATAAGTTCCGTCGTTTACCCACCATTCACCGCTGTGAAATAACGTCCGAAGCGTCGGGGCCCTGTACCGCCCGGCTTATTTCATCGAATCGGGGTAGGCCGCTGCGTCCCCTCGCCAGCGGGCGGAGTGAAGAGAAGACATGACTATCCCTTCTGACGAGCACGAACGCACGATGGCGTTCGCGGAGATTGCTCTCGGTCAGATCAGGGCGCTCCGGCAGCCGGCTTCGCCGCGCCATTTTGAAATCTGGTACACTTACGCGACCGGTTACAATCCATCGCTCAACCAGATGATCAACGAGACGCTGGCGCGCAACGGCACGCTGCGCGAAGCCGACGTCGAACATATCTACGAAACCTACATTTCACCGAGCCGCTTCACTGAGCGCATCGATCGCGTCGGCTCGCAGGTCATGGATGAAATCGAACAGGTCATGGCCATGATCGGCGCGGCCGCAGGCACCGCGTCGAGCTACACCCAAAACCTCGCCAACGTTTCGCAAACTCTCGGTGTCGACACCGACGACTCGACCGTACGCACCATCGTCGAAAGCCTGGTGACCGCGACCAAGGAAATGGAGCAGAACAACCATGCCCTGGAAGCGCGCCTCTCGGCCTCCAAGCAGGAGATCGACCAGCTCCAGGAGAACCTCGAGACCGTCCGCACCGAAAGCCTGACCGATCCGCTGACGGCGCTCGCCAACCGCAAATCATTCGACGACGCGCTGCTGCGGGCAATCTCCGAAGCCCGCTCCCGCAACGAGCACCTTTCGCTGTTGCTGACGGACGTCGATCATTTCAAGAAATTCAATGACACCTATGGCCATCTCACCGGAGATCAGGTGCTCCGGCTGGTGGCGATGTCGGTGAAGCAGAACGTCAAGGGCCAGGACATCGCCGCCCGCTACGGCGGCGAAGAGTTTGCGGTCGTGCTGCCTAACACCTTGCTGCGTTCCGCGATCACCGTCGCCGATCACATTCGGCGCGCGGTCATGGCCAAGGAGTTGATGAAGCGCTCGACCGGCGAGCATCTCGGCCGGGTGACCATTTCGGTCGGCGTCGCCTCGCTGCGTCCCGACGATACGCCGCAGACCTTGATCGAGCGCGCCGATAATTGCCTCTATGCCGCCAAGCGCGCCGGCCGCAATCAGGTTGTCAGCGAGGCTGACCCCGTGGTTGCCAGCCCGATCAAGGTCGCCTAGCAGGCTGCGCAATTCAGCGCGCCCGCTTCTCCTTTGTTTGCTTCTTCTTCGCCCGCTTCTTCTTCGCCCGTGGTGGCTTGGCTTTCGAAGGCTTGGCTCGCGAAGGTTTGGCTTTCTTCACCGACGGCTTTTTGCGCGGCTTCGGCTGAAGCGCCGCCCCCAACGCGGCCCGCGCCCAGACCGCAAGCTCGTCGGGGTCGTCATAGAGCCGGTCCGGCATGCGCCGGTAGGACGTCACGACACGCTCGCCCGTGCGCTTCGAGAACGTGAACGGCGCAAGCTGTTCTCGCTCGAACATGGTGGCATTGCTCTCGCCGGTCTTGAGGTAGATCGCACCGTCCGCGATCAGGCCGAACATCGTATCGTCGGCATAAATTCCCGCGCCGCCGAACATGCGGCGCACCGTGACCGGACCGAAGACGGAAAACAGCTCGACGATGTCGTCCGGAGCCATGCGACCAGCTCCTGTGGGAGCATGCTCTAGGCAGGCGGGGCGGACGCCGCGGCGGGCTTGAGCTGCACCAACTCGCCGCAGCCGCAGGCCGAGGTCTGGTTGGGATTGTTGAAGACGAACTGAGCGGACAGCTTGTCGCTCTTGTAGTCCATCTGCGTCCCGAGCAGGAACAGGATCGCCTTGGGATCGATCAGGACGCGTACGCCCTTGTCCTCGACCACCTCGTCGGCCTTGCCGACCTCTTCGGCATATTCCATCGTGTAGGCCATCCCGGCGCAGCCGCCGTTCTTGACGCCCACGCGCACGCCCACCACCGGCTTCGCTGCGTTCGCCATCACGTATTTGATGCGATCGGCGGCAGCATCCGTCAGACTGATCACCTGCGGTCTCGGTCGGGGAGTGACCATGGCTGCTTTCGCTCCGTTCCTAGCTATTCCAATTCCAAGCAATTCGAAGCACTTAAGCGAGCATGCCTCATCGGCAACTCATCTACCAATGTGGGCATCGCAACGCTCGCATGCAACTCACCACATATTGAGAACCGTTCTAGCCTCGTCCGACATCCGGCTCGGATCCCACGGCGGATCCCACACGATATTAACCTTGGCTTCGCCGACGCCGGGCACGCTCGAGACCGCATTCTCGACCATGATCGGCAGCTCCTGCGCCGCCGGACAGTTCGGCGTGGTGAGCGTCATGTCGATCGTCACCGCGCGATTGTCCGAAATGTCGATCTTGTAGATCAAACCGAGCTCGTAGATATCGGCCGGAATTTCCGGGTCATAGACGGTCTTCAGGCCGGCGACGATCTCGTCGGTCAGCCGTGCGATTTCCGCCTCCGGCAGCGCGCTGCCGGAGGGCTGCGCGGCGGGCGATGCGGCGGCCGCGGGCGCGCCCTGCGGGGCGGCCGGTTGGCGTCTTTGATTCGTCCTGATCGCTCATACGAAAAACTCCTGCGCCTTGACCAAGGCTTCAGCGAGGCGGTCGACCTCCGCCTTGGTGTTATAGAGCGCGAACGAGGCACGGCACGTCGCGGTGACGCCAAAGCGCGCCAGCAGCGGCATGACGCAATGGGTGCCGGCGCGGACCGCGACGCCCGAGCGGTCGATGATGGTGGCGATGTCGTGCGGGTGCGCGCCCTTCATCTCGAACGAGACGATCGCGCCCTTGTCCCTGGCAGTGCCGATGATGCGCAGCGAATTGATCTCGCGCAGCCGATCCTGGGCATATTTGACCAGCTCGGTCTCGTGCGCGCGGATACGCGCCTTGCCGATCGATCCGACATAGTCGACGGCGGCGCCGAGGCCGATCGCCTGCACGATCGAGGGCGTTCCGGCCTCGAACTTGTGCGGCGGATCGCCGTAGATGACACGGTCCTCGAACACCTCGCGGATCATCTCGCCGCCGCCGTTGAACGGCGGCATCGCGGCGAGCAGCTCGTGCTTGCCGTAGAGGACGCCGACACCCGTCGGTCCATAGAGCTTGTGACCGGTGAAGACGTAGAAATCGCAGCCGATGTCCTGCACGTCGACGTCGAGATGCACGGCCGCCTGACTGCCGTCGATCAGCACCGGAATGCCGCGGGCGTGCGCAAGCTTCACTGCCTCCTTCACCGGCACGATGGTGCCCAGCGCATTCGACATATGCGTGAGCGCGACCATCTTGGTGCGCGGGGTGAGAAGCTTCTCGAACTCGTCCATCAGGAAGTTGCCGTCGTCGTCGACCGGCGCCCACTTGAGCACCGCGCCCTGGCGTTCCCGCAAGAAGTGCCAAGGGACGATGTTGGAGTGGTGCTCCATGATCGACAGGACGATCTCGTCGCCCTCCTTCAGCCGCTCGCGGCCGAAGGTGTAGGCGACCAGGTTGATCGCCTCGGTGGCGTTGCGGGTGAAGATGATCTCTTCGGCGCGGCCGGCATTGAGGAAGCCGCGCACCTTTTCGCGCGCGCCCTCGTAGGCCTCGGTCGCCGCATTGGCGAGATAGTGCAGGCCGCGATGCACGTTGGCGTATTCGTGGGTGTAAGCGTGCTGGATGCGGTCGAGCACCGCCTTCGGCTTCTGCGCCGAGGCGGCGTTGTCGAGATAGATGAGCGGCTTGCCGTAGACCTGCATGCCGAGGATCGGGAAATCCTCGCGGATGCGGTTGACGTCATAGCTGCCGTTTGAGACCGCGGGATGCATGCATCAGCTCCGCGTCTTGAGCCACGCGGCGACGTGCTCGATCAGCGTGTCGCGCAGGCCGGCATGCTCGATGCCGTCGACAGCCTCGCCGACGAAGGCCTGGATCATCAGCGCCTCGGCTTCCTTGGCCGGAATGCCGCGCGCCCGCAGATAGAACAGCAGATCCTCGTCGAGCGCGCCGGTGGTCGCGCCATGGCCGCACTGGACGTCGTCGGCAAAGATCTCGAGCTCGGGCTTGCTGTCGGCCTCGGCCTCCTCCGACAGCAGCAGTGCATGCGCCGACATCTTGGCATCGGTCTTCTGCGCGCCCTGCTGGACGATGATCTTGCCCTGGAACACGCCGCGGCTTTCGCCGTCGAGCACCGTCTTGAACACCTCGCGGCTGATGCAGGCGCCGGCCGTATGGTCGGCGATCAGCGTCGTGTCCACGTGCTGACGCCCGTTCAACAGCGTCGCGCCACGAATGCCGGCGACGGTCCCCGCGCCCTTGAAATGGATGAACAGTTGATTGCGCACGACCGCGGCGGAGGTGGTGAACAGGAATTCGTTGAAACGCGCCTGCGCGCCGATCGCGGCCATCAGGCTCGATACATGCAGCGATCCGGCGCCTTCGCCGGTGATCTTGATGTGGTCGACATGGGCCTCATCGGCGACCGCGATTTCGAGCGCGGTATTGACCTGGTATTCGCTGCCCGCTGCGCCCTCGTGACTCTCGATCAGCATCGCCCGCGCGCCCTTGCCGATGACGGCGAGCGAGCGGGTGAAGACGGCGGCGGGCGAACCGCCGGCATTGAAGAAGACAAGGTGCAGCGGCCTCGTCAGCGCAGCGCCGGCGGCCACCTCGATCACGACGCCGTCGCCCATGAAGGCGGTGTTGAGCGCCACAGCGACGTCATCGGTCGGGACCACCCGTCCGAGCCGCCCGGTCGACCGCCGCGTCGCCGGACGCCAGCGCCTGCGCCATCGAACGAATGGTGAGACCGGCCTCAAGCCCGGCGAGCTCGGACAATTCCGGCACGAAGGTGCCGTCGACCAAAACGATGCGGCGGCCTTCGACGGCGGCCAGCGCCGCGCCGGCATTCTTCGCGCGCGCCTTGGCGGCCGCATCCGGCGGCGCCGCGAGCGGCTTGGCGTCGCGCATCAGCGCACGCAGGTCGGTGTATTTCCACTCCTCGACCCGGCGATGCGGCAGCCCGGCGGTCTCGAAGCGCTTGAACGCGGATTCGCGCGCCGCGGCCGCGCCGGGCAGCTTGCCCTTCGCCGTGGCGAACGCCACGCTGAGTGCGGTTTCAGCCGCCGTCCTGATCGGCCGAATCTCGGCGTTCATGACGCCATCTCTTCCTGATACTGCGCGTAGCCCTGGGCTTCGAGCTCGTGCGCGAGCTCCTTGCCGCCGGTGCGTACGATGCGGCCGCGCGAGAGCACATGCACCACGTCGGGCACGATGTAGTCGAGCAGCCGCTGATAATGGGTGATGACCACAAAGGCGCGCTCCGGCGAGCGCAGCCGGTTGACGCCTTCGGAGACGACCTTCAGCGCATCGATGTCGAGGCCGGAATCGGTCTCGTCGAGCACGCAAAGCTTCGGCTCCAGGAGCGCCATCTGGAGAATTTCGTTGCGCTTCTTCTCGCCGCCGGAGAAGCCGACATTGACGCCGCGGCGCAGCATGTCGCGGTCGATGCCGAGCTTGCCGGCCACATCGAAGACCCGCCGGTTGAATTCGGGCGGCGACAGCTCCTCCTCGCCGCGCCTCTTGCGCTGCGCATTGAGTGCGGTACGCAGGAAGGTCATGGTGGCGACGCCAGGGATTTCGATCGGATACTGGAACGCCAGGAACATGCCTTTGGCGGCGCGCTCGTCCGGCGACAGCGCCAGGATGTCCTCGCCGTTGAGCAGGACCGTCCCGTCGGTCACCTCGTAGTCGGACTTGCCCGCGAGCACATGGGCGAGCGTCGACTTGCCGGAGCCGTTCGGGCCCATGATGGCCGCGACCTGGCCCTTCTCGACGGTCAGGTTGAGGCCGTTCAATATCTGTTTGCCGTCGACCTTGACGTGCAGATTTTTGATTTCAAGCAAAGCCATTGAAACGCTGGTCCTATCTCAATTCTTGTGCGTACTAGCCGACGCTGCCTTCCAGGCTCACCGAGATGAGCTTCTGGGCCTCGACCGCGAATTCCATCGGGAGCGTCTGCAGCACGTCCTTGACGAAGCCGTTGACCACCAGCGCCACCGCCTCCTCCTGCGAGAGCCCGCGCTGCATGCAGTAGAACAGCATCTGCTCGGAGATCTTCGAGGTGGTCGCCTCGTGCTCGATCACCGCGGACGCATTCTTCGCCTCGATATAGGGCACGGTGTGCGCGCCGCACTTGTCGCCGATCAGGAGCGAATTGCAATTGGTGAAGTTGCGCGCGCCCTTGGCCTTGCGGTGGGCGCTCACCAAGCCGCGATAGGTGTTCTGCGATTTGCCGGCCGCGATGCCCTTCGAGATGATGCGGCTGGTCGTGTTCTTGCCGAGATGCAGCATCTTGGTGCCGGAATCGACCTGCTGGTGGCCGTTCGAGATCGCGATCGAATAGAACTCGCCGCGCAAGTCATCGCCGCGCAGGATACAGCTCGGATATTTCCAGGTGATCGCGGATCCGGTCTCGAGCTGCGTCCAGGAGATCTTCGAGCGCGGACCGCGGCAGTCGCCGCGCTTGGTGACGAAGTTGTAGATGCCGCCCTTGCCGTCCTTGTCGCCCGGATACCAGTTCTGGATGGTCGAGTACTTGATTTCGGCGTCGTCGAGCGCGATCAGCTCGACCACCGCGGCGTGGAGCTGGTTCTCGTCGCGCGACGGTGCGGTACAGCCTTCGAGGTAACTCACATAGGAGCCCTTGTCGGCGATGATCAGCGTGCGCTCGAACTGTCCGGTGTTGCGCTCGTTGATCCGGAAATAGGTGGAGAGCTCCATCGGGCAACGCACGCCCGGCGGCACATAAACAAACGAGCCGTCGGAGAACACCGCCGAGTTGAGCGTGGCGAAGAAATTGTCGGTGACCGGCACCACCGTGCCGAGATACTGCTTCACCAGGTCGGGATGCTCGCGCAGGGCCTCGGAGATCGGCATGAACAGCACGCCGGCCTTGCCGAGCTCCTCCTTGAAGGTGGTCGCGACCGAGACCGAGTTGAAGACCGCGTCGACCGCGACCCTACGGTCGGAGCCGTTGGTGGCGCCCTCGCCGTCTTCGCCGTCCTCGTTGGCGGGGCGCTGCACGCCGAGCAGCGCTTCCTGCTCGCGCAGCGGAATGCCGAGCTTGCGGTAGGTCTCGAGAATCTCGGGATCGATCTCGTCGAGCGACTTCGGCCCATCCTTCTTCTTGGGCGCCGAATAGTAATAGAGGTCCTGATAGTCGATCGGCGCGTAGTGGACCTTGGCCCAGGTCGGCTCGCGCATGGTCTGCCAGCGGCGATAGGCTTCAAGCCGCCAGTCGAGCATCCACTGCGGCTCGCTCTTCTTCGCCGAGATGAAGCGGACAGTGTCTTCGTTCAGGCCCTTCGGGGCCTTGTCGGATTCGATCAGCGTTTCGAACCCGTACTTGTATTGGTCGACGTCGATACGGCGGACCTGGTCCACCGTCTCTTGTACGGCCGGCATTCTTCCCTCCGCTGCGGTTTCAAGGACCGCGGGTTGGATCAGTCGGTTATGGTCATCGCGCTTGTGCGCGCGCTACCTCGGAACTCGGTTTAAGCGGCGATCTCTCGCTTCTTAAGTAGTGGTTGCGACAGCTTTCTCCAAGCATTGAGAAAACGGTCGATTTCGGCCTCGGACGTGGTCCAGCCCATGCTGACCCGGACCGCGCCCTCAGCAATTTCAAGCTCATAGCCCATAGCCTTCACGACCTCGGAGAACTTCATGGTTCCGGAGGAGCAGGCGGAACCGGAGGAAACCGCGATCCCGTCGAGATCGAGGGCCATCAACGCGGTCTGCGCCTTGATCCCTGGAACCGCGAATTGCAGCGTATTGGCGACGCGCCCGCCGCGCGCGTTTTCGCCGAAAATGACGGTGTCGGGCCAGATCGCCCGCAGGCCGGTTTCAAGCCGCTGGCGCAGGCCGACGAGCCGCCGGGCCTCGCCGTCGAGGTCACGCACGGCCTCCGCCACCGCCGCGCCGAACCCGGCGATGCCGACGAGATTCTCGGTCCCCCCGCGCCGATTGCGCTCCTGGCCGCCGCCGAAGCGGGAGGCGCGGACATGGATCTTGTCGCTGCCCAGGATCAACGCTCCGACGCCCATGGGGCCGCCGACCTTGTGCGCCGACACCGCCAGAAGATCGGCGCCCAATTCCTTGATACCCAAAGGCATCTTGCCGAGCGCCTGGACCGCATCGACGTGCAGCAGGCCGCCCGCCGCATGCGCCAGGTCGGCGGCTTCGCGCACCGGCTGGATCACGCCGGTCTCGTTGTTGGCCGCCATCAGCGCGACCAGCGGCTTAGCGCCCTTCGCCACCGCGCCGTTCAAGCGCTCCTGCAGGCCGGCGATCGACGCCACGCCGTCGCGGCCCGCGCCGAAACGCACCACCGACGGGAAGTCGCCGCCCACCAGCACCGAGACATGCTCGATGTCGGAGGCGATCGCCACGTCGCAGGTCCTGCCGGCGTGCTCAACGGCCCGGCTCAGCGCGAGCGCGTTGGCTTCCGAGCCGCCCGAGGTGAAAATCACGTTGCGGGGCTCGGCCCCGACCGCCGCGGCGAGGCGCTCCCGCGCCTCTTCAAGGATAAGCCGGGCGGCGCGGCCCTCGGCGTGGACAGAGGACGGGTTCCCCACGACCTCCATGGCCGCAGCCATGGCGTCGCGCGCCTGCGGACGCAGCGGCGCGGTTGCATTCCAGTCCAGATAGGCCCGTTGCGACATGGTGTGCGGTCTTTTTGGTCCCGGGCCTTTACCCCGAAATGCCGGGTCACCCAACTTCTGAAACACTTGCTTTTTGTCCCTAGCCTCGTGCTAAAAGCGCCTACCGCGACCGCCCTGGCACGGGCCCGGGTTGATCAGTCCGGTTCCCAACGCCAAATATTAGAATGGTTCTAAGTACTTACGCGTGCCGACCGGTTCCGTCAAGCGCGCCGCAGAGCATGGTCCCGAAACGCCGGTATCCGTTTTCGGACATGCTTAAACAGGCGAGCGCGTCGGCCGGATCGCCGCACGGCCACTAACCGAGGGACGCATGCCCGAAATCATCTTCACCGGCCCGGCGGGTCGGCTCGAAGGCCGCTACCACCCGGCACGCCAGAAGAACGCACCGATCGCCATCGTCCTGCACCCGCATCCGCAGTTCGGCGGCACGATGAACCACCAGATCATCTACCAGATGTACTATCAGTTCGTGCATCGGGGCTTCTCGGTGCTGCGGTTCAATTTCCGCGGCGTCGGAAGGAGCCAGGGCTCGTTCGACCACGGCTCGGGCGAATTGTCGGATTCGGCCTCGGCGCTCGACTGGGCGCAGACGATCAATCCCGAGGCGCGCTCGTGCTGGATCGCCGGCTTCTCGTTCGGCGCCTGGATCGGCATGCAGCTTCTGATGCGGCGGCCGGAAATCGAGGGCTTCATCTCGATCGCGCCGCCCGCCAACCTCTACGACTTCTCGTTCCTCGCCCCCTGCCCGTCCTCCGGGTTGATCATCCACGGCGATAAGGATGCGGTGGTGCCCTACAAGGACGTCTCCGGCCTGGTCGAGAAGCTCAAGACCCAAAAGGGCATCATCATCGACCAGAAGGTCGTGCCGGGCGCCAACCATTTCTTCGACGGCAAGATCGAGCCGCTGATGCAGTCGATCAGCGCCTATCTCGACAAGCGCCTCAAGACCGAGCGCAAGCCGGCGGCGTGACGCCAAGCGCGATCATCGCCTTGCGGAAAATCGGATATCGATCGGCCCGGTCACGCCAGTAATGCGGCGATCGCCTTGCCGCACGTCACGGTATCGGCCGCGCCGGCGAGATCACGGGTCCGCAGTTTCGGATCCGCGAGCGCCTTTTCGATCGCCGACACGATGGCCTGCGCGGCTTCGGTTTCGCCGAGATGTTCCAGCATCATCGCGCCCGACCAGATCTGGCCGATCGGATTGGCGATGCCCTGTCCCGCGATGTCCGGCGCGGACCCGTGCACGGGCTCGAACACCGACGGAAATGCCCGCTCCGGATTGATGTTGCCGCTCGGCGCGATGCCGATGGTGCCGGTGCAGGCGGGACCAAGGTCGGACAGGATATCGCCGAACAAGTTCGACGCCACCACCACGTTGAAGCGATCCGGGTGCAGCACGAACAGGGCTGAAAGAATATCGATGTGGTACTTGTCCCATTTGATGTCGGGAAAATTCTTCGCCATCGCCTCCACGCGCTCGTCCCAGTACGGCATGGTGATGGCGATGCCGTTCGACTTGGTGGCGGAGGTGAGATGCTTCTTCGGCGTCTTCTGCGCCAGCTCGAACGCGAACTTCAAGACGCGGTCGACGCCGACACGGCTCATCACCGTCTCCTGCACGACCACTTCGCGCTCGGTGCCGCCAAACATCCGGCCGCCGATCGCCGAATATTCGCCCTCGGTGTTCTCGCGCACCACCCAGAAGTCGATGTCTCCGGGCTTGCGGCCGGCAAGCGGCGACGGAACGCCGGGCATCAACCGGACCGGCCGCAGGTTGACGTACTGATCGAACTCGCGGCGGAACATGATCAGCGAGCCCCACAGGGAGATGTGGTCGGGGATCTTGGCCGGCCAGCCGACCGCTCCGAAGTAGATCGCGTCATGCTTGCCGATCTGCTCCTTCCAGTCCTCCGGCATCATGCGTTCGTGCTTGGCGTAGTAGTCGTACGACGCGAAGTCGTACCAATCCTGGCGGATTTCGAAGCCGAATTTCTTCGACACCGCCTCGAGTGCGCGCACGCCTTCGGGCACGACTTCTTTTCCAATTCCGTCGCCAGGGATGACGGCGACGCGGTAAACCCGATTGGTGGACATGGGGCGCTTCCCGTTGCGGCAAGTTGGTGAAGGACGTTAGCCCGAATTCATTCGCAGCGGAACGTCACCGGCGAAAGGCCGGATTCGCCCCCAAGGTCCCGTGCGCGCCTCCCATCTAGGGGCGCCCTCACTTTCCATCAGCCCGGATACCGGCTGTTAACCCGCCGCAGGCACGCTGGCTTGCACTTTCATATTTTCCTTGTTAGGAAAGTAGCTATGGGCGACGTCTTCAAAGCGCTGGCCTCCGAGCCGCGCCGGCGCATCCTCAACCACCTCGCCGGCGGGCCGATGACGGTTGGCGAGATCGCCGACAAATTCGAGATGGAACTGCCCTCGATCTCGAAGCATCTGACCGTGCTGCGCGAGGCTGGCCTCGTGAGCCAGCAGAAGCGCGGCCAGTTCATCCTCTATTTCCTGGCCGGCGACCACGTCGCCAACACGCTCTATGGGTTCCTGAGCCCGTTCTGCCCGCAGGCACGCCGCATCGCGCGCGAGCGCAAGAGCACGACCCGCAAGAAGCGAGGTGACGCCGCATGACAGCGACGGTCATTTCACCCGCCATGCAGGCGGTCATCGATCATCTTCGGGACCTCGGTCCGCGCTGGGGCATCGCGCGCGAAACCTGCGCGGCCCACGCGGTGCTCTATCTGGTCGGCCGTCCGGTGGCGGCATCCGATCTGGCGCAGTACCTCGGCCTCGACCAACCCGCCGCCGAGGCGGCGATCGAAGACCTGGTCGGTTGGGGCATGGCGCATCGGACGCCGGCCGGTCTCGTCGGCGCCAGCGGCGAGCCCTGGGACCTGCTGTTTGCGGCGCTCGAGGAGCGGCGCCGCCGCGAGATCGAGCCGGCGCTGAAAATCCTGGCCGCTGCCGCGCGATCGGCCGAAAGCGACGGCACGCCGCGCAGAACGACGCTCAAGATTTCACGCCCTGCTCGGCCTCGTGCGCGATCTCTCCACGATCGGCGACCGGGTCGGCCAGCTCTCGTCGAGCACACTGGCGCGGCTGGTCAATCTCGGAGGCCGCGTCGCCCGCATTCTCGGTCCAGCCCGCGGCTAATCAGGGAGGCTCCCGTGGATACAGCGTTTCGCCCTGCCTTCTCGGAGAACGACCCCTACAGGATCAACGGCCTGGTGTTCGACGACCGGTGCGATCCATCGACCGGCACCGTTCATTGGGACACTGTGCGCTCGATCTTCAACGGCAGCATGCTCGCCGCCGCCATCGTGCTTGGACCGTTGTATTTCACCTGGTCGGCGCTTGGCGTCTTTCTGGTGTTGTGCCTGGTGACTCTATGCTGCGGCCATTCGGTCGGCTTCCATCGCCGGCTGATCCATCGCAGCTTCAAATGCCCAAAGTGGCTCGAGCGGATTCTGATCTATCTCGGTACGGTCGTCGGCATGGGCGGCCCGCTGTGGACGATCCGGACCCATGACATGCGCGACTGGGCGCAGCGCAGCCCCAATTGCCATGCCTTCTTCGCGCACAAAAAGGGAATCTGGCAGGACGCGTGGTGGTACCTGCACTGCCGCATCGCGCTTGAGCATCCGCCGCAGTTCGACCCGGGTCCAGAGTTTCGCGACGACCGCTTCTATCAATGGCTCAACCGCACCGCGATGTGGCAGCAATTGCCGATCGCGCTGGTCCTCTACGCACTGGGCGGCCTGCCCTGGGTTGTCTGGGGCGTGTGCGTGCGGGTCGCGGCCTGCACGACGATGCACTGGTACATCTCGCGCATTGCCCACACCCGCGGGCCGCAATCGTGGATGGTCGATGGCGTCGGCACCATGGGCTACGACGTGCCGCTGTTCGCGATCCCGACCATGGGCGAAAGCTGGCACAACAATCACCACGCGTTCCCCGCGTCGGCGCGGCATGGCCTCTTCCCCGGACAATTCGATCCGGGATTCCGCTTCATCAAATTGCTCGAAATGATCGGGCTCGCCTGGGACATCAGGACGCCGGAGAATCTGCCGGCACGCAAAGGCGTGCGCTCCCTGATCGCCGTTCAGCCCGCCTTGCCGGCCGTTACAACGGAAGCGCCAGCGGCGCGCCAGGCTTGAGAACGCCCGCGCGCACTGCCCGGCTTAAGCTGCCCGCGCCAGCACGCCGCCGGTCAGTGGCGTGGCGACGCCGGTGGTGCCGGGAAACGTGAGCGGCAGCTCGCGCAGGCTTCGCACCGCGAGATAGGCGCAGGCCTGCGCTTCAAGCGCGTCGGCCGACCAACCGACTTCGTTGGCGGTCTCGATCGTCGCCGGCGCCAGCCGTTCGGCGAGCATGCGCATCAAGGTCGGATTGCGCGTTCCACCGCCGGCGGCGATAAAGCTTGCCGGCGGACGCGGCAGCAGCGAACGCGCGGCCGCGATGGCGGCGGCGCTGATCGCCGTGAGAGTGGCGGCGCCGTCCTCGACGTTCTTCTTCGCAAGCCGTCCCTCTTCCGCGACCCAATGCCGGAATTCGTTGCGGTCGAGCGACTTCGGGGGCCGCCGCGCGAAATAGGGATGCGCGAGCACGCGCGCCACGGACTCGCCGTCGACCTTGCCGGCCGCGGCATGAACCCCGTCGGCGTCGTGCGGCTTGCCGGTGCGCAGCCTGATGAAATCGTCGATCAGCGCATTGCCCGGCCCGACATCGAAGGCCACCAGCTCCTCGCCATCCACAAAGGTCACGTTGGCGACGCCGCCGAGATTGAGCACGCCGACCGGCTGCGGCCGGTCGAGCATCCGCACCATGGCGCGATGATAGACCGGCACCAGCGGCGCCCCCTCTCCGCCGGCGGCGACGTCGGCGGCACGGAAATCGTAGACCACGGGGATGCCGAGCCGGCGCGCCAGCGCGGCACCGTCGCCGAGCTGAACGGTGAGATGACGATCCGGCTGATGCAGCACCGTCTGGCCGTGAAATCCGACGACGGCCACGTCGCCGGCCGTGATGCCGTTCGCCGCCAGGTAGGATTCGACCGCCTCCGCATGCACCGCGGTCAGCAGCGCCTCAGCCTCGGCCAGTGGCTCGGGCCGCTGACGGCGGTCGCCAAGATTGCCGGCGGCGGCGATCGCGCGCCGCATGACGGCGCGCTCCGCATCGCTGTAGGCGCGGTAACCGGTGGGCCCCAGCCGTCCGACCGTTTCGCCGTCGGTATTGATGAGCGCGACGTCGACCCCGTCATAGGAGGTGCCGCTCATCAGGCCGATGGCCGAAACGTAGCTCATCGCTGGCCTCCGCGCGTTCAAGGGAAAGCTTTCAGCCGGTCGCCGCCCGGGTCAAGTGAACCTCGGCTCCCGCAATCTCTACAAAGCAAGGAGCGAAGAAAGGTTGCACATGACGATCCGCCCTCTCGCCCTATTGGCCGGTCTCCTGGCAACGGCGTCGCTGTTCGGAGCGCCGGCGGCGGCACAGGTGGCAGGCAGCCCATCGGCATCCGCCTTCAGTGCGTCTTTCCGGGAGTGGATGTCGCTTCATCAGGTTCCGGCCGCCAGCGGCGCCATCATGAAAGATGGCCGCCTGGTATCGACGTTCGGCTTCGGTGGCATGAACGCCGCCACGCCGGCGCCGATCGCGAGTCTGTCGAAGGCCATTACCGCCATCTGCGTCGCTCGCCTGGTTGACGCCGGACGGCTGTCATTCACCGCTCCGCTCGGCTCCGTGCTGGCACGGACGTTCGCGCGCCTCGGCCAACCGGTCGATCCGCGCTTTCGGACCATCACCATCGAGCAACTCCTGATGCACCAGGCGGGACTGGCGCGTGAACCGCTGCGCGGTCCGACCGAACGCGACCTGACCGGACAATTCATCAGCACGTTGGCAACGCCGCTTGCCAGCGATCCCGGCGGCGCCATGGTCTACAGCAACAGCGGATACATCACGCTCGGAATGGTCGTGGAGGCCGTTACCGGCACCGACTACGAACGGTTTTGCCGCGAGGCCTCGCTTCGGCCGATGCAGGCGTCCGGCACCATCGATCCGCAACTGCGACAGCGCGCGTCGAGCGGAGGCTGGCGCGTGTCGGCGATCGACTACGCGCGCTTCATCCAGGTGTTCGAGCCCGGGTCCGCCGCCCTCGGCCCGCTCGGGCGACAATGGCAGGAGGCGCGCACCGGCAATCCCGCCTACGGACTCGGCATCCGCATGCGACGGACCGAGCAAGGCCTGCTCCTGACGCACACCGGCCGCCTGACACGGCAGATCCGTAGCGGCTCCCTTGTCGTCAAATTTCCCAATGGCATCACTGCGGTCGCCATATTCTTAGGCGATCCCGTCCAAGGCGCTACCGCCGACCTGCGCCGCCGCCTCCAAAGCGCTGTTACGGGCCTCTGAAGACCCCTTGCTCGCGGCGGGTTTTGATGGTGAAAGGTCGCTCCCCTTGCGGGTTGACGCGGTACCACCATGAGCGCCTACAAATCGGAATTGCTGGATGTCCTCGCCAGCCGGGGCTACATCCACCAGGTCTCGGAGCCCGAGGCGCTCGACGCGCTCGCGCGCTCGTCGACGATCACCGCCTATATCGGTTTCGATTGCACCGCGCCGTCGCTGCATATCGGCTCGCTGGTGCCGATCATGATGCTGTACTGGATGCAGCAGACCGGCCATCGCCCGATCGCGTTGATGGGCGGCGGGACCACGCGCGTCGGCGATCCCTCGGGCAAGGACGACAGCCGCACCATCCTCACCGACCAGGTGATCGCGGACAACCTGACCGGCATCCGCAAGATCTTCTCGAAATTCCTGAAGTTCGGTGACGGCCCGAAAGACGCCGTGATGGCGAACAATGCCGACTGGCTCAATTCGCTCAACTACCTCGACTTCCTGCGCGACGTCGGCCGGCATTTCTCAGTCAACCGGATGCTCAGCTTCAACTCGGTCAAGCTGCGGCTCGACCGCCAGCAGGAGTTGTCGTTCCTCGAATTCAACTACATGATCCTGCAGGCTTACGACTTCGTGGAGCTCAACAAGCGCTACGGCTGCACGCTGCAGATGGGCGGCTCGGACCAGTGGGGCAACATCGTCAACGGCATCGACCTCGGCCGGCGCATGCTCAATGCGCATCTGTTTGCGCTGACCACGCCGCTGATCACGACCAGCTCGGGCGCCAAGATGGGCAAGACCGCCGCCGGCGCGGTGTGGCTCGATGCCGACATGCTGAGCGCCTACGACTTCTGGCAGTTCTGGCGCAACACCGAGGACGGCGACGTGTTGCGCTTCCTCAAGCTGTTCACGGTGCTGCCGCTCGACGAGATCGGACGTCTCGCGGGGCTGAAGGGCCAGGACATCAACGAGGCCAAGAAGATTCTGGCAACGGAGGCAACCGCGCTTGTTCACGGACGCGCCGCCGCCGACGCCGCCGCCGAGACCGCGCGGCGCACCTTCGAGGAAGGCGCGCTGGCGGAGACGCTGCCGACGATCGAAATTCCGCGCGCCGACCTTGAGGCCGGATTGGGCGCCCTCGCCGCCTTCGTCAAAGCCGGCCTGGTGACCTCCAACGGCGAAGCGCGCCGTCAGATCAAGGGCGGCGGCCTCAAGATCAACGATGTCACCGTGACCGACGAGAAGATGACGCTCACGCCGTCACAGCTGACGCCGGAAGGCGTCATCAAGCTTTCGCTCGGACGCAAGCGCCATGTGCTGTTGAAGCCGGTGTAATCGGGCGACTAACGGCCGGGCTCGCCGAAACCGGGCGGGCGGGCGCTGCTGCCGCCGGTCGGGAATTCCATGAACTTGCGGAGCAATCCGGGCGTCACCACCGAGATCGGATTGACGCGCAGCACCGGCGCGCCCGGCGAGCCGACCACCTCATAGGTCAGGCCGACGAGTCCCTCATTGCTGCCGCCGCCGAGGAACAGGCCGAACACCGGGATCTGGCCGAACATGTTGTTGAGGCCGAAGAACGGCACGAACGTGCCGCGCATGCGGACCTCTTCGCGCAGATAGTCGATGTGACCTTCCGCCGTGGCGCCGACCACCGGGCCGCGCACGACGGCTTCGCGGATCGCGACGCGGCCGTGGGTGCGCGTGAAGTCGACGCGCAGCCGCGAGAATTCCACGCCCGGATTCTTGGTGGAAGCGGGCGAGCCCGGCACGTCGGCGGCGCCGGAGGCAACGCGATCGAGCGTCGGCTCGCCACGCACGGTGAAGTCCCGGATATTGAGGATGCCCTCCTGCGGAGCCAGTCCGCCGGTGGGCGGATCCATCGCCAGCCACATCTCCCCGCCGAAAATCTTCGGGTAGGTGTCGCTAAAGCGGAACAACGCGCCGGCGTCTTTCGTCTCGGCGTAGATCACGTTGCGCCCGCCGGTGCGTCCACGCAGATCGGCGGTCAGCGGCGTATCGCGCCCGAGCCGGGCGGCCAGCGTGAAGCTCATGATGTTGCCGTTGCGGCGCGACATCTTGAGATCGACGTTGCGCAAGGTCTCGCCGTGGAAGCCGGCGATCGTGCCGACACGGACGTCGACGTCGATGTCCATGAGCTTTGCGTTCTTGGCTTGCCCCGGGCCCGGGCCGGCCATCGACGATTTGATGAAGCCGCGGCCGTCGTAGACGTCGCCGCGCACCTGCACACGCAGCGCGCCATCAGGGCCGCGCTCAGCGCGCAACGTGGCCTTGTCGCCGTCGGAGAGATTGAAGTTGGTCAGGCTCGCGGATTGGATTCCGCCCGACCCGTCGCATTCGACGGAGCCCTTGACCAGAAGCCCCGGCCCTTCAATGGCCAGATCGTCCAGGCGCATCGATTGCGGCCGGCTGGTCATGAGGAACGACATGCGCGCCTGCCGTCCCGCCGGCTTGACCCAGCCGGGCAGCAACCGGTCGATGCGCGCCTGGCTGAGATCCGCTTCCACCGAATAGCGGCTGTCGCCGCCTTCCAACGGAACGCGGCCGTTGATCTTCACCGGCACCGGGCCGCTGACATACCCTGAGAGATCGAAGCCGAGGCGCGTGCGTCCGGCCTCGTCGAGCGTGGCCGCGACCCGGACCTCCGCCTCGCTCTGGTCGCGCTGCTTGCGGTATTCGAGCAGCGCCGGGATGCCGTTGATCTTCACGTCGCCGCGCAGCACGTATCCCTGATTGTCGGCGCGCACCCGCAACGCCGGAGATTTCGACCTTCTGGCCCATGACAAGGCGTTCGGCGGAGAAATTGTTGACCTCGAGATTCATCGCATACTGCGCCGAGCCGGCCGGCAGGTCGGTCTTGAGCGGCATCGACATCGTCACATACGCGGTGACGTTGCCGCGGCTGGTGCCGGGATCGATCGGCGAGCCGGCATGATCGCGCAGCCGGTCGGTGCTGAGCAGCTCGGCGGCGGCGGCCACCGAACCGTCAATGCGGAACCGCACGCGCGACGCGGGCGCGTTCATATAGTGATCCGGCACCTCGAACAGGCCATTGGAAATCGCGAGCCGACGGCCGGCGGACACATCGATATTGCCGCGGCTGATCGCGACGCTTGCGGTGCGTCCGGTGATGCGCACGCGCATATCGGCATCGCGGATCGGAGGCAGACCGTCGATCGGACGGATCTCGGCGCCATTGCCCGAGATCTCGATGGCAAGCCCGTCATCCGGTATCGGCGGGCTGATGGGCTTGAATGTCGCGATCGGTGCATTGGTCGCGATGACGATGCGCTCGACCGTTCCGCTCAGGATGTGCTCGGAGACCCAGGCATGGACCTTTGGGTTGATGAAGGACGGCCACAGCCGCTTCATCGCCGCGACCGACATGCGCGTGCCGGCAATGCCGAGCGCGAGCCGCGCTTCGCCCGAATAGTCGAGGCTGCCGGAGATCGCGAGCCCGAGATCCATGTTGCCGACCTCGCCCTGCTCAACATCGATCCGCTGCTTGTCGGGGTCGATGCGCAGGCCAAGCTGGATCCGGTTCAGGACCAGCGCGTCCGGGTCACGGGCCGACGACGCGAGCACCATGCTGCCGCCGGTGATCTTGAGCGCCCAACTGGTGACGCTCTCGCGCGGCGGCGTGAGTTGCGCGAACAGCGTGAGACGGTTGCCGCCCGCGAAGACCTGGAACGGCGCCACCAGCGCCTGCCGCGTCGCATCCCATTCCAGGTTGATCTCGGCCCGGTCGATGTCAGCGCGGCTCAAGGGATCGTCGGCGTCGGCGATGTATCCCTTCTCCAGCACGATCCGGCCCTCGATCATCTTCGGGACGCCGTCGGCACCGATCGACGCGCGCACGCGGGCGGAGATTGGAATGTTGGGTTCGATCTGGCCGTCACCGATCCGCAACGCCAGCAACAGGTCCTTGGCCGGCAATCGCTCGGTCTCGACCTCGACCTTGCGGATACCGCCCTCGCCGCGCGAGACGGTCGCGCGCAGCAGCCATGGCCGTTCGCCGGCCTCCGAGCTGATGGTCAGCGAGACGCCGCCGCTGCCCGGCCGCGTCAGGCTCAGATTGATGTCCTGAAATTCCCACTGCTTGCCGTTGCGCTGATCGAACAGCGTGAGATTGCCGTTCTTCAATCCGAGCTCGCTCAGGTCGCGGCCGTCGAGTCCGGTGCTTCCGAGACTGTCGATCCAGGCGAGCAGCGCCGTGAGATCTGGGATCGTCGCGCGGCTGCCCGGCACCTGTGGCGCGGGCGTACGTTCCGGAATGATCGGACTGGGGCCGACGCCGGCGCGCAGCGCGGGCTCCGTCACCGACGCGGTGACGAACGGCTGCCGGTTGGTGCCGGCGAAGACCGTGACCTTGCTGTCGGGCTCGATGCGGACCTGCATCTCGGCGCCGACCAGGCTCAGCCGCCTGGCGCGCACCCGTCCGGTCATCAGCCCGGTGCCGGAGAAACTGACTTCCGCCTTGGGCGCGCTCGCGACGATCTCGCCATGAGCGTCGCGCACGATGATGTCGCGGATGCGCAGTGCGGTGCGGCCGCTGGCGTCACGCTCGAGCTGCGTGCCGCCGACCACGATGCGGTGGTTGCTGCCGAAATTTTCTTCGATGGCGGCCGCGAGCCAGGGCGTCGCGAAATCGACATCGATCGGGCCGCTGCCGAGCCGCCACCACAGCGCCAGCATTCCGACCAGCACGATTCCCGCAATTGAGGCGGCCCAGATTGAAAGGCGGCGCCAGCGCGCCCAGAAGCGCATCAGCGAAAGCCGCCAACAGGTGAGACCCAATTGCTCCGGCGTCAGGTCGGTGTGCTGCCAGCGATCGCCGCGCACGTGCGCGGCCTGCTCCTGCAGGTCATGATGGACGCTGGCCTCAAGCTTGCGCAGGGCCGCGATGTCCGGAATCGTGTGCTGATCCGCCGCCATGCCCCGACTGGGCGTCCCCTCGACCGCTGAACTCCGCTGCACTCCCAGCAGCGAACCCCGATTGTGACCGATCTCCGATTCACATGAAAATCGGTCGATCCGTCAGCACCTTCTCGCGTATTGTTTAACCCCTTATTGTCGCGAAAAAAGGGACGAAAGGAAGGCACCTATGGGGACCACGGGCACAACCCTGAAGGAGGGTGCCAAGGCACCTGCGTTCAAGCTCCCGCGCGACGGAGGGGAAACCGTGTCGCTGTCCGATTTCAAGGGCAAGAAGCTCGTTCTGTTCTTCTACCCCAAGGCCGACACCCCCGGCTGCACCCGGGAATCGATCGAATTCTCCAAATTACGGGCCGGTTTTGCCAAGGCGGGGACCGAAGTGCTCGGAATCTCGGCCGATCCAGTCAAAGCCCAGGATGCATTCAAGAAGAAGCACAAACTTACGGTAGGTCTTTTGTCCGACGAGCAGCACGAGATGCTCGAGGCCTATGGCGTCTGGGGCAAGAAATCCATGTACGGCAGGACCTTCATGGGCATCGTCCGCACCACGGTGCTGATCGGACCGGACGGCAAGATCGCCCGCATCTGGCCGAAGGTGAAGGTCGATGGCCACGCCGAAGAGGTCCTGGCCGCGGCCAAGGCGCTTTAATACGGCGCCAACCACCGGAACACTTTTCCACAACTTGTTCGAAGAAAATTAACCATACCGGGCGTGTACTTGGGGCGTTGTAAACGCCGGCGTGTTGGGACCGTCGCCGGCGGGGAAGCGTCGATGTACCACCGTCAAGTTTCGTCACAGCCGTCCGCTGGCGTTCAGTATCGGCATGCCCCCGCTGCCCGGGCGCAGCATGCCGCAGCCGCCGCGTTACCGCGCACCGACTACATGCTGGCGCACGCCGGGCGTCAGCTCCGCGTCGGGCCGATCGCCTTTTGGGTGGTGGTCGGCACCCTGGTGATCATGGCGGCATGGACCATCACCACCGCGACCTACTTCGCGTTCCGCGACGACGTGCTGACCGGGCTCATCGCACGTCAGGCCGAAATGCAATACGCCTACGAGGATCGCATCGCCGACCTGCGCCAACAGATCGATCGCATGTCGAGCCGCCAGCTCCTCAATCAGGAATCCTACGAGCAGAAGCTCGACCAGATCATGCGGCGGCAGTCGGCGCTGGAAAGCCGCTCCAACGCGCTGATGTCGATGCCCAATTCCATCGTCACCGGATCGACGCCGCGGACCGGACGCGAGCAAACGCGATCGGTGCCGAACAGGCCGTCGCCGATCAACGACAAATCGTCGGGTTTGCTGCCGACCGAGCGGACCGCGAGCCGTGACCCCAACTACGCGAGCGCGATCGCGCGCCTGCAAGCGTCGCTCGACCGCGTCGAGGCGCGGCAGACGGCGTCGCTCGCGGCGATGGAAGAAACCTACGAGGTCAAGGCGCGGCGCATTCGCGGCGTCCTCGCCGACCTCGGGCTCGACGCCTCACGGGCGGGACCGCGGGACACGGCCATGGGCGGTCCGCTGGTCGCGCTGCCGCGGCTGCCGGCCTATGCCGGACCATTCGAGCAGCACGTGTACCGCGTCGGCGTCGCGCGCGCGCAGGTCGACCGGCTCAATCGTACGATCGCGTCGGTACCGCTACGCAAGCCGGTCCTGGGCGAGGTCGACATATCGTCCGGCTTCGGCATGCGCATCGATCCGTTCATCCGCGCGCCGGCGCTGCACACCGGAATGGACTTTCGCGGCGACCCCGGCGACCCGGTGCGCGCCACCGCCGACGGCAACGTCACCGTTGCCGGCGTGCAAGGCGGTTACGGGAAGATGGTCGAGATCGATCACGGCAACGGGCTGACGACGCGCTACGCGCACCTGTCCGAGATCAACGTCAAGGTCGGGCAGCGGGTGCGAGCCGGCTTCATCGTCGGCAAGATCGGATCGACCGGCCGTTCCACCGGACCGCATCTGCATTATGAGACGCGCGTCGGCGGCGACGCCGTCGATCCCCGAAAATTCCTGCGCGCCGGCATGCGCCTGGGCGGCGTGCACTGACGCCGCCAGCGCGGCGAACTACTTCTGCGGGCTCTTGCTCTTGGCCTTGCCCTTGGCTCCCTCGACCCGCTCGGGTGCGAATTTCGCCAGGATCGCCGGATCGAGCTGCTTGTAGGCCGTGTCGGGCAAGCGGTGCCAGACATCGTCCTTGCCGAGGAACGGCATTCCGAGGACATAGCCGCGCAGCGTCAACGTCTGCTTGGCAGGGTCCAGCGTCATCTGGGCGGTATAGATTTTCCCATCACGGGGATCGAGCACGGTGCCGCCCTCGTATTTCAGGCCGGCACGCTTCATGCCGCGGACAAATGGAAGCCCGAGAAGCGGCGCGCCTTTGCGATCGTCCGTGCAGTTGGTGCAAACCGGGTTTGGAGCCTCACCCGGTTCCGGAAACAGCTTGGCGAAATGGCCTTCAAACACGCCGCTATGATCGACAAACAGAAACCAACCGACCGGCTTTTTGTCTTCGAGCTTCTGCCAAAGACCGGCTGCCGTCGGCTCCTGCGCTCGCGCGGGGATCGTCGCCGCAGCCAACGCGGCGACGGATGCAATAACCAAAGTGGCGAGTTTTGCTTTCAAGTCTGCGATTCCATTGGTTGTTCTGGGATCAGGCCGGTACCCGTCGGCCGCGAATTCTGGACTCCATTCGACCCAAAAATATGGCCGTTTGACGGACTAGCAGGTTCCTCCCGGCGGCGCATCGGTAGGTCACCTTAAGGTAAGCGCCCAAATTCTCCGCAGGTTCCCATTCACCGACGCATCGGGGCGCGCGGGCAGCGCAATCTCACCGTCCCGCTAGCGCGGGAATGAGCGGGGAGAGAGCCAGCACGGCCCTTCCCTACTCCACGTCCTCGACCTTTTCCGGCCCGGTGCCGAACGCCTTCTGCGCCAGCGTCGCCTGCATGAACGGATCGAGGTCGCCGTCGAGCACGCCGCCGGTGTCGGAGGTCTGTACGCCGGTGCGCAGGTCTTTCACCATCTGATAGGGCTGCAGCACATAGCTGCGGATCTGGTGGCCCCAGCCGATGTCGGTCTTGTTGGCCTGGTCTATCGCCGCCTGCGCTTCGCGCTTCTTCAATTCCGCTTCGTAGAGCCGCGCGCGCAGCATCTGCCACGCCGTTGCGCGGTTGCGGTGCTGCGAACGGTCCTGCTGGCAATAGACCATGATGTTGGTCGGGATATGGGTGAGCCGGATCGCGGACTCGGTCTTGTTGACGTGCTGCCCGCCGGCGCCTGAGGCGCGCAGCGTGTCGGTGCGCACGTCGGATTCCTTGATGTCCACCTTGATGCGGTCGTCGATCACCGGATAGACAGTCACGCTCGCGAACGACGTGTGCCGCCGCGCGTTCGAATTGAACGGCGAGATGCGCACCAGGCGGTGCACGCCGTTCTCGGTCTTCAGCCAGCCATAAGCGTTGCGGCCCTTGATCTCGACGGTCGCCGATTTGATCCCGGCCTCTTCGCCGGAGGTCTCCTCGTGGAACTCAATCTTGTAGCCGTGCTGCTCGGCCCAGCGCGTGTACATGCGCAGCAGCATATTGGCCCAGTCCTGGCTCTCGGTGCCGCCGGCGCCGGCATGGACTTCGAGATAGCTGTCGTTGGAATCGGCCTCGCCCGAGAGCAGCGCTTCCATTTCGCGCCGCGCGACGTCGGCCTTGAGCTTCTTCAGCGCCGCTTCGGCATCGCTCACCACCGACTGATCCTTCTCGGCTTCGCCGAGCTCGATCATGGTGATCTGGTCCTCGAGCTCCCGCTCGATGCGGCCGATGGAGGTGAGCTGGTCTTCGAGCGCGGTGCGCTCCTGCATCACGCGCTGGGCGCGCTGCTGGTCGTTCCAGAGATTTGGGTCTTCGGCCTCGCGGTTGAGCTCTTGCAGCCGTCTCGTCGCCGTATCGACGTCAAAGATGCCTCCTCAGCAGCCCGACCGACTGCTTGATCTCTTCGACGACGGTTTGAGTCTCGGCGCGCATGGCGATGCCCGTTGAAAGCGATGTCCGATGGCGGGATGTAGCGACTGGACGATGCCGGCGCAACTGCCGCGGCGCGGCAACGCCGGCATTCAGGCCGATCGAATGCTCAGTACAGGCCGCCGCCCGAGAACAGTCCGGGTAGCCCCTGCGGCGGACGCGGCGCCTGCTGCGGCGGCGGCGGCGACCCGACCGGCCGGCCCTCGGAATCGGTGACGCCGATCGAGTTGTAGCCGTCGGGCGGCGCGGTGCCGGGCTTGAACCCCTCGAGGATCGACGGCTCGCCCGGGCCGGCGCGCATGCCGGTGCGCGGGTTGACGCGGACCAGCTTGATGCCGGCCGGCACGCGGAACGGAATTGCGGGCCGATCGGCGAGCGCGACCTTCAGGAAGTCACGGACGATCGGCGCCGCAAGCTGGCCGCCGGTGCCGCCGCGGCCGAGATGGCGCGGCTTGTCGTAGCCGATATACACGCCAACCACCATTTCCGGCGAGAAGCCGATGAACCAGGCGTCCTTTTCGTCGTTGGTGGTGCCGGTCTTGCCGGCGATCGGCTTGCCGACTTCCCTCACGACGGTGGCGGTGCCGCGTTGCACCACGCCTTCCATCATCGAGGTGATCTGGTACGCGGTCATCGCGTCGAGCACGCGCTCGCGCCGGTCGACCAGCGTCGGCTCGGTCTGGGTGTTGCTCCAACCCTCCGCGCTGCAGCCGCGGCATTCGCGCTGGTCGTGCCGGTAAACGGTGCGGCCATAGCGGTCCTGGATGCGGTCGATCAACGTTGGGATGATCTTGCGGCCGCCGTTGTCGAACATCGCATAGGCCGCGGTCATCTTTAGCAGCGTGGTTTCGCCGGCGCCGAGCACGAACGAGATGTAGGGCGTCGGATTGTCGTAGATGCCGAACCGCTTGGCGTATTCGCCGATCATCGGCATGCCGATATCCTGCGCCAGCCGCACCGTCATGACGTTGCGCGAGCGCTCGATGCCGAACCGCAGCGTCGACGGTCCGTAGAATTTGCCTTCGTAGTTCTCCGGCCGCCAAACGCCCGAGCCGGTGTCGATCTCCAGCGGCGCATCGAGCACGACGGTGGACGGCGTGTAGCCGTTGTCGAGCGCGGCGGCGTAGACGAGCGGCTTGAACGAGGAGCCCGGCTGCCGCAGCGCCTGGGTGGCGCGGTTGAACTGGCTCTGGTCGAACGAGAAGCCGCCGACCATCGCGAACACGCGGCCGGTGTTCGGATCGAGCGCGACGATGCCGCCGGAGACTTCGGGCGCCTGACGCAGCCTGAACTGCCCGTCCCGGCCCTCGATCGGATCGACATAGATCACGTCACCGACTTCGAGCGCTTGCCCGACGCGAGCCGGCACGCGGCCGCGCGCTGGGCCGGACGCGGGCTTGGCCCACCGCACGCCCTCAATGCCGATCACGCCGTAGTCGCGCTGCTTGACCAACGCGCCGTTCGGCTCGCGAGACGGCTGAAAGCCGATGCGCGCGCTCTGGTCGCCAATCTCGAGCACGACCGCGAGCCGCCAGGGCTGGATGTCGTTGAGCGCCTTGACGTCAGCGAGCCGTGCGCCCCAGTCGCCGGTGACTTCGATCTTCTGGATCGCGCCGCGATAGCCCTGCGCTTCGTCGTACTTCACGAGGCCGTCGACCAGCACCTTGCGCGCCGTCTTCTGGAGATTCGGGTCGAGCGTGGTGCGCACCGAGAGGCCGCCCTCGTAGAGCTTCTTCTCGCTGTACTTGTCGTTGATGTAGCGGCGGACTTCCTCGGCGAAATATTCGGACGCGGCGATCTGCGCGCCGGTCGAGCGCGTCGTCACGACCAACTGGTCGCGCTTCGCCTCTTCCGCTTGTTGCGCGGTGATGAAGCGATCATCGAGCATGCGGTCGATGACGTAGTTGCGCCGCTCGATCGCGGCCTCGCGGCGACGGAACGGATGGTAGTTGTTCGGCCCCTTCGGCAGCGCCGCGAGATAGGCTGCCTCCGGCAGCGTGAGCTCGTGCACCGACTTGTTGAAGTAGAGCAGCGAGGCCGCCGCGACACCGTAGGAGCCAATGCCGAGATAGATTTCGTTGAGATAGAGCTCGAGGATCTTCTCCTTCGAGAAGGCGCGCTCGATCTTCATCGCGAGCAGCGCTTCCTTGATTTTGCGGGCCATCGATACTTCGTTGGTCAGCAGGAAGTTCTTGGCGACCTGCTGGGTGATCGTGGAGGCGCCCTGCGGGCGGCGGCCGGAGCCGTAGTTCTGAATGTAGGCCAGGCCGGCTCGCGCCATACCCGAGAAATCCAGGCCGCCGTGCTCGTAGAAGCTCTTGTCCTCGGCCGCGATGAACGCGTTGATCACGAGCTTCGGCACCGCCTGGATCGGCAAATAGAGCCGGCGCTCACGAGCGTATTCTGCGAGCAACTGCCCGTCGGCGGCATGCACGCGGGTCATCACCGCGGGCTCGTAGTCCTGAAGCTGTGAATAGTCCGGCAGTTCCTGCGAGAAGTGCCAGAGGAGCCCGGCCACGGCGGTGACGGCGACCAGGAACACGATGGTCCCGCCGGCAAAAATCCAGCCGATGAAGCGCAGAAATAGTCTCATGACCGATAACCCGCCCCAACCCACGTGGGGCCCCAAATTCGCGCTGTTTTATGTTGAAACTGAGGCCGTTGCCGCATTGCTTTACCCTCAATTCTGACGTTGCCGGCCGCCGCCGGCGACTCGCGTCGCGAAGTATGTGTCGATTGCCTTCGCAATCGAAGCCGCCGTCTTGTTCCGCCAGGCGTCCGAGGTCAATGACTTGAGATCGCCGCGATTCGACACATAGCCGAGTTCGATCAGGACCGAGGGCACATCGGGCGCCTTGAGCACCCGGAACCCGGCCGACCGCAGCGGATCCTTGTGCAAGCGGGTCGCATTGCGCATCTCGCTCACCAGCCCGCGGGCGAACTGCACCGAAAAGGTCTTGGTCTCGCGCCGCGCGAGGTCGATCAGGATGTCGGCGACGTCGCCGGGCTCGGCCGAGAGATCGAGCCCGGCGATCGTGTCGGCCCGGTTCTCATCATCGGCCAGCCGGGCGGAAGCGGCGTCCGACGCCGTCTCCGACAGCGTGTAGATCGTCGCCCCCTGCGCGTCGCCGTCGCCACGCGCCAGCGCATCGGCGTGGATCGAGATGAACAGCCACGCCTGCCGCGAGCGCGCGATGTCCACCCGCTCGGCGAGCGGCACGAAGGTATCGTCGGTGCGCGTCATGACCACGCGGTACTTGCCGCTCTTTTCGATCTGTTCGCGCAGCAGCAGCGAAAACTCCAGCACGATCGACTTTTCAAGCTCGCCGCTGGCGGCGCGGGTTCCGTTGTCGATGCCGCCATGCCCCGGATCGAGGATGACCAGCGGCCGCGGATCTGCCTTCTCTTCCGCTGTGACCGCAGGAGCCCGGCTGTAGCCCGACTCCGGCGCGCGGTTTTCGAGCGCGATGGCGCGCAGGAACGATTCGCGATCGACGGCGGTCAGATCGATCACCAGCCGCGCCGGCTGATCGTTGTTCGATTCGAGCACGAAGGCCCGGTCGATTCGCGCGGGCTTGGCCAGATCGATGACCATGCGGGAGCCCTGCATCACCAGGCCGTAGCGGAATGCCTTGATCAGGCCGCGCCCGCTTTCGCCGGTCCTGGCCGGAAACTGAAACGCGACCTGCGGCATGTCGATGACCACCCGGTACGGGTTGGCCAGCGTGAACGCACGGATGTCGACCTTGTGGCTGAAATCGACCACGAACCGGGTCTGCGCCTCGTCGCCGCCGACCCGCACCGCGCTGGCGACCGGAAACTCCCCGTTTTTGGCCTGGGTACCGTTTTTTGGTTCGGTCGCGCCGGTTCGCTCGGAGGCCCCGAGGCCGCCAAGAAGGACAATAGCGATAACGACAGCCTGAAACGCCGCGCGGATAGACATCGATTCCCCGAGATTCCCCGAGCCCTGCCCGCACCCTTCTACTCCAATAGGAGGGCGTGGTTAATCGCTACTTAAGCTTCTTCAACGGCTCAAAATGGGGTGTGACCGGGGCGACAGCAGGGCGAGAGGTTGCTTGCCAATACCGGCCTGCGGCCGTATGAAGGACCGGCTGACGGTTAACAATTCCGGTTGTGCCGCGTTCGACATCCGGCAGGCCCGTTTCCAGGACCGCCCCAACGATCGCAGGGGCAGTCATTCAGGCGGGTGAAAGCGTCCGCAGCGTTCCCAATCCGGCGCGCCGCGGTCGACCAGCCGATGCCCATGTAGAGGACAACCGGGTCGTGCGAGACATCGCTCTCGGGCTACGGCGTAGCGGCTCGACGATCAAGCCGCAATTCCGTCCACAGTCGTCAGTCAAGAACCCGCGGCGGCGCCAGGGCGCTGCCGCAACGTAACGGGCCGAGGTCATGCTTCGACCGCGCATCGAGCGAAACCATTATCGCCATTTCAGCGAGGCTGCGTCGCGGAACGACGTCCTCGCCGACGACGCCTGCGTCTCGCATGCGCGCAAGGCCCATCCTTTCCCTCATCTGTCCGGCTCCAGATCGCGCCGTATCGCGTCGCCCGCGTGGCGTCGCCCAGCGGCCGCGCGCGGACCGACATCCAAGAGATTGTTCAATGCCCAACAAAATGCTTATCGATGCGACCCATCCGGAGGAGACCCGGGTGGTGGTTCTGCGCGGCAATCGTGTCGAAGAATTCGACTTCGAGTCCGCCAATCGTAAACAACTTCGCGGCAACATCTATCTTGCGAAAGTGACGCGCGTTGAGCCGTCGCTGCAAGCCGCGTTCGTGGATTACGGCGGCAACCGCCACGGCTTCCTCGCCTTCAGCGAAATCCATCCGGACTACTACCAGATCCCGATCGCCGACCGGCAGGCGCTGATCGACGAGGAAGAGCGCGCCCAGCGCGAGGCCGACGCCGAAGCCGACAATTATGCGCGTCGCCGCTCCGAGCGCGGGCAGTCCGCGTCGCGGCGCCACGAGCGCGTCACCAGCGACCCGCGCGACCACGACGAGGGCCACGACGACAACAACCACGACGACAGTCATGCGATGGCGGCGGGAACCGAGATGATGGCACCGCCGGCCGATGCCGGCGAGCACGACGAAGCGCAGCAGCGGGAATCGGCTTCGGAAGTCTCACCCGCGGAAGCGCTTGCGGTGACGGCGGCCGACGAAACGCCGATCGATCTCCGGCAATTGCAGACGAGCAGCGCGGAAGATTCCGTTCCCGCCGGAACCGACGAGGCGATGGCTCATCACACCGAGCAGCCCGCGATGGAGGGGAACGGCGAGAACGGCGCATCCGCCGACGCCGCCCATGGCGATAACGCCAACGGAGACGGCGATCATGGCGACGGCGCCAACATCACCGAGGTTTCCGGTCCGGGAACCAGCGGCGATGACGAAGTGATCGAATCGGTCGGCGGCGCCGACGCGATGGAGGAAGTGCCGGAGCGTGCGCACCGCCCGCGCCGCCAGTACAAGATCCAGGAAGTCATCAAGCGCCGGCAGGTCATGCTGGTGCAGGTCGTGAAGGAAGAGCGCGGCACCAAGGGCGCGGCGCTCACCACCTATCTCTCGCTGGCCGGCCGCTATTCGGTGCTGATGCCGAACACCGCGCGCGGCGGCGGCATCAGCCGCAAGATCACCGACGCGCAGGACCGTCGCCGCCTCAAGGAAGTCGCACAGGACCTCGAAGTGCCGGAGGGCATGGGCGTGATCCTGCGCACCGCGGGCGCGAGCCGCACCAAGATGGAGGTCAAGCGCGACTTCGAATACCTGCTGCGGCTGTGGGAGAACGTTCGCGACCTCACGCTGAAATCCACCGCGCCCACGCTGGTCTATGAGGAAGGCTCGCTGATCAAACGCTCGATCCGCGATCTCTACAGCAAGGACATCGACGAAATCCTGGTCGGCGGCGACGAAGGCTACCAGGAAGCGCGCGACTTCATGCGCATGCTCATGCCGAGCCATGCCAAGAACGTGAAGCCGTTCCGCGACACGCTGCCGATCTTCACCCGCTTCACCATCGAGAACCAGCTCGATGCGATGTTCCAGCCGGTGGTGCAGCTTCGTTCCGGCGGCTACATCGTCATCAACCAGACCGAAGCGCTGGTGGCGATCGACGTCAACTCCGGCCGCGCCACGCGCGAGCACCACATCGAGGACACCGCGCTCAAGACCAACCTTGAGGCCGCCGACGAAATCGCGCGGCAGCTACGGTTGCGCGATCTCGCGGGCCTGGTCGTCATCGACTTCATCGACATGGACGAGAAGCGCAACAACCGCACCGTCGAGCGTCGCATGAAGGAGGCGCTCAAGCAGGACCGCGCGCGCATCCAGGTCGGCCACATCTCGCATTTCGGACTGCTCGAGATGTCGCGCCAGCGCATCCGCTCGAGCGTGCTCGAAAGCTCGACCGACAAATGCCCACAATGCGGCGGCACCGGACACGTGCGTTCGGTCTCGTCGGTCTCGCTCCAGCTCCTGCGCTCGATCGAGGAAATGCTGCTCAAGGGCGCGACGCACAACATCATCGTGCGCACCCGCACCGAAATCGCGCTCTATCTGCTCAACCACAAGCGCGCGCATCTGCGCACGCTCGAAGAGCGGTTCCGGATCACGATCACGGTGAATGCCGACGCGACGATCGCCGGCCAGACCGCCTACGTCATTGAAAAAGGCGAGCTGGTCCACAGTCTCGAACAGGCAAAGGCGATCGCGGCGCAGCCGATCGCGGCGGTGCCGATCACCGATGACGAGGAGGACGACTTCGTCGAGGACGAGGAAGTCGCCGAGGAGACCGACGCCGAGACGGCCGCAACGGCCGACACACCCGATCACGATCAGCCGCACGAGGCGCGCGGGGAGCGCGACGACGGCGAACGTGAAGGCGGCGGGCGCGGCCGGCGGCGCCGGCGGCGCGGACGCCGGGGCGGCGAGCCCCGCGAAGGCGGCCCCACCCACGATACGGCTCCGGAGCACGGCGTCGCTCCGGCTGACGACGACGGCACAATGCCGGCCGAGCGGGAGTTCGCCGGCGAAGCAACGGCCGACGGTGAGCCGGAATCGAGCGAAGGCAACGGTGCGGACGGCCGGCGCCGGCGGCGTGGCCGCCGCGGCGGACGGCGCAATCGCCGCGGCCGCAACGGAGACGGACCGCGGACGCCGTCGGATGCGACAGCAGCATTCGAAGGAGATCAGGGCGCCGAACACGCGGAACGCGAGGGCGCGAACGAACAGCCGTTCGAACGGCACGAGACCTACGCGGCGCCGGCGCCGTCGCATGACGAACACGCACCGGAGCCTGCGTCCTTCGAGCCATCGCCTCCTGCTCCCGCCCCCATCCCTGATGCGCCCGTCCCTGTTGCGGCGCAGCCTGAGCCCGTGTCGTCGCTACCGGAGTTGACGCCACGGCGGCGGTCGACGGTGCGCGAGCCTGTCATCCTCAGCGGAGACGCAACGCCGGTTCCACCGCAGCCCGTCGAGCTGCCGCAGCCGGTCGTCACCGGTACCGCGGACAGCGACGCGGCGGCGCAGCCGCGCCGCTCCGGCTGGTGGCGCAAGCGCTAGCTAGCTTGGCAAGCAATACCGGCCGGCGCATGCTGGACGGCGGGAGCATGCCATGAAGAGCGCCTGGATCGATCGCGACGCGCAGGCGACGGTGGATCGCTACGCCCGCGACGGCATCGGCACCGACATCGCCTTGCGCGTGTACACGACACGCCTGCTCGGGCGCGATCCGAAGCTGGTGCTGCATGGCGGCGGCAACACGTCGGTGAAGACGGCCGTCGCCGACCTGCTCGGCGAAACCACCGGCGTCATCTGCATCAAGGGCTCGGGCGCCGACATGGCCGATATCGAGCCGTCCGGGTTGCCGGCGGTGAGGCTCGACCGCCTGCGCAAGCTGCGCGCGCGCAAAGAACTCAGCGACGAAGACATGGTGCGCGTCCAGCGCGAGAACCTGCTCGATCCGGCGGCGCCCAATCCTTCGGTCGAGACGCTGCTGCACGCCTTCCTGCCGCACAAATTCGTCGACCACACCCATTCGACCGCGGTCCTGAGCCTGGTCGATCAGCCTGACGGCGAAGCGATCTGCGCCGAGGTCTATGACGCGCGCGCGAGCATCGTGCCCTACATCATGCCGGGCTTTGCGCTCGCGCAGGCGGCCGCCGATGTGTTCGACAAATCGCCCGGCGTCGAGGGATTGATACTTCACAAGCACGGCATCTTCACCTTCGGCGACACCGCGCGCGAGGCCTATGAACGGATGATCGCGCTGGTCACCCGCGCCGAGGAACGGCTCTCCCGCAATCGCAAGGCGGTGTTCGTCACCGCGCAATTGCCGCAAGCGGTCGCGCCGCGCGCCGCCGTTGCACCGGTGCTGCGCGGCGCGGCCAGCCTCCAGGACGAGAAAACCGAAGGCGCGTGGCGGCGCCTCATCCTCGATTTCCGCGCGACACCCGCCGTGCTCGATTTCATCAACGGCGCCGACGTCGCGCGCTACAGCCAGGCCGGCGTGGTGACGCCCGACCACACCATCCGCACCAAGAACTGGCCGCTGCTCCTGCCCGCCCCCGCCGACGGCAAGCTCGACGACTTCAGGCGTGCCGCACACGACGCCGTCGCGGCGTTCATCGACAACTACAAGGCCTATTTCGCCCGCAACAATGCGCGCGTCGGCGGCATCAAGAAGCCGCTCGATCCGCTGCCGCGTGTCGCGCTGGTGCCGGGGCTCGGGCTGTTCGGCCTCGGGCGGTCCAAGAAAGAAGCGCGCGTCGCCGCCGACCTGGCGGAGTCCGCGGTCGAGACCATCACCGATGCGGAAGCGATCGGCCGCTTCGAGTTGATCCCCGAAGCCGACATGTTCGACATGGAATACTGGTCGCTCGAACAGGCGAAGCTCGGCGCCGCCAAGGAGCTGCCGCTGGCGGGTCAGGTTGCGGCGATCACCGGCGCCGCCGGCACCATCGGATTCGCGACCGCGAAGGCCTTCGCCGCCGCCGGCGCCGAGGTCGCGCTGCTCGATATCGACGAGGCCGGCGTGGCGGCCAAAGCAAAAGCAATCGGCGGCGCGGCGCTCGCGGTCCGCTGCGACGTGACCGATGCTGCGTCGGTTGGCGCCGCCTTCGACAAGATCGCCGAAACCTTCGGCGGTGTCGATATCCTGGTGTCGAACGCCGGCGCGGCGTGGCAAGGCCGCATCGGCGAAGTCGACGAAGCGACGCTGCGCAAAAGCTTCGAATTGAATTTCTACGGCCACCAGCGCGTCGCGCAGGCGGCGGTGAAGATCATGCTCGCGCAAGGCACCGGCGGCTGTCTCCTGTTCAACGTATCGAAGCAGGCGGTGAACCCGGGACCGAATTTCGGTCCTTACGGGCTGCCGAAGGCGGCGACGCTGTTCCTGGTCCGCCAATACGCCGTCGATTACGGCGCCGACGGTATCCGCGCCAACGCGGTGAACGCCGACCGCATCCGCTCAGGACTCCTCACCGACGAATTCCTCACCGAGCGATCGAAGGCACGCGGTGTGTCCGAAAAGGACTACATGAGTGGTAACCTGCTGCACCGCGAGGTGAACGCCGACGACGTCGCGCAGGCGTTCCTGGCGCAGGCGCTGGCGCTCAAGACCACCGCCGACGTCACCACGGTTGACGGCGGCAACATCGCGGCGGCGCTGCGGTAGCGCGCGATCAATCGCTCGCAAGAATGACGTTCTTTACCAGCGGATAGATCTGGCCTTCCCATTTCTTACCGCTGAACACGCCGTAGTGGCCGACGCCGACCTGCATGTGGTGGCGCTTGAGGTAGGGCCGCAGCCCGGTGCACAGATCGTGCGCTGCCGCCGTCTGCCCGACCGCGCAGATGTCGTCGCGCTCGCCTTCGACCGTCAGCAGCATCGTGCGCCGGATCGCGGCGGGCTCGACCTTCTGCCCCCGGAAGTGCAGCTCGCCACGCGGGAGCGCGTGCTCCTGAAACACCAGCCGCACGGTTTCGAGATAGAACTCCCGGCTCAAATCGAGCACCGCGAAATATTCGTCGTAGAAGTCCTTCTTGATCTTCGCCTTCTCGATCTCGCCTTTGACCAGATGATCGTAGAGCTCATGATGCGCCTTGATGTGGCGATCGATGTTCATGCTCATGAACGCGGCAAGCTGCACGAAGCCCGGGTAGACGCGCCGCGCGGCGCCGGGATAGCGCCGCGGGACCGAGGCGATCAGATTCTTCTCGAACCATGCGATCGGCTTGCTCTGCGCGAGCACGTTCACCTTGGTCGGATGGACGCGCGTGTCGATCGGTCCGGCCATCAATGTCATGCTTTGCGGCTGCGCGGGATTGCCGTTCTGTGCCATCACGGCAGCCGCGATCAGCGCGGCGACGCAAGGCTGGCACACGGCGATAATGTGCGTGCCCGGCCCCATCACTTCGAGAAATTCGATCAGATGGTCGACATAGTCGTCGAATCCGAACGAGCCGGCCGCGACCGGAACGTCGCGCACGTTGTGCCAGTCGGTGATGAAGACGTCGTGCTCCGGCAACATCGTGCGCACGGTCGAGCGCAGCAGCGTTGCGAAGTGACCCGACAGCGGCGCGATCAACAGGACGCGCGGCTGCGCCTGATCGATGTCCTTCTTGAAGTGGAGCAAGGTGCCGAACGGCGTGACATGCGCCGGTTCCTCGCTGACCGCGACCTCCCGGTTGCCCACCATCACACGGTCGATCCCGAACGGCGGGCGCTCGTGGGTGAGCCCCGAGCGCGAGATCAGTTCATAGGCCGCTGAGAGGTTGCGCAGGACCGGAGTACCGACCGCCTCGGAAAAAAGGCGGCTGCCCAGCCGTCCGGCGGCGCTGGAAGCAAACACGCGGACCGGTCCCATGATGTCGCAATGTGCTTGATATGCTTGATAAAGCATCCACCGCCCGCAGCCCCGGAGCCTCGGCTCCATACCCCAGCCGACAGAGGCTAGTGCATTTCATGCTGCACTGCGAGATACTTTTCGGGCCCGGCCGGAGAAGACAACGCCGGGACGATGAAGGGGGCTGGAATGGCCAAGGCGGTACTGACGATTGCGAGCAAGAACTACGGTTCCTGGTCGCTGCGCGGCTGGCTCTTGTGCAAGCTCGCCGGCCTCGATTTCGACGAGCAGCACACCGACAGCCAGGATCCCTCCACCCGCGCCGAGCTGCTGCTGCTGTCGCCCTCGTTCCTCGTGCCCTGCCTCGTCCACGACGGAACCAGAATTTGGGACACGCTCGCGATTGCCGAATACCTGCACGAATTGAAGCCGGCGGCCAAGCTCATCCCTGGGGATCGCGCCGATCGCGCGCACTGCCGCTCGATTTCGGGCGAGATGCACTCGGGCTTCAGCAACTTGCGATCCGCGCTGCCGATGAACTGCAAGGCCCACTATCCGCGTTTCAAAGTATGGGCCGGCGCGCGTCCCGACATCGATCGCATCGCGACGATCTGGCAAGAATGCCTTCGGGCATCGAAAGGACCGTACCTGTTCGGCGCCAAGCCCTGCATGGCCGACGCGATGTTCGCGCCGGTGTGCTCGCGCTTCACGACCTACGACGTTCAGCTTGACCCGGCGTGCGCCAAGTATTGCAAGACCATCATGGCGATGCCGGCCATGCAGGAATGGATCGAGGGCGCCAGGAACGAACCCGACGAGCTGGACGAACTCGACGTGGAGTTTTGAGGTTCGCTACTCCAGCTTCGCGCCGGAGCGCTTGACCACGTCCGCCCATTTGGCGAGCTCGACGCGGATCGTTTCGCCGAAATCTTCCGGCAGGCCGCCGGCGGGCTCGTCGCCGATCTTGCCGAAGCGATCGATGAACGCCGGCGACGCCAGCGCCTTGTTGATCGCCTCGTTGAGCCGCATCACCACCGCGCGCGGCATCTTGGCCGGCCCGACGATGCCGCTCCAGGTCGGCGCGTCGTAGCCGGGCACGCCGGCTTCGGCGATGGTCGGCAGATCCTTGAACATCGGCGAGCGCCGCGACCCGCTGACCGCGAGACCGCGCACGGCGCCGGTGTGCGCATGCGGCGCGATCGAATTGAGGCTCTCGAACATCAGCTGGACGTGGCCCGCGATCAGATCGTTCATGGCCGCCGCACCGCCACGATACGGCACGTGCACGATATCGGTGCCGGTCATGAACTTGAACAGCTCGCCGCCGACGTGGCCCGGCGAACCGTTGGCCGACGACGCGTTGGTCAGCTTGCCGGGATTCTTCTTCGCCTCTGCGATCAGCTCCTGCACCGAACGGATGTCGGATTTCGGCGACACCGCTAGCAGGAGATGCCCGCGCGTCAGCTGCGCGACCGGCTGGAAATCGCGCAGGACGTCGTAGGGCATTTTCGCGATCATGTTGGGGCTGATCGCAAGTGCGCCGACCGGCCCCATGCCGAGCGTGTAGCCGTCGGGCGCAGCCTTCGCCACCAGATCGAGCCCGATGGTGAAGGCGGCGCCGGGCTTGTTCTCGACGATGATCTTCTGATTGAGAAACTGCTCGACCTCCGCCGAGATCGAGCGCGCCAGCAGGTCGGTGGCGCTGCCGGGAGCCTGGGGGACGATGAGCCGGATCGGCCTGTCGGGGAAGCTGCCCTGCGACATGGCGGCGGCGGGCCACAGCGCAGCCGCACCGGCCGCGAACAGAGCCCCAAACATCCGCGCGCGCAGATTTGACGATGACGGCATCGCGTCCCTCCCGGCTTTTCTTGTCCGGCAAAGCGTAGCCAGCGGGCCATGCTTGCGCAATGCGGTGCTTTAGCCTTTGCGTTTGAGCATGATCTTTTCCGAAAACCGGTTCCCACTTTTCGGGATCATGCTCTGCGCAGCCAGGTCCCGATCCGCTCGACCGCCTCATGCATCTCGGCGGCCGAGCCGGCGTAGCAGAACCGGATGAACGACGTCCCGTGCAGGGGATCGAAGTCGACGCCGGGCGTCGCCGCCACGTGGGTTTCGTCGAGCATCCGCTTGGCGAAATCGTAGCTGTCGTTCGAGAAGCGCGACACGTCGGCATAGAGATAGAACGCGCCGTCGACCGGCAGGAAGGTTTCGAGCCCCGCCTTCGGCAATTCGTCGACGAGAATCCTGCGGTTCTCCTCGTAGCCGTGCTTGACCGCGTCCATTTCCGCGCGCCCGTCAAACGCCGCCGCCGCCGCGATCTGCGAAAGCGTCGGCACCGAGATCGCGAGATTGCCTTGCAGGCGATCGATCGGCCGCACCAGCGGTTCCGGCACCACCATCCAGCCGACCCGCCAGCCGGTCATGCAGAAATATTTGGAAAACGAATTGATGATGACGACATTGCCGGAGAGACCCGCCGCAGTCTCCGCCGGGAATGCATAGTCGAGGCCGTGATAGATCTCGTCGGAGATGAATCTTATCCCCTCGCCTTCCGCGGCCTCGATCAGCGCGCGCAATGCGTCGCGCGTCATCATGGTGCCGGTCGGATTGGCGGGGCTGCCGACCAGCACGCCCTTCAGTGGCGTGCGCCGATGCGCGTCGAGCAGCATGTCCGGCGTGATCGCCCAGCGCGTCGCCGCCGTGGTTTCGATCATGACCGCTTCGCAGCCGAGCGCCTTGAGGATGTGCCGGTACGGCGGATAGCCGGGCACCGCAACCGCGACGCGATCGCCCGGCTCGAACATCGCAAGGAAGGCGAGGATGAAGCCGGCCGACGACCCCGTGGTCGCGATCACGCGCGAGGGCTCGACCGCGACGCCGTAGGCTTCGTGGTAGTGCCGCGCGATCCGCGCCCGCAGCGACGGAATGCCGAGCGCTTCGGTATAGGCAAGCCGGCCGGAGAGCGCCGCGCGCGCGGCGTCGAGCGCGCTCGACGGCGCGGACGCGGCCGGCTGGCCGACTTCCATGTGGATGACGCGGGCGCCGGCCGCTTCGATACGCGCCGCCGCCGCGATGACGTCCATCACCATGAACGGCGGGACGTCGCTCCGCGCCGATGGCACGATCAACCGCTTCGCCGCTTCCAGCATCGATTCAATCGTCCGTGAGCAAGGGGCAACTGCCCCGCTGTTGCCGTATTCGGCGGCTTCGGTTGCCAATATCGCAAGGGGGCGACTGCGCGGTATCAACTTGCCGGGCCGGGCGCAATGGGGCCGGTTCCACTCGTGCGGCGCTTCAGGATGCGCGGGGCAAGCTGGCGTGATATCGATAGCGGCGACGAAGCCGCCGGCAGCGGGCCGGTCGGCCTTCCAGGCCCGGAACTTCAGACTAGCATGACCTTGGAACGAACGATCGCAGCCCGCCGCAAGCGGCCCTCTCGGGCGATGGCGGTTGCCGTCTCGCTCGCGATCGGCGCGAGCCACTGGATTGCGGGCACGGCGCCAACGCAGGCCCAGCCGCGCCGGCAAGCCGGGCCGCCGATCGTGCGCGACGCCGAGATCGAGCAGTTGCTGCGCGAATATACCCAGCCGATCCTGAAGGCGGCCGGCCTGGCGCAGCAGAACATCCAGGTCGTGATCATCAACCAGCGTTCCTTCAACGCATTCGTCGCCGATGGTCGTCGCATCTTCGTCAATGCCGGCACCATCATGGAGGCGGACACGCCGAACCAGGTGATCGGTGTGCTCGCCCATGAAACCGCGCACATCGCCGGCGGTCACCTGTCGCGCCTGCGCGACGAGTTGCGGACGGCAACGACGGCATCGATCATCGCGATGATCCTGGGAGGCGCCGCGATGGTCGCTGCCTCCCGGTCGGGCGGCGATACCGGCGGCGCCGGCCTGGCGGCGCTGTCGGCGCCGCAGGCGGCGATCCAGAATTCGCTGCTCGCCTATGTTCGCTCGCAGGAGGACGCCGCCGACCGCGCCGGCGTCCGCTTTCTTACTGCGACCGGTCAGTCGGCCAAGGGCATGTACGAAACCTTCAAGCGGCTCGCCGATCAGATCCTCTTTGTGTCGCGCCAGATCGATCCCTACATGCAGTCGCATCCGCTGCCGGCGGAACGGGTGCGGGCGCTGGAAGGCCTCGCCAAGTCCAGCCCGCATTGGGACAAGACCAACTCGCCGGCGCTGCAGGCGCGTCACGATCTCGCCCGCGCCAAGCTCTACGGCTTCATCGATCCGCGCGACGGCGTCGGGCGGCGCTATCCGATCAGCGACAACAGCGTCGCGGCGCGCTACGCCCGTGCCATCGCGGCGTATCGCTTCGGCAACGTGCCCGGCGCGATCCAGCAGATCGACGCGCTGATCCAGCTGCAGCCGCAGAATCCTTATTTCCACGAGCTCAAGGGCCAGGCGCTGCTCGAAGCCGGGCGGGCCGCCGACGCCATCGCACCGCTGCGCCGCGCGGTGCAGCTCGCGCCCAACGCCTCGCTCATCCAGATCATGCTCGGGCAGGCCCTGCTCGCGACCAACAACAAGGCCTACGCCGACGAAGCGGTGACACTGCTGGAAGCCGCGTCGCGCCGCGAGCCGGACTCGCCGGAAGCATTCGAGCAGATCGCACTCGCCTATGGCCGCAAGGGCGACCTCGCCCGCGCCGACCTCGCCTCCGCACAGGCGTCGTTCGCACGCGGCGACCTCAAGACGGCGCGCGCGCTGGCAGGCCGCGCCAAATCACGTTTCCCCGTCGGATCGCCGGGTTGGGTCCGGGCGGACGATATCGCCACGTACAAAGCGCCGCCCCCGCCGCGCAAATAATCCCGAAAAGGACAACAACAATGAAATTCAATTTCCGGCCGCTGGCCGTCGCGCTGGTCGTGCTTGCCGCCGCCATACCGGCGCTCGACATCGCTCGCGCGCAGTTCTCGTCCGATCAACGCGGCGAAATCGAGAAGATCATCCGTGACTACCTGTTGCGCAACCCGGAAGTCCTCCAGGAGGTCATCCAGGAGATGGAGCGGCGCCAGACGCAGGCCGAGGCCGAGAAGCATCGCGGCGCGATCAAGGAGCACGCGGATGCGCTGTTCAATTCGAAACGGCAGATCGTCCTCGGCAATCCACAGGGCGACGTCACCATGGTCGAGTTCTTCGACTACAATTGCGGCTTCTGCCGCAAGGCGCTGGCCGACAAGATCGAGCTGATGAAAGCCGATCCGAGGCTTCGGCTCGTGCTCAAGGAATTCCCGGTGCTGGGCGAAGGCTCCACGCAGGCGGCGCAGGTCGCGGTCTCGGTCCGCCTGCAGGACAAGACCGGCGGCAAGAAGTACTTCGAGTTCCACCAGAAGATGTTCGCCAGCCGCGGCCAGATCGATAAGGCGCGCGCGCTTGCGGTGGTCCGCGAGATCGGGCTCGACGCCGCCCGCGCCGAACGGGACATGGCCAGCGAGGAAGTGCGGCTCACTCTCGAAGAAGGCTTCAAGCTCGCCGAGGCGCTCGGGATCAACGGCACGCCGACCTATGTCCTGGACGGGCAGGTCGTCGTCGGCGCGGTCGGTGTGGAAAAGCTCCGCGAGGCGATCAACACCGCACGTTGCGGCAAGGCCACCTGCTGACGGGCGCATAAACAGCCGGAAACTCAGGGGAAGCCCGAGCGGGAGCTCCGGCTTCCCCTTTTCGCATCAGGTGCCTATAACGGGCGTCCCCGTCGCGGCGGCACCTATGGCGAAGACAATTTACGTTCTCAACGGCCCGAACCTCAATCTCCTCGGCACGCGCGAACCCAAGACCTACGGGCACGCGACGCTCAAGGACTTGGAGAAGCTGTGCCGCGACGCCGGCAAACGCCACAAGATCGAGATCTCGTTCCATCAGTCCAACCACGAGGGCGAGCTGATCGACTGGATCCACGAAGCCGCCGCCAAGAAAGCCGCCGGCCTGGTGATCAATCCGGGCGGCTACACCCACTCCTCCGTTGCGATCCGCGATGCGGTGGCGGCGGTGAACATCCCGGTGATCGAGGTGCACATCAGCAATATCTTTGCGCGCGAGGACTTCCGCCATTTTTCCCACATCGCACCGGTCGCGAAGGGAACCCTCAGCGGATTCGGGATCACCGGCTACGCGCTTGCGATTGACGGGCTGGCCGCGCTCAATTCCAGCGGGCGGAGGAGCTGAGCGTGGCACGGGGGCCGAAAGAAACCGGCGACAAGAGCGAAGGCGGGCCGGTCGATCATGAGATCATCCGCGAACTGGCGAAGCTGCTCGACGAGACCGGTCTGACCGAGATCGAGTTCGAACGCGGCGGCGTGCGCGTGCGCGTTGCACGCCAGAGCCAACAGATTGTCGCCGCGGCTGCGCCGCCGCGCGCCACGGCAACCGCCGCCGGCGTTCCCGCGGCATCCGACGCGACTGACGGCGACGTGTCGAAACATCCCGGCGTGGTGCCCTCCCCGATGGTCGGCACCGCCTATCTCGGACCGGAGCCGGGCGCGCGGCCCTATGTCGAAGTCGGCAGCCAGGTGCGCGCCGGCCAGACCCTGCTGATCGTCGAGGCGATGAAGACCATGAACCAGATTCCGGCGCCGCGGGCGGGGCGCGTCGTGCAGATCCTTGTCGAAGACGCGCAGCCGGTCGAGTTCGGCGAGCCGCTGATGATCATCGAGTGATTGCGCCGCACCCTGCAACGGGCGGAAACAAGAGTCGTTCGCGTTCGATGTTTGAGAAAATCCTCATAGCCAACCGGGGCGAGATCGCGCTGCGCGTACTGCGCGCGTGCAAGGAGCTCGGCATCGCGACCGTGGCGGTGCATTCGACCGCCGACGCCGACGCCATGCATGTGCGGCTCGCGGACGAGAGCGTCTGCATCGGGCCGCCGGCCGCGCGCGACAGCTACCTCAACGTCCCGGCCCTGCTCGCGGCCTGCGAGATCACCGGCGCCGACGCGGTGCATCCGGGCTACGGGTTTCTGTCCGAGAACGCGCGCTTCGCCGAAATCCTCGAAGAGCACAACATCCATTTCATCGGACCCAAGCCCAGCCACATCCGCCTGATGGGCGACAAGATCGAGGCCAAGCGCACCGCCCAGCGGCTCGGCATCCCGGTGGTGCCGGGCTCCGACGGCGGCGTCACGTCCGATCAGGAGGCGATGACGATTGCGAAGTCGATCGGCTTTCCGGTGCTGGTCAAGGCGGCCGCCGGCGGCGGCGGACGCGGCATGAAAGTCGCGGAGACGCCCGACGACCTGTCCAACGCGCTCGCCACCGCCCGCTCCGAGGCACAGTCCGCCTTCGGCGACGCCGCGGTCTACCTGGAAAAATACCTCGCCAGGCCGCGTCACATCGAAATCCAGGTGCTCGGCGACGGCCACGGCCGCGCCATCCATCTCGGCGAGCGCGACTGCTCGCTACAGCGCCGCCACCAGAAGATCTGGGAGGAAGGCCCCTCGCCGGCGCTCAACGTCGCCGGCCGCAACAGCATCGGCGCGACGGTCACGAAGGCGATGCGCGAGCTCGAATATCTCGGCGTCGGGACGGTCGAATTCCTCTATGAGGACGGCAAGTTCTATTTCATCGAAATGAACACGCGCATCCAGGTCGAGCATCCGGTGACCGAAGCCATCACCGACATCGACCTCGTGGTCGAGCAGATCCGGGTCGCGGCGGGCGGCGACCTCGAGCTCAAGCAGGAGGATGTGAAGTTCATCGGCCATGCCATCGAGTGCCGCATCAACGCCGAGAACCCGCAGACCTTCCGGCCCTCGCCCGGCAAGATCCTGGCCTATCACCCGCCCGGCGGGCTCGGCGTGCGCGTCGATTCCGCCGTCTATCACGGCTATACGATCCCGCCGTATTACGATTCGCTCGTGGGCAAGCTCATCGTCCACGGCAAGACGCGCGGCGAATGCCTGATGCGGCTCAAGCGCGCGCTCGACGAATTCGTCATCGACGGCATCGAGACCACGCTGCCCTTGTTCCGCACGCTGGTGCGGGAGAAGGACATCATCGACGGCGACTACCACATCCACTGGCTCGAGGAATTCCTCGCCAAGGGCGGGATGGGAAATACCTAGCAAGGCGCCTTACGGCAGCCGCGGCAAGTCGACCTGATCCTCCAGCACGAGCTTCTCGAAATCGTCGATCAAAAGATCGACGCGCACGATCCATTGCCCGGCGACGGGAATCCGCATCCCTTCGACCTGCCAGAGCGCGCCATGCGAATGCACCGCCGCACGCCGCACCGGCTCGATGCCGGCCGACGGATTGGCGAACGTCACCGTCACCTCCTTGACCGTCAGCGCATTGAAATCGGTATCGAGCACTTCGATGTTGACGCGCGGATCGCGCGCCCGCACCGGCGTCAGCGACACCTGCGCCATGGCGCGGGTGCCGTGCAGGTGCACCTCGATCGGCTCGACCGCGGCGAGCGCGCGCGGCGGCGGCGTGAACCGCCACGTCGCCACCAGCGCGAGGATGGCCGCCACGATGCAGAGCTCCACCGCCATCGTCCGCGTCAGCGGTTTTGACGCCGCGGCATCCCCGTGAACGTAACGCGGCACGAACACGTAGCGGTTGGCTGCACCGAGCGCGAGCAGCGCGACCACCGCCGCGAGCTTGCACGACAGCACGATCCCGTAGCTGGTGGTCCAGAGCGCGTCGACGCGGTCCAATTGCACGACCGTAAGGACGACGCCACTCAGGACCAGCGCCGCGAGCGGGTAAGGGATGACGCGGGAAAATCGCGCCAGCGGACCGCCCTCACCGATCTTCACGGCTGCGATGAGCGGCAGCAATGCGCCGACCCAGAACGCCACGCAGACGACATGCACCAACACCGAGGGCCGCGTCAGCAGTTGCGGCGCGGCGTTGCTGGCGTGCCCGCTCAGCGCCAGCGCAAAGCCGGCAACGATCAATGCCCCGAGCGACAGCAGGCGCGCCACGACGGGCGCCTCGCGCCACGCCGCCTCGAACGCGAACAACGCCGCGAACAGCGCCACCATCGCCGCGATCACCGTGAGGCCGTAGCTGGTTTCGAGCCCGGTCTCCCAGGTGAGCTTTTGCGCCAGCGCCGGAAGCCGCAAATCGAGTGCATCAAGGCCCTGCAGTCCGGCCGACAGCGGCGTGACCAGCAGCCCGGCGGCGATCAGCGCGACCAACACGCGATCGAGCCATGGCGGGCTGGCAATATCTCCCCGCTCTTCCCCGCTCCTGAACATCCAGATCCGCACGAATGCGCCGCCGATTCCGGCGAGCAGCGCCAGATAGATCACGAGCTTCGCGGCCCAGAACGCGCCGCGCACGACCGGATCGCCGGCCGGCTGTGCGCCCGCCACCGGCGTCGCGCTCGCCTCGCCGACCGAAAACACCAGCGAGCCGCCGACCGGATGTCCGTCGGCGGAGGTCACCCGCCAGCTCAGCACATGGGTGCCGCGACGAAGCGGCCCCGGCTTGACGGTGACGGTCGTGTTCTCCGCCGTCGCTGCCGGCGTCGTTGTGGTCCCGTCAGGCGCAATAAGCCGGATCACCAGCGGCGTCACCGGCTCGTTGAAGGTCAGCCGCAGCGCCGCCGGCGGCTCCGCCACCAGCGCGCCGTCGGCAGGCTCGGCGCGCACCAGCGACGCATGCGCGAAGGCCGCGCTCGCTTGCACGAGCGCGGTCAACAGCGCGATCGAAAATACGATCGCGCGCATGGCGGCTTACTTCTTCGGCAGCAGGCGCAACGCCGCCGCAGGCTCGGCGCTGCCCGCGCCGTGCCCTTGCGAATGCGTGCCGGTCGGGATCTCGATCCAGCGATGGACGCCCTTCTCGCACTCCTGCACCACCGGGAAATGGATGGTCTGCCCGCCACCCAGCTCCTCGGCGATGGTGCCGACGAAGACGAACTCATCGTAGTGCGTGTCGAGAAGTTTTCCGCCCGACCAGGAAATCTCGGTCACGCCTTCGGTCACCGGCGCGCCGCGCAGCATGTAGGGCTTGGGATATTTGCCGGTCGTGGTGTTGAGCTGCCAGCCGGGCTTCGGCATCGGCTTCACCGCGATGAGGCCCGCGGGCAATCGCACGCGGATCGCGGTGGTGGGCGAGCCGCTGCATCCGTGCGGCACGCGCAGCACCGCCTTGTAGGATGCGCCGACGGGCGCCTCCTGGCGCTCGAGGGTGACGTGAGCAGACGCCGCCGACAGGCAGGCGAAGGCGCCAACGGCGCCGATAGCAAACTTGCGAAACATTGACATCTCCGGATGTCGCACATGAACCAAGGCCGGCGCGCGGCCGGCCCGCTCAAATTAAGGGAGGTTCAGGCGGCAGCCGGAGGCGCTTGCGAAGGTCCGGCGCGGATCGACCGCCGGGCCGGGCGGACGTCGCCGGGATGATCGGCCTCTCCGGCGCGATGCGCGGGCGTCAGCCGATCGAGCAGCAGCAGCGCGCTGGCCGAGAGCGCGACCGGGCCGGGATTGGCGCAATACGTACAGCAGTCATGCGCGGCCTTCCCGGCGGGCGTGGAACCGTCCTCGCCGGTGCCGTGGCAGATGACGACATCCGCGCCGAATGTGGCGATGCGGGCTGCGGTATCCCCGCCCGCAAGCCCCGCCACCAGGGTCTGCAACACGAGAATCGCTGCCGCCAGCAGGACCAGCGGGCGCTGCAATTGACGCAGGGCAGCGATGAATTCGTGCACGAAAACCTCTCGTTTCGGACACTAGCATAGTATATCTGGGCAACCAACGAGCCGAGCCGCCGCGCATCCAGATTCGGACGACATGATCCCGTAAGACCATGGCCAATCGCGAATCCGCTTTCATCGAGATCACGCCGGAGGTGCTGCTCAAGGCCTATGCCTGCGGCATCTTCCCCATGGCCGAGAGCGCGGAGGACCCCTCGCTCCACTGGATCGAACCCGACCTGCGCGGAATCATCCCGCTCGATCGCTTCTATGTGTCATCGCGGCTGGCCCGCACGGTCCGGTCGGACCAGTTCAAAGTGACCATCAATCGCGATTTCGACGGCGTCATGGATGGATGCGCCGAACCGCAACCCGGGCGGCAACGCACCTGGATCAACGAGCGCATCCGCACGCTCTATCGCAAGCTTTATGAACGCCGCCATTGCCACAGCGTCGAGGTCTATCTCGACGACGAGCTGGTGGGAGGGCTTTACGGCGTCGCGCTCGGCCGCGCGTTCTTCGGCGAGAGCATGTTCCACCGTGCCCGCGACGCATCGAAGGTGGCGCTGGTGCATCTGGTGGCGCGTCTGCGGGCCGGCGGCTTCGCGTTGCTCGACACGCAATTCGTGACCGACCACCTCAAATCGTTTGGAGCGATCGAGGTGCCGCGCCGGCAATATCATAAGCTTCTGGAGTCGGCGCTGTCAGGCGAAGGCGACTTCACGGCGCTCGACAAGCGCGGCGCGAGCGGCGCGCAGGTGCTGGCGCACCTCAGCAAGACCTAAGTGCGATAGCGGGATCGGCCTTCCGGAAGCAGCCCGCCGGCCACGGTGCGGCATTGGCGCGCCAAGTTGATAGCAAAGCGTTCGAAGCCGGCCGAACTCTGGCCGGCTTCGACAGCACTCCACCCGTTGTGAGAACGATCCTGGCGCGGCATGGTCTAGCCGGCAGCAGTCCTTGACAGAATTGCAAAGATTCAGCGCTGCAGAAAATATGCCTGACCCGCGGAACGCAACTGCTCAAGCGTCTTTCCGGCGCAACTGCTCTTAATGTCTCCGCCCACCTGTTGGGCTTTGCCGCCTATTGTTATCGTGCCCGCCTGTCCGGCATGCGTTCGATAGACGGCAACTCCGTCTCGGCCGATTTTGGATAAATAGTAGGCGTGTTGAATGCCGCCAGCTTCACACGCAATCAGGAAAGGAAAGTCAGCAAATGCCACCTCGGCACGTGCTTCGAAAATGGGCATGGCCACAAGTTGCAATAGCGTAAGCACGGCGAAAGTTATTCTTCCAACGACACCGCGTACCTTCGTACGAATAGACTGCCACGACGCGACGTGTGCCATTGCCGGAAGCCCCTGATTGCCGTTGCACCTTAGAGGGACGGTGGTCCGCTCGCATTTGCTCTGTGCGGGGAATTTCCGAGACTAAGTTTGGCGCAGACCTCGTCGCGGGGCAAGTGGTCTGCCGCCGGTTTCACGGACACCGAGTTTGGGTGTTGATGAAGCCGGAGATATCAGCCGCGACGGGGCAGTTGGACTACCGGCCCGTGTGTCCTATTCGCGACCCTTGGACGTCATCGGCTCGCTTCTGCTCTGCTGCTCTACGGAAGCGCGCTCTCTCTAAGCCGGCCACCGTGGTGTCGCGCGCTATCTCAGGGCGCGAGCGAGGCTTGTCTTTCCGAAATCCCGCTTAACGGAACAGCGGGAAGTTCTGCTGCTGCTGCGGAGGAGGTGGAGGCGGCGGAGGCATCGTCTGCCTCGGCGGCGGCTGCTGCTGTACCTGCTTCTGCTTTGGCTGCGCCTTCGCTTTCGGCTGAGCTTTCGGCTGGGCCTGCGGCGGCTCGTTTGGCGTGCCGTCGGTGGCCACGACTTGGTTGCCACCGCGACAGTCGGTCAGCCAGAGATCGTAGATCGGATGCTCGACCGCATGCAGGCCCGGGCTGGAGGCGAACATCCAGCCGGTGAAGATGCGCTTCACCTCGCCTTGCAACGTCACCTCATCGACCTCGACGAAAGCGTCGGTGTTCGCCGCCTCCTCCGCCGGGCGCGTGTAGCAGGCGCGCGTGGTGAGCTGCAGCGCACCGAACTGCACGGTCTCGCCGATGTCCACCGGGAAGTTGATGATGCGTCCGGTGATCTTGTCGAGGCCGGAGAAATGCGCGGTCGGGTGCACGATGCGCCTGGCCGACGGTCCGACGATTTCGTCGTCGGGCGGTGGCGGAACGGCCGGTGCGGCTGGCGGACGCGGCACGGCCACGGCGGGGCCGCGCGGCGGCGGTGGCAGAACGTCTCCGCCCGGCCGCGTCTGCGGGCCATCGCCCGGGGGATATTGCGGCGGCGGCGGGTATTGGCGCGGCGGCATCGGTGCCGATCCCCGCCCGCCGGGGCCGACATTGCCACCGGGAACCTGGCCTGGGGGACGCGGCGGCGGATCGCCGAAGATGAACCCGAACTGCGCGAGAGCAGTACTGGCGCCGAACGTGACGACGCCCGCGACCAAGACGGCTCTCAGGATCGATTGGGCCATGGAATATCCGGGGCGCAGATGCGCCAAACCATCCGGCACCCGGTTAACACGGGGAATACGGCAGGGAAAGGGCGCTACCGTGGGCTATCCGCCGCCTAAAGCTTAACGCCCCGGTGTCCAGGGCTTGTAGTCGCCGGTGGCGCGCGGACGGCGGCCCTGCGCCAGCGTGGAACCGGACGGGCGCTGGGCGCCCGGCGTGCCGGTCATGTTCGGGCGGTGCGGCTTCCACCAGGGTTTCGACTCCACCACCTCCTGCGTGGGCGGGACATCGACCATGTGATGCATCCAGCCGTGCCACGACGGCGGAATCGTCGACGCCTCGGCGACGCCGTTGTAGGTCACCCAGCGCCGCTCGAAGCCGAGCGTCGGATCGATCTTGCCGCCCTTGGTCCGGTAGTAGCGGTTGCCGAACTCGTCGCTGCCGACGAACTCGCCATACAGCGCCGTCCAGACCTGGGTCCCGAAGGTCTGGCCGTTCCACCAGGTGAAGAAGCGCAGAAGAAAGGTCTTCATATCGTTCCTGCCGGCTTGCGGCCCTTTGGCTTCGCAATGGCTGATGCCATTATGGCCCCCCGATGTCCAGCGCGCCCGGCGCGCAGCGGCATTGCTGGCAACGGCTTCCACGGACGGCTGATCGCGGAACATGGTCGAGACGGTCCAGAGCAGTTTGACGCGACTGCGCGATTTCCTGCACTGGGCGCCGGACAACCTGGTCGGCGCCGTCATCCTGCTGTTGGCGGCGATCATTGCGCTGGTGGCGCATGCCGCCGTGGGTAGGCTCCTTCACCGCATCGTGGACGCCCGGCACCCTTATCTCGCCGGCGTGCTCACCGGCACCCGGCATCTCACGCGTCTCGCGTTCCTGGTCGTCGCGCTGTTCGTCGCGCTTCCGGTCGCGCCGTTCGACCCAGGCGTCGCCTCGGGGCTCGCGCATCTGCTGCTGGTCGCCGGGATCGTCCTCATCGGCTGGATCGCGATCACCGCCTCGCACATCGTCGCGGAGCTTTATCTCCGGCGCTTCCAGCTCGATGTCCCCGACAACCTCTTAGCCCGCAAGCACGTGACGCAGGTGCGCGTGATGCGGCGCGTGGTCGATACGCTGCTCATCATCGTGACGGTCGCGGCCGCGCTGATGACGTTCGAGCCGGTGCGCCAATATGGCGTCAGCCTGTTCGCCTCCGCCGGCGTTGCCGGCCTGATCGTCGGCCTCGCCGCCCGTCCGGTGCTGAGCAACCTCATCGCCGGCATTCAACTGGCGGTGACGCAGCCGATCCGGATCGAGGACGCGATCGTGGTCGAGAACGAATCCGGCCGCGTCGAGGAGATCACCTCGACCTATGTGGTGGTGAGGCTGTGGGACATGCGGCGCATGATCGTGCCGCTCACCTATTTCATCGAGAAGCCGTTCCAGAACTGGACGCGGGAATCCGCCAACCAGACCGGCGCAGTCCTCCTCAATGTCGATTACGCGACGCCCGTGGATCGCGTCCGCCACAAGGCCGAGGAGATCGTCAAGGCGTCGCCGTTCTGGGACGGCAATCTGGTCAAGCTCCAGGTCACGGACGCCGATGCCGTCAGCATGCAGCTTCGCGTCATCGCCAGCGCGCGCTCGCCGGGCGACGCCTTTGACCTGCGCTGCGAGGTCCGCGAGAAGCTGATCGACTTCCTGCAAAAGGAACTGCCGCACGCGCTGCCGCGCCAGCGCCAGCAAACGTTAATGCCGCCCGCCGAGACCAGAGACACATCGTCACCGTCGACGTGAGCCGCATTGCGGAGGCGGAAGCCCCTGCCCTATGCTGCCCCGCAGCACGGCCAGATTGCGGCCTGGGCTCAACAACAGCACCGGAAATCCGGGTTCCGATCGCCGTCGCAGAGGGAGAACGTCAGGATGATCCGCACGCTCACGTCATTGGCCGCGCTCGCGCTGGCCGCGGCGCTATCCGGCTCCCCCGTCGGCGCCCAGAGCTATCCCTCAAAGCCGGTCTCGATCATCGTCCCGCTCGCCGCCGGCACCGGCATGGACACCGTGGTGCGGCTCTACGGCGAGAAACTTCAGGCCGTGCTCGGCCGGCCGGTGGTGGTCGAGAACCGGCCAGGCGCCGCTCTGATGCTTGGCGCGCAGGCCACCGCCACGGCCGCGCCCGACGGCCATACCATGGGCGTGCTGACCTCCGGCCCGATGGCGATCGGCCCCGTGCTCTACAAGAAGATCACTTTCGATCCGCAGAAGGATTTCGTGCCGATTTCCTTGTACGTGAAGTCGCCGCTGGTGCTCGTGGTCGATCCGGCATTGCCGATCAAGTCGGTCTCCGAGCTGATCGAATACGCCAAGAAAAATCCCAACCCCTTGACCTACAGCACGCCGGGCGCCGGCGCGTTCCAGCATCTGTCGACCGAATTCATGGCGCAGCGTTTCGGCCTCAAGCTGACCCATGTGCCCTACAAGAGCACGCCGCAGTCCGTCACCGACATCGCGGCCGGCCACGTCAATTTCGGCTTCGCCGAGGCCGGCGCGTCGTTGCCGCTGATCCGCGAGGGCAAGCTGCGCGCGCTGGCGGTGTCGTCGACGACGCCGCTGCCGAGCCTGCCCGACGTGCCGCCGTTCGCCGTCGCAGCGAAAGCGCCCGGGTTCGAAGCGGTGTCGTGGCATGTCCTGGTTGCGCCTGCGGCGACGCCCAAAGATATCGTCGAACGGCTGCACAGCGAGATGACCAAGATCATGTCGGACGCCGAGATGCAGAAGCGCGTCGCCAATATCGGGCTGGTGCCGATCAATCCGGCGTCGGTCGCGGAAACGCAGAAGTACATTGCTTCGGAACGCGAGAAGTGGGGCAAGCTGGTGCGCGACCTCGGGCTTGCCGGCACGCAGTAGAGATTTGAGATCGCTCTGCCGCTCGTCCCCGCGAAAGCGGGGACCCAGTTCAAAGAATTCTGGATGCCCGCTTTCGCGGGCATGAGCGGGATAGGACAGCACACGAGGGAGAGACACATGTTGGTTGCGTCAGGATGGCTTCGGCGTCGTGATCTCGCCGTTTGCGCAGTCGCAGCGGTGCTGGTTTCAGCGGCAGCAACACATCAAGCTCTCGCGCAGGCCTGGCCGAGCCGGACCATCACCGCGATCGTTCCGTTCGCGGCCGGCAACGCCAACGACATCGTCGCGCGCATCGTGCTCGATCAGGTCTCGAAGCAGATCGGGCAGCCGATCGTGCTCGAAAACCGCCCCGGCGGCGGCGGCATCACCGGCGTCGCGGCGGCGGCGCGCGCGGCGCCGGACGGCTACACCATGCTGGTGCATTCGTCCTCGTTCAGCGCGTCCTATTCGCTGCACAAGACGCTGCCCTACGACACCTTCAAGGATTTCACGGCGGTCGTCCCGCTCGGCTTCCAGCCCACGGTCCTGGTGGTCGCCACATCGAAGCCGTGGAAGACGCTCGGCGAGCTGGTCGCCGCGGCCAAGGCCAAGCCCGGCGATCTCAACTTCGCCTCCGCCGGCGTCGGCGCGGCCTCGCATCTTGCCGCCGAGCGCTTCCGTCGCGCCGCGGGCTTCGAGGCGCAGCACATTCCGTTCAAGGGCCCGGTCGAGGCGCTTACCGAGGTCATGGCCGGCCGCATCGACTTCTACTTCCTGCCGGTCGCGCCTGCGCTCAACCTGATCAACGACGGCAAGATCCGCGCATTGGCCGTCAGCACGTCCAAGCGCGCGGCCGCGCTGCCGAACGTGCCGACCACCGCCGAGGCGGGCCTGAAGGACGCGGCCTATGTGTTCTGGAACGGGCTGTTCTTCCCGGCGAAGACCCCGAGCGAGATCGTCAACCGGCTGCATGACGAAACCACCAAGGCGCTCGCGGTCGCCTCGGTGCAGGAGCGGCTCGCCAAGATCGGCCAGGAGCCGCTGGCGATGACGCCGGCGGAGTTCGAGAAATATTTCCACGCCGACGTGCGCGACACCGCCAAGCTGATGGCCGGTACCGAGGCGAAGCCGCACTAGTCCGCAAAGAATAGCGGGGAAGAATCAGGATGCAGCCGTGGCCGTATCCTGTTTCTGCGCCGATAGAATTGGCAAAATCATCCCCCGGCATGCAGGAAGTGACGGTGGCTGTGCGGTTTCATTCATCGCCGCCAATCCAGCCCGGACGGCGGGTGGTCGCAGGCCACCGGCACGGCGCGCCGCACA
>CAWAWR010000002.1:0-31005 GCA_963785745.1 uncultured Alphaproteobacteria bacterium
TGATGCATTGATAAGCAGCCAATCCTCGCCGTTTGCAGAAACGGCGAGGCTGGCTTGCGTCGCGACTTTACCCGCCGGTCGCCCGCCCATGCCAATTGGCATACCGGGCACCGGCAGTTCCATTGTGGGAAACCTCCGCCTGCCGCCGACCCAAGTACGATGGCGGTGAGGCGCCGCATCCCGGCGAAAGACTAGAACTCAGGCTGCTGGTAGCCGTTGATTTCGAGTCCCACGCAGATTTCAACGAGGATTGGTGTCGACCACGTCATGATTGTTTCCTCTCGCTGCGTCCCTGACGGCGCATTGCGACAACATGCTATACGCATACGGGTTCCGGGACAAGCAAGCGCGACCAAAGCTGCCGGCTTGCCCCTCGCGGATGTGGCTTAAGGCTTTGATATTCCGGCGATCTGCAGGCTGAGCTTCTGCGCGCGCTCCAGCACCGCCGGCGGGACGGCGAAGGTGCCGGCGACCACCTTCTGAAAATCCTCGCCCGCCAGCGGCTCGACGTCGACCTGCGCCTTCTTGGCCTCGGCGAGCAGCGCCGGATCGCGCATCGCGGCATCGAAGGCGCGGCGCAGCGCCGTCGCCGTCGCATCCGGCAGGCCGGGCGGCGCCAGCAGCGCGGTGCCGAGCGGCGCGCCGCCCGCGAACAGCGCCAGGATCTGCCGTTGTTCGTCATCCCTGGCGAGATCGACGATGGCCGGCACGTCCTGCAATTCGCGATGGCGCGCCTGCGTGAACTGGACCAGCAGAATGAATCTTCTTGTCGCGCAGCCATTCCGGCGTGCCGCTCTTGATGCTCGACCACGGCTTGACGATGGCGTCGACCTCGCCGCGCTCGAAGGCGAGCTGCGCCGAGGTCGGGCCCTGGAAGCCGGTGACGATCTTGTATTTCGTTCCGACCAGCTCGTTCATCAGCCGGCGCATCACCACCGACGACGAGGTCGGTCCGGTGCCGGCGGCGATCGTCTCGCGCGCCATCACGTCCTTGATGCTGCGCACGCCCGAGGCATGCCAGGCGTGATCGACCTCGACATTGGCGTTCATGCGGCCGATCCAGGTGTACTCGGCGCGCGTCGTACTGGATGCCGGGCGTGGTGCCGAGCACCTGCCCGACCGCGACGGTCTGCGAGACCACGCCCATCACGGTGCCGTCTTTGGCCGCGACGTTGTAGAGATAGTTGGCGCCGCGCAGGCCGCCTGCTCCCGGCATGTTCTGCACGATCACGTTCGGCTTGCCCGGCAGATGCGCGCCGATGTGGCGCGCAACCAGCCGCGCATAGAAGTCGTACGGCCCGCCGGCCTCGAAGCTCGCGATGATGGTGACGGTCTTGCCGGAAAAATCCGGCGCCGGTTGCGCCTGCATCGGACAGACGCTCGCAACCAGCGCGACGAGCCCAGCCGCCAAGCGCACAGACGCGGCGAGTATGGACATCTGGCGTTTCCCCCGGCTGCGTCTTCGGCGATCGTCCCACAGACACGATCGTGGTTGAAATTGTTGCGGGGCCCTATGCCGGTTGTCGACCGCGCAAAAGCAAACGCGCCGCTGCCATGGGCAGCGCGCCTTCGCCGTGCGCTGAATACAAGGGCAAGGTGCGCGCGCAGAAGCAGCCGAACAACCGCTCCTACGATCGCCGCCGCGTGGCGACCAATTCAAGCCCAGGTCAGATCGTGGATGCGGAACGGCGTCGAACGGATACGCTTGCCGGTCGCATAGTAGATCGCGTTGGCGACAGCCGGTGGCGCGGGCGGGCCGGCAGGCTCGCCGAGGCCGCCCCACTTCTTGCCGCCGGAAGACGCGAAGATCGTCTCGACATGCGGGTTCTGGTCGATGCGCAGCAGGTTGTAGGTATCGAAGTTGGTGTTGACGAAGCGACCGCCTTCCAACTCCAACCCGCCGGTCCAGGCATGGGAGAGTTCCCAGCAGACCGAGCCTTCGCACTGCTCTGTGGCGGCATTCGGATTGATGACCCGGCCCGCATCCAGCACCACGAGGAGCTTCTCGATGTTGAGCCGGCCGCGGCGGCTGACCGTCACGGTGGCGCAGGCAGCTGCAATGGTGCCGTGCAATTCGACCACCGCCACACCCATGCCCTCGCCCTTCGGGAGGTCAGTCCGGAAACCTGCATGCTGCTTGAGCGTCTTCAGCACGAGCTGCCAGTCGTCCATCCCTTCCGTCAGCTTGATGCGCCATTCCAGCGGATCCCATCCGCCCGCGATCGCCATCTCGTCCACGAAGCTCTCGGCCATGAAGCCAAGCTGGTTTGCGCCGGGGGCGCGATGCGTCGAGCTCGGGATGTGCGTCTTCAGGTCATGCCGCTCATGGTGCCGATGAGGGATCTTGTATGGCACGTTGTAGATGCCGTAGTCGGCGGTCGCGCTCCCGACCCGTGCGTTGCCGTCCTGGATGAACCACGCCGCGCGGGTGAACAGCGCCGTGGGCAAGCCGTCGTCGCCGATGGCGGCACGCAGCTTGGCGACCGCGAGCGGACGCTGCTTGTCCTGCGCCAGGTCTTCCTCGCGCGACCAGATCACCTTCACTGGCTTGCCGACCTGCTTGGAGATTTCGGCGGCCTGACGGGTGACGCCCGTCCCGCCGCCGCCGTTGCCGCCGAAGCCGCCACCCAGGAACATGGTGTGGGCAAAGACGATCTTCGGATCGACCTTGAGCTGGTCGGCGACCAGCAGGATCGCCACCGACTGATCCTGCGTCGGCGACCAGACATCGACGCGATCGGGCTGCACGTGCACGGTCGCGTTGATCGGCTCCATGCGGGCATGGGTCTCGAACGGGCGCTCGTATGACGCGGTCACGACCTTGTTGGAAGCCGCGATGATCTCTGCCGCCTTAGGGTCTGGCTTTTCGGTGACGCGGCCCGTCTGCTCCAAGACCCTGTGGCCTTCCGCGTAGTAGCTGGCGGTGCTGGCCTTCACGCTGTCACCGGCGTCCCACTCGATGGGAAGCAGGTCGAGCGCTGTCTTGGCGCGATACCAGGTGTCCGCGACCACCGCGACGGCATCCTGCAGGTCGGGCTGGCCGCGCTTGCCGGGTACGGCCTTGAGCGGAACCGCCGCGATCACGCCGGGGCGGCCCTTGATGGCATCGAAATTGTAGCTCTTCAGCGTTCCCCACGGGACCGGGCTCGCCTTCACCGCGGCATAGACCATGCCGGGGACGCGCGTATCGATGGCGTATTGTGCGCTGCCGTTGACCTTGTTCGGAATGTCGACACGCTGCTTCGACTTGCCGAGCAGCCACCACTTGGCGGGATCAATGTTGATCTCCGGCTCCTTGTCGAGCTTCACCCTCGCCGCGGCTTCAGCAAACTCGCCGTAGGTGCCGGTTCGATTGCCCGCCGTGAGCACGCCGAGTCTTCGGCTTCAACGGCAGAGCGCTCGACGCCCCACGCTTCGGCGGCGGCCTGCTTGAGGCGCTCGCGCGCGGAGGCGCCGGCGCCCATCAGATGAGGATGCTGCAGGCGCACGAGCTGCGAGCCGTGCGTGCTCATCACCTTGTATTCGTTCTTGTTGCGCAGGTGCCGGTTGGCGTCTGCGAACTCGGTCTTGATCTTCGCCCAGTCGACGTTCAGCTCCTCGGCGATCAGCATCGCAACCGATGTAATGCCGCCCTGGCCCTGCTCCGTGTGCGGGATGCGCAGCGTGACCGTGCCGTCCTTGTCGATCACGATCCAGGCGTTGATCTCGGTGCCGACCGCAGTCGTCGTCGACTGCGTACGCGGACCGATGCTCGCGGCCAACGTAACCGGCATGTGGAAGCCCAGCATCAGGCCGCCGCCGGCAGCGACGGAGGTGGAGATGAATGAGCGACGCGAAAGGATCTGCTTCGTCATGTCAGCCTCCTTATGCCTGTGAAAGTTCGGAGGCGCGGCGAATCGCCTGGACGATCCGTTGATACGTGCCGCAACGGCAAAGATTGTCGGCCATCGCGGTCTCAATCTCGGTGAGGTTTGGATTCTTGCGCCTGGCGAGCAAGGCGGCGGCCGACATGATCTGGCCGCTCTGGCAATAGCCGCACTGCGGAACACCGACCTCGACCCAAGCCTGTTGGACCGGATGCGAGCTGTCAGCGGATAGCCCTTCGATGGTCGTGATCTGCTTGCCGACTGCAGCCGATGCCGGCAGCTGGCAGGCTTTCATCGGCTGACCGTCGACATGGATCGTGCAGGCGCCGCAGCGTGCAATCCCACACCCGTACTTGGTGCCGGTGAGCCCGATGTTGTCGCGCAGGACCCAGAGCAGCGGGGTCTCGGGTTCGACATCCACCGTCTCGGGCTTGCCGTTGACGTTCAGGGTAAATTGCATGTGCGTTTCCTTTCGCCAGCAGCGCGGGTTTCTTGTGCCCCACGCGGCACCTTGCCAAGGTGCCTTTCGACGCATCAGGTATACTACTCGCAGGCGAGAATAACGCCAATACTTGGGGCGCCAGGATCCAAGCTCCTGAGCCGGTATAAATCGGAACCCAAGGCATACGGGGGGATCAATGGGAATCCGTCGAATCGCTTTGTGGACGATCTTCGGTGTGGCCGTGGTCGGGGCGGCTGGCTTTGCCTTCCTCGCCTACGAGCGCGAAATCCCGCCGATCACGCGGCCCGACCCCGCTTCGTTCGACAAAGCGCTGGTCGAGCGCGGGCGCGTGCTGGCCAACTATGGTGACTGCACGGCGTGCCATACGCGTCCGGACGGTCCGCCCTTTGCCGGCAACCTTCCGCTCAAGACTCCGTTCGGAACCATCTACACAACCAACATCACGCCGGATCCGGAAACCGGCATGGGGACATGGTCCAGGGAAGCCTTCCGTCGCGCCATGAAAAGCGGCGTCGACCGCCATGGCCGTCACCTCTATCCCGCTTTCCCCTACGATCATTTCACCAAGGTCAAAGATGCCGACATTGACGCGATCTATGCGTATCTGATGTCGGCGGTCGCGCCGGTGCGCGAGACAACGCGCGGTAACGATTTTGGCTTCCCCTATAACGTCCGCGCCTCGCTGGCGATCTGGAAGCTGCTGTTCCTCGACAAGACCCCGTTCCGTCCCGATCCGTCAAAGGACGCGGAATGGAACGAGGGCGCGTATCTCGTCGAGGGGCTCGGCCATTGCGGCGCCTGCCACAGCCCGCGCAACTTCTTGGGTGCACGAACAACTCCTGCCTATGGCGGCGGCAGTGCCGAAGGTTGGTATGCCCCATCGCTCAACAAGGATAATCTCTCGCAGCAACCGTGGACCAAGGTTGAGCTCGTCGTCTACCTGATGGACGGCTGGCACGCGCGGCACGGCATGGCGGCGGGGTCGATGACGCCGGTGGTCGATGCCCTGCACAAGCAGAACGAGATCGACGTGTTCGCGATCGCCGCTTACGCCCTGGCTCTGCGCGACGGAGAAAAGCCGATCGACGCCGACGCCGTCAGGAGCGCCGCCCTCAAGCTCGAATGGGGCCATTCAGAAGCGCCACCGGTGCCGAAGGAATTCAGCGAGGGCGCCAAGGTGTTCGAAGCGCGCTGCGCGCAATGCCACCGCAGCGGTGGCGCCACGGTACCGCTGGCGCTGCAAACCTCCATCCACGCACCGGTGCCTGACAGTGTCGTGGAGGCGATCCGCCACGGCATCAAGCCGCCGGTCGGCGCGCTTGGCCGATCCATGCCAGCCTTTAGCGAGCAATTGTCAAATGCGGAGATGTCCGCGTTGGTGAGATTCCTTCGCGCGCGCTTCAGCGCGAAGGGGCCGTGGAAGATGTAATTGGCGTTCGGCGCCGAAGCGCACGCGTTCTTCACGGCGCTCAGCAAGACCGAGCGCAAAAAATCGGAACGGCCCAAACGGGACCTTTCGAAAAATGGAAGATGATTAGGAAAATCAAATCCGAAACTGGCGGGAGCGACGGGACTCGAACCCGCGGCCTCCGGCGTGACAGGCGCGGTGATTTACTTTTCGAATCAAAAGGGGTTTCCAACTTTTCCAGGGACAAATTCGGCCTATAACTCTTCGGAGTTGGAACGTCCGACCATACCTGAAATCCAATCAACGGACAGTTCCGCGCATTGATCGTCGCCGATATCCATCTCGCCGCGCTCGCCGGAAAATTGGCACGTACCCCCCAAAGCGCTTCACATCCCCCCAACCGGCTCGGCGGCGAAGCCGGACCTTCGTGCGAAGTGTCCGAGGACGGCTGACCCTTCGTTGTGACGCAGTTCTAAGTCAACCGTTTGAGCTTCGATCGCTCCATCATTTCTGCAGCCCGTTCCAGAGCCCGCTTTCGAAATGGCGATCGGCGCCGTCGAGGCGCGCCCGCCGCATGTTTGCGCGCGACAGATCGCCGACGATGCGGGCGCCAGTGAGATTGGCGCCCTCGAGCTTCGCGCCCATCAGCTGGGTGGCGAACAGGCTCGCCCCGCGAAGGCTGGCACCGCTGAGGTCGGCGTCAAGCGCCCACGCCTGGTCGAGCATGGCCCCGTCGAGATTGGCGCCCGCAAGATTTGTTCGGTTGAGGCGCGCCGCCTGCAGCTTGCTGTGCCGCAGATCGAGCCCCGACAGGTCCAGGCCGTTGAGGCGCCGGCCGGAAAGATCAATCGGCGTCGCCGGATCGACGGCGGCGAGCGCAGCCTCGACCTCGGCCCGGGTCATGTCGGCCTTGGTGAAATCGTCCGACTTGAGGTCGAGGAACCGCGTCATGTCTTGGGCGAACGCACACGCCATGGCGACCGCCAGGACGGCGATCGCCAGCGTTGCCTTCATCCAACACCTTGACTTCATGGCCCGCCTCCCGGGCCGACGGTGGTCGCGCCCGATCAGATGTCGTGCTGGATCCCCACCCGGCAGCGCCAGCGCACGACGCGCCAGCGCGGATGCTCCTCGCTCCAATGAGCGATATGCGGCGCGGCGAATTTCATGCACTGGATGGCCGAGATCTCCGATGACAGCGGGATCTTCTGCTCACGGCACACGGCCGGATCACTAACCAGACAAGTGGATAGTATGATGGCGATCATAGACAATCCTCGTCCCGAATTCGTGCTGCTGTCTGGGCTGATGGCTCAGCCCGAATCACCGGACGCCTATGCACATACCGGGCCATACCGGAGCATATTACCGCCCACAATCGGCAAGCTGAGTTTCCCCACAAGCGCGGCAAGGCGTGACAACGGCGCTCTCGGGCGCCAGCGCAATCCGGTGCGACGTTGCGTTGCCCAACTCCCGGACCTACCTTTGTCCGCTATCCACTGATCGGCGTGCACCGGCGGACATAGCTCGAGCTGCGCCGGGCGATGCGCCGGAGGCGCTCGCCTCCTGAGAGGCACGCCACGACGACTGGAGTGACCCGAATGCGCTCGATGCTTCAGACGCTCGCAGCAGGAGCGGTCGTCCTGCAGTGCAGCATCGGCGCGGCGGCTTCTGCTGAAGTTCCCATCAACGACTATCCGACGGCCGCGCGCGCCGACTACGTGTTCGGCTGCATGCAGGTCAACGGACAGACGCGTGACGCGCTCGAACGGTGCTCATGCTCGATCGACGTCATCGCATCGCTGCTCCCGTATGAGCAGTACGAAGAAGCCGAAACGGTCATGCGCGTGCGCCAACGCGGCGGCAGGAATGCGTCAATGTTCCTGACCATGCCGATGCTGCGAACGAAGGTCGATGCGCTGAAGCGTGCACAGATCGAGGCGGAACTGCGCTGCTTCTGATCGCTGATAACATCTGCTTTGCGCGAGTTGGGAGAAATCCCAACGGGGCTATCATCGCCGGGTAATTTGATACGCCTGCGATCGCTAGCGCGCGACACATTGCGCGCATGCAAGAAAACACAACCGTTCGCCTTGCGCACTTCAGGGACTAGTGCGAAGATTCATAACGGTAGCTCTCGCCTTTGGAACCTGGAAGCAGCGTTCCGTTCGCAAGCCCTGAGCGTCTCAGGAAGCGGCCCGGGCTTCGACTACCGCTGCGACTACCGACGATCGCTACCGCCCAACAGGAGCCGGCTCTAGGGAGGAGTAGCGCTATGCGCAGATGTGCACTGGTAAGTGCATCACTGGCGGTGATCGCGTTCGCTATGCCAGCGATGTCGAATGAGGATGTGCTCAAGCCAATCGGCGAAGTCCGAGCAGTGGGTTTTGCAGACCGGCGATTATTCGAACCAGCGCTTCGCAAAGCTGGATCAAATCAATCGCGACAACGTCAAAAACCTGAAGGTAGCTTGGACGTTCTCGACCGGCGTGCTGCGTGGGCACGAGGGTTCGCCGCTCGTGGTCGGCGAGATCATGTATGTCCACACGCCCTTCCCTAACATTGTCTATGCGCTGGACCTGAACGAGGACGGAAAGATCCTGTGGAAATACGAGCCGAAACAGGATCCCTCGGTGATCCCGGTGATGTGTTGCGACACGGTGTATCGCGGCGTCGCTTACGCCGACGGTACGCTTTACCACCACCAAGCTGACACCACGCTGGTCGCGCTCGATGCCAAGACCGGCAAGGTGAAGTGGAGTGTCGTCAACGGCGATCCGAGAAAGGGCGAGACCAATACGGCGACAGTGCTACCGGTGAAGGACAAGATCATCGTCGGTATTTCCGGCGCTGAGTTCGGCGTCCGAGGTCACGTCACCGCCTATGACGCCAAGACCGGCAAGCGCCTATGGCGCGCCTTCTCGACCGGTCCGGACAACGAGATCCTGTTTGATCCGGAAAAGACCATGTCGCTCGGCAAACCGGTCGGCAAGGACTCTTCGCTCAGGAGCTGGAACGGCGACCAATGGAGGATCGGCGGCGGCACGGCCTGGGGCTGGTTCTCGTATGACCCCGAGACCAATCTCGTCTACTACGGCACGGCCAATCCCTCGACGTGGAATCCGGTGCAGCGCGCCGGGCCGGACGGCAAGCCGATCGACCAAAAGTGGACCATGGCGATCATTGCCCGTGACGCCGACACCGGCATGGCGAGATGGGCCTATCAGATGACGCCGTTCGATGAATGGGACTACGACGGTGTCAACGAGATGATCCTTGCTGACATCAATGTGGGCGGCAAGCCGCGCAAGGCCCTTGTTCACTTTGACCGCAACGGTCTCGCCTACACGCTCGATCGTGTTACCGGCGAATTGCTGGTCGCCGATAAGTACGACCCGAGGGTCAACTGGACGACCGGCGTCGTGATGGACAGGAACAGCCCGCAGTATGGACGACCGCAGGTCGTCTCCCAGTTCTCGACCTTCCAGACCGGCCAGGACAAAAACACCAAAGGTGTCTGTCCGGCTGCGCTCGGCACCAAGGACCAGCAGCCCGCGGCATTCTCACCGCGGACCAACCTGTTCTACGTGCCGACAAACCATGTCTGTATGGATTACGAGCCGTTTAGGGTGTCGTACACCGCGGGTCAGCCCTATGTCGGGGCGACGTTGTCGATGTTCCCGGCGCCCGACAGTCACGGCGGCATGGGCAATTTCATCGCGTGGGATGCAGGCACAGGCAAGATCGTCTGGTCGAAGCCGGAGAAGTTCTCAGTGTGGTCCGGGGCGCTCGCCACCGCGGGCGGCATCGTCTTCTACGGCACGCTCGAAGGCTATCTCAAAGCAGTCGACGAGAAGGACGGCACGGAGCTGTTCAAGTTCAAGACTCCGTCCGGCATCATCGGCAACGTGATGACCTATAGCCACAAGGGCAAGCAGTACGTCGCGGTTCTGTCGGGCGTTGGCGGCTGGGCCGGCATTGGCCTTGCTGCCGGTCTGACCAACCCGACTGACGGTCTTGGCGCGGTCGGTGGCTATGCAGCGCTGCGCGACTATACCGCCCTCGGCGGCACGCTGACCGTGTTCGCGCTGCCGTAGTCGACGTTACAGGTCGTGGACCGGCGCGGATCACGTCTGCGCCGGTCCTTCAACTCGAACCGAACGCTCGTCCTCGTCTACGACGTTAGCCGTCGAGGTTGATATGAAGCGAGCTAGCATTGGGCTGGCGTTTGTTGCCGCCCTCGGTCTGCTGTCGAACCTCCACGCCCTCGGGGAGGCGATCAAGAAGGAGAAGGACGGTAAATGGGAGGCCCCTGACGGCAACCCGACGTACAACATCGCCAAAGATGGCACGGTCGACTGGTACACATTCTCGGGCTTCCGCCGGTACCATTCTGAATGTCATGTCTGTCACGGGCCCGATGGTGAGGGCTCGACCTATGCGCCCGGCCTTGTCGAGCCGCTGAAGACCATGACCTATGCCGAGTTCATGTTGATTGTCGCCACTGGCCGACAGGTGATGCGCGCCGACAAGCAGAGCGTCATGCCGGCACTCGGCGATAACCCCAACGTGCGATGTTACATGGAGGATCTCTACGTCTACCTGAAGGCGCGCGCGGACGGCGATCTACCTCGTGGACGCCCCGCCAAGCGGGCCGATAAGCCGGCAGCCGCCGACGCACACGAGAAGGCTTGCTTCGGTGACCGGTAGAAGCACTGCCGCGCCGTTGGCCAATCCGACTTGCCGCCACCCGCAAGGAAGCAGCGTTCAGCACTCGCCACTCGCAAATCACGCCCGGCACGAAGACCCTAAGTCATCGACCCGTGCGTTCACCGTGATCCCAAGAGCTGTTTGGCCTGCTGGACCGCAGCCATGCATTCAGTTTCGTTGCCCTGTTGGTCGAACATGCGCGCACGATTGAGAGCCTCCGCCGCAGTTTGTTGCGTCGCGCCCGATGTCGGCTTCTCGGCCGCCGTCGGTTGGCCGGCGGTCTGTCGCTGCACGTCCTGGGGTGAAGCGGCGCGTCCCTCGGTTTCCTTACTGATTATTGCGGTAGGCGGATGCTGTTGGGTTGTGCCGCCTTGCGACTGGCCGGTGTTGCTCTGCGAAGGAGCGGCGCCGGCAGTTGGGCCGGAGCCCGCATCGCGGGATGCTAGCACCTTCGACAGACTATTGATTGCATCCGTGCACGGGCCGGCATTTACGGGTGCGACGGTCAGCAGAAGTAGTACCGAGCTCCCGATGATTGATCCCTTGGTCATGTTCATCTCCCTGGTGATGCTCAGGCGTTGTCGTAATGCCGAGCTTTGGAAGCAACCGAGGGATCGAATCAAAGTTCCGGGAGTTCGGAACGGAACACGTAGCTGATCACGGAACTTGGCGTGCGCATGAGAAGGACTGTTCAAGTGAACTCTAGGAGCACCGCAACGGTGCTCGCCGCGCTGGTGGCTACTGCTTTGGTCGTTTCAGTGGCGAACGGGCAGCGGATCGACCTGGTCGACCGCACAGCGCTCCGTGTCTGCGCCGATCCCGCCAACCTGCCGTTCTCGAACGATAAGGGCGAAGGTTTCGAGAACAAGATTGCCGAGATCGTGGCTGCCGAGCTGAAGTTACCAGTCGAATATACGTGGTTCCCGCAAGCGACCGGCTTCATCCGTCAGACTTTGTTTGCCCGGCGCTGTGACGTCGTGATGGGCTATGCCCAGGGCGATGAGCTCGTGCTCAACACCAACCACTACTATCGCTCGACCTATGCGCTTGTGTATCGAGGCAATGCCGGGTTCGACGGCGTCGACACCCTCGCGGACCCACGCCTCCGAGGCAAACGCATCGGCGTGGTCGCCGGTACTCCACCCGCCAGCGTCATGGCCCGGCTCGGTCTCATCGAACGCGCCAAGCCTTATCCGCTTATGGTCGACCGTCGCTATGAGTCGCCGGCCGAGCGGATGATCGACGACGTCAAATCGGGTGACGTCGATGCTGGCGTGCTGTGGGGACCGATGGCCGGATATTTCGCGCTCACAGCGGACGGTGCGCTCACCGTCGTGCCGCTGCTCAAGGAAACCGGCAACCCGCGCATGGCTTACCGCATCACCTTCGGGGTGCGCCATCTCGATGATGACTGGAAGCGCCAGCTCAACGCGCTGATCGCCAAGCGGCAGGGCGATTTCGACGCAGTTCTTCTGTCTTTCGGAGTGCCGCTGCTCGACGAGCAATCCCACCTGATTACACAACCGCGGCGCTGAGCCACGACTGCCATCAATCGTTCATGCGCGAACGGATCTCTCGCCCCAGCTCGAACAGGCGCTGCTCGATGAGCACCGGCACTTCGCAGGCGAGCGGAAGGGACTGCTGGCGCTCCGTGAACACCCGCACGTCCCACTGGTAACTGTCTTCGGCGGCGGCAAGCCTGGAGCGCACGTCTTGATCGCTTGCAGCCCGTTCCCTTAGCTGCCGCAGCACGCCACCTTGCCGTTCGATCTCGGCCGCCCGGACCTTCTGCCGCTGCTGAAAACGCTCGATGCCGCTCATCACCGCGGCGCGGTCGCTGTTGACCACGTCGAGGAGGCCCGCGAACACCAGCTTGAGCGCGTCGTCACGCTTGTCCGGCGGCTGTGCATCGGCAAACCGCGCGACAGCTTCGGCTGCCTCATCGATCGGCACGCGGCGGCTCGCGAGGACTGCGACGAGCTTTCTGATGTCATCGCGGTCACGCCAGCCGGTGAGATCGTCAACGGTTGGGCCGTCCCACATCTGCACAGAAGTCAGCGTCGTCACCTTGCGTTGGACGCATGGCCAGTCCGGGTTAGCCGGGTCTGCGGCCAGAGCAGGCACCGCGCCGATCACAACGGCGCCAACGGCGATCCGAACAACGATCGTGACCAGATGAGCGATGTCGTCCTCCTCTGCTAGTAGGATCAGAATTTCGCCACGACGACGCCCCAGGGATAACGACCGACCTTGATCGAGCGCACCGCGCGCAGCCTCTGCACATCGATTACCGTGACGTCATTGGACGCGCCATTAGTTGTGAACAGAAACTTTTCGTCCGGCGTGAAAGCAAGCTGCCAGACGCGCTGGCCGACCAACAGATATCTCTCAACCTTGAACGTGGCGGTGTCGATCACGGCGACGCGATTGGCCGGCCCGAGCGCGACAAAGGCCCGCTTTGCATCCTTGGTGATGCGAACGCCCACTGGCTGAATGGCATCCTGCGGGACGCCCGGAATTTTGAATTCGATCTTGGTGACGATCTTGCGCGTCTTCGTTTCGATGACGCTCACCGTGCCGCCGATTTCGGAACTGACCCAGACCTGGGTGCCGTCGGTGGTGAACTCGGCAAAGCGTGGCCGGCTGTCGACGAGCACATTATCGATGGAAGTATGGGTCGCGGTATCGATGAAGTGCGCCATGTTCGTTGTTTCTGACGTTGCCACCAGCAGCTTTCCGTCCGGGCTGATGCCCATGCCTTCGGGCTCAACGCCGACCGGGATCTCTGCAAGCACCGTACCCTTCTCAATGTCGACAACGGTCACCAAATTGTCTTCCTCATTGGCGATGTAGAGCGGATTACCGTCGGGATGCAGGATAAACAGCTCTGGGTCCTGTCCGGACGGCAGGCTTTTCACGAACTCCATGGTCCGAGCGTCGTAGACCTGCACCGTGTTGTCATCGCTAGCGCAGATCAGCAGCCATCGGTGGTCTTTCGACAGCGTGACGCCGCGCGGACGCTGCCCGACTTTGACGGTCTTGATCACCTCGAGCTTGTCGCTGTCGAGCACCGTGACGGTGTTGTCCTTCTCGTTTGTGACATAAACGGTATAGGCGCTTGCCACCGCTGCGGTGAGCAGCCACCCCGCCAGCGCCAAGGCAATCATGATGCCGCCGCACCGACATGTTCGCATGGTCGCTCCTCCCTCATGCAGCTTCTTCATTGCGCATAGGCCCGGCAATTGGTCTCCGGCTTGTCAATGCCGAGCGTATCGAGCTCGGTGAATTGGTGCAGGAACCCTGGTTGCGGCGAGACGGTCACGGGTAGCTTTGCGGTCGCAAGCAGGATCGGCTGGCGCAGTTGCCCATCCCATGCGCGATACGTGAGCTTGCGCCCTTTGAAGGCGGCGAGATCGAAATCAGATGATTTCAGATATGTGACTAGATGCGCAGGCACCGCGGACCTGCTGCGCGCCGCCGCCTCGCCAATCGAGCGAACCGCAACCCACGCATCGTAGTCGAGGGGGCGCATGGCGCGATCGGCCAGCCGTCGAAACCGGTTCTGAAGCTGAGTTGCGCCCCACTGCTCCAGCGCCGGATGCCAGCTGGTCGGTACCAGCCCCTGCGTGCCGGCGACGGGCCGCGCGTCCCAGGTGCGATATGGAAGATAGTCGCCGAACAACCCGCTTTCGTCGGCAACCACCAGCACGTCGTGAGCCGGCGCCCTCTGGGTCAGCGCCGGGATCTGCTCCTGCACTTGCTCGTGGCCCCCATCCGCACGCCGACTGCCAACCTCGTACCTGAACGCGCGTTCTTCGACGATCTTTGAGCCGAACCGCTTCGCGGCGCGCCGCACCGCCTCCGCGAACGCCTCATCGTCGGGTTCGGTCCCGCGCACCAGGAACCAGCGCTGCCAACGCTTCCAGCGCAAATACTGCCCCAAGGCATCGCCGAGCATCGCGCGCGACGGCGTTGTATGTACGACGTTTGCTCGGCAATCCTTGTCCCGCAACCGATCGTCGCTGGATCCGGCGTTGAAGATCAGCGTGGCCCGACGCTTCAACGCGTCCGCAAGCGCGGTCACCGTTTGCGGGCTAGCATCGGCGACGATAAAGGAGATCCCCGCCTCGGCTCGCTTCGTGACTCCTGTCACAAGCTCTTCGGCCTTTCTGCTTTCGACGATCTCGAGCATGAACGTCTGCTTCAGGAATTGGCCGGTGGTGTTGTTGTCGTTTATCGCGAGCCGTGCGCCGGCAACGCCATCGTCGGGCGGCCGCACATCAAGAAGCGAAAATGGCGGTGGCACGTCGCGCAGCTCGCGGGCGAACACGATCGCAATCGGTTGCATCTGATCCGCATGGGAGGGTTCATGGGAGGACGGCGCTTGGCCAAAGGCGCTCGGCACAAAAGCCAGTTGCGGCGCAGCCGCTAACAGGAGCGATAAGAGGCGGGCCATGCCGCAGCTAATCCCGCGATTGGACTGCTTGTTGGAGTTCCTCATCTGTGGACTCCGGGATGCGACGCCACGCAGCTTGCGAATGTCCGCGTCTGTTTCCGCTCAGTACAAGACGACGCTCCTGATGCTCTTGCCTTCATGCATCAGATCGAAGCCCTTGTTGATGTCGGCAAGCGGCATCGTATGGGTGATCATCGGGTCGATCTCGATCTTCCCGTCCATGTACCAGTCGACGATCTTGGGTACGTCGGTGCGGCCGCGCGCGCCGCCAAAGGCGGTGCCTTTCCAGACCCGGCCGGTGACGAGCTGGAAGGGGCGCGTGGCGATCTCCTGGCCGGAGCCGGCGACACCGATGATCACGCTGACGCCCCAGCCGCGGTGCGAGCATTCCAGCGCTTGGCGCATCACCGTGACATTGCCGGTGCAGTCGAAGGTATAGTCGGCGCCGCCGATCTGGTCGGCGCCTTGCTTGGTCATGTTGACGAGATGCGCGACGAGGTCGGCGCCGGCTTCTTTGGCATTGACGAAATGCGTCATGCCGAAGCGTTCGCCCCACGACTTCTTGTCGTTGTTGATGTCGACGCCGATGATCATGTCGGCGCCGGCTAGCCGCAGCCCCTGGATGACGTTGAGCCCGATGCCGCCGAGCCCGAACACGACCGCCTTGGCGCCGGGCTCGACCTTGGCGGTGTTGAGCACGGCGCCGATGCCCGTCGTCACGCCGCAGCCGACATAGCAGACCTTGTCGAACGGGGCGTCCTCGCGGATTTTCGCGACCGCGATCTCGGGCAGTACGGTGAAATTGGCGAAGGTCGAGCAGCCCATATAGTGGTGGAGCTTCTTGCCGCCGATCGAGAAGCGCGAGCTGCCGTCCGGCATCACGCCCTGGCCCTGCGTCGCGCGGATCGCGGTGCAGAGATTGGTCTTGCGCGAGAGGCAAGAGGGGCACTGCCGGCATTCGGGGGTGTAGAGCGGGATGACGTGGTCGCCCTTCTTGACCGACGTGACGCCGGGGCCGACCTCGACCACGACGCCGGCGCCCTCGTGACCCAGGATCGCAGGGAACAGCCCCTCCGGGTCGGCGCCCGACAGCGTGAACTCGTCGGTGTGGCAGATGCCGGTCGCCTTGATCTCGACCATCACCTCGCCGGCCTTGGGGCCTTCCAAATCGACGTCCATGACCTGGAGCGGCTTGGCCTTCTCCAATGCGACAGCGGCACGTGCTTTCATGGCGGTGTTCCTCCTCATCGTTGCGGTCGGTACGACTCGACGTGCGCTTGGATGAAATTGGCCGCCAGAAGTGGAACCCTACGTTACCATGAGGCGCATAATAGTGCCTCGTGCAGGCGCCCGCCAACCTCTGCCCACCATGACGGCATCTCGCTCGCTTGGGCGCCGCTCCGGAACGATGCACGTTCCATTGTCGAAAAAAAGGCTCTAATATCTGCTGAATAGCAATACGCGATAGCCAGACGTAAATCGAGCCTTCTTGCAAGAGCACGGCCGCTCGGAAGGCACTACGCGACGTCTTTAGAGCAGCGACCTCACAGGAAGGCGACCGCGCGAGACAGCGCATCGCTATCAACATTGGGAGGACATGCTATGGCAATCTTAATTCATCCGGCAATCGACAACGGTGTGAAGCCTGCATCACCGAACTTCGTGGGTGGCACGCTGGTATGCAAATGCGCCAACAATCCCGTCGAAGTGAGCATCGCTGCTCAGTGCGCCTTCAATCACGCGTGTGGTTGCACCAAATGCTGGAAGCCCGCGGGCGCGCTGTTCTCGCAAGTCGCTGTCGTTTCCCGCGACAAGGTCAGCGTCACCAAGAATGCCGACAAGCTCAAGGTCGTGGACGCCAACGCCGCCATTCAGCGCCACGCCTGCACCGAATGCGGCGTACACATGTACGGCCGCATCGAGAACACCAACCACCCGTTCTATGGGTTCGATTTCATTCATACCGAGCTCTCGAAGGAGCAAGGCTGGGCGCCGCCCGAGTTCGCCGCGTTTGTGTCCTCGGTGATCGAGTCCGGCACCCCACCCGATCAGATGCCAGCTATTCGCGGTCGGCTGCGGGAGTTGCATCTCGAGCCCTACGACTGTCTCTCGCCGGCGCTGATGGATGCGATCGCCACCCATGCGGCTAAGGCGTCGGGTGTGCTGAAAGCAGCCTGACGCGAGCGCAACAGGACAGGGAGAGGCGCGTCGCGGCCGCGAGCTCGCGTGCGGCGCGCTCGCCCATCGACGTGAAGGCGCGGACGCGCGGCATGTATGCATGCCCGGTTGTCGATCAAAACGATCCGAAAATCGTGCCCAGCACAATGACCGCCACCAATGCGATAATGCAACTGACGATCACGGTCATCACCATGTCAAAATAGCTTTCACGGTGAGTCAGACCACTGATTTTCAGCAACAGCAACACCGTGCCATTGTGAGGGAGGGCGTCCAGGGTACCGGCGCTCATCGTTGTTATACGATGCATCAATTCGAGATCGATACGATGCTCACTGGCAAGACGCAGAAAATCGGTGCCAAACGCATTGAGTACAATTGCCATACCGCCAGAAGCAGTACCGGTCAGCCCCGCCAGCACGTTCATAGAGACGGCCAATGAGACCAGCGGTCCTCCAGGAACCGAGAATACCGCATCGCGAACCAATGCAAATGCCGGCAACGCGGCAACTACCGCGCCGAAGCCGACAAGACTAGCGATCATCAGCATCGGCAAGGCGGCAGAATTCGCACCCGCGTCGAGACTTTCGCGGGGGACGGCAAGCGTCGAAAGTTGATGAGAATGACGGCCAGGTTTGCCGCCGCGAGAGCCACGATAACTGACCAGACGCCGGACACGGCCCGGATCGTTGTACCGCCCCACTGGGGCTCGGACAGGAACGAAAAATCGAGTCTCGGAAATACGACAAGCGACATAAAGAAATTCGTGACGATAACGACGACGAGGGGCAGCACAGCTAGAGCGAAGGGAGGGCCGCTCTCGGCTCGTTTGCCATGCGGTAACTCGGCCGGGTCGAAGTCACCCGCCGGCGCCGCCTGCTCGCGAATCATCTCGTCAACGACAGGAGCGGTTCCCGCCTCGTCATCGTAACCTTCGCCAGCCTTGCGCGCAGCTGCCTCAGCACGGCCGAGCCACCACATGCCGAAGACGAAGATGATAGCCGACGCGATGATACTCAGCCCGGGGGCCGCGAAGGTCGTGGTGCCGAAGTACGGCATCGGAATGGCGTTGTTGACCGAAGGGGTTCCCGGCATCACTGACATGGTGAATGTGAATGCACCGAGACCGATGGCCGCCGGCATCAACCGGCGCGGCAGGTTCGCGGCCCGGAACATCTCCTTCGCCATTGGTACAAGGACGAAAAAGGCTACAAAGACGCTGACGCCGCCATAGGTGACTACGGCCGAGGCGAGCACGACCGCGAGCATCGTGCGGCGTGTTCCCAACCGTTCGGTCAAGAAACGCGCAATCGAGGTGATCGAACCGCTGTCGTCCATGAGCTTGCCGAACAACCCGCCAAGCAGGAACAGGGGAAACCATTGCGCGACGAAGCGGGCAGCACCGCCCATGAAGGTCTGCGTCCAGTGGGCGAGAAGCGGTTCGCCTGAAAACACGGCCGCGACGATCGCCGCCAGTGGGGCGACCAGCAAAACACTCCACCCCCGGTACGCGAACCACATGAGCAGGGCTAGACCAAGCAATATCCCAATGAGTCCCATGGCTCAGTCCTTCCACCAATGACATTGTGTGAGGTGCGATCGAGCGATGTCCCACGCCAGCCTTGGGCGACCCGAGGACGCCTCAATCGATGAACAGATACGATCAGTAGATTGTCGTCTCATGCCAGTCGCTCCATCCTGGCCAAGCAGCCCCGTACTCGTCTCCACGCTGTGTCAGGTCGCCCGCGGCGTTGCGGCATCGGCCGCCACGGTTGTGGTTGGCTCGAGACACTGGCGTGGAAGGAGGAAAATCCATGTTACGAGAACGAAAGGCGCGGTCAGCGCGGGAACGGCAAACGGCGTCAACGCAACGTTCAGCGCCGCCTGCACAATGACCGTAAACACCGTGGCCACCGCAGCGTAGACCGCCACCCGCCAGCTCGGCTGATAGAACACCGTACCCAGCGCAATCGCCGTCAGGACTGGGCTGAAGCCAAGAAGGCCACCTGTGATCAGCTCGCTTTCGGCGCCGAAAAGATGTGCCGTAAGGACAGCCAGTATCGCACCTGCAAGCGCGAATGCGGCGGCAGCGAGCGAATTCACGGCTAGCCCGGCGAGCAGAAGCAGCGCAGCTACGCCGCTACCCTTGAGGAAGACTTGCGAGATGCTCAGGAGCACCCCCTGGGCAAGCTCAACAAGTTGAAGCGGGCTCGCATCATAAGGTTGAAAAGCGGTGACGACATTGCCGGAAGGCAGCGCAGTGCCTGCGAGTCCGGAGAAGCCATACGTGGCCAACAGAAGTAGCCAGGTTGTGAGCACGAAGGGAAATGTGAGGGCGCCGCCCCATGGCTTGACGACGTTGACGGTTCCGAGCATCACGACAACGGAGACGGCAGCCCCCAGAACCACGTAGACCCATAATAGCGCGTTCGGGGCCAGAAACGTCGCTAGCGCAAGGCCGACCAGGACGCCGTTGTATCCATAGAGCCCGGCACGAAGCGACGCTTCATCAACGCGCAGCCATTGCGCTGTTAGCGTCGACACGATAACGGCAAGCAAGCCGGCAATTGCAACGTGCCATGCACCAGCTGCATATGCCCCCCAAGCGATTGCAGCCAGGAAGAGCAGACCGGTCAGCGGATTGTCCTGAAACATCACCTGCGCGATACCCCGCAGGTTGATGTCAATAAACCGCAGAAGCCCTGACGACGCGCACAGGCTTTCCCACTTCACCAACAGCTTCTCCATTGTCGCCTCCACTAACGTGGTGACCTCGCGGGCAGTGGCTCCCCACGGAGTCTGTTGACCGGTCAGCGCCAGAGAAAGGGCGGAGGGATGTCGGCCCCAATGACCTCCTTGCGTACGATGCCCCAAAACTCGCGCACCTTGGCCTTCACCTGCGCGGTTTCGCGGCCCAAGACCTTGAAGATCAAGCCTGCATCGTTCGGCAGCCGGCAGGCGCCAAAGGCCAGGCCACGGTCAGTGTCTACTTCGGGCTCCACGCGCGCATAAATGCGATCGGCGTTGCCTTTGGGCGTGCACAGAATCACATTGCCAAACACGTCGAACGAATCCATCACGCCGGTCTGCCGCATCGGATAGCGCTTCGGATCGATCAGAAGTTTCTCCGTAAACAATATGCGGCCGTCGGAACGCGCCGCGGAGGTCGATATCGACATCACGGTCGTGCCGAAGCATTCATCCGGGTGATGATGCTTTCGGCCGGGCTGAACAATCTCCGAAAAAAGAAGCGTGGAGGTCGGAGCGACCGAGATTCGCGTGTCACTGACGAAGCGCGCGCCCCGATGTGGGATCACGGGATCCGGAAGGAACTCCAGGTAAGCATCGTCCGAAAGCGTGACGGTCTGCGTTTGCACCGCGTAGTTGGCGTCCATCGCATGGATCTTGGTTGCCGACTGCGTGGTCACGTGCGCCCGAGCGCCGGAACCGAGTCTGATGTCAAGCGCAAGCCTGTCTCCTTGAAGCAGGCAGCCGGTGGTTGTGATCAGAAACACCCAGGCCATGTCCGGCATTTCCTGGTCGCAATATAGCGCGCGCTGCACCATGTAGGGCGCACGGCGCTCGAGGTTCGCGAGGATCGTGTGGAGGCCCCTCCTCTCGAATCCAAGATGCAGGAAGCCGGTCTTGCCGACCGTGCCGCTTTTCATCTGAAGCGGTTCGTCCTGATATGCCGACAGCTCCGGAGCCGACGCGCCGAGCGCCTCGGCGGCCGCCCACGGAACGGATGCCGCCATCGTCACGCTGACCTCCGAGTCTGCGGCGCAATATCAAAAAGAAATTCCTTTTCGATCAGTTCGACCAGATCCGGAACGCCCTCGCCGGTCTTGCAATTGGTGAACACGAACGGTTTCTTGCCGCGCATGAGCAGGGAATCCGCCCTCATCACGTCAAGGCTGGCGCCGACATGGGGCGCGAGATCGGTCTTGTTAATCACAAGGATATCCGAATACGTAATCCCAGGCCCGTTCTTGCGCGGAATCTTGTCGCCGGCCGCGACGTCGATCACGTAGATGAAATAGTCGACAAGTGCAGGCGAGAAAGTGAGCGTGAGGTTGTCGCCTCCGCTCTCGATCAAAACCACATCACTGTCTGGAAAACGCCGTTCCATGTCCTCGACCGCCGCGAGGTTCATGCTGGGATCCTCGCGCACCGCCGTATGCGGACAGGCGCCCGTCTCTACGCCCAGGATTCGTTCTTCAAGCAGGATGCCCTTGAGGGTCCGTTGAACGTGCTTGGCGTCCTCGGTCGTCACCACGTCATTGGTGATGATGAGCACTTTGATGCCAAGGTCGAGCAATCGCGGCGTGATGGCTTCCACGATGGCGGTCTTACCCGAGCCGACGGGACCGCCTATGCCGATGCGCGTGACTTTCTTCGACATCGATACTGCCCAACCAGTTAACTCATAAACAACCGCACGTGCGCTTTGGCGTGAACTGCCGCCAGAATTTCCGCCATAGGAGCATAGCCGGCCATGTTCGATAGGCGGGTTGACGCGGCTATCTCGTAAGCGGCTTCCGCGAGACCGTTGAGCTCATAGAGGATCTTCTGGGTTTCGACGTGGCTGATCTTCATCAGTCGCAAGGCGGCCCCCAGGATCGCCGCCGCCACGCCATACTGGTGCACGATGAAGGCGCCCTGCGCCGACAGCCCCTGCACCGAAAAATTTATCGCCAGCGCCACCGGATAGCATCCCGGAGTAGCGGACGTTTCGATGCAATCGCGCCATCTGCAAAGCAGCGGCGCGCCGATCATCAGCGCGCCCATCTCGTTGAACTTCTTGCCCATGCGCGTAGACATCGTACGCATCTCTTCTGAAAGCTTGCGAGCCTGCACCTGCTCATCAATATGGATGAGAGCAGCGACGTCGCCGGCTGCCGCTGCGCGATGAGCGTGGATCAGGGCCACACCGTCGCCGCGCGCTGCTTGTTCCACTGCAGTGCGCGTGAACGCATGGAGAGTGGCTGCATCGACCACCACGGATCTCTGAATGGCGGATTCCAGTCCGCAGGAAAACGAAAATCCCCCGATCGGAAACATCGAGTCGCCGAACTGCAGTGTACGCGCGATAGATGCCGCACCGTTCTGCGTTTCGATACTTTCATTCGCCATGGTCGTCCGCCGAAACGGGTTCCACCGGCGATGTCCTTGAATGGGCATCAACGCCGGAATGCGCATGCCTGCGCACCGGTGGGCGCCCGTACACGCGTCCCGTTCCGGCGTCGACAGCAGCATAGCTCTCATGTGTGTGCGAATGCACCGGCCCTTCGGCGCCACCAAACAGCCGGCGCGATTCGTGCGGAGCAAGGTAGAAGATGACTTCTCGACCCGGCACGAACTCGTAGCGGATGCCTTCGAAGCTATGCGTGTTCATGACCGACGCCATGACCTTGCGGTCGACGGTGAGCGGCACATAGACCACGTTGCCCTTGACCAACGCGGGCCAATGCTGATTGCCCATCGCATGACCGAGCTCGATGCAGGTGCGCATCGCGATTTCGGGCGCAAGCTGGCATCAGATCGTCCAAATGGATGACCATCAGGTCGCGCGGCTCGATACTTCGCGACGATGGCTGTTGTGGCCTGCGCATCCCAAATTAGCACGTCGCCGTCGCGGATATAGGTGCCGCGGTCGAGCGAGATCGCCACGTTCGCGCCTTTCACGGTCGTCTTGCGGAAGCGACTCTTCTGCGCTTCCCACTGATCGATCTCCAACAGGTCTACGTCGGCGGCAGACAGCCGCGCCGCCCATTCGGGGTCGCCGATATTGCCCAGTACGGTTTCAATAATGACCATGGCGCTCTCGTTAGCTGAAGAAATATTTCTGGTTCAGCGAAACTGTTTTCAACGGCGGCACGGTCGCGTGTTTGCCGTCGACCGTGACGGCGAACGTCTCCGGGTTCACTTCGATTTTTGGCGTCCCGTCATTGCGGACCATGTCGCGTTTGCCGATTTTGCGCATGTTTTTCACCGGCATCACCTGTCGGCGCAGACCGAGCCGCTGCTTGATCCCGCCGGCATGTGCGGCTCCGGAGACGAAGGTAATGCAGGTTTCCGGCAGAGCATCGCCATAACCGCCGAACATCGGCCGATAGTAGGTGGGCTGCGGCGTCGGCAACGATGCGTTCGGATCGCCCATCACCGCCCAACTGATGAAGCCGTTCTTGATCACCATCTTGGGCTTGGCGCCGAAGAACGCAGGCTCCCACAGGACGAGATCCGCGATCTTGCCGACCTCGACCGAGCCCAACACGTCGGCGATGCCGTGCGTGATCGCCGGGTTGATCGTGATCTTCGCCACATAGCGCAGCACGCGGAAATTGTCGTTGCCCGGCGCGTCCTCCGGCAGCTTGCCGAGCCCGGTCTTCATCGCATCGGCGGTCTGGATGCAACGCAGCCAAAATTCCCCGATGCGTCCCATGGCTTGCGAGTCGCTCGAGAACATCGAGATCACGCCGAGATCCTGGAGGACGTTTTCGGCGGCGATGGTCTCGGCGCGGATGCGGCTCTCGGTGAATGCCACGTCCGACGGAATGTCGGGACTGAGGTGGTGGCACACCATGATCATGTCGTAGAGCTCCGCCTGCGAATTGATGCCGTAGGGGAGCGTGGGATTGGTCGAAGACGGCAAGACGTTGGGCAAGCCGGAGATCTTGATGATATCCGGCGCGTGGCCGCCGCCGGACCCTTCGGTATGGAACGAATGGACCGTACGACCCTCAAACGCCTCGATCGAAATCGTCGACGAAGCCGAATTCGTTCAGCGTGTCGGTATGGATGCACACCTGAGTATCCGTCTCGTCCGCGACGGTGAGCGCGGAGCGAAGCACCGCCGGCGTGGTGCCCCAGTCCTCGTGACATTTCACGCCGACCGCGCCCGCCTCGATCTGCTCGACCAGAGCGGCTTTGCCATGCCCGTGTCCCTTGCCGAGAATGCCGATATTGACCGGCCAATTTTCGAACGCGCGCAACATCATGGTGATGTTTCCGGGGCCCGACGTGACCGTCGTCGCGTAGGAGCCGTCCGAAGGGCCCGTACCGCCACCGATCAACGTCGTGGTGCCGTTCGAGAGCGCAGCCTGCGCCTGCTGCGGAGAAATGAAATGAATGTGCGTGTCGATCCCGGCGGCCGTCAGGATCAGATGCGAGCCCGAGATGGCGTCGGTGGCCAGGCCGACCTCCAGGCCGGGCGTGATACGATCCATCGTCTGCGGATTGCCCGATTTGCCGATGGCACTGATGCGGCCGTCTTTGATGCCTACATCGGCTTTCACTACGCCCAGCACCGCGTCGATGATCGGTCACATTGGTGATCACGAGGTCGGGAGCTCCGCCCGCCCGCGTCACCTGGTTGTCCATGCCCATGCCTTCGCGCATGCTTTTGCCGCCGCCGAAGACGATTTCGTCGCCATAGCCGCCGCGCAAATCGCGCTCGATTTCGACAAATAGGCCGGTATCACCCAACCGGATGCGATCACCAGTCGTCGGACCAAAGAGGCCGACATATTCTTGCCGAGAGATGGTAGCCATATGGTCTCCCGTTCAAATGCAGATGGCGCATTTCTCAGAATTAGACGTCGTCTGATCGCGGATTATTTTGACGACGAACGAAAGCCTCGCTGCTTTGCCAGCGCCACGGCCTTGGACTTGGCCGTGGCGGCGTCCTGAGCCCGCAGTGGGACCATCGACAAGATTGTTGAACCCATAGACGCCCCGCTTGCCGCCATAGGGTACGAGCTGGACCTCGCGCTCGTCGCCGGGCTCGAACCGCGTTGCCGTCGATGATGGGATATTGAGGTGCAGCCCGAACGCGGCTGCGCGATCGAATTCCAGTGCACGATTGACTTCGAAAAAGTGGAAGTGCGATCCGACTTGCACGGGCCGGTCGCCCGAATTGCGCACCTTGAGCGTCGTCACTGGCCGATCGGCATCGAAGGTGATCGCCTCCGGCGCTGCACACGTAACCGCCCACCGGCACGTCCACCGTCGCCGGGTCGACATCGGCGGCAACCGCGGGACCCATCTTTGGTCCGGCCATTATCTGTCAGTCCTCCTATTGGATTGGCGTATGTACCGTCACCAGGCGGCTGCCGTCGGTGAACACGGCCTCGATCTGCACCATCGGAATGAGATCGGCGACGCCATCCATGACATCAGCCTTGGTCAGAGCGGCCCGGGCGTCCTTGGTCACGTCTTCGATCGTCTTGCCGGCGCGTGCGCCGTCGAGAGCGACCGCGGATATAACTGCGACAGCTTCCGGGTAATTGAGCTTGATGCCCTTGGCTTTGCGCTTCAGCGCAACGTCGGCCATCATGTAGACGATCAGCTTGTCGAACTCTCTCGGGGTCAGCTGCATGCGTGCCTCCCGCGTCCTACTTGCTTTGACGTTTAGCTTAGGACCATGATGTGCATAGTCAAGGCCGGCGCAGCGCATTGGCGCGAGACACAGCTGCGCCGAGATACCGTTCTACAGTCACGTATGCTTCGCATTTTAACTAGCTTGGGCTCCCTCACACCGCAGGGCGCGCTCCATGCACGAGAACGTCGGGACTTCGCGCAGTCCATTCCGTGCTTGGTTTGCACGCACGTCAAGCTTTCTTTGCATTTTGGCAAATACTTGCCGGCTTGAGCCTTATGAACTGCCTCGTGGGACTAGTCGCCGCCCTCATCGCAACGTGGACAAGCCTGAGATTGATACCCCCCGGGCAGTGGCGATTTCGTCCTTTCAAGCTGGCAAGATATGCGTTGCGCTTCCTGCGCCAGTCCATCGTTGCGGGAGTTGATGTCGCATGGCGTGCGTTACATCCTAGCATGCCGTTGCAGCCTGGCTTTGTGGTCTTTCGACCGAAATTGCCGGCATGTTCGACGCTTGATGCATTTTGCACGGTCTCAAGCCTGCTGCCGGGTACTCTTCCAAGCGGTCCCGATGTGAGCGGCGGACTTTCCATTCATTGCCTTGACGTCAGCCAGCCGGTGGCACGCCAGTTGGCGGAAGAAGAAGCACTGTTTGTGGGATGCCTTGGAGAAAGGCGCGGCGATGACTGATTTTTACTTTGCCATCGCGACCTTCATTCTGGCCATGGTGGCGCTAGGTCTACTGCGCATCGTGCGCGGACCGGCCGTGGCCGACCGAATGATGGCGGCTCAACTGCTGGGTAGCGGCGGGGTTGCGATATCCTTACTTCTTGCAGTCGCAACAACAAACCCATCGATTGTGGATGTTGCCTTGCTGCTTGCACTCCTGGCCGCCTTTGCGGCTGTCGCATTCGTGAGAGATGCGCCTGCCTCTTCATCCAAATCCGTCGAGGCCGCCGATCGATGATGGCCCATGCCCTTAGTTTATTCACTCTCATTGCGGTCTCGAGCGGGGCCTTTTTCTTCCTGGCTGGGACGGTGGGCTTGCTGCGTTTCCCGGATTCGTTGACCCGCCTTCACGCCCTGACCAAGGCCGACAATCTGGGGCTCGGACTCATCGTGTTGGGTCTGCTGCCCCGCACGGATGGATTGCTTGGTGCCTTGAAGCTTGTCGTGGTGTGGCTGCTCGTGCAGTTGTCCAGCGCCATGGTCGCGCAGCTCATCGCGCGCGTGGCACGGCGCAGCCAGCAGCAGCCATGACCGCTGCTCTTCCGTTTGAGATCGCACTGGCTGCCCTGCTCCTCGCGGTCGCCACCTGGATTGTTGGCACCCGCACGGCCTTTGCCGCGACCGTCGCGATTCATCGTCTATGGTCTACTGCTTGCACTCGTCTGGGTAATGCTCGCTGCGGTCGATGTGGCTTTGACCGAGGCTGCGATCGGAAGCGGCGTTACCGGCATGCTTCTTCTCGGCGCCGCCGCACGCCTGCGGGCGATCGAGACGATGTCGACGGGTCCAAGCCTGTCGTTCAAGCTCGCCACGGGCGCCTTGTGCGCGATCATCGCCGTCGGCCTCGCCGCCATCACGCTAGATCCGCCGGCCGTTGCACCGACGCTTGCACCCGCCGCGATGGCGAGCCTGGCGGATACAGGTCTCGGAAATCCCGTCGCCGGCGTCTTGTTCGTCTATCGCGCCCTCGACACGCTGCTGGAAAAGGTCGTCGTTGTCGTGGCCCTGGTCGCCGTCTGGTCACTGACACCGGATCGCGCCTGGGGCGGCGTGCCTGGATTGCGCCTCTACGCCCATCCGGGCGGCACATTGACATTGCTCGCGCAGGTGCTGCCGCCAGTCGGGATCGTGCTGGGCATCTACATGTTCTGGACTGGAGCGGACCACCCGGGCGGCGCGTTTCAGGGCGGCGCATTGCTGGCCGCGATGTGGCTCCTGGTGATGATCTCACGCATGCAGCCTGTTCCGCCGATCAGTCTCGGCAGTCTCCGTTTCCTGGTGACCGTTGGTCCGTTCATTTTCCTGGCGATTGGATTTGCAGGTTTTGCTCTGGCGGGCGCGTTCCTCGCTTTTCCGGCAGACAACGCAAAGCCGCTGATCGTCCTCGCCGAGGCTGCCCTGACGCTCTCCATCGGCGTGACTTTTGCGATGCTGGTCGCCGGCCCTGCCGAGCGGAGTTCGTAACGATGGATGCGGCAACCCTCTTCGGACTTTGCGGTTCGGCGCTGGTGGGGTTGGGGCTCTACGGCCTCATTACCAATCCCCATCCCCTTCGCAAAATCCTGTCGTTCAACCTCCTGGGAGGCGGCATCTTCCTGCTGTTCGGCGTCGTCGCGCGAAGAGGCGCGGCAGCGGGGCTGGGCGGCGATCCGGTGCCGCAGGCACTGACCATCACCGGGATCGTGGTCGCATTTTCGGCCACCGCCCTCGCGGTCGCGCTGCTCCTGCGACTCTACAAGGAGACTGGAGAAGTCAGTCTGAGCTCGAATGATCCCGGAAAGGCGGACACAGATCAGGGCAACACATGATGCCCAACCCCGTTTTGTCCCAGGCGGCGACAGATGGCGGCTACCTCCTCGTGCTGGCCATTGCGTTGCCGGTTCTCGGCATTCTGCTTGCAGTTACATTGGGCGGCCGGCATGCCGAACGCGTGGCAGCGGCTTCTCTGCCCGCAGGTCTGGCTGTCGCGGCGGCAATCCTTGTCGAAATCTGGCGCAGCGGCGCGCCGTTGATCTACATCGTCGGCGCCTGGACGCCGCCGCTTGGAATAGCGCTTCGCGCGGACGGATTGTCGGCGGTCATGATGGCAATCGCGGCAGTGGTGGTCTGTGCCGTCGGCGTTTTTGCACATGCGGATTTCCGTACCCCAACAGGGACGGCCGAGGCGCGCGCACCGTTCTCATTCTGGATCTTGCTGCTGGCGATCTGGGGCGCGTTGAACATGGTCTTCGTGGGCGGGGATCTCTTCACGCTGTACGTCGCGCTGGAGCTGGTGACCTTCGCCGCGGTGCCGATGGTCTGCCTGGACGGCCGCGCGGAGACACTCCGGGCGGCGCTGCGGTATCTGCTCTTCGCGCTCATCGGCTCCATCCTCTACCTGGCTGGCACGGTGCTGCTCTACGGCGCCTACGGCACGCTCGACATCGTGCTGTTGTCGCACCGGTCCGCGCGGAGCCCGCAACGCTCGCTGCGGCGGCGCTGATGACGGTGGGGCTGCTTGCCAAGACCGCGCTGTTCCCGCTGCATCTCTGGCTGCCACCGGCCCATGCCGGCGCACCGGCCGCCGGCAGCGCGGTCCTGTCGGCGCTGGTGGTCAAGGCTTCGTTCTTCATCGTGGTCCGGCTCTGGTTCAACGTGATGCCGGGCTACCCGGCCTCGCGGCCGCACAACTTCTCGCTGGCGCTTGGCGCGGCGGCGATCGTGTTCGGCAGTGTCCTCGCGCTGCGACAGGAGCGATTGAAGCTCATGATCGCCTACTCGACGCTGGCGCAGATCGGCTACCTCTTCCTAATGTTTCCGCTCGCGTTCGATCCCGGATCGGCCCGACTAGAGAGCGGCGGCGCGTTAGCGGGCGGCATGCTGCAAGCGATGTCCCACGCCACCGCGAAGGCCGCCATGTTCATGTCGGCGGGATTGATTTACGCGGCGCTGGGCCACGATCGCATCACAGGGTTGGGCGGCATCGGACGCGCCCTGCCCCTGAGCATGCTCACCTTCGCGCTGGCCGGCGTGGCGCTGATCGGCGTACCGCCGAGCGGCGCCTATCTTGCGAAGGATCTGTTGCTCCAAGCGACGGTCGAGACCGGGCAATGGTGGTGGGACGTCGTGATCCAGATGGGAGGGATTTTGACGAGCAGCTACGTGCTGCTCGTGCTCGCCCACGCGCTGATGCCCGCCGACGCGCCGGTCACGCTACGCGCGCACGTACCGCGAACGCAGGAAGCCGCCGCACTGGCGCTCGCCGTGTGTTCGCTGTTGCTGGGGCTTTTTCCGTGGGAAATCTATCTCCCGGTTCCGGACGGCACCCCAACGACACGCGTGGATCTCCCTACGCTCTTCAAGACGCTCTGGCCGATCATCGCCGGCGGCGTGCTGGCGATCCTGCTCGGGCACTGGGGCGATCGGCCGGGACGCGCGCCCTTCGGAAAATTCGTTGTCGCGATCGTCGATCCGGCCCGGCGCGCCGCGCTTGCGTTGGGCGGGCTCGATCGAGCGGCTCGATGGCGTACTAAGGCTATGGACGGCAGCAGGCCTATCGATGCTGGCGCTAGTCGTTCTCTTCGGTGCGGCCATGCTGGCTGCCCGGTGACGCGCCGACTGGACGCATATTTTCGCTATCGATCTGCGCCGGGCTTTCCGGACAACAAATCCGAAACCCATCGACTACTTGGAAATTGCGCACAGATCGTGATGACCGCAATCATGATCGGTACGCCGATGAACGCACCGGGAAGGCCCCACAGAAACAACCAGAAAAACACGGAAAACAGCACCACAAACGGCGATATTGATAGCGCCGCGCCAGCAACACGGGGCTCAAGATAGCTGCCGATCAAGAATTGAATGAGATTGAGGCCGATAAATAAGACCAGCGCCATTTGCCACAATTCGGACTGCGCGATGGCAAACATGCTGGGGAAGATCGTAGCGATGAACGGTCCTATGAATGGGATGTAGTTCAGGGCAAAGGCGATGACGCCCCATGCCGTCGCGAGCTCGACCCCGGCGAGCAGGCAAAAGGCCCAGATTGCGATGCCGGTTACCACGCTCATTCCGGTACGAACGACCATGTACCTTCGAAATTTCGCGGCAATGGTAGTGAACGCCCCCAGCAGCGCCTGTCCCAAGTCTCTATCGCTGAAAGCTTCCAACTTCCTCTTTACAATCAAAACTTCCAGCAAACCGAGCAATAGGAACACCAAGGTCGTGACCACAAATGTCACGAGACCATGGACTCTTCCGGTAAGCTGCTGAAACGCACGCAGCACCCAGTTGACGTTGAAATATTCCGCGATCAGTCCTGCGGCGTAGATTCCGTGACCATCAAGCCAAGTTACAATGTTGGCATACAGCTCCTGATACCGCGCCGAATTATTGAACAGCCATTGCCCGACAACGCCAAATCCCCACACCAGCAAGAATGCGACGATGGAAATGACAATCGCGGTGATCGAAATTGTGATCGCGAGGGCGAGCAACGTCGGGAATTTGCGTTGCAGGGCGCTCTGGAGCGGCCACACTAGCGCAATGATAAATACCGAAAACGCAACAGGCACGAATATCGCCCGAGCGAAATACAGCGCGGAGAATATTGCAACGACAGTGCAAAGGCCGAGCATAACTTGAATTGAACGATCATGGCTCACGGAGTGCCCCTCGATGCCTGCCGCCATATGTCCGGCGCCACCCCCGGCCTCCAACAAACTCGCGTCAAGCATTTGCTCGATGGACCGCGTTGAGCATTTGCTCGGCTTGGAGTATGCATTGTGTGACCAACGCAACGCGGAATGTATTCAATTTGAATTAGAGCCACAGCCTA
>CAWAWR010000003.1:0-15569 GCA_963785745.1 uncultured Alphaproteobacteria bacterium
TTTGCGGCCGCCCTGGCGGCTGCGGCGAAATCGGCCACGGTCGGCCGGATGACCTTCCCCTTCGGATCATTGATCCTGCCAAGCCCGGCGCGGATGCCCTCGGCCGTGACCTCCTTCTTGCCGTCGCCCGCTGCGGTTAGCGCCGCGAGCATCAGCGTCACCGCTGAATCGTAGGCGCCCGACGACGTCATCTCCGGCGTCTCGCCGACCGCCGCCGTGAACGCCGCCAGGAAAGCCTGGCCGGACGGCCCCTTGTCGACCTGGGTCACCGATGAGCCCTCGACACCGTTGGCGAGCGCGCCGACTGCCTTGAGCTGGTAGCCGCGGCGGAATGAGTTGTTGGCCAACAGCGGGATCGGGTAGCCCGCCTCCCGATAGGCCCTGATCGCGGCGCCTACCGGATCCGGCAGCATCGCGACGATCACAACATCCGGCGGACCGTCGGTCTTGCCGGCCTCGTCCTTGTCGTCGACCACCTGCGGCCACTCCGCGGCGATCTTGTCGCGCGCCGACAGGTAGACGATCTCGACCGACAGCGGCCCCTTGTGGAACGCGGGCAAGGCCTTGGCGAGGTCGGTTGCTACCGCGCGATGTCCGGCGTCGGCGAAGACGCCGACCTTGAGCCGGCCGTCGCCCTTGTTCGCGCGCTTCATCGCGATCTGCGCCAGCGCCCCGGCTTCGAATTTGGCGACATAGAACACGCGGAACAGCCAACCGTCGGCATCGCGCTGGGCCGCTTGTACCTGCGGGTCCTTATCCGTCACCGTTGGATCGTTGATGAAGCTCGACGAGCATTGGAAGCAGGTGATCGCCACCTTGCCCTTGGCCTGGCTCGCAGGATCGTAATTGAGCCGGTTGAGCGCGACGATGACGCCGCTCGAGTCGCCGACCAGCGCCTTGACGCCGTGCTGATTGATCAGCCGCAGCGCCTCCTGCTGCGCGAACGGCGGATTGCTCTTTGAATCGCCGAAGACAAGGTCGAATCTGACGTTGCTGCCCGCCTGCGCAAGCGCATCATTCATTTGCCTGCCGGCGAGCTCGACAGCGGCGCGGTAGTGCGGCGAGGTCGAACCGCCGGTCTGATCGACGACGGCGCCGATCCTGATCGTGTTGACCGTTTGCGCCAAGGCTGGCGTCGCGAACGCGAGCACCGCCGCGGCTGCGCTCAGCAATCGGCATGCGCGAACGGATGGCATGGACGTTCCTCCCCTTGGTTTGTTTTCGCCCAAGTCTTTCCGCCCAAGGTCCTGCATTCATCATGGGGCCACAGCCGGTCCGGGCGTTCAACCGAACGGCTTTCTTCCGAGCCGTTACGGCCAAGCGTGGCAAAGTTGCCGTGCGTTGTCACGGGCGCGCGAGCTGTAATTGGCCAAGAGACCTAAAGAACCGGATAGCCGCCAGGTGCTGCCAGCCAGGCTATTGTTTGGGCTGGCAGGAGTGGAGGGGACTCGAACCCCCAACCCCCGGTTTTGGAGACCGGTGCTCTAGCCATTGAGCTACACTCCTAGCGCGACCGGTATATAGCGGGCCCAATCGTCGCCGTCACGTGGGGCCGGCCCTCCTCAGCGTATTTTCGTCGGTCTGCGTCACGCGTCGAGGATGGCGTAGACGGCTTCGACCACCTCCAGAAGGCGAGGCAGAGACCTCGGCACAATTCGACCGGGGCCCCTGCCCTAATAGCAGTCATCAAGCACGAGAGCACTGCAACGGATAGCGATTACCATTCCATGTGGTCCAGCCGTTGGCTCTTGAGCCGCTGCGCTGTAGGAACCAAGGGTTTCCATCGGCGTGCCGGAAGTGGAGCGAATTCTGACCTCTGGTTTGAATCGTGAGCCGCCTCCACGGCCCGTTCCGATCCCAAAACTCGCCGACGGTAGTCACGCCAGACGTCCGGCTGCACACCTGTTCCCGAAGCCGGGGATCGTAGCGGCAATTGGAGGGTCCCGGATCGTCGCGAACGACCCACCGCATTCTCGCCGGACGTCCGTCGATCCTGCAGCTCCAATTTCCGTGGTACCACTGCCCGACCACCTGGCTGGCATGCGCCGGCTCAGGCAATGCGCCGATCAGCACACAAAGCGCGGCCGAAAAAATAAGTGCCGCCTTCATTTTTCCCTCCTCGATATCGACGGTCGCGCCTCGGTGCCACGGTCATCGCGACATGGGCACGACAGCGCCAAACTGCTCCTAGTGTCTCGGAGCATCAATCATCCGGAGGGATGGTCGAGGTCCTGCCAACCGCGCGCCTGCGATCACGCGGGAGTCGTACGAAGCACTTTCGTTTGAAGACTGACGCGGCTATTTCGCGCCCAATATCGCTTTGACCGCCTCGATCACCTCGGGCGGCGATGCAAAGGCGTCGGCATAGATCCGGGTCATCTCCTCGGCGCTGGTCGCCTCGATGGTCAGGTTCTTCTTCGTGATCTCGGCCAGGAAGGCCGGATCGCGCGCCATGCAAATGGGCGGGGTTTGTCAATGAGCGCATCTTTCAAAGCGCCGCGGCAAATTACGGCCACTCGAATTACAAAACCGCCGCTCTACCGCTGAGCGCGCCGCAGCCATGGAGCGGGTGCGAACGCCAAGACCACAAGTACTTTGGTACAAGAGTACTTTGGGACGATTGTCAATTTTTGTCGGCACTCTCAAACTGCACAATCATTGAGACCGCACAATCACTGAATGATAGGGAGTGTCAGATGTTCAAAATGATTTTGTCCTCTCTGATCCTCATGACCGCCTGGCTTGCGGACACGGCGACAGCTCAAGCGGACGGCATGCACTGGGGCACCTTTTCGATTGGAGCGCCTTCTCATTGCGGCGGTCACCGATGGTGCAGCGCCACGGTCGGTCCCGACGCACTAAGAAGGGAAGGCCTGCAGGTTTCAACGTCAGGCGGCGGCTCGCCCTTCGGATCCAACAGCGAAGTGATGGTACTGGTGTTGTGTACTCCGCAAGGAAATCAATCGCGCGTCGCGGTCGTGGCGTCTGCCAGGAACGGTTCGGTCGCGGAACGCTACCGCAACAATGTGCGCAGAAGAATGACTCAATCACGTTGCCTTTGAGAAGCCTGTCGGCTTCGCCACGCGAGGTGCACGCTTGAAGGCGTGCACACGCCTTTGTCATTGACCGCATCTGTACTGTTCGTGCGCTACTTCGCGCCCAGGATCGTCTTGACCGCCTCGATCACCTCGGGCGGCGACGCAAAGGCGTCGGCATAGATCCGGGTCATGTCCTCGGCGCTGGTCGCCTCGATGGTCAGGTTCTTCTTCTTGATCTCGGCCAGGAACGCCGGATCGCGCGCGGTCGCGGCCAGCGCGGCGCGCAGCTCGGCAAGCCGCTCCGGCGGCGTGTTGGGCGGCGCCAGGATCGGACGGTCGAGCTTCTGGGTGACCGTCAGCAGGTCGATGGTCTGCCGGGTGGTCTTGTCCTTCACGAATTCCATGAGCGCAGGCGTGTCCGGGTAGTCCTTGTTGCGCTTTTCGGCGACGACGATCGGGACCAGCAGCCTGTTGTCGCGGATCCAGTCGGGATGCAGCGCCGGAATCGACTTGAGATGCGTGCCGCAACGGCCGTCAACCTCCTGCCGCTGCATCGCGAGGTCGATGTCGCTGCCGGCCTTGTAGCCGCCCACGACCTTGATCTTGGCGCCGAACAGCCGGTTGAGCATCACCGCATAAACCTCCATCGGGGAGCCCGCGCCGATGGAGCCGACGGTGACTTCGTTCTTGAGGAGATCGTCCCAGGTCTTCGCCGGCGCGGTGTGCCAGAACGCGCAGGTGCCGTCGGCGCGGTCCAGCGCGCCGATCGAATGCAGCTTCAGCGTCTCGAAGCGCGCGCCGCGGCTGCCCCACAGCGGCGCAAGCGGCGCGGTCGCATTGACCATGGCGACGATGGTGCCGTCCTGCGGCGCCTGCACGTAGAGATGATTGGTGGCGATCAGCCCGCCAGCGCCGGGCATGCTCTGTACGATGACGTGGGGATGGCCGGGGATGTGACGGCCGTAGTGTTCAGCCAGCGTGCGGGCGTATTCGCCGAAGCCGCCGGCGACGCCCACGCTGATGATGAGGCGGATGGTCTTGCCTTTGTAATAGGGCTCCTGTGCCAGACTCGCGTTGGCACCCGCTGCGGCGAGCACAATTCCAAGCAGGCCGGCAAACCACCCGACGCGCATCGTTTCTCTCCCCGCCCTGTTGTCGTTGAGCCCCGGCCCGCGGGCAAGGCGTCACGGTGTCCCGCTTATCGCCCGCCCATGGTCTCGCGCGCGGCGGCGATCACTTCCGGCGGCGCGGAGAAGGCGCGTTGCAGCATCGCCGTCATGTCCTCGCCGCGCACCGGATCGACCTGAAGATTGCGCCGCTCCACCTCGGCGCGGAACGCTTCGTCGCGCATGACGGCATCGAGCGCGTCACGCAGCGCCTTGACGCGTTCAGCCGGCACGCCCGGCGGCGCCAGCACCGGGCGGTCCATGGTCTGCGACACCATCAGGAGCTCGAGCTGCCGCCGCGTCGCGTCGTCCTGCACGAATTCCAGCACGGTCGGGGTATCCGGGAACAGCGCGCTGCGCTTCTCGGCAATGAGGATCGGCACGTTGATCTTGCGCTCGGTCAGCCAGTCCGGCCGCGTCGCACGGATGACGGTGAGCTGTCCGCCGCAACGGCCGTCGACCTCGCCGCGCTCCATCGCGAGATAGATGTCGGTGCCGGACTTGTAGCCGCCGATCACCTTCATCCGGGTGCCGAACAGCTTGTTCAGCATCGCCGGATAGGTATCCATCTGCGAGCCCACGCCGGAGCTGCCGACGGTCGACTCCTTGTTGACCAGGTCGTGCCAGGTCTTCACCAGCGAGCTTCGCCAGGTGATGCACATGCCGTCGGCGCGGTCGAGCGCGCCGAGCCAGTTGAACTTCGGCGTCTCGAAGCGGACGCCCTTCCCGCCCCACAGCGGCGCCAGCGGGATCGTCGAATGGACGATGCCGATGGTGGTGCCGTCCTGCGGCGCCTGCGCATAGAGCCAGTTGGTGGCGGTAAGCCCGCCCGCGCCCGGCATGCTCTGGACGATGAAGCCCGGATTGCCCGCGATGTGGCGGCCCATGTGTTCCGCCAGCACGCGGGCATATTCCGCATAGCCACCGGCGACGCCGGTGGAGATCACGATGCGGATGGTCTTGCCCTTGTAGAACGGCGCGTCCTGCGCCGACGCCGGGCCCGACAACGCCGTCAGAAGCAATATCCCGAGGCCGGCGCGCCGGAACGGCTGCACCGACGCTATCCCTTGGCGGGTGCGGTCTTGGCCTCGAAATGCTGCGCGGAGTTGGGATCGAAACGATGCGCCGAGACGTCGGTGCGGCCGCTCTTTTCGAGCTTCTCGGAACCGAACGCCGCAACCTGGAGGATTTCGAGATCCTCGTCGCCGATGTTCTCGAACCAGTAGCGCGAGAAGCGCGGCGTGATGGTGCCCTCCATCGGTCCGAACTCGCCGATCACCACGTCATCCGGACCGTAGAAGCGCACGCGGCCCTTGAGCACCATCCAGAAGCTCGCAATGCCGGTGTGATAGTGCAGGTTGTTCTCGCCACCGTGCTTCTTCACCACCTGCACCACACCGCGCACGATGTCCTTGCGGCCGAGACTGACGAAGCCCTTGCCGGAGCTGACACCGTCCGGCTTGGCATAGCTGAAGGTCGTCCAGCTCGCCTCGGCGGCGCGGTGGAGCTCCATCAGGTTCTCTTCTTTTTTGCTCGTTTCGGTCATCGACATGGGTGTCCTCCGTGATCGTTCGAATTGTTAATGGCGCTCTCTGACGGCCAGCATCGTATAATCGGGGTCCGACAGGAAGTGGTCTGCGATCGGGCACTGCTTTTTCAGAAGCTCCAGGCGGGCCTGGCCCTCGGCGCCGCGCCCGACCGGCGGCGTATTCATCACCGGGTTGCGGTCGATCAGCTCCTCGACGTCGTTCTTGAACGCCTCGATGTCCTCGACCGTGAAGCCGATGTGGTCCATCCCGGTCGGCAGGATCGACTGGCCGAGAAAGTTCTTGATGCGCCACGGCATGATCACCAGCGTGACCTTGCCGTCCGAGAGATAATGGTTGGGATCGCCGGCGCCGGCGTTCTGCTCGGCGAACTGGAATACGTCGACATAGAAGCGCGCCATCTCGTCCGGCCGCATTGTTCGCATGGCGACGTGGGTGATGCAGCGCGGCTGCTGCTCGCCGGTGTTCTGCACATAGGCGGCGTGGCGGTTCTTCATGTCTTTCTGCGAGATGTCGAACACGTTGCCGTCCGGATCGTTGGCGGTGATGCCGGCGAACGGCCGCGTCGACGGCCGCTGCACCCAGTCGGCCTCGGGATATTTCGTGCGCATGCGGTCGAACGCGGTCTCGACGTCCTCGACCTGGATGCCGAAATGGTCGAGGCCGGCCGGACGTCCCGCCTTGCGCGGGTTGATGTTGAGGCCGACATAGCCGTCGCCGACCGTGAGCGCGGACTTCGGCGAGGTCTTCGACTGGTACATCCCGAACGCGGCCTCGTAGAACTTGGTGATGAGCGCGTACTTTTCGCTCACGATGGCCACGTGGTTGATCTTGGCGAACATTCCCTCTCCTTATCTCTTCATCTCTTCTTGCGCGCTTCTTACGTTTGCGCATGTCCTTGTTCGGAAAACCGGTGCCTACTTTTCCGGGACATGCGCTACTTCCCGACCATCATCGTCTTCGCCGCCGACACCACGTCCGGCGGCATCGAATAAGCCGCCGCCAGCGTCTTGAGCACCTCTTCGCCGCGCACCCAGTCGAGCGTCAGCCGCTGCTTCTTGATGTCGGCCAGGAAGGCCGGATCGGCCATGGTCGCGTTGAAGGCGTCGCGCAGGAGCTTCACGCGCTCGGCCGGCACGCCCGGCGGCGCCAGCACCGGCCGGTCGAGGTCCTGCGAAACAATCAGCAGCCTGATCTGCTGACGGGTCGGCTCGTCCTTCGCCAACTCGAGCAGCGTCGGCGCGTCCGGGAATTGCGGCGTGCGGCGCTCGCTCACCACGATCGGCACCGCGATTTTCTTTTCGGTCAGCCATTGCGGGCGCAGCGACCCGATCGAGGTGAGCTGCGGGCCGCAGCGCCCGTGAATTTCCCCGTTCTCCATGGCGTAGAAGATCGACGACCCGTCCTTGTAGCCGCCGATCACCTTCACCTTGGTGCCGAACAGCTTGTTCATCACGGCGGGATAGAGGTCCATCTGCGAGCCGACGCCGGACGAGCCGACGATGAACTCCTTGTCGAGCATGTCGGCCCAGGTCTTGATCGGCGACGTGTGCCACGCCGTGCAGGGACCGTCGGAGCGGTCCATGCTGCCGAGCCAGTGGATCTTCAGCGGATCGAAGCGCGCACCGGCCATGCCGAACAATGGCGCCAGCGGCACCGTGGAATGGATCAGGCCGATGGTGGTGCCGTCCTGCGGCGCCTGGGCAAACAGATAGTTGGTGGCCAGGAGGCCGCCGGCGCCCGGCATGCTCTGGACGATGAAATCCGGCTTGCCGGGAATGTGGTTGCCCATATGAGAGGCAAGCAGGCGGGCATAGGACACATAGCCGCCCGCGACACCGGCGCTGATGATGAAGCGGATGGTCTTGTCCTTGTAGAACGGCGCATCCTGCGCCCGGACGCCGACGGACGGCGCAGACGCCAGGGCGGCGCCAAGCGCCGCCACCAAGACCCAAGAGCCGAATTGCATCGGCCGCTCCAGACGTTTCCCTGCCCCATTCTAGGCGGGTGCGCGCGGCGCGCAAATGCGGTTTTGCATCGCTGTGACGCAGGGTTGTGCGCTCCATCGGCTTTGCCAACGGTGCCCGGCGCAACTATGATCCGCGCAACAGCAGGAGAATTCCATGAACGTGATTGCCCAGGCCCAGTTCAAGACCGGCGTGCGCCGCTACGAGATGACCGAAGCCGAGCGCAAGATCCGGGTCGAAGCCGCGGCCGCGTTCCGTCTGGCACATCACTATCGGTGGAACCTCCAGATCAACAACCACATCTGCGTCCGCATCCCGGACCGTCCCGACCACTTCCTGATGAACCCGTACGGGCTCGGCTGGGACGAGATCACCGCGTCGAACCTCGCGACGGTGCGGATGGATGGCGACAAGCGAGAGATCGTCAGCCACGACGGCGTCGATCTCGGCCCGGCCGGACTGAATTTCCACTCCGGCATCCTGGCGGCGCGCCCCGACATCAACTGCACCATGCATGTGCACGCCCGCCCGGGCGTGGCGGTGGCCGCGACCAAGCAGGGACTGATCATCGTCGACCAGTCGAGCATGCATCTCTACGGCGAGGTCGGCACCCACAACTTCGAAGGCTTCGCGGAAGGCGAGGACGAGGTGCCGCGCATCCTGCGCGACCTCGGCGAAGGACACTGCCTGCTGATGTGGAATCACGGCCTCCTCACCGTCGGCCGCACCATCGCGGAATCGTTCCTCTACATGCGCCGCCTGGTCGACGCCTGCGAGCTGCAGATCCAGCTGATGTCGATGGGCACCGAGATCCGGCACATCCCGAAGGACGTGCTCGACGTCACGCGTGAGCAGATCGTCGCGAAGCGCAAGTCGCCGAAATACGCCCAGGTGGAGTGGGACTACCACTGCCGGCTGGCGGAGCGGCTCGATCCGGGTTTTGCGGATTAGGTCTCGTGTCCCCGGGCGAGCGAAGCGAGACCCGGGACACGAGGTCGTTAGTTACCGCGGCTCGATCCCCGCCTTCTGAATGATCTCGCGATTGAGCGCGACTTCCTCGACCACGCGCTTGGCCAGCGCGTCGGGCCCGCCGCCGATCACCTGGAAGCCGGCGCCGCGCGCCCGCGTGATCACGTCCTTGTCCTTCAACGCGGCCTGCGTTTCGGTCACGAGCCGGTCGACAACGTCCTTCGGCGTCCCGGTCGGCGCGAACATCCCGACGAACGTGTCGGTGATGAACCCAGGGAAACCCAACTCCACCAGCGTCGGCACTTTCGGCAGCGAGAACCAGCGGTCCTTGCCGCTCACCGCCAGCGGGTGGAGGGTGCCGGCGTGCACCAGCTTCTCGCTGGTCGGTACCGCGTTGGTCACGAGCTCGACCGATTTCGAAAGCAGCGCGGCCACCGCCGGCGGCCCGCCGGTGAACGGGATATGCGTGATGTCGATGCCGGCGCGCAGCTTCAAGAGCTCGACGGTGAGCTGCGCCTGGGTGCCGAGGCCGGGGCTCGAATAGTTGAGCTTGCCTTTCGCCTCCTTCGCCTTGGCGATGAATTCGGCGAGCGTGTTCACGTAGCCCGGCAGCACCGAGAGCAACTGCGGCGACACCGCGAGATCGCAGATCGGCGCGAAATCCTTGACCGGGTCGAACGGGATTTTCTTGTAGAGCGACGGGTTGATGACGAAGGCGCTGGTGGTGATCAGGATGGTGTAGCCGTCGGGCTCCGCGCGCGCCGCCTGCCCAATGCCGATATTGGCGCCGCCGCCGGCGCGGTTGTCGATCACGACCGACTGGCCGAGCCGCGGCTGGATGGCGTCCGCCACGATCCGCGCGATGATGTCGCTCGGGCCGCCGGCCGCGAACGGCACGATCACGCGAATTGTCCGATTGGGATACGCTTGCGCGAATGACAGGCGCGGCGACATGAGCGGCGCCGCCGCCGCAAACCCCGCCGCACCGCCGATGAACCTGCGGCGACTGAACCCATTCCCACGCATTCACGAACTCCCGATTTCCTGAATTGTCGAAGCCAACTAGCAAGGAACGTAGCAAGGAACGCGCCAACGGACGCAACGGACAAATCCGCGCAGCGGACAAATCCGCACGTCTGCCGTGTCCGATTGGCGTGCTCAATCGCCTTTGATATTGGCGGCGCGGATGACCTTCGCCCATTTTTCGGTTTCAGCGGCGATCATCTTGGTGAAGCCGTCCGGTCCGACATTGTCGACCTGGAAGCTCCGATCCTCGAGCGCCTTCACGACGTCGGCACGGCTGAGGATTTCCGCGGTATCGGCATGGATCTTGGCGCGGATGTCGGCCGTCACGCCCACCGGCGCGAACAGCCCGAATGCGCCTTGCGAATTGTAGCCGGGCACGCCCGCCTCCTGCATGGTCGGGACATCCGGTGCGAGCCGATGCCGCGCCAGCGTCGAGATCGCCAGCGCCTTGAGCTTGCCGCCCTCGATATGCGGCAGGATGTTCGACATGCCGTTGATGGTGATGTCGATCTCGCCGGACAGGATCGCGGTGGTGGTCTCGTTGGCGCCGCGATACGGCACATGCACGAGCTTGATGCCGGCGATGCCCGCGAAATATTCGGTGGCGATGCGCTGGATGGTGCCGGGACCGGTGGTGCCGTAGGTCATCGTATCGGGCTTCTGCTTCGCGAGCGCGATCAGCTCCTTCACGTTCGACGCCGCCACCTTGTGCGACACCGCCAGCATGTGCGGGATCGACGCCATGAGGATGACGGGATCGAGCTCCTTCATCGAGTAGGGCAGCGTGGGATAGAGCAGCGGATTGAGGACGAAGGTCTGGTCGCCGGTGAGCAGCAGCGTGTAGCCGTCGGCCGTAGCTTTGGTCACCGCCACGGTGCCGGTCAGCGTATTGCCGCCGGCGCGGTTCTCGACCACGACGCCCTGCCCCCACTTCTCCGACAGCTTCTGCGCCACCAGCCGGAGCAGCACGTCGGGGGCGCCGCCGGGCGTGAACGGAATGATCACCCGCACCGGCCGCGACGGATAGGCCTGCGCGAACGACAGCCGCGGCGCGGCGATCGTCAGGGCGGCGGCGGTGGTGCCGCCGATGACGCGACGGCGATCAGGTCGAAATGGCTGGTCCATGATTGGCATCCTGTGGTCGTCCCCAATGGTGCCGGAAATCCGCGCGGCACTGCAACGCACAAATGCGCAGGGCGAGTGTGCGCGCGTGGGACGGATGCCCTGCCCTATGGCAAGATGCGCGTCCAACAAACGCTTTGCGCGGTGGGATGACTGCAATGACCAATACCGACCAGCACCATCACGAGCTCACCAAGAACTTTCTCGGCAAGGAGCTCTATGTGATCGTCACCACGCCGGTGGCGCCGAGGGAGGAGCTCGACAAGCACTTGGGCGAACACCTGACGCACCAGATCAAGCTCGAAAAGCAAGGCATCATGTTCGGCGCCGGACCGCTGGTCGGCGAAGACGGTGCGCGCGTCGGCGGCATGGTCATCATTCGCGCGGAATCGTTCGCGGCGGCGCGCGCCATTGCCGACGCCGACCCCTATCACAAGCGCGGGCTGCGCACCTACACGCTGACCCGCTGGACGGTGAACGAAGGCAGCTACGGCATCCGCGTCAACTACTCCGACCAGACCGTGACCATCGAATGATCCGTTTGCGCGCCCGCGACGGGCATGAACTCGACGCCTATCTCGCCAAACCTTCTTTCGCCAATGCGCCAGCGTCGCACCCGCGCGGCGGCATCGTCATCGCGCAGGAAATGTACGGCGTGAACGACTACCTGCGCTCGGTGTGCGATTTCTATGCGGCGCAGGGCTATGTCGCGATCGCGCCGGCGCTCTACGACCGCAAGCAGCGCGGCCTCACCTACACCTACAGCAAGGCGGACCACGACCGCGCGCAGCAGACCTACACCGCCTGGAATCTCGGCGAAGCCATCGCCGATCTCGACGCCGCGCACGACGCCATCGCCGACGCCGGCAGGATCGCGATCATCGGCTTCTGCTGGGGCGGATCGCTCGCATGGCTGTCCGCCTGCCGCAGCGACTATGCCGGCGCGGTCTCATACTACGGATCGATGATCCCGGATCTCGCCGGCGAGCAGCCGCGCTGCCCGGTCATCTGCCACATCGGCGACAAGGACACGTCACTGCCGCCGGCGCGCGTGGCGGTGTTCCGCGCGGCGCAGCCCTCGGTGCCGGTGTTCATGTATGAAGGCGCGCCGCACGGTTTCGACAACGAGAACCGCACCGAGCGCTATCATCCCGCCGCGCACAAGCTCGCGCGCGAGCGCACGCTGGAATTTTTGGCGAAGCACGTCGGATAGAGCGTGGCGCTAAGACCGCGGCTCCGATGGCCGCAGCAACTCGGCATATTGAAAGGCGAAGCCATCGGCGATCCGATCAATCGGTGCGGACAACACCGCCCGGTCGATCACGAGGCCGCCTACGCCGCCGCCGCCGCCGACTTGGTTGCGGAATGAGCTGTTGGTGAAGAGCACGGCCTTCGTTCTGGGATCAATGAAGGTCACGTCCGCCTCCATCGCATGAACGCCGCCGACAAGGATTGTCTCCATTTCCGATGCAATCGTGACGCTCCTGACCTTCACCTCGACGCGCACGGCGGTTGGTCCCTTCAAGCGCGGCGACACGTGCCGCTCCATCGCCGCTTTCACCTTGGGGGCGACAGCGTCGCGAAGCTCCGGCGGAATTTGCGCACCGTCCGCAAGGGACACGCTGATTTCTCCGACGCGGACGTCCGCAACCCTGTTCGAGCGGAACTCTGTTGGAAGCGGTCTGGCAGCCCGCCAGCGCGAGGGCGAGCGATCCCATCAACACCAAAAAACGCATTCCAACCCCCGTCCCCACCGCAACCTGAAATAGTATGCGGACCTGGTGCAACGGAGGCAAGACCAACGCTCTCGCTGTTCCGCCGTCCGATCAGAAGCGGCGCGAAGCAACGCCGCCAACGTTGCGTCACGAAACGGTTTTTAAGTTCCACGGAACGAAACGCATGAACGCGCGTTAAGGCCTCGGTTCTCCCATGCGTAACAGCGATACACCACGTCCCCCGATCTGCGACGCCTGCGGCCAGACGACGTCGCTGGTGCGCGCCGAGCCGCACCCGAAATTCGCCAACATGCTGCAGCGGGTATTCGTCTGCCAGTGCGGAACCTCGACCACCGATATCGTCGCGGAAACCACCCGTCGGCCCGCCGTGCCCGCACGGGCCATCACCGCGATTCAGGGCGCCTGAGCGCCGCCGGAACTCGGGCTGCGCCCTGTGCAAAAGCCCGCGCCGCCCGGCCTGTATTTATGCTGCAAAAACAGAATCTTGGCAGGATTACCACACCCTCACTCCAACCGTTCATGACCGCCTTGCGCGACTGCGGCAAAATTGAGAATGTCAGCATATTCGCGCTGTTCTCCGACTCTCCAGTCGGAGGGCGGGCCCATTGGCGGGGATTCAAATGAAGCAGGCCGTATTCGCCGTTGCAGCCGTTGTTGCTCTGATGGCGTCGTCGTCGGAAGGATTTGCGCAGCTCCAGGAGCGGCCGCAGCTTCCGCAAGAATGGTATGCCGGCGTGGTGCTGTGGAACTACGGCGACAACGGCCGGCCGGAGCGGCAAGCCGCCGGCTGCCTGCGCTGGGGCCCGCAGACGCGGACCTGGTACGACATCTGCGGACAGCGGCGCGACACCACGGTTTCCGTCCGCTACTAAGCGTTCTTTCAAGACGCTCAGCTTGGCTTTCGATCGCCGCGTTGCCGATGGCCAGCGCGGCGTCGCTATTTCAGCGCAACACCATTTAGGCCGCGAAACGCAACAGGCCGATCTTGATCAGCCAATGCAGCGCGCGGAGCACGAGCGGCCGGATCGGCTCGACGAACATCTTGGCGACCTCGTCGGGCGTGCGCGGCTGACCGTCCGCGAAGGCTGCGCGCAGCGCGGCAAAGTCGCTGGCCCGCACCAGCACGTGCGGGTTCACCACCGTACCGGGCATCTTCACAGTCTTCCCACAATTCGAAATGCGGGCCGCGCACCAGCCGCGTATCGCCGTGCACGCGGTGTGACGGAAACTCCGCGAAGGTGAGCGCGGGGTCGTAGCTGCGCCACGCGATCGACGGACGCGGCCCCGCCGCGCGCGTCTTGTTGAGCAGCGCGAGCTGCTCGGCCCACAGGCTCTGCATGCGCGGCAGCACTGCCGCCCAGTCGTAGCTTTTCATCACGGAGCGGCGCGCAGCGGCGCCGAGCTTCCTGCGCAACGCCGGATCGGCGGCGAGCGTCGCGATCCAATGCGCGGTCTGCTCCACGTTCACCAGGCAGAACTGGCTGACCGCCGCGATGTAGGAATCGTAGCTGTCCGCGCCGCTGAGATGCCGGAACGCGACATCGGCGAGCGATACCGCGGGCATGTAGCTGTCGACCAGCACGCCGCTGACGCCATGCTCGATCGCGTCGCGGTAGCCGTCCCAGTTCGCCGCAATCACCGGCAGCTCGGCCGCCATCGCCTCGATGATGGTGAGGCCGAAGCTCTCCTGGATATTGTCGGACAGCGAACAGAAGATGTCGGCCGCCGACCAGATCGAGAAGCGCGCGTCGGCCTTGCGGCCGTCGACGTGGTGAAAACGCACCGACGGCGCCATCGCCTTGGCGGTGGTCATGAAGCTCTTCTGCTGGAAGTCGTCGGCGAAGTAGCCGCACCAGATCATCTCGAGCTTGGCGCCCTTCTGGGCGGCGATCTCCAGCGCCTGCGCGAGCTGGAACGGCGAGGCCTTGGCGTGCACGCTGAGCCGTCCGAAGAACAGCACCACCGTCGCATCCTCGTCGATGCCGAGCTTGGTGCGCCATCGCATGCGCGCGGGCTCGATGCGGGCGAAGCGGCGGGCATGGATGCCGAGCGGGATGATCGGCATCAGCGGCCGGATGAAGGTGCGGGCGCCGAGCCGCGTGCGAAGCTGCTCCTCGGTGTTGGCGAGGATCGAGGTCAGCGCCGCATGGACGGCAGTGGAGGGACAGATCAGCGCGTCCCAGGGCTGCACCGGCGCGGTCGCGAACTGCGCGACCGCCTCGAGCACGACGCGCGACGCGATCGTGTGGGCGACGCCGGAGATCGCATAGGTGTCGTCGCCGAGGAAGGCGCGCAGCCTCGCCTCCTCCCCCAGGGCGGGCACCGGCAGGTGCACCACCCCGCGCTCGCGCAGGGTCTTGATGTCCTGGCGGGCGACCCGGCGGGCGTTGAGCAGCGGGCGCTTGGCGTCCTTGACGGTCTTTTCGAAGGCCTTGAAGTGCTCGTCGCGGCCGGCGATCGCCAGCGCCTCGCTCTGGCGCACGGTCGCAAGGAACGCCGACAGGAAGCTTTCGCCCGCCGAGTGGCGGCCCTTGAGGTCTTCCCGGGCCACCTCGTAGGCGTCCGGGTGATAGAGCAGGATCGGCTCGACCGGACCGGCCAGCGCGGCGGAGGCCGGCGGGATGGTCGGTTCGGCGGGTTTGGCTGCGGGCTTGGGGTCGGACATCGTGTCAGGCAATGCGGCTGCGGGAGCAGTCAGAAGGACCGCCGCAGTATACATGCCTGGACGCAGGAAGGATGACTTGATCGCGGGCCCGTTTTAGCCCGGCAACCCCCTCGGTCGATCAGGAAAGGCGGTCAGGCCGCCGCGAGCTCCGGCAACGCCGCGACCGGCACGGAGAAGTACCGTTTGCCCTTGGCGTCGGCGACGCTGACGCTCCAGCCGATCCGCTGGCCGCGGCTGCATTCGTCAAGCGCGATCAACTCGGCCAGCCGCAATGCCTTTTCGGCGCTGGGCAGCTCGCGCCCGCTGTAATCGAATTCGGAGCGGCCGCCGCCG
>CAWAWR010000004.1:0-12515 GCA_963785745.1 uncultured Alphaproteobacteria bacterium
GCCGCTCATTGCGCGTCGAGCACGGACAGCTCGACCTGGCCGAGCTGATCCGGATCGGCAACCGTGTTGATCTCGACGATCCTGCCGTTGGCGATCGTGATGCCAAGCACCAGCAGCAGCCGTCCGCGCGGCGCCACGACAGCGCCCACCGCGCCGTCCACCAGTGCCGAGCGCGCGTTCCGTGCGCGCCCCATGAAGGTCTTCGCCACCGCGTCGGCGCCGCGCATCTCGCGCAATGTGCCGAGGCGGACGGCCGCGTCGTCTGCGCGCACCACGACATCAGGATCGAGCACTGCCAGCAGCGCCTCAAAATCGGCGTTGCGCGACGCGGCCAGGAACGCGTCGACGATCTTTTGCTGGCCGGCGAGATCGGCGTCGGAAACCTTGTCCGCGCCCTGGACGCGCCGGCGCGCGCGGCTGGCGAGCTGGCGCGCCGCAGCCTCGGAACGTCCGACGATGGGTGCGATCTCGTCGAAGGGCAGGTCGAACATGTCGTGCAGGACGAACGCGATCCGCTCCGCCGGCGCCAGCGCTTCGAGCACGACGAGGAGCGCAAGGCCGACCAAGTCCGCCATTTCGGCTTCCTGCGCGGTCGCGTCGTCGGGGCCCACGACCGGCTCGGGTACGTGGGGGCCCAGGACTTCCTCACGCCGCGACTTCCGCCCGCGCAGCATGTCGAGGCACACCCGCGCGACCACCGTGGTCAGCCATCCGCTCAGGTTCCTGACCTCGCTGGTGTCGGCGCGGGCGAGCCGGAGCCAGGCCTCCTGTACGGCGTCGTCGGCCTCGCTCAGAGTCCCGAGCATTCGGTAGGCGACCCGCCGCAAGTGGCTGCGATTGGCCTCGAATTCCTCCGTCAGTAATTTCTGCTCGTTCATCGGTCACATTCCCTGATCTCGTTCCGTCATAGCTATGACGAACGAAACCCGGCGGTGTGACACGAAATCGACCCCGGGGACGGTTCCGTCAAGACCGGAACCTGAATGCCTGGCATCCGGTTCCAGCCAACACCCGAATGGAGATTCCACGATGCAAGCAAGAATGAAGAACCCCGTTTTCGTCCTTCCCGCCGCCATGCAGGCGCTGATCGCGCTCGACAAGTCGACCCACAAAGACGAGGTACCGTCCGTAACCCGCCAGCTCGTCCATTTGCGCGCGAGCCAGATCAACGGTTGCAGCGTCTGCGTCGACATGCATGCGCGCGAGCTCAAGGAGGCTGGAGAGAGCGACAAGCGCATCTTCGCGGTCGCGGCCTGGCGCGAGACGCCATACTTCACCGATGCCGAACGCGCGGCGCTTGCGCTCACCGAAGCCGTCACCCGCCTCAGCGACCGCGAGGATCCGGTGCCGGATCATGTCTGGAACGAGGCCGCCCGCCACTACGACGAAACAGGGCTTGCGGCGCTGATCGTTTCGATCGCGCAGATCAACGTCTGGAACCGGCTCAATGCCGCCGTCCGGCAAGTCGCCGGCGCCAAGTGGAATTGAGCAGGTGCGATGCGTTCGGGCGGCGACGATTTGCGCTGCCCGAGCGTCCAGCCGAGATTTCCATTGCCGCCAATTGTGCTCTAGAACATTCCCGGCGTTTTCACTGCGGGAGGTTCTGTTGGACATCAAGGGTAAGGTGGCCGTCGTCACCGGGGCGAGTTCGGACGAAGGCATCGGAACGGAATGCGCGAAGATTTTGGCGTCGCGCGGCTGCAACGTCGTGGTCAACTACGCGAGCAACAAGGCCGGTGGTGAAGCGGTCGCCGCGGCCTGCAAGGCGGCGGGTGTCGACGCCATTGCGGTGCAGGGCGACGTGTCGAAGGACGCCGACTGCCTCAGGCTGGTACAGGCCGCGATCGACAAGTGGGGCCGGCTCGACGTTCTCGTCAACAATGCCGCCACCACCAAGCCGATCCCGCACAGGCGCATGGATCTGCTCAACGCCGACGAATTCCAGCGCATCTTCGCCGTCAATGTCATCGGCACTTACCAGATGACCCGCGCTGCTGCACCGCATCTCAAAAAGACGGGCGACGCCGCCATCGTCAACATCTCGTCTGTCGGCGCGATGCGTGCCGGCGGTTCATCGATGGCCTACACCGCGTCGAAAGCGGCGATCAACAATCTCACGCTCTCGACCGCGCGGGCGCTGGCGCCGGAGGTGCGGGTCAATGCGCTCTGTCCGGGCGGCATGCTCGGCCGCTGGACGCGCAAGATCCTCACCGAGGAGCAATATCAGGAGCGGGTCAAGGCGGCGGACACGCAATATCCGCTCAAGCGCGGCATCTGGCCATATGACGTGGCGGTCGCGGCGCTGTTCCTGGTCGAGGGCGCGACCACGATGACCGGCGAATGCATCCGGATGGACTGCGGCCAGCACCTGGGCGAGACCAGCACGCAATCGGCAACGGCTGCGGTCCGGGGCGCGTAGCACTCTCCGTCATTCCGGGGCTTCACTTGGCCCCGGAACGACGGGCTGTGTGTGTGAGCTTACGCGCCCGCGCAGGTCTCCACGAACTCGCGCAGCTTCTTGCCTTTGAGTTTGTCCTGCTTGCCCTTCGCGCGGCATTCCTGTCGCTTCCCCTTCGCCGCCTTCAGCTTGGCTTTCTCTTCCGGCGTCATGCTCTTCCGCTTCGCCACGCGCTCTTCTTTCCGCTGGGCTTTCTCTTCCGGGGTTAAGGCCTTCTTGCCTTTTGCCGCCGGCGCGGTTTGCGCGCCAGGCGGCGCTTCGGTCTGAGACTGGGCAAATTGCACGCTGCCGAAGCCGACAGCGAGCACCGTTGCGATCAGAAGAGTAGCGAGGCGAGTCATGACAGGCTCTCCATGGTTATGACGGTGTGGATTTGTGAATTTGATGGACTATGAATTTGCCGGATACCGCCGTCTACAGCAACGCCATGACAGCATGAAGGTTGCGGCAAGTGTGGGGCAGGCCGCGCGAAATCGCGCGCCGGCCCTGCGTTTATGCCGCGGCTACGTTCGCTGTGCCTGGCTGCTTGAGTTCCTTGAGGCGCGGCAGGATCTCCTTGGCCAGCAGCGTGAGGCTGTCGCACGTGTCCTTGTGGTCGAGGAAACCACCTTGTGCCATCACCAGCAAGTTGCTCATTCCACCGGTGTATTCGATGAAGTCCTTGATCTGCTGGTAGCACTGGTCGGGCGTGCCGCAGACCATCAGCACGGAGTCGATCAGGTCCTGCAAGCTGCCGCTGCGCATGTCGATGACGCGCCCTTCCTTGGTGAAGCTTCGGTCCGGTGTCATGCCGCGCATCAGCCGCACGTTGTCGTCGACTGACAGATAGCCGGGCGGGTTCTTGAACGGCGGATACACGTTGGCGCCGGTGCGTAAGTAGGCGGCGACAAGTTCGCCGCGCCGTCGCGCTTCGGCCTCGTTGTGCGCGGTCGCGAATAGCGCGAGATAGGCGAAGCGGTCGGGACCGGGCAGGGCGCCGTTGTGCGTCGACGCGTAGCCCTCGCGATAGGCGTCGAACAGCGCCTTGGTGGCGTAGCCCGAGCCCAGGATGGCCATCACGTAGCCGCGTTCGCCGAGCACGCGTGCGTTGGTCTTGCTGGCGGTGGTGCTCCACACCGGCGGATGCGGCTGCTGCCAAGGCCGCGGCCAGATGTTCACCTGCCGATAGTGGAAGTGTTCGCTCTCCCAGTTGAACGGGCCGTCATGCGTGGTCATCGCCTTGATGATGAAGTCGTGCGACTCCCAGAAGCGGTCCATGACGCCGACCGGATTGGCGTTCGACGGCGCGAATTCGTACGGCACGCCCTTGATGAAGCCCATGTCGAGCCGGCCGCGCGAGATCACGTCGATGGTGGAGAGCTCTTCAGCGCAACGCAGCGGGTCGGGCCGGTGCCCGATGGGATAGCCCAGGATGAGGAGGCGGGCGCGCTTGGTCTGCCGCGCCATCACCGAAAGGCTGACGATCGACGTCGAGTTCATGCAAGTTGCGGTCTGGTGATGCTCGTTGAGCATCAGGTCAAGACCGAGATCGTCGGCCATGAGGTATTCGTCGTGGTAGCGATGGAACAGATCGGCCGCGCGCTTGGGATCGCAGGCCCGGTTGGGCAGGTCGACACGCAGATAGCCGTGCGGATCGTTCCAGGCTTCGGGGTAAGGATGTTCGCTGAAATGATAGACCCTCATGACGAACGTCCTTCCATGAACGCGTGGATGCGGCGCGCGAATTCGTCCGGTTGCTCCAGATGCGGGAAGTGGCCGGCCTTCGCCACCATCTCGAAGCGCGCGCCCGGAATCGCCGCCGTATAAGCGCGGCCATAAGGCTCCGACAGGATGCGGTCGCTGTCGCCCCACAGAACCAGTGTTGGGATCTTGATGCGGTGCAGCCGGCCCTTGAGCTTGGGGTCGTGCATGTAGGGCGACCAGACATAGCGCGCGGTCGCCTCCCGGTTGCGCGCGGCGGCGCGCACGTCGGCGTCAGCCATCGCCTTGTAGTCGCGCGCGCCGAGGGCCGGATTGGCATAGGCGCGCTCGTTGAGCTCCTTTTCGGGCGTGGCGAAGATGTCGACGATGTCGCGGGTCTCGCGGCCGCTGATCTTGATGCCGACCGCGTTGGCGAGCACCAGCCGCGCCATGCGCGCGGTCGACTTGACCGCCATCTCGGCTGCGATCCATCCGCCGAGCGACACACCGACCAGCGTCACGTCCTTGAGGTCGAGCTCGTCGAGCAGGTCGAGGTAGAAATAGGCGAGGTCATCCACGCTATCGAACGACTTCGGCTGCTCCGAATTGCCGAAGCCCGGATGGGTCGGCGCGATCAATCGGCCGTGTGCGGCAAGCCCGTCGAGCACGGGAGCGGCCGGATCGAGGCCAATGCCGGGATGCAGGAAGAGGATGGGTGCGCCGGTTCCACGTTCGACGGCATCGATGCGGATACCGTTGATCTTGAGCGAAGACAGCTTGCTCGCAGGCAGTACGTCCGTGGTCACCAAGTCACCCCCGCCTGAACGGCCGATTTCCATCCCATCCCTTTGCTATATTATGCGAAATTCCGTGCGCCAATGAAATTCCGTCGCGGCGCTGCGGCTGATGGCTGGTATTCCAAGATGGGGGAACGTGTCCGTGCAAGAAACGACCAAACCAAGCTTCGAACTCCGTAAAAACGTCGCCTATGCCAATCATGACGGGGTCGAGCTGACCGGCGACCTCTATCTGCCGAGCGGGCCCGGACCATTTCCACTCATCGTGAATGTGCATGGTGGCTATTGGCGGCGCGGTTCGCGCGACACCTTCCAGCATTGGGGTCCGTATCTCGCCGAGCGCGGCTATGCCGGCTTCACCATCAGCTACCGGCTGACCAAGCCGGGCAAGAACAACAGCACGTTTCCGGGTGTGGTGAGCGACGTGCGCGCGGCGGTGCAGTTCATGCGCGGCAGCGCCAAAGAGCTCAGGCTCGATGGCGACCGTATCGCGATCTGGGGCAACTCCGCCGGCGCGCACCTGGCTGCGATGGTGGCGCTCGCGGGCGAGAGCCCGTTGTTCAAGAACGCCTATCCGCAGGACAAATTCGCGTCGGTCAGCTCGAAGGTGAAGGTGCTGATCGGCACCTACGGCATCTACGACCTCGTGGCCCAGTGGAAGCACTCCCTGATCCAGAACCCCAGCGACAACCTCGTCGAATCGCTGCTCGGCGCGTCGCCGATGCAGAACCGCAAGCTCTATTTCGACGCCTCTCCGATCAGTTACGCGACCTTCGACAACAACAAGACCGCGGTGTTCGTGATCTGGGGGACCGAGGACGACACGGTCGACTACCGCTCGCAGTCGCTGGAATTCCTTACCGCACTCAAGCAGGCGGAATTCCAGGCGCGCCCCTGCATCGTGCACGGCGCGCCGCATTACTGGCTCAGCGATCCGATCGACGAGCCAGGCAGCCATTCCGGCTTCGTCGCGCCGCGGCTGATCCGGTTCCTGAAGGAACGGCTGTGACGACAATAGAGGAACAGACGATGGGGGCGGGGACACGGTACTTCGCGTACGCGGCAGTCGTCGCTGTTGTGACGACGATCGGGATCAGCAATGTGGCGCAGGCGCAGTCGAGCTATGGCGTATTCTGCGCAAATGGGCGCATCGAGATCGATGGACGCTCGGAAGACGAGATGCGGAGCCAACGCGGTGCCTGCCAGTTTGGTCGCTTCCCCTCGCGGTCCGATGCCGAAAACTTCGCGCGCCGCAATTTCAACGGCGTCGGCTCATCCTGCAGTTGCCGGTGAAATCCGCTCGACTGGCTATGACCGGCGTTTGATTTCGGCGTATCCTCTGCGCAATCAAAAAATCGGTTTCGCGGCGCGTTGGGAGTTTAGATCACGGCCGGGCGGATAACCGGTCGGATCATGCGTGGGAGGTCTTGATGGATCACGCGACGTTCGGGCGCATGCTTGTTGCTGTCGGTCTGCTCCTGGCGGGAGCCAACGCGGCGGCGAACGCTCAACCCGCAGCCGTGACGGTGTTCGAGGGTGCGCGGCTGGTCAACGGCGACGCCAGCGTCATCGAAAATTCCGCGTTCGTCGTTCAGGGCAACCGCATTGTTGCGGCCGGGCGCCGTGCCGACGTGCAAGTTCCGGCCGGTGCCGCGCGCGTCGATCTCACGGGCAAGACCGTCATCCCGGCGCTGATCGATGCCCATTCTCACATCGGCTACATGCGCAACCTGAGCAGCGGACCGCAGAACTACACGCGCGAGAACATCCTCGATCACATGCACAAGTTCGCCTATTTCGGCGTTGCCGCCAGCATGGCCATGGGCTCCGATTTCGGCGATCTGCCATTCCGGCTGCGCGACGAGACGCGGGCTGGAAAGCACCCGCACGCGGCACGATTTCTCACGGCCGGCCGCGGGCTCGCTCCGATCGACGAGATCAAGCCAAACAACATGCGGCACTCGGCGCATCTGGTCACGACCGAGGACGACGCGCGGCAGGCGGTTGCGGAGCTGTCCGCCAACGGCGTCGAGATGGTCAAGACCTGGGTCGATACCAGGGGCGGGACGATCAAGAAGCTCACGCCGCCGCTTTACGAGGCGATCATCGACGAGGCGCACAAGCGCAAGATGCGGGTCATCGTTCATGCGACGGGCCTCGTCGACGTCAAGGCGCTGGTGCGCGCCGGGATGGATGGGTTTGCGCACATGGTCGGCGACGTCGACGACGAGCTGATGGATTTGCTGAAGGCCAAGCCGGATACCTTCTTCATGCTCGCGCTCGGCGGGCTGCGGCGGCAGATGCATGCGCCCTGGATCGACCCGCCTCACACCCTGGTGAACGACAGCGTGTGGCCCACACAGATCAAGCGGTTGCAGGAGCGACTGGCGAAGCCGGCGCCGTTTGCGAACCAGACCTGGACCCGGCTGTCGCGCGGCATCGCGCGGTTTGCTTCGGCGGGCGTGCGGGTCGGCGTCGGCACCGATGGCGGCGGACAGCAGGGCGATCAGTTCATCGGCTGGACCATGCACACCGAGCTCGAGAACATGGTGGCGGGCGGGATGTCGCCGGCGCAGGTGCTGGTGGCGGCGACGCGGACGTCGGCGCAGATTCTCAATCTCGACGAGCTCGGCATGATCGCGCCCGGCAAGAGCGCCGACTTCGTGGTGCTCGATGCCAATCCGCTGGACGACATCACCCATACGCGGCGGATCGCGAGCGTCTACCTGTATGGACAGGAGATTCCGCGCCCGGCGATGCGATCCCAGTGGCAGGCGGAGTTCGCAAGCGCCGCGGCAAGATAGAAACACAAAAGCACACGGTTACGGTGCGGGAGGAAAGTCGTCATGCGTCATCTCGTCGGACTATCGCTCGGCTGCGCATTCCTGATTGTCGCCGCCTGGCAGACCAGCGCCGAGCAAAGCCAGAGCAAGTTTCCGCTTGCCGCGCCTGCGGGCAAGGACAGCAACGCGCGCATGGTCGCGCCGTCCGGGGCGGTGAACCAGGGGCCGTTCGACATGTCGACCTGGAAGTACGGCAACGCGCCGGCCTTCACCGCCCCGTCCGGATTGAAGTTGTGGAATCCGGCCAAGATCAAGCTCATGGAGGGCGGCAAGGTCGTCGGCGGCACGGTCCGCGCGGTCGGCGATCCGAACACTTATTGTGCAATGGCCAACGCGGGCTACGACTTCATCTGGACCGAGATGCAGCATCACCCCTCGACATGGGACAATGTCGTGCGCGCGTGGCAGACCTGCCCGCGCGCCAAGGCCGTCCCTGGCGCGCGCATCGCCTACACGGACGAGCGCGAGATCCAACGGGCACTCGACGGTGGCGCACTGGTACTGGTGGTGCCGACCGTCGATACCGTCGAGGAAGCCCGCCAGGCGGTGGACTGGGCCTATTTCCCGCCGCTCGGCAAACGCAGCCAGGGCGGCGGCGCGGCGTTTGCGCCGGAGATGTGGGGCAATGTGCCGGGCGGCTACCGGCAGACCATCAACGACAATCTCGTCCTGATCCTGATGATCGAGACGCTCGAAGGCCTGAAGAATGCCGACGAGATCGCCAAGGTGCCGGGTGTGACCGCGATCTTCGCGGCCAGCGGCGACCTCGGCAATTTCACCGGCTTCGCGCAGGGCTCACCGGACTATGAGCGCGCGATCAACATCGTGCACGACGCGGCGATCAAGGCCGGCGTGAAGCTCTGCGGTCCGTTCGCCTGGCGGGATCGTCCGGACTTCACCTGCTTCCAGGCCGGTAGCGAGATGGCGCAGATCGAACGCGGCGCGCGCGCCGAGCTTGGCAATCTCCACAATACGCAAGGCAAGCCGGAGGTCGGCCCGTTCGCCGGCAAATAGGCCGCAGCGGCCGCGAGCGCTATGCCTTGTCCTTGGTGAGGAACGCCATCAGGGCGTCGACCTCTTTCTTGTCGCCGGCGAAGTCGCGGGCGACCTGCTCGTAGAAGTGCGCCGCGCCGGAATAAAGCTCGTGTCCGGCGGGGTCCTCGCTGACGAAATCGGCGATTTCGTGCATCTCTGCGACCCAGCGGTAGGCCTTGGGCGGCATGATCGACAGCGAGCGCTGCATGTAGGCCAACATCTGCGGCTGGCTGTCCTTCAGCTCGGCGAACAGCGCGTCGGCGGTGCCGCCGCGGGTCGCTGCCAGCATCATCACGGCGGCGAGCGCCTGCGTGCCCTTGGTGATCCCGGCATAGGACATCTTCATCGCCGAGGCCGCGGTCAGCGGGCCTGTGAGCACCCGCACATCGAGACCGAAATTCTTGAGCTCTGCGAAGCGTCCGGCATGGCTGCCCGAGGCATAGAATTTTGGGCCTTTGCCCTCTTTGGGGGGCGGTGGCGAGCCGATGATGCCGGCATCCACGAACGGCGAGCCGGTCGGGCCGATCACCGCCGCGACCTTTTCGGCTGTCGGCGGGCTGATGGCATTGCAGTCGACGAACACAGGCTTGGCGTTGCTGGCGGTGAGCGCGGGCGCAAACCGCTGCGCCAGCGCCACCGCGTCACCAGGAGGCAGGATCGACAGGATGAAGTCGGAAGCGGCGATCTCCTCGTCGCTCGCGGCGGACAGGCCCGCGGCTTTAGCCCGCGCCATCGTTTCCGGGCTGCGGCCGGTGAGCGAGGTCAGAACCTTGAGGCCGTGGGCGACAAGCCGCCCTCCGACGGCGGCCCCCATCATGCCGGGCGCGATGACTGCAACGACTGGGTTCATGACCGGCAACTCCGCGATTTCATCATGGGATCGGTCCGAATTTGCTTTGATCTTCGGCCTGTTGCAAGGCTCTCGATGGTGCCATGACGCTTGTTGTCGTAGCCAGCCGATGCGTCCGATGCGCCGGAACTCAAAGTCGAGCACGCGGGACCGCCGCCAGAACAAGGGAACGCAGTGCCCGTCGAGGTGCGCGACGGCTGGATTATTCCGCAGGCGAGCAGTTAGAACGATTGCTGGCGACCTTGCTCGATGTTCACAACTCCAGCTCGATCGGAAACGGCGTGCGCTGCCAGTATTTCTCGATCTTTAGATTTTTGACGGATTGCGCCTCGTAGCTGTGCAGGAGGTTCGCAAGACCAGCCCGATCGTTGGCGGCGACGAGCGGGCAGAGCTCTTGCGCTGCGCGCCCGTACCTTTCCTCCATATAAACGTATTCTGATTTTCCTTCTTTGGTCTTCAGATATTTGCAGATGGCTTCCGCTGCGACCAGGTCGCCACGGGCGATGTCAACTGTCAATCTGGCTATTGGAAAGAGGTCCAAGTGTCTTCTCGGGTTGCGCAGCTTCGACGTAAGATCGATAAAATCGTCAAACGTCTTGATTGACCGCATTGGCGCCAATGCTTCTTGTTCGATTGCCTCGCACATGGCCGAAGAAACGTCCGGATCCGTGGTTTGCCAAACCCTTTGGCGGCCGCGAACCCGTTCGCCCCAAAGAAATCCAAAGTCTTTCTGAACGTCAGACAACAATATGACCGACCAAGTCGGGACATGGCGCAATGGGTTAGGGCTGCGGCCAATATAGACTCCGAGTAGGAGATGGCGGACGGGTTTGACAACGATCAACCGTCCGACCAGAGCTAGATCGGAATTGCGTTCCAGAAGCGGCCGCACAACCTGTCTGATTTGCGCAACTCTTGTCATTGGCCTGGCCTGACCTCTGTAACGATGACACGTTCAGCTCCGGGGCAGGCCGTGAACGCATAAGACGCGAGCTCTCGCATTCGCCTTGGACTAAGACCGCCACTCCTGCTGTTGCCGGTTTTAATGTCATACACGCATGTGGTTCTTGTTTCAGGGCATTCCAGCACATCAATCCGGACCGAGTCCCTGGTGCCGTAGTCTTTGTTTGCGTCTTCGCTTTTCACCCGTGAAACCTCGGCCTGAAGCTTGGACTTGACATCTCCTTCGATCAAGTCCTCTAGCCTCTTATGCACGGCAGTTCCAAATTGCTGAGGGGACATGAACCACCCTCCATCTAGCATCACATCACTGTAGGCCTTGTTAGTTTTGTCTTGAACCTCATCAATGCCCGGGCATGCATTTTTGACTTCCTCTCGATTGAGCCTGCGAACACCTGCTTCGACGAGTTCGTCATTTGAACCTTTCACATATTCTCTTGCGTTGAATTCGAATACCGCTCGCCTCTCGGGCGTATTTCGAGCTGACCATATAGCATACAGAGTCAGCAGCGCTCCGAGTAAACCCGGGGACGTCCTGGGGGACTTGCTGGAGGACGTATCGGAGGAGTCACTGGGGGACGTACTGGGGAACGGTCAGGAGAAAATTGCGCGAGTTGCGGCCGTTCATTGTCGTGTGGCTCGGAAGCAGTATTGCTGTCGGCATCTGTCCACTGGCCCCCATCGGAATGCCCAGCTGCTACACGTGGCTGGTTTGGATTGTAGTGACGGTGCCGACCGGAGTGCGGCATGCGCCCGCGTTCGTGACGCAATGCGTCGGGATCGCGCATCAGTCGGGCAATTTCGTTGGCGACGTGAGTAGGAAGGGGCATGGGGGAAAACCTCGGATGATGAAGTAAATAATCCTAGGTTTATCACCATTGGCTCACGAATACAAGAAAATAATCCTAGCAAGTGCGCGCGCCGAGTCAAGCTGTTGGACTGTAAAGACCTCGTTGGCGTCGGAGCAGGAGCGCTTGCCGGGACAGCGGTGCCAGGAGCTCATACGTCCGGCGGAACGGCTTGCACCCGCGGATGCGTCATGCGTGACACGCCTTTTGGCGGTCCTGCGCACTTGGCAAGTCGGAACGTATCGGGTTTTCTGAAGCCCCACTCCGAACAGGAAGAAGCACGTGAACCGCCTCGACGAAATCCGCCACGAGATCGCCCTCGCGAGCCGCATGCTCGCCCATGAAAACGTGCTCGACGCCTTTGGGCATGTCAGCATGCGCCACCCGACCGATCCTGGACGCTACTTCCTTTCGCGCTCCCGCTCGCCGCAATTGCTCGAGCCGGGCGATATCCTCGAATACACCCTCGACTCGGAGCCGGTGAAACCGCCGTCCTTGCCGATGTTTGCCGAGCGGGTGATCCACGGTTGCATCTACGAGGCGCGTCCCGACGTGATGGCGGTGTGCCACCATCATGCGGCGGCGGTGCTGCCGTTCTGCGTCGCCGGCGTGCCGATCGAGCCGGTGTTCCACCTCGGGGCCGCCAGCGGCGAGACCACGCCGTTCTGGGATCAGCAGGACGAGTTCGGCGACACCAATCTTCTGGTACGGACGCCGGAGGAAGGGCGTTCGCATGCGCGGGCGCTCGGGAACCATTCGGCGCTGCTGCTCAACCGCCACGGCGCCACGGTGGTCGGGGCCGATATCCGCGAACTCGTCTCGCGATGCGTCTTCATGTGCCAGAACGCGGTGTACCAGTTGCAGGCCCACATGCTCGGCAAAATCGACAAGCTCTCGCCCGGCGAGGTCAAGCTCGCGAGCACGCTCAATGCCTTGCCGAACGTTACCGGCCGGACCTGGGAATACTGGACGATGCGGCTGGCGGAAGCCGGGCGGCTGCCGCCCAAGGCGAAGTCAGCGGCAAAGGCGAGCCGGGCGCCAGCG
>CAWAWR010000005.1:0-179565 GCA_963785745.1 uncultured Alphaproteobacteria bacterium
GCAGCTTGGCGGTTCCATCGCCTTCGACTGGTCGGAAGAGGGTGTCGTAGTCACATTGCGGATGAGCAAGAGCCGCCTCTCAAATAAAGCCCGGTCTATTCTTGAAATCCGCCAACGACGTCGGTCCCCCGCTGATGTCCAAGCAACGTGTTACTTTCAGCATGAAGCGCATCGCTCCCGACGAGTGGCAAATCATCGTCAAATCACCCGAGGTTGAGGACAGATTTGTCAAGGGCTTGAAGAGCAAAGAAGACTGCGAGGACTGGTTATCGGGTGATCGAAAAATCGACTGGCTCCGCTCGCAGGGTCTCGCCAAATAGCGAGAATTCCCAGATCGTCAATCAGCAATGCAATAGGCTCTCGTGTTTTACTATTCGATAGTCGCAGACGGCTCGAAGTGCCGATAAGAGGAGGGTCGCGATGGGTATTCAAATGCGGCAGATGATCCTTCTGTGGGGGGCGGTTTTACTATTCTACGCTACAGCAAATGCGGCTCCCGTTGACGCCTGCAAGACCATTCTCCAGCAATCCAAGAGCGCCGCCGAGAGAGCAAGCCGGGAATCGCAACGACACTCGTGAACTTGCAAGAGGCCGCCAGTCAAGTTCCAAATAATAAGAGGCGGATCGCACTGATTGCTCAGTCCTGCGTGGCTTCCGCTGAAGCATCCGGGTTCTGAAGACATATCGGATCGTCGTTGCTGAATGTATGGATGATCGCGACACGGCCCGAACGGATTTGCTCGACAAGCTGGATCGCTCAATCAGCCAGATCCGGGTGGCGCAGACAAGGCATGCCGCTAATGCAGATGTTCATCGCCGCAATCAGAACGTTGACCCTCCGCCTTGGTTGGTATCCGCTAGATCGTCGCCGGCCCGCACCGAGCCTAAAGACGAGGGGCTACTACCGTAACAATGCCGCAACCACGGACCACGCGACGGCGTAGAAGATTTTGCACTCCACAACGGCGTCGGCCGCAGAGGAAAGTGGACGCTTGAGAACATGCATGAGATCAAGAAGAAGGCCGTCTGCTTTGTTTCTCAGTTTGATTGTGGCGACGCCGGCTCAAGCTTTTGCAGACGGTTGTGAATATCCTCAACAGCTTGGGCTAGCTCAAGGACCAATCGCGCCAGCGCCAAGCCGTCCATCAGCGGTTATCGCATCTCCACGCAGCGGCGCGCCGACTCCGGACGCGCTGACGGCCCCGCCGACATCGCCGACGACGGGGCCGCCACTTGCGACCCAGAGCGCGCGGGAGTGGGGCCGCAAGCGTCTTCACATCCAGCACATGGGCAGCACGGGCTAATGGTATCCACGGATTATCCAAAGGTTTGGTCGGTCAGCTGCTGCGAGGAGCATCGTCACCGCCGCCGGATTTCTATTCTCGTGCCGGGCGGCATGTCGGGCGGATCGTCGGGGCCACCGCTCGGGTTGTAGTATTTGCACGGCATTCCCGGCGCGCCGCATTCGCAGCCGCCTTCAATGCCCCAAGGTATGGCCCGGTGCGCTTCGCAAACCCACTTCGCGTCGCGACAGAACAGACAGTTAGGCAAACGCTTTGCTGACAACATTGGGCTGAGGCTAGTCGGCGTTCGCAGGCTCGTTGACTTGGATGTAAATCGAACACCCGATGACGGCCGCAGTCTCGTCACTGAGTTCGCCGTACTCGATCAGGGCGGCGCGGCGATCATAGGCGTCGATCGCGTCGGCATACGGCCCGGAATGGAATTGGTAGCGCAGCCCTGGTGCGTGATGGTCTCGTCCATTGGGATACTCCTTACGCAACAAACAATGACATCGTGCCCTGACGCGCCCTCGGCCCACACCTGCGGGGCAGCGGACCATACGTGGCCTGGTGGCTGCCAAGCATACTTCGTTAATCGGCCGTCAATTGGGCCGGTTTCCAATTAACGAACAACCGCTCAGAGAACATAAAAAGTCAATTCTTTCACGGAGTTACTTTGGCGCGCCCGAAGAGATTCGAACTCCTGACCCCCAGATTCGTAGTCTGGTGCTCTATCCAGCTGAGCTACGGGCGCGTCGTGCGCATCGCGCCGAAATTGTTGGCGGATGCGCGGGCAGAACCGGGCGCCAAGGCGCCCGGAACGGGGTCATAGCTATAGCCTCCGTTCCGCGATGGCAAGGGAGGCGAAATAGGCCTGTTTTCAGCGCGTTCCGCCCTCGACCCGTCATCCTGACGCGCCCACCGGCTGGGCCTCGAAGGATGCACGGTCAAGCTGGCATGGCGCGATCCTGGCATGGCGCGATCAACGTCCCGCCGGATCCGCCATCTTCGCCGACGGGAACCACAGCTGGCAGGCGCCAATTACGATTTTGGCATCGCGCTGTGGCTTCGAATAATGTCGGCCATTGGAAAATTGATTGTGCGGCACGCACCTTTCGGGCGGACGGCGGGAAATCATGGGCGGGCAAGAGGTCAACCTCGAGCGATTGCAAGAGGTGACCGCACGACTTGGTGACGCGGCAATCGATCCGACGATCTGGCCGGAAATCATGCAGCAGATCAGCTCGGCCGCGGGCGCAACCGGCGCCGCGCTCTTGCAGAGCGATTTGCGAACGCCGGACATCCCGCGCACCACGGGGGTGGACGATTACTTCCGCAGCTATTTCGCCAACGGATGGCACACGCGAGACATCCGTGCGGACAGAGGCGTTCCCTTGCTGCTGCAGGGCGAAAAGGTGATCATCGATCAAGACATCCTGACCCCTGAGGAGATGCGGCGCGCCGGCCTGTATGCCGAGTTTTTGATTCCCTTCGGCCTGCAATGGTTCGCGGCAATCGGCTTCTGGTCCGGCCCCGTATTGTGGGGCCTTACGATTCAGCGGACGCAGCGACAGGGAGCCTTCAACCACCGCGACAAGCGTATCTTCGCCCGATTGTCGCAACGTCTGACCGAGGCCGCGACGCTGTCGCATGCGGTCGGAAAAGCGGTTTTGACGGGCATGACCAATGGGTTCGGGCTGCTCGATGAGCCCGCGCTTGCGCTCGACCGTTCCGGGTGCGTGCTCGATATAAATGCAGCGGCCGAGCGTGTTTTCGATCATGAGGTCTGTGTCAGGAACCGCCGGCTTTGCGTAAGTGACAAGCGAGCCAGCGCCGCACTTGATGCGTTCATGGATCAATTGCGCACAACGCCTGACACAGCGCCGTTACCGTGTCCCACCATCGCAGTTCGGCGCTGGGGAAAACGGCCTCTCATCGTGCGCATCCTGCCGGTGGATGGAGCCGCGCGCACGCCGTTTCTCGGCGCCCGCGTGCTGCTGCTTTTGTCCGACCTCGACGTGGAGCGCCCGCCGGACTCCGCCGTGATTGCGGAGGCCTTTGGCCTGTCGCCGGCGGAAACGAAGCTTGCGTCGCTGATTGCCACGGGTCTTTCTCCCCGGCGGGCGGCGGAAGAATTGGGTATCGCGCACGAAACCGCGCGCGACCGGTTGAAAGCCGTGTTCGCCAAAACGGGGACACACCGGCAGAGCGAGCTTGTGGCGCTGCTGGCGCGTGGCCCTGCTTTGCCCTAGGCCCGCGCCCGCTCGCCGCGGCGGGCCTGCAATTCGACCGCGCGGTCGGGAATGGTGACGCGGAAAGTGGCGCCGATGGTGCCTTCCACCAGCCGGATCTCGCCGTCATGGGCGCGCACCAGCTCGGCGGCGATGACGAGGCCGAGGCCCGAGCCACCGGTGCGCGTCGAGCTCTTGAACGGCTCGAACAGATGCGCGCGGGTCGTTTCCGGAATGCCGGGCCCGGTGTCGGACACCTCGATCTCCACCACCGCGCCCTCGCGCCGGCCGGTGATGCGGATCTGGTCGCGCCCGGGATCGCGGGCGGCGCGGCTCTCCAGCGCCTGCACCGCATTGCGCGCGAGATTGAGCACGATGCGGAACAGCTGATCGGGATCGGCGTCGACCACGAGGCCGCGCTCGACCGCGCCGATCCAGCGGATCGGCGTATCGGGCGCCAGCTCGAGCGACTCGCGCACCTCGTTGACCAAGGGTTCGAGCGCGATCGGCCGGCGGTCCGGCGGCGGCTCCTGCGCGCGACCGTAGGACAGCGTCGACTTGCAGAACGAGATCGCGCGCTCGAGCGCGCGCATCAGCTTCGGGGCGAAGCGCTGCACCTGCTGGTCCTGCGAGACCAGGAGCCGGTCGGAAAACAGCTGCGCGGACGTCAACAGGTTGCGCAGATCGTGGTTGATCTTTGATACGGCGAGCCCGAGCGCCGCGAGCCGCGTCTTCTGCTGCAACAACGTGCCGAGATCGCGCTGCATATCGGCGAGCTCGCGCTCGGCGGTGCCGATCTCGTCCGACCGGCGCGACGCCACGATGATGCGCGCGGGATTCTCCGGCTCGGCGCGGAACCTGGTCATGTTGGCGGTGATGCGGCGCAGCGGCCGCACGAACAGGTAGTGCAGCGTGAGGTAGACCAGCGTGGCGGTGATGGCGGAAATGATCAGCGACAGCACCAGGATGTTCGACGAGAATTGCAGCATCGCCGCCCGCAACGGCTTCTCGTCGAGGATGATCTCCACGAACTCGCCGCCGCGCGGCGCGTTGCCGAGCACCCGGATGACATCGTTGTCGGTGGACAGCAAGACGCCGAAGGCATTGATGATGGCGCGGTGCCAGGACACGTCGCGCAGATCGACGTCGTGGTCGACCGTCGGCGGCATGTCGCCGACCATCAGCAGCCGGCGCTGCGAGCCCATCTTCATGGCGACGGCGCGCGCGCCGATCGAGTTGAGCACCTGCTGGGTTAATCCGTCGGGCACCTGCGGCGTCGCCTCCAGCACCAGCGCGGCGGTGTAGGCGTCGGAGAGCTTGTCGCGCAGCCAGTTCAGCCGGAAATTCGCGATCGACGGCACATAGATCAGCACTTCCGCGAGCATCACGAACAGGATCGTGAGCACCAGCAGCTTGTCGGACAGGCCCAGCCGCGCGAACAGGCGCTGCTTCAGCCCTGCCCCGTTCGTCGCCTCGGAATGATCCGTCGTCTGGTCCATGATCGATCGCGGATTTAGAAACGCCGCCAAACCTGTTGATTGAGCACGATCTTATCCCAAAAGCCGGTTCCGCTTTTCGGGACCACGCTCTAGCCGAAACGGCGTAGCCACCCAATGATGCGCCGCACAAATGGGCTCGTCAAACGCGGTACGAAATAGCTGATGGCGGCGCGTTTACCGATCTCTCCCAGGGTCGGATACGGCACCACGGTACCGGCAATCGCCCGGATATTAAGCCGATTTGCCCGCGCCAGCGTCCAGGTCGCGATCAGTTCGCCAGCGGCGGGGCCGACAATGGTGGCCCCGAGAATTGTCCCTCGCTTGTCGGTGATGACCTTGATGTGGCCGCGGGTCGAGCGCTCCGCCTGGGCGCGGTCGTTCTCGCGCAGCGGCCAGCGCAGGATGCGGATGGATTTGCTGGCGCGGCGCGCTTCGTCTTCGGTGAGACCGACATGCGCGAGCTCGGGGTCGGTGAAGGTCACGCGCGGGATCAGGCTGTCGTCGGCCTTCACCGGCAGCCGGAACAGCGCGTTCTTGATGACAAGGCCGGCGTGATAGTTGGCGACGTGGGTGAACTGCGGCCCGCCGGCGACGTCGCCGATGGCGTAGACGCGGCGGTTGCTGGTGCGCATTCCCCGATTGACGACGATGCCTGCCGAGGTGTGCGCGATCCCAGCCGCGTCGAGCGCGAGGCCTTCGACATTGGGATGGCGGCCGGTCGCCACCAGGAGATGGCTGCCGACGATGCGCTCGGCGGCGGCGCCGGTTCCGAGGATCGCCGCGATGCCCCAGGCGTCGGCTTCGACGCGCGTCACGGCAACGCCCTGGCGCAGCGTAACGCCCTCCTCCGCGAGCTGGTCGAGCACGACGCGCGCGCATTCGGCATCTTCACGGGCGAGCGGCGCGCCGGCCTCCAGCACCGTGACGGCGGCGCCGAGCCGGCGGAACGCCTGCGCCAGCTCGAGGCCCATCGGACCGCCGCCAAGGACGATGAGATGCTGCGGACAGGCGGTCAGGTCGAACACGGAGTCGTTGGTGAGGAACGGGGTGGTGTTGAGTCCGGCAATCGGCGGGATCGCCGGCGACGAACCGGTCGCGATGACGAACCGGCGCGCCTTGATCTCGATGCCGTCGCCGACCGCAATGGTGGCCTTGTCCTTGAAGCGGGCCTCGCCTTCGATCACCCGCACGCCGAGACCGCCGAAGCGCTCCTTCGAATCGTTCGGGGCGATCGCGGCGATCACGCTCTTCACATGGTCGTGCACGCGCGCGAAGTCGATCTGCGGCACGGCCGCCGCGATGCCGAACGCATCGGTGCCGGAGAAAGCGTACGCGCGCCGCGCGGCGGCGATCAGCGCCTTCGACGGCACGCAGCCGGCGTTGAGGCACTCGCCGCCCATCCTGCCTTTCTCGACCAACACCACCGGCACACCGAAAGCGGCGGCCGCGGCCGCTACCGAGAGGCCGCCGGATCCGCCGCCGATCACGCAGATGTCCGGTGTGATGAGCTCGGTCATTCCCTGCCCTTTTGTCCCCCCCGCGACGAGCGCTCGGGAAACATCTAGCCCGACGAGTTGGCGACGCGCCGTGCGCGCAGCCGCTTTACCGCGACCGGTATCAGCGCGATGACGCCCAGCGCCGCCAGCGCGCCCAGCAATTCCGGCGTCACCGCCGCCTTGATGTCGAAGTCGAGACGGCAGTCGGTGCGGCCGGCGGCGAGGCAGGCATTGTAGATCGCGGCCTGCGCGCGGATCACGCTGTCGAGCCCCGCGCCCACGAAAGCGAACGTGAACGTCCCCGGGATGATGCCGATGCCGGTCGCCGCGATGAAGGTCGGCAGATGGACGCCGACCAGCGCCGCGACGAGATTGATCAGAAAGAACGGGAACACCGGCACCAGCCGCAGGAACAGGAGATAATGGAACGCGTCGGCGCGAAAGCCGTCCGCGAGCTTCTCGGCCAGCGGTCCCGCGCGCCGCGCCAGGTGCTCGCCGAACGCGCTCGTCGCGATCATGAAGATGATGGTTGCGCCGGTGGTCGCCCCGATCACCGCGGCCGCGCCACCGACAAGGCCGCCGAACAGGAAGCCGCCCGACAACGTCATGACCAGGCCGCCCGGCACCGACAGCGCAACCGCCACCACATAGATCGCGACATAGATGGCGATGGCGGCGACCCAGTTGTCCTGGATGAAGGCGTGCACCGCGCTGTGATGGCGAAGGAGCGTCTCGAAGGAAATATTCCGGTTCCAGCCGAAGGCGATGGCCGCGACCGACAGCGCCACCACCGCCGCCAGCGGCAGCCACCGGCGCAGGCACGATCGCGCCGGTTGTTGCTGCGGGCTCAAGGGCAGTTCGGACATCGACGCTCCAAGGCCGGCCCCGGGGCGCCGGTCCACAGGCCGCATGCGGGGCATTAACGCAAAATCCGACTCTCCCGACCTCTATACATGAGGGCGCTCGGCGGCGGGGTCATCTCACCGTCATTTGAGCCGATTTTGCAGGGACTTCACGGACTTGCGCCCAGACCCTGTTCCATTGACGAGCAAGGGCGGCCTCCCTTATAAGCCGCGGGACTTGAAAAGTGCCGGCGACCCCCACAGATGGCGTTTTTCGGGCGCGAAGCCGCCTTTCGGCTCGCTCCGGGGTGATCCATCGGCACAACAGCATCAGGCGGAGAAGCACCCGTGAAGCGGACCTATCAACCCAGCAAGATCGTGCGCAAGCGCCGTCATGGATTTCGCGCGCGGATGGCGACCACGGGCGGCCGCAAGGTGGTTGCCGCCCGGCGCAATCGCGGCCGCAAGCGTCTCAGCGCCTGACCCACAACCCCGCGCATCGCGATGCTCCGGTTGAAGCAGCGGGCGGATTTCCTGGCCGCGGCGGGCGGGGCCAAGGTTGCGACGGCGGCATTCGTGCTGCAGGGGCGCAATCGCGACGATGGAGAGCCGGCGCGTGTCGGATTCACGGTGTCGCGCAAGGTTGGGACTGCGGTCGAACGAAATCGCGTGCGCCGGCGCCTGCGGGACATCGTCAGACGTTCGCCGGCCGACGATCTGCGGTCGGGATACGATTACGTGCTGGTCGGACGGCGCACCGCCTTGAGCAGGCAGTTCGACCACATGATCGAGGACTTCAAAAACGCGCTGCGGCGCCTCGAGCGCCAGCGTTCCACTCCGCCTGGCAATCGGCCGGACAGCGGGCGCAAAACGGGCCGATGAGATGAACGACCAGAAAAACATGCTGCTCGCCATCGTGCTGTCGGCCATCGTGCTGATCGGATGGCAGCTCTTTTTCGGCCTGCCCTCCATGCAGCAGCAGAAGCAGCAGCAACAACAGACGCAAACGCCGGTCCCGCAGCCGGGAGCCCAACCGGGGACGCCAACCCCGGGCACGCAACCGGCCCCCACCGCCCAGCCGGCGCCAGGCCAGACCGCGCCGGTGCCGAGTTAGCCGCCGGCCTTGGCCGTGACGCGCGAGGCTGCGATCGCCGCTTCGCCGCGCGTCCAAATCGAGACGCCGCGGCTCGCCGGCTCGATCAATCTCAAAGGCGGGCGCATCGACGACCTCTCGCTCACGCAATATCGCGAAACGGTCGACCCGAAGTCGCCGCCGGTCGTCCTCCTGGCGCCGTCGGGCGCGCCGATGCCGTTCTATGCCGAATTCGGCTGGGCTCCGTCGGCCGGCAGTACGACGCCGCTGCCGAACAGCGAGACCGTCTGGAAACAGCAAGGCGCGGGCACGCTCGGCGTCGGCCGTCCGATTACCCTCGTCCACGACAACGGCCAGGGCCTGGAGTTCCGCCGCACCATCTCGGTCGACGACAAATACATGTTCACGGTGCGCGACGAGGTCGTGAACAAGGGTGCCGAGCCCGCAACGATCTATCCCTATGCGCTGATCTCGCGTCACGGGCATCCGCGGCTCGAAGGCTTCTACATCCTGCATGAAGGCTTGATCGGCGTGTTCGGCGACCAGGGCCTGAAGGAAGTCGGCTACGCCGACATCGAGAAGCAGAAGCAGATCCCGTTCAAGGCCACCAACGCGTGGCTCGGCATCACCGACAAATATTGGGCGGCGGCCCTGGTGCCGGACACCACCGCCAACTTGCAGGCCGCCTTTACCAGCAGTCAGGTCGGCACCGTCAAGACCTACCAGACCCACTATCTGCTCGATCCCGTGACCATCCAGCCGGGCGCGACCGGCGCCGCCAACGCGCGGCTGTTCGCAGGCGCCAAGGAAGTCGAGACCGTCGACGGCTACGACCGGCAATACAAGCTCAACCGCTTCGAGCTGCTGATCGACTGGGGCTATTTCCACTTCATCACCAAGCCGCTGTTCCTGGCGATGGACTGGCTCTACCGCTACTTCGGCAATTTCGGCGTCGCCATCCTGCTGATCACCGTCATCATCAAGTTCCTGTTCCTCCCGCTTGCCAACAAGTCCTACGCCTCGATGGCGAAGATGAAGGCGGTGCAGCCGGAGATGCTGGCGATCCGCGAGCGCTACGGCGACGACAAGGTGAAGCAGCAACAGGCGATGATGGAGCTCTACAAGAAGGAGAAGATCAATCCGATTGCGGGCTGCCTGCCGATCCTGATCCAGATCCCGGTGTTCTTCGCGCTCTACAAGGTGCTGTTCATCACCATCGAGATGCGCCACGCACCGTTCTTCGGCTGGATCAAGGACCTCTCGGCGCCGGACCCGACCACGATCTTCAATCTGTTCGGGCTCATTCCCTGGGACCCCTTGCAAACGCTAGGCCCGACCGTGGGTCCGTTCCTCATGCTCGGCGTGTGGCCGATCGTCATGGGGATCACGATGTGGTTCCAAATGAAGCTCAACCCGGCGCCGCCGGACCCGACGCAGAAGATGATCTTCGACTGGATGCCGCTGATCTTCACCTTCATGCTGGCGAGCTTCTCGGCCGGGCTGGTGATCTACTGGGCGTGGAACAACACGCTGTCGGTCCTACAGCAAAGCTTCATCATGCACAGGCATGGCGCCAAGATCGAGCTCTGGGACAATCTCAAGGAGCTGGTCGGCGCGAAGAAGAAAGACGACGACAAGAAGAAGTAGGCGGACCACGCCCGCGTCTCATTCCTTGCGCGCGATGAACACGTCCTGCCGCCAGGGATCGCTGCGCACGTTTGGCGTGCCGAAGCCCGCGCTCCGGAACGCCGCCAGCCAGGCCTCCCGCGAGAACACCCCGAACCTATGGCGGTCGTGAACCGCCTCGACGGAGCCGTCCGGTTTCCGCAACAGCATCAGGAAGTCCTCATGGAATTCCGTGGCGCCGGGCATCGGAGCCTGACACCAGATGAGGTAGCGCATGCTGCGGCCATCGTCTCCGTCCTCACCGCCGCTCTCGACGTTCGGCGCATAGGTCTCGCTGACGCAGTCCGGCAGCACGATGACGGCGCCGCCGGGCTTGAGGTGCACATGCGCGGTCGCGATCGCCGCGGCGAGGTCGGCTTCGGTGAGGAGGTACATGATCGCGTCGTGGATCACGACGGCGTCGAAGGTTCGCCCGAGCCGCACCGTGCGCATGTCGCCCTCGACGTGCTCGGCGTCGGGATTGAGCTTGCGGCTGACCTCGAGCATGCCGGGCGCGAGATCGACCAGGGTCATCCGGGCGTGGCGTTTGAGATAGCAGGCATTGTTGCCGCCGCCGGAGCCCAGCTCCAGGATCGTTGCGGGGCATTGGCCGAGCGTTTCGGTCAATAGGTCGATGATCACGGCCGCTTCCGCGGCGTAGTCCTCGCCCGGCGGCGACAACAGCGGCCACCAGCTCGCCAGATCGGTGTAAAGGCGTGGTAGAGACATGACGCTTCGACCCCCAACCCCGGATGCCCGCCCTAATGTGGCGTTTAGTATGAGCGACTACACCCCCGACGAAATCGAGACCGGCCGCAAGCTGTTTGCCGGTGACTGGCGTTTCACCTTTGCCGCCGGGACGTTCGCGGTGCTGCCGCCCATGCGCGGGCTGGAGATCGCCTTTGCGGGACGCTCAAACGTCGGCAAGTCGAGCCTGATCAACGCGCTGACCGGGCGCAATGCGCTGGCGCGCACCTCGCACACGCCCGGCCGCACCCAGGAGCTGATCTTCTTTACCGGGCCCGCGGCGCGCACGGCGGGTGACCCGCTCACATTGGTCGATATGCCGGGCTACGGCTATGCCGCCGCCTCCAAGACGAAAGTGAAGGCCTGGACCGCGCTGATCCATGCCTTCCTCGCCGGCCGCGCCAACCTGGCGCGCGTCTATCTGCTGGTGGACGCGCGGCACGGCCTCAAGCCGGTGGACGACACGGTGTTGCGGACGCTGGACAAGGCGGCGGTGAACTACCAGCTCGTGCTGACCAAGGCCGACCAGGTGAAGGCGGCCGATCTCGAGGCGCGGATCGCGGCCATCAACGTGGCGCTCGCGAAACATCCCGCGGCTTTTCCCGAGGTGCTGGCAACGTCCTCACGCAGCGGCGCCGGCATGCCGGAATTGCGCGCCGCCATCGCGCGGCTGTGCGCCGAGCGCGCAAGCCTCTAGCACTCCCCCGCTCGTCCGCGTCCTCCCCTCGCACGACGCCGCACCGGCGATATGGGATGGAGCACCATTTCCGCCCGATGCCATGTTGACCTTGCCCGGCGCACTCTTTGCGTATGCGATGAACTCGGAGACCGTCCTGGCTGGAATTGACGGGTTCACCGCCATGACGAGGTGATCTCGCGTGACACCCGCGACCGCGGTGGTGTCTTGAATGAAGTTGAAACCGAGCTTCTCGTAGAGCGTCCATTGATCGGCGGCCGCTTGCCATGAGCAAGGTGTAGCCGTCGCCAGGCGAACGAACTACCAGTTCGGTGGCAATGTTGGTGCCGGCTCCCGGCCTGTTCTCTACGAGAAAAGGCTGACCGAGACGTTCGGACAGCCACTGGCAGATCAGACGGGCGAGGACATCGGCTGGGCCACCGGCGGGCGTGGCGACCACCAAACGAACGGGTCGCGACGGATAGGTCTGCGCCCAGGCGACGCGGAGCATGGCCGGTAGCGCGACAGCACCCACCGCCAGTTTCAGAAATCGTCGGCGCGGAAGCTCATAGCTCTCTCATATCAGTTGCGAGATGCGCAGTCTTAAGCGGCCGGTGATCCTAAGCCTTGGCCACAGACGATAGTTGAGACCGACATAGCGCATAATGCTATTACCTGATGTTGTCATATCAACATCGACATGGGTCGCCATGCAATAGAGCGATCGCATTGGACGTCGATGAAGCTGCAAGACCTGATGACCGTGGTGCAGGCCGGCAGCATGGGGAAGGCCGCGGAACGCCTCAACACCTCTCAGCCCAACATTTCGAGATCGATCGCGGAACTGGAACGCACCATCGGTGTGCACCTGCTTGACCGCAGGCCTCAGGGCGTTGAGCCGACCGAGTACGGTCGCGCCTTACTCGATGGCGGAGCGGCGATGTTCGACGATCTACGCCAGGCGGTGAAGAACATCGAGTTTCTCGCCGACCCTGCGGCTGGTGAAGTTCGCGTCGGAAGCCCGGCCCGATCGCCGCCAGCTTCGTTTCCGCCGTCGTCGATCGGCTGTCCCGCTGCTATCCGCGCATGGTTTTTCAAGTGGTAGCCACTGACACCGAAGTCCCGTTGCGCCGTGGCTTGAGCGAACGTGACATCGACCTCGTGATCGCGCGCAGAGCCGAGGTTCTTTCAGATGCGTCGTTCGACTTCGAAGCTCTCTATGATGATCTCATTCGTCGTCGTAGCGGGCGCGAAAAATCCGTGGGCGCGGCGGCGCAGGATTGGGCTTGCCGAACTGGTCGGCGAGTCATGGGTCCTGCCTCCGCCCGAAAGCGTGATCGGATCGGTCGCAGTGGAGACCTTTCACGCGAGCGGCCTCGATTATCCGCGTGTGACTGTGGTCACTGTTCCCCGCGAGGTGCGGATGAGTCTGGTGGCGACCGGGCGCTTCCTCACAATCCTTCCGAGGTCTGCATTGCGATTTTCGTCGGGACGCCCGGCGGTCAAGGTCTTGCCTGTCACGCTGCCGTTCTCCCGCGGGCCGATCGGCATCACCACCGTGAAAAGCCCGCACACTCAGCCCGGTCGCGAGACTTTTCATCGACGCCGCTCGCGACGTCGCGAAACCGCTGGCAAACAAAAGTCGTAGAAGCCGTGGCGTGTAGTGCTTTGTGCCCTCGCGTCGCCACGCAGCTTCAGCGCCATTGACGACGAAAATGGAAACGCAATCGGCCACTTGACAGGTGACTATTTAGTCACCTATTGTCTTGCAAGATGAGCGATGACGACAAGGTCTTCAAAGCTCTTGCCGACCCGACAAGACGCTTCCTGCTTGATCTGCTTTTCGCGCGCGATGGACGCACGCTCCTGGAACTTGAGTTCGAGTTGAAAGAGATGACGCGTTTCGGCGTGATGAAGCACCTCAAGGTGCTCGAGGGAGCGGGTCTCGTCCTCACGCGTCGATCGGGTCGCGAGAAGCTGCACTTCCTGAACCCGGTTCCGGTTCGGCTCATCCATGACCGCTGGATCGATAAGTACACCGAACGCCGCGTGTCGGCGCTTGTAGACCTCAAAGTGGAGTTGGAGAAAACCGATGGCTCAAAACGTCGACGCAAATAGCACGACCAAAGTCTACGAGATCTACATCAAGGCATCGCCGCAGGCGATTTGGGACGCCATCACCACGCCGGAGTGGACGGCAAAATACGGCTATCAGGCGCCCATCGAGTATGACCTGCGCCCAGGCGGCGCGTTCAAGGCGCACGCCACGCCGCCGTTGCGGGCGGCGGGTTTGCCGGAGATCGTGGTCGACGGCGAAGTGATCGAGGCCGATCCGCCGCGGAAGCTCGTGCAGACCTATCGCTTCCTGTTCAGCGACGAGCACAAGGCCGAAGGCTTCACGCGCGTTACCTGGGAGATCGAGCCAGCGACGAAGAGCTTTTCGCGCCTCACCGTCACGCATGAGCTCAAGGGCGCCCCGATGATGGCGGGAATGGTCGCGAGCAAGTTCTCCGAAATGGGAGGCGGCGGCTGGAACTGGATCCTCAGCGATCTCAAGTCTCTGCTCGAGACCGGCTCGATACTGCACGCCGAGGACGCGTAGAGCCCAGGCCGGGGCTTTCAGCTCTTTCGGATCACGCGATAGAGCTGGAAGCCCGGCCCGTCGACCGTCAGCGCAAGATGCTCCGCGTCGGGATTGGCGCCGCCCGGCTGCGTGAACAGCACGTAGACGTAGTCGAAATGCTGCGGCCACCGGCTCCAGTAGAGCTTCTCGTCGACCGGCCCTGCGGCGCTCTCGAGCCACGCCACCGACGGCGGGACGCGATCCTCGAGATTGACGAAGCGGCGGAACGGCTCGCGCACCTGCAGCACATGCTTGCCGGGGACGACGAAGATGGTGGACACCAGCGCCGAGCGCTCGATGGTGGCGAGCGAGGCCGCATGCAGGAGCTCGAAATCGCTCACCGTCCGCGCGACGTAGGCGTCGCGGTCGCCATGCACGACCAGCACACGCCCTCCCCGCTCGATCGACTGCACCGAGCGAAGGAACGCCGTGCTCTCGCGCGCCAGCAGGTTCCAGACGATTTGCACCTCGGCGAGACGGACGGCGAGCAGGACGACCAACAGCGCCGCGAGCGCACGCCGCACCATCCGTTGCCGCAGGTCGATGTCGATGCAGGCGATCAGCATGAATGCCAGCGCGATCGGCAGCCGCTGATCGGCGAGATGGGTGGCGAACAGCACCCGCGGCATCGCCAGATAGATCGCACCGCCGATGACGAGCAGCGCCCATCCCATCGGATGCAGGCGGATCAGCCCGCGCCACATCAGCCAGGCGACAGCAAGCACGATCGCCGCGATCAGAAACGCGGCGATGGAATGGAGATAGACCGCGAAGACGAACAGCAGTCCGTCGAACTTGCCCCACGGCTCCCAACGAACCTCGCCTGCAAGGTCGATGGTCGGACTTACGAGCAGCAACGCACCGGCGGCGAGGAACGGCGCGCCGCTGGCGACGAAGTCGAGGAGCCGCGGCGTCAGCGGCTCGCGCCGCGACGCCCACAAGCGACGGGATTCGAAGGCCAGCAGGCCAAGCCCGTAGAGCCCGACGGCGAATAGATGACAGAAGAAGAGCGCGACAACCGACAGCGTCGATGCCACGAAGCGCCAAGGCCAGGGGCGCTCGCGCAGCGCGATCCAGATCACCAGCGCCCACAGCGCCAGCCCGATACCGAACACATAGTTCATCACGCCGACGAGCAGCACCTCGTTGTAGATGACGACCCCTGCAATGGCCGGCACCACCGACCAGCGGCCGAACAGCGCGCGGTGAAGCGCAAACGTGCCGCTCAGGATCAGCACCAGCGCCGCGAGCGTGAAGACCTGCCCGGCGTGATAGATGGTCATGAACCGGTTCATCACCGGCACCGCCAGATCCATCATCAGATTGGGGATGACCCGCCACTCGATGGCGTAGAAGCGCTGCAGGTCGGCGTCCGAGCCGATGGCCGCGATCACATACGCGCCTGCGAGCGTGTTGAGATAGTCGGTGAGCGGCAGCAGCGGGTGGGTGAGCACCGGCACCGAGACGGCCGCCATTACCCACAGGAACAGGATGGCGATCGTGGACAGGCGGAGGTCGCCGGCAGGCAGGCGCGTGGCTTGGCCTTCGGTCATGTAGTCGCGCAGGCGCGTCACCGGTCCGTCATGATCAAACGCGCCAGCCGACCAGAGGAACCCGCGGAAAGCAACCGGCTGGCGCGTCGCACCGCCCGCAATTCCGCCCTTCCCCCTCGCCTTCCCGCCCGCTAAAAGGCACCGCCGGAGACGGCACCTTGCCCCCGAGGACCAACCCATGACCGTCACGCCCCACGACATCGCCCGCGTCCTGTCGGAGGCGCTGCCGCACATGCAGCGCTACGACGAGGAGATCGTGGTGGTGAAATACGGCGGCCACGCCATGGGCGAGGAAGAGATGGCGCGCAGCTTCGCCCGCGACATCGTGCTGATGGAGCAGACCGCCATCAATCCCGTGGTCGTGCACGGCGGCGGGCCGCAGATCGGCGGCATGCTCAAGCGGCTCGGCATCAAGTCGGAATTCGCGGACGGGCTGCGCATCACCGACGCCGCCACCATCGAAGTCGTCGAGATGGTGCTGGCGGGCTCGATCAACAAGCAGATCGTCGGCTTCATCAACGCCGCCGGCGGCAAGGCGGTCGGCCTGAGCGGCAAGGACGGCGACATGGTCAAGGCGCGCAAGATCAGCCGCCGCGTCGCCGATCCCGGCTCCAATATCGAGAAGGTCGTCGACCTCGGCTTCGTCGGCGAGCCGGAGCGGGTCGACACCATGGTGCTCGACCAGATCCTCGGCCGCGAGCTCATCCCGGTGCTGGCGCCGCTCGCGACCTCGATGGACGGGACCACCTACAACGTCAACGCCGACACCTTCGCCGGCGCCATCGCCGGCGCGCTCAAGGCGAAGCGGCTGCTGCTGCTCACCGACGTGCCCGGCGTGCTCGACAAGTCGAAGAAGCTGATCGACAAACTCACCGCCGACGAGGCGCGCCGGCTGATTGCCGACGGCACCATCTCCGGCGGCATGATCCCCAAGGTCGAGACCTGTCTCTATGCGCTCGAGCAGGGCGTCGAAGGCGTCGTCATCCTCGACGGCCGCGTGCCGCATGCGGTGCTGCTCGAATTGCTCACCGACCACGGCGCGGGCACGTTGATGATGCGATGAGGCCGCGATCTTGACCGCGCCTCCCCGCCCCGCGCCCCGCGCCTTCGGCCACGTCGAGACGTGGGTGTTCGATCTCGACAACACGCTCTATCCGCACCACGTCAATCTCTGGCAGCAGGTGGACGTGCGCATCCGCGACTACATCGCGGACTTCCTCAAGATCAGTCACGAGGAAGCGTTCCGGCTGCAGAAGGACTACTACAAGCGCTACGGCACCTCGATGCGCGGCCTGATGACCGAGCACGGCATGAAGCCCGACGACTTCCTTGATTTCGTGCATCAGGTCGATCACTCGCCGCTGGAGCCGAACCCGCCGCTCGGTGTCGCCATCGAACGGCTGTCCGGCCGCAAGCTCATCCTCACGAACGGCACGCGCAGCCATGCCGACGCGGTGCTGGCGCGGCTGCAGCTCGACCGCCACTTCGAAGATGTGTTCGACATCGTCGCGGGCGAGCTCGAACCGAAGCCGTCGCCGCTGGTCTATGACCGTTTCCTCAAGGCGCATGGCGTCAATCCTGAACGGGCGGCGATGTTCGAGGATCTCGCGCGCAACCTCGCGGTGCCGCACCGGCTCGGCATGACCACGGTGCTGGTGGTGCCGGAGAACACCCGCGAGGTGTTCCGCGAGGACTGGGAGCTCGAAGGCCGCGACGAGCCCCACGTCGACCACGTCACCGACAACCTGGTCGGATTCCTGGAATCCATCGCGGCGACGCGCTAAGAAAGACTTATGCGCAACCAGCAGAAGCTCTCCGTCGCGATCGTGGGTGCGGGCATCGGCGGCCTCGCCGTCGCGGCGGCGCTGCGCAAGTTTTTCATCGAGCCGGTGGTCTACGAGCAGGCCGACGCATTCGCCCGGGTCGGCGCCGGCATCCAGCAGAGCCCCAACGCGGTGAAAATCCATCGCTGGCTCGGCATCGAGGAGCGCACGCGCGCGGCCGCTTTCGCGCCGGAGAGCTCGCTCAATCGCGACGCCCTCTCCGGCAAGGTCACCAACGACCACCCGCTCGGCCGCGAGGTCGAGGCGCGCTACGGCGCGCCCTACCTGACGATGCATCGCGGCGACCTGCATGACGCGCTGGCCTCGGTCGTGCCGGCGGGAAACATCCGGCTCGGCAAGAAGCTCACGCAAATCCGCGAGCGCGGCGCGCGCGTCGAACTCACCTTTGCCGACGGCACCGAGGTCGAAGCCGATACCGTCATCGGCGCCGACGGCGTGCACTCGCCGATCCGCGACCATGTCGCCGGGCCCGAGCAGGCGCGCTTCACCGGACGGCTCGCCTACCGCACCACGTTTCCGGTGGCGCTGCTGCGCGGCGTCGATATCGGGCTTTCGCGCACGAAGTGGTGGGGCAAGGACCGCCACATCGTGATCTATTTCGTCACCGCCAAGCGCGACGAGGTCTATTTCACCACCAGCCAGCCGGAAAAGGCCGACTGGATGACCAAAGAGTCCTGGTCGATGAAGGGCGATCTCGCCGAGATGCGCGCGGCGTTCGCGAGCTTCCATTCCGAGGTGCAGCGCGTGCTCGCGGCCGCGCCGGAGGTGCACAAATGGGGCATCTACGAGCGCGACCCGCTGCCGACGTGGTCGAAAGGGAGCGTGGTCTTGCTTGGGGATGCTTGCCATCCGATGACGCCCTATATGGCGTCCGGCGCGGCGATGGCGCTGGAGGACGCCGCCGTGCTGGCGCGCGCGATCGATCAGGCCGACACGCTCGACGGCGCGTTCCGTCTCTACGAGCAGGCGCGCAAGCCGCGCGCGACGATGGTCCAGGCCGGCTCCAGCGCCAACACCTGGATGCGCAAAGAAACCAACCCCGACTGGCTCTACGGCTATGACGCGTCCCGCGTTCCGTTGCGGTCCTCGCTCGCAGCCGATGCCTCGACCTATTATAAGTCATGACCACAGAAACAAACGCACGCCCCGCCCTCATCGATACCCTCGACAAAGCTTCGACCCGACGCACCACCCCGGTGGGCGACGGCGACCTCGTCTGGCAAATCTGGGGCCGCGGTGAGCCACTGGTGCTGCTGCACGGCGGCACCGGAAGCTGGATGCATTGGATGCGCAACATCGAAGATCTGTCGCGCGACTACATGCTGCTGGTGCCGGATATTCCGGGCTCCGGCGAATCCGCGCCCCCCGAAATGCCGACCGACGTGGAGAAGGTCGCCGCCGTGCTGGTCGCCGGTATCGACGCGATCCTCGGGCCGGACCGCCGCTTCGCCGTCGCCGCCTTTTCCATGGGCGGGCTGATTTCCGGTTACGTGGCAAAGCTCGCGGGCGAGCGGCTCACCTGCCTGGTGCTGGTCGGCGCGGTCGGCACCACGGCCCGGCGCGGCGTGATGGCGCCGATGAGATCGTGGCGGCGGCTGCCGACCGACGACGAGAAGCGCGAAGCGCATCGCATCAACCTCGGCATCCTGATGGTGCACAATCCGGCGTCGATCGGCGAAGATGCCGTCTACATGCAGCACCACAATGCCGAGCGCTCGCGGGTGCGCGGCAAGCACATCAACCCGACCGGCGATCTCTCGAAGACCCTGCCGGAATTCAAGGGCCGGCTCGCCAGCATCTGGGGCGAGCATGACGCCACCGCCGGGCCTTATCTCGATGAGCGGCGGGAGAAGCTCCAGCAATTCCAGCCGGGCGCGGGCTTCGACGTCATTCCCGGCGCCGGACACTGGGTGCAGTACGAAGCGCCGGACGAATTCAACCGGCTGCTGCGAAAGCGGTTGAACGGCGGCTGAGGGTCACGCGCCCGTCGCGTAGCGCTGCAGGACGATCGCGGCACCGGCGCCGACGGCGAACGCGCCGATCACCCGCATGGCCAGGAGCTGCAGCTGCGTGCGGCCCGTCAGCAGGCGCACGCCAAACATCACCGCGAGCGCAATGGCGGTCTGGATCGCGGCAAGCCCGATGAAATAGGCGAGGATCGGCGTGCGCTCGGCGCCCGCGATCGCCTCGCCGAGCGCATAGCCGTTGATCAATCCGGCCGCCGCGAACAGCGCAAGCGTGAGGTCGCGGCGCAGCGGATGCTTGCGGAATACGATCAGCCCGAGCGCGACGACCGACAGCGCGACGAAGAGCTCCGCATTCGGCACCGTCGCCTCGCCAATATGCGCAGCCGCCCCGACCATGGTCGCGATCACATAACCGGTTGCGAGCAGCGCGCCTTTCGGCTGCATCGCCGCCAGACATCCCACCGCGATGACGGCCGCCAGATGGTCCAGCCCGATGACCGGATGCCCGAGCCCCGAGAGCAGGCCATCCGAAAAGCTCGTCGGCGTCGTACCGCCCATGGCGTGGTGCGCGAGCGCCGGATCGACGGCGAGAAGCGCCATCAGGGCGAATATGATTCCGGTCATGCCATCCTCCACCGACCGGTTGGACTCTATCGCATCTTGCCGTGCCGCCAAATCGGTTGAGCAGAGAGGTCGGTTTCGCCAAAAGGTCCGATCAGATAGAACGTCGATGCAATGACGCCTCGCCACCGACCCTTTTGGTACCAATGGTAGTCCCTGTTCCGCACCGTCGTCCGTTTTTCGACAAGCTCAGAAGCTCCGCACTCAAGCGCCGCCTGCTTGTGGTCTGCTGGCTCGCACGCCTGCTGGGGCGGGACAAACGTCCGATCACCTGCCGCTATCTTGGCGCGGAATTCAGCGTGTACCCGGGCGAGGCGATCAACGACGATATCGCGATGAACCGTTATGAATGGCGCGAGCTCACGATGATGCTCGCGGCGGCCCGGGAATATCAGCCCAAGGTGTTCATCGACGTGGGCGCGAATGTCGGCGTCTACTCCTGCATCCTCGGAAAAGGCGGGATCGTGTCTCGCGTCGTGTCCTATGAGCCGGATCGCAGGAACTATGCGCGGCTCGCGGAGAACATCGAACGCAACGCGCTCGCCGGTATTGCGCAAGCGCGTGGCTGCGCCGTTGGCGACCGGCGCGGCACGGCGTCTCTGACGCCGGGCCCGGAGGACAATGCCGGGTGGTCAAAGCTCAACGGGACGGGCCTCGACGAATATACCGTGGATGTCGTCACGCTGGACGACGAGACTCGACATCCAGGGCAGCAGCATCCTGATCAAGATCGACGTGGAGGACTACGAAATGGAAGTCCTTGCCGGTGCCGAGCGTCTGTTGCGCCGGAACGGCGGCTACGCTCAGATCGAGGCGCGCGGGGACGAGCACGCCGACAAGGTCACAAAGCTGATGAGCGACTATGGCTGGCGGCTCATCGATCGCTACCTGATCGATTTGAGCTTCGAGCGCGCGGTCCCGGGACCGGCGGCGACCGACCCCTGAGACCATGAGCCGGCGGCCCGCACAGGTGCACACGCAAGCCCGGCCGCCTTGACATCCCCCGCCCTTCCCTCGACAAAACGCGCTCCCAAGCGCCCGAGGAAACCCATGTCGCACGCCGAACTTGCCAAGACCATCGACGACGCATTCGAAAAGCGCGACGGCATCAGCCCGTCGACCAAGGGACCGGTGCGCGACGCCGTGGAGACCGCGCTCGACCTGCTCGACCGCGGCGCGGTGCGCGTCGCGGTCAAGGGCGACAACGGCAACTGGTCGGTCAATCAGTGGCTCAAGAAGGCGGTGCTGCTGTCGTTCCGGCTCAACGACATGAGCATTGTCGGCGGCGGCCCCGGCCAGTCGGTGTGGTGGGACAAGGTCGCCTCCAAGTTCGAAGGCTGGGACGACGCGCGCTTCCGCGAGGCCGGCTTCCGCGCGGTGCCGAACTGCGTGGTGCGGCGCTCGGCCTACGTCGCGCCCGGCGTCGTGCTGATGCCTTCCTTCGTCAATATCGGCGCCTATGTCGATTCCGGCACCATGATCGACACCTGGGCGACCGTCGGCTCCTGCGCGCAAGTCGGCAAAAACTGTCACATCTCCGGCGGCGCCGGCATCGGCGGCGTGCTGGAGCCGCTGCAGGCCGGCCCCGTCATCATCGAGGACAACTGCTTCGTCGGCGCGCGCTCGGAAGTCGCCGAGGGCGTCATCTTGCGCGAAGGCTCGGTCCTCTCCATGGGCGTATACCTTGGCGCCTCGACGCGCATCGTCGACCGCGAGACCGGCGCGATCCACCAGGGCGAGGTGCCGCCCTATTCGGTCGTGGTGCCGGGATCGTTGCCGGGCAAGAGCGGCGGGCCGAGCCTCTATTGCGCGGTGATCGTCAAGCGCGTCGACGAGAAGACGCGCTCCAAGACGTCGATCAACGAACTGTTGCGGGATTGACGACACGGACGACGAGGCGGACGACGATGAACTGGGCCTATCTCTTCACCAGCATCGATGGCCGCATCAACCGGCAGCCGTTCTGGATCGCGCTCCTGTGCTTGGCGGTGCCGGAGCTGATCGCGCATTTCACGATCGGCGATCGCTGGAGCTCGATCGGCAGCTTGATCCTCGCCTATCCGAATTTCGCGGTATTCGCCAAGCGCGGCCACGACCGCAACGTGCCGACCTGGGTCCCCGGCATTCTTATCGCCGGCTCCATCATTGTCAGCCTGCTGACGCTCCTTGACTTGGTCGGCGGGCCGGAAAGCCCGAACACGCTGTTCTACGTGCTCGTCGTCCCGCTCGGCATCATGGCTCTCATTCTGCTCGTCGATTTCGGATTCCGCCGCGGCACCGCCGGGCCGAACCGCTACGGCCCCGATCCGCTTGACGCTCGATAGCCGGCCTCGCAACGGGCTGGCCGTGCGGCGGGAAATTGTTTGAACTGTCCGTCTGAGAGGCTGGCCCTTGGAGGGGCCAGCCATGACCACAAGCCAGTGGCTCTTTTCATTTCGCGGCCGCCTGATCCGCTTTGGCTACTGGATGGCGATGCTCGCGCTCGTTCCGATGTTGTTCGTCGCGTTTCTTGCCACCCTTCTGGCCGCTTTCAGTTCTCCCTCCTTCGGCAATGGACTGGCAGGATTGAGCCTCTATTTGTTCGTGCTGCTGGCCACCCACATACCGCCGCTCTGGATCGCCTTGGCGGTCGGCGTGAAGCGCCTGCACGACCGCAACAGGTCGGGCTGGTGGCTCATCTTGTTCTATGTCGCGCCCGGCGTTCTGTATGTGACCGGTGAGACGATCGGTGGATTTGGCATCGGGCTCGCGCTGGCAGGCGTGGCGATCTTTGTATGGGCGCTGGTCGAGCTCGGCTTGCTGCGCGGCACCACGGGCGTCAACCGATACGGTCCCGACCCGTTTGCACTCACTGGCTGATCACCAAACTTGTCGTGCCGGACTTGCGATTCGTCGATCGAACTCGCGAGCTTTACCGCAAGCCATCGAAGTCCTAAGCTTGGGAATCGGAAGCTGGGGAGAATCAAAATGTCGGATATCAACTGGGGTAATCTCCTGTTCGGTTTCAGCGGGCGGATCAATCGCGCCAAGTGGTGGCTGGCGGTTCTTATTTATGTCATCATCGGCGTGGTCGCTGCGATCATAGCGGCCGTCGTTGGCGAAACTGTTGGCAACCTCGTAACGCTCGCCGCCGTCATTCCGCAGATTTGGATCGCCTTGGCCGCCGGCGCCAAACGGTTGCATGACCTCAACCGGACCGGCGCCTGGCTCGTTTTGTTCGTTCTCGGGCCGGTTGTCCTCCTCATCCTCTTTTTCGTCATTGCCGGCATGGATGTCTTGCTGGCCCTCGCAGCGGGTGATCTCGACGCGACCACACTCGCTCGCATAGGCACCACCGGGGCCATTTTGAGCCTGCTGTGGTTGATCCTGGCCATCTGGGCGCTGATCTGGTTCGGCTGCCTGCGCGGCACGGTCGGCCCCAATCAGTACGGCCCGGACCCGCTCGAAGGCAAAGTCTAGAGCCGGACGGAGCATCACCCCGGAGGCGCTGCGCGGACCATTGCGCAGCGCCGCGCCCGCGTTGACGGACGTTCGGCCCTGCCCTATTGGCGGGGCATGAACGCGCCCGCCACCGACGCCGTTGCCTTGGCCCGCGACCTGCTGCGCTGCCCCTCGGTGACACCGGCCGAGGGCGGCGCGCTGTCCGTGCTTGAAAACGTTCTCAAGTCCGCGGGCTTCGCCGTCCACCGGGTCACGTTCTCGGAGCCCGGCACCGCACCGGTCGAGAACCTCTACGCCCGCATCGGCACCGGTGCGCCGCACCTCATGTTCGCCGGTCATACCGACGTGGTGCCGGCCGGCGATGACGCCGCCTGGTCGAAGCCTCCGTTCGCGGGTGAGGTCGTCGGCGACACGCTCTATGGCCGCGGCGCAGTCGACATGAAGGGCGCGATCGCGTGCGCGGTGGCGGCCACGCTCGACCACCTTGCCGCAGGGCCGCTTCCGGGATCGATCTCGTTCCTGATCACCGGCGACGAGGAAGGCATCGCGGTCAACGGCACCGTCAAGCTCCTGCGGTGGGCGGCCGACCGTGGCGAACGGTTCGATCATTGCATCCTCGGCGAGCCCACGAACACGGATGCGCTCGGCGACATGGTCAAGGTCGGCCGGCGCGGCTCGCAGAACGGCACGCTGGTGGTGACCGGCAAGCAGGGCCACGTCGCCTATCCCGAGCGCGCCGACAATCCGGTGCGCGGGCTGGTCGCGCTGATGGGCGCGCTGATGTACGAGCCGCTCGACAACGGCTCGGCGCATTTCGGCCCCTCCAATCTCGAATTCACGTCGATCGACATCGGCAACCCGGTCGTGAACCTGATCCCGGCCGCGGCGCGCGCGCGCTTCAATGTGCGCTTCAACGACAACTACACCCAGGAGTCGCTGCGCGCGCTGATCGAGCTGCGCGCACAAAACACTGCGCGCAGCCACATCCGCTGGCACATCGAGTGGGAGCCGTCGAACGCGGATGCGTTCCTGGCGCCGCCCGGACCGTTCACCGATCTGGTCGTCGGCGCTATTGCGGACGTAACCGGGCGCACGCCGGCGCTGTCCACCTCCGGCGGCACCTCCGACGCGCGCTTCATCAAGAATTACTGCCCGGTGATCGAGTTTGGCCTGGTCGGGCGGACCATGCATCAGGTCGACGAGCGTACGCCGGTCGGCGACCTCGTGCAGCTCACGGCGGTGTATCGGCGGATCCTTGAGTGGTATTTCGGATACGCCGACACCTTCAAGGGCTCAGCTTGATATTCGCCTTCTGGCCGAGATCGAGCCACTTGGCGATGTCCTGGTTGACGAACTTCGTGAACACGTCGGGCGCATTCGGCGCCGGCTCCGCGCCGGCCTCGATCAGCCGCTTCTTGGCGTCGTCAAGCGCGAGCACCTTTGCGGTGTCGGCGCTGATCTTGCTCACGATCGCGGCCGGCGTCTTGGCCGGTGCGAACAATCCGAACCAGCCGACTGACGAGTAGTTCGGCAGGCCGGTGGCCGCGATGGTCGGAAAATCCGGGAACAGCTCCGAGCGTTCCGCGCCGGTGGTGCCGATCATGCGAAGCTTGCCGACCGCGATATGCTGCGTGACAACCTGCGGCGGCGAGAACAGCATGTTGATCTGTCCGCCGAGCAGGTCGTTCACCGCCGGGCCGGTGCCGCGATAAGGTACGTGCAGCAGGTTGACGCCCGCCATCTGGCCGAACAACGCACCGGAAAGATGCGACGCGGTGCCGACGCCCGACGAGCCGTAGGTCAGCTTGCCGGGGTTGGCCTTGGCATAGGCGATGATGTCGGCGGCGTTCTTCACCGGCACCGACGGATTGACCACCAGAATGTATGACGGCGCCGCCACCAGCGAGATCGGCGAGAGCTCTTTCGTGACCTCGTAGTTCGCGGGCTCGATGCCCTGGCTCGCCGCCACCGACAGGACGGCGCCGGTGGACGCCAGCATCAGCGTGTAGCCGTCGGCCGGCGAGGTGATGACCTGGCGCGCGCCGAGCAACCCTGACGCGCCGGGCTTGTACTCGGTCACCACGGTCTGCCCCCAGAGCCCCTGCAAGTGGTGCGCGACCACGCGGCCGAGTACGTCGGTCGCCCCGCCCGGCGGGAACGGCACGATGATGCGCACGATATTGTTCGGATAGGCCTGCGCCCGCGCCGGCAAGGGGGCCAACGCGGCGGCCCCCGCAAAGGCCGTCGAGCCCAGGAATGCACGCCGTGAGATCATGTCGTCCTCCCCAAGAAGCAAACGAGCCGGTTTGCGATGGCTCATTTGTGCCGATGATGGCATCTATTCCAGCGGTGCGCACCGGCCCTCGCGGCCAGGAGTCGTGGTAAGATGCCGCGCCGTCGCGTGATTGATTCTGTGTAGGCCCCGCTCGCCCGAGGAATGGCCGTTTGACCGAGACCCCCGCGAGAAGCCGTTTCGGCACCTTCATCAATTTTCTGTTCGGCTATGACGGCCGGATCGGCCGCCTGCATTGTTTGCTCGGATTTCTGGCGTTCATCGCCATCACCGGCTTCTTCTCCGGCATCGCCGATGACGTGACCGCCGGCACCGGCGACATCGGACGCTATGTGGCGTTCGTGTTCATCGTCGGGACCGGATTCTGGATGCACTCCGCAGTCACCATCAAACGGCTGCATGACCGCGACAAGTCCGCCTGGTGGTATCTGATCTACGGGATCGCGCCGTTGGGATTCTTCATCGCCGCCATCTATTTCTGGACGACCCGGGTCTTGGTGGCGGCATCGATCCTGTTCGTGCTGTCGTTCGTGGGTCTGATCTGGGCGATTATCGAGCTTGGCGTCCTGCGCGGCACCGCCGGACCGAACCGCTACGGCCCGGCTCCCTGATAAGCGGCTATTCGCGTTGCGCGCAGGTCGGCGCCGGCCGATCATCAAGGCCGCGAATATCAAGGGTGACTGACGTCGTTGCTCACGGGCTGCTTACCCCATAGGCTTAGAAAAACCGCAAGCCATGGAGCAAAACGTTGCCAAGGAAGTTTGTGATGACCGTCGCCGCCGCGGCCGTGTTGGCCGCGTCGCTCGCAACTAGCAGCGCCGCCGTCGCGCAAACCTATCCCGCGCGGCCGATCACCATGATCGTGCCGTTCCCGCCCGGCGGGGCGACCGACGCCATCGCACGCATCCTGAATGACCGGCTGCGCGCGGCGCTCGGCCAGCCCGTGATCATCGAGAACGTCGGCGGCGCCGGCGGCTCGATCGGCGTCGGCCGCGTGGTGCGCGCGGCGCCCGACGGCTACACGATCAATCTCGGCCAGCTCGGCTCGCATGTGATGAACGGCGCCGCGCTGACGCTGAACTACGACCTACTGAAGGACCTCGAGCCGGTCTCGATGATCGCCGCCAATCCGCAGGTCATCGCCGCGCGCTCGCGCATGCCGGTGAACGACCTCAAGGAGCTGATCGCCTGGCTCAAGGCCAATCCGGACAAGGCGTCGGTCGCGACCGTCGGCGCCGGCAGCCCGTCGCATGTCAGCGCGGTCTATTTCGCCAATGCGACCGGCACGAAGCTCAATCTCGTGCCCTATCGCGGCGGCGGGCCGGCGATGCAGGATCTCGTCGCCAACCAGGTCGACCTGATGATCATCCAGGTCGCGGAAGCGGTGGCGCAGGCGCAGGCCGGCCGGCTCAAGGCGTTCGCCGTCACCGCCAAGGAGCGGCTGCCGGGCGCACCCGACATCCCGACCGTCGACGAGGCCGGCATGTCGGGCATGTACATCTCGTTCTGGCACGGGCTGTGGATGCCGCGCGGCGTGCCGAAGGAAATCCTCGCCAAGGTCCATGCCGCTGTGGTCGAGACGCTGGCCGATCCGGCGGTGCAGAAGCGGCTCGCCGCCATGCATCAGGCAATCCCGCCGCGCGACCAGCAGACACCCGAGGGGCTTGCCGCATATCAGAAGGCCGAGATCGAGAAGTGGTGGCCGATCATCAAGGCGGCGGGCATCAAGGCGGAGTGACGCCCCCTGCAACGATGTCACCGACTGGCGCTGGCCCCTGGCTACTCGGCGGCTTTCGCAAGGGCTGCGTGCGGCAGTTGAAACGCCGCACCCAGCGTTCTTTCCGGCGGAGTGTTCCAGCCAAACTTGCAGGCTGCAATGGCGGCCTCCGTCCGGTTAGTCACCTTCAGCGCTCTGAAGATGGCCGTCACATGATTCTTGACGGTCGGCTCGGCCAAGCTGAGCACGCGGCAGATTGCTTTGTTGCTCTTGCCTTGCATGATCAGCGCCAACACCTCTATTTGCCGTTCAGTAAGCCCGAGATCGGCGGGTGCGACCGGCGACTGCGTCGCCGTCCGAAGATCTTGAAAACCTTGTTCGTGTCCGAGAATTTCCCGGGGAATGTAGATTCCGCCGGCAAGAACAAGCTGCAAAGCGCTCATCATCACTTCGCGCTGGCCCGTCTTTGGAATGAAGCCCGCCGCTCCCAGGTCCAGTGCCTTCACCACGCTGTCGCAATTCGGCGCGCCTGAGAGGATCACGACAGCAATCTCGGGGTGGCGCTCACGCAATTCGCTTAAGACCGAAAATCCGTCGCGGTCCGGGAGGTTCAGGTCGAGCAGCACGAGACAGACGTCGGAATGTTCAGCGATCAGGTGCATCGCTTGTCGCCCGTCGGAGGCTTCAAATAGAGTTGCGTTGCTTTCCAGATCCGCAACGACGCCGCGCAGGGCCTCGCGGATCAAAGTATGATCGTCCACGACTAGGATTTTCACAGGAGCCTCCGCTTTCTTGTTGCCACTCTGAAGTTCAGTGTTTTGCGAGAGAGCCAAACGATCGACAGGAGTGCATGGTCGCCCAAGACAGGGATGTGCAAAATCGTGCGGACGTCTTAAGACTGCACGCTCAGGTAGCGCTGGAGTGCCCGGGGAAACGCGGGTAATCGCGAAAAACGAGCGCATCGCCTTTCGGCCCGCGGGGCAGACTGAAGTACTAGGACTGGCTTGCTTTTGGAGAATCCGCCGGTCGAACTACCGGCCTGGCGGCGTCGAATAGCCCTTGAACGCGAACTTCTGGATCCGTTTGCCGTCCTGAACCTCGGTGACGTAGAGGTTGCCTTTCGCATCCACGTTCATGTGGTGCATGACGTAGAACTCTCCCGGCGCCACGCCCGGCCGTCCGAAGGAGTTGAGCGGTTCGAGCGTTTTGCGATCGAGCACCCAGACGCGCGCGGGACTTCGGGATGCGACATACAGGAAGCGCTGCTCGGGGTCGTGCGAGAAGGCGGTGCTGGCGACGGTTTGCCCGTTGCCGCAATGCGGCACCTCGCAGTATCGGTCGATGAAGACCTGGTTCACGAACTTGCCTTCCAGCGTGAACACCTGCACGCGCTTGCCACCCCGATCGGAGACATAGACCAGCCCGTCCTTCGAGACCCGGACGGCGTGCACCGGCGTGATGAACTGGTCGGGCCCGGGACCGGTTGCTTCCATGTCGGGAATGCGCTGGTCCTCGGGGACCTTCGGCGGCGGCGGCACCTTGTCCAGCGGCTCGTTGCCGAACGCGCCCCACATCCGCTTGAACGCGCCGGTGTCCGCGTCGAACACCACGATGCGCCGGTTGCCGTAGCCGTCGGCGACGAACAGCTCGTTGGTCGGAGAGTGCACGAACGTGTCCGCGGCCTGCCTGACGTTCTCGGTGTCCTTGTTGCCCTTGCTCTGGCCCTTGCGGCCGATCTGCATCACAAACTTGCCGTCCTTGGTGAACTTCACCAGGTGGTGGTCCGTTGGTCCGTTGCCGCCGAGCCATATGAAGCCTTTCGGGTCGGCGTAGATGCCGTGCTCGATCTCGGGCCAGTCATAGCCTGCGCCCGGACCGCCCCACCCCCGAAGGAAATTGCCGGCCTCGTCGAACACCAGCACCGGCGGCGCCGCCATGGCCTTCTGATCGGCGCGCACGGAGCTCGGGCGCTGCAGGATCCAGGCGTTGCCTTGTTCATCGATCGAGACGCTGGAAACCTGGCCCCACACCCACTTGCTCGGCAACTTCGCCCAGGACGGCTCGACCTCGAACTTCGGCGTTTCGCGCGCTTGGGTACGGAAGGGCTGCGCCAACGCGAGGTGTCCTTGGACCAAAAAAAAGGCGGCAGCGATTGTCGCGAGGACGGCACGCATGGTTGCGGTCATATGGCACCTTTCAGCGCGGAGAGCCCAAGGCTTCACTATGGCACGTGGCTGCCGCTGCATTCCAGCAACTTGGCTGTCGAAGCGCATGCCGGCGCTGAGCGAGAAGAAATCTTCGTCCACCTGTGAAATGCATCACACATGCACATCGCACCCTTAGCTATTGATGTCGCTACGATGACATATGAGGGAGTAGTGCAATGTTGGCCGAAATATTCCTCACGCGGATAAGGACCCTGGTCAATCAGCCCGGCAAGGATGCCCCGGCGCAGAACCCGCGTTTCGTACCGATCAAGCAGAACCCGCCGCTCGCCGCCAAGTAAGCAACGCCCGCAGCGACAGCGATTTACCCGCCGAGCTTGATCCCGGCGGTGTTGGCGAGGTCGATCCACTTGCGGATGTCGTTGTTCACGAACGCTTTGAACTCATCCGGCGTCGAAGGCTGAGGCTCGGCGCCTTGCTCGGCCAGCCGCTTCTTCAGATCGTCGGAAACCAGAACCTTGCGCATGTCGGCGCTGATCCGCTCCACCAACGCCGCTGGCGTGGTCGCCGGCGCGAACATGCCGAACCATCCGAGCAAGTCGTATTTGGGTAGCCCCGACTCCGCGATGGTCGGATAGTCCGGGAACAGCGACGAGCGCGTGGCGCCCGTGGTCCCGATCATCCGCAACGCGCCGGACGCGATGTGCGGCGTCACCGTGACCGCGGGCGCGAAGATCATTTGGATGCGCCCGCCGAGCAGGTCCGGCACCGCCGGTCCCATGCCGCGATAAGGCACGTGCAGCATGTCGATGCCGGCCATTTGCGCAAACAGTGCGCCCGAGAGATGCGACGCCGCGCCGGTACCGGACGAACCGTAGTTGAGCTTGCCCGGATTGGCCTTGGCGTAGGCGATCAGCTCGGCGGCGTTCTTCGCCGGCACCGAGGGATGCGTCACCAGGATATAGGGCGGCGCCGACACCAGCGTGACCGACGCGAGGTCGCGCGAAATCTCGAACGGCGACGGCGTGTTGAGCGCGAGCGCCATGATGGCGCTGGTCGCGCCCATCAGCAGCGTGTGGCCGTCGCCCGCCGCGGTGATCACGGTGCGCGTGCCGATCAGCCCGGCGGCGCCGGCGCGGTTCTCGATGATGACGGTCTGGCCCCACATGGTCTGAAGCTGCTGGCTCATGGCGCGCGCGAGGATATCGGTGCCGCCGCCGGGCGCCGCCGGCACCACGATGCGGATCAGCGCGCCCGGAAAATTCTGGGCGTGGGCGGACGAAGCAACGGCCGTGAAAAAAGACGACGCAAGAAAGGCGCGGCGCGAAAGCATATGCGATCCTCCCGGGAGCCTTGTCGGGCAAACGGCTGCCTGCAGCCTGATGGATCGCATCAACCGGCGGGGCGCGAAACGCGGTCTAATAGTCCACGCGAACCAGATAAAGGCCCTCCGGGGGCGCGACCGGCGCGCAGGCGGTGCGGTCGCGCGCGGCCAGCGCGGCGGAGAGATCAGCGCCCGACCAGCGCCCGTCGCCGACCGCGACCAGCGAGCCGACCATGGAGCGGACCTGCGAATGCAGGAACGAGCGGGCCGAAGCCTCGATGCTCACATTGTCGCCGTCGCGATGCACGTCGAGCCGATCGAGCGTCTTCACCGGCGACTTGGCCTGGCACTCGGAGTCGCGGAAGGTCGAGAAGTCGTGCTTGCCGACCAGCCGCACGGCGGCGGCGTGCATGGCCCGCGCGTCGAGCGGTTTGCCCACCCGCCAGGCGCGGCCACGTTCCAGCGTCAGATCGGGACGGCGATTGACGATGAGATAGAGGTAGTGCCGCTGCACCGCCGAGAAGCGTGCATCGAAATCCTCCGGCACGCGCTCGGCCGCGACCACCGCCACCGGATGCGGCCGCAAATGCGCGGTGAGCGCGTCGCGCACGGTGTCGGTGTCCCACTCCTTCGACAGATCGATGTGAGCCACCTGCCCGAGCGCATGCACGCCGGCATCGGTCCGGCCGGCGCCGCTCACGGTGACGCGCTCGCCGGCGAACGTGGAGACCGCTTCGGTCAGCACGCCCTGCACCGACAAGGCGGCGGCCTGGATCTGCCAGCCGACAAAGGGCGTGCCGTCGTATTCGATCGTGAGCTTGTAGCGGGGCATGGTTGCGGTCGTATCATCGCGGTGGTGAAATTGTTAGCGGGCCGGAACAGAGCCCGTTGCGCATGGGTTGTTGCATGGACGAAAGGAGGTCGTATGCCAACAGGAAAGTTCCCGATCGTATGTCTAACAGCAGCAGCGCTGGCGGCGTGGACGGCGTCCAGCGCGCGAGCGCAGGATCAGGTCGCCCGCGGCAAGTATCTCGCGACGTTCGGCGGCTGCACCGATTGTCACACGCCCGGGTATTTCTTCGGCAAGCCGGACGAGAAGCGCTATCTCGGCGGCTCGGAAGTCGGGTTCGAGATTCCCGGGCTCGGCGTGTTCCACGGACCGAACCTGACGCCCGACAAGGAGACCGGCCTCGGCAACTGGTCGGCCGTGGAGATCGTGGCCGCGCTGCAGACCGGCGTGCGTCCCGACAAGCGCATCCTCGCGCCGATCATGCCGTGGAAGGCGCTGGCGCAGCTCACCAAGGACGATGCGATGGCGATCGCGCTCTATCTTAAGAGCATCCCGCCGGTGACGAACAAGGTGCCGGGCCCGTTCGGGCCGACCGAAAAACCGACGTCGTTCGTGATGAAGGTCCTGCCGCCGCCAAAGTAGCGTCACGCAAAGGCGCGCACCCGCACCGAAGTAGCGGCTCAACCGAGATCGCCGAAGGCCGCGGGATAGCGGAGCGTGCCGGCGCGCGGCGCGGTCTCTCCCCATTGCAGCGCCAAGAAATACGGCCCGGCATAGACGCAGGTGAAGGACTGCGCCGTCGCGAGCGCAAATCCGAAGCGCGTGTAGTAGGCGGGATTGCCCATCACGAACATCAGCGTTTCGCCGCGCGCACGGAGATGATCGAGGCCCGCGCGCACCAGCGCGGCGCCGATGCCGCGGCGGCGGTGCGGCTCCGCGACCGCCAGCGGCGCAAGGCCCACGGCCGGCCATTCGCCTCCTGCGCTTTCGACGTGCAACCGCGAGAACGCGACATGGCCGACGATGGCGTGCGCGGCATCAGTGGCGACCAGCGCCAGCAGCAGATCGCCATTGCGGCGGAGTTGATCGACCAGATCGGCCTCGGCCGGGGTTCCGAAAGCATGTACGAGCAATGTGTGGACTGCATCCGCATCCGCCGCCGCTTCCGGCCGGGTCGTGAAGCTCACGACAGCCGCGTCCCGGCGGGCAGCGGCGTGCCGCGCAAGAATTCCTCCGCCGTCATCGCCTTTGCGCCGGCGCGCTGAAGCTGGAGGATGCGCACGGCGCCATCGCCGCAGGCGATGGTGAGCTTGGCGTCGAGCGCGGTGCCGGGCGTGCCGCTGCCCTCGCCTCTGGTGGTGCGCAGCACCTTCACCCGCACCGGCTTGCCCGCCTCGCCCGCTATTTCGAACCAGGCGCCGGGAAACGGCGACAGGCCGCGGATATGGTCGTGCACCTGCCGCCACGGCTTCGACCAGTCGATGCGGGTCTCATCCTTGGAGATCTTGGCCGCGTATTCCACGCCGGCGTCCGGCTGAGGCGTCAGCGTGAGTGTGCCACGTTCGAGCGCGCCGAGCGCCCGCACCATCAGGTCGGCGCCGCGCCGCGCCAGTTCGTCATGCAGATCGCCGGCAGTGATGTCGGGCGCGATGGTCACGCGATCGGCCATGGCGATGGGGCCCGTGTCGAGCCCCTCCTCCATCTTCATCACCATCACGCCGGTCTCGGCGTCGCCCGCCATGATCGCGCGATGGATCGGCGCCGCGCCGCGCCAGCGCGGCAACAGCGAGGCGTGCAGGTTGAATGCAGCCGAGCGGCACCGCGTCGAGAATCGGTTTCGGCAGGATCAGCCCGTAGGCGACCACCACGGCGGCATCGGCGCGGTGCGCGCGGAACGCATCCTGCGCCTCCGGCGTACGCAGCGTCGCCGGCGTGAGCACCGGAAGGCCGAAGCGGCGCGCCTCGCGCTCGACCGGCGTCGGCTGCAATTCCAGGCCGCGGCGGCCGGCGGGCTTCGCCGCCCGGGTGTAGACGGCGACGACGTCATGGCCGCGCCCGACGATCTCCGCCAGCGTCGGCACCGCGAAATCGGGCGTGCCCATGAAGATGAGGCGGAGGGGCACTCAACCCTCCACTGCGCGCTTCGCGGCCTTGGTGAATTTCTTGGTGATGCGGTCACGCTTGAGCTTGGAGATGTGGTCGATGAACAGCACGCCGTTGATGTGGTCGATCTCGTGCTGCAAGCACGTCGCCAACAGCCCGTTCGCCTCGATCTCCTGCTCCTTGCCGGCAAGGTCGAGATATTTCACCCGCACCTGCGCCGGCCGCTCCACCTCCTCGTAGAATTCCGGGATCGAGAGGCAGCCTTCCTCGTGCACTTTCCTCTCGTCGGACGACCACACGACCTGCGGATTGATCAGGACGCGCTGCTCCTTGTCTTCGTCCTTCTTCGAGAGGTCCACGGTGACGATGCGCTTGGGCACGCCGACCTGGATCGCCGCCAGCCCGATGCCGGGCGCGTCGTACATGGTCTCGAACATGTCCTCGACCAGCTTCTTCACCTCCGCGTCGATCTTCTTGACCGGTTCGGAGACGAGCCGCAGCCGCTTGTCGGGGATGATGAGGATTTCGCGCAGCGCCATGCGCGCGATGTAAGCGGTCGGCCGAAATCGGTCAATTGCGAGTGCGGCCGCACGCCCCCGCCGGGCCTGGCGGCTAACCCTCTGACGCCCTTGATATTTCGTTCACTTTTTGTTCCTATGCTGCGAATCGCTGTAGGGTAGTGTCCATGACCGACGATCCTTTCATCCTGGCCGGCGCGGCGCTGGTGGCCGTGGGCGCCCTTGCGGGCCTGGGCGCGATCATCATTGCCGCCATCCGCAAGATGCGCCGCGACGATGCCGAGGCCGCCGCGCAGCGGATGGCCGAGCTCGACCGCGCGACCGAGCTGGGGCTGGCGCAAATTCATGGCCGCCTCGACGCGATGGGAACCTGGCTGCAATCGAGTCAAGGGCAGCTTCAGGAGTCGATGAACCAGCGGCTCGACGCCGTGACCGCGCGCGTCGGCGAAACGCTGCAAACCTCGACCAAGAACACCACCGACCACCTGCAGCAGCTTCACTCGCGGCTCGCGGTGATCGACGGCGCGCAGAAGAACATCACCGAGCTCGCCTCGCAGGTGACGTCGCTGCAAAGCGTGCTCTCGAACAAGCAGAGCCGCGGCGCCTTCGGCCAGGGCCGCATGGAAGTGATCATCCAGGATGGCCTGCCGAAGGGCTGCTACGAGTTCCAGTTTACGCTCTCGAACCGCAGCCGGCCGGACTGCGTGATCTTCCTGCCCGACCAGCGTCCGCTGGTGATCGACGCAAAATTCCCGCTCGAAGCGGTGAACGCCTTCCGCGACGCGAAAAGCGATGACGAGCGCAAGCTTGCGGCGGCGCGGCTGCGCGCCGACATCGGCAGGCATGTCGGCGACATCGCGACGAAATATCTGATCCCCGGCGAGACCCAGGATCTGGCGATGATGTTCGTGCCGTCGGAGTCGGTCTATGCCGAGCTCTACGACAGCTTCGACGACGTGGTGCAGAAGGCATACCGCTCCAAGGTCATGATCGTGTCGCCGTCGCTGTTGATGCTCGCGATCAACGTCGTGCAGCAGATCCAGAAGGACGCGCGCATGCGCGAGGCCGCCGACAAGATCCACGCCGAGGTCGGCCACCTGATGGACGACATCAAGCGGCTGCAAGAGCGCGTGCTGCGCCTCCAGCAGCACCACGGCCAGGCCGGCGAGGATCTGCGGCAAATCCTCATTTCGGCCGAAAAGGTGGAGAAGAGAGGGACGCGCATCCGGGAGGTCGAGTTCGACGACGATACCGATCTGCCGGCCGACAACGTCATCCCGGCGCCGATCCCGCGCAAGCTGCAGGTGGGGGAATAACTTCCCAGGGGCCGCGCCGCCCGGATCCGATGCTATGAGAGCGCACATGACCGCCACGCCTCAGAGTTCCACACGCCAGCGCCCGCCCCCGCTGCCGTCTCCTATCTCGACACCATCGCGGTCTATCTGCGCCCGCGCGTGCTGATCGTGATGTTCCTCGGCTTCTCGTCCGGGCTGCCGCTGGCGCTGACCGGATCGACGTTGCAGATATGGAGCACCCAGAGCGGCGTCGATCTCAAGACCATCGGCTTCTTCGCGCTGGTCGGCACGCCCTACACGCTGAAGTTCCTGTGGGCGCCGATCGTCGACGCCATCGACATCCCGATCCTCTCGCGCCTGCTCGGCCGCCGCCGCGGCTGGCTGGTGTTCTCGCAGCTCCTGCTGATGGCGACGATCGTGTTCCTTGCCTTCTGCGATCCCGCCGTGTCGCCGTGGCACGTCGCGTTCGGCGCGACTGCTCGTCGCCATCGCATCGGCGACGCAGGACATCGTGATCGACGCCTTCCGGGTCGAGAGCCTCGACAAGAACGAGCAGGCCGCCGGCATGGCGTCCTACGTCGCCGCCTATCGCATCGGCATGCTCGCGTCGACCGTGGGCGTACTCTATCTGGTCGCGGTCTTCGAGCTGTTCGGCTTCGCCAACACCGTTGCCTGGAAGCTCGCCTTCCTGGGCATGGCCGTGCTGGTGCTGATCGGCATCGTCGCCACCATCGCCGCCACCGAGCCGGCGCAATCGGCGGTGGCCGAGACAGCCCATGCCGGCGAAAAGAACTCGGTGGCGCGGGTGGCGCAGGCCGCCTACCACGCCTTCGCCGACTTCCTTACCCGCGACGCCGCGTTCGTCGTGCTGCTGTTCGTCGTGCTCTACAAGTTTTGCGACGCCTTCGCCGGCGTGATGACGGCAGCCTTCGTAATCAAGATCGGATTCTCGATCGTCGACTACGCCAACATCGTGAAAGGCGTCGGCCTCGCCGCCAGCCTCATCGGCGGCTTCGCCGGCGGTGCGCTGGCGATGCGCTACAACATGGTGACCTGCCTCTGGATCGGCGCCATCCTGCAGATGATGTCGAACCTCGCCTTTACCTGGCTCGCCTTGGTCGGCACCAATCATTGGGTGCTGGTCGCGGCAATCATCGCGGAGAATCTTCACCGGCGCCATCGGCACCGTGATCTTCGTCGCCTACCTCTCGGCGCTGTGCCAGAGCCCGCTGCACACCGCGACCCAGTTCGCCTTGCTGACCGCGCTATCGGCCGTCGGACGCACCTATCTGTCGGCCGGCGCCGGCATCGTCGCGGAAGCGACCGGCTGGCCGATGTTCTTTGTGTTCTCTTCGCTGCTCGCAATTCCGAGCCTGTTCCTGCTCGCCTGGCTGCAACAGCGCGGGCATTTTGCCGGGCTCGGGCCCGCGCGCGTCGTCCGCGCGGACGATTGATGCCGCTCGCTATTTTTTCGGCGGAAATATCCGGAAACGGTCGCTGCGGTCGAATTCGCTCTCGTCGTTGCAGTCCGGCTTATCCCAGTAGCCGGTCATCCTGAATTCGCTGCCGGTCCAGGTCCATTCGCCGGCCGCGCCGCAAATGCCGCGGCTGCTGTAGGGCCGATAGCTGACGATCGTCTTGGTCTCGGGTTTGTATTCGGGGATCGACAGCACGTCGGCGGGCATGAAATTTCTTGTCGATCCATTCCTCGAAGCGCAGCAGTTGCGGACGGCCGCCGGTCTTCGGTGCGACCAGAAACAGAATCTGGGTTTCCGAATTGCGGCCGAGCCAGCACAGCACCATGCCGAGCGAATAACCGCCGCCGAGCTCGTGATAGCGCGCATTGTTGAGCGCCATATCCATGATCTGATTGCACTCCGCGCGCTTCCAGACGTCCGCGAACAGCAGACGCGCCGTCGAAATCGCTTCGGCATGAGCTGCAACGGTGGCGCTCAAAATGGCCGTCAGTGAAACCACCGACCGAACAAGCATCGCCGTCTCTCAGATCGCCGTGCGCTGCCGCATCGCCGCCGACAGCGTTCCCTCGTCAAGATAGTCGAGCTCGCCGCCGACCGGAACGCCGTGGGCAAGGCGCGTCACCGCCACGTTGGCGTCGTGCAGGAGGTCGGTGATGTAATGCGCCGTGGTCTGGCCGTCGACGGTGGCGTTGAGCGCAAGGATGATTTCCTTCACCGCCGGATCGTGGGCGCGGCTCACCAGCGCGTCGATGGTGAGGTCCTGCGGGCCGATGCCGTCGAGCGGCGACAGCGTGCCGCCGAGCACGTGATAGCGCGCATTGACGGCATGCGCGCGCTCCAGCGCCCACAGATCGGCGACGTCGGCGACCACGACGATGATCGCGGGATCGCGATTGACGTCGCGGCAGACGGTGCAGGGATTCTGCGTGTCGACATTGCCGCAGGTGTTGCAGATCTCGATCTTCTCCAGCGCGGTCTGCACGGCGGCCGCGAGCGGCGCCATGATCTGTTCGCGCTTCTTGATCAGGAACAGCGCCGCGCGCCGCGCCGAGCGCGGGCCGAGCCCCGGCAGCCGCGCCAGGAGCTGGATCAGGCGTTCGATCTCGGGTCCGGCAACGGCGGTGGGCATCTCAGAACAGCTTCATCCCCGGCGGCAGCGGCAGACCGCCGGCGACGCTCTGCATCTTGTCCTTCATCAAGGTCTCGACCTTGCGCCGGGCATCGGCATGCGCGGCGACGATCAGGTCTTCGAGGACCTCCTTCTCGCCCGGCTTGATCAGCGTCTCGTCGATCTGCACGCCCTTGAGGTCGCCCTTGCCGTTGAGCTTCACCGTGACAAGACCGCCGCCGGAAAGGCCTTCGACCTCGCTCGCCTCGAGCTCGGTCTGCATCGCCTCCATCTTCGACTTGAGTTCGGCGGCCTGCTTCATCAGGCCCAGGAAATCGGCCATCGCACTCCTCGACTAATTCTCCGGATCGTCGTCGCGGACCCAGTTCGCACCATAGGAATCGTCGTCGGCGGGCGGTGGTTCCATCGGCATGTCGTCGGGATCGCCGGACGGCAGCGCCGCCGGCTGGTCGGCCGCGCGGACATCGACGATCTTCGCCCCCGGGAAGCGCGACATAACCGCCTGCACCAGCGGATCGGCCTGGACGCCGGTCTTGAGCTCGGCCTGGCGGGCATCGAGCTGCGACCGCACCGTCGGCTGCGCCGGCTCCCGCGACACGACGACGACCCAGCGCCGGCCGGTCCATTTCGTGAACTTGTTGGCGAGATCGTTGACCAGCGTCTTCATGGCGCTCGGCTCGAGCGCGACGTCGAGCCGCCCGTCCTCGCAGCGCACCAGCCGCACGTCGCGTTCGAGCGCGGCCTTGACCGAGAGATCGCGCTTCTCGACCGCCAGCGCGATCAGGCCCTCGAAGCTGCTGACGGCCAGCACCTCCGACGTCGCCTCCGCCGGAGCCGGCATGGGATCGCCCATCGGCTGCACGCTCGCGAGCGCTGCGCGGGGCGCGCCGCGCGGCGCGTCGTTGCCGCGCGAGCCTTCGAACCGCGGCGTTGCGGAGGCGGACGTTGCGGACGATGCCGCGCCGCCATTTCCGGCGGGGCGCGGCGCCGGCGCTGCGCCGTTGCCGTCGAGCGAACGGATCACTTCATCGGGCGTCGGCAGATCAGCGGCATAGGCGAGCCGCACCAGCACCATCTCGGCCGCCGCCAGCGGCCGCCCCGACTCCTCGACCTCGGTGATGCCCTTGAGCAGCATCTGCCAGGCGCGCGAGAGCACGCGCATCGACAGCTTCTCGGCAAAGCCGCGGCCGCGCACGCGCTCGGATTCGGCGAACGCCACGTCGTCGGCGACCGCCGGCACAACTTTGACCCGCGTGACAAAATGCGTGAATTCGGCCAAGTCAGACAGCGCCACCGCGGGATCGGCGCCGATGTCGTATTGCGCGCGCAGCTCCTTCATCGCCCCGGCGGCGTCGCCGCGCATGACCGCCTCGAACAAGTCGATGGTGCGGGTGCGATCGGCGAGCCCGAGCATCTGCCGCACGTCCTCGCCGCGGACCGTGCCGGCGGCGTGCGCGATCGCCTGGTCGAACAACGACAGCGAGTCCCGTACGGAGCCCTCCGCTGCGCGCGCGATCAAAGCCAGCGCATCCGGCTCGACCTTGATCTTCTCGTTCTTGGCGATGCTCTGCAGATGCTTGACCAGCACGTCGGCATCGACGCGGCGCAGGTCGAAACGCTGGCAGCGCGACAGCACCGTCACCGGCACTTTACGGATCTCGGTGGTGGCGAAGATGAACTTGGCGTGCGGCGGCGGCTCCTCCAGCGTCTTCAACAGCGCGTTGAAGGCGGCGGGCGACAGCATGTGCACTTCGTCGAGGATGTAGACCTTGTAGCGCGCCTGCACCGGCGCATAGCGGATCGCGTCGTTGATCTGGCGCACGTCGTCGACGCCGTTGTGGGACGCCGCGTCCATCTCGATGACGTCGAGATGACGGCTCTCCATGATCGCCTGGCATTGCACGCCGAGCTTCGGCATCGCAATGGTCGGCCCTTTGACCGAACCATTCGGCAGCTCGTAGTTGAGCGCGCGGGCGAGGATGCGGGCGGTCGTGGTTTTGCCGACGCCGCGCACGCCGGTGAGGATCCACGCCTGCGGGATGCGGCCGGCCTCGAACGCGTTCGAGATCGTGCGCACCATCGCTTCCTGGCCGATCAGGTCGTCAAACGTCGCCGGGCGGTATTTGCGCGCCAGCACGCGGTAGCCGCTGCCTTGATCGGGGGTGGTGGCGTCGTTCATCTCGTCGGTGTGCTCCGCCGCAGCCCTCATTTTCCACAAAAAGGGATGCGCGGGTAAACCCCGCGCATGTCGGAATAGCGTGGATGAATTCGGTGGGAGGCTGACGAGCGACCCGAACCGGAGCTCGTTAGGGCTGCTTCCTTCCGGACCTGACCCGGTTGGCGAGTGGCTCGTCCACCGCCAACCTCCCGGCCTCTATATCGGCCGACGAGCCGCCCGACGCAAGCAGGGACCCGCCTTTGGAACGGCTCCCCGCCGGGTCCTTCACATTTCGTGGGCTCAACCTATAATTGTGGGCTGAAAAAGCCAGAAATCGCAACGGGGAGGAAACACATGCGGGCACGTCGGCTCCAGCAGGCGACATTTTGCTTGGGTATGGCGATCTTTTGGCTCGTAGGCGGGGGCGAGCGCGTCGCCGCTCAGTCCGCCAAGATCGAGTGGGAAGTCGCCAACCGATTCCGCCTGTTTGCGGACCAGGCCGCGTTCGAGCAACAGGTCAACGCATACAAGAAAGGCGGCAGCGCGAGCGTGTTGGCCATGGAACACACGCTCGTGGGAATGATCCCGAACACGCCCGGGCATGGTTGGGCCCGGCAAGTACGGCAGCTATGCGTCGATGCATTGACCGGCCGCGTAATCGATCCCTGCCAGCGCGACGGCGACTGGGAGGACTTCATTACCCCCAAGGATGCCCGCATCAGGCTGTGGGCCACGTTGCCGCCCGACTTCGCCGACGCCAATTGCACATGGACGATCGGGAAGGATGGAAAGCCGTTCACGCGCAGTTGCCGCGAACAGTTCCAGCAAAGGGTCGCGTTGGAAAGCCCGATACCGGTCGCCGTGGTCGCCCGGACCGCGTCGAACGCAACGCTTGAAGCCACGACCACGGTCGAAGCACGCGATGTGCTCATCGTGGGCATGGGCGATTCGATTGCGTCCGGCGAGGGCAATCCGTCGGAACCGGTCCAGTTGGCCGACACCGGATTTTGCTTTCAACGACCTATCAGCAGGCGACTTTTCTATCTACCAGGACGCGCTCGCGCCACCGGGGTCGATGCGTCTTGCGAAAACCTTGTACCGGGGGAGCAAAACGATCAGCGGGACCGCTGGGACGCGGCCGCGGCGCGCTGGATGTTCGCTCCTTGTCATCGATCGCTCTACAGCTACCAGGTGCGGGCGGCGCTGACCCTCGCGATAGAGAATCCCGCGATCAGCGTGACTTTCGTTCCGCTCGGCTGCACCGGCGCGGAAATCCCCGACGTCACGGTTCGCGAGCAGAAAGCGCGCGAACGCCCCAAGATCAAAAATCAGAAGGCGGTCGCCAAGGTGCCGGCCCAGATTTCGGAGCTCTCACGCCTGCTCCGCGTCAGCAAGAAGAACCGCACGCCGGTCCGGCGCCCCGATCTTATTCTTCTGACAATTGGCGCGAACGATATCGGGTTCTCCGGGCTGGTCGCCGATATTGTCCTCAGGGAAGGAGAGCGGGAACGCGGGCTTCTCAGCAGCTTGATCGTTCGTCCCGACACCGCACGGTCGAAGCTGCAGCAGCTTGGAGAACAATTCAAACATCTGCGTCGGTCGCTGCTCACGTTCACCGACGGCGATCTGGAACGCGTGGTGTTCGCGACCTATCCGAATCCGGGCCTGCATGACGGAGGCGATGCGTGTCCGAGCACGTTGCGCGGCTTTGACGCCAGCCCTGCGATCGGGATGGACGGCCGGAAGCTCGACGAAGCCGTTCGGTTCGTCGAGAAGGAGTTCATCCCGACGCTGCGAAATTATGTGACCTGCGACAATGGCGGGATGTGCACGGACGCGAAACGCGAACGGATGACCTACGTGGACGCGTTCCGCACGACATTCGGAAACCATGGCTTCTGCGCGCGAAGCGATGACGATCCAGTCTTCGACAACACATGCTTCGTCGACGGCGACAGCTTCCAGGGAAGGGAAAAGGGTCTGCAGGATCCACTGGTCTGCCGACTCGAGGCGTCGCGTTTTGCGCCTTATGCCAAACGGGCGCGCTGGATCAGGACCGTGAACGATTCCTACTTCACGGCGATGACCTATCCGGCCGGCGGCCCCGGCGTCCCGACCGACCTTCACGATGCGAGATGGGGCCTGATGAGCATATTCTACGGTGGCGCCATGCATCCGACCGCGGAAGGGCACGCCGCAATTGCCGACGGCGTGTTGCCGGACGCACGCCGGATCCTGAAGCTGCCGGCACGATAGCTTGATCTGAACGCCGCGCACTGGTCTAAGTCGCGCATGCTCGGCGACAGCAATCCGACCTGGCAACTGCATCCGCAGCTTGCCAAGGACACCATCAATATCGGCGACCTGCCGCTGTCGCGGGTGCTGGTGATCAACGACGCCAACTATCCGTGGCTGCTGCTGGTGCCGCGCCGGATCGGCGTGTCGGAGATCATCGACCTCGACGAGGTGGAACAGGCGCAATTGTGGACCGAGATCGCCCGCGCCGGGCGGGCGCTGAAGACGGTGACCGAATGCGAGAAGCTCAACATCGCGGCGCTCGGCAACGTCGTGCCGCAACTGCATGTCCACGTGATCGCGCGGCGGCAGGGTGACGCCGCCTGGCCGAAGCCGGTCTGGGGCGCGGTGCCGCCGGTCGACCACGACAAATACGAGCTCGATCGCTTCGTCCACGAGCTGCGAAAAAAGATGTGGCTCAGCTAGGTCCGTTGCATCAACCCGCGGCCAGGGCTGCCCGGTTTATCCCAAGCGCCAGAATGCGCTGCAGCAGGTCCGGATAGGCAAGGCCGTCATGCCGGGCCGCGGTCGCAAATTCCTGGCTCTCGGCGATCTCGGGATTGGGGTTCACTTCGAGGAAATAGGGAATGCCGTCGGCCGAGAGGCGAAAGTCGACGCGCGCATAGCCATCGAGCTGCAGCGTCCGGTACACCCGCTTCGCCATGCGCTGGATCCGGGCGCATAGCTCCGGCGCAAGGTCCTTGGCCGGCCCATCGGCAATGCCGACGCGCTTCTGGTAGCGAGGGTCGTGCTTGACCTTCTCGGTGGCGATGGCCCACGACCCTTCGGTCATGCTGCCGAATTTCAGCTCCCACACCGGCAGCACCCGCAGCCGCTCGTTGCCCAGCACGCCGACATAGAGCTCACGCCCCTCGATAAATTGCTCGGCGATGGCGGCGGTGCCGATCCGCTCGTGAATGAAGGCGACGCGCTCGACGAGCTTCTCGTCGGTGTCGACGACGGAGGCTTGCGAGATGCCCCAGGACGCGTCCTCGCTCAGGCTCTTGACGATGAGCGGCAGCGCAAGCCGCTTTGGCCGCCGCACCTTGCGATGCAACGGAAACACCGCGAAGGCCGGGATCGGAATCCGGTGATAGTGCACGAGCGTCTTGGACAGGTCCTTGCCGCGCGCCAGCATGAGGCCGCGCGGGTTGCAGCCGGTGTAAGGAACGCGCATCAGCTCGAGATAGCTTGCGACGTTGTGGTCGTAGATGACCTCGCCGTGAAACTGCTCCAGCAGGTTGTACACCACGTTGGGCTTCCAGCCCTCGATCTCGTCGCGGATCGGCTTGAGCTCGTCTTGCACGCCGAGCGGACGAACCTCATGCCCCGCGGCACGCAACGTGCTCACGACGTCGTATTCGGTTTTCCATTCATTGATGTCCTGCGCGCTGTGCCCTTTGGTGGAGTCCGGGGGCACCAAGTCCGGGTGCACCAGCACCAAGACGCGCAGGCGTTTCATAGCGCGATCCATTTGCGACGCAATGGCCCGAACAGCGCATGCATCGTCTTCGCGGTCAACAACACGGTAAAATCGGTAAACAGCTTCCGCTCCGAGCCGACCGCACGCAGATTGCGCTCGCGGCAGCGGGTGATCATGTCGTCAAGCACCGCATCGAGCGTCAGCTGGTTTTCACCGGTCCACTTCGCAACCAGCTTCCTGATCCTTGCACGATGCCGCCTAATAAATATTGAAGCCGGCGGCGACCGTCGGTGCCTCGGATCGGCGGAAAACAGCCGGTAAAGGTCGCGGTCGTAGGTCTTCGGGGTGTCGAAGGCGTAGAGCGCCTGCCGCTTTCTGTAGTGTTCGGCCAGCGTTTCGCGAAGCTCGTTCAGCGGATCGACCCGCTCCCGGACCGTGAGCAACGGTCGCTTTCCCGCGATTTCCTCCATCAGCTCGTCGACATATTCCAGCTTCTTGAGCGCCGGCCAGCCGGCATAGCGCGTCCGCCAGCTCGAGCGCGGCTTGAGCCACACGGCAAACGTCTCGGCGAAATCCTCGTCCGGGTGACTCTGCGCATACCAGAGCCGGAGGTGCTGGACGAAATGCCGGCTGGCCGGGTTGGGCCGGTAGTAGCGCGGGTAGCGTTTCGAGGACGGTCCGAACAGCTGCTGCCAGCGCCGGCGGCGGTGCAGCTGGTAGGCGTGCTGCACGGTGTGGCCGGCCTCGTGGCGGAGAATGGCCATGCATTCGGACCAGGTGCCGCCCTCGACGTCGAGGATCATTTTCTTCTCGAGCTTCATCAGCCGGGGGTGGGCGAGATAGAAGGGGATCGCGATCCCGGGCGTGTTGTCCGGGCTGAACCACTCGCTGGAGATCCAGGCATGCGGGCGCAGCCGGAGGCCCCGCTCTTCCATTTCGCTGTGGAGATTGCGCATGCAGTCCTCGAGCCAGGTGCCTTCGACCGTGACCCTCAGACTGCTGAGGCGGCGCTTGAGCAACTGCTCGTCGGACAGGGATTCCCAGGCAAATTTCCGACGCGGCATAGGGCCTCAAAACGTGACAAAAGCTCGATATTTCGATGGTGCCACGAGAGGTCCCTGGCGACAACCGCCGAGCCGTCCCGTCCGCGTCCGGGCTTGACGGGGGTGGCCGAAGGACGATCATGCGACGGCCGTCGAGGAGGACGCCATGACCTTCCGCATCGCCGTCGTGCAGCCCATCGCCCACCGTCCCGGGGCGGACGAGAACAATATCGCCGACGCCGTGACGACCGTCGCCGCGGCGGCGGCCCAGGGCGCGCATTTCGTGTGCTTTCCGGAGACCTATCCCGGTCCCTGGCGGATGCCGGCGACGTTCGATCCCACCGCCGCGATGGTCGCGGCCGCCAAGCAGCACGGCGTGCACGTGGTGTTCGGCACGCTCGAACCGATCGATGAGAAGGCCGCGACGGCCTACAATCTCATCTGTATGGCCTATCCCGATGGCCGCGCGCCGGCGCGCTACCGCCGCACCCATCCGAACGGCCCGTGGATCTATACCGGCGGCAACGCCTGGGAATTCCAATACGTGCCAGGCGACGAATTCCCGGTGTTCGACACCGACCACGGCAAGGTCGGCCTTGCCATGTGCAGCGAGGTCTACGTGCCGGAGGTGACGCGCGCGCTGGCGCTGCGCGGGGCGGAGCTGATTTTCATGCCGGCCGGCAAGGACAAGGGGACGCTGTGGGCGACCTGGCGCACGCTGATCTGGGCGCGCGCCATCGAGAATCTCGCGCTGGTCGTGACCACGCAGAACCTGTTCGACCATGGCGAGCGCGGGCTTGCGATGGTGGCCGCGCCGGAGGAAATCATGTTCGAGAGCACGGCCGCCGGAATGACGGTGGTGGACATCGATCTCGCACGCGTGCGCTATCTGCGGTCGACGCGCGACGTGGTGGGGTCGTCGGACAGTTGCGCCGCCAAGCAGGGCCTGCTCGGCCCGCAATGGCAGCGCCCCGAGCTCTACGACCAGATCCATCCGCGGCCGTTGCGCGAAGCGGCGGAGTAAATTCAGTCGCGCATGTCCCCTCGCCCCGACCTCGGTTCCTGGCCACAGCTTGGCTATACGGCAAGCCGCATCGAGCGCGTGGCGGAGAAGCGCGTCGACGCCGACGCGTTGCGCGCGCTCGAAGCCGACGCCGCGGCCCGCTGGTACGTCGTGGGCGGCGAGCTTGTGGCGATGCGCAAGACGGCGGCGGGCCTCGATCCGCTGTTCGAGCGCGGTGAGGCGCAGACACTTGGCGCCGTTGCCCAGACCGTCTTCCTCGGACTCATGAACGGCGTGCCGCGGTTCGCGCTGGCGATCGAGCCGGCGGCGATGGAGGCACTCAAGGCGCGCGACGAATTCGAAGTGTCCGATCTGCGCACCATCGCGGTGCGCGGGATGGTCGACGGGCAACATCTGCCGCCGCTGGCCGAAGGCAAGTCGCTGCTGATATGGCACTCAAGGCGGCGGTTCTGCTCCAATTGCGGCGGCGAGACCCGCCCGGTCGAGGCCGGATGGCGGCGCGACTGCCCGGGTTGCAAGATGCAGCATTTTCCGCGCACTGACCCCGTCGTCATCATGCTGACGATCGACGGCGAGCGCTGCATCCTCGGCCGCTCCGGCCGCTTCGCCACCAATTCCTGGTCGTGCCTTGCGGGCTTCGTCGAGCCCGGCGAGACCATCGAGGAAGCCGTGCGGCGCGAAGTCCACGAGGAAGCCGGCATCGTCTGCGGACAAGTAAAATATTTCCGCTCCCAGCCCTGGCCGTTCCCGTCGTCGCTGATGATCGGCTGCCACGCGCAGGCGCTGTCGCACGATCTCGTCGTCGATCACAACGAGCTCGAGGGCGCGCGCTGGTTCGATCGCGAGGAAGTGGCGTCGATGCTGGCGCGCCAGCATCCCGAGGGATTGATCACGCCGGTGCCGGTCGCCATCGCCTACCACATCATTCGCGAATGGGTGGAGAACGGCGTTGACTTCACCTGACGCAGCAAGATCTCCGCCGTTGGTGCTCTGCGCCGGCATCGCGGTGGAAGATTTTCTGTTCAAGGTCGAGAGTTTTCCCGCACCCGGCACCAAGATGCGCGCCTCAGAGCTCGTCGCCACCACCGGCGGCTGCGCCGCCAATGCGGCGGTCGCGGTGGCGCGGCTTGGCGGGCGCGCCCGGTTTTCCGGCCCGGTCGGGACCGACGATGCCAGCCGCCGCTTCCTCGATGCGCTGGCGAAGACCGGCGTCGATCCGTCGGGCGTATTGTGCGTCGAGGGCGGCTCGATCTCGGTGTCCGGAATCTTCATCGATCGCGACGGCGAGAAGATGGTGGCGACGCTGCACGGCAAGGGCCTCGACGGCGCCACGCCGCCGGATGCGGCCGCGCTGGTTGCCGGCATCGACATTTTGCTGGTCGACAACCGGTTTCCGGCCTTCGTGCTGCCGATCTGCCGCGCCGCGGCCGCACGCGGCATTCCGGTGGTGCTCGACGTCGACAAGGCGACGACGGCCGGCGATCCGCTGTTCGCGACCGCCTCGCATCTCATCTTCTCGTCCGAGGCGTTGACGGCCACCGCCGGCACCGCCGACCTCGGCGCCGCGCTCACCGGCATCGCCGCCGGCATCCGCGGCTTCCTCGCGGTCACCAACGGCCCGGACGACGTGCTGTGGCTTGAGGACGGCGCCGTACGGCGGCTGCCGGTGTTCGCGGTCGAGGCGGTGGATACCCTCGGTGCCGGCAATTCCTTCCATGGCGGATTTGCCCTGGCGCTGGCCGAGGGCCGCGACGTGGTCGCCGCCATGCGGTTCGGCGCCGCGGCGGCGGCGCTGAAATGCACCCGTTTCGGGGGTATTTCGGGCACCCCGCAGCGGGCGGAGGTGGAGGCCTTGCTGGGGAAGGCACCCGCTTGAAATAGTAAGAAATTCTCTATAGATAGATTTCTATCGCTGTTTTAGAAATAACTTTCCTTTATAGGCTCAATCGATGAACACCCCTTCCAAAGAACGCCTTCCCAAGATGGACCTCACCGACCGCAAGATCCTCGCCCTCCTGCAGGGGGACGCATCGCTGTCGGTGGCGGAGATCGGCAGCCGGGTCGGCCTGTCGTCGACCCCTTGCTGGAAACGCATCCAGCGGCTTGAGGCCGACGGCGTCATCCAGCGCCGCGTCGCGCTGGTCGATCAGGACAAGATCGGGCTCGGGATTACGGTCTTCGTCTCGATCGAGACCGGCGACCATTCGCAGGACTGGCTCTCGAAATTCGCCGACATGGTCGGCGCGATGCCGGAGGTCATGGAGTTCTACCGGATGGCCGGCGACGTCGACTACATGCTGCGGGTCGTGGTGCCCGACATTCAGGGCTACGACACGTTCTACAAGAAGCTGATCGCGTCGGTGCCGCTCAAGAACGTCACATCGCGCTTCGCCATGGAGAAGATCAAGGCGACGACGGCGCTGCCGATCCCGTAAGACCTACGTGTTCGGGCGCTGGACCTTGTCCGAGAGCCGCGGACGCATATAGATCTGGTCGAACAGGTTGAGCGCGCCGGTGACGACGTAGCCGATGGTCGGCACGTAGTTGTAGTGCACCTCGCTCCAGATCAACTGCGAGTTCGGCACGTTGAGCGCCGCCGGCAGCGGCACGGTCGAATTCACGCCGTGTGCGGTGCCGTGGAGCGTATCGCTCCAGGCAACCTTGGCGGCGCCGTTGGCGTCGATATCCACCGCCGTGATCGTGACCTTGAGCTGACCGATGGGGAACGGCGTGACGACGGAAGACGCCGCATTCAGCAGGTTGGTCATATCGGCATTGTTGATGCTGGTGACCTGCGACGCGAGGTCGGCGACGGTGCGGGCCGTCAACGTGACCTTTCGCTGGATCGCCACGCCCTGCGAAATCTCGACGGCGCCGAGATAGAGCGTGATCATCAGCGGCAACAGCATGGCGAATTCGACCGCCGACACGCCGCGCTGGTCGCGGCGCAGCGACGAAACCCGACGGGACAGATCAGCCAGGAATGCGAAATTTTTCATGTCACTGCACTCGATTTCACTGCACTCGATTGCTGGGCTTCGGTTACGGGCCGGGGGGCGCCGGCGGAGCGTACGGCTCGTTGCGGAATGCCGCGGTCGCGACCAGAAGCCGCTTTTGACCCGACATGTTCTGCAGCAGCGCAACGTAGATCGGCCATTGGTAGAACAGCCGGACCACCACGATGTCGCCGGGCCCGCCGGGCTGATAGGTCTGGTTGTTCTGGAAGTTTCCGTTCGCGTCGACCGGCGGCGTCAGATCGACGTTGCTGAAGTTGGCATAGGTCTTGACGTCGACGCTGACGCCATTGACGCAATCGAACAGCCCGTAAATCCGCGCACACACCGCGTTCTTGAACGCGCCTTGATTGAAGCCTTGCTGCTGGGCCTGCCCGGTCATGATCAGGCGCGAAGAATCCGCAACCGCGGTCTCGAGCGTCTGGCCGGCAAAGAAGACAAGTGCCGTTTCCATGATCGCGAAAACGAGAAGAAGGAATGGCGCAGCCACCATTCCGAACTCGACCGCGGCCGCACCGTCCTGTTTGCGGGCAAGGCGGCGCATCGCACGAAGCGTCATCATGCGTCGCGTGGCGAGTTGCTTCTTCATGAACTGGAGCATCGCTAGCACCCGATCTTTGCAGTCTCGCTCTGCAGGTGATTGAGCAATAGCAAAGAGGTGTTGGCGAATTATTGTGGTAATCGCAGACAAAGGCGAAACTTGCGTCAAGACGACGCTAACCATATCGGCGTCACGCCCGTTCCCGGGTCGCGGGCCCCGCAGAGACGCCTAGCGCGTGCCACCCGCCGCAAGCCCGTTGCGGGCGGTGATCTGGCCGGCGTCGAGTTCGAAGGCGGCCTGGCTGTCGCCGAGCGTGACCCGGCGCTCGCAGTCCGGCGTGCAGCTATAGGTCACGCGCTCAATCCCGCGATAGACGACCACTACATCCCGCGGGCCCTGAACTTCGACGGTTTTTTCCAACAGCACGGCGCCGCTACGATCCAGCGCGATGATGTTGGTGACCCCGTAGCCCTTGCCGGTGATGACCATCCAGCCCCCCGCCTGCACGGCGGCGTCGGCGATCACGGGGTTGCCGATGACGAGGGTCGAGGCCCGGTCCGGCAGTTTTATGAGCTTCGCCTGGTCGAGGAAGATCTCAATGTCGGCCGCCCGGGCGGTCCCGGAGCCAAAAGCCAAAACAAGCGAGCAGAACGCAAGCAGACGCACATTGAACAAACGCATTTTACTCCCCCGCACCCTCAACACATCGGCCGGCCAACAGGCGGCCGCCGACCGGGCAGGTCTAGTGGCCGAGTTGACGCTAAATTGGTGAATCAACCGCAAATACCACCACGCCAGTGGAGTGGGATTTGACATCCGCGACCACCTAGCGACGGAACGGATAGAGCATCTGCGCGCCAAAGCTCTGCGGCATCGGCTCGGCAACGCCATAGACGTCGGGGACCTGATCCTTCGGCATGTAGTAGGTGCCGAACAAGAGGTCCAAGACCGGGAACGTGGACGCGAAGTTCTTCTCGCCGCCGCGCTCCGCAGCCGTGTGGTGCCAGCGATGGAACACCGGACCGGCGAGCACGTATTTGAATGGCCCGAGCGTCCAATTGAGATTGGCGTGCACGAAGGCGGAATGCGCGATCGTGAACGGTCCGAGGAAGACCAGCACGTTCGGCGAAATGCCTGCCAGCAACAGCACGACGTCGGCGAACACGCTGCCCAGGAAGATATTGACCGGATGAAATCGCGCCGCCGAGATCCAGTCGAGGTCTTCGGAGGAATGATGAACCGCGTGGTACCGCCACATCGCGGGGCGGTGGAAGCCGCGGTGAATCCAGTACATCATGAAGTCCGACGCGACGAGGAAGATCACCGCCTGCAGCCACAATGGCAATTGCGCGAGCGGCCCATGACCGTCGTCGTAGAATTCGACCAGTCCTTCGGATGTGTGGATGCCGAACAGCCAGGCCGCGCCGAGCACCAGGAGACCGATACGAAAATAGCGCGCGAGCAAGGGGATGAAGAACCAATAGGCGAGATCGGTGACGAGCTCACGCTTGCGCCACCACGGCCGGCCCGAATTGCAGGGCCAGAAGTAGCTGAGCACGGCAAAGACGACCCCGAGCACCAGCAGGACCGGCGCAAGCCTCATCACAGTCACGCCGATGCTCTCGATGACTGCAATGACTTCACCCAACATGACTCATGACCTCAGGAGAACAGCTCGGCAGCATTTCGGGCGTGTGCAGTTAAGATGCTGTGAACGCTGCATTGCCGGAGCCGATGGACAGTCGGCGCCAAGTCCGCGCCGGCATTCCGCAGCCCACGTCGCTGCAGACTCCATCGACGGCCAAGACTTGTTTTTCAATCTCAGCGAATAATCCGATGGTTACATTGGACGCCGCCCGTCACTATTCAAGACTACACGCGATATATCCTATTGAGATCAGAATAAACATCTTGTTAACCACCAGCCATTTCAATAAAGTTGTTATTAACTACAGCATCTATTCTTCTTAAATCCAGAACCGGGAATACCGATATTAACCGTGACGCAAGAGCGCCACCCGTAGATTTCCTCACGGTTTCGGGCAATCCAGCAAACACCGGCCTCCGGACCGCGCTCAGACAGCCATGTGGGGACCTATGAAGCTGGCGACGAAGGATCGGGTGACGCGCTTTCTGAGGGACGAAACGGGCGCGGCGGCCATCGAATACGGCCTGATTGCCGCCGGCATTTCGGTCGCGATCATCGCCGTCGTGCAGGGCCTGGGCACCAAGCTGAACGCGACTTTCGATAACGTCCAGGCCGCGCTGAAATAGGGGATCCGAGGACAAACCGCCGATTTGATAAAATTTGAATCATTCGGCACACAGTCCTTTCAACCGTTGTAGGTACAAACGAACCGTGCAGGGCACGTTGTGTCAAACCAGAGTGAGGAGTTTTGAATGTCGACGATTAAGCGCTTTATTCGGAACGAAAGTGGTGCGACCGCCATTGAATACGGTCTGATTGCCGCTGGTATTTCTGTTGCGATCATCACGGTGGTCACTGCTCTCGGTACCAGCTTGGACAAGACCTTCGGCAAGGTCGACACCGCGCTGAAGTAAGCGGTGCCGTCTGCGTCCACACGTGCATCGGCTGAGGTTTGAGTTGCGCCCGTCGAAGTCCGCTTCGGCGGGCGCGGCCTTTCCCGGCCATGCTAACCGAACTTCAAGGAGCCGCGGCGTAGGCTCCGGCCGCAGTCCAAAGCCGCCCCGCGGCGCGTCATCGAGTTCGTACCGTCATGCTGGCCGATGCAATCAGGCTGATGTTGTTCCCGGCGCTGATGGCTTTCGCAGCCTCCAGCGACCTCCTGACCATGACGATCTCAAACCGGATATCGCTGGTCCTGATCGCCGGTTTCTTCGCGCTGGCGCTGGTCATCGGGATGAGCCCGGCAGTCATCCTGACCCATATCGGCGCCGCCGCCCTCGTGCTGGTCGTGGCTTTCGGCTTCTTCGCGGCCGGTTGGATCGGCGGCGGCGATGCCAAGCTCGCGGCCGCTACGGCGCTATGGCTCGGCTTCGACCATCTGCTGGTCTACCTGATCTACGCATCGCTGCTCGGCGGCCTGCTGACGCTGGTGCTGCTCCAGGCCCGAGCCGTGCCGCTACCGCGCTTGCTGGTGGGCCAGGAATGGGCGGAGCGCCTGCATCGCAAGGACTCCGGCGTGCCCTACGGCATTGCGCTCGCAGCGGCCGCCCTCGCCGTCTATCCGGACACGATCTGGATGCGGATGATCGCCGGCTGATCGGCCGCCGCGCGAACGCGGCAGCGCCCCTCATCGTCCAATTCCGGTCGGTTGCGTGACCCGGCTTCGTCGCCGGTCGATCGCTCGAGCGCGCACCACACATCGCGGAGGATTTCACGGCTGCGCGCGATCAACCAGCTATTAACTCCACTTCGATACCGCTCATTAACCATGCTTTGACCTTTACCTGCTGAAATCCCGACTGCGCAAACCACCTATCGGGGTGGGGGCATCGTGTCCAAGTGTCGGCGAGTGTCAGTCGCCGCGTCATAGTGGAAAGTGAAGCGTATGAAACCCGCGCGTATCGTTGTTTTGCTCATTGCGCTCGCCGCCGGCGGCATTGCCGCCCTGCTGGCCGGGCGCTCCGAACGGCCTGCACAGATCGTGCAGGCTCCGGTCGCTACTCTCGAAACCGTCGACGTGCTGGTGGCCGGAAGCGATATCGGGCTCGGCCAGTCGCTCAGTGGCAACGAGCTGCGCTGGCAGACCTGGCCGGCAGCCGCCGCAAATTCAAACTTCATTCGCCGAAGCGACAAGCCCGACGCGGCCAACCAGCTTGCAGGCTCGATCGCGCGCTCGCCGTTCTTCGCCGGCGAACCGATCCGCGAGAGTCGGCTGATCAAGGGCGCGGGGTCCGGCTACATGGCCGCGATCCTGCCGTCGGGCATGCGCGCGGTCTCGACCGACGTGACACCCGAAACCAGCGCCGCCGGCTTCATCCTGCCGAATGACCACGTCGACGTGATCCTGTCTCGACGAGACCGTGAAGCGGAAAAAGCCGCCGGGGTCGAAGTCCATACCAGCGAGACGATCCTGACGAATGTGCGTGTGCTCGCGATCGACCAGACCGTCGAGGAAAAGGGCGGTCAGCGCACCGTCATCGGCAAGACCGTAACGCTTGAACTCACGCAACGCCAAGCAGAATTGCTGGTGATGTCGCGCACCATGGGCCAGTTGTCGCTGGCGCTTCGCAGCATTGTCGATTCGTCCGAAGCGCCCGCTGAAGAGCGCGGCGGGCGGCGCACAGGCATCAGTATCGTTCGCTACGGCGTCAGCACGACGACGACGCCGAAGTAAAAAGGCAAGACAGGGGACCTGACATGGGCGAAATGCCGCTGATCCGCACCGCGCTGCTTGTAACCACGCTGATTGCGTTCGGACTCGCCGCCGGTGGCCATGCGGCCGCGGCTGATCAGGATCAGCAGCAGCAGCAGGTGATCCAGGTGGCCGCGAGCGACGCCGGCTCGCGCTTCGTCCCGCTCGGAGTCGGCAAGTCGGTCGTCATCGACTTGCCGCGTGACGTGAAGGACGTGCTGGTCGCCGATCCGAAGATTGCCAATGCGGTGATCCGCACGGCACGGCGCGCCTACATCATCGGCTCGACGGTCGGACAGACCAACGTGTTCTTCTTCGACCAGAGCGGCCAGCAGATCGCCGGGTTCGATATCGCCGTCACCCGCGACCTCAACGGGCTTCGCGCCGCGATCCGGCAGGCGCTGCCGCACCTTGATATCCGCGTCGAAGGCCTGGGCGGGGGCGTCGTCCTGTCAGGCAACGCGCCGAGCCCGATCGAAGCGCACACCGCCTTCGACATCGCCTCGCGCCTGGTGGACGACGGCCGCAAGGTCGTGAACGGCATCACGGTGCAAGGCCGCGACCAGGTCATGCTCAAGGTCACCGTCGCGGAAGTGCAGCGCGACGTCATCAAGCAGCTCGGCATCGATCTTTCCGGCGCGGTCGGCGGCGGTTCGTCGGTCCTGACCTTCAACAACACCAATCCGTTCTCGGTGCTCGGTTCGCCGCTGGTCTCCACCAACACCATCACCGCCCGCTTCAACTCCATCAACGCGACCCTGCGTGCGATGGAGCGCGCCGGCGTCATCCGCACGCTCGCCGAGCCGAACCTGACCGCCATCTCCGGCGAAAGCTCCAGCTTCCTGGCCGGCGGCGAATTCCCGGTGCCGTCGGGCTACACCTGCGACCCGGTCACGCGGAACTGCCAATATCAGATCTCGTGGAAGAAATTCGGCGTCGGCCTGAACTTCACGCCGATCGTGCTGGGCGAGGGCCGCATCAGCCTCAAGGTGATGACCGAAGTGTCGGAGCTGTCCACCGACAACCAGCTCACGCTGACGCAGTCGATCGGCATCAACGAGACCACGACGCTGACCATTCCTTCGATCCGCACGCGCCGGGCCGAGACGACGGTCGAGATTCCGTCCGGCGGCGCACTCGCCATGGCGGGCATGATCCAGGAGCAGACCAAGCAGCAGATCAACGGCATTCCCGGCCTGATGCAGCTGCCGGTGCTCGGCCAGTTGTTCCGGAGCCGTGACTTCGTCAATCGGCAGACCGAGCTGGTGGTGATCGTCACGCCGTACGTCGTCCGCGCGGTCGCGCAGCGCAACCTGTCGCGGCCCGACGACGGCTACGCCGACGCAAGCGATCCGCAGACGATCCTGCTGGGCCGGCTCAACCGCCTCTATGGCGTGCCGAAGCCGAAGGATCCGCAGGCTCAGCAAAGCAACTACCGTGGCAACGTTGGCTTCATTCTCGACTAAGCGCCGCAGCGTGGGGGAACGACAATGAGCTCAAATTCATCCGACCTCGCGAGGCGCATCGTCGCCGCCGGGCTGCGCACGCTTGTGCTCGGCACGGCGACCGCGGTTCTCGCCGGCTGCTACACGGCGCGCGAATCCACGCTGGACGCGATCCCGAATGACTACCGTCAGCGCCATCCGATCGTGATGAAGGAAGCGCCGCGCACCGTCGACCTGTTCATCGGCAACCGGCGCGGCAATCTGACCGGCACCCAGCGCGCCGACGTGCTCGCCTTCGCGCAGGCCTGGCGGCGCGAGGCGACCGGCGGCGTCCTCATCGATGTGCCGACCGGCACGCCCAATGAAAGAAGCTCCGCGGCGGCCTTGCAGGAGGTCCGTTCGATCCTTGCGGGCGCCGGCGTTCCGCCCGAGGCGGTGGCGACGCGTCCCCACACCTCGAGCGATCCGCGCAAGCTCGTGACGATGCGTCTCCACTACCCGAAGGTGATGGCCGACGTCGGCCCATGCGGCCTGTGGCCGTACGATCTCGGTCCGGCCATGGATCGCGAGCACTTCGAGAACCGGCAATACTACAATCTCGGATGCGCCAACCAGCGCAACATGGCCGCCATGGTCGACAACCCGTCCGACCTGGTGCAGCCGCGCAGCGAGATCCCGTCCTACACCGGACGCCGCACCACCGTTCTCGACAAGCATCACCGCGGCGAAAGCTCCGCCACCATTTATCCCGATTCCGGTAAGGGCAGGATCAGCGACGTCGGACAATGACCACAAACGCACCCCTCAACGCTACGCAATCCGCAGACGACGAGCACATCGCGCCGGCGCCGCGCGTCTCCGTGCAGGCGTTCTGCGAAACCGTCGAAACCGCGGCGGCGGTCCAGGCCGCCGGCGAGGATCGGCGACTGGGCAAGGCGCATCTGAAAATCCAGATGGGCGGCATCACCGCGGCGGTCGAAGCCTACAGCGGCTCGTCCACGCCCAACGTCATCGTGATCGAGACCGAGAGCCGCGGCGGCGACATCCTTGCCGGGCTCGATCAGCTCGCCGAGGTCTGTGACGCCGGCACCCGCGTGGTCGTCATCGGCCGGCAGAACGACGTGCTGCTCTATCGCGAGCTGACACGACGCGGCGTCAGCGACTACCTGATCGCACCGGTCGGTACGATCGACGTGGTTCGCGGGATCTGCGGGCTGTTCTCGGCGCCGGACGCCAAGCCGGTGGGCCGGCTGATCGCGGTCGTCGGCGCCAAAGGCGGCGTCGGAGCGTCCACGGTCGCGCACAACATCGGCTGGGCGATTGCCCGCGACCTGACGCTCGACACGGTGGTCGCCGATCTCGACCTTGGCTTCGGGACCGCGGGTCTCGACTTCAACCAGGATCCTCCGCAGGGCATCGCGGATGCGGTGTTTTCTCCCGACCGCATCGACAACAATTTCGTCGACCGCCTGCTCTCGAAATGCACCGACCATCTGAGCCTGCTGGCGGCGCCGGCGACGCTCGATCGGGTCTATGACTTCTCCGCCGAGTCGTTCGACAGCATCTTCGATGCGCTGCGCGCGACCATGCCGTTCGTCGTGCTCGACGTTCCCCACCAGTGGTCGGGCTGGACTCGGCGCACGCTGGTGGCGGCCGACGATATCCTGATCGTCGCGAACCCCGATCTCGCTAACCTGCGCAATGCCAAGAACTTGCTCGACCTGCTCAAGGCGTCGCGCCCGAACGACCGGCGTCCCTTCTACCTGCTCAACAATGTCGGCGTTCCGAAGCGCCCCGAAATCAGCACCGGCGATTTCGCGAAGGCGCTCGACGACCAGCCGGTCGCGATCATCCCATTCGAGCCGCAGGTGTTCGGCGCCGCCGCCAACAACGGCCAGATGATCGCGGAACTGTCCGCCAGCCATCGCACCGCCGAGTCGTTTCGTCAGCTCGCGCAAATGCTGACGGGCCGCTTGGAGACCAAAAAATCGAAGTCGAGCCTGTTTTCGCCGTTGCTGGGAAAGCTGTTGAAACGAGCCTGAGTAGAGCATGACCCCGAAAACCGGAACCGGTTTTCGGACCAAGGTTATGCTCGAACGTAACAAGTCGGAGTACCTGGAGTAAGGTCACGTGTTCGGAAAGCGTTCTGAAACCAACGTCAAGCCCGCGCTTGAGTCAGCGCCGGCAGCCGCGCCGCAACCGTCGCTGCAGCCCGCGCCCGTCCCGGCGTCGGAGCCGGCCCCGCGCTCGGCGCCGACACCGGCCGGGGTGGTCGAAGGCGGCCGCTCGCCAATTCCATCGGTCGGCCTTGGCGCGCCGATCGTCAGCGCCCCGACCCCGGGCAAGCGCAACAGCATGCCGAACGAGCCGGGCCCGCCGCTCGCGCCGACGGCGGTCGATTCGCGGCACACCGACCACTACTACGAGACCAAGAGCGCGATCTTCGGCGCGCTGATCGAGGCGATCGATCTGGCGCAACTCGCCAAGCTCGACGCCGATTCCGCGCGCGAGGAAATCCGCGACATCATCAACGAGATCATCGCGATCAAGAACCTCGTGATGTCGATCTCCGAGCAGGAGGAACTGCTCGACGACATCTGCAACGACGTGCTCGGCTACGGGCCGCTCGAGCCGCTGTTGGCGCGCGACGACATCGCCGACATCATGGTGAACGGCTCCGGCACGACCTACATCGAAGTCAAGGGCAAGATCCAGAAGACCGGCATCCGGTTTCGCGACAATCATCAGCTACTGAACATCTGCCAGCGCATCGTCAGCCAGATCGGCCGCCGCGTCGACAAATCCTCGCCGATCTGCGACGCGCGCTTGCCGGACGGCTCGCGCGTCAACGTCATCGTGCCGCCGCTCGCGATCGACGGTCCCGCGCTCACCATCCGAAAGTTCAAGAAGGACAAGCTCACGCTCGACCAGCTCGTGAAGTTCGGCACCATCACGCACGAAGGCGCCGAAATTCTCAAGGTCATTGGGCGATGCCGCGTCAACGTGCTGGTGTCCGGCGGCACCGGCTCCGGCAAGACCACGCTGCTCAATTGCCTCACGCAATTCATCGAGAACGACGAGCGCATCATCACCTGCGAGGACGCGGCGGAATTGCAGCTCCAGCAGCCGCACACGGTCCGCCTGGAGACGCGTCCGCCCAACCTCGAGGGCGAAGGCCAGATCACCATGCGCGACCTGGTGCGCAACTGCCTGCGTATGCGGCCCGAACGCATCATCGTCGGCGAGGTGCGCGGACCGGAGGCATTCGACCTGCTGCAGGCCATGAACACCGGCCACGACGGCTCGATGGGCACGCTGCACGCCAACTCGCCCCGCGAGGCCATGTCGCGTGTCGAATCCATGATCACGATGGGCGGCTACTCGCTGCCCTCGCGCACCATCCGCGAGATGATCAGCGGCTCGATCGACGTCGTCGTCCAGGCTGCCCGTCTGCGCGACGGTTCGCGCCGCATCACGCACATCACCGAGGTGATCGGGATGGAAGGCGACGTCATCATCACGCAGGATATTTTTCTCTACGACATCATCGGCGAAGACGCCAACGGCAACCTCATCGGCAAGCATCGCTCGACCGGAATCGGCCGGCCCAAGTTCTGGGACCGGGCGCGCTACTACGGCGAGGAGCAACGGCTCGCAGCCGCGCTCGACGCCGCCGAGGCCGCCGAGCCGGAGCGGACCTGAGCAGGGAGCGGCGGACATGCAGTCAATGGCCGTGTTCTTCCTGGTCGCCGTCGCGATCGGTGGCGCCGCGTGGGTCTTCATCTATCCGATGATGTCCGGCGAACGGCACGCCGAACGCCGCATGGACACGGTGACCAAGACCGGCTCGGTAGCGGCGGCGCGCACGACGCGCAATCAGCCGAAATCCCGGCGCGAGCAAGTCGAGGGAACGCTCAAGGAGCTTGAAGCGCGGCAGCACAAGTCCGTGCCTTTGCAGGTCAAGATCGCGCAGGCGGGACTGAGCTGGTCCAAGCGGCAGTATTTTCTCATCAGCGCCGCGATGGGCGTCGGCGCCTTTGTGTCGTTCCTGTTCATCGACGCCGGCCCGTTGGCGGCGCTTGGCGTGGCGTTCGCGGCCGGCTTCGGCATGCCGATCTGGCTGCTCAAATTCCTCAAGAAGCGGCGTGAGGCCAAGTTTCTCGCGGCGTTTCCGGACGCGGTGGACACCATCGTGCGCGGCATCAGGGCCGGCCTGCCGCTGATCGACAGCATGCGGATCATCTCCGTCGAATCGCCGGAGCCGCTACGCGGCGAATTCCAGACCATCATGGAAACGCAGTCGATCGGAATGCCGATCGGCGAAGCTTGCGCGAAGCTCTATGAGCGGATTCCGGTTCCCGAGGCTAATTTCTTCGGGATCGTCATCTCGATCCAGCAGAAGGCCGGCGGCAATCTGTCGGAAGCGCTTGGCAACCTCTCGCGCGTGCTACGCGATCGCAAAAAGATGAAAGCCAAGATCCAGGCAATGTCGATGGAGGCGAAAGCTTCGGCGTCGATCATCGCCTGCCTGCCGGTGGCGGTGATGGGCCTGGTCTATATCACCAGTCCCCAATACATCGAACTGCTGTGGACCCATCCGACGGGCCGCATGTTGCTGGCCGCCAGCGCGGCCTGGATGGCGATGGGCGTCATGGTGATGCGCAAAATGATCAATTTCGATTTTTAGTGCGGGCGCCATGTTCCAGCTGATCGCCGAAAACCTGACCAACACCCGCGTCCTGGCGATGGTCTTCGCCGCCATCGCGGCGATTGCGACCGTGCTCACCTTCGCAATGCCGCTGCTGGCGGGCGGTTCGCTCGAGAAGCGCATGAAGGCGGTCGCGATCGAACGCGAGAAAATGCGCCAGCGCGAGCGCGAGCGGATGGCGCGCGGCGATAAGGTTTCGCTGCGCAAGTCGCCGAAGCAGTACATGCGGACCATCGTCGAGCGGTTCAATTTGAACAAGTGGCTCGGCCAGGAGGACGCGCGCGCGCTGCTGGTGCAGGCGGGATATCGCGGCCAGGCGCCCTACGTGACGTTCCTGTTCTTCCGGCTGATCACGCCGATCATCATGCTGCTGGTTTCGGTCTTTTACGTGTTTTTCGTCCTTAAGCTGAGCCAGCCGACGCAGATCAAGGTCGGGATGTGCCTGGCTGCGACCTATTTCGGCATCAAGATGCCGGTCTTGTTCATCAAGAACAAGATCGCCAAGCGCCAGCTCTCGATCAAGCGGGCGTTCCCTGACGCGCTCGACCTGCTGCTGATCTGCGTCGAATCCGGCATGTCGATCGAAGCCGGCTTCAAGAAGGTGGCGGCCGAGATTGGCTCGCAGTCGATTGCGATCGCCGAGGAGTTCACGTTGACCACCGCGGAACTGTCCTACCTGCCGGATCGCAGGCAGGCCTATGAGAACCTCGCCAAGCGCACGAACATGGACGGCGTGAAATCGGTCTGTATGGCGCTGCAGCAGGCGGAGCGCTACGGCACGCCGCTGGCACAGACGCTGCGCGTCATGGCGCAGGAAAACCGCGACATGCGCATGATGGAAGCCGAGAAAAAGGCCGCCGGCCTGCCGCCCAAGCTGACGGTGCCGATGATCCTGTTCTTCCTGCCGGTGCTGTTCGTGGTCATCCTGGGCCCGGCCGGCATCCGCGTCAGCAATATGAACCTGATGAATTGATCGCTGATCGGCATTCGTTTCGCCGGGCGGACATGCAGGACGAGCACTCCGCACCGCATCGCCGCCGCCGTCGAGCTCAAACGGATGGGACCGTAACGCCGGCTCAATTGGGACGGGCCGCGCGGGCGCGCGCCAGTACTGCGCTCGAAATCTTCGTCGAGCCCTCAACCAGGGACTGCAACTCGACACCCATCATCGGCTCGAAATCGAGATTGATCTTCTTGATTTCGGCGAGGAACTGGGGATCCCGGATCGTGTCGGCGAATGCCTTGCGCAGCATGTTAACCCGTTCGGGCGGCAGTCCGGGCGGCGCCACGACCGACCGGCCAACCAAGCCGCTACTGGCGTAGAATTTCAGAACGTCGATATCCTCCGGCTCCTTGCCGAACTCGACAACGGCAGGGACGTCCGACAACTCGGGGCTGCGCGTCGGCGCATATTGCACGATCACCCGGATCATCTTCTTGGATAGCCAGTCAGCCAGTGTGGTCTTGAGAGCGTTCAGCGAGCTGGTGGCGCCGTCCACTTCGCCGCGCTCCATCGCGATGTGGGCAACGGAGCTCGTGTTGTAGCCGAGCACGACTTTCCACTTCATCCCGGCGATGCTGTTGAGCAGCCTCGGATAGGTACTCGATGAGGGGCCGGTGCCGGCGAAGCTCGCCTCGGTCGTCTTGAGGTCCTCGATCGTCTTGATCGGCGACGTATGCCAGACATAGGAGACCTCGACATTGGCCGCGAAGCGGCCGATCCAGTTGAATTTGGTCACGTCGTAGGACACCCCTGGCGTCCCCAGCAGCTGTTCCTCGCCAATGGACTGAGCGACGATGCCCAGGGCGGTGCCGTCGGAAGGCGCGACCGAATAAACGTAATTGGCGGCGCGCACCGACGCGGCGCCCGGCATGTTGGATACGACCATGCTCGGTGTGCCGGGCAGATGGCGGGGCATGTGGCGCGCCAGCAGCCGGGCGTAAAGATCGTAGCCACCACCCGTCCCGAAGCCGACATAGATTGTCACGGTCTTGCCGGCGAGGCTCTCCTGTGCCGAAGCGTCGTCCCCAATGGCCGGAAGCAGCGACAGCGCCAGTATGAGTGGACTGATTTTTCTTGCACGCATCTGTTTTCTGACAGCCTCGCCGTTGTTTGACATCCATCGTACGAACTAAGATCAATTACCGCTAGCCGCTTTTGCCCGCAGGCCGGCGCCGGCGCTGGATCAGTACGATCGACGGGTTTCGCATGGGAGGAGCAGACGATGAGCCGTTTACGCGCGATCGCCGCTTTCGCGGCGTTGTCGATGGCATTGACGCCTACCAGCGCTTCGTCACAACAGAAGCCGCTCAAAGATCAACTCATCGGGACGTGGCACTTCGTTTCGTGGCTTGGAAAAACGAAAAACAGCGTTTCGACAAATCCGGTGGGCGGCACCGATCCGAAAGGCGTCATGGTTTTCGATTCTGCGGGAGGCGTCTATTTCATCTTGATTGCGGATGTTCCGAAATTGGCGTCCAGCAACCGACTCAAAACAACGCCCGAGGAAAATCAAGCGATCGCTCACGGAACATTCGCATACTTTGGCTCGTACACCGTCAACGAGGCGGACAAGAGCTTTACGATACGTGTGGAGCGCAGCTCGTATGCAAATCAGGTCGGCACCGACAACAAGCGTGTGATAACCGCCCTCACGGAGCATGAACTCGTATACACCACCCCGGCCACGACAAGCGGCGGGACCAACGATTGGGCTTGGCGGCGTTCGAAATAAAACCCGGCTTGTCGCTGCACGTCCGTCCGGCTGCCAGCGATGGGCAGCGATTATACCTCCCGGCCGCCTTGCAGAAGGCCGCAAAAGGCGCAAAGATTTACGTCAGTTGCTGCCATCTGGGAATCCCGTTGATCCGTCAACATTCGGGGAGACCATCATGGATCGGCTTATATTCGCCTTGGTGATAGTCGCGATCCCTGCCGCCATCCTGGCAACCATATTCCACTGGCTCAGCATCGAGTACGCGCTCGGCATTGTGTGGGCTGTGGTCCTTCTGACCGTCGCGCTGGGCTTGGTGAGGGTGCGGGAGCCGGCGCGGCCTGGAGAATCCGGCAGCGGCTAATGGCGCGGTGCGCGGTCCTGCTACGCCGCCGCAGCCAATGCTTGGCGCTTGGCAAGCAACTGATTTCGGATCGCGTCCTCGACCCTTATCAGCATCTTCTCCGCTTCCATGACCCGCGCCTCTGCGTTTCTTGCGCGCTCCTCAGTCGTTGATAGCCGATTTTCCCAGGCGGCGATCTCCGATTGGGCGGCTCTCAGCATCTGCTCAGCTTCGTTGGCGCGGGTATTGGCAGCGCTGGCTTCGGCCTCGGCTGCTTGTCGCAACGACTGCAGCTCCCGAATTTGCGATGCCGCCGACTCCAACTGGTCGGCCGCCTGCCGGGCAAGGGTCAGTGCACGCGCCTCCGCGGCAGCGGCGCGATCTTCTATGTTCCGCAACTGATCGGCGGCTTGATGGACGAGGTCGAGGACCGACGCGCCCTCTGCCTGTGCAGACGGGCGATTGCGTCTGAATAGCGCCACCTGTCTATCCAGGTCACGCTCATGAACGAGCCCCATGCCGGTTGCCCCCTGGCAAGAATCTCTGCATCCGCAATGTCAAAAGCCTAGTCGCGTGGTGGTAAATGAATTCTTAAAGAGCCGGATTGCATGGGGGCCGCGGCCGTATCCGCTTCGGCCCATAAGCGACCATTTCCGGTCGGATCTGACCCCCTCCCGACGTCGAGAAATACGCGCAACCTTCGTCGCGCTATGCGCCCGCGGGCCTATATTACTGGAAGGGTGCCGCTGCACCCGCGCGCCTGTCGGCGCGCCGTTGCAGCATTGTGGATGAGCGCGCGTTACGCCTTCACGATCCTCGGCGGCTGCCAGGAGCCGTCCAGAATCGGCTGCTTGCCCCAGTAGGCGCGGATGTAGAGCGAGAAGCGGCCGTTCGGCGCGGGAACCCAATTGCTCTCCTTATCCTTGCCCGGCGATCTCGCGCCGACATGGAGCGTGAGCGAGCCGTCGGCATTCTTCGAGGCCCCTGTTCTTCGTTCCAAGCGAGTAACGCTTCAGATCGTTCGGGTGAAAGAAGTGGTGCTCGTTGTAAAGCGTCATCGACCAGAAGCCGTTGACGGGCGGCTCTTGCCCCGGCGCGAAGGTGATCTCATAGCCGTTCCGGCCGTCGAGCGAAGCGCCGGCTAAGTCGTCGTCGGTATAGAAATATTGCGTCTCGGTCGGCTTGTTGTCGAACATGTTCGATTTGGCCGTGCCGGTGCGGTTGAAGTAGTCGGTGCCGAACTGTGCATTGTTGGTCGAGCGATTCCAGCCGTTGCCGGCCGAACGACCGTTATGTTTCCACTGGAGGAACGGCGCGATGACCTGTTTTTCGGTTTCGATGGCCGTCTGAACCAACGCCTGCTTGATGGCCGGATCCTTGGCGGCTTCGGCAAGCAGCACGCGGAATTGACCGTAAAGCGCCTCCTCGCCGGGCAGCGGCGCCACCGTCTCCAGCACCACCGGCAACTGATCGAAGAATTTTTCCGGCACGACCCATGCGGTCTCGCCGCCGCCTTCGGACTTGGCGCCGGGAATCGCCGGCGCCTTGCTCCAGTCTTGGTCTTCGCCTTCCCGTCGAAGTTCTTCAACGGATAGGCGACGATCTGGTTGATCACCGGCTGTATCGCCGCCCGGTCCTCCGGCGTGTCGTCCATGAACACGCGCGGTATCGCATTGGCCAGCGCGGTCGAGCTGCGGATGACCGCTTCGATGCCGGCGGGTTTCTCGCCTTTCCACTGCGGGCCGACGATCAGGTAGAAGCCCGGCTTGGTATTGTAAGGCTTGCCGACCTCGGCGAACTGGTCGGTGCGCGCGTCATACATTGCGTAGACCCAGAAGCGGTCGCCGAAGTCGGGCACCTGGATCACCACCGGCTCTTCATCGAGCGAGAAGAAGCCGAGGCCGTAGACAACATCCTGGTTCGGACAGGTGACGAAATTCTGGCCCGGGTCGATGTAGTCGCTCAGCATCCCGATCTGGCCGCGCGGCGCGACCGGCAGAACGCCGTTCAGCCGGCCGGGCTCGGGCGCCTGCGTGATGGCGGCGCGGCGGTTGATCTGGTTGACCATTGGCCAGCCCCAGGATATAGGCCATGCGGCCCACCGCCTTGGCGTATTCGGGATGCATGGTGACGCCGGTGGCCGGAGCTGTCACATCGGCAGGGGTCTGTGGCGCCCAACCGTCCACGCCTTCAATTACTCACGCGTGAGTTTGACCATCAAAGGCTACTGCCTGCGGTGGCGTCCTTCTGGCAGCGTGACTCTCCAGCGACCCCGTTGCTCCTCGCGCGGGGTCACTTTTGGACCTGCGTCCTAGTTCTTCGATCCACCCATCGTTTCGTCAAGGCGTCCCTCATATTTGAGAGCCAATTCGATTGCGTGGGTCAGACCTTCTGCGTCAGCGCCCTCAAACAGCAATTTTGTTGCGACGTGCCATTGCAGCATTGAGCCTCGCTCCTTGGGAAGCTTCTAACGTAACGCCGTGCATCGTAGCGCGTGCGCAAAGTCAGGTTGGCGACCGCATCGCGGATCGGTCGAGCCAGCTCGTCAGTCCAACGCGGGGGCATCCTTGAAACCGATGCCCGCTGGAAAGTGGCTTGCGTTCTGCCGAACAGTCCAGCCACGGGGCGTCAGCTGGAAAACGCAAAATCAGGCGGTGTTTATTGCCTACGAGGCACCGCGTCTTGTTTTTACCTGCCAGATTATTGGTTGATTTGGCCACGCCGACCCACTGCCGGGCTCAGTGCACGATGACGGCAGATCATGGCTGCGGTCCTCGCCCGCAATCATTTCCGGCAAATTTAGCGTCGCTGTGGCGACAGCAAAAATTCGCGGATCGTCGCGGCGACCACATCCGGCTGTTGCAGGCCGATCGACATATGGTTGCGGTCGCCTATCTGTTTCACGGTCACGTTTCTTAGCTCGCGCTGGACGCGCTCCATGCTGGCTTGCCGGAAGGGCACCATGATGTTCTGATTGAAATCGCGCAGCTTCTGTACGAGAGCCGGGTCCGAGCTATCCAGGGGAAAGAAAGTAGCGGCATAGAGCGCGAGAGTGGGTGCCTGCACCTTGGTGTAGTCGCGCTTCCAGTTGCCGAGCGTGGCGAAAACCGCTGCGGACGCTTGATCGTTGGGCTTCAGATGCAATGTTCCGGCGGCATCGGGCTGCGCCAGGTCGCGAATATACGCTTCAAGCCCGGGCGTCCATGGAACGGCCTTTCCGAGCCATGCCGCGTGATACCAGGTGCGAAGCGCGTCAAGTGACCGCACATCTGGAGCGCCCGGACTGTTCGCTGCGAGAATGTCTCCGAATGCTTTGAAGAAGACAGGCGTGGACCAGTCATAGCCGCCATCCAAATAGATGAGCTTGTCGACGCGCTCGGGATACTGGCCCGCGAACGCGGTGCCTTCATTGGCCCCCATCGACCAGCCGAGCACGCTCATCCGCTGGATGCCAAGGTGGTCGACCAGTTGCCGGAAATCCTCGGCGAGCGTCTCCGCGTCATAAGGAGCCCGGCGGCGCATCCGAAAGGCCATGGCCCCGGCGGGCGTAGGCGATGATCGGAAGCGGTCGCGCAGGAGCGAGGCTAGATCGTCGAAGATGTGCGGGTCGTCACCGATCCCGTGCATCATCACAAGCGCCGGTCCCTCGCCGCCCCAGTCCAGATAATTGAGGCTGACACCGTTGACGTGCGCAAACGCCGACTTGTGTGGCGAAGCATCGGTGTAGTTCACACTGGGATATCTTGCCACCTCGCTTGTTTGCGCATTCGCCAAGCTGACACTCAGCGCAAGAGCAAGGGATGCAAGCTTCACAGCATTGTTGAGCTGCATTATCTCTCTCTCCCTCAGTCGTCGCTGCTGCGGCAAGACCCGAAAATCAGCTTTTGCGAGATTTTCGGCGTCGTGATCCCCGCGAGGCTCTTTAGAACGCCCGCCATCGATACCGCCGGCATTCCCCAGATCGCTGCTTCCACGGCGCGGCGTTCGATGGTGCGGCGCGATAAGTCTTCCGACGATTTTTCAGCGGTGGTGGAAGTTTGCGCACGTGTCGGCGTGGGCGCCGAAGTCCCAGCAGTCACGACGGCCGCCGCACTGAGGAGCACTTGTCTTCTGTCCATCCGAACCTCCTAAGACTTTTTTCGCGTCTCTTCTAACGCTTGAGCGTTCGCGGGGTATGGGCCGTCGCCGCGCACGGGAGTTGGATGTCAATTGCGCGATGCGAAAACTCTCGTTGCGACACGGTTCGCGACATGCCCGAGGATTGTCGCGCTGCCCCCTTGTGCCGTCCAGTAGGAAACCCGCCTATTGGGCTGGCTTCGATGTCCGCTTTGGGCCATGCGCGGATATCGTGGCGTGCTCAATTGGAGTAGTGTTGCGCTGCGATCGATTGGCACGTCGTAGTTCGAGGGCTCTTCGCGACCGACTTGCTGCATCCACAGGCAGCCGAATTCTGCGCATAGCAGCACGGTATCGGAACGTGCGATGGCGCTTGCGTTTGTTGCACGCAGGCCGCGCGGCAGCGGCGGCGCTATCACCAGCCTATCAACAATTGCCGCCGCGATTGCTTGACAATCTTCTTTCTCTGGCACGGTCGTGCCGTCCCGTTCGCTCAAGGGTGCTCGTCGCGAGGCATCGCATGGGCAGGCGGGATGCGGCGTCCTGCGCGTTGCCTTGCACGCAATTCTCGGGAGGCTCCGGAAACCCGCCCTCCGCCACTACGAGCGGACGCGATAAGCGCGCACACGCGTCTTCTACGCCTATGGCGCTCGCAGTCGAGAAGCTGCACCCAGCGCCGGACCGGAGTCCAAAATCCCGCGGTGGAGCGCCGAGAGGCGAGCGTCCTGGTTGGACGCGAGGCGCTGCGCACGCGCCTGCGGGCCTACGTTATGGCCCGCGAAGGGTGCCTCGCAAGCACCCGAGCGCCTGTCGGCGCTCCGCTCCCTCATCTTGCGGTGAGGGGAATTGGCAAAGCTCGGAGAGCATATGTCTCGCGAGAACGATGAAGCGTGTGCGTATGATCCGCCCGTCCCGCGGAAGATGACGTCAGCTCGCCGGACTGCCGCCGACACCGACCGCCGGCCCGCCAATTCCGCCGCGCTTGGGCTGGCTCTTCCCTTGCGCCGCTTTCTGCTGCGCGATCATCTGCCGGAGATAAGCGACGTTGGCGGCGGCCTGGTCCGGCGGCAGGTCGGCGCGCGCAATCTCTTCGGCCTCGGCAAAGCGTCCCTGCAGCCCGACCACCAGCGCGAGGTTGCCGCGCACGCGCGGATCGGGATTGCGCCCGGCCGCGCGCTTGAGCGTCGCCTCGGCCTCCGGCAAATTCTTCGCCAGCGCATAGGACAGCCCGAGATTGGACAGCACCGAAGGCTCCTCCGGCGCGATCCGCAGCGCGGTCGCGTAGTAGCGCTGGGCGTCCTGGTGCCGGCCGAGCTGATCGAGCACGGCGCCCTGGACATTGAGGATGCGCCAGTCCGGCCGGTCGGGCGTGTGGGCGCGGTTGAGCACCTCCAACGCCTGCTCGTGATTGCCGACGTCGGCGAGCGCGCGACCGTAGGCGCCGATGAGCTCCATGTTGGACGGATTTTGCATCGTGGCCCGCTCCAGCACCGCGACCGCCTGGGCGCGCTGGCCGATGCCGCGCAGCGCCTGGGCGTAGTTGGCGGCAGCCACCGCATCGTTGGGATTGGCGCGGTGGCGCTGTTCCCAGGTCGCCAACGATTCGCGCGGATCGCTCGCCGCCCCGGGCGCGGCCGGCGCGACCGATCCGGTCGTCATTGCGGCCGGCATGAGGGTGCCGCAACCGGCGCCGCCGGCTGCGATGAGGATCGCGACCGCTACCGAGGCGAGCCGGCGCGTGGAAGCGATTTGGGAATCCGCCTGCGATGTCATGGCCGTCACGCCGTTGGAGCCGCCTGGTTGCGATCCCCGCCAGCAATAAAGCGTTAACCCTAATGAGAGGTTAACCTCGTAAAACCGGGCATTTCCGCCCTCGCCTTCACCGGCCGGAGGGGCCGTGGTAGCTGAGCTTGTTCAGGGGTCTTTTCCGATGCATCCAGCCTTTGTCGCCCGCGGCGCCGCGCCGGCCGTTCCGATCACCTTCGTAACGGCGGCGAACTGGCCGCAGCACCGTTCACAGCTCGACGCCCCCGCCCGCGCCTTTGCCGAGGCGGCGGGCTTCGAGCCGAAGGCGGGCCGCCATCTGCTGCTGCCGGCGGGCGACGGCAGCCTGGCCGGCGTGCTGTTCGCGCTGGAAGCCGACGACGATCCGCTCAAGGACACCTTCCGGCCGGGCGCACTGGCGACGCTCCTGCCCGCCGGCACCTACCGCTTCGCCAATGCGCCGCACGACGCGCGGCTGGCCGCGCTGGCGATCGCGCTCGGCGGCTATCGCTTCAGCCGCTACCGCAAGGCCGACGGCAAGGACGTCAAGCTTGAGCTGCCCGAGGGTGTCGACGGCGACGACGTGAGCCGCATCGTCGAGGGCGTCTGGCTGGCGCGCGACCTGATCAACACGCCGGCGAACGACTTGGGACCGCCCGAGCTCGAATACGCGGCGCGCGCGCTCGCAACCGAGCATGGCGCGAGCGTGAACGTGATCGTTGGCGAGGATCTTCTGACGCAGAACTTCCCGCTCATCCACGCGGTCGGCCGCGCCGCTGCCCCTGACCGCGCGCCCCGCCTGATCGACCTCACCTGGGGCGACGCCTCGCATCCGAAGGTGACGCTGATCGGCAAGGGCGTCTGCTTCGACACCGGCGGCCTCGACATCAAGTCCGACGCCGGCATGCTCAACATGAAGAAGGATATGGGCGGCGCGGCGTCGATGCTGGCGCTCGCCCACATGCTGATGTCGCGCGGCATAAAGCTCAGGCTGCGCGTGCTCATTCCGGCGGTGGAGAACGCGATCTCGGGATCGGCGTTCCGTCCGCGCGACGTCTATCGCTCGCGCAAGGGCATCACGGTCGAGATCGGCAACACCGACGCCGAAGGCCGGCTGATCCTCGCCGACGCCATGGCGCTCGCCGAGGAGGAGAAGCCGGAGCTGATCGCCGACATGGCGACGCTGACCGGCGCCGCGCGCGTCGCGCTCGGGACCGAGGTGGTGCCGTTCTACACCGACGACGAAACGCTCGCCTCCGAGCTCGCCGGTTGCGCGACGACCGAAAACGACCCGCTGTGGCGGCTGCCGCTCTGGCGCTCCTACGACCAGATGCTCAATTCCAAGGTCGCCGACACCAACAACGTATCCCAGGGCGGATTTGCCGGATCGATCACCGCCGCACTGTTCCTGCGCCGCTTCACCACCGAGGCCAAGGCCTGGCTGCATTGCGACATCTACGCCTGGAACCAGGCGACACGACCGGGGCGGCCGGAAGGCGCCGAGTGCCAGGCGGCGCGCGCGCTCTATGCGCTGCTGGTCAACCGTTATGGCTGACCACCTCAACCCGCTCGATCCCCGCGTCACGCCGGCGCGGCCAGATCTTGCCGCGAAGCATCTGGAAGGCAAGGTGAAGGCGGCGCGCTATGTCGAGGGCACGCTGCGCAAGGTCGTGGCGCCGCAAGCGCCGGTCCGCCAAGAGCCCCGGCACGACGCGCTGCTCGACACCGAAGCGCTCAAAGGCGAATTCGTCACGGTCTACGAGACGACGGAAGAAGGCTGGTCGTGGGGCCAGTTGCAATCCGACAATCATGTCGGCTGGCTACCGGCCGACGCCCTGGGCGACGTCGGACAGCCCGCTACCCACCGCGTGGCCGTCAACCGCACCCTGGTGTTTGCAGCCCCCTCGATCAAGAGTTCCGCCCATCGAAGGACTCTCGTTCGGCTGCCAGCTTGCGATTGCGCGGATCGAACCGCCGTTCGCCGTAACCGCGACCAATGAATTTTTGCCGCTACGGCATCTTGTCGAGACGCAGCATCAAGAGCGCGATTTCGTCAGCGTCGCGGAACGTTTTCTCGGCGTTCCCTACCTCTGGGGCGGAAAGACCAGTCTCGGCTTGGATTGTTCCGCGTTGGTGCAACTGTCGTTGACCGCTTGCGGACTTCCCTGCTGGCGCGACAGCGACATGCAGGAGCAGTCATTCCTTCCGGCGATCGAACCGGCCGCCGATCTCTCTAACCTGCAGCGTGGCGACGCTATTTTCTGGAAAGGCCACGTCGCCATCGTGCGGGACAATTCGACTCTGATCCATGCCAACGCCCATCACATGGCGGTCGCGATCGAACCGATCGCGGAGGCGGTGGCGCGCATCCGCGCGGCCGAAGCGGACATATCGAGCATCCGCCGGCTGGAAGGACTGGCTCGTCCGGCTTAATAGCCGCGGCTGCGATCGACGATGTGCTCGAGCGGCATGCCGACCTCAAAGCGGTCGATCTGCCGCAGAATGTTGGTGACGATCGCGCGCGGCGACGACTGCGCCGCATTGTGCGGCGTGATCGTCACCTTCGGGTGCGTCCACAGCGGGCTGGTGAGCGGCAGCGGCTCGATCGGAAACACGTCGAGGGTGGCGCCGGCCAGCGTCCCGTCCTCCAGCGCGACGACGATGTCGGCATCGACCTGCAGGTCGCCGCGCGCGGCGTTGATCAGATAGGCGCCGCGCAGCGCGCCGTTGAACTTGAGCCGGCGGAACGTATCGAGATTCAGGATGCCGCGTGTCGCCGGCGTCGACGGCAGCAGGCAGACCAGGATCTCGCTGCGGCGCAGGAACGGCTCGAGCCCGGTCGTGCCGTAGAAGGTTTCGACGCCCGGGATGATCTTCTGGGTGCGGCTCCAGCCGTGGACCCGAAAGCCGAGCCGCTGCAACGCGACCGCGGCGGCCTGGCCGAGTTCGCCGAGGCCCATGACGCCGACCGAGACGTCGTTGGCCGCCGGCTGATCATGGTCATGCCAGGTGCGTGCGCGCTGTTGCTGCTCGTAGACCCTTTGCTGGCGATGATACGTCAGCACATGCAGCACGACGTATTCGGTCATTCGCATGGTGAGGTCGGCATCGACCACCCGGACGACCGGCACGTCCGGCAATTGCGGATCGGCCAGGATATCGTCGACGCCGGCGCCGAGCGAAAACACCGCCTTGAGGTTGCGGTATTCGGCCAGCAAGCCGTGCGGCGGCTTCCAGACGCAGGCATAGGCGACGTCGTCCGGATTTCCGGCGCGCTCCGGCCAAAGCCGGACGTCTCGCTGCGGCGCCAATGTGTGGAAGAGCTGATCCCAGCTCTTGGGGTCCCAGCCGATGATAGCAAGAAGGATCGCGGACATCAGTTCCCGCCGTGCGCGCACGCGCGGCTCGTGGTGAGGAGATTGCTTGCTCTTATTGCGCGACCACGCCCGTGGGCGCGGCTTCAATGTTGAACGCGGCGGCGAACAGCGCGCGGGTGTAGTCCGATTTCGGATTCGCGAACAGCTCGACGGCGGGACCTTCCTCGACCACCTTGCCGTTGCGCATCACCATCAACCGGCTCGCCAGCGCCGCGACCACGCGCAGGTCGTGGGAGATGAAGAGATAGGTGAGATGGAGCCGCTTCTGCAGGTCACGCAGCAGGTCGACCATCTGCGCCTGGATCAGCATATCGAGCGCGCTGGTCGGCTCGTCGAGCACGATGAAGGTCGGCTCCAGCACGACCGCGCGGGCGAGCGCGATGCGCTGGCGCTGCCCGCCGGAGAATTCGTGCGGATAGCGGAAGCGCGTCTCCGGATCGAGGCCGACGTCGCGCAGCGCACGGATAACGCGTTTTTGCCGCTCCTCCTCGGTCATTTTCGGATGGTGCACCCACAAGCCTTCCTCGACGACGTCGGACACCGACATGCGCGGACTGAGCGAACCATAGGGATCCTGGAACACGATCTGCATGTTGTGGCGGATCGGCAGCATCTCCTTGAACTTCAGGCCGGCGATGGACTTTCCGAGGAAGATGATCGGCCCCTGCGAGGAGATAAGCCGCAGGATCGCCAGTCCGAGCGTCGTCTTGCCAGACCCGGATTCGCCGACGATGCCGAGCGTCTCGCCCTTGCGCACCGCGACGTCGACACCGTCGACCGCCTTGATGTGGCCGACGACCTTGCGCAGCACGCCGCGCTTGATCGGGAACCAGACCTTGAGGTCCTTAGCCTCGATCACCATCGGCTCGTTGGGACGCAGCGGCGCCGGATCGGGCTTCGGCTCGGCCGCCAGCAGCGCCTTCGTATAGGGATGCTGCGGCGCCGTGAACACGCCTTCGACCGGACCCTGCTCGACGATCTTGCCTTCCTTCATCACGCACACAGTGTCGGCGAGCCGTCGCACGATGCCGAGGTCGTGGGTGATGAACAGCATCGCCATGCCGAGCCGCTTCTGCAGGTCCTTGAGCAGCGAAAGGATCTGCGCCTGCACGGTGACATCGAGCGCGGTGGTGGGCTCGTCGGCGATCAGGAGATCGGGCTCGTTGGCGAGCGCCATTGCGATCATCACGCGCTGGCGCTGGCCGCCGGAGAGCTGATGCGGATAGCTCGCCAGCCGTGTCGCCGGCTCGGGAATGCCGACTTGAGTGAGCAGTTCGAGCGTGCGAGCGCGCGCCGCAAGTCCCGTCAGCCCCTGATGCAACAGCAACGCCTCGCCGATCTGCTTCTCGATCGTGTGCAGCGGGTTGAGCGAGGTCATCGGTTCCTGAAAGATGATCGAGATGCGGTCGCCACGGACCTGGCGGATCTCTCGCTCGGAGAGCTTGAGCATGTCCCGGCCTTCGAAGCGGATGCTGCCGGAGGGATGGCTCGCGGCCGGATACGGCAGAAGCTTCATCACCGACAGCGCGGTCACCGATTTGCCGGAGCCGGACTCGCCGACCAGCGCAACCGTCTCGCCCTTCTTCACGCTGAAAGAGATGCGATCGACCGCGACCGTAATGCGGCCGGCCTGATGGAACGCAATCGAGAGATCGCGCACATCGAGCAGTTTTTCGGAGATCGCGTCCATAGGCTACCGGAACGTCTTGCGCGGATCGAAGGCGTCGCGGACCGCCTCGCCGATGAAGATGAGAAGCGACAGCATGACCGCAACCGTCATAAACGCGGTAATGCCGAGCCACGGCGCCTGGATGTTGGCCTTGCCCTGCTTGAGCATCTCGCCGAGTGAGGCCGAGCCGGGCGGCAATCCGAGGCTCAGGAAGTCGAGCGCGGTGAGCGTCATCACCGACGATGACAGAATGAACGGTAGGAACGTCAGCGTTGCCACCATGGCGTTTGGCAGCAGGTGGCGGAACATGATCTTCGCGTTCGACACGCCGAGGGCGCGCGCGGCCTGAACGTATTCAAAATTGCGGCCGCGTAGGAATTCGGCGCGCACCAGGCCGACCAGCGCGACCCAGGAGAACAACAGGAGGATGCCTATCAGCACGAAGAATCCGGGCACAAACATCGAGGAGATGATCAGCAGGAGGTAGAGCTGGGGCACCGATGTCCAGATTTCGATGAAACGCTGGAATAGAAGGTCGGTCCAGCCGCCGAAATAGCCTTGCACGGCGCCTGCCAAGACCCCGATCACCGAAGAGATCAAAGACAGGGTCAGTCCAAACAGGACCGATATGCGGAATCCATATATGAGCCGCGCGACGACATCGAAGCCCTGGTCGTCGGTGCCGAGCCAATTGTATTCGAGCCCACGGCAACCGCTGACACCTTTCTTCTGAGCTACCTCCTTGCACTGTGCTTCCGTCAGCATCCAGGTCGGTGGCGACGGTGCCGGCGTCGGCAGGTCAAGATTGTGCGTGTTGTAGGAATAGCGGATTGGCGGCCAGACCACGGTGCCGCCTTTTTCCTCGATCAGCTTGCGCAGATAAGGATCGCGATAGTCTGCCGCGGTTTCGAACTCGCCGCCGAACGCGGTCTCCGGATAGCTCACGAATACCGGGAAATAGGTGCGGCCCTCGAACCTGATCATCAGCGGCCGATCGTTGGCGATGAATTCCGCGCACATCGACAGCACGAACAGGATCGAGAAAACCCACAGCGAGACGTAACCGCGCCGGTTGGCCTTGAAGTTCTGCCAGCGCCGCTGATTGATCGGCGACAGCCAGCCCCGCTTCGGGAGCGGAGCGTCGACCGGCGGCGGCTCCGATACCGTGGTGCGCGGCGGCTGGACCTGGAGGGTCGTCCGATCGTCCACTCAGACCTCCCGGCTCTCGAAATCGATGCGCGGGTCGACCCAGGTGTAGGTCAAGTCCGAGATCAGCGTAACGACCAGCGCCATCAAGCCGAAGATATAGACTGTCGCGAACACCACCGGATAGTCGCGATTGATGATGCTCTCGAAACCGAGCAGCCCGATCCCGTCGAGCGAGAAGATCACCTCGATCAGCAGCGCGCCGGTGAAGAACGCGTGCACGAACGCGCCGGGAAATCCCGAGATCACGATCAGCATGGCGTTGCGGAACACGTGTCCATAGAGGACTTGGCGTTCGCTGCATCCCTTGGCACGCGCGGTGAGGACATATTGCTTGCGGATCTCGTCGATGAACGAGTTCTTGGTCAGCAAAGTCATGGTGGCGAACGCCGCCAGCCCGAGCGAAGTGATCGGCAGCACAAGGTGCCAGAAGTAGTCGAGGACCTGCTGCCACCATGGCATGAATGCGAAGTTCTCGGAGGTCAGTCCGCGCAGCGGGAACCAGGCGAAAAACGAACCGCCGGCGAACAGCACCACCAGAAGCACGGCGACCAGAAATCCGGGCAACGCATAGGCAATGACGATGATGCCCGAGGTCCACACGTCAAAAGCAGTGCCGTCGTGCACCGCCTTGCGGACCCCGAGCGGAATCGAGATCAGGTAGCTGAGCAACGTCAGCCAGATACCGAGCGAGATCGAGACCGGCAATTTCTCCTTGATCAATTCCAGAACGGTTACGTCGCGGAAATAGCTGCGACCGAAATCGAAGCGCAGATAGTTCCAGACCATCAGAAAAAAGCGTTCGTGCGCCGGCCGGTCGAAACCAAATTGCCGTTCCAGGCTTTCGATGAATTTCGGATCGAGGCCCTGCGCACCGCGATATTTCGGCGAGCCGCCCTCAAATTGCGGGCCGGTCTGCGCTCCGCGCGCGCCGAAATCGCCACCCTGGCCGCCGCCGGGGACACGAGCGCCCGCGCCGGTGTCGGCGCCGGACAGGACTGCCAGTACGCGCTCGACCGGTCCGCCCGGCGCGAACTGCACGACGACAAACGTCACCAGCAACATCCCGAGAATGGTGGGGATGACGAACAAGAGACGCCGGATGATGTAGGCCGTCATTCGACTCGTCCTGTCGTATTTGGCTTCACCCTCAGCGAGGGTAGCACGGGGCCGCCAGCAAGCGACATGAATACCGTCATCCTGTTCGCTGGCTCTTCGCCGCCCGGTCGCGGTCGAACCACCAGGTTTCCGGGATGCCGCGCGCATAGCGCGGCTTGGTCGGCGGCCGCCCGAACACGTCCCAAAAGGCGATCCAGTGCGACCCCTTGTACCAATGTGGAACCCAGTAGCGGCCGGCGCGGACCACCCGATCGAGCGCCTTGCAGGCGGTCACCAGTGCGGGTCGGCTGTCGGCGGCGATGATCTTGTCGACCAGCGCATCGATTACCGGGTCCGACATACCGGCGAGATTCTGCGATCCCGGAACCTTCGCCGACTGTGAGGTGAAGTAGGTCCGCAACGAGTCACCCGGCAGGGTCGAGAAACTGAAACGCTGCACGGTGACGTCAAAGTCGAACTCGTCCACGCGCCGGCGATATTGCGCCGGATCGACGATGCGCAGGCTGGCGTCGATGCCGAGCGTGCCGAGATTCTTGATGTAGGGCATGTGATGCGGCTGGAACGACGGCTCGTCGATCAGGAACTCGATCGAGATCCGCTCGCCATTGGGCAGCACGCGCCGGCCGTCCTTGATCGGGAAGCCGGCCTTTTGAAGTATGGCGCTCGCCTGGCGGAGCAGATTGCGATCCTGGCCGGACCCGTCGGTGACCGGCGGCACGAACGGCTCACCGAACACTTCCTCCGGCACCTTGCCGCGGAACGGTTCGAGCAACGCAAGCTCGTCGGGACCGGGACGCCCCGCCGCCATCATGTTGGAATTCTGGAACACCGAATGGGTGCGGTCATACGACCCGTACATGATCGACTTGTTGGTCCACTCGAAATCGAACGCCAGAATCAGCGCTTCGCGCAGCAACCGGTTCTTGAATTTCTCGCGACGGGTGTTGAAGAACCAGCCTTGCGCGCCGGACGGCGTGTCGTCCGGAAGGATGTCCTGCTTGACGCGGCCGTCTTTGATCGCCGGGAAATTGTAGCGCGTCGCCCAGATGCGCGAGGTGAATTCCTCACGGAAGAGATAGTTGCGCCCGGAAAATCCTTCAAACGCCACGTCGCGGTCGCGATAGAATTCGTAGCGGACGATGTCGAAGTTGTCGTGTCCGACCGATACCGGCAGGTTGGCGCCCCACCAATCTTTGACGCGATCGTACTCGATGAAGCGGCCGGCTTCGAACTTGCCGACCTTATAGGCGCCGGAGCCGAGCGGAATCTCAAGCGTGCTCTCGTCGAACGGGCGTTTTGAATAATAGGCGCGCGAGAAGATCGGCAACTGCGCCACGAACAGCGGCACGTCGCGGCCGCGCCCCGGCGCGAACTTGACGACGACGGTCGCGTCATCGGCGGCCTCAGCACCGGCCATATCGCGCGTAAGCTGAATGATGATCGGATGCCCCTTCTCCTTGAGAAGATTGAGGGTGAAGGCAACGTCGTGCGCTGTCATCCGGCTGCTGTCGTGGAACTTCGCCTCCGGCCGCATCGAGAAGCGGTAGGTCAGACCATCGCTCGAAATCCGCACCGCCCGCGCCGCAAGTCCATACATCGAATCCGGCTCGTCGCCCGCCGGCTTCATCAGGGTCGCAAAGGTGAGCTGCATGCCGAGCGCAGCGTCGCCCCGGAAGATGTAGCTGTTGAGCGAATTGAAGGTGAGGAAGTTCTGGTTGTACTGGCGCGTCGAGCCGAGCTGCGAGAACAGCCCGCCCTTGGGCGCGTCCGGATTGACGTATTCGAACTGCTTGAAGTCCGCCGGATACTTCAGGTCACCGAAGCCGGACATGCCGTGGCGCTCGGCCTCCTGCGCCTGCGCCTGCGTCACGGAGCTGATCGTCGTCGGCGCAACGAGTGTCGCTGCCGCGCCGGCGCCGAGCACCAGGGCATTGCGACGCGTAAGCCCGGTGCGGCCCGTCACTGACGCGATCCCGTCTTGGCAGCTAGCTGCGCGTCCCACCACCAGACGGTCGGGAACGCCGCGGCCCCGTATCGCGGCATGTTCTCGGGATGACCGAAGCGATCCCAGCGCGCTGTGCGCTGCTTGCCGTACGTCCATTGCGGGACAACGAAGTTGTGCGCGAGCAGCACACGGTCGAGCGCCTTGGTGGCGGCCACCAGCTCCGACCGGTTCTTCGCGAAGATCACCCGCTCGATCAATGCGTCGATTGCCGGATCCTTTATGCCGATGAGATTACGCGAGCCCGGCTGGTCGGCCGCGGCCGAGCCCCAATAGTTGCGCTGCTCGTTGCCGGGCGACAGCGACTGCCCCCAGGAACCGATGATGGCATCGTAGTCCCAGGATCGCAGACGGTTTTCGTATTGGGCATCGTCGACGGTGCGCGCGGTCACGGTGACGCCAAGCCGCTCAAGCGCCGGCTTGTAGAACAGGATGATGCGCTCGAAGGTCGGGCTCTCGCTCAGGAACTCGATCGTCATCGGCTCCTTGGTCTTCACCGACACCAGCCGACGGTCGCGGATTTCCCAACCGGCGTCCTTCAACAGGCGTACGCCTTCACGCAGATTGGACCGGACCTGGTCGGGATTGCCGCCGGTCGGATTGGTGTAGGGCGTTGTGAACACTTCGGGCGGGACCTTGTCGCGGACCGTCTCGAGGATCGCGAGTTCCTCGCCTTCGGGCAATCCGCGCGATGCAAGCTCGGTGCCCTCGAAATAGCTCCCGACGCGCGAATACTGGCCAAAGAAGAGCTGCTTGTTCATCTCGTCGAAGTCGAACGCATAGTTGAACGCGCGGCGAACCCGCGGGTCGGCGAATTTCGCGCGCCGCGTGTTGAACACGAACCCCTGCATCGCACCCTGATTGCGGATCGGGAATTCCTCCAGAATCACACGCTTCTCGGTGCGCGCCGGGAAGTCGTAGCGCGTCGCCCAGTTGAGGGCTGAGTTCTCGGTGCGCCAGTCGATGCTGTCGCCCTTGAACGCTTCCAGCGCAATCGTGACGTCGCGGAAATATTCGAAACGGACTTCGTCGAAATTGTCGCGGCCAACATTGATGTTGAGGTCCTTGCCCCAATAGTCCTTCACCCGCTCGTAGATGACGGTACGGCCGGCCGTGAAGCTCTTGACGCGATAGGGGCCGCAGCCCAGTGGCGGCTCAAGCCTTGTCTGGCCGATATCGCGCTTGTTGCCGTTCGCGTCCGCGCCTTCCCACCAATGTTTCGGGAGCACGTAGAGCTGACCGACGATCAGTGGCAACTCGCGATTGCCGGGACCATCGAAGATAAAGGTCACGTCGCGCTCGCCGGTCTTTTCGACCTTGGTGACGTGCCGGTAGTACGAGGCGTATTGCGGATGGTGCTTCTTGAAGGACTCGAGCGAGAAGATCACGTCGTCGACGGTGACCGGCTTGCCGTCGTGCCAGCGTGCATCGGCGCGCAGCCGATAGGTGGCGCTCGAAAAGTCCGGCGGATGCCGGACCGAATTCAGCGAGCTGCCCGTATTCGGTGGACACCTCGTCGAGCGCCTCCACCATCAGCGTGTTGTAAATCAGGTTGAGCCCAGCGGCGATCTGACCGCGGACGCCGGACACCGCCATGTTGAAATTGTCGAACGTGCCAATGGCGATCATCCGCACGAGGCCCGCCTTGGGTGCTTGCGGATTGACGTAATCGAAATGCTTAAAGCCCGCGGGATATTTGACCTCGCCGAACAGCGACAGGGCGTGACGCCATGGTTGCTCTTCCGACTGCGCGGCGGCGGACGCAACCAGCGGCGGCAGGCCAAGCGTGTCGAGCGCGGGGGCGGCGAGTGCGACGGCGCTGCCGCGAAGGACGGATCGGCGGGTAAGCTTCATGGATGCTCCAACGAACGGGCCTGAGGCCGGAGACCGTTTGCACCGATTATGTCTGAAATCCGGTGCCCCGCCCACTTACGGTTGGGTAAGGCCGCAGGTTGCGGCATCACAAATATGTGGCCGGGAACCCATCCGCCATGACCGCAACCGGTCCTGGCAGGCATGGGCGCAACCTTACGAAGCCTCTATTTGGCTTGCGCCGCCTTCAAATTCTGCGGCTTGTCCGACTTGCTGTTGAGAAACAGGATCAGGTCGGCGCGCTCGCCCGCACGGTTGATACCGGCAAAGGTCATGGTGGTGCCGGGGATCATGACTTTCGGATTCTTGACGAATTCGCTGATCTCCTGGGCCGTCCAGGCGCCCTTCGCAGCCTTCTTGAAGCCGGGCGAATAGTTGAAGCCCTGCACGCTGCCTTTCTCGCGGCCGATGATGCCGTAGAGGTTGGGGCCGACCAGGTTCCGGCCACCCTTGTCGAAGGTGTGGCAGGCGATGCACTTGTTGTGGGACACCTCGCCCCGCGCTAGATCCGCGCTCGCGAGGAGCTGCTCGATCGGCGGATCCTGCTGCGCCGGGGCGCCCTTCTGGTCGCGCGCGGGCTGCTCGGTAACTGAGATTGCGTAACCGGGCTTTGCCGGCGTCGCCGGATGGAAGATCGCATTGGCCGCGATGTTCAGCGACAAGAGACCCAGGCAAGTGCCCAGGATGGCGCCCATGATCTTGTTGAGTTCAAACGAGTCCATCGCGTCGAGGCTCCAAACGCGGCAAGGGAATGTCGCAACGACTGTGCGGCGCGGGATGGAATAACCCGGTTGCCTGGCTTCTGGCAACCCGTATAACCAGCGAATACACGTGGCTTTTTGGCCGGTTTCGGCCCGTGACACATTGATCCAACGGCCGAATTCAGAAGCCCCATGGCCGACCCCGACGTCATCACCATCATTCCCGCCCGGATGGCCTCCACCCGGCTGCCGGGCAAGCCGCTGGCCGACATCGCCGGCACGCCGATGATCGTGCATGTGCTGCGGCGCGCGGAGGCGGCTGGGACCGGACCGGTGGTTGTAGCGACCGATTCCGAGGCCATTTTCGCTTGCGTCGAGAAGGCCGGCGGACGCGCCATCATGACGCGCGCCGACCATGTTTCGGGGTCGGACCGGATTTTCGAGGCGCTGGCGAGCGCCGATCCGGAGGGTCGCCACGCCATCGTGCTCAATGTGCAGGGCGACCTGCCGACGATCGACGCCGCCGACATCCGGGCCGCAGTGGCGCCGCTCGCCGATCCGGCGGTGGACATCGCCACCCTGGCGGCCGAGATCGTGCGCGCCGAGGAACGGACCAACCCGAACGTGGTGAAGGTGGTCGGCGCGCCGATTTCACCGAAGCGGCTGCGGGCGCTCTATTTCACGCGCTCGACGGCGCCGGCAGGCGACGGGCCGCTCTATCACCACATCGGGCTCTATGCCTATCGCCGCGCCGCACTGGCGCGCTTCGTGAAACTGCCGCCCTCGCCGCTGGAATTGCGCGAGAAGCTCGAGCAATTGCGCGCGCTGGAGGCCGGCATGCGGATCGACGTCGCCATCGTCGGCGGCGTGCCGCTCGGGGTCGATACACCCGAGGATTTGGAGCGGGCGCGTGAACTTATTTCTCGTACCGGTTGACGAGGGGTCTGCCGTGCGAGTACCGGAGCGGCCATGACCAATCCCAAGAAAGTCGCGTTCCAGGGCGAGCCGGGGGCGAATTCGCACCTCGCGATCCGCGAAGTCTATCCGAAGGCGGAGGCCATGCCCTGCGCGACGTTCGAGGACGCGTTCGCCGCGATCGCGTCCGGCGAGGCCGACCTCGGCATGATCCCGATCGAGAATTCGGTCGCGGGACGGGTCGCCGACATCCACCATCTGATGCCGCATGCGGGGCTGCACATCATCGCCGAGCACTTCATGCCGGTGCGCCACCAGCTGCTCGCAGTGAAGGGCGCGACCCTCAAGGACATCAAGACCGTCGAAAGCCATGTGCATGCACTGGGGCAATGCCGCAAGGTGATCCGCAAGCTCGGCATCAAGCCGGTCGTCGCCGCCGACACCGCCGGCTCGGCGCGGGAAATCTCCGAGGCCGGCGACAAGAGCCGCGCCGCCATCGCCACGCGGCTCGCCGCGGAGATCTACAAGCTCACGATCCTCGCCGAGGACATCGAGGACGAATCCCACAACACCACCCGCTTCATCGTGCTTGCCCGCGAAGCCAAGTGGGCGAAGAACAAGGCAGGCCCGACGATCACCACTTTCCTGTTCCGGGTGCGCAACGTGCCGGCCGCGCTCTACAAGACGCTCGGCGGCTTCGCCACCAACGGCGTCAACATGACCAAGCTCGAGAGCTACATGGTCGAGGGCAACTTCTTCGCCACGCAGTTCTACGCCGACGTCGAAGGACATCCGGAGGACAAGAACCTCGTGCTCGCGTTCGAGGAATTGTCGTTCTACTCCAAGGAAATGAAAATCCTCGGCGTCTATCCGGCGCACCCGTTCCGCACGACGTTCGAGGAAACGGCGGGCTGAACTCCACCTGTGCGATTGAGCAAGATCCGGTGAAATGAGAAATTCGGCTTCTATCCGGAGAGCGACACCGGAAGACGCAGACCGAATTGGTTCAATCGCCAGTGCCGCCTACGTCAAATATGTTGCGCGAATCGGACGCGAGCCGGCGCCCATGGTGGCCGACTTTGCCGCACGGATTGCTGCGGGCCATGCCGTCGTTGTTGAAGATGGCGATGGCATCAAAGGCTACATGATAGGTTGGCCCGAAGCGGGTGCGTATTTCATCGACAACATTGCGATCGACCCGGAGCACCAGGGTGAAGGTCTCGGCAGATGTCTGATCGAGCATGCTGCCACCGAGGCCAATCGCCTGCGATTGCCGGCCGTGCGGCTCTACACCAATGTTGCCATGACCGAAAATCTGGCGATGTACGCCCACATCGGCTTTGTCGAAACCCATCGAGCGGTCGAGGATGGCTTCCAACGCGTCCACCTGCGTTGGCGCCTCGACGATCGCCGGCCAAAGCCGTAGCGCCGTCGATCCCTGTCCTGCTTCAATCGACCGGTTTGTGACGGCCGTCACATCGTCCCGGGGCCGCGCCGCCTAGGGTCTCCTCATCAACGGAGGAGGCGATCATGATCCGCGCGGCGACCCCCAAAAACGGAATCCTCAAGACCATAGGCGCGCTCTTGATTTGCCTATTGGTTGGCTCGCTCGCCGGCCGGATCGCAAAATACTTCGGCGCGCCGATGGAGATTCGGCTGCTGGCCTTTGTCGTCATGACAGGTATCGCCGTGGCGATCTGGTATGTCGGCGCCTTGTCCGACGCGACGTCCGATCAAGCTTAGATCGTCTGGTTGTATTCGCCGACGTCGGGACGCGTGCGCGGCACGGCATCCACCGGCGCATCTCTCACCATTACAACGCGGTAACGTCGCAAACCCGAGCCGCTCCGGTCACAATCGCGACATGAACGCACTTACGCTCCAGCGCGCAGCAAACTTTGCACTGGAGGGAATTGCCCATGCGTTCATTGATGGCTCTTTCGCTGTTGCTCTCATCCACCGCAATCGTGATGTCCGCCGAGATCAAAGCGTCCTCACGCATCGACGCGGTCACGGTCTACCCCGCGGGCGCCGAGGTGACGCGCACCGGCCGCCTGACGATGGAAGGCGGCGAGCACGTGATCCTGTTCACCGACCTGCCCGCACAGGCGGTGTCGGGCTCGATCCGCGTCGAGGGCAAGGCGACGGGCGCGCTTCAGATCGGCTCGGTCGACACGCGGCGCGTCTCGGTGCCACGCACCGACGAGGCGATCACGGCCACCGAACGCAAGCAGATCGAAAACGCCATCGAGAAGCTGAACGATGAGCGTGCCGTGCTGCAGGCCGCCGTCGAAGCCGCGCAAGCCCAGAAGGCGCTGATCAACAACCTGGCGCAGATGCCGACACAGCCGCCCTCGCCCCATGCGACGGCATCGCAACCCGACTGGTCGCAACTCTTCTCGCTGATCGGGCAGCGCAGCGCCGAGGCGCAGAAGACCATCCTCGAGGCGCAGATCAGGATCCGGGAGACCGACCGCCAGATCGCCGACCTTACCCGTAAGCTCGCGTCATTGGCGCCCGCCCCGGAGCACCGCACCGAGGTCAAGGTGTTCGTCAGCGCCGCCGGCGCGCTCGATGCCGATCTCATCATCCGCTATCAGGTAGGCACCGCATCGTGGACGCCGTTCTATGACGCGCGGCTATCGACCGGCACCCGTGACCAGGCGCCCGGGCTGCAGCTCATCCGCCGCGCCTCGATCCAGCAGCGAACCGGCGAGAACTGGGACGACGTGCAGCTCAGCCTGTCGACGGCGCGGCCGAGCGCGGGCAGCGCCGCTCCTGATCTTCGTCCCATGATGGTCGACTACGCACCCGACGCCCCACCGCCGCAAGCAGCGGAGAGGGGCCCGAGGCCGCATTCGCAGACCCCCGCCTCGGCCACCGACAATAGCCGGACCAAGCTACAGTCAGGCCGCTATGCCGCCGAGGAGCGACCGGCCACGGTCGAGGCACAACCGTTCCAAGCCGTCTACGCCATTGCAGGCCGCGTCGCCGTGCCGGCGACCGGCGAGATGAAGCGCGTGCAGATCGACGATATGGCACTTAATCCCACCCTGACGGTGCGCACGGTCCCCAAGGCAGAGGCGAAGGCTTATCTCTATGCCAAGCTGACCATGGCGGCCGGCACACCCGTGCTGCCCGGCCCGGTCGCGCTATTCCGCGATTCAACCTTCGTCGGCAACGGCCGGCTGCCGCTGCTCGCGCCCGGCGAGGAGCACGAGCTTGGCTTCGGCGTCGACGACATGATCCGCGTGCGCCATGCGATCGCGGAGGACGTGCGCGGCGAGAGCGGATGGGTCTCGACCTCGAAGACCGACGTGCGCAACTATCGCATCACCGTGAAGAACTCGCACCAGCGGCCGATCCAGCTACGTGTGCTCGACCAGATCCCGGTGTCGCAGAACGAGGCGATCAAGATCGACCTCCTCGGCCGCACTCAGCCGACGCGGCGCAACGTCGACGACAAGCGCGGCGTCATGGCGTGGGACATGACGCTTGCGCCCGACGAGGAGAAGGTCGTCGAGTTCGGCTATCGGGTGAGCTGGCCGGCGGCGAAGAAGGTCATTTACGCGCCAGGCTCGTGAGCGATATGAGCTTCGCTAGATCGTCTGGTTGTACTCGCCGACGTCGGGATGCGTGCGCAGCACCGCATCCACCGACTTGAACATGTCGTGCATGCGCGCCTCCGACACCGGGCTCTCGACCACCACCACCAGCTCGGGCTTGTTCGATGAGGCGCGTACCAGCCCCCAGGTGCCGTCCTCGACCGTGACGCGCACGCCGTTGACGGTGACGAGATCGCGGATGCCCTGCCCCGCGACCTTCTCGCCTTTCTTCTGCGCCGCCTCGAAATGCGCGACCACCTTGTCGACAATGCCGTATTTGATCTCGTCGGCGCAGTGCGGCGACATGGTCGGCGACGACCAGGTTTTCGGCAGCGCGTTCTTCAGGTCGGCCATGCTCTTTCCGGGATTGCGGTCGAGCATGTCGCAGACCGCGAGCGCGAAGATCAGACCGTCGTCGTAGCCGCGGCCGAGCGGCTTGTTGAAGAAGAAGTGCCCCGACTTCTCGAAGCCGGCGACCGCGCCGATCTCGTTGACGCGGCGCTTCATGTAGGAATGGCCGGTCTTCCAGTAGTCGGTCTTGGCGCCGTTCGCGATCAGCACCGGATCAGTCATGAACAGTCCGGTCGATTTCACGTCCGCGACGAAGGTCGCGCCTTTCTGCTGCGACGAGATATCGCGCGCCAGCATCACGCCGACCTTGTCGGCGAAGATCTCATCGCCGTCGTTGTCGACGACGCCGCAGCGGTCGCCATCGCCGTCGAAGCCGAGCGCCACGTCCGCCTTGTGCTCGCGCACGGCGTCGGCCATGGCATGCAGCATCTTCATGTCTTCGGTGTTCGGGTTGTAGCGCGGAAAGGTGTGGTCAAGCTCGCAGTCGAGCGGGATCACCTCGCACCCCACCGCCTCCAGCACGCGCGGCGCAAACGCGCCGGCGGTGCCGTTGCCACATGCACAGACGACCCTTAGATGCCGCTTGAGCTTCGGCCGCTTGGTGAGGTCGGCGATGTAGCGTTCCGGGAAATTCTCGTGGAACACGAACTCGCCGCCGCCGCGCGCATCGAAACGCGCGTTGAGCACGATGTCCTTGAGGCGCGTCATCTCGTCCGGGCCGAAGGTGAGCGGGCGGTTCGCGCCCATCTTCACGCCGGTCCAGCCGTTGTCGTTGTGCGAGGCCGTGACCATCGCGACGCACGGCACGTCGAGATCGAACTGCGCGAAATACGCCATCGGCGTCATGCACAGGCCGATGTCGTGCACCTTGCAGCCGGCGGCGAGCAGGCCCGACACCAGCGAATTCTTCACCGAGGAGGAATAGCCGCGGAAATCGTGGCCGGTGACGATCTCGGGCCGCACGCCGAGCTCCCGGATCAGGGTGCCGAGGCCGAGCCCCAGCGCCTGCACGCCCATCAGGTTGATCTCGCTGCCCAGAAGCCAGCGCGCGTCATATTCGCGGAAGCCGGTGGGCTTCACCAGCGGCTCGGACTCATAGGCATAGGTGTTGGGCGTAAGCGAAGGCTTGGGTCTGGGGAACATTTCTTTATCTCGGCGCGGGCCCGGCGCCGAGGACATAGCGCAGGCGCCGCGCGCGCGAAAGAGCCCGCAGCGATCAATCGTTATCTCACCTCGGCCAGGAGCCGCTCGTAGAATACCGCCGCCTGGCCAATGGTGTCTTTCGGAAGCCCGACCACCCTGGCGACGCTCGCGGCAAGCGTCGCGCCGTCGAGCGGATCGAGCCGGATATTGCTCTTGGCAACGGCGCGCCTGAACTCGGGATCGTCGAGCATTGTCATAAACGCGGTGCGCCACATCGTGACCCGGTGTCCGGGAACGCCGGGTGGAAACGCGAAGGCGCGGCCGATTTCCGCCCCGATGGTATAGATCTGCAGGAACGCCTTTTCGGCGTCGTTGCGGCCGAATTCGGTGATCGATGGAATGGCCGCGAGTTCCGCCGGCCGCGTCATGCCATAGATGTAGAGCGGATGGATCAGACCGGCGCGATACTGGTCGCCGTAACGCTCGATGATCCCGTCCCAGCTCGTGGTCACCACATCGACCTCGCCCCGCTCCCAGGCGATCCGGGCCTCGCTGGTTCCCTTGTAGCCGGTGACGATCTTGAATCTGGTCCCGGCCAGCGCATTGAGGATGCGGGGGTTGAGGCCGGTCGGATTGGTCACACCGGAGGCGCCGGCGATCAATTCGCGTTGCCTAGCGTCCTCGAGCGAGCGGGCTTTCGACTGGCTCGACGCCACCCCCACTTGCACGACGCTCGTCATGCGACCGATCCACTGGAATTGGGCGGGATCGAACTGCGCCCTGGGGTTCAAGAGCCCGTCCTGGACGATGTTGGCATGCGGCAGCGAAAGCACCGTGCCGTCTTGAGCGGCAATCTTTGCCAAGTGGTTCAGCGCCACCAATCCGGCGCCGCCGAGCATGGTCTGCACGATCACCGTAGGCTTGCCGGGTACAAACCTGCCGATGTGCTGCGCCATCAACTGGGCGTAGGCGCCGTAGTCCCCGGCCGTCGTGGTGCCGATGATGATTCTGACCGTCTTGCCGGCGTAGAAATCGTCGCCGGCGGGCTCGGCGGCGGCGGTCGAAAGGAAGCACGGCATCGCGGCGGCTGCGATCAGCGCCCAACGAACCATCGCTGTCTCCCCCTAGTGCCGCCGATTTGAAGTTCCTACAGCGGTTGCCGCAAATTCGACTAGGAACTTCAAATCGAAAAGCGGCACTAAATTCATATAGAGTTGCTAGTGCCCCTTTGTTTCCGAAGTTCGTGTCAGAGTTTGCCGCGGCGCATCACGAACTTCGGAAACGGGGCACTAGTGTCTGCGCTCTTTTCAGCCAAGCGCTATCGCCGGCCTAGCTTGCCGGGGGAGCGGTTGGCGCGCAAGTCATCGGAAAATGAAAGCTGCTACTGCTCGAGCACCAGCTTGCCGCGCTCATGCGTCCAGCGCACGCGCGACAGGAACGACATGCCGAGCAGGTTGACGCTCAAGCCTTCGTCGGAATGCACGATGGCCGGCACGTTGCGGACCACGATGTCGCCGACTTCCACGCTGCGCAATTCCACCAGCGCGGCTTTGGTCATGCCGTTGGCGGTGGAGACCCGGACGGTGAAGTCGCTGGGGCGGGGATAGATCCCGAGACGTCCGGCCTCGCTCTGACGGAGCGCGATATGCGACGCGCCGGTATCGACCAGGAACTCCAGCCGCCGGCCGTCGACGCGGGCGTCGACCTGGAAATGTCCGTTGTGGCCCTTGGTGAGCACGACATTGCGCGCCGCCGACACCGGCGCGGGCGTCGCCGTCATGGCGACGGGCGCACGGCTGGTGCTCTCCAGATGGCGGACCGCCATCACGCCGCCGGCGAGCAGGACCAGAGCCACGATGAGAATACGGAACATCCCTCCACTATGAAGATCGTGGGCAAATAGCTGGCTAATGCCGGGGCGGAATCCGCCGCGCTTTTGACCCCGCTGGTGAGCGATCTCTCAACGCGATCGATAAAATTCTAATCGATCACGTCCCGCGCGGCTTGGCGCGCCGCGTCGCCGGCGCCTTCAGCGGATCGTCCGGCCATGGGTGACGCGGGTAGCGGCCCTTCATCTCGGCTTTCACGGCGGCATAGCTGCCGCGCCAGAAGCCCGGCAGGTCGCGCGTCACCTGCACCGGCCGGTGCGCGGGCGAAAGGAGCTCGATCACCAGCGGCACCCGCCCGCCGGCGATCGAGGGATGCTTGTCGAGGCCGAACAGCTCCTGCACGCGGATGGCGAGCTTCGGCCCCTCCTCCGCCTCGTAGTCGACCGGCACCGACGATCCGGACGGCGCCGCGAAATGCGTCGGCGCCTCGGCGTCGAGCCGGCGACGGAGATTCCACGGCAGCAGTCCGTGTACGGCTTCGGCGAACTCGTCGGCGCCGAGCGCGGAGATCGCGGTCTTGCCGGCAAGCGCGGCCGCAAGCCATTCGCCGGCGCTTGCCGCGAGCGCCGCATCGGAGAGGTCAGGCCATTCTTCGCCTTCGGCACGGCGCAGGAACATCACGCGGTCGCGCCATTGGCGCAGTGGCTTGCTCCAGGGCAGACGATCAATGCCGAGCCGCGCGACGCCTTCCGCCAGCAGACGCGCGGTCTCGTCGTCGGGCTCGACCTTGCGGACCTGCTCGCCGAGCGTGACCGCGCCGATCCGGCGCAGCCGGCGGGCGCGGACACTGCCGGTCGATGCATCGAAGGCGATCTCATCGCGCGCTTCGATGCGCGCGCCGAAATGCGCCTCAATCTCGGCAAGCGTCAGCGGGGCGGCGAGCAGCACCCGGCCCTGCGCAGCGGTGCCCGCGATCTCGCCGACCGCAAGAAAAGCCTCGCGCGACAGCGCCGACGCCTGATCGACATTGGCGCCGCGCCCGTTCGCGAGCACGAACGAACCGGCGGCGCCGCGATTGCGCGCGATGCGGTCGGGATAGGCGAGCGCAAGCAGCAGCCCGGGCGAGAGATCAGCCGCCGGATTTTTGTCGCCACGCGACGCGTCTCTCGGCTCCCCTCCCCCCGCGCGCGCAGCGCGTGGTGGGGAGGGGTCGGGGGTGGGGGGCGTCTTGTTTTGAATCGCACCACCCCCCACCCCTAACCCCTCCCCGCCGCTTCGCGGGGGGAGAGGAACAGACCGAGTTTGCCGCAAGGCTTCTGTCTCTTTCTCAACAACATCAGCCCATCGCTTCGCCATCGCGCGCGCGTCCTGGGCGCGGCGCGAACGGTCGCGGCGCAGATTGTCGAGGCGATGGGCGAGATCGACGTCGTTGCCACCGAGGCCGCGCTCGGTCAGCACCGCCGCGATGTCGGCTGCGATGTCCGCCTCGCCTTGCGCGGCCGCGTCGACCACCATCCGCGCGATCCGCGGCGGCAGCGGCAATTGCCGCAGCGCCCTGCCCTCGTCGGTGATGCGGCCGTCGCCGTCGATCGCGCCGAGTTCCTGAAGCAGCGCGCGCGCCTCCGACCAGGCCGCGCGCGGCGGCGGGTCGAGAAAATCGAGCTTCGCCGGATCGGTCACACCCCAATACGCGAGATCGAGCACCAGGCTCGACAGATCGGCGGCGAGGATTTCCGGCGTACTGGAGGCGGCGAGCGAGGAGGTCTGCGGCTCGTCCCAGAGACGGTAGCAGACGCCGGGCTCGGTGCGGCCGGCACGGCCGCGGCGCTGATCGGCCGACGCGCGCGATACGCGCACGGTTTCGAGCCGCGTGAGCCCGACATCCGGTTCATAGCGGGGAACGCGCGACAGGCCGCAGTCGATCACGATGCGAACGCCTTCGATGGTGAGCGAGGTCTCGGCGATCGAGGTGGCCAGCACGATCTTGCGCCGGCCCTTCGGCGACGGCGCGATGGCGCGGTCCTGCACGTCGGATTCGAGCGCGCCGAACAGGGCGACCACATCGATAGAGGGATCATCGATGCGTTCCTTCACGAACGTCTCGGCACGGCGGATTTCCGCGGCGCCGGGAAGGAATGCCAGCACCGAACCCGGCTCCGCGCGCACCGCACGCGCCGCCGCGTCTGCTACTTGCCGCTCGATAGGCGCCGCCGCGTCGCGCCCGAGATAGCGCGTCTCGACCGGGAACGCGCGGCCCTCGCTCTCGACCACCGGCGCATCGCCGAGCAGCTTCGCCACCCGCGCGCCGTCGATGGTCGCCGACATCACGAGGATCTTGAGGTCGTCGCGCAGGCCGCGCTGCACGTCGCGCGCCAGCGCCAGGCCGAGATCGGCATCGAGCGAGCGCTCGTGGAATTCGTCGAACAAGAGCGCCGCGACGCCGTCGAGCGCGGGATCGTCGAGCACCATGCGCGTGAACACGCCTTCGGTGACGAGCTCGACGCGGGTCTTGCGCGACACCTTCGAGGCGAAGCGCACGCGGTAGCCGACGGTTTCGCCCACGGCCTCGCCGAGCGTCGCCGCCATATGCGCTGCGGCGGCGCGGGCCGCGAGCCGGCGGGGCTCGAGCACGATGATTTTCTTGCCCGCCGCCCACGGCTCCTGCGCCAATGCCAGCGGAACCCGGGTGGTCTTGCCTGCGCCCGGCGGCGCCACAAGTACAGCAGCACTCGCAGCGCGCAGCGCGGCCGTCAGTGCGGGCAGAGCGTCGTCGATGGGAAGCGGCGTGACCATTAGAGTTAACAACGTCCTAAGCGAGCCCCTGGCACTCTATTTGAATGGGTAAAGAAGAATGCAACGCCCGGCGACGTATATGAAACAAATGAGAACCGACTTGGCACGCCCGATGTCCGACAATGACGCAGCCGCCCGGCAGCGAATCGACTGGGTCGATTACGCGAAGGGCTTCTGTATCGTCTTCGTGGTGATGATGCATTCGACGCTCGGCGTCGGACAGGCCGCCGGCGGCGAAGGCTGGCTGCACTATGTCGTGGCGTTTGCGCAGCCATTCCGGATGCCGGACTTCTTCCTGATCTCGGGCTTGTTCCTGGCGCAGGTCATCAACCGCGACTGGCGCACCTATCTCGATCGCAAGGTCGTGCATTTCGTCTACTTCTATCTGCTGTGGACCGCCATCCAGTTCGCCCTGAAGGCGCCCGGCCTCGCGCAGGGACACGGCATCGCGGGCCTGGCGTGGCTCTATCTCGAAACCTTCTGGGAGCCGTTCGGCACGCTCTGGTTCATCTATATCCTGCCGATCTTCTTCATCGTCACCAAGCTGGCGCATGGCTGGCGCATCCCCGTGCTGGCCATCTGGCTGGTCGCGGCGGGGCTCGAGATCGCGCCCATCCACACCGGCTGGACGATCGTCGACGAGTTCGCCGGCCGGTTCGTCTATTTCTACACCGGCTATATTCTCGCGCCGCGCATCTTCGACCTGGCGGCGCGCTGCCAGGCGCAGCCGGAGACGGCGCTCGCCGGGCTCACCATCTGGGCCCTGGCCAACGGCATCCTGGTGTTCAATGGCGCGGCCGGGCTTCCGTTCGTCTCGCTGGCGCTCGGCCTTGCCGGCGCGGCGGCGGTGGTGGCGGTCTCGGCGCTGCTGGCGCAGATCCGCCTGTTCGAGCCGCTGCGTTATTTCGGCGAGAAATCGATCGTCATCTACCTCGCGTTCTTCCTCGGCATGGCGGCGAGCCGCTCGGTCCTGCTCAAATACGGCTGGATCAGCGACATCGGCACCATCTCCGCGATCGTGACGCTGTCAGGACTGTTCGGCGCGCTGTTCTTGTACTGGGCCGTGCGCCACACGCCGCTGCGCTTCCTGTTCGAGCGACCGGAACTGTTCTGGATCGCGCCCAAGAAGCCGAAGAAGCTGCCGAAGCTGCAACCCGCGCACTAGCTACTTTCGCTGTGCAACGGCGGCCGGAAGACGTTGCCATCGCGCCGCGGACAGCCCACATTCCGGGCATGTCCAAAGCCCCGCAAGCAGCAAAGCCCAAAAAGGGCGACCACGTCTTTCTGGTCGACGGTTCCGGCTACATTTTCCGCGCCTATCACGCGCTCCCGCCGCTCAACCGAAAATCGGACGGGCTGCAGGTCAACGCCGTGCTCGGCTTCTGCAACATGCTGTGGAAGCTCCTGCGCGACATGAAGGACGGCGACCGGCCGACCCATCTCGCCGTGGTGTTCGACAAGTCCGAGCAGACCTTCCGCACCGAATTCTATCCCGAGTACAAGGCCAACCGCTCCGCCCCGCCCGACGACCTGATTCCGCAATTCGGATTGATCCGCGAGGCGGTACACGCCTTCGACATTCCGTGCCTGGAGCAAGGCGGGTTCGAGGCCGACGACCTGATCGCGACCTATGTCCGCGAGGCGTGCGAGGCCGGCGCGCGCGCCACCATCGTGTCGTCCGACAAGGACCTCATGCAGCTCGTGAACGACTGCGTGATCATGTACGACACGATGAAGGACAAGAAGATCGGCATTCCCGAAGTGATCGAGAAGTTCGGCGTGCCGCCGGAGAAGGTCATCGAGGTGCAGGCGCTGATCGGCGACTCCACCGACAACGTGCCGGGCGTACCCGGCATCGGCGTCAAGACCGCGGCGCAATTGATCGGCGAATACGGCGATCTCGAAACGCTGCTCAAGCGCGCAGGCGAGATCAAGCAGGACAAGCGCCGGCAGACTCTGATCGACAATGCCGACAAGGCGCGGCTCTCCAAGCGGCTGGTGACGCTCGACGACAAGGTGAAGCTCGACGTCCCGCTCGCCGACTTGGCTGTGCACGAGCCCGACTACAAGCTCCTGATCGCATTCCTCAAGGCGATGGAATTCAACGGGCTGACGCGCCGCGTCGCGGAATTCTCCGGCATCGAGGCGACCGAGATCGAAGCCTCGCAGCCGTCGACGCGATCGCCGCGCGACCGGCAGGCGGACGAAGCCAAGCCGACGAAGACCGTCGTCGCCAGCCCGGCGGCATCACCGGGCCTCCCCCTGTCGGGCGGCGGGATGGCACAGAAGAAAATGCCGAACGGTGGCGGTGGCGCCGCCACCAACATCCAGATCACGCCGCAAGCGCTGGAGGCCGAGCGAACCGAGGCCGCACGCAAGGCGAAGTTCGACCGCGCACGCTACGAGATCGTGAACAGCCTCGATCGTCTGAAGGCTTGGGCCGCCCGCGCCCAGGATCTCGGCGTCGTCGCCCTCAACGCCGAGACCGTCGGCGAAGACCCGATGCAGGCGACGCTGTGCGGGCTCGCCCTTGCGGTCGCGCCCAACGAGGCCTGCTACGTGCCGCTCGCGCATCGCAAAGGCGGCAACGGCGACGGCGGCGGGCTGTTCGCCGGCGAGCGCGCGCCGGATCAGTTGAGCGAGGACGACGCCTTGGCGGCGCTCAAGCCGCTGCTCGAAGACCCGGGCGTGCTCAAGATCGGCCAGAACCTGAAATTCGAATGGCAGCTTTTCGCGGTGCGCGGCATCGAGCTGCGCTCGCACGAAGACACCATGTTGATGTCCTATGTGCTCGATGCCGGCCGCTACAGTCACGGCATCGAGGCGCTGGCGCCACGCTACTTCAACCACACCGCGATCGAATACAACGAGGTCATCGGAACCGGGAAGGCGAAGGTTGGTTTCGACTGCGTCGCGTTCGACAAGGCCGCACCCTATGTCGCCGAGGACGCCGACCTTGCGCTGCGGCTCACGCAGGTGCTGCGCCCGCGCATGGTCGCCGAGCACATGACCAACGTGTACGAGACGCTGGAGCGGCCGCTGCTGCCGGTGCTCGCGCGCATGGAACGGCGCGGCATTTCGGTTGACCGGCAGGTGCTGTCGCGGCTGTCGGGCGAATTCGCGCAACGCGCCGCCGGCCTCGAAGCCGAAGTACGCGAGCTCGCCGGCGATCCGTCGTTCAACCCCGGCAGCCCGAAACAGCTCGGCGACATCCTATTCGGCAAGATGGGACTTCCCGGCGGGACCAAGACCAAGTCGGGCCAGTGGGCCACCGGCGCGCGCGTGCTCGACGAACTCGCAGAGCTTGGCCATGTGCTGCCGCAGAAGATCCTGGAGTGGCGGCAGGTCACCAAGCTGAAATCGACCTACACCGATGCGCTGCCGGGCTACATCAACCCCACCACCAAGCGCGTACACACCAGCTACGCGCTGGCGGCGACGCCGACCGGCCGGCTTTCCTCGTCCGAGCCGAACCTCCAGAACATCCCGGTCCGCACCGAGGAAGGAAGGAAGATCCGGCGCGCCTTCATCGCCTCGCCCGGCCACAAGCTCGCCTCCGCCGACTATTCGCAGATCGAGCTGCGGTTGCTGGCCGAAATCGCCAATATCGAGGTGTTGAAGAACGCGTTCCGCGACGGCCTCGACATTCACGCGATGACCGCGTCCGAAATGTTCGGCGTGCCGGTGAAGGGGATGCCCGGCGAGATCCGCCGCCGCGCCAAGGCGATCAATTTCGGCATCATCTACGGAATTTCTGCTTTCGGATTGGCCAACCAGCTCGGCATCGAGCGCGAGGAGGCCGGCGCCTACATCAAGAAATATTTCGAGCGCTTCCCCGGCATCCGCGACTACATGGAAGAGACCAAAACTTTCGCCAAGCAGCACGGCTATGTGACGACGCTGTTCGGCCGCAAGTGCCACTATCCCGAGATAAAGCATTCGAACGCGTCGATCCGCTCGTTCAACGAGCGCGCCGCCATCAATGCGCGCCTGCAAGGCTCCGCCGCCGACATCATCCGCCGCGCCATGACCCGCATGGACGCGGCGCTCGCCAAAAAGAAGCTCAACGCACAGATGCTCCTCCAGGTGCATGACGAGCTGGTCTTCGAGGTGCCGGAGGACGAGGTCGACAAGACGCTGCCGGTGGTGAAGGCGGTGATGGAGGACGCGCCGCATCCGGCGGTTTCGCTGTCGGTGCCGCTCGCGGTCGACGCCCGCGCCGCCGACAATTGGGACGAGGCGCACTGATCGGCCGCGCGGCAACGCGGCGTCCTGCACAAGAGCGCAACGTTTGATATGACTCCAGGATCATGCACCTGATCCGGGTTCCCCTCCTGATTTTGATTGCGACGATTGCCCCCGACGCCGCCCACGCCGCGGCGCTCGACGGCGCGGCGCTGCGATGGCCGTGGGCCCTGCCCTTTATCGGTATCCTGCTGACCATCGCTGCCGGGCCGCTGCTATTCCCGCGCCTCTGGCACCGTCACTACGGCAAGATGGCCTTTGCCTGGGGCGCGCTGGCGATCGTGCCGATCGCCGCGCTCTACGACGTCCCGACCGCGACCGCGGCCTTCGTGCACGCGCTGCTCGGCGAGTATCTGAGCTTCATCGTGCTGCTGTTCACGCTCTATGTCGTTGCCGGCGGCGTCCTGGTGACGGGTGAGCTGCGCGGCACGCCGCTCGTCAACACCGCGATCCTCGCGCTCGGCACGGCGATCGCCAGCATCGTCGGCACCACCGGCGCCGCCATGATCCTGATCCGGCCGCTCCTGCGCGCCAACGCCAACCGGCTGCACAACGCCCACGTGGTCGTGTTCTTCATCATCCTGGTGGCCAATATCGGCGGGGCGCTGAGCCCGCTCGGCGACCCGCCGCTGTTCGTCGGCTATCTGCGCGGCGTGGAGTTTTTCTGGACGACGAAATACCTGTGGCTGCAGACCGCGATCCTGGCCGTCATCGTCCTTCTCATGTTCGTCGTCGTCGACGTGTGGTTCTACCGCCAGGACAGGCAGGTGACGGTGATCGGCGAGGACCCGCCGCCGCCTGCGCGGCTCCGCGTCCAGGGCAACGTCAATTTCCTGCTGCTCGGCGGCGTCATCGCCACGATCCTGCTCACGTCGCAATGGAAGCCGGGCATCGTCTTCGACATCGCCGGCACCAAGGTCCAGATCCAGGAGCTTCTGCGCGACGCCATGCTCATCACGATCACCTTGCTCTCACTCGTGCTCACGCCCAACGAGCACCGCGAGAGCAACGGCTTCACCTGGGAGCCGATCCGCGAGGTCGCGATCCTGTTCGCCGGGATTTTCGCCTGCATCATTCCGGTGCTGGCGATGCTGCAGGCCGGCAGGGCCGGCGCGTTCGGCTGGCTGCCAGAGTTGATCGACAAGAGCGCCTTGCCGAACGAGGTCGGCTATTTCTGGCTCACGGGCATCCTCTCGGCCTTCCTCGACAACGCGCCGACCTATCTCGTGTTCTTCGAGCTGGCCGGCGGCGACGCGAAGATGCTGATGACCTCGCTTGCGCCGACGCTCGCCGCGATCTCCATGGGCGCGGTCTACATGGGCGCGCTGACCTATATCGGCAACGCGCCCAACCTGATGATCTACGCCATCGCCGAGGAGCGCGGCGTCAAGATGCCGAGCTTCGCCGCCTACATGCTGTGGGCGTCGCTGATCTTGCTGCCCGGCCTGTTGCTGATCACTTTCGTTTTCCTCGTTTCTTAGACGCCGTTTTGCGCGAGCCGCGTTTGGCAGCGCGCGGCTTGGCGCCCGCGCGTGCCGCCTTGGCCGGCAACGCCACGACCACCTCGACCTCGAGCAAGGCGCCCTCGCGCGCAAAGCTCGATCCGCCGAGCGTCGTCGAGGCGGGAAGCGCGGCGGCGTTGAGATAACCCGCGCGCACCTCACGCAGCACCGGCAGATGCGCGATGTCGGCGAGATAGCTGTTGATCTTGACCACGTCCTTGAAGCTTGCGCCGACCGCCGCCAGTGCCGCCTTCAGGTTCTCGAACACCTGCAGCGCCTGGGCGCGGAAGTCGCGGCTGACGAGACTGCCGTCACGGCCGGTGGCGAGCTGGCCGGAAATGTAGACGGTGCGGCCGGGACCGGTCACTTCGACCACCTGCGTATAGGCCGGCGGTTTGGTCAGCGTCTCAGGATTGATGAAACGAATATTGGCGGCCACCGTAGAACCTCCCCGGTTTGAGCAGCGATAGCGCCGGATAGTATAGCGCCGGGCGCCCGGGCGTTAACGGGCATGCTTAGCGGCCGTTTACCATTGCCCGATAGAGTTTGCGGCGTCGTTGGGGGTCTGGGCGGGTCGTTCCGGCTGGCAATTTCGAACCAAAGGCCGACTTCCGCGACCAAGGGTGCGGGCGGGCCGAAACTCTTTTGTCCGGCGTGCGTTAGGTGATTAACGCGCGCACGGGCGAAAAATAGCGTGTGCAATGGAGGTTTGCTTGGCTGTCCGACCCCGCAGGGCCTTCGATGCACGCGTTTTGGGAATGCTCATCGCCGCGGCAGCCGTGACCACGGTCATCGCGCCAGCACCCGCTTCCGCCCAGGGCCTGTTCGATTTCCTGTTCGGCTCCCCACGACGCCAGGGCCCGCCGCCCAGCGCCAGCGCCTACGCTGATCCCCATTCGGGCTACAGCGGCGATGGCGAGCGCCGCGCCGGGCCGTCGGGCACGGCGGGTACGTTCTGCGTGCGGCTGTGCGACGGGCGCTACTTTCCGATCCAGCGGGCGGGCGGCGCCAATCCTGCGCAGCTCTGCAATTCATTCTGCCCGGCCGCCGAAACCCGGATGTTCTCCGGCGCCGGCATCGATCATGCCGTCGCCAGCGACGGCAGCCGCTACGCGAGCCTGCGCAACGCCTTCGCCTATCGGGAGCGGATCGTCGACAATTGCACCTGCAACGGCCGCGACCCCTACGGACTCGTGACGCTGAACCCGACCGACGATCCGACGCTGCGGGCCGGCGACGTCGTCGCGACCAACGAGGGCTTCGTCGCCTACACCGGCGGCGGCAACCGCCGCAACGCAGAGTTCACGCCGATCCAGGGTGAACTGCGACAGCGGCTGGCGCACACCCGGATCGTGCCGAACAACGCGACGCCGGTTCCGCCGGAGGCCGTGCGCCAGGGCGCCGGCAACCAGAACGACCGCGACCGCCGCGTTCAGCTCGACAGATAAGTCGCCACGTCCTCGCCGATCGAGAGCGATGACGTCAGCCCCGGCGACTCGATCCCGAACAGCATCACCAGCCGCGGCACGCCGTGATCCTCGGGCGCGTCGATGATGAAGTCCCTCTGCGGCTCGCCCTGGGCGCTGATCTTCGGCCGGATGCCGGCGTAATCCGCGATCAGCGAATTGTCCGGCAGCCCCGGCCAGTATTTGCGGATGCTCCCGTAGAACGCCGCCGCACGGCCGGGATCGACGTCATAGTTCTCGTGCTCGATCCATTCGACGTCCGGACCGAAGCGCATGCGGCCCCCAAGATCGAGCACGACGTGGGTGCCGAGCCCGCCGGGAACCGGGGTCGGATAGACCAGCCGCTTGAACACCGGGCGGCCCGCATAGCTGAAGTAGTTGCCCTTCGCGAGCGCGAGCTTCGGCACGCGCTCCTGCGGGTAGCCCTCGGTGGCGCGGGCGAGCTTCTGCGCGCCGAGCCCCGCGGAATTGACCACGGCATCGACGACGATGGTTTCGCCGGCGCCGAAATGGATTTCCCAGCCGGACGGAACCTGCACGAGCCGCTCAATGCGCGTGTTCAGCGCGATCATGCCGCCGTGATCCTCGATCTCGCCGCGCAAAGCGAGCATGTAGCTGTGGCTGTCGATGATGCCGGTCTCGGGCGAATTCATCGCGCCGACGCAAAATACCTCTGGCTCGAGGTTCTTCACCGCCGCGGCGTCGATCAGTTCGAGGTTCTCGCAGCCGTTGATCTGCGCCTGCTTGTAGATCTTGCCGAGCTGTTCGAGCTCGCTGTCGTTGCACGCCACCACGATCTTGCCGGTCTTGCGATGCGGGACGCCACGGGTGGCGCAGTAGTCATAGAGCATGCGGCGGCTGCGGGGGCAGTGCAGCGCACGCAGCGAGTTGGTCGGATAGTAGAGGCCGGCGTGGATGACCTCGCTGTGGCGCGACGAGGTGACGGTGCCGATCGCGGATTCCGCTTCGGCGACGATCACCTCATGTCCGGCTAGCGCGACGGCGCGCGCAATTCCCAATCCGACGACACCCGCACCGACAACCAAGACCTGCATCAAGATCGATCCGAGATGAACGAACGTTGATCTATCCGGCAATTTCGTGTGCGAGCTGCGCCATTGCGTCGCGATCTTTGCCGGACCATCTGGCGAAGCGTTTTACACCTGCACAAGTTGATGTTGAACGGCGCGAGTCGGATTGAACAATTCGAGGACGATTCGCGTTGAGGAGATGGACAGCGGGGGGCGTGCAGGGAGTTCCCATGTCTTACTTCGGTATTCGCGTAACAGCAACGTCACTCGTCGTCGCGCTCGCACTGGGATCCGGTGCTGCAGACGCACAGCACAAAGGTGGAGGCGGCGGCGGCGCGGTGCGTAGCGCGCCGGCTCCGGCGGCACGACCGGCCGCACCGGCGCCGATGGCGCGACCGTCGGCACCCATGGCACGCCCATCGGCGCCGATGATGCGTTCGGCACCGTCCCCGGCCATGCGCCAAGTCGCTCCGGCGCCGCGTCAGTTCCAGGCCGCGCCGCGACAGATGGCCCCGCGTCAGTTCCAGGCCGCCCCGCGGCAGATGTCGCCGCGACAGATGTCGCCGCGGCAGGCGATGCCTGGTCAGCGCAGCGCGCCGCGTTTCGCCGCGCCGCGTGACGGCGGTTCGAAGGGCGTGCAGCGGCGCGGCGTCAACCCGCGCTTCGCCACGCCACGCGATCAAGGCATGGCCGGCCAGCGCGCGGTGGCGCGCCCCGACATCCGCCGCGGCGTGGCAGGTTCCGACATCGGACAGGGCGGCAAGGCGAGGCTGACCGGCCGTGAGAATGCGGCCCGGCGCGCCGCCGAGCGGCAGCAGCGGATTCTCGAGCGCCGCGAGGCCGCCGGCAAGGGACGTGACAATCTCAACGCCGGCAAGGCGAACCTCGGCAAGGCGGGCGACCGCACGGTCGGCAGCCGCACGCCCGCGGCGGAGCGTGCGCTGGTCCGGCGCGGCACCGGCGACCGGCAATTCGCGCTACGTAATCGCGGACTGGCCGAGCGGTCGGCCCGCAACCCGGCGGCGCGTGCACTCGCCCAGTCAACGTTCGGCGGCCGCTACGCACGCGACTGGAACCGGCGCGACTGGCGTCACCGCCATCATCATCACCGCCACATCCATGTCATCGGCTGGCTCGGCCCGGTGTTCTGGCCGTACGCCTATGACGACTTCGTCGACTACACGTTCTGGCCCTACGCCTACGACTCGTTCTGGCCCTATGCCTACGACGACGTCTACGACGGCTTCTTCGGCCCGTATGGCGTGGGCGGCTTGGCGTACGACGTTCCGGCCGGAGGCGCTCCTTACGCGAGCGGCGGCGGCGGCGGGCGGGCCGCGACGGGCCGGGGCCGGCCGGGTGTCCAGACCGCCGCGCGCGGTCCGGCCGGAGCCGGTGCGATGGCGCAGATCTGCACCGGCGAGACGTCGGGACTGACCGATTGGCCGGTCGAGCGGATCGCCGAAGCCGTCAATCCCGACGAGGCCCAGCGCGCCGCGCTCAACGCGTTGCGCGACGCGGCCGCGCGCTCCGTCAAGCAGATGCGCGAGGCCTGCCCGGACGACCTGCCATCGACGCCGGCCGGCCGGATGGCAGCGATGCGGCAGCGGCTCGAGGCGATGCGCGAGGCGGTGCAGATCGTGCGGCCCGCGCTCGACAAGTTCTACGAGTCGCTGAACGACGAGCAGAAGGCGCGCTTCAACGCGATCGAGCCCCAGCAGACGGCCGCGGATGCGAAGGCCCGCAAGGCCGAGCTATCGCAGGTCTGTAGTGCGGCGGTCACCAAGACCAACGAGGTGCCGATCGCGCGGATCGAGCAGGCGTTGCGGCCGACGCCGGAGCAGCGGACGGCGCTTGAGAAACTCAATGCCGCGAGCGCCAAGGCTGCCGAGCTGCTGACTGCAAACTGTCCGACCGAGGAGATGCTGACGGCGCCCGGACGGCTCGCCGCCATGGAAGGCCGCCTCGACGCGATGTTGCAGGCGCTCGACGTGGTGCAGCCGGCGCTGGTCGATTTCTACGGCTCGCTTACCGACGAACAGAAGGCGCGCTTCAACCAGCTCGGAACCCGCCGGCAGCAGGCGGCACGCTGACGAAAGAGAACGAGACGAGCTACAGAGAAAGGGCGGCCGCGCGGCCGCCCTTTCCTATTGCAGGCTAGCGGGTGACGGCTCGTCACTCCGCAGCGAGGCGCACCTCAGGCGCCGCCGCCAGCACGTCGGCGTCGACGTGCTTCTCGTATTTCACGAAGTTCTTCTGGAACATGCCCACGAGCTTGCGCGCGGTCTCGTCGAACGCCGCTTTGTCCTTCCAGGTTTTCATCGGATAGAGCAGATGCGGCTCGATGCCTGGCACCGAGGTCGGCACTGAGAAGCCGAAATACGGATCGGTGCGATAGCTCGCATTCTTGAGCGAGCCGTCGAGCGCACCGGTGACCAGCGCGCGCGTGACCTTGATCGGCATGCGCCGGCCCTCACCGTAGACGCCGCCGGTCCAGCCGGAGTTCACCAGCCAGCAGTCGACCTTGTACTTGGCGATCAACTCACGCAGCAGATTGCCGTATTCCTCCGGCGGCCGCGGCAGGAACGGCGCCGCAAAGCAGGTGGAGAACTCGGGCTCGACGCCGACCAGGCCTTTTTCGGTGCCCGCGACCTTCGCGGTGTAGCCCGAGAGGAAGTGGTACATCGCCTGCGCCGGCGTCAGCTTGGCGATCGGCGGCATCACGCCGAAGGCGTCGGCGGCGAGGAAGATGATGTTCTTCGGCTGACCGGCGCGGCCGGTCTTCGACGCAAGCGGCATGAACTCGATCGGATAAGCCGAGCGCGTGTTCTCGGTCTTGCTGTCGTCATCCCAGTCGCAGACCCGCGTCTCCGGGTCGAACACGACGTTCTCCAGCACCGCGCCGAAGCGGTTGGTCGCGGCGTAGATTTCCGGCTCCGCTTCTTCCGAGAGCTTGATGCACTTGGCGTAGCAGCCGCCCTCGAAGTTGAACACGCCGTCGGGACTCCAGCCGTGCTCGTCGTCGCCGATCAGCACGCGGTTGGGATCGGCCGAGAGCGTGGTCTTGCCGGTGCCGGAGAGGCCGAAGAACAGCGCGACGTCGCCGTCCTTGCCGACATTGGCCGAGCAATGCATCGGCATCACGCCCTGCGCCGGCAGATAGAAGTTGAGCGCGGTGAACACCGACTTCTTCATCTCGCCCGCATAGGACGAGCCGCAGATCAGCACGATCTTGCGGGTGAAATCGATCGCCACCATCGTGTCGGAGCCTTCGCGGCCGCCGTGACGCTTGGCGTCCGGCTTGAACGACGGCAAGTCGACGATCGTCATCTCGGGCGCGAAGGAGCCAAGCTCAGAGCGGTCCGGACGGATCAGGAGCTGGCGGATGAACAGCGAGTGCCAGGCATATTCGGTGAAGACGCGCACCTTGATGCGGTGTTTCGGATCGGCGCCGCCGTAGAGGTCCTGCGCGAACAGCTTCTTGCCGCGCACATGAGCCTGGAAATCCTGCAGCAGGTTCTCGAAGTGCTCCTTGCTCTGCTTGCGGTTGCCGCCCCACCACACGACGTTCTCGGTGGTCGCATCGACGACGGTATGCTTGTCCTTGGGCGAGCGGCCGGTGTGGTGGCCGGTCTCGGCGCAGAACGGTCCGCCTTGCACGATCGAGCCCTCGCGCGCCGCAATGGCGTGCTCGTAGAGCACGGGCGCGTCGAGATTCCAGTGGACCTCCGCCAGATCCTTGAAGCCGAATTTATCAGCGCCGTAGGCGCCGTTCCTCAGACCGGTTTCGTGCACGAAAAGACCTCCACTACGCGTCCGGCTGGCGCCGGTATCTTCCCTGGCAGCGTGTCTGGAACGCCCGTCCGGGATCATCATAGCCCTGCCTCGCAAGGCCGGCGACCTATAGTTGGGATTGTGCAGCCTGCCAAGACTTGACGAGTGCTTACAGTTTACATGACGCCGCATCCGCCGGCACCGGCCAAGAAGACCAATTGCTGCGGTGCATCAAAAGTACATTTTTGCGCACGGCCGTCAGCCTCGGGGAATGAGCCAGCCACGATAGGCGACGATCAAGCCCCCAAGGGGAAGACCGATTTCCACATGGAAGCGGAATCGGCCGTCCTCCACGTATTCGTAGGCGTTGCCGGTCGGCGCCAGCGCCAGTGGCATCGGAATTCCGAAAGCCGCCCAGCGGCGGACGACCAGGCGCATGCGCCCGTCCTCGAGCACCAGCGCCATGGCGACGACGAACGGACCAAACCGTTCGCAGAGCAGCCGCTCGAAGCGCCCGCGCCCCTCCTCCTGGGTACTCGAAAACGAGCGCCCGCCGAACGTCCGTTGCCAAATCTCGCGCCCGTCTCTCGCTGTGAACGCGACGGTCACCGGTACGTCCTTGCCGGCCGGTGGAAAGCCGAACAGCCAGGCCAGGCAGCGCGCGATCAGGCCCGTTCCACGTTCGATCGTGGCTTCGCCTGTTGCCGTCAGTCCGGTCGCGAGATCGTGCATCGCCCGCAGCGGCGGCGGCAGCGCGTCCCAGGCATCGCCGAGAAGCCGCCGATAGAGCGGCGCGCTTGCCGGCAGCGGCTGCCGACAGCCGGTTGCGATCCGCCGCCGTGCGAACAAGGCGTCGTAGTCTTCCAGTTCGAGGTCGGACGCGGCGGCGCGGGCGCCGGCAACGGGGCGTCGTCCGGCCAGCGTATGGCGGACAATCGCCTCCGCCGCCATCGACGGGATCATCGGACCGTCGTCCAGCTCGGCCGTCATGTGCCAGGACCGCTCGATCGTATTGCCGGCGGCATCAATCCCCTCGACCGCGACGAACATGCCGCCGCGATGTTCGCCCCAGGCGAGCACATTGATCGCGCGATACATCAGGCCGGCGAATGGCAGCAGGGATGGCAGCAGTTTCAGGCGCACCATCCAGGCCAGCGCATTGAGAATGCGATGCCAGATCTCCGGCACCGGCCCCGCCCCCATCCACACCAGGCGAAGGCTCGGCCACAGGCCCGGCAGCACCTGGAGGTCCGGAACATCGACCAGCGAGAACCGGATCGGATGGAGCGGCAATCGGCCGGGCGGCGCGATGGTGTAGCGGCGCGCATCGATGAGGGCGTAGCCGATGGCGGGTCGGCCGTCGCGGATCATCGCGACCGGCTTGCCGGCATAGCTTGTGATGGCCCGGATCACGTTGATGCCGACATTGGCGTAAGGCGACGGCGCGATCCCGCCGATCACCGTATCGACGCGCGCCATGCCACGCGCGAGCCGCCGGACAACGGCGGCCGTCAGCACCGGAAAGCTGCTGAACTCCGGACAGCACAACGACGCCCCGCGCCCGCGCCTCGGCATCGAACTGCGCGATGCCTTGCACGAACGCCGCACCGTCCGACAGGTCGAGATAGTCGATGCCGAGCGCAATGGCGGCACGCACAACGCGGTAGGGATCATCGCCATAGGCCTGAAACGGGCCGCTGGCATCGACGACGACGTTTGGAGCGATTTCGCACAGTTGCGCCTCGACATCGCCGTCACGATCGAAAACCATCGGCAGGAGCGTCGCCGCTGCCGGAAGCTTCGCGCAAAACTCCCCGGCCTTCGCTTGCGATCGGCCGGCAACGATCAGCGTCAGGCGCGCTTCATCGGCGAGCAGTTGCACCAACCGTCCGCCGAACGTGCCGTAGCCTCCGAGCACAAGGACTTTATGCTCACCGCCGCTCATGCCAGGAATCGATCCAGGAATCGGTCTTCGAAACGCCGGTCAGGAACGTAGCAGGTCGCACGTTTGCCGAAGATGCGCAGCCGGTTGCGCGCGATGAATTCGTACATCCGGTCCCGCACGGTGCGCGGCAAGACGCGAAATACGGCCGCGGCCTTCCACGGCCAGCCGAGCCCTTCCGCCATCCGGATGCTGCCTTCCGATTTGAACCACGCGCGCCCGTCCGCGATCAGGATGTTGGTCTCGTAGTCCTCCGGATCGAGGCCGTAGTGAACATAAAGGGCGCGGCCGAGCGGCGATTGCGCTGGCAGCAGCCGATAAGTCCCGGAGCGGTCGTGACTCAGCACGAAATTCGCCCAGCCGCTGCAAAGAGCGCAATAGCCGTCAAAGACGATGATCGGGCGCTCGTCGGGGAACGGCGGAACCGCGGGATCGAGCCGGTAGCTGTAGGCCTCGCGCGTCGAATCCATGCGGCTCTTGATTCGCGCTGTCCCGCTCAGGCCGCCCTGGCCTGATCCGCGAGCTGCTTGAGCACCTGACGGAGCACACCCGGCGTGCGGATGCGCTGCGGGAACGACAGCCGCAGCGCGGTGCGGTCGAGCTGCAATTCCAGTCCCTCCGGATCGCAGCCGACACAGCGCCACGCGCCGTCGGCCGCGCCCAGGAGCTTGGTCGCGTAGAGCCGGCAGGTCTCGGCATGGTCGGCGTTCATATGCGCGAGGATGTCGGTTTCGGCCGCGGTCAATTCGGCGGCATCCTCTACCGGCGTGAGGATGTCCGCGGGCTTGAGGTCGACGATGCGGCCGAAGCCCGCGACCAGATGCGCGCTGGTGAGCGCCAGTCGGTAGAATGCGAAGTCCGCGAAGCCGGCAAACATCTCGGCCTCCGGCTGCCGCTCGAGATAGCGCCGCCGCACGTCGCCGTCGTCGGTTGCGGCCGCCGTGCCCATCAGCATGACGCGCGCGCCTTGCAGCGGATCGCCGTCCTTGCGCTCGTCGATCATCAGCGACACCCGCGGGTCGGCGAGAATGTTCTTGGTGTGCACCGCCAGCCGCGAGATCAGCAGCAGCGGCGCGCCGTCCGCCGCGGTCGCGACGTTAACCAAAGAACAGTAAGGATCGCCGGTTCCCGGCATTAGCGTCGCCAGCGCCGCACTGCGGCCCTCCCGCAGAAGCTTCTTGGCGGCTGCCTTGGGGTCGAATTCAGGCGTCTGTTTCATCCTTTATGCCTCTGCGAAGGGAACTTTCCGCCCCCGCCGACCTCGCAACAATACGTGACGGCAGGCCTTTTGCCTTGCGCCGCCCCACCAAGTATGGTCAGAAAGCCTCGACGAATCACGGCTTTGTCGAGGATCAGTCACATTTCGGCCCAGCTTTGCGGGCTGCCTCAATTCGGGGGGCGTCTGCTACTGAACAGGGGCTCATGCCTACAATCGCTCTTGTCGACGACGACCGCAACATCTTGACGTCGGTGTCCATCGCGCTTGAAGCCGAGGGCTACCGAATCATGACCTATACGGATGGTGCGTCGGCGCTGGACGGCTTCAAGACGTCGCCTCCGGACCTCGCCATCCTCGACATCAAGATGCCGCGCATGGACGGTATGGAGACGCTTCGCCGCTTGCGGCAGAAGTCCGACATGCCTGTCATCTTCCTCACCTCCAAGGACGAGGAGATCGACGAATTGTTCGGGCTCAAGATGGGCGCGGACGATTTCATCCGTAAGCCGTTCTCGCAGCGCCTCCTGGTCGAGCGCGTGAAGGCGGTGCTTCGGCGCACGACGCCGAAGGACGGCGTCACGCCGAAGGAAGTCGATGCGCGCGCGCTCGAGCGCGGCCATCTCCGGATGGATCCGGAACGCCACACCTGCACCTGGAAGAACGACCCGGTGACGCTCACGGTCACCGAATTCCTGATCTTGCAGGCCCTGGCGACACGGCCCGGCGTGGTGAAGAGCCGCAACGCATTGATGGACGCCGCCTACGACGATCAGGTCTATGTCGACGACCGCACCATCGACAGCCACATCAAGCGGCTGCGCAAGAAGTTCAAAGTGGCCGACAACGACTTCGACATGATCGAAACGCTTTATGGCGTCGGCTACCGTTTCAAGGAGATGTGAGGCCGGTGGTGCCCGCGCGCGCACGGCGCTAGACTGCGGCGGCGCCAGATTTTAAAATTCTGCGGTCCGGCGGGGCCAGTCCACCAAGCAATGGTGCTGGCCGAGGCCGCCAGGGGGCACGTTACCCGGCAGATTGATCGTGCTCAACAGAACGCCCGAAACGCTGAAGAACCGGATCGAGGCGCCACCGCCGGACGATGACGATCTGCCGCGCGAGGACAAGCTCCCCCGCAGTGGCTTTGTCCGGGCGGCGTGGCAGTTCTTCACGCATCTGAGCATGTCCAGCCTGACGCGGCGGATCATCTTCCTCAACGTCGCCGGTCTGGTCGTGATGATGATCGGCATCCTCTATCTGTCGCAATTCCGCGCCGGCCTGATCGATGCGCGCATCCAGAGCCTGATGATCCAGGGTCAGATCATCGCCAACGCCGTCGCGGCGTCCGGTACGGTCGATCCCGACGGCGCCACCATCGATCCGCAGCGGCTGCTCGAGCTGCAGCTCGGCGAGATCTACGATCCGGCGGAGACCGGCAATCCCGGACTCGATTTCCCGATCAACCCGGTGCGCATCGCACCGGTCCTGCAGCAGCTCGTGTCACCGACCAACACCCGCGCGCGCATCTACGAGCGCGACGGCACCTTCATCCTCGACAGCCTCGCGCTTTACGACGTCCTGCGTTTCGACCTGCCGCCGCCGGAATCGTTGCAGCCGAGCTACATCGAGCGGCGCCTCATGACGTTGCGCCGGTGGCTCACCCGCGGCGACCTGCCGACCTACCGGGAGCTCGGCCAGGCGAACGGCAAGCTCTATGAGGAGGTCGCGATCGCCCTCACCGGGCAGAAGGCGCACATGGTGCGGATCAACGATCGCGCCGAGGTGATCGTCTCGGTCGCCGTTCCCGTGACTCGCTTCCGCGCGGTGCGCGGCGCGCTCATGCTCTCGACCCAGGGCGCCGAAATCGACGAGATGGTCACCGCCGAGCGGCTCGCGGTGCTGCGGGTGTTCCTGTTTGCGGCGGGCGTGATGATCGTGCTGTCGTTCCTGCTCGCCGGCACGATCGCGGGCCCGATGCGGCGGCTCGCCGAATCCGCCGAGGTCGTTCGCCGGCGCATCAAGACGCGCGTGGAGATTCCTGACTTCACCAAGCGGCGCGACGAGATCGGACATTTGTCCGGCACGCTGCGGGATATGACCAACGCGCTCTACAGCCGCATCGAGGCGATCGAGAGTTTCGCCGCCGACGTCGCGCACGAGCTGAAGAATCCGCTCACGTCGCTGCGGTCCGCGGTCGAGACGCTGCCGCTCGCCAAGACCGACGAAAGCCGCGGCCGGCTGCTCGCCGTCATCCAGCACGACGTCAAACGCCTCGACCGGTTGATCTCCGACATCTCCGACGCCAGCCGCCTGGAAGCCGAAATGCAGCGCCAGGAGGCAAGCCCCGTCGACCTGATCAGGCTGCTCACCGCCGTAACGACCGTCGCCAACGAGGTGCCGCGCGAGGACGGCGTGAAAGTCACCCTGAACTTCGAGGGTGGCAATGCGCAAGCCTTCATCGTGCCCGGCCACGACTCGCGGCTCGTCCAGGTGGTCAACAATCTCATCGACAACGCCCGCTCGTTCTCCCCGCCCGATGGCACCGTGCGGCTCATCTGCCGCCGGCAGAAGGGCGAAATCGAGATCGTCGTCGATGACGACGGCCCCGGCATCGCTCCCGATGTGCTCGAGAAGATTTTCGACCGCTTCTACACCGACCGGCCGGAGCACGGCTTCGGCCAGAATTCGGGACTAGGCCTGTCGATCTCCAAGCAGATCGTCGAAGCGCATGCCGGCCGCATGTGGGCGGAGAACCGCTTGAGCGTTTCGACGCCCGATGAGCCGCCGGCCGTCCTTGGCGCGCGCTTCGTCGTGCGCCTGCCGGCGAAGTGAGGGAGGCTGCGACGGCGACGGTACATGCTTCGGCGGTGCTGGTCGGCAGCCGCGGCCTGCTGATCCGCGGGCCGGCGGGCAGCGGCAAGTCGCGTCTCGCGCTGGCGCTGATCGACGCCGCCGCCACCGGACTCATTCGGTTTGCACGCCTGGTCGCTGACGACCGTATCGAGCTGACCGCCAGCCATGGACGACTGCTGTTGCGCCCGCCGGCGGCGCTCGCGGGCTTGATCGAAGTGCGCGGCCTGGGTGTAAGAAAAATTGCGTACGAACCCGTGGCTGTCGCCGGGCTGGTCGTCGATCTTGCTGCGGCCGATGGCGAGCGAATACCGCCTTCCTCCGCGCAATCTGCCGATATAAAAGGCATCCGGCTGCCGCGGCTGCCCCTGCCGGCGGGCGCCGACGCCTTGACGGCGGTGCTTGCAAACCTGCATTCCGAGCCCACATAGCTGCCCATCCTGCCGCAATGCAAAACAGCCCCAAAATGCACAAACAGGCCCTTGCGAACGGGCTTCGGATCGTCAAGATGGCGGTCCTTTCGTGCGGTGCACCCTTCGCGCCCGCGAGGAGTTCTTCATGATCGGTCTCGTTCTGGTCACGCACGGGCGGCTCGCCGTCGAGTTTCGCTCCGCACTGGAACACGTGGTCGGCCCGCAGTCGCAAATCGAAGCCGTGACCATCGGTCCGGATGACGACGTCGAGCAGAGGCGCAAGGACATCATCGAAGCGGTCAAGCGCGTCGACACCGGCGACGGCGTCGCCATTCTCACCGATATGTTCGGCGGCACGCCGTCCAACCTCGCGATTTCCGTGATGAGCCGTCCGAAGGTCGAAGTGCTCGCCGGGATCAATCTTCCGATGCTGGTCAAGCTCGCGAAGGTCCGCGACGAGTACCCGCTGTCGGAAGCGGTCGCGGCGGCGCAGGACGCCGGCCGCAAATACGTCACCATCGCCAGCCGCGTGCTCGCCGGGAAATGAACGATCCGACCGGCGCCCATCGCGATGATGGATCGAGTTGCGAGGGCGGCGGCAAGCCGGTCATCCGCGTGCTCGACATCTGCAACAAGAAGGGACTGCATGCGCGCGCGTCGGCGAAATTCGCGCAGATGGTCGATCAGTTCGACGCCGTGGTGAAAGTCACGCGCGGTGCCGAGACCGTGGGCGGCAATTCGATCATGGGACTGATGATGCTCGCCGCCGGCCACGGCACCCAGATCACCGTCGAAGCGACCGGCCCGCAGGCCGCCGAAGTGATCGAAGCGCTGGCGAACCTCGTGAGCGGACGCTTTACCGAAGACGAGTAGGCGCGCCTCGCCATACCGAGGCACCGCCCGTGACATAAAGAAATCTTTATGTCTTTATTGTCTGCCCGGGTGCGGGCTGCTATAGGCACCCCCAAGGACCGAACGTCCAAGCCCCCTCACCCATCGCGCCAGCCAAGGATCGTCATGACCGCGTCCGCCAAAGCCAAGACCGCCGCCACCGACTACATCGTCAAGGACATCGGCCTCGCCGACTTCGGGCGCAAGGAAATCTCGCTCGCCGAAACCGAAATGCCCGGCTTGATGGCGACCCGCGAAGAGTACGGCCCGAAGCAGCCGCTGAAGGGCGCACGCATCGCGGGCTCGCTGCACATGACGATCCAGACCGCGGTGCTGATCGAGACGCTGGTGGCGCTCGGCGCCGACGTGCGCTGGGTTTCGTGCAACATCTATTCGACGCAGGACCATGCGGCCGCCGCGATCGCGGCGGCGGGCGTTCCAGTGTTCGCCGTGAAGGGCGAGACGCTGAAGGACTACTGGGACTACACCGCCAAGCTGTTCGACTGGCACGGCGGCGGCACGCCGAACATGATCCTCGACGACGGGGGCGACGCCACGATGTTCGTGCATCTCGGCGTGCGCGCCGAGAAGGGCGACACCGCGTTCCTCGACAAGCCGGGCTCCGAGGAAGAGGAAGTGTTCTTCGCGCTCATCAAGCGCATCTTGAAGGAGAAGCCGAAGGGCTACTTCGCCGAGATCGCCAAGAACATCAAAGGCGTCTCGGAAGAGACCACCACGGGCGTGCACCGTCTCTACGACATGCAGAAGGCCGGCACGCTGCTGTGGCCCGCAATCAACGTCAACGACTCGGTCACCAAGTCGAAGTTCGACAACCTCTATGGCTGCCGCGAGTTGCTGGTCGACGGCATCCGCCGCGGCACCGACGTGATGATGTCCGGCAAGGTCGCGATGGTCGCGGGCTTCGGCGACGTCGGCAAGGGCTCGGCCGCTTCGCTGCGCCAGGCCGGCTGCCGCGTGATGGTGTCGGAGATCGATCCGATCTGCGCGCTGCAGGCCGCGATGGAAGGCTATCAGGTCGTGACGATGGAAGACGCGGCGCCGATGGCCGACATCTTCGTGACGGCGACCGGCAACAAGGACATCATCACGATCGAGCACATGCGGAAGATGAAAGACCGCGCGATCGTCTGCAACATCGGCCACTTCGACAACGAGATCCAGATTTCCTCGTTGCGGAACCTGAAGTGGAACAACGTCAAGCCGCAGGTGGACGAGATCGAGTTTCCCGACGGCCACCGCATCATCATGCTGTCGGAAGGGCGTCTCGTGAACCTCGGCAATGCGATGGGCCACCCGAGCTTCGTGATGTCGGCCTCGTTCACCAACCAGACGCTGGCGCAGATCGAGCTTTACGCGAACAACAAGGACGGCAAGTACAAGAAGGAAGTGTACGTGCTGCCGAAGTCGCTCGACGAGAAGGTCGCGCGGCTGCATCTCGCCAAGATCGGCGTGAAGCTGACCGAACTGCGCGACGACCAGGCCTCCTACATCGGTGTGAAGAAGGAAGGCCCGTTCAAGGCGGATCACTACCGGTATTGAGCTGCACTCTCTCCGGCAAAACGAAGCGGTTGGCGAGACCGGGCACATGCTGCCGCCCGGCCTCCCCCGCGATTAAATCTTCGTAATCTGGAGTTGTCCCAGGCAATCGCGGAAGCAACCGTAAAGCCCGATTTCAATGGAACTTTGCTTGCATTGGGGTGGTCAAAGTAGAAAGAAAACGGCTACTGTGGAGAGCCACCCCATTACCAACTTGTAACGCAAATGACACACTTTCCGCTACATTTTCAGCCACTTACACGGGATCAGGCAACGCATTCCCATAGGAGGGGCGATATGGTCACGTCGGTGCGCACGACGGCGCTGGGTTTGGCATTCACATTGGGCATCGCGGCGATCGCGGTTGCCCAGGATCACCCGGCCGCTGGTCTTTCAGTTCCACAATCATCGCTGACGGATGCGGAGCACGCGCGCGCGATCGCGCTGGCGGAACCGCAGTCGACGGTTTCCACCCCCTCGGCGCTGCACCCGGATTCAGCGCGCAACACCGGCACCAACCGCGTCGTCGTCACCGGCGTACAAGCGGTCGGCGTCGACAAGGTCAACGAACGGCTCGCCGTCGTCACGAGCTACCAGTACGAGGGCAACCTCACGATCAACCGGCTCATCGATCTGAACAGCGGCCGCGTCGTTGAAGAGGACCGCATTCAGAACGGCGGCGCCCGCTTCACCAATGTCGAGCAGCAATACGCCCGCGAATTGCTCTTGCGCGACGATCGCGTCCGACAGCTGATCGCGCCGCTGCAAGGCCAAGAGCAGTTCAACTTCCTGCTGACGACCACGCCCGACCCGAACAATCCGCTGTATGGCAAGCGCGTCGTGAACGTGCTGATCAGCACGCCGGAAGGGTATCTCACCGAGATACCGAGAATTTCGATCAATCTCACGGACGCTGCCGTCGTCGTCGGTCCGACGCCGTAATCCGGGCGCGTTGGGAATAGGGGGTAACATGTTGAATAAGCTACCGTGCCGCCTTCGGGCGGCACTGGTCGTTGCAGGGTGCTTGGTTCCTGTAATGGCGTTGGCGCAGCTCGAGCCGCACTTCCACCCGCAGCAGCGCACCCCCCAGCGTTCGGATATCGAATACGGCAGCAGGACCATCACGCTGCCAATGATGCAACAGCGTCCGCCGTCGCCTGCCGGTGCTCCGGGAGCGCCGGGCACGCCGGCGGCCGAAAGCGGGCCGGGACCAGGCACAGGACCGGGACCAGGCTCACCGGGACCAGGCGCTGGTCCGGGAACAGGTCCAGGCACAGGACCAGGCCCCGGTCCGGGAGCACCACCTTCAACAGGACCGGGCGGACCTCCGTCACCCAAAGGAGGACCGGGCGCGGGACCCAAAGGGCCGAGCGCGGGACCGGGACCAGGCCCGGGCGCACCACCGTCGACAGGTCCGGGCGGACCGCCGTCTCCGAAAGGTCCCGGCGGACCCGCAGCGGGACCGGGCGGACCTCCGACTCCGAAGGGTGGCCCGGGCGGACCGAAAGGCCCGACCGCCGGCCCCGGCGGACCGCCGAAGCCGACCGCACCGGGTGACGAGCCGCCTCCGGCGCAACAGGCCGGCGGCGGTTGCGAGCCGCATTCGCCGGTGCCCGGCGGGCTGCCCAGCGGACCGGGTTCGGGCACCGCGGTCTACCAGCAGTTTCCGCCGACCGGGCCGATGAAAACCGCGTGGTTCGTGACCTTCGATCACGCCGTGCATCGCGGCCTCTTCATCACCAGCGCGTTCTTCAAGCCGGGTCCTGACCGGGCTTGGGTGAAGGTGTTGTCGGATGCCGGGCCGTCCGAGATTTTCGTGCCGTATCAGTCCGGCGACCCGCGCTATCTCGATCTTGCCCATCCGTCCGAAGGCGGCGCCGGCGAGTTCGGTCTCATCCGCGCGTCACAGCGCGACGCCGGCCGCTGCGGCCAGGTGATCGGTCGCGGCAACGCGGTCGTGCGCGAGCTGACCGAGAAGGGCGTGCTGTGGAAGATGAACCAGCTCGTCTACCGCGGCCACAAGATGACGCTGTGGGGCACGCTCGGGTCCGGCAATTACAACTACATCCTGTCCTATGCGTTCAACGATGACGGGATGATCGAGTTTCGTGGCGGCGCGACGGCCACCAATCTGCCGCAGAAGCCGTTCGAAGCGCACATGCACAACATCATCTGGCGCGTGAACGTCGACCTGAACGGCGCCAAGAACAACGTCAGCGTCGTGCGGCACATCGAGAACACGAACTCGCCGACCTGGCGCGACGTGATCGAGCCCTTCAACAACAATCGCGAAGGCTCGATGGAGCTGAACCCGCGTGAGTTCACGACCCTGCATGTCATGTCGCAGGGCCTGAAGAACGCGCGCGGCTCGCAGAGCGGCTACATGATCATGCCGATGTATCGCGGCACAGCGCGCCACATGGAAAGCTGGATGCGGCGCGATATCTGGGTGACGCGCTACAAACCGCAGGAGATCGGCTTCCAGTTCATCGAGCGCTACGCCAACAATGAGCCGATCGCCAATGAGGACGTCGTCATCTGGCTGGTGACGTCCTCGCTGCACATCGCGCGCGACGAGGACGGCATGGTCTACCGGCGGCAGGGCCAGCAGGCGCGGTTCATCGGGGCGGCGGTCACGATGTGGGCGGGCTTCGACATGAAGCCGCACAACCTCATGGACAACACGCCGTTCTTCCCGGAGATCAAGTGATCGATACGCGCGGCCGCTCAGCCGCGCGTATCCTCGAGACTGCTTGATTCGACCACCGGCCGCGACGGCGCGGCCCGCCGGCGTGGGCCCTTGAGGCCGTGCATCACGGCCTAAATTGGCCTATTCTCTAAGTTCTTGCCCTCACCGACAGGAATGTTAAATCCTCGTTTGGGGATCGGGGTACAGGATGCACTATGTGCCGATGGATCGCCTATCGCGGGGAGACTATCCCGCTCGAACAATACGTCACTGCGCCCGCCCATTCGCTCGTCGTGCAGAGCGTCAGGGCGCTGGAATTGACCGCCTCCACCAACGGTGACGGCTTCGGGCTCGGCTGGTACGGCGAGCATCCGGAACCCGGCCTTTATCGCGAAGTTCGTCCGGCCTGGTCGGACGAGAACCTGCGCTATCTCTGCCGGCACATCCGCTCTCATCTCTACTTCGCCCATGTGCGCGCCTCGACCGGCACACCGGTCACACGCCCCAACTGCCATCCGTTTGCATGCGGCCGCTGGCTGTTCATGCACAACGGGCTGGTCGGCAATTGGACGCGCATGCGGCGGCAGGTCGAATCGCTGATCCCGGACGAGTACTACGGCTCGCGCATCGGCACGACCAATTCCGAAGCGGTGTTCCTCGCCATCCTCGGTGCCGGCGGCGACAAGGATCCGGTCGGAGCGACCAGCAAGGTGATGTCGGCGCTGACCGACATGCTCAGCGCGAGCGGCACGCAGGAACCGTTGCGCTTCACCGCCGCGCTCGCCAACGGCCGCGACCTCTATGCGTTCCGCTACGCCGCCAACGACAACGCGAACACGCTCTACTATCGCGAGTCCGCCGGCAACGTCGTCGTCGTTTCCGAGCCGCTCGATTCCGAGCACGCACACTGGAAGCCGGTCCCCTCCGGCCACATGCTCACCGCGCTTGCCGGCAAGCCGGTGTCGCTCAAGCCGTTTCTCGGCGCGCAGCGTGTCGCAGCCGAGTGAATTGACAATCCGGCACCGCTGGCGTTTCGATGCTGTGGTCAACAAGACCATGGAGGATCGATCGTGGCGCGCAGGTGGATGACGTTCGGCGCTGGAGTATTGATCGCGGGTGCCGCGATGCTGCCGGCACAAGCCCAGTCGGTGGCCGATTTCTATCGCGGCAAGACGGTCAACATGCTGATCGGCGTCGGCGTCGGCGGTGAGTACGACCTGCAGGCGCGGCTGGTGGCGCGCCACCTCGGCAAGCATATTCCGGGCAATCCGAACATCGTGCCGCAGAACATGATCGGCGCCGGCGGCATCAACATGGCCAACCACATGTACAATACGGTGGCGCGCGACGGCACGTTCATCGCCATGATGGGCAACAATTTCCCCGCCACGCAGGCGGTCGGCGGCAAGACCGTGAAGTTCGACGCCGGGAAATTCCAGTGGCTCGGCACCATCGCGCCGGTGGTCGAGACCATGGCGGTGTGGCACACAGCCGGCGTCAAGTCGGTCGACGACCTGCGCAAGCAGGAAACAATCGCGGGCGCGTCGGGCCGCGGCGCGATCACGTATTTCTATCCGATGATGATGAACGCGTTTCTCGACACGAAGTTCAAGATCGTCACCGGGTATCCCGGCGGCAACCAGATCAATCTCGCGATGGAGCGCGGCGAGGTGCAGGCGCGCAACAATACCTGGTCGAGCTGGAAAGCGACGCGGCCGCAATGGCTCAAGGACAAGCAGATTTTCGTCGTCGCGCAGGCCGGCCCGCGTGCGCCCGATCTCGACGCGCCGTCGGTCGAGGACCTGGCGCGTACGCCCGACGACCGCCTGACCATCGAGCTGATCGTCTCCGGCACCCAGCTTGGCCGTCCGTTCGCGACCACGCCCGATGTCCCGGCGGACCGGCTGGCCGCGCTGCGCGACGCCTTCCGCGCCACCATGAAGGATCCCGATTTCCTCAAGGACGCGGCGCAGATGGGCTTCGAGGTCGACCCCGTCTACGGTGAGCAAATGCAGAAGATCGTCGAAAAAGTTCTGAGCACACCCAAGCCTCTCGCCATGCGCGCCAAAGAGTTCCTGGAATGAATGCCTGAGCTGGGCTGATGTTGCGCGAACCGCCACCGAACAATGATTGGCGGGACACACAATGGGAGGAGCTGGGATGAAATCAGCATACTTGCTTGCGATAGCCGCGCTCGCCATGGCGACCGGCCAGGCGATCCAACCCGCAACGGCACAGGACTGGCAACCGTCCCGTCCAGTTACGCTGGTGGTGCCGTTCCCGGCCGGCGGCGGCAATGACGCGCTGGCGCGCCTGGTCGCCGAGCGGATGAGCAAGACGCTCGGCCAGCAGGTCGTGGTCGAGAACCGCGGCGGTGCCGGCGGCACGGTCGCGACGCGCGCGATCGCCAAGAGCCCGCCCGACGGCCATACGATCCTGCTCTCCTATACCGGCACGTTCGCCATCAACCCGACGCTCTATCCCAACGCCGGTTACGACCCGCGCAAGGACTTTCGCGCCGATCGGCACGATCGGGACGCTCACCAGCATACTGGTGTCGCATCCGTCGCTGCCGGTGAAATCGACCGCCGACCTGATCGACTACGCCAGGAAAAATCCCGGCAAGATCAACTACGGCTTCGTGCCCGGAACCGTGGGCCATATCTCGACCGAGATGTTCGCGCGCAGCGCCGCCATCAAGCTCACCAACATCCCCTACAAGGGCAACGGCAACGCCATCGCCGACCTGATGGGCGGCCATGTCTCGATGATGTTCCTGTCGATCCTGCCGGTGATCGGGCAGATTCAGGCCGGCACGCTCCATGCGCTCGCGGTCGCGAGCCCGGCGCGCTCGTCGCTCGTCCCGAATGTGCCGACGATTGCCGAGTCGGGCGTGCCCGGCTTCTCGGCCGTCATCAGCTACGGGCTGGCGGCGCCAGCGGGCACGCCGCGCGCGATCGTGACGCGGCTGAACAAGGAGCTGCAGACAGCACTCGCCGACACGACGCTGCGCAAGCGGCTCGATGCCGAAGGCGGCGCGGTGCTGCCGGGGACGCCGGAGGACTACGCCAAGACGATCGACGATGAGGAAAAGAAGTGGGGTCCGCTGGTGAAGAGCCTCAACCTCAAGGTGGAGTGAACACACTTCGCCGCGGAGCAACGCCGACCACGGGGGACGCCATGGCATCGATGCGAGTGTCGGCGGCGCTGGGCGCCGTTCTGATCGTGGCCTGGGCCTGGGCCAGCCCCTGCGCCGCGCAGTCCGACCCGGTGGCGGGTTTCTACCGCGGCAAGACCATCAATGCTTATATCGGCGTCGGCGCGGGCGGCGAATACGACCTGCACGCGCGGCTGATCTCCAAATATCTCGGCCGCCACATTCCCGGCCAGCCGAACGTCGTGCCGCAGAACATGACCGGCGCCAGCGGCCTGAACATGCTGAACTTCCTCTACAACCAGGCGCCGCGCGACGGCACCGCGATCGCCATGGTGCAAAACGCGTTCCCGGCGGCGCAGGCGATCGGCAAGCCCGGCATCAAGTTCGACGCCAACCGGATGCGATGGCTGGGGACGATCGCGCCGGTGATCGAGACCATGGCGATCTGGCACACCGCCGGCGTCAAGAGCATCGAGGATGCGCGCCAGAAGGAGATCGTCGCCGGCGCGACCGCCCGCGGCGTCATCATCTATTCCTATCCCGCGCTGATGAACGATCTGCTCGGCACCAAGTTCAAGATCGTGACCGGCTACACCGGCGGCAACGAGATCAACATCGCGATGGAGCGCGGCGAGGTGCAGGCGCGCAACAACACCTGGTCGAGCTGGAAGGTCACCAAGAAGGCGTGGCTCACGGAGAAGAAAATCTACGTGATCGCGCAGGGGGGCGCCAAGGCGAAGGATCTCGACGCGCCTGCGATCGAGGACCTGGTGAAGACCGACGCCGACCGCCAGCTCGTCGGCATCATCATGTCGGGCGCCGCGCTCGGCCGTCCGATGGCGACCACGCCGGACGTCCCGGAGCCGCGGCTCGCCGCGTTGCGTGCGGCCTTCCTCGCGGTCATGAAGGACCCCGAATTCGTGGCGGAGACCGCCAAGCTCAACATCGAGATCGATCCGGTGAGCGGCGAAGCCATGCAGAAGATCGTCGCTAACGTGCTGGCCACGCCGAAGCCGATCCTGGAGCGCGCCAAGCCGTTCATGGAGTAGCGGCGCTACGAATCGAAATCGCGCATGATCAGCCGCGCGCCGCGCTCGTAGGTGATGTAGGCCCACAGCCATTGCAGGCTGACGCGCAGGCGGTTGTCGAACCCGACCAAGAGGTAGACGTGGATGAGCGCCCACATCAGCCATGCGAAGCGGCCCTTGAGCTGCATCCAGCCGAAATCAAACACCGCGGCGTGGCGGCCGACGATCGCGGTATTGCCGCGGTTGTGGAATTTGAACGGCGGCATCGGCTTGCCGTCCTGCAGATTCCGGGCGAGCGCGCGGCCGAGATAGTAGCCCTGCTGCGCCGCCACCTGCGCCAGCGCCGGCAGCGGCGTCCCCTTCTCGTCCGGCGTGCTGGCCATATCGCCGAGCGCATAGACGTCGGCAACGCCCTTCACCGACAGATCGGGATTGAGCGGCACGCGGCCGGCGCGATCGAGCGCGGCGCCGAGCCAGCCGGCGGCCGGTGACGCCTTGATGCCGGCGCCCCAGATCACCGTGCCGGCGTCGATGCGCCGTCCGGCCACGACGACGCCGGTGGCGTCGATCGATTCCACCGCCTCCTTGGTGATGACGGTGACGCCGAGCTTTTCCAGTGCCGTCTTGGCATAGTCCGAAAGCTTCTCGGGAAAGCCGGCGAGAATCCGCGGGCCGGCTTCGATCAGGATGATCTTGGCGCGGCGCGGATCGATGATGCGGAAATCGCGCGCCAGCGCATGCCCCGCGAGCTCGGCGACCGAGCCCGCCATTTCCACGCCGGTCGGCCCGCCGCCGACGATCACCGTCGTCATCAGCGCGTCCTGCCGGGCGGCGTCGGGCGACGCCTCGGCGCGCTCAAAGGCGGTCAGCAGCCGCGCCCGGATTTTCCGCGCGTCTTCCAGCGAGCGCGGCCCGGGCGCGAATTCCGCCCATTCCGGATGCCCGAAATAGGAATAGTCCGAGCCGGTCGCGACCACGAGCTTGTCGTAGGGAAGCTCGGTGCCGTTGCCGAGGCGCACGCGGCGCGCCGCCGTGTCGACGCCGGTCACGGTGCCGAGCACGACCTCGATGTTCTTGTGCCGTCCCAGGATGCGCCGGATCGGCCGCGCAATGTCGGCGGGCGAGAGCGCCGCGGTCGCGACCTGATAGAGCAGCGGCACGAACAGGTGATAGTTCCGCCGGTCCACGATCGTCACATTCACCGGCTTGCCGCCCAGCGCCTGGGCGCAGGCAAGACCGCCGAATCCGGCGCCGACGATGACGACACGGGGCCGATTTTCAGGGGGGTTCTGCACGGCGGGGCTCATTCAGGATTCACATCATAGATATGAGGTGTTCGCACGTCGTCGGCAACCGTCCGCGCTTGCTGGCGCGGCATGCCGGTGCAATCATCGGTGCGCCGGGAGTTAACACGACATGCCGAAGCCCCTCGAACGAAGCTATGACGGCATCATCGTCGGCGCCGGCCATCACGGCCTGATCCTCGGCACCTATCTCGCCAAAGCCGGCCTCGATATCCTTCTGCTGGAACGCCGGCTCACCTATGGCGGCGGATTGGCCACGGAAGAAGTCACCGAGCCCGGCTTCTATCACAACCTGCATTCGATCAATCATTTCCACATCAGCGAGACGCCCTGGTTCAAGGACTTGGGACTCGACGACGCCGTCACCTACATCACGCCCCGCTACGAATTCGGCCAGGCGCATCGCGACGGCACGGCGCTGGTGCTCGGTCGCGACCTGGAAGAGACCGTCGCCAACATCGCGCGCTTCTCACCACGGGACGCCGCGACCTTCCGCGAATGGAATCGCAGCGCCGAAGCCATCACCGCTCAAGTCCTCTTGCCCGAGCGGTTCGCGGAGCCGCTGCCGCAGCATGAACGCGAGGAGCTTTTGTCGCGCACCGCGATGGGCCGCCATTTCCTCGCCGCGACGCGCCGCCAGCCGCTCGACCTGGTCGAGGAGCTGTTCGAGAACGAGCATGTGCGGCTGCTGATGCTGTTCAAGATCTCGCTGTTCGGCACCTGGCTGACGGACACGCTGTCGAAGACCAGCCCGATGGGCTCCGTCATCCGCGCCTTCGACCTGCAGACCGGCTACCAGCTCTGCCAGGGCGGCTCGTTAAACCTGGCGCGCGGCCTGATGGAGGCGTTCATCGCCGCCGGCGGCACCTACCAGCCGCAGGCGCATGTCGCACGCATCGTGATCGAGGGTGGCCGCGCCACCGGCATCGCGCTCGCCGACGAGCGCACCGTGCGGGCGCGGCAGTTCGTGGCGAGCACGCTCGACGTGCACCAGACGTTCGAGACGATGATCGGCCGCGACCAACTGCCGGAGGACTTCCGCCGCAAGCTCGACGGCTTCAAATACACGCCGTGGTCGTTGTTCGGCCTGCACCTTGCGCTTAACGAAAGCCCGCGCTTTGCCGCAGCCAGCTTCGATCCCAATGTCGACCGCGCGCTCAAGTGGAGCATCGGCGCCGACACGATGGCGGAGCTGTTCTCCGCGCATCAGGACGTGCAGGCCGGGCGCGTCCCCAAGATCGTGCAGTTCGGCGCCGGGCCGTTGAGCCTGATCGACCCGACGCAGGCGCCGGCGGGCAAGCACACGACCTATGCCTGGCACGTCATGCCGCTCGCGCTCGATATGGACGAGCGGCGTTACGCCGACTTCAAGACGGAGTTCGCGGAGAAGATCATCGAGACCTGGGCGCGCTACTGCCCCAACATGACGAAGCGCAACATCATCGGGAGCCACGTCTACACCGGCCGCGAATACCAGCGCGAGCTGATCAATATGCGCAGCGGCGACATCTTCATGGGCGCGTTCAACGCCGAGCAGGTCATGTACAACCATTTCGGATATCGCACGCCGGTGCCGCAGCTCTACCTCGCCGGCTCGCCCTGTCATCCGGGCGGCGCCATCTCCGGCGGCGCCGGCTATATCGCCGCCGGGCTGATCGCGCGCGATCTCGGCATCAAGACCTGGTGGCAGCCGTGGGACGCCCGCACCGCGCTTGAAATCTCTGGCGGAAGCCGCATGAACGACATGACGGCATCTCTCGCCGGCCGCGTGGCCATCATCACCGGCGCCGGCCAGGGCATCGGACGCGCCTTCGCCAAGGCATTCGCCGCCGCCGGCGCCGTTCCGGTCATCGCCGAGCGCAACACCGAGCGCGGCGAGGCGGTCGCCGCCGAAATCGCCGCTGCCGGCGGCCGCGCGCGGGCAATCACCACCGACGTGGCCGACGCCGATTCCGTGAACGCCATGGCGAAGGCCGTGGAGAGAGAATTCGGGCGCATCGACATCCTGATCAACAATGCCGCGATCTTCTCCACCCTGGAGATGCGGCCGTTCGATGAGATCCCGCTCGCGGAGTGGGACGCGGTGCTGCGGGTCAACGTCACCGGCGCGTTCCTGTGCGCCCGCGCCGTGGTCTCCCCGATGCGCCGGGCCGGCTTCGGCCGCATCATCAACATGGCGTCGGGCGCAGTGACGCTCGGGCGGCCGAACTACCTGCACTACATCGCCTCAAAGGCGGCGCTCGAAGGCATGTCGCGGTCGCTGGCGCGCGAGCTCGGACCGCACGGAATCACCGTCAACGCCATCCTGCCCGGCGCGACCTTCACCGAGATCGAGCGCAAGACCGTGACGCCGGAACAAAAGGAGCGAATCGTCGCCATGCAGTGCATCGCCCGGCCGGAGGAACCGCGGGATCTGGTCGGAACGGCCCTTTTCCTGGCCTCCGACGCCGCCTCCTTTTTGACCGGCCAGGCGATCACCGTGGATGGTGGCGCCACGCATCCTTGAGCCTTGTCCTTGAGCCTTGCCGCTGCGGCGGGCGGGTGTTATCTGCCGCCCATGACTGCGGTTCCAATCGACAACATCCGCAATTTCGCGATCATTGCGCATATCGACCACGGCAAATCGACGCTCGCCGACCGGCTGATCCAGCTCACCGGCGGGCTCGAAGCGCGCGAAATGGTCGAGCAGGTGCTCGATTCGATGGACATCGAGCGCGAGCGCGGCATCACGATCAAGGCGCAGACCGTGCGGCTCAAATACCGCTCGCGCGAAGGCAAGGACTACATCCTCAACCTGATCGACACGCCCGGCCACGTCGACTTCGCCTATGAGGTGAACCGGAGTCTCGCCGCCTGCGAAGGCGCGCTGCTGGTCGTCGACGCATCCCAGGGCGTCGAGGCGCAGACGCTGGCGAACGTCTATCAGGCGATCGACAACAACCTCGAGATCGTGCCGGTCCTCAACAAGATCGACCTGCCGGCGGCCGAGCCGGACAAGGTCAAGCAGCAGATCGAGGACGTGATCGGGATCGACGCGTCGGACGCCATCGGGATTTCCGCCAAGACCGGCCTCAACGTGCCGGAGGTGCTGGAAGCGATCGTCACCCGCCTGCCGCCGCCGAAGGGCGACCGCGACGCGCCGCTCAAGGCGCTGCTGGTCGACAGCTGGTACGACGTCTATCTCGGCGTGGTGGTGCTGGTGCGTATCGTCGACGGCGTGATGCGCAAGGACCAGCGCATCCGCATGATGGGCACCGATGCGGTCTACAATATCGATCGCGTGGGCGTGTTCACGCCCAAGCTGACGCCGGCCGAAGAGCTCGGCCCCGGCGAGATCGGCTTCCTCACCGCCTCGATCAAGCAGGTCGCGGACACCCGCGTCGGCGACACCATCACCGACGACCGGAAACCGGTCGCGGCCGCCATGCCCGGCTTCCGTCCCGCGATCCCGGTCGTGTTCTGCGGCCTGTTCCCGGTCGATGCCGCGCAGTTCGAGGATCTGCGCGCCGCGATGGGCAAGTTACGCCTCAACGATGCGAGCTTCTCCTACGAGATGGAGACCAGCGCGGCGCTCGGCTTCGGCTTCCGCTGCGGCTTCCTCGGGCTCCTTCACCTCGAGATCATCCAGGAGCGGCTGGAGCGCGAGTTCAACCTCGACCTCATCGCGACCGCACCGTCGGTGATCTACAAGATCAAGCTGCGCAACGGCGACACGATGGAGATCCACAATCCGGTCGACATGCCCGATCCGATGAAGATCCTGGAAATCGAAGAGCCGTGGATCGAGGCGACGATCCTGACGCCCGACGAATACCTCGGCTCGGTGCTGAAGCTGTGCGAAGACCGGCGCGGCAAGCAGAAGGAGCTCACCTACGTCGGCAATCGCGCGATGCTGAAATACGATCTGCCGCTGAACGAAGTCGTCTTCGACTTCTACGACCGGCTGAAATCGGTGTCGAAGGGCTACGCCTCGTTCGACTACCATCTCACCGACTACAAGCCGTCGGAGCTGGTGAAGCTGCAAATGCTGGTCAATGGCGACCCGGTCGACGCGCTGGCGATGCTGGTGCACCGCACCCGCGCCGAGCAGCGCGGCCGCGCCATGGCCGAGAAGCTCAAGGAGCTGATCCCGCCGCACATGTTCCAGGTGCCGATCCAGGCCGCGATCGGCGGCAAGATCATCGCGCGCGAGACCGTGCGCGCCTTCCGCAAGGACGTGACCGCGAAGTGCTACGGCGGCGACGTCACGCGTAAGCGGAAACTTCTGGAGAAGCAGAAGGAAGGCAAGAAGAAGATGCGCCAGTTCGGGAAGGTCGACATCCCGCAGGAGGCGTTTATCGCGGCGCTGAAGGTGGATGTCTGAGGGACTAGACGCTTTCTAGCAATGGCGGTCCAGGGACCAGGCGCTATCGACCCAGCATTATCTTTCGCTGGCAGGCTTCGTGCCTCAGCACCAACGGGTGATCTCTCCGTTGACCCGGGGGCAATTGCTGCACGACCCGCCGATCATCCTGCCCCAGTTCGCAAGCCTTAAGCTTTGCACTGCGCTCGCGATATGCTTGCTCGCTTAGGCCCCACTTAACGGCCTCCTGGCAATCGACGATCTCCTTCACCGCCTTGGTCAGACATACGTCCGCATCTCGTTCCCTTTGACGCATCTGCTCGGCCGTCATGCCATAGCGGCGAGCGCCGTATGAAAACTGAACCTCCAGGAATCCAGGATCTATTTCGGGAACGAGATTGGCGTAGTCGTCCATTCTGTAGACCGCCGTCTTTGAGTGCTCGGTATTCACCATCTGATCGTAGAAATCTTCGGCGATCCCCATCTCCGTCACATACTGTTTAATCAGCGCCAGCAGGCCCTGAAGTTGCTTCTCATTAGTCTGCCGGCTTTGCAGCGCAAATACCTGATAAGGGCGGTGCAATCCCAACTCGCCCAGATTGTGCCTCATCACGCCGGCAATAAAGAGCAGCGCACAACCGCTGTAGCACCTACTTGGTACCGAGATAACCGTTACGCCATCATGCTTTCTAATCAGTCGTCCAATATGCATCGCCGCGAATACGTCGCCACCGACACTGTCGAGCCGAACAAATAGCCGGCGGCTTCCAAGATCCTCTATCGCACTCTCAAATGTCGCTGGGTCCAGATTCGTTATGGTGCCCAGGATATCGACGAATAAGGAGCTTTCGGTTCGGTTGTGCACCAAAACGTCCCCGTGCACGAACGACGTAGGCACAAGGGCCAGAACGACAGACAGGATCGAAACCGCCCACCCCCTCGTCACAACTCACTTCCTGCGTTTCCAAATCACGCTGCACGGATAACGGCCGAAAATTAGCATAGACCGCCATCGTCTTGAATTGTCAGCTTTAGGCGCAGCCCATAAGCGCAGTTTCTAAGGCAGAAGAGAGAAGACAAGAAGAAGATGCGCCAGCGCGGGAAGGCAACATCCCGCAGGAGGCGTTTATTGCGGCGCTGAAGCTGGATGTCTGACGCGGGCGCGTCAGACGTTGGCGGATAGCCGGTATGTGAGCAGACTCGGCGCCGTCGCGCGAGCCGGCTTCAGGCGGTAATGATGCAAGCGGTCCCTGACCAGCAGGAAGCTGCATAACGCCAGGCTCGACCACACCGCCGCGCTGAAATAGAGCGACATCCAGGCGATTTCCTCGTGCCAATGGGCAATGTCGTGCGTGACGGCCCAGCGCGTGCTGACGTCATAAAGGCCCGCGAAAATCCCGAAGACTTCCTTGCCGCTGGCGAGATCTGACTGCCACCGGCTGAGATACATCGGCACGTCGACGCTGACGAGGAAGACGATATAGCCGGAAATCCCGAAGACCGCGGTGCGCATCGCGGCCTGGATGACCCCGCCGAACTCGATACACAGGCGCAACAGCGCCGCCGCGATCAGCAGGAACGCCACCGCCCACAACGAGTTTTCGATCGCGTTGCCGAGATAGTTGGTGGTGACTACCGCGTACCACGAGCAGAGCTCAGCCACGAGGATCAGCGGAACGATCGTCCTGGAGACGCCGCGGGCAAAATCCGACTGCGTGAAACGCGCGAGCTCGCGCAGCACGATCGCCCACTGAATCACGAAGCAGATTTCCGCCACGGTCGCGACCGACCGGCCGACGGCGACGCTCGACAGCCAGGTGTCGAACAGGACGATGCGCTGGACGTCGGCGCGCGGCAGGATCGAGCGGAACGCGCAGCCGAAGACATAGGCCGCGCACAACAGGATCATGAGCTCAAGCCGGAACATGCCGAGCGCCAGCGCGCGCCGGCGGAAATGGCGATGCAGCGCAACGAACAGCCCGACATTGACGACGCTGACGACGAGCAGAAAGCTCCACCAGACCGCAACCGGATTTGACCACGCCAGCCAGTCGAAGTTCATCGCGTCACTCCGCTTTCACCAAACGCGCAAGTTTCACCAAAAGCTCATCTAACTGACGTCTTCCTGTCATACAACTGCGAATGCGGAATCCCGATCCACTGTCACAATGTGACAGTCGGATTGTGACAGTCGCTGGCGCTTGTGAGTTCTGATGATAGAGCGCGGCGCGCGGATTATTTCGCCGGCTGCGCCGGCGACAGCCGCACGGCCTCGCCGATCAGATCGCGCGCGGCGACCTCCGATTGCGTGGGATGCTTCGGCCGCCACACCCTGATGACGCCGAAATGCGAAGGGTTCTTCGCGTATTGGCGCGCGATCGACTGCAGCGTGCGGTAGCGGGTCTTGTGCTCTTCGAAGTCGACCCGCGGGCAATCTGCCGGCAGGTTCCTCAGGGTTTCTTCCAGCACGACCATGGCGCGCAGATGCCGGGCGCGGCGGTCATGCAGCTTCTCGTAGGTCAGAGCGATGACGAAGCGGTGCTCGGTCATCGCCCGGCCGAGCGCGAGGTCGATGGAGTTGTCGTTGTTGCATTTCTCGCTGACGATGCTGATCAGCGCCCCGTAGGCGGCCTTGTAGTCGCTCTCGCGCTGGAGCCGGACGCGCCGCGTCTTGCCGTCCTTTACGATCTTCACGGTCGCCAGCATGTCCTGCAGCGCGTCGTCGCAGCGGCGGCGGAAGCGCCCGCCCCATGTGTTCGGGAACGGCTTGTCGTCGGGAAACAGGATGACCGGGTTGTCCTCGGTGGTGCGCAGCGCGGCGAGCCGGATCAGGCGCTGGCGGTAGGCGTTCGGCCACACCAGCCATGTGCGCCGGTCCGCCACCAGGGTGTCGAACTTGAGGTGGTTGTCGACGATGATGTTGAGCGTGACGTTCACGATGTCGCGGTCGTCGCCGCGCAGGTAGTAGAACCAGCCCGTCACGTAGCGGCCGGCGACGGTCAGGCCCTTGCTGCCGGCGCCGCCGAGCGAGCGGATCAGGGCGCCGGTGAAGACCGCGCCGAGATAGACCGCGAGCACGCCGAGCCCGAACAGCAGGCCGTCCAGAATCTGGCCGGCGTTGGCGTTGAAATAGTCGATCATCGCAACTTCCCCACCGCCAGCGCGTATCGCGCCTGTGCGGCGGCATCAAGGTCCTTGGTGCCACAGGCGGGCGCGGCTGTCAGCGCGCGGGATCTTGCTCGAGTTCCCGGTCCGGCATCGCCACGAAGATCAGCACCGCCATGATCACCATCACGAAGCGGAACGCGCTCGGCACGCCGTCCCATGACTTCGACTGCCACATCCCGAACCACTCGCCGCCGATGGTCATGAATCCGACCTGCCACAGCAGGAACCCGAGCGTCAGCCCGGCGACCGCCAAGCCCTTGGCGCGATTGAACGCGGGCGCGTCGGCGCGCAGGCGGCGGAACAGCGCATAGGCGCCGAGCCAGCACAGCACCGCCGTCGCCGCCTCGGTCGCGATGATGACGGCGTAGGCGGCGTGCTGCAGCGCCGGGCTCGTGATCGCGCGATAGCGGATCGTCGAGCGCTCGAAGATCGTGTCCATCGACAGCACGTGCTGCACGAAGGCGAGGTTGGTGCCGTAGTCGGTGATGTTGCCGAATGCGACCAGGGTGGCGAACAGCGCGATCGCGGCGACCATCGCGATCTTGGCGGCCCGGATGACGATCATCGTTGCTTCATGATGCGTTGGAGCATGATCTTTTCCGAAAACCGGTCTCCACTTTTCGGGATCATGCTCTGCTACTTGAACAGCGCCATCGCCTCGTCCGCGAGCACGCCGCCGGTGATCGCGATCGGAGCGAATTTCGCTGACGCGGCGACGTCCGCACTCGACAGCATCATCTGGTCGATCTTGCTGGCGAGCTGCGTGACCGATGCGGCGAAGACCAGCCGGCTGATATGGCACCACAGGATCGCGCCCATGCACATCACGCAGGGTTCGCCGGTGGTGTAGAGCGTGGTGCCGCGCAGCGCCGAGGCCGGATATTTGTCGAGGAAGCGCCGGATCGCGACCGTCTCGCCGTGCGCGGTCGGGTCGTCGTAGGTGCGTCCGAGGTTGCGCCCGAGCGCGAGCACCTTTCCGTCACGGACAATCACCGCGCCAAACGGAAAGTCCGCGATGCGCGCCTGCTCCAGCGCCATGCGCATGAAACGCTCGTCGTCGGGCGTGACTTGAGCGTCCGCCGCGCCGGCGAAAAACGGCGCGGCAACCGTGGCGCATGCAAAGCCGGCCAGCACCGATCGCCGGCTCGGCAGGACAGTGGTACGGCGGCAGCCGCAGCCTTCGTGCGGGCGCATCGTCCAACCCCCTTGCGAAGGGTTCAGGCGGCCCGATTCGCGGCGGCAAGTCCAGTGGCAGTTATCCGCCGATCACCGCCACGCCCTGGATTTCGATCAGCATGCCGGGCCGGGCAAAATGCGACACCGTGATCAAGGCGCTGGCGGGGAAGTTGCCGTCCGGGAACAAGCCCTTGCGCAGTTCGACGAAGCGGTCGCCGTTGCGCGGATCGTTGATGAACACCGTCATGGTGACGAGATTGGCGAGCGTGCCGCCGGTGCGACGGAGCGTCTTGTCGATCAGGCTGAAAATGGTTTTCACCTGGGCGTCGAAATTGCCGGCAATGTCGCTGCCGGCTTCATCGCGGATCGCGGTCTGCCCGGCGAGCCAGACGGTGCGGCCGCCCTCGGTGATGACGGCGGGCGAATAAGCGCGCCCCGCCTGCTGTTCGGATTTTTCGAGATACTGGGCCATCGCTCGCTCCCCTGGATTGAAGGGGCGAGCATACGAGACGCGCGGTGGCGGCGGTAGAAGCAGCCGATCCGCTGCTACGCCATTGGCTTCAGCGCCAGGTGGTCCCATCGACCGGGATCGCACGCAGAGCAGTTGCGCGGATCACGGTATCGGCGTGTGTTTGGCTGCGGGGGTCGAGCCAGCGCGAGGTGTGCCGCATCGTGGCGCCCATGGCGCCCCAGAAGCGCCGTGCCTGCTTGCGGGAAGCAATATTGATCATGGTCGTCTCCTTCCGTCGCCAGTTTCCGACCTTGCAGATTCGTCGCCCCCGCCCACGGGAGGGTTCAGTCCGGCAGGACGAAATCCGCGCAGGCCGCAATTGCTCGGGTCCAAACGGCGCGTGCCCCGGTACGAAAGTACGGGCACGCCCTTATTGCGAATAAGTTGCAGTTGCAATAATGTCCGGGCTATTCCACGGTGGGAGGAAGTAATGCGTTCACAGATAGCAGCCGCGATCGTCGCGGCGATGATTGCCACTGCGGTCCCCGCGGGTCATGCCGGCGCTGCCGGCGACCTGTCGCGGCAGACCCCAATCGAGATCACGGTCGAGCTTGGCAAACCCGGGCAGCATACGTTTGTGCCGAACCGGCTGCGCTTCGAGACCGGCAAGCTCTACAAGCTCATCCTGACCAATTCGAGCAATGATCCGCACTACTTCACGTCGCATGCCTTCACGCAGCTCATCTATACGCGCAAGGTGCAGGTGACGCAGATGCGCGACGGCAAGCTGGTGACGCTTGCCGAGTTCAAGGGCGCAATCCGCGAGATCGAAGTCTATCCGGGGCACAGCGCGGAATGGTGGTTCGTCCCGGTTGCGACCGGGCGCGTCACCGACCTGCAATGCGGCATCCGCGGCAGCGACGGCAAGACTCACGCGGACCACGGCATGGTCGGCGAGATCGTCATCGAGTGAAGCGCGGAACCCGCCTCTCCTGCCCGCGTTGAATTGCGGGGGCGGTATGCGCAGGAGTTTCCGATGCCCCGCGGCGACAAGTCGAGCTACACCAACAAGCAGAAGCGTAAAGCGCAGCACATCGAAGAAGGCTACATGGAGCGTGGTTTGTCGCGCGACGAAGCCGAGCGGCGCGCCTGGGCCACCGTCAACAAGGAAAGCGGCGGCGGCAACAAGAGCGGATCCGGTCGCGGCGTGCCGGACAATACGTCGTCCTCGCGCAAGGGCGGCCGCCTTGGCGGACGCGCTGCTGCCCGTCCGGCCGCGGCCCGGTCACGGTCGGCGCGCAAGGCCGCGAAAACGCGAAAGCGTCGCACGGCGTCACGCTGAAGAAATCTTTGTGGGATACTCAGCGTTGTGCGACGCGCGTCACCGAATCCTCGATGACGATGCGAGTATTCGCGGATCCATGCTGCTGCACCAGCGCGAACAGCACGGCGGCATTGGACGGATGCAGCCGCACGCAGCCTTTTGATGCACGCGATCCGAGTTGCGCGACCGCCGTGGTGCCATGAATGGCGTAGTGGCCGCTGTAGAAGATCGCGTAAGGCATCGGCGCGTTGTTGAAAATGGTCGAGCGGTGATTGCGCGACAGCACTTGCGGCCGGTAAGAGCCGCTCGGCGTATTGCCAAGACCGGTCGATACCGGCCAAGTATAGCGGTGTTCCCCATTGACCAAAACGAGCATGCGCTGCTTCGCCTTGTCCACCGTCACCACGATCTCGGCGTGGGCAGGGACGGACGCCAGCAAGCAGACAACAACCATTGCAGCCGCGGTCACGGCTGCCCTTCCAAGTCGCACCATCACAGCTCCCCAGCCATGAATAACGCAGGTCTGCCGCAGGATCGCCTCATAGACACGCTCTTGTAAAGCGGCGGCCGTTAGCGCTGCCTTAATTCTCCCAAGCGTGTGTTTTGCATGCCACCGGCGGTTCCGATGACAAGCTCCCGCAATCCCGATTTTCTCACCATCGGCCATTCCAACCTGCCGGCGGACCAGTTCCTGGCCCAGCTGAAGACGCATGGCGTCACCGCGGTTGCGGATGTCCGGTCGGTGCCATTCTCGCGACGATTTCCGTGGTTTTCGAACCGAACGCTATCGGAGCGGCTGCAAAGCAAGGGAATCGCCTATGTCACGTTGGGCGACGCGCTGGGCGGCCGGCCGACCAGCCCGGCGCTCTATTGCGACGGGGTTGCCGACTACGAGGCGATGGCCGGCACGGCCGAGTTCCACGCCGGTCTCGATCGCGTCATGGCCGCGATGATGCGTTACCGCGTGTGCCTGATGTGCGCAGAACGCGAGCCCCTCGACTGCCACCGCTGCCTGCTGGTCGGCCGTGCGATAACAAGTCGCGGCTATTCGATCGGCCATATTCTGGGCGACGGCTCGATCGAGCCCCATTCGGCCACCGAAGAGCGCCTCCTCGCCGGGCCGCGGCCTGCCGGCGACCTGTTCGCCGACCGCGAATCGCTCCTCGCCGAGGCCTACCGCCGGCGCGCCCATCGAATCGCCGCCCGGCTATCCGACCGGGTCCGGCCGGGGCGAACTCCCAAGGCGTTCATGTCGTCTTAGCCTTGGAATTGCGCTAACCTGCACATCTCGGGGGCAAGTTTCGAGGAACGGGCCGAGGGGACGTGCCATGACAGCGACGAATACACGGCGGGCGCTTGCGCGGCTTTCAGTCTGGCGGGTTGTTCTGTCGAACCTGGCCATCGCGGCCGTCGCGACTTCCGTGGCGACCGCGCAGGACAAAGGCACGCTCGATCCGAAGCCGCTGCCGCCGCTCGCCAACCCTGACGATCCCAAGAACCCGGCCAAGGAATTGTTCGGCCGGCGCACCACCGCGGCGCCGTTGCAGGCGCGTTCCATCGGCTTCTACGCCAAGGGCTGTCTCGCCGGTGCCGTCGCGGTGCCGATCAACGGCAAGACCTGGCAGGTGATGCGGCTGTCACGCAATCGCAACTGGGGACACCCGGACCTCGTGGCCTTCCTCGAACAGCTCTCACAGAAGGCGCCGAAAGTCGGATGGCGCGGGCTCCTGATCGGCGACATTTCGCAGGCGCGCGGCGGACCGATGCTGACCGGCCATGCGAGCCATCAGGTCGGTCTTGACGCTGACATCTGGCTCACGCCGATGCCCGACCGCGAGCTGACCCGGCGCGAGCGCGAGGAGATGTCCGCGACCATGGTGGTCGCGAAGAGCCGCAAGGACGTCGACCCGGCGGTGTGGACGCCCGCGCACGCCGCGATCATCAAGACGGCGGCCGAAGATCCGAAAGTCGAACGCATCTTCGTCAACGCCGCGATCAAGAAGGCGCTCTGCCGCTCGACCGACACAGATCGCAACTGGCTCAGGAAGGTGCGCCCGATGTGGGGGCACGACTATCATTTCCACATTCGCATGAGCTGTCCGGCAGGCAACGCCGACTGTCGTCCGCAGGACGCCGTCCCGCCCGGCGACGGCTGCGGCAAGGAGCTCGATTGGTGGTTCCGCGACGCCGTCATCAAGCCCAAACCAGAACCGAAGCCGAAGCCGGACCCGGATGCCAAGCCGAAGCCGAAACCCCGGGGCATGACGATGGCGGACCTGCCGCCGGCGTGCCGCCAGGTACTGCTGGCGCCGTAGACACTCAACGCGATCGTCAGTGCATCGCGCCGATCGCTGCGATCAGCGCGGCACGTACCGCGATGTCGAGCACGATCGCGCAAGCGGCAACCGCGAGGACGTAGGTGGACGCCTTGTCGGCAGGCGCGCGCATCAGGAGCGGCATTCCGGTCCACATCAGGTAAAATCCGTAGAGACCGAGCAGGACAAGAAAGCTCGCGCCGGGAACGAGCAGGAAAATTCCGGCGAGCCAGACCGGCGTGAAGGAATAGGCGGTCAGCCGTAGCGCGCTGGAATAGCCCCGCTGCCCGTCGAATTTTGGCGCCAGCAGATCGACCGCCAGCGCCACCGCAAAGACCACGACAAAGCTCAGCGCATAGGCCACGACGGCGCCGATCAGCGCCGGAAGAAACGGCGTATAGCCGCCGATCAGCCAGCCGCCGATCAGCCGCGCCAGCGCCGGGATCAGGGCGAGGATGGCGACGTATCGGAGCGCCAGGGCGTCGTTGGATTCGTCCGCGACCGCAGGCCATTCGGCCCGCGGTGTCATGATGATCGCTCTAACGCGCGCAGCCAGCCCCAGCACGGTGCCTCCCGGCGCTAATGTTGCGCACCCGCGCGGTTCGGGCAATGCCCGTGCGGCGGCGGCGCATTTGCCACGCCGGGGTCGCCCTGTTAGGTTGCCGGCATGACCCACGGCGCGCCGTAAGCGCGCCTCTGCCCGCCGGAACGGCGCTTCCGGCCCCGGTCATTCAGGAAAAATATGAACCCGTCCGTTCCGGGCACGCGTGGGCGTGCCCTGCCCGCGGCGGGACATGGAGCGCCGCAATGTTCACGTATCTTGTTCGATTCGCCCTTGCCGCCGTTCTTGTCACTGCAGCAGGCACGCTTTCGCCGCCGCTGGCGCAACAGCAACTGACGATCTTCGCTGCCGCGTCGATGAAGAACGCGCTCGACGACGTCAACGCCGCCTTCACCAAGCGCACCAGCATCAAGACCGTCGCCAGCTATGCCGCGACCTCGGCGCTGATGCGGCAGATCGAGCAGGGCGCGCCGGCGGATATCTTCGCCTCGGCCGACCTCGAATGGATGGACTACGGGCTGAAGAACAAAGTGATCAATCCGGGCACGCGCGTGAACCTGCTCGGCAACCGGCTGGTGCTGATCGCGCCGAAGGACTCGAAGATCGGCGACAGTGAAGCTCGAAAAAGGCTTCGACCTCGCCAAGCTCGTTGGCGACGGACGAATCGCCACCGGCGAGGTGAAGTCGGTGCCGGTCGGCCGCTACGCCGTCGCCGCGCTCGAGAAGCTCGGCATGTGGTCATCGGTCGAGAAGCGGATGGCGATGGTGGAGAACGTGCGCGTCGCGCTCACGCTGGTCGCCCGCGGCGAGGCCGTACTCGGCATCGTCTACGAGACCGACGCCAAGGTCGAGCCCGGCGTCAAGATCGTCGCGCACTTCCCGCCCGACTCGCATCCCGAGATCGTCTATCCGGTCGGCGCGACCGTCAAAGCCAACGCCGACGCGCCACGCTACATCGATTTCCTTCAGTCGGGGACGTCGAAGTCGGTGTTCGAGAAGTACGGCTTCAGCTTCCTGGTGAAGCCGACGTCATGACGTCGGCGCCGGCGTAGCCGCGTGTTCGATCTCTCGCCCGACGAATGGGTCGCGATCCATCTGTCGATCCGGATCGCGGTCGTCGCAACCGTGGTGGCGCTGCCATTCGGCATCGCGGTCGCGTGGCTGCTCGCGCGCAAGAATTTCTGGGGCAAGTCGCTGCTCGACGGGATCGTGCACCTGCCGCTGGTGCTGCCGCCGGTGGTCACCGGCTATCTACTGCTGATCTCGTTCGGACGGCGCGGGCCGATCGGCGCGTTCCTCGACGAGTATTTCGGCATCGTGTTCTCGTTCCGCTGGACCGGCGCCGTCCTTGCCAGCGGCGTGATGGCGTTTCCACTGCTGGTGCGCGCGATCCGGCTGTCGTTCGAAGCGATCGACCGCCGGCTGGAAGATGCCGCATTGACGCTCGGCGCCAGCCCGTTCCGGGCCTTCGTCACCGTTACTTTGCCGCTCGCTCTGCCCGGCGTGATCGCCGGCATGGTGCTATGCTTCGCCAAGGCGCTGGGCGAATTCGGCGCGACGATCACCTTCGTCTCCAACATCCCGGGCGAGACGCAGACGATCTCGGCAGCGATCTACACGTTGACCCAGGTTCCCGGGCGGCGACGCGGCCGCGTTCCGCCTGGTCGTGGTCGCTGTCGTCATATCGCTCGCCGCGCTGGTCGCCTCGGAGTGGTTCGCACGCCGCGCCGGCATGCGATACCACGGGGACTAGAGCATGCTCGCCGTCGACATCGAAAAGCGGCTGGGCGATTTCGAGGTTAACGTCGCGTTCGAGAGCAAGGGCAGCGTCACCGCCTTGTTCGGAAGCTCGGGCTCGGGCAAGACCTCCGTCGTCAACATGATCGCGGGCCTCGTCAAACCGGATCGTGGCCGCATCGCGCTCGATGGCATCGTGCTGTTCGACTCCACGGCACGCGTGAACGTTCCGGTGCACCGCCGCCGCATCGGCTATGTGTTCCAGGAAGGCCGGCTGTTCCCTCATCTGTCGGTCGCGGCCAATCTCGACTACGGCCGCCGCATGTCGGGCCTGCCGCGCGATGAAGGCGAACGGCGACGCATCGTCGATCTGCTCGATATCGGCCATCTGCTCGATCGCCGCCCCGGCAAGCTCTCCGGTGGCGAGCGCCAGCGCGTCGCGGTCGGCCGCGCGCTGCTGATGCGCCCTCGCCTCCTCGTCTTCGATGAACCGCTGGCCTCGCTCGACGCCGCCCGCAAGCGCGAGATCCTGCCCTACCTCGTTCGCTTGCGCGACGAGTTCAACATGCCGATGGTCTATGTCAGCCATCACCCGGGCGAGCTTCGGCGCATCGCCACGACCGTTGTCTGGCTCGACGGCGGGCGCGTGATGAAATCCGGCGGGCTGGAACTGCTTGATCAAGCTGACCTCGACGCGCTCTGATAGAGTGCGCTCATGTTCCCGCCCGAGCGCATCGTCTGCCTCACGGAAGAGACCGTGGAGACGCTTTATCTCCTCGGCGAGGAGCACCGCATCGTCGGCGTGTCCGGCTATGCGGTGCGGCCGGCGCGGGTGCGCAAGGAGAAGCCGCGCGTCTCGGCCTTCATTTCCGCCGACTATGAGAAGATCCTCGCGCTCGAGCCCGACCTGGTGCTCGCCTTCTCCGATCTGCAGGCCGACCTCGTGGCCGAGCTGATCCGCCGCAACGTCGCGGTGCATGCCTTCAACCAGCGCGACGTCGCCGGCATCCTCGACATGATCCGCACCGTCGGCGCGCTCTCGGCCGCGCAACAGAAGGCCGATGCGCTGGCGTCGTCGCTCAAGGAGCGATTGCACATGGCGCAGGAGCGCGCGAACAAATTGCCGCGCCGCCCGCGCGTCTATTTCGAGGAATGGGACGACCCGATGATCTCCGGCATCAAATGGGTATCGGAGCTGATCGAGATTGCAGGCGGCATCGAGGTGTTTCCGGCGCTGGCGGACCGCAAGAACGCCAAAGATCGCATCGTCTCGCCGCGCGACGTCATCGCGGCAGCGCCCGACATCATCGTCGGCTCCTGGTGCGGCAAGAAATTTGTCCCGGCGAAGGTTTGCGCCCGCGACGGCTTCGATGCGATCCCGGCGGTGCGCAGCGGCTGGTTGCGCGAGATCAAATCGCCCCTGATCCTGCAGCCCGGACCGGCGGCGCTGACCGACGGGCTCGACGCGCTCGAAGCGATGTTTTCAGAATGGGCCGGGCAGCCTGCTTAGCTATTTCTGCTTCGCCAGCTTCGTCAGAACATCCGCGAGATAATCCAACGCCGCGACCAGGCTCTGGCCCGCGCACATGGTGAACCGGCCCGGCAGCACGATCCGCTTTTCGGGCGGGTAGAGCGCGCGCAACGCCGGATGCGTGAGATAGAGCGCGCCCTGCCCATCCGGCGTCTCGACGATGCTCGTCATCACCAGGAAATCCGGACGCAGCATGATGAGCTTCTCAAGCGGCACGTAGCCGCCGTAGCCCGCGGGCGCGCCCGGCGGCGGCGCGAGCCCGGCTTCACGCAGCAACGCGCCGGCAAGACTGTCGGGGCCGACGGTGTATCCGCTGTTGCCGACCAGCAGCGCGCTCAACGACTTCGGCCGCGGCGCCGCGGCCAGGCGTCGCCGCGCGGCTTCGATCTCCGCGATCAGCGCCTCGCCGCGTTCCGGATGCCCGAGCAGCTTCGCAATCTCGCGGATCTGCGCGATGCCGGTCGTCAGGTCGTTGATGAGCGGCACGTTGACGATCCGGAATCCAAGGACGTGCAGCAGCCGCTGCGTCAACGGGCGGTCCCAGGGACCGACCAGCACGAGGTCGGGCTTGAGCGGCACCATGGCTTCCGCGGTCCGGCCGAGCAGCGGATAGTTAGCCGCCTTGTCGACCACCACCGAAATCGCAGGATCGCGCGCGTTGGGCGACAGCGCGACGATCTGGTCCGGGTCGGCGAGCGCCACCACGAGCTGGTCGGCGCAGACGTTGAACGATGCAACGCGCCGGGGCGGATCGGCCGCGCCCGCGGGCGTTAGCCAACCAAGCGCGAGCCCCGCCAGTGCAAGCATCCCTCGTGTGACAATACTTAACGGCATCGGTTCTCCTAGGCGGCGATAAAGCCGCAATTCCGTTGGAGGGCAAGCCGGAAGCCTGTAGGAAAGGCCCCGGAGGACCGATGACGCGCGCCGAACCGAACGACCTGCGCCTCAACCTGACGCTTGCCGTGCTCATCGTCGTGCTCGCCATCGTCTCGCTGATGGTCGGGCCGGCGGCGCTGTCGCCGCGCGAGGCGCTGGCAGGCCTGTTCGGCGGCGACGGCGCGGCGGCGATCGTCGTGCGCGATATCCGCCTGCCCCGCACCCTGCTCGCGATCCTGATCGGCGGAACGTTCGGGTTCGCGGGCGCCGCGCTGCAGGGCCTGTTGCGCAATCCGCTGGCCGAGCCGGCCTTGTTCGGCGCGCCGCAGGCGGCCTCGGTCGGCGCGTCCTTCGTCATCGCCTACGGACTGGCCGGCGCGACGTCGTTCGCGGTGCCCATCGCCGGCATTGTCGGCGCGCTGGTGTCGATCGGCGGGCTGGTTGCCATTGCCGGACGCCGCGCGAGTTTTTCGGTCACGCTGCTGGCCGGACTGGCGCTGGCGAGTTTCGCCGGCGCCGCCACGGCGCTCATCCTCAATCTCGCGCCCACGCCCTATGCGGCGCTCGAGATCGCGTTCTGGCTGCTCGGCTCGCTTGAAGACCGCAGCATGGATCATCTCTGGATCGCAGCTCCGTTCTTCGTCGCGAGCTGGATCCTGCTGGCGCTCAACGTCCGCGCCTTCCGCGCGCTGACGCTGGGCGAGGACGCCGCGGCTTCGCTCGGTGTCGACGTCGGACGCACCCGTTTGATGGTGGTGATCGGCGTCGCGCTCGGCGTCGGCGCCTCGGTCGCGGTCGCCGGCTCGATCGGATTCATCGGGCTGGTCGCACCGCATCTGGTGCGGCGTTCGGTCGGCTCCGATCCCGCGCGCGTTTGCCTGCCGGCGGCGCTGATGGGCGCGGTGCTGCTGACCGCCGCCGACATCGCCGTGCGGCTGGTGCCCGCCAATCCGAATGCCACGGCGATCGAGATCAAGCTCGGCGTCGTCACCGCGATCATCGGCGTGCCGTTCTTCCTCGCCATGATCTTCCGCGAGCGGCGGCTGCTCGATGGGGCGCCATCGTGAGCGCCAAGACGAAACTGCATGCCGGCAACGTGGTGGTCCGCCTCGGCGGCGCACTGATCGTCGACGGCGCGGCGCTCGATCTGCGCGCCGGTGAGCTGACCGTGCTGATCGGGCCGAACGGCGCCGGCAAGACCACGCTGATGCGCGCGCTGGCCGGTCTCGTGCCGGCGGAAGGGCGCATCGAGATCGAAGGCAAGCCGCTCGGCTCGCTCACGGTGCTCGAACGGGCGCGGCGCATCGCCTATCTGCCGCAGGGCCACGTGTTCCACTGGCCGATGCCGGTCGCCGCGGTGGTCGCGCTTGGCCGCTACGCCTATGGCGACGCGTTCTCGACCGTGACCGATGCCGACCGGCGCGCCGTCGAGAAGGCGCTGGCCGCGACCGACACCGAAGGCTTCGCCAATCGGGCGGTCACGACGCTGTCCGGTGGCGAGCGGGCGCGCGTCGCGCTGGCGCGGGCGCTGGCCTGCGAGGCGCCGATCCTGCTCGCCGACGAGCCGACGGTGTCGCTCGATCCGCGGCATCAGCTGGTGGTGATGGGGCTCCTGGCCAATGCGGCGCACGACGGCGGCGCGGTGCTCGCGATCGGGCACGATCTTGCGCTCGCCGCGCGCTTTGCCGATCGCATCGTGATGATGGAGCGCGGGCGGCTCGTCGCCGACGGCGCGCCGCGCGAGGTGCTGACGGCGGAGCGGATCGCCGCCGTGTTCGGGGTCGAGGCCTTCATCGCCGATGACGCGTCCGGGCCGCATCCGGTCCTGCTGCGGCCGCTCTAATCCGCTCAAACACTCGGCGTGACGGCGCGGCGGATCGCCCGTTTGATCCGATCCAGCAACGTCGTCGGCGGCGTTTCCGGCTCCAGCTCTTCCGCCAGCCGCAGGCCGATCGTCGCGACACGGCCGTCCGTAACCTTCTGCACCACCAGCGCGATGGCGCCGAGCGGCACGATGTCGCCCGCCTTCGGCATGCGCACCGTCCGGCGGGCGGTGAAATCCGCAAGCGTCATCGCCGTCTCCTCCGGCGAGATGGACAGGCCGTAGATCTCCGCGAGTTCGCCGAGGGTATGGTCGCCCGTGACGAAGAAGTCGCCGAGCAGCCGTGGGTCTGGCCGCGCCGGCGGCGGCATATCGACAAAGAAACGGTCGAGCGCCTGCGCCCGTTCGGGCGGCGCCAACAGATAGACGTAGTCCCCCGGGCGCAGCGGATCGGCCTCGGCCGGGCTGAGGATGCGCTCGTCGCGCACCACCAGCGTCGGCCGCGCCCAGTTGGGCAGCGCACCGCGCCGCAAATAAGGACTGTTGGCCGAGAGCGGGTAGCCGACGATCTCCTGCTCGAGCTGGCCCGGCAGGTCGAGCTCGACCCGGCGCGGCAACGGATCGGCGCGCGGGAACGATACGCGCAGCGCCCGCGCGGCCGGCGCGATGGTCCATCCCTGCACCAGCAGCGAGACCAGCACCACGACGAAGCCGATGTCGAAATAGAGCTGCGCATTCGGCACCCCGACCAGCAAGGGAATCGACGCGATGAAGATGCCGACAGCGCCGCGCAGGCCGACCCAGGACATGAAGGTCTTTTCGCGCCAGTTGAACGGATAGGGCGCAAGGCACAGGAAAACGGCCGCCGGGCGCGCGATGAACATCAGCGTGGCCGCGACCGCGAGCGCCGGCAGGGCATGCTGCGGCAGCCGCTCGGGCCATGACAGCAGCCCGAGCACCACGAACATGCCGATCTGAGCGAGCCAGGTCGCGGCGTCGAGGAAGGTGACGACCGTATTGTGGGCGCGGATCGCGCTGTTGCCGACCACAAGCCCGGCCACATACACCGCGAGGAAGCCCGAGCCGTGCCCGACCTCGGCCAGCGCAAAGATGACCACCGCGCCGGTCGCCACGAACGGAGCGTGCAGGCCCTGCGGCAGGTTGAGCCGGTTGAGCACCAGCACCACGCCGCGCCCGCCGACATATCCGATCAGGGCTCCGACCAGCGTCTCGGTGACCAGGAACGACGCGATTTCGAGCCACGGCTTGCTGCCGTGGATGATGATCTCGATCAGCACGATGGTGAGGAAGATCGCGAACGGATCGTTGATCCCGGACTCGACCTCGAGCGTCGCGCTGACGCGCGGCCGCAGCCGGAGCCCCTTGGCGTGCAGCAGAAAGAACACCGCCGCGGCGTCGGTCGATGCGACGACGGCGCCGACCAGCAAGGCCTCGGTCCAGCCGAGCCCGAGCGCATAGACCGCGGCCGGCGCGGTCAGCGCGGCGGTCACCAGCACGCCGACGGTGGCCAGCAGGCCGGCCGGGCCGATCACATTGCGGAAGGTCTGGTAGCGGGTGCGCAATCCGCCGTCGAACAGGATCAGTGCCAGCGCCACCGACCCGATGGTGTAGGCGAGCCGTACGTCGTCGAACCTGAGGCCGAGCGGCCCCGCCTCCCCCGCCAGCATGCCGACCACGAGGAACACGAGCAGCAACGGCGCGCCAAAGCGCAGCGCCACCAGGCTCGACAGGATGCCGGCCAGGATCAGAAGCGCCGCTAGCAGAATGCCGATGCTGACCGCGTCAAGCGCGCCCATTGCGTGAGAATCTCCCCTCTGTCGGGAGATTTGTTACAGGACGGATCGCGCTACGCCAAATCATACAAGCGTATCGGCGCGATGTTCCGTCCGTTCACGCCGGCGCGACCGGCGGGCTCGGTTCCGGCGGCGCCGATCCGGCGCGCGGCGCTGCCGGCGGGATCGCGGCGACCATCGCCTTGGCGATTTCATGCTCGCCCATGACGACCGCGGTGGCGCCGTGCTTCTTGAGGTGCTCGATCTCGGCCTCGGAATGGGCCCGCGCCACGATCAGCAGCGAGGGGTTGCGCTCGCGCGCCTGCGCGACGATCTGGCCGCCGTCGAAGGCATCGGGGACCGCGACCAGCACGCAGCGCGCCGCCTCTACATTCGCCGCCCGGATGACGTCCGGGTCGGCGGCGTTGCCGGCGATCGTTTCCGGCCCCTTGCCCTTGAGGGTATTCACCCGGTCGGCGTCCTCCTCGATCACCAGGAGCGGCGTGCCGGTCTTGAGCAGTTGCTCGCTGACGAAGCTTCCGACCCGGCCGTGGCCGATGAGCACGACATGGTCGGATAGCGTGGTGAGCGGGATCTCCTCGCGGGCCGGCTCCGGCGCCGGCGCAGGTGCCGGATCGGCAGGAGCCCCGGGCGTTGCGGGCCTGGCGGCGGCCGGCCGCGCCAGGATGCGGTCGAGCAAGGCGAAGAACAGCGGATTGAGCAGGATCGAGATGATCGCGCCGGCGAGAACCAGATCGCGGCCGCGCTCGGGCAGCAGCGCCAGCGACACGCCGAGCCCGGCCAGGATGAAGGAGAACTCGCCGATCTGCGCAAGGCTCGCCGAAATCGTCAGTGCGGTCGCGTGCGAATGCCGGAACAGCCGCACGATCGCATAGGCGGCCAGCGACTTTCCAAACACGATGATGAGCACCGTGGCGAGGACGGCGACGGGCTCGCGCACCAGGATCATCGGGTCGACCAGCATGCCGACCGACACGAAGAACAAGACCGCAAAGGCGTCGCGCAGCGGCAGCGTCTCATTGGTGGCACGCTGAGCCAGCTCGGACTCGCTCATGATCATGCCGGCGAAGAAGGCGCCGAGCGCAAACGACACGCCGAACAGCGACGATGCGCCGAAGGCGCAGCCGAGCGCGATCGCCAACACGGCGAGGCGGAACAATTCGCGCGAGCCGGTGTGCGCGACATAGTGCAGGAGCCACGGGATCACGCGCTTGCCGACGATCAGCATGATCGCGACGAAAGCCGCGACCTTGGCGATGGTGATGAGCAGCGGAAGCGCCAGCGACGACCAGTCGTAGCCGGCGGCCTTTGTGAAAGCCGGCGCGAGCGCCGGCAGCATCACCAGCGTGAGGACCATGGCGATGTCCTCGACGATCAGCCAGCCGACCGCGATGCGGCCGCGCTCCGTCTCAAGCAGCCGGCGCTCCTGCAGGGCCCGCAGCAGCACGACCGTGCTCGCGACCGACAGCGCAAGACCGAAGACGAGGCCGGCTCCCATCGGCCAGCCGAGCCACCACGCCATCCCCATTCCGAGCGCCGTGGCGGTCGCGATCTGGACGATCGCCCCGGGAATGGCGATCGCCCGCACCGACAGGAGGTCCTCGAGCGAGAAGTGCAGCCCCACGCCGAACATCAGCAGGATGACGCCGATCTCGGCGAGTTCGTTGGCCATGCCCTGGTCGGCGACAAAGCCCGGCGAGAACGGCCCGATCACGATGCCGGCGAGCAGATAACCGACCAGCGGCGAGACGCGGAAACGATGCGCCAGCGCGCCAAGCGCGAAGGCCAGCACGAGGCCGACGACGATCAGGGTGATGAGCGGCGTATGGTGCGACATCGGCGCCCGCTAGTCCTCTCTTCCGGTGTTGAGCGATTTGATCGCTTTATTAGCGGCTGCAATGCGCGGCCCGAAGCGCTCATTTTCGGACATATGGACGCGTTGCGCCGCCCAACGCAACCATGCGCCGTTCTCGAACGCATTGTGTTGCGCAGCATCGCCGGCGCACGTATGGGGTGGCGCTGCCAGCGTGGCGGTTCAGAAGTCCGCATCGTTCCCGCGGCGAGTCCGAAATGCGGACTTCTGAACCAAAGCCACGCTGGATTCAAAGAGTTGCTAGTATCCTTCGATTCCGAAGTTCGTAAACGAGGGCGCCGCAAAATGATACGAACTTCGGAATCGGGACACTAGCCGAGGACTCCGTGACCCCGACGAATCCGCCTTCCTCCCGATCGATCGAGCCGGGACTAACCGTCGGGGTGCTCTGCGGCGCCGGCGCGGCGCTGTTTTGGGCCGCGGGCTTTGTCGCGATTCCGCGCGGACTCGCGGCCGGGTTGTCGCCCGCCGATATCGCGTTCCATCGCTTCGTCTGGACCGGGCTGGTGCTGCTGCCGATCGTGCTGCGCGACGGGCTCGGCGATCTCGGCGGCGTCGGCTGGGGCCGCGGGCTTGTCGTCTTCCTGCTGGCCGGACCGTTTCAGGCGATCATCAGCTATTCCGGATTCATCTTCGCGCCTTTGGCCCATGGCGGCGTGATCCATCCGGGCTCCGCGGCGATATTCGGCTTCGTGCTGGCGGCGCTGGTGCTCAAGGAGCGGCTCACGCTGTGGAACCTCGCGGGAACGCTGACCGTCGTGGCCGGCCTCGCGGTCTTCGCCGGCGAGTTGGTCATCTCGATCGGAGGAAATGCCCTTGGCGGCGATCTGCTGTTCATGACCGCGGGCCTGATGTGGGCGCTGTTCGGCATGCTGGTGAAGTTCTGGCGCCTCGACAGCGCCCACGCGACGCGGGTGTCGTGCTTGTTCGCGCTGATCATCTTCGCGCCGCTGCACGGACTGCTCTACGGCTACGGCTCGATGCTGTCGGCACGCCTCACCGAAAATCTCATCCAGATCGGGGTGCAGGGCGTGCTCGCCGGCGCGCTGGCGATGTATCTCTACTCCCGCGCGGTTGTCATTCTCGGCGCCGGACGGGCCGCGATCTTTCCGTCGCTGGTGCCCGGCCTGACTTTGCTCATTGCCTTCGTCACGTTCGGCGTCGTCCCGACGCTGGCGCAGCTCGCCGGCCTCGCGGTGGTGATGCTCGGATTCTGGCTGGCGCTGCGGCGGTAAAGTCATCGTGCGGATGATGGGATACCAATCATCGTTCTGATCGCCGTCTGCTCATAAATTGTGCTTGTCGAGCGCAGGATCGCACAATGACTGCGTCCCTCAATCGCAATTGACTAAACAGCGAAACACAATTTCCAGCAGCATGGAAATTTATATCACGTTTGCGGCACGTCTGCTCACAACAATGCGATCCGACACAGTCTTGCCCCGATGACGGACGCACCATTTCGCTCGACCGCAGTGCGCTCTCGTCATCGGCCGAGATGCGCGCGACCTTGAAGTCGCTCCGCTGAAACGATCTGAAGACTTGGGCGCGCGCGCGTTGTGCGCGCCGGGAAGCTCAGCCGCGCCGAGGCAAGCGAAACGGTTGGGAGTGCGTTGAAGTCTCGACCCGCGACGCAGGACATCTGCGATCGCCTTACAAAGAAGGGAGACACGTCATGAGGCACGTCATCAGCTCTTTCGCCGTTGCCACTCTCGTCACCGCCAGCATCGCCGGCACGGCTCTCGCCCAGCAGCGGACTGCGCGTGACATGATGAACGACATGAGAGCCAAACACGGAAAGAACTTTGAAGAGTGTCAATCGCTCGCGGTATCCAGAGGATACAACTTGAGCGACAACGAGCTCGAATCCCGCGCGGTCGCGATGTTCGTCGAGGGCTGCATTATGGGCAAGCAGCGCTGACGCGCGACGGGCGGCTGGGGCTCGGCCGGTTTATCGACGGCAGACCCGCCGACGACGGCCCAGCCCCAGTGTGCCCACCCTGTCACGAGATCTTGTAAGACACGACAACGACGTCGTTGCGCCTCCGACGATAGTGGTGGGACCGAAAGGCCAGCGAGGATTGCGCGCTGTTTCGCTCATCGCATTCCGATTGACGCTTCATTCACCTCGCTTTGCAAAGTGCAGGGCATCAGGAGGAAATCATGTCGGAAAAGTCGTCATCGCCTCGCCGCGGCGTGCTTGCCGCCTTCGCAGCAACACTCGGCGTCGCCGTCCTTGCCGGACAGGGTATTTTTTCTTCCGCTGTTGGCGACACCGCAATTCGTCCATTCCAAGTTCAGGTTCCCGAAGCTGCTCTTGTCGATCTCCGCAGGCGCATTGCCGAAACGCGCTGGCCCGACAAGGAGACCGTCACAGATCGCTCGCAGGGCAATCAGCTCGCGAAGCTCCAGGAAATCGTCCGCTATTGGGGGACCGATTACGACTGGCGCAAGGTGGAAGCGCGACTCAACGCGCTGCCAATGTTCAAGACCCAGATCGACGGCGTCGACATTCATTTCATTCACGTGAAATCCCGTCACGCGAATGCCTTGCCTCTCATCATCACGCACGGGTGGCCGGGTTCGGTGATCGAGCAGCTGAAAGTCATTGAGCCGCTGACCAATCCGACGGCCCACGGGGGCCAGGCGGAAGATGCATTCGACGTCGTGATCCCGTCGATGCCCGGTTACGGCTTCTCCGGCAAGCCGACCGGCACGGGCTGGAATCCCGACCGCATCGGCCGCGCCTGGGCGGAGTTGATGCAGCGCCTCGGCTACACCCGCTATGTCGCCCAGGGCGGCGACTGGGGTTCCCCCGTCTCCGGCGCGATGGCGCGTCAGGCGCCGGCCGGATTGCTCGGCATCCACATCAACTTGCCGGCGACGGTTCCGTCCGATGTGGCGATGGCGCTCGCCGGCGGCGGGCCAGCGCCGGCGGGACTTTCTGAAAAGGAACGCGCGGCGTTCGACGCGCTCGACACGTTCTTCAAGAAGTACATGGCCTACGGCGCCATCATGGGCACGCGGCCGCAGGCGATCGGCTACGGCCTGGCGGACTCCCCGGTGGGGCTTGCGGCCTGGATCTTTGACTACAACAACGGCGAGCCCGAGCGCCTACTCAACAGAGACGACGTGCTGGACAATATCACGCTGTATTGGCTGACGAACACGCCGACCTCGGCAGCGCGGATATATTGGGAAACCAGTGGTCAAAGCGTCATTCTCGCCGCGGCACAGAAGACCGCCGAGATATCGCTCCCAGTCGCCATCACGGTATTTCCGGGGGAGGTCTATCGAACGCCGGAGACATGGGCCCGGCGCGCCTATCGCAACCTGATCTACTTCCACGAGGTCGATAAGGGCGGTCACTTCGCGGCGTGGGAACAGCCGGCGCTCTTCAGTGCCGAGCTTCGAAAGGCGTTCCGACCGCTCCGTTAGTGGATCGGAATTTGCAAGGGGATTTATCGATGAAAGCAAACAAGCTCCTGGTCGCCACGGCACTCGCGATCGCAATCGGGGCCCCGCTGGCTGGCTTTGTATGGGAAATGAAGGGGCAGCCGATGACATCCTCAGGGGTACGGGTTCCATTCCTTCACGGGCTTCCCACCGGCCCGATTGCCGGTCTAAGCGAGCTGGCTTCTCTTGAGCGCGCGGACGAATGGCTCAATTCGCCACCTTTGACCGCGGAGGGTCTGCGCGGAAAGGTCGTCCTCATCGATTTCTGGACCTATACCTGCATCAACTGGCTGCGCACGCTTCCTTATGTTCGCGCGTGGGCCGAGAAATACAAAGATCAAGGACTGGTGGTGATCGGCGTCCACGCGCCGGAGTTCTCGTTTGAGAAAAACCTAAACAACGTCCGCTGGGCCGTGAACGACATGCGGGTTGCTCACCCGGTCGCGGTCGACAATGAGCATGTCATTTGGCGGGCATTCAGGAATCAATATTGGCCGGCGCTCTATTTTGTCGATGCGCAGGGGCGTGTTCGACACCATCACTTTGGCGAAGGCGCGTACGAACAGTCGGAAATGATCATTCAAGCCTTGCTGACCGAGAACGGGATGAAGGTCGTCGACCGCAACCCTGTGTCGGTCGATGCACGGGGTCTCGAAGCGGCCGCCGATTGGCGAAACTTGAGGTCTGCGGAAAATTACGTCGGCTATGCACGCACCCAGAACTTTGCGTCGCCGGAGGGAGCGCTCATGGACAAGCCTCGCGCTTACGCGCTCCCCACGCGGATGCGCCTGAACGACTGGGCGCTTTCGGGCGATTGGACGATGAAGAAGGAGGCCGCCTTACTGAACAAGCCCAATGGCGGCATCGCGTACCGTTTTCAGGCCCGCGACCTTCATCTCGTCATGGGCCCGGCGGCGGCGGGAACGTCCGTGCGCTTTCGTGTGCGGATCGATGGAAAGCCGCCAGGTACGGCGCACGGAGGCGACGTCGACGCGCAAGGCGAAGGCACGGTGACCGAACAGCGGCTGTACCAGTTGATCCGACAGCCGATGTCCATCGCCGATCGACTGTTCGAAATCGAGTTTCTCGGTCCGGGCGTGGAGGCTTACGCGTTCACGTTCGGCTGATCCGCTACGTGGCATCCAACCAAGGAGATTCGCCGATGGATGCGATCAGAACGTCTGAAGGCATCAATCATCATCGCCGCCGCTTCCTGAGCACTGCGGCTGTCACCGTTGCTGCTGCCCAGTTCGCCATCAGCGGTTCCGCGGACGCTCAACCCGGCCCGGCAAAGTCGGCAGCGACGACCCCGGTCAAGCCGGGGACGCACACGTCGTTCGGTGCGCTGAAGCAGATCGAGGCCGGTGTCCTGAATGTCGGCTACGCTGAAGCCGGCCCTGCTGATGGTCCCGCGGTCATTCTCCTGCACGGCTGGCCTTACGACATCCACACCTATGTCGATGTCGCGCCTTTGCTGGCGTCGGCGGGCTTCCGCGTGATCGTCCCGTATCTGCGCGGCTATGGCACGACGCGCTTTCTTTCAAACGACACGCCCCGGAACGGCCAACCGTCGGCGATCGCCGTCGATATCGTGGCCTTGATGGATGCCTTCAAGATCGAGAAGGCGACCATCGGCGGCTGCGATTGGGGCGCGCGGACGGCGAACATCATGGCGGCGCTGTGGCCGGAGCGCTGCAAGGCCATGGTCTCGGTGAGCGGTTATCTGATCGGCAGCCAGGAAGCCGGCAAGATGCCGTTGCCGCCGAAGGCCGAGCTCGAATGGTGGTACCAGTACTACTTTGCGACGGAGCGCGGCCGGGCCGGCTACGACAAGTACCGGCGCGAGTTTTCGAAGCTCATCTGGCAGATCGCTTCGCCGAAGTGGGACTTCGACGACGCCACATTCGATCGCAGCGCCGCGTCCTTCGACAATCCGGATCACGTCGCCATCGTGATCCACAATTACCGCTGGCGGCTCGCGCTGGCGGAAGGCGAGCCGAAATATGACGAGCTGGAAAAGCGGCTCGCTCAATTTCCGGTCATCACCGTGCCGACCATTACCCTTGAAGGCGACGCCAACGGCGCACCACATCCGGAGCCGAGCGCCTATGCCAAGAAATTCTCGGGCCGCTACGCGCACCGGACCATCACCGGCGGCATCGGGCACAATCTACCGCAGGAAACCCCGCAAGCCTTCGCTGCGGCCATTATCGACGTTGACGGTTATTGATCGGCGCTCGCCGCACGCCTTGCGGACCCGGACTATAACCCCTGCGGCGAGGCGCCAAGCTTCTCGGCCACCCAATCGGTGATGTAGTCGACGATCAATCCGCCGTTGTCGGCGCCGCAATGCTCGGCGCCGCCGTCGGCGAGATGGAAGATCTTCAGTTCGCGGTCCTTGCTGTTGACGGCATGCGCGTAGGTCTTCTCGGCGTGCCACAGCGGAATCTGCCGGTCGTTTTCACCGTGCACGATCAGCAGCGGACAGGTGATTTTGTCGGCGACGTTTTCGAGCGTCATCTGCTTGGTGACTGCGCGGGTCTCGTCAAGGTTCTTGGTCCCGAACACCCATTGCGCGTGGTCGACGAAGCCCGGCACCGAGGGCTCATTGGTGCCGCCGACGCGCGCCTCGAAGGCGGCTCCGAAATCGAAGATCGCTCCCCAGGCGACACAGCATTTGAATCGCTTCTCGAAGGCGGCGGCGCGCGGCGCGTAGTAGCCGCCGAGGCTGAGCGCAACGATGCCGATGCGGTCGGGATCGACGTCGGGACGGGTCGACAGATAGTCGACGCACGCCTTGGCGGGCCGCTCGGTGTGGGGCGAGGAGTGCAAGTTCGACAGCCGCAGCGCGGCGCCGACGCCCGGATGATCGACGATCAGGAGCGAGATGCCGCGGCGGCGGTATTCCTCGGCGGTCGCGCCGTAGATGATCTCCTTGGTGACGTCGAAGCCGTCGAAATGCACCATGCAGGGCGCGCGGCCATTGACCGGCGCGCGCATGAAATAGGCCGGCAGCCGGTGCTCGCCGTACGGCACCTCCACGAACTCGACCGGCTCGCGCCGCGCCTTGAGCCCCTTGGCGTAAACCTCGATGCCGCGCTTGTAGGCGATCAATCGGCGCGGGTCCTTGTGGCTCGGCATGCGCTCGGCGAGCAGATAGTAGAGGCCCGCCCGCAGGTATTTGCGGCCGGCGGAGAGCGGATGGTTCGCTTGCGCGTCGACATCGCCGAGGCGCTCGACCCGCTCGGCAAGCTTCATGAAGCTTTGGAACCAGGCGTCCTGCGCGGCCGGATCGTTCTTGCGCGCGGCAATCTCCTTGAGCGGCCGGCACGCTTCGTCGATCTCCGAAATCTGTCCGCCCCGGTTGAGCCCGCCCATGACGGCGAGGTTCCAGGGATAGTTGTTGGGAAAATACTCGAACATCGCTCAACTCCTTCCGACCCTACGCACGAATTATTGCGGCTGCAGGCCGATCCGCTTGATGATATCGACCTGCCAGCGCATGTCGTCCTCGAGGAAGCGCGCGAACTCCTGGGGCGTCGAGCCGATCGCGCGCACGCCGCTGTCGGCGAGCACTCTCTTCAGCATCGGCGTCTCCAGCGCCTTGACGACTTCCCGGTGGATCAGCGCCACGCGCTCGCGCGGCGTTGCGGCCGGAAACAGCAGACCGAAATAGCCGGTCACGTCCATGTCCTTGAAGCCGAGCTCCTGGAAGGTCGGCACGTCCGGCAAGGTCGGCGCGCGCTGGGCGCCGCTGATGCCGAGCGCACGCAACTGGCCGCCTTGCAGATTCGGATGGGCAAGCAAAGTCGACATGAAGCCGACATTGACGTGGCCGGACATGATGTCGGGCGCGAACGAGGCCGTGCCCCGGTACGGAATCTTGAGCAGCTCGATGCCGGCGAGCTTCGAAAACAGCTCCGCCGCCACGTAAGTGACGTTGCCGACGCCGGCATGGCCATAGCTGTACTTGCCGGGATTTTTCCGGGCGAGCGCAACGAACTCAGGCAGCGTCTTGGCCGGAAAATCCGGCCGCGTCATCAGCACGATGCCGTAGGACTGCGCCAGCAGCGTTATCGGCGCGAAGTCGGTGACCACATTGTAGGTCGGATTGGCGCTGATCGCGACGTTGCCGGTCAGCGAGCCGGTGGTCATCAGCATCGTGTAGCCGTCGGGCGCCGACTTTGCCACGAACGCCGTGCCGAGCGAGCCGGCGGCCCCTCCCCTGTTTTCGATCACGAACGGCTGGCCGAGCGCTTCCGACAGCTTTTCGGCGAGCGGCCGCCCGATCAAGTCGTTGGGGCCACCGGCGGCGAAGGGAATCACAATCCGCACCGGCCGCTCGGGATAGGTCTGCGCGATCGCGGGCGGCACGGATTGCACCGCCATCGCGAGCGCAACAACCGCGGCGGCTTGCGACAACGCCCTGCCGTACCGAGGCATGAGATTTCCTCCCGGTTTTTCTTTTTTACAGCCACCTAGTTGATACGCTTTCTTTCCGTATTGCCATCGCCAAGTGCGACCCGTATTCCGGGAGCGGCTTCATCGCTTTGCGAGCTGCCCGTGGGGCGCAAACCCAGTCCCCGCAAATTCCCGCCGCTCGTCGTTGAATCAATTACAGTTTGAACACTGTCTTGAGCAAGGAGCCGACCGCTGACACGGCAGCCTGCGTTGCCGCTGGGTCGTAGCCGGTGTGGGCACCATACGCGATGGGCGCGTCTTGGTATGTGAACGGCCGGTTGGTATTCATGTCCACCAACAGACCATCGGCCGCCTCTCGAATCCTGCACTTGCGCACGCTCTGGAACTCCGGACAAACAGCGGCCGGCTGCGGACCCAACGGATTGTCGAACGCATGCGATGCTTTGGGGTACTCGACGAGATCGGCATCCACGCCTGCCGCACGCAGCCTTTCGACATAGGCCTTGCACTGCACGATCGGATTGTAGTCATCGAGCGTGCCGCCAAAAATCCGGATAGGCTTGTCGCTGACGTCGGTGTCGGAAACAAACGTGATGCTGCAATCCGGATAGAACGCCAGATAGACCGCAAACTCCGCGCCGGATGTGTTCCATAAACGGTGGAAACGCCGCAGACTCGCGTAGAGCGCTGCCTGCCCTCCCCGCGAGAAGCCCATCAGGCCTATGCGTCCAGCGTCGATCTTCGCATGCGACGCCAGAACGCCGAGCGCGCGATAGATGTCGACGATCAGATTGAGCCGGCCGAGCGCCGCCTGATTGGTGTTCACCTCGGTCAAACCGCGCGCGGTGAAACCATCAAGCGCCAATGTCGAGATGCCGAGTCCGTTCAGGTGTCGCGACCAGAACTCGATATTTGGCCCGAAGCCGCTGGACCCGTGCTGGAGGACGACGAGCGGCAGGCGTCCCGGTCCCTGGGCAATACGAAGCTCGCCGACAATCGTCACCGGCCGGCTGTCCTTGCCGTCGCCCGTCAGAAATTGTCGATCGGAAATCGTCAGTGTTTCGATCTGGTGCAGTTCGGTCCGCTGCGCGAATTGCTTGAGCGCGGCCTGCCATCCGCCGGTTGCCGACACTTCGGTACAAGTCTGGCGGGACGGCATTGGTGCAAGACGTGCTATTCCGCGGTGATGCCGGCAGCCCTGATGACTGCGGTCCACTTCTTGATTTCGCTTTGGACAAACCCTTGCAGATACGCCGGCGAGCGGCGTTCCGGCGGCACCAGCTCGGCACCGATTTTCTTGAGCGCCTGGCGCAACAACTGCGACTCCATCGCGGTCATCGTTGCGCTATGGAGTTTTCCAACGATGGCCGGCGGCGTCCCTTTTGGCAGGAAAAATGCATTCCAGGTCGACAGCTCGAAATCCGCCAGGCCTTGTTCGCGGGCTGACGCGAGCGCCGGCAGAATCTCGGAGCGGTCGCGGGTCAGGACCGCAAGACCCTTGACGTTCTTGCCCTCGATTTGCGGAAGGGCGAGCGCGAGCAGTGGGCACTGGTAGTCGATCCGGCCGGCGATCAGGTCCTGCATGGCCTGCGCCCCGCCTCGGTAGGGCACGTGCGTGACAGCAACGCCCATGGCGGAATTCAGAAGGACACAGCCGAGATGGGCGGCCGAGCCCGCACCCGGCGAGCCGTATTGCAGCTTCGACTGGTTCGCTTTCGCATAGGCGATGAATTCCTGCAGGTTGCCGGCGGCCAGGTCGGCGCGGGCAATCAGGACCTGCGGGGTGTCGGCCACCAGCGCGACCGGCGCGAAATCGGTGCCTGGATCGTAGAGCGGCTTTGCATAGAGCGAGTGACTGTGCGCGTGCGTGCCGACATTGCCGAGAACGAACTGGTAGCCGTCCGGGGCCGCGCGCGCGACACGCGCAGCACCGGTCATCCCCCCGGCGCCTCCGATGTTCTCGACAATCACTTGCTGCCCGAGAATCTCGGAAAGCGCGGGCGCAAGCGTACGGCCCAGAACGTCGATGCCACTACCTGCGGCAAAAGGAATGACCATCGTCATCGGCCGGGCCGGCCACGTTTGCGCGAGCGCCTCGCCGCATGCAACGGCATTCAAAACGAAGACCGATACGAGCAATATCTTGGACTTGCGCATGATGCCACGTCCTCAGTTGGCAAGAGAACCTGATCGACAGCCGGACGGTATCCGCTTCAAAGCCGGCGACGTAATGCTATTGTCCGATGGATCCATATCTGATCGGATATGAGTATGGCCCGGCCCAGCCCCATCGACCGCATCGAGCGCCGCATCAGCCTGCATGACATGCGCGTGCTGATGGCCGTGGTCCAAGCCGGCAGCATGGGAAAAGCCGCCCTGCGCCTTGCGACCTCACAGCCCGCCATCTCAAGATCGATCGCCGACCTCGAAAGCGCCCTCGGCGTGCGCCTCCTAGATCGCAGCCCGCAAGGGATCGAGCCCACGTCCTATGGTCGCGCCCTCATCAAGCGGAGCCTGGTTGTCTTCGACGAATTACAGCAGGGCGTAAAGGACGTTCAGTTCCTGGCTGATCCCACGGCAGGCGAACTGCGGATCGGCGCTTCAATCGCGGTCGCAGCCGGCTTCGTCTCATGCATCATCGATCGTCTTTCCCGGCAACATGCCCGCATGGCGTTTGACGTGCTGGCAACCGACAGCGCAACGGCCTACCGCGCCTTGATCGACCGCCAGGTAGACCTCCTCGTCCAGCACATCATCGAGCCGATTCCCGACCACCAGATGGATATAGATGTCCTTCTGGACGATCCGCATGTCGTCGTCGCGAGCCCGCAAAATCCATGGACTCGGCGCCGCCGGGTCGCACTTCGTGATCTCGTCAACGAGTTTTGGACGCTGCCGGCGCCCGACGCGCCCTACGGTTCCGTGGTCTCCGAGGCGTTTCGCGCCAGCGGTCTCGACGTTCCAAAAACGGTCGTCACATCGACGCTTCCGGTGCGCAGCACACTTCTGTCGACGGGGCGCTACCTGTCGATGGTGCCCAACGTCGTTTTGCAATTCCCGGGCAAAGACCACGCGTTCAAGGCGCTGCCGATCGCACTTCCGACGACATTGCGCCCACTGGCGATCATCACCTTGAAGAACCGCACGCTAAACCCGGTGGCACAGCTCTTCCGCGACTGCGCCCACGAGACGGCGAAGACGGTCAAGAAAAAATATTGACGCCTTTCCGCCTCACGCCTCCGGCCCGGCATATTTTCCGGCGGTGTGCGGGAATAGCGCCTTCACGATCTTGAGGCGCGAGATGTCGGTGGTGCCGTCCATGTGCGGGAAGATCGCGGCGTCACGGAACAGCTTCTCCACCCCGAAGTCGAGCATCATGCCGTTGCCGCCATGCAGCTCGACCGCGTGGGTCGCGACCTTGAGGATCTCCTCCGACGCGAACAGCTTTGCCATGTTGCAGAGCGCGTCGGCGTCCGGCGCCTTGGCGTCGACCGCCGCGGCGGCGCGTTCGAGCAGCGCGCGCGTCGCCTCGAGCTTGGTCGCCATGTCGGCGAGCCGCAGCGCCACCGCCTGATGCTTGATCAGGATGCGGCCGCCCTGCACGTAGTTCTGCACGTAATCCGACGTCACCTCGAAGGCGCGCACGCCGACGCCTAAGTTCTTCGCCGCCTGGATGATCTTGCCGGGCTGGAAATAGACGCCGGCGCGGCCGAGCGCGTCGTTCTCCGCGAGCAGATGATCCTCGGGCACGCGCATGTCCTCGAACACGAGCTCGCCGTTGTTCATGAAGCGGCAGCCGAGCGTCTCGTTGCAGCGCGCGACCGTCAGGCCGGGCGTGTCGCGCGGGACCAGGAATGACGACGTCCCCTGCAGCATGCCGACCTTCGGATTGGTGTTGGCGTAGACCACGTACAGGCCGGCGTCGTAGCCGTTCGAGATGAACTGCTTGCGGCCGTTGATCACCCACTCCTTGCCCTGCTTCACGGCGCGCGTCTGCATCGACGCTTCCGGCACGTTGTAGGGCAACCAGCGGTCGGACGCGCCGCGCGGCTCGGTCAGGCAATGCGCCAGGAGGAATTGCGGGTCATCGGCGATGCGCGGAAACCAGCGCTCCTGCAGATGCCGCGGCGCGAGGTTGCGTAGCAGCACCGAGACCTTCCAGATCTGCACCAGCTTGTCGGAGAGCCCGGAATCGCCGCGCGCGATCTCCTCCGCGATGATGGCAAAGGTCTGGGTCTCGGTGCCCTTTTCGAGCTCGACCCCGCCGAACTCCTCCGGCACGCCCAGCGTGCGGATGCCGACCTTCTGCGCGCCCTCCAGGATCTCCGGCGGCAGCCTCGCCTCCGGGCGCATGTCCCACTCGCGCTGCCAGTTGCCGCGGATGAACGGGATCACGACGTCGTCGACGAATTCGCGGCAGCTCTGCCGCATCATGCGCTGTTCTTCGGACTGGCCCGTCATCTCGTTCTCCCCTGCTACTTTCCTGCGTTGACGCATGTCGTTTTCGGAAAACCGGTGTCCACTTTTCCGGGACATGCGTTAGCGTTAACGGCACCATATCGCCCGGCGCCGGTCCCGCTCAACGGATGGATGTCCTAAGGACCCCCATCGCGTCTTAGTTTGGCCGAAAAGACCCTTGAGGCACTCGCCCAGTATGGAAGGTCTCGACGAAATCCGGGAAACCCTGCAGCGGGAGCTCGAAGCCATCCCCGCGAGCTTTTTCTCGGTCTGGATCCCGATCCAGCTCTCGATGATCGCGCTCGCGGCCCTCATCGGCTGGGCGATCGCCGCCTATGTGCGACGCCGGCTCGACATCATGCCCTACATCATGGGCTGGCCGCCGGTGCTGCGCCGCGCCATCCGCATGGCCATCGCCAATCTTGGCATCATCATCTGCATCGTCCTCCTGCTGCTGATGCGGATCGGCATGCAGCACCTCACCTGGCCGAGCCGCTCCTACCTGATCGGCGTCGCCGCGAGCCTCGCAACCGCCTGGGTGGTGATCTCCATTGCCGCGAGCCTGATCCGCAACGCCTTCTTCAACCGCGTGGTCTCCGTCGTCGCGTGGTCGATCACGGCGCTGAGCATTGTCGGGCTGCTCGACGAGGTGATCGCAGGCCTCGACCGCGCCGGCATCGTCATCGGCGGCCTGCGGATTACCGCGCTGCTGGCGCTCAAGACCGCCGCGCTGCTGCTCGTCTCGCTCTGGGGCGCGGTCGCGCTGAGCAACTTCCTCGACTCGCGGATAAGGACCTACGACGACCTGACGCCGTCGATCCAGGTTCTGCTCGGCAAGCTCGCCCGCGTCGCGCTCGTCACCTTCGCGGTGCTGATCGTGCTCGGCTCGGTCGGCATCGATTTCTCCGCGCTCGCGATCTTTTCCGGTGCGGTCGGTGTCGGCATCGGCTTCGGCCTGCAGAAGATCGTGTCGAACCTAGTCAGCGGCATCATCCTGCTCGCCGACAAGTCGATCAAGCCGGGCGACGTCATCACCGTCGGCAACACCTTCGGCTCGGTCGACACCATGGGCGCGCGCTATACGTCGGTGGTCAGCCGCGATGGCCGCGCATACCTGATCCCTAACGAGGACTTCATCACCCAGCGCGTCGTCAACTGGACGTTCTCCAACGACCAGGTGCGCAACGACGTCAAGTTCGGCGTGAGCTATGGCAGCGACCCGCACCGGGTGCGCGCCGCGGCGATTGCCGCCGCCGCCAGCGTCGAGCGCGTGCTCAAGGTGCCGGCGCCGACCTGCCACCTCACCGAGTTCGGCAAATCCTCGCTCGATCTCACGCTGCGGTTCTGGATCCGCGATCCGAACGACGGCCTCGGCACCGTGCGGAGCACCGTGATGTTCGCGCTCTGGGACGCGTTCAAGTGCGACGGCATCGAGTTCCCGTTCCCGCAGCGCGACGTGAACGTGAAAGAGCCGGTGCGGGTGGTGGTGGAGCGCGGCGAGGATGCAGCCGAACGCTCACCGCACGGTTGAGACAGAACGGGCGGCGTGGACTACCGGCTCAAATGCCAATTCGGACGCGGTCTTCGGCATGACGCCGGATATGGGCAGCACGCGCGCGGCCGGAGCTAGCCAACGGCGCCGGCGCGCGCTTTCGCGTCAAAGGCCCATGATCTGCTTGACCTTGGCGAACCGGCGGCGGCGGTCGGTGATCCCGGTCTGGCCGCCGTTGATCCGTTGCGTGTACTCCTCGACCGATGCGTTCTCGGAGAGCTGATCGACCCGGTCGAACTTCCAGGCACCGCCGGCGATCACCAGGGCGTGCGGCGCCTGTTCGGCGATCTCGGGATGGTCCTCGAGTTCGAGTCCCGTGGATTTCTTGACCGCGCGGTACATGTTGCGGCCGGTCAGTTGCAGCAGGCCGCGCCCGCGAAAACGGTAGCCATCACCGCTCGCGGCGTTGGCGTTGCCCATCCGGTTCGCATAGACGAAGTTGCCGAGCTTCTGCGGGTTCCTTTCATATTGCCGCGCGATGGCAAGCGTCCGGAAACGGCTTGGCCATACCTCCATCAAACGGGCCGCGGTGTAGTTGAGATTCTCCACCGCGATCTTGAAGCCGCCGGACTCGTGGCCGATTTGGCTGAGAAAGTGTGCAATCCGCTTGGGCGTATTAACGCCGAAGTCGGGCAGGCGATCCTGGTCAGCGATGATGTCCGCGATGACGGCCCGGTCGGCATTGACCGCCGCCATCGCCCTGACTGCCTCGGCGAATTTCGGGTGAGCTGACATGTCGGCCCCCATAAAGGTGCACTGAACAAAGATGCACGTTATACGAGATTCCGCATCGACGCCAGTTCAGGGGCACCGGCTTACGCCGCCTTGCGGCTCGCCAGAAACTCGCCCATGCGGTCGAGCGCCTTCAGAATATTCTCAGTCGAGTTGGCGTAGCTGAGCCGCACATAGCCCTCGCCGAGAATCCCGAAGTCCGGCCCGCCGATGATGGCGACGCCGGCGTCGTCGAGCAGCGCGTTGGCGAGCGGCTTCGCCTGCCAGCCGGTGCGCTTGACGTTCGGGAAGGCATAGAACGCGCCCTTCGGCGTCGCGCAGGAGACGCCCGGCAATTTGTTCAGGCCTTCGGTCACCACTTTGCGCCGCTGGTCGAACGCCGCGACCATCTTCACGACTTCGTCCTGGGGGCCGGTGAGCGCGGCGAGCCCGGCATATTGCGCCGAGGCGTTGACGCAGGAATGCAGGTTCACCGCGAGCTTGCGCGCGTAGTCGTAGAGCTTGCCCGGCCACACCGCATAGCCGAGCCGCCAGCCGGTCATGGCATAGGTCTTCGACCAGCCGTTGAGCAGGATCAGCCGGTCGCGGATCGACGGATACGAGAGCAGGCAGACGTGCTGCTCGCCGTCATAGACCATGTGGTCGTAGATCTCGTCGGAGAGCACGCAGACGTCCGGCCACTTTTCCAGGCCGGCGACGAGCTTGTCGACCTCGCTCTTGGGCGTGACGCCGCCGGTCGGATTGGCCGGCGAGTTGACGATGAGGAGCCGCGTCTTCGGCGTGATCAGTTTCAGCGTCTCCTCGGCGGAAAACGCAAAGCCGTTCTCCTCGCGGATCGGCACCGGGATCGGATTGGCGCCGGTGAACTCGATCATCGATCGGTAGATCGGGAAGCCGGGGTCGGGATAGAGGATGTCCACGCCCGGCTCGCCGAACATCATGATCGCCATGAACATGGTCGGCTTGCCGCCGGGCTGGATCATCACCTCGTCTGCCGACACGGTGACGCCGAAGCGCTTATGCAGATCCGCCGCCACGGCCTCGCGCAGCGGCGGGATGCCGGTCGCCGGCGTGTAGCCGTGGTGGCCGTCGCGTAAAGCCTTCACCGCCGCCTCGACGATGAAGTCGGGCGTGCGGAAATCCGGCTGGCCGATGCCGAGATTGATTATTTCGCGGCCCTGCGCGATCAGCGCATTGGCGCGCGCGAGCACGGCGAAGGCGTTCTCCTCGCCGATCCGCTCAAAAGCCGCGATGGTGCGAAGCATGGACTTACTCCTCGATCTGGAACCGTTGGCGCGATCGCCCCGGCGCCGAACAGTTACATCGTGTAGACAGCCTGCCTGGTCACGATGAAATCGACCCGGCCATCGCGTAGCGCCTGAAGGCATTCAGACGGCCGGTTGACGATCGGCTCCTCGTGAACGTTGAAGCTGGTGTTGATCAACACGGGAATTCCGGTCGCGGCACGATAGCGGCGCAGGATATCCGCATACAACTGATTTTCCGAATCTCGGACCACCTGCGGACGCGCCGTGCCGTCGACATGGATCACGGCCGGGATGCGTGAATGCCATTCCGGCCGCACCGCGCAGGTGATGGTCATGAACCGCGTGGCATAACGGTTGACCGGCGTGACCTCGAACACCTTGTCGCAGTCCTCGTCGAGGACGTAGGGCGCGAACGGCATGAATTCGGATCGCGAGAGGCGCCGGTTGAGCTCGTCGTTGATTGCGGCATCGGTGGCGGTCGCAATGATGCTGCGCGCACCGAGCGCCCGCGGGCCGTATTCCATCCGGCCGCAAAAAATCGCGCCGACCTTGCCGGCCTGCAGCAGGCCAGCCGTCTGTTCCGCGGGCGCGCCGGTAAGCCGCTTGACGCCGGCGCTGTTGCCGAGACAGGCGTCGATCTGGGCGTCGTAATCGTAGCCGAGATAGACGTCGTCGAGACGACGGCGCTTCGACAGCCAAGTGGCAAGGCCATCGCGCCGCTGCAGAAACGCGAGTCCGGCGCCGACCGAGATGCCACTGTCACCCATCGCGGGAAAAATGAAAATCTCGTCGATCGGGCACTGTTCCGCCAGCAGGCGATTGAGCCGGACGTTGGCAAACAGGCCGCCTGCCAGACCGAGACGACGTGCGCCGGTCTTTTCGAGCCAGGCGCGCACCGACGCGAGCATCAGGTTCTCGGTCACCTGCTGGATCGATGCCGCGATCTCCTCCTTGAGATGGCCGCGGCAGATGTCGAACATCGTCTTCGCAAGCACCTTGTCGTTCGCGAAATCGGCCACGATCAAGCCGCTGTCGTCGATCCAGAAATGATGGCCGATGGCCTCGGCCAGCGTCGGCTTGCCGAACGCGGCTAGGCCGGTCAGCTTGCCTTCATGGCGTGACATCGTGAAGCCGCAGGCTTGCGTGGCAAAGCCGTAGGCAAAGCCGAGACTGTTGCAAGGCTGGCCGCGTTTGAGCAGCCAGCGGATGTCCCCGAAATGGCAGTCGAGTTGTCCGTCTTTCAGGGTGCGGACGCTGTAGCTCACGCCGTCACCGGTGGCGTCGGCGGTATAGATCAGAGCGTCATCCCAATCCGTGAAGAACAGCGCCGGCAGCGCATGCGCCTCGTGGTGATTGATGAAATGGATCGGCGTGCCCGGCTCAAGGCCGTTCTCGCTCAGGAACAGCTCGGTGCGAAACAGCGATGCGGCGTCGGTGGTCCCGCGCTGGCGGCACTGCGAATTGATGTCGCGCTGCGGCCTGTCGTTGCCGAGCCAGCGCCGAATACCGTAGAGAAGCTCCATGTGGAGCGGATAACGGAAATAGTGCGAAGGAAAGAACGAATAGGTAGTGACGATCGCCTCGACGTCGGTTCGCGACCATCCGGCGATGCGCAGGACCTCATCAATGGCCGGCCATGAAATGCCGAGGCCGGAGCCTTTGCGCCGCGTCAGCCGTTCGTCTTCGACCGCCGCGATCAGTCGATAGTCTTCAAACGCGGCTGCCGAACTGTCGTGACCAAGGCCGGGATGAAACGCAAGTATCCGCATTTGCCTGCTCGGTTGCCAGCGCGTCAATCGGTGCGCTTCGGCCGCTTCCCGACTTCGAACTCGGCCATGCGCATGACCTCGAAGATCACCGCGACCGACCAGCCGATCAGCAGCAGGCCGTTGAGCGCCATCACCGGTCCGAGCAGCCGGTATCGCACGTCCTTCGGCAGCGCGTCGCCGTAACCGAGCGCCGTGTAGTTCTCGAACACGAATTCGAACACGCCGACATTGATGATCTGGACGCCCATGAGGTCGAGCGCGGCCGCCCAGACCGCGATCTCGGCGATATGCGCGAACATCAGGATGGAGACGGCGACCGTGAGCAGCGCGGTCAGGCGCACGAAGATACCGAAATGATGCGTGATCGATTCCGTGCGCCGCGTCGTCACGACGATCAGCGCGGTCAGCACGGCATGAATGCCGAAATTAAGGAAGCTGACCAGGAGCCCGATGAAGAGGTCGCTCGTGTTGGCCATCTGTTCAGGCCTTCATCCCGGCTGGCGCCACCTGCGAGCTCTTCAACCCCATCGCGTCGAGTGCGCGGCGCACCAGGCCGGAGGCTTTCGCCTCCTCGATGAACTCGGTCACGAAGGCGCGCGCGGCCGGTTTGTTCTGCGGCACCGCCACCGCGGTCGTGGAGTTGAGGAACGCTTCCTCGAGCACGCGCGAGCCCGGCAGTGCGTCGACCAGCCCGCCGACCGACTCGCGCGACAGCGCGATGGCGTCGAGCTTGCCTTCCTTCATCAGGACGACGGCTTCGTCGGGAGTCTTGACTTTGACCGTCGTGGCAATCGGCGATGCGGCAACCGAGGCGCGGCCGGTCGCGGTGCCATCGACGATCGCAATGCGCACGCCGGCGCGGTTGGCCTCGGCCAGCGTTTTGATCGTGCAGCCGGGCGCGACCAGATAGGTGCTTTGCAAGAGATGATAGGACGCGCCGAAGTCGATCGCCTTCTTGCGATCGTCGTCGACCGGCACGAAGGTCACGTCCCAGGCGCCCTTGTCACGCGACGACACGATCTCGCCGGACGACGCATATTCGACCAGTTCGACCGGCACGCCGAGTTTCTGCGCCATCGCGGTGCCGAGCTCGACCGGCACGCCCTTCGGTTTCCCGGTCGCGGGGTCGCGCACCGTCCAGAGCGCCGAGGCCGACGGCCCGACCGCGATCGCGACCCGCAGTTTTCCGGTGGGCGCGAGCTCCCTGCTCGCGGCACTATCGACGGCCATGGGCAGAACTCCTGATGCGAGAACGGTCTTGAGGCGGGGACGGCGGAAGCCGCTTCCAGATGTTGCTATCGCGGCGCGGTCAGTCCTGCAACCCGGCCGCGCGCAGGTATTGCAGGTCCATGAACCGCGCCGCCGGCGGCAGCGGCGGCTTGATCACGCCGGCCTCACCGAGGAAGGAAATCGCCGTCTCCATCCCCTTCATCCCGATCTCGCCCCGCATCGGGAGCACATGCTGCTCGGGCTCGAAATAGAGCGCCAGCGTCAGCCGCGCATTGGCCTCCGCAAAGCCGGTGGTGTCGGCAATGGTCTTGATCACGGTCTCCCGGTTCGCCGGATCGCGGATGAAGGCGAACGAAGCCGCCATGGCGCGCGCGTAGCGCACCACCGCTTCCTTGTTTTGGCTGGCCCAGGACCGGCGCGCCGCCGTCACCGTGTAGACGAATTCCGGCACCGCCTCGGTGGAGAGCCCGATCAGGCGATAGCCCTGGCGCATCGCGACGAAGTCCTGCGGCTGGCCGAGCGGCACGGCGTCGCAGTCGCCCTTGGTCAGGCAGACCAGACGGTCGGGCGTGCCGTCGACAAAGCGGGAGCGGAAGTCGTCCCGGTTGATGCCGTTCATCGCCAGCAGCTTGCGGATCGAGATGGTGATCGAGCCGGTCTCGGCAGCGAGGCCGATCAGCTTGCCCTTCAGATCGCCATAGCTCTTGATCTCGGGCTTCGCGACCAGGCTGTAGATCGGATTGTTGAACTCGGTGACGACGGCGACGGCGTCGGAGCCGTTGAGCGCGGCCTGCACCAGAAACGGCGTGGCGACGTGACTGATGTGAGCGGTGCCGTCGTGCAACGCGTCGATCATCTTGGTGCCGCCGCCCGGCACCGGCACCATGTGGAAGTCGAGGCCTTCGCGCAGGAAGAAACCCCGCCGCTCCGCAAGCAGCATCGGCAGCGCGAAGATGCTGCGCTGCGCCGAATAGGCTTGTCCGTAACGCAGATGGATCGGCTGGTTCTGGCTGACGGCCGCTTGGGGCGCGAGCACACACGCCGTTATCGCGGCGGCCAGCAACAACAGACGGTTCTTGAAGCGACGGTACACAAACACACGGATCATCGGCGATCCACCCGTCACGCCGGGCGTGTCACGCCCGCTGCATCGTGCATTCGGTCTCGATCGGAACCTGCGGGTCGGCGTCCGGCGCTGTGCGCCGGAGCACGCGGACCTGCTTGTAGCCCGGTTTATCGCACGAGATCAGGACCTCGGTCGGGTTGATCTCCTTGCCGAAGCCGGGGACGCGATAGGCGCCGAGCGCATCGGTGCGCGTGATCACGCCGCCACGGTCCTTGATCGCCACGGTCACCTTGGCGTCGGAAATCGTCGCGCCATTGGTATCCTTGACGAAGCCGAAATAGGCCGGGCCCTCGTTTTCGTGATCGTGATCGTCGTCGCCGAAACCGGAACCGCCGGCCCAGAGCGCCGTCGACAGTGCGCACGTTGCGGCGAGAGCCGCACCTGCGATCCAACCGGTGCGCCGACCAAGGATCATCATCCCGGACCTCCCGTGGCTCGCGGCCTTTAGCTGGCCGCTGGCTTAGATAACCAATGTAGCGCGTCGAACGGGCGAATTCTACTGCGCCGATGGCGCCCGTTGGAACAGACTATTGCGGCGCGGGTGTGGACGCCGGCCTATCCGTTGCCCGCCATTGCATGCCGATCTCGGTGGCCCCCTTCAGGAACGCAATGCAGCTTGCGCTGTAGGGCACCTTGTCGTTGTCCGGGCACGGCGCCGGCTGCACATCTTGTCTAGCCCCGACCACCACCCGCAAGCGCGGCGTGACCTCAGTCGGGACCTTGAGGAAGTCGAGACACCGGGAATCGTAGGGCAATGTGTCGTTCTCGGGACATGCCGCCGCGGCTGTCTGCGTTTGCAGTTCAGCCGCGGCAGGTGCGTCGATCACGACACTATGGCCATGCTCGATCACAAGCGCGCCGCCGGTGAGCGCGAGCACGATAACAAGAACGAGTGTCTTCATGGCCTCACTTTCATTGGCCGCGAGCGGCTCACTACCAGCCGCCCTTCGTCCAGAACGGCTGCAGCGAAATCCACAGCGGGATGAAAGCCAACAGCGGAAGCACCCACAGCAATTGCAACAGGAGCTTCTTGTTCGCGCTCTCCGAGAGCATGGCGGCCGCAACGCAGAGCAGGGCCGCGGCACCGACGGTAATTCCCACCATCAGCAAGAGGTCCCCGGGCATACCACGGTGCAGAAACACCCACAGCGCTATGACGATCGTCACAATCCCCGTCATCAGGATCGTGAATGTCGACACCTTCTGTTGCGGAAACAACGTGGCGACGATTCCCATCGCAGCGCCCACCACAATGACGGTGGCGGTCCAGCCATACCAGTACATCGCGGGGCCTTCACCGCTGCGACCGGGCGCCCAGAACAGGTCGACGCGGTTGGTGGCCGGATGGAACGTGAACAGCGGCAGGCCGAAGACGTCGCAGAGCACATAGAGAATCGGCGTGGCCAATCCCATCGCGAGGGCGAAGGCCATGAACTTGACCGAGGTGGCCAACGATGCCGCAGATGATGTCGATGTCGTCGTGGTTGTCGTGCTCATCACCAATATCCTCGCACGTTGTTGACGAAGTGACCGACGATGAAGATGAACCAGCACATGGCCGCGAGCACGACCGTGAGCCATTTGCGTGCGGCGTCAAAGTCGGCATTGCGGGCATTCTTCCAGAAGTACCAGTACGCAGGAAGCAGCCCCAGTCCGATCGTGGCGGCATGCTCCTTCAACTCGAAGAAACCTTGCGTCTTCCAGAAGCCCGCCTGCTCGATTGGGATGCGAACCTGGATGCGGTACTTGGTGTAGATCCACGACCCGAAGATGAAAGCAATCACCCAGAGCACGCAGATCGCAGTGGCGTAGCCGGCGGCAGGCACCGCGCGGAAGCGGTCGACGAAGCCAGGCGCGCCGGCCACTTGCTTGACCGGCATCGCGACTGCCATTGCCTGGTGCGTCAGTGCGCCGAGCAGCGCAACGGCCAGCAGGCCGTGGATGATCAACAGAATTGTCCAGAAAGCATTGACGGACATGACCTCCCCCAGTTTTCTGACGACCGGGGAATTTCGCCCCGGCCGCGGGTGTTTGTTACGCGGCGAATGTTCGCACGGAAGGCCCCGGTTGTGAAGGCTACCACCGCGCGGTGTCCCCTGAGCCGAAGCTCGCCAACGCTCGCGGCACATACCGTGCAAACTTCGGAAGTCCAAGGGGCACTACCGACGTATTGATTCCAGGACCGATGTTGAGCCCGAGCCCCGCAATCGGCTTCGGAGCACGGGCATGCGAACTTCGGAGGTTCGACGCCGTGGTGCGGTTGTGAGCGGGAACCGGATTAGATATGCTCCAGCCCATCGGATAAGACCTGCATAAATTGGTCATAAACGAGAGAGGGATCACGCAATGAGGATGACACGGGCGTTGTATTCGAGTGTCGCCGCCGTGGCGCTGGCGCTCGCCCTGAGCGGGCCGCCGACGCAGCTTCCGGCGCAGGCGCAGACCGCCACCGTCGCGATCGACAATGACGACATCGGCGGCGTCGTCACGGGACCGAAGGGTCCGGAAGCCGGCGTCTGGGTGATCGCGGAAACGCGCGACCTGCCCACCCGCTACGCCAAGATGGTGGTCACGGACGACCAGGGCCGCTACGTGGTGCCCGATCTCCCGAAGGCCAAGTACAAAGTCTGGGTTCGCGGCTACGGCCTGGTCAACTCCGAGAAGGTCGATGCGCAGCCCGGCCAGCAGTTGAACCTGCGCGCGGTGGCGGCACCGAACGACGCCGCGGCGGCGCAGTACTACCCCGCGATCTACTGGTACTCGATGATGAAGATTCCGCCGCAGAGCGACTTCGGCGGGTCGAGCGACATTCCAGCCAAGGTGACGTTCACCGACTGGATGAACAACATGAAGAACAACGGCTGCGTCGGCTGTCATCAGCTCGGTCAGCTTTCGACGCGCACATTGCCGGAAGGCATCGGCAAGCATTCGTCGTCGGTCGAGGCGTGGGTGCGGCGCGTGTCCTCGGGGCAGTCGGGCGAGCAGATGGTCACGCTGCTGGCCGGCCCGCTCGGCGGCGCGCCGTTCAAATACTTCGCCGACTGGACCGACCGCGTCGCCAAGGGTGAGCTGCCGCATACCAAGCCGACGCGTCCGCAGGGCCAGGAGCGCAACATCGTCGTCACGACCTGGGACTGGGGTACGCCGAAGCAGTACATGCACGACCTCATTGCGTCCGACCGCCGGTTCCCGACAGTGAATGCGTACGGCAAGTTGTTCGGCTCGCCCGAATACTCGACCGACGCCTGGCCGATCCTCGATCCGGTGACCCACACGGTGACTTATTTCAACGCGCCGGTCGCCGACCAATCGGTCGGCATGGCGCTTGGACCGGGTCACGCGGCCAGCGACCGGCAGGTCGCACCGTCGCCCTACTGGGGCACGGAGCTGGTCTGGGATACCCGGACCAACAACCACAACGCGATGTTCGACCGCCACGGCCGGGTCTGGTTCGCGGCGCGCGGACGCGGCAGCAAGAACCCGGACTTCTGCAACAAGGGTTCGGACCACCCATCGGCCAAGGCATTCCCGGTGGCGTCGTCGCACCGGCAGCTCTCGATGCTGGATCCGAAGACGATGAAGTACACCTTCATCGACACCTGCTTCCAGACGCACCATCTCCAGTTCGCCTACGACAAGAACGACACGCTCTGGACCTCCAGCGGTGGCGGCACCGGCGTGGTCGGCTGGCTGAATCTGAAGATGTATGAGGAGACCGGCGACGCGGTCCGCTCGCAAGGCTGGACGCCGATGGTCCTCGACACCAACGGCGACGGCCGGCGCGGCGAATACACCGAGCCGAACCAGCCGCTCGACCCGAACAAGGACCGGCGCTACGCGCAGGTGTTCTATGCGGTGATGCCGAGCCCGGCTGACAACTCGATCTGGGGCACGATCCGCTTCAACCCCGGTGCGATCGCGCGAATCGATCCAGGATCGAACCCGACCGAGACGGCGCTGACCGAGATCTACAACGTACCGTTGCCGGGCTACGGCCCGCGCGGCGGCGATATCGACAGCCAGGGCGTCGTCTGGGTGTCGCTCGCGAGCGGCCACATGGGCGCGTTCGACCGTCGCAAGTGCAAAGGTCCACTCAACGGGCCGAAGGCGACCGGCGATCACTGCCCCGAAGGCTGGTCGTTCTACCAGTACCCGGGCCCGGGCTTCCAAGGCATCGGCGAGAACAGCGCCGAGTTCAGCTACTATAGCTGGGTCGATCAGCACAACATTCTCGGCCTCGGCAAAGACGTGCCGATGTCGACCGCGAACCTGATGGACGGCCTGGTTGCCTATGCCGACGGCAAGATGGTCTCGCTGCGCGTCCCGTATCCGCTCGGCTTCTACGCCAAGGGATTCGACGGCCGCATCGACGATCCGAACATCGGCTGGAAAGGCCGCGGCCTGTGGACCTCGAGCGGCGACCGTACGCCGTGGCTGCAGGAAGGCGGCAAGGGCATGACGCCGATGGCCGTGCACTTCCAGCTCCGGCCGGATCCGCTGGCGAAGTAAGCGCGCCAAACGATCTCAAGAGAACTTGCGATGGCCGGGCTTGTCCCGGCCATCGTCGTTTTGGAATGGTTGCGCGATGCAATTCCTCGTCCCGCTTATCCCCGCGACGCTAGTAAAGCGCTACAAGCGTTTCCTCGCCGACGTGGTGCTGCCGTCGGGCGAGACGGTGACCGTGCATTGCGCCAACCCCGGATCGATGATCGGGCTCAACGTGCCGGGGGCGCGGGTGTGGCTCTCGAAGTCGGCCAATCCGAAGCGCAAGCTCGCGCATAGCTGGGAACTGATCGAGGTCGACTTCGGCGCCGGCGCCGAGCTTGTCGGCATCAACACCAGCAACCCCAACGCGCTGGCGGCCGAGGCGATCGCCGCCGGCCGCATCGCCGAGCTCGCCGGCTATGCGAGCGCGCGCCGCGAGGTGAAATACGGCAAGGCCTCGCGCGTCGATTTCCTGCTCGAAGCGCCCAGCCGTCCGCCCTGCTATGTCGAGATCAAGAACGTCCACATGATGCGGCATCCGGGGCTTGCCGAATTTCCCGACGCCGTCACCAAGCGTGGCGCCAAGCACCTCGCCGAGCTCTCCGACATGGTCGCGGCCGGGGCGCGCGCGGTGATGCTGTATCTGGTGCAGATCGGCTCGGCGGAGCATTTCGCCCTCGCCCGCGACATCGATCCCGGCTATGGCGCGGCCTTCGACGCCGCCCGCGCCGCCGGGGTCGAAGCCATCGCTTACCGCTGCGGCATCACCTACGGCGGAATCGAGGTCACCGACCCGGTCCCGCTGGCGGATTAACACCCCTCACCCATGGCGCTTGCGTCTCCCGCGTCGTTGCTTACATTGCGATGCAACAACGACATCAAGCGGCCAGGCGGCCGCAGGGACGCGGCTCCGCCGCGGAATCACGGATGAGCTACGTCGACGCGGCCCTGGCGCCGCAACGCAAGACCGGCCAGGTCAAGCTGCACGGGCCGGCCGCCTTCGAGGGCATGCGCAAGGCCGGGCAGCTCGCCGCCACATGCCTCGACATGCTCGACGGCGAGGTGCGGCCGGGCGTGCCGACCGCGCGCATCGACCGGATGGTTTTCGAATACGCCATGGACCACAAGGCGGTGCCGGCGACCCTGATGTACCGGGGCTACCGCAAGTCGACCTGCACGTCGGTCAATCATGTGGTCTGTCACGGCATCCCCGGCGACAAGCCGCTCAAGGACGGCGACATCGTCAATGTGGACGTGACGCTCATCCTCGACGGGTGGCATGGCGACTCCAGCCGCATGTATCCGGTCGGCGCCATTCCGCGCCGCGCCGAACGCCTGATCGAGGTGACCTACGAGGCGATGATGCGCGGCATCGCCGCGATCCGCCCGGGCGCCACCACCGGCGACATCGGCCACGCGATCCAGGAGTATGTCGAAGCCCAGCACATGAGCGTGGTGCGCGATTTCTGCGGCCACGGCCTCGGCCGCCTGTTCCACGACGAGCCCAACATCGTGCACGTCGGCCGTCCCGGCGAAGGCATCGTACTGCGGCCCGGCATGTTCTTCACGGTCGAGCCGATGATCAATCTCGGCCGCCCGCACGTGAAGGTTCTGTCCGACGGCTGGACCGCGGTGACCCGCGACCGCTCGCTGTCGGCGCAGTTCGAGCACACGGTGGCGGTGACGAACGACGGCGTCGAGATCTTCACGCTGTCGCCGAAAGGCCTCGAGAAGCCGCACTTCGCCGCCCAGGGCTGACGGTCGCATTCCCGCACCGAGCACGTTGCAAATTGCGGCAGTCCCGGCATGCTGAGGGCATTGGCGGGAGCCAGCCCGCACCAATCGTGGTTGCGTTCCAATGCCCGGCAGCGGGAAATCCAGCGCGAAATCGAAGCCGGCATCCGCGCCGGCGCAGGCGGCGCCGCACTATCACGGCCATCGCCAGCGGCTGCGGGAGCGGCTGCTGCACGCCGGGACCGAGGCGGTTCGCGACTACGAATTGCTCGAACTGATTTTGTTTCGCGCGATCCCGCAGCGCGACGTGAAGCCGCTCGCCAAGTCCTTGATCGAGCGGTTCGGATCGTTTGCCGAGGTCATTGCGGCGCCGATCGAGCGGCTTCGCGAAACCAAGGGATTGGGCGACGCCGCCATCACCGAGCTCAAGGTCGTACAGGCGGCGGCGAGCGAGTTCGCGCGCGGCCAGACCCGCAAGCGCCCGGCGCTGTCGTCATGGTCGAGCGTGCTCGACTATTGCCGCACGGCGCAGGCGTTCGCCGACAAGGAGCAATTCCGCATCCTGTTCCTCGACAAGCGCAACCGGCTCATCGCCGACGAGGTGCAGCAAACCGGCACGGTCGACCACACGCCGGTCTACCCGCGCGAGGTGGTCAAGCGCGCGCTCGAGCTCTCCGCCACCGCGATCATCCTGGTGCACAACCATCCGTCCGGCGATCCGACGCCGTCGCATGCCGACATCGAGATGACGAAGGCGATCGTCGAGGTGGCGAAGCCGCTCGGGATTGCGGTGCACGATCACCTGATCGTCGGCAAGGACGGGCATGCGAGTTTGAAGGGATTGAGGTTGATATAGACGACGTGCACGAAACCTTCTTGGCAATTGAGGAGCTTCCCCGGTGACGATCATCGATTCCCAGGTCCATGCCTATGACGCGAACACGCCAAAGCGGCCCTGGCGCCACGTGCCGAACTGGCCCGATCACGTCACGGGTGACGAGATGGTCGCGGCGATGGACAAGGTCGGCGTCGACGGCGCGATCTTCATCTCGCCCTTTACCATGTACGGTTACGACGCGAGCTACGCGGTGGAAGTGCAACGCGCGCATCCCGGCAAGTTCGCGATCGTCAAGCCGGTCGACCCGGACGATCCCGCCGTGGACGATGTCGTCGCCGAGTGGAAGCGGACACCGGGGGCGGCCGGCATCCGCATCATGCTGACGCCGGAGGCGAAGCGCGCGCCGGACGACCCGGGCCTCGACCGGATCGCGCGCGCGGCCGTCAAGCACGATCTCCCGGTGAACGTCCTGTTCTGGGGCAACGTGGATGCGGGCACGACGTTAATCGACCGCCACCCCGATACGCGCTTCATCATCGACCATCTGGCGATCCTGCAGCCGCGCACGCCAGGCGCCCCGCCGCAGCCGTGGGCCGACCTGCCGAAGGTGCTGGAGCTTGCCAAGCGCAGGAACGCGGTGATCAAGGTGAGCGGCGCCTGCACGCTGTCGCGGGAACCGTATCCGTTCCAGGACATCTGGGATCCGCTTGCCCGCGTGTTCGATGCCTGGGGTCTCGACCGCTGCCTGTGGGGCACGGACTGGACGCGAGCCTACGCCGTCGTCAATTACGAGCAGGCCACGGAGCCCTTCCTCAAGACTGACCGCCTGAGCGACAGTGAGCGAGCGATGCTGATGGGCGGCGCGTGCGCCAAAGCCTATCGCTGGTCGCCGAAGAAAGATTAGGTCGGGGTCACGAACCAGCAACTCTTACCGCCCCTGCGGCTCGGGAATTTTCAACATGCCGGTAATCAAAGCCGGGCCCTACGATCTCGACTACACGGACACCGGTTCCGGTCCCGCCGTGGTCCTGGTCCACAGCTCCGCGAGTGGCAACCGCCAATGGCGCGCCCTCATCGCAAGCTTGCAAGACCGCTACCGCCTGATCGCGGTGAACCTATTCGGCTACGGCAAGACCAGCGCCTGGCCGGGGACGCGGCCGCTGTCCGCCGCAGACCAGGCGGAGCTGGTGGCCGCCGCCGCCGCGCTGGCACCTGGGCCCGTCGCGCTCGTCGGGCATTCGCTCGGCGGCGCGGTCGCGCTTGAAGCGGCCGCCAAACTCTCGGATCGCATCCGGGTTCTGGTCGCGTTCGAGCCGATCTTGTTCAACCTCTTGGAAGTGCACGGCCCCGCCGGCGTCTGTGACGAGATCACCGATCTGGCGCACCGGTTCACCGAGCAGGCACGTGCCGGCGACTGGAACGCAGCCGGCGAATTGTTCATCGACTACTGGGCTCTTCCCGGCACCTGGGCGGCGATGCCGAACGAGCGCAAGCAGAACACAATCGCGATGCTCCCGGCGGTCGTGCACGAATGGAGCATGGCGACAAGAGGCATGCGCGCGCTCGACGGCTGGCGCGCCATCGAGGCGCCCGTTCACCTCATCCACGCAACAGACACGCGCGCCCCGACGCGCGCGATCGTACAATTGCTCGCGAAGACCTATCCCGGTTGGCACCTGCATGAGGTGCCGTCCGGCGGTCACATGGCGCCGCTCGCGCGCCCCGATCTGGTCAACCCGCTGATCGCTGCCGCCCTCGACGGGAGCAATCGGTGAGCAGGCGCGTGGCCGATGCGGAAGCGCCGGACCTCCGGCTGACATCCACCCATGGTTGTAACCCATCCCGGGATCGTGATCTACTCCCACACGATGCGTGCGGGAGGATGCGGCGATGCTGGCAAGCAAAGTACTGGCGGAAGAACGCAAGTACCACAACAGATGGCTCACCTCGCAGGAGGCCAAACCGGCCAAGCAAGGCACGGTGGATTTGTTCGACTACAAGCCCAACGGGCGCAGCGGATACTATTATAATGAGGCCACGCCGAAGAATCTGATCGTCTTACATCATACCGCCGGCTGGTTCTGGGGCGATATCGACACGCTGACGACGCCGCACTATCACGTCAGCGTTGCGTTCGTCGTGGCGCGATCAGGTTGGATCTACCGACTATTCCGGCCGACGCTGTGGTCATCGCACCTTGGCACCGAGCAGAATGTTGTTGGAGGCAGCGTCTTCAATGCCAAGCGGTCGATCGCGATCGAGATTTCGAATGTTGGTCAGCTTGTGAAGAATGGCGCCGACTTCACGTTCGTCCATAACAAGTATTGCGGCGAAAGCGAGAACCAATATTTCACCACGCTACCGCAGGCCTATCGTGGGCACAAAACGTACGCTTCCTTCACAGACGCACAATATCACTCGGTCGGCAGGCTTCTGGACGAGCTATGCGCAGATTTTCAGATACCACGCACCTTCCTGCCCGTTAACAAGCGCTACAACGTGTTCGCGAACGCGAACGCGGCAAAGGCTTACAAAGGCATTGCCTCGCACGTCAACTTTCGCGCCACCGGCAAGACCGACATAGGCCCGGCTTTCGACTGGACACGCATCGGAGGATAACTCAGGCACGCTGGACGTTGGCGTACAGCTCGGTGTCTACCCTGGCGGCCACGATAGCCGCCGCCAGCGTCGGAAACATTTCGCCTCGAAAACTCGGACACAGGTTCCACCCCTGCCGTGGCCTGGTCCACGGTTCCGCGAGCGGCTACCGCCAACGGTAAGCAGGAGCGCGACCGATGCGGGAAAGCAAGGAGAGGCAGCGCATGATCACCGACGCCCTCACCAACGCAACCGTCAAGGCCGCCATTGAGGCGCTGCAACAGGGAGACCGGAAAGCCTGGTCGGCACTGTTCGAGTCCGATGCCAGGCTCTACGACGACGGAAATCCGCGGAGCCTGCCGAAGTTCACCGAGGAAGCACTGGGCCATGAACGCTTCACGTCGATCGAGCGCGTGGAAAACGGCGGGCTCGATGTGATCGGCGCATTCCATTCGGACAAGTGGGGCGACTTCCGAACCTATTTCAGGTTTCAGCTCTCACCGGCGGGCAAGATCAAACGCCTCGACATTGGGCAGGCCGGTGCGTGACTGAGCAGTGTGAACGTCGGCATGATGCGGGCGATCGTCTGGCCTGCGCCACCGCTCAAGCAAGCCAGCCGGGAATCTCGTTGACGCTTGTAAACACCGTCACCGGACCGGTTTTCGCCAGCGCTGCCACGGTCGCGTAGCCCCAGGCGACCGCCGCGAAGTCGATGCCCGCAGCCTTGGCTGCTTCGGCATCCCTGGCCTCGTCGCCAATGGTGAGCGTCGCCGCGGCCGGCATGGCGGCCGCTTTCATCGCCTGTTTGAATTTTCCCGCTTTGCCGAACATCGAGGCCCCGCATGCGAAATGACGGATGAACGATGCCGCGGACCCGAGCGCCCGCCTCGCGTTGGCTTCGGAGTCGGAGCTGACCATGGCGATGGTCAATCCGTTGCGAACGAGCGCCGACAGCATGTCCTGCACGCCCGGGAACAGCGGGATCTTGTCCAGATTTTGTGCCTTGAGCTTGCGCATGTCGCTCGCAACCCAGGGCAGGCGCCAGAGCGGAACGTCCAGGGCCTTGATGATCTCGCGGGAAGTTTTGCCCCGCATCGATTCAATATCGTCCATCTGCTTGAAGCCATGCTTGTCCGCCACGGCCGAGACGACGCTCAAGAACCAGGGAAAGCTGTCCGACAGCGTACCGTCCAGATCGAAGATGATGAGCTTGTAGGCCATGAAACACATACGGGAATGCAACCTTGACGCGTGGCCAAGGCTGCGGTTCACTCAAGCAGGGAGGCGGCCTTGGCAAAGAACGGCATCAAGGCGTCGGCTGGCGCTTATGAAGATTGGCTGCGCAAGCAGCTGGGCAAGGACGTTGTCGAGAAGGGCCTGCACGAGAAGCACAAGAAGATGGCGCAAGGGCCGTTCCCGTTCCTGCGGGCGACCTACTGGCGATGGGCCGAGACCATTCTCGATATCTGTCCGGAGCTCGCCAAGGCGCCGGAAGTTCTCGCGGTCGGTGACATTCATATCGAAAACTTCGGGACCTGGCGCGACGTCGACGGCCGTCTGGTCTGGGGCGTAAACGATTTCGACGAAGCCGCCAAGATGCCCTACGCACTCGACCTGGTGCGGCTGGCAACGAGCGCCCTCCTCGGCTGCGGCCGATCGGCATCGGCGCGGGCGGTGTGCGCGAATATCCTGCGCGGCTATCGGAAAGGCCTGGACGATCCGCGCCCGGTCGTGCTCGACCATGCTTACGCTTGGCTGCGCGAGCTCGTCGTGGTCCCGGAGACGCAGCGGGAGCGCTTCTGGACGAAACTCGAGGGCCTGACGTGCAAAAAAAAGCGCCCGCCGGCGCGCTACGTCAGCTGCCTCGCCAAGGCAATGCCCGACCAGACATTGAAGATCGAGATTTTTCCGCGGCAGGCCGGCGCCGGAAGCCTTGGACGCCCGCGCTGGGTCGGCGTCGCGAACTGGCGCGGGGCGCTCGTCGTCCGCGAGGCCAAGGCGGCGCTGCCGTCAGCCTGGACGCTGGCAAACGGCCGCGACGGCCGCGCCCTGCATATCACCAGAATTGCAACCGGACGCTTTCGCGCTCCCGACCCGTGGTTCGCGCTTGAAGACGACATCGTCGTGCGCCGGCTGTCGCCGAACAACCGCAAGCTCGACGCGGAAGCGCATCTGCTCGACCTGATGAGCAAGAAGATGCTGCGCGCCATGGGCCGCGACCTTGCCGCGGCGCATCTCGGGTCGGACGACCAGCGCAAGCTGATCAAGCGTGACATGGCGCGGCGCAAACCGCGCTGGCTCGAGTCGGCGGTCGGGCGCGCCGCCGATTTCGTCCGGCGCGACCACAAGCAATGGCGGCGCAAATTCCTGCGGCGATGACGTCACTCCGGCTTGATGCCGGCGTCCTTGACGACCTGCGGCCAGCGCTTGAGCTCGCTCTTGATGAAGGCGTCGAACTGCTGTGGCGTCCCGCCGACGACATCGGCGGCCTGCGTTTCGGTGATGGCGTTGCGCACCGCCGGGACCTGCAGGACCTGATTGAAGATCCCGTTGATGCGCGTGACCAGCGCCGCATCCATCCCGGCGGGCCCGACGACTCCGTGCCAAACGGTGACGTCGAAGCCCGGGATGGTCTGCCCGACCGGCGGCGTGTCCGGCAATTGCCGCATCGGCCGCATCGAGGCGCCGGCAAGCGCGCGGATCTTGCCTTCCTTGATCTGACCGAGCGACGTCGAAACCGTGATGATCGCAGTGTCGGCGTCGTTGCGCAGCAGCGCGGTCAGCATCTCGGCGCCGGAACGATAGATGACGTTGACCTGATCGATGCCGGCCTGGCTGTTGAGATAGGCCATGAACAGATGCGTCCAGTTGCCGATCCCCGCCGAGGAGTAGTTGAACTTGCCCGGCTGCTGTTTCGCCGCGGCAATGAATTCACCCAGCGTCTTGTAAGGCAGCGTCGGCCGCATCAGCACGACCGCCGGCAGATTGGCCGCGTGGATGATCGGCGAGAAGGCGGTGTGCGGATCGTAGGACAGCTTGCCGAGCGTGTGCGACACGGCGTTGGGCCCAACCTCGGCGAGGAACAGCGTGTAGCCGTCCGGCTTCTCACGCGCCACGGTGGCAGCGGCGAGCGTGCCCCCTGCCCCGACCCGGTTCTCCACGATCAGCGGCTGACCGTTGGCGAATTGCTGGAAGCCGTTCGACAGGTTGCGTGAGAGCGCATCGGCCGCACCGCCCGCGCCGACCGGGACCAGCAGCCGGACCGGGCGGTCAGGCCATTGCGCCGCCGATTGCGCAAGTGCGGGAATTGCGGCGAGCGTCGTGACCGCAATCGACGCGGCAAATCCAACGATGTGGCGGCGCGCAAGGGAGATCAGCATGGCCATCCATCCCGTTACCAAAGCCGACTGGTTTCTTTGGTAGCGTACGTATGATGGCCCGTGGGCACAACCCGCAGTCGGCGGCCCCGGCGATGGGGCCGCCCCCAAAGACACTGCGCCGCGGATGACGCCGGCGTCGTGACGGCAGCCCTGGCCGCTATTTCTTGCGCGGATCGTCGGCGGGATTGATGTAGACCACGTCGAAGGGGCCCATGCCGTTGATCTGCACGACGGTCTCGCCCTCGGCCCACGCATAGTGCGGCATGCCGGCCGGCAGATGAACGAAGCTCCCCGGCGGTAGCGCTTTCACGCCCGCGCGATTGACCTTTTCGCCGTGCGAGACCCCGAAACCGCCCGAGATCACGGTGACGAATTCGTCCTTGGAGTGACGGTGCGGCGGCACGACGAAGCCGTCCGGGAATTTGAGGCGGAGGACAAACGGTCCCTCCTTGGCGGGGCTGCCGAGAAGCGCCGCGGCCTGCGCGCCCGGCGGCAACGACGGCGGAGCCGGCCCCCATTTGACGGCATCGCCGGGCACCACCGTATGATGCGAGTCGGCGGCGTGCAGGGGCGGCACGACGCTGACGGCCGCGGCGACGCCGAGCACGAGCGCGGCCAATCCGACAAGGTTCGTCAAACGCTTGGCGTGGTTCATGGCAGGTCCTTTCTTGTTGCGGCGGGGTTGCGAAGGCTTGCGATCTCGCTTGGGAACGTGCGGAGCGGCGCGGCCAGGGGAGAACCCGGCGCGTGCCACCCAATCGATGCTTCCGTAGCCGCTGGAATAGGGTCGCGCGCCCTCGCGCTCAATGATCAGGACGCCGCCTTCGTTTGCCGATACGCCGGAATCCGCGTGCGCGCGCGGCGGACGGGCGATAGTGCCGGCGGAATGGCTCAGGCGCTTCTGGCGAGTGGGACGCTTGTCGACGCCGCGTGTTTTCCGTTCATGCCCGCACTCGGGCCCGGTGGCGTCATGAGACCGGCCGGGAGGGAGTGGTTCTGGTAGAAGCGTTCGGCGCGCAGCACCACCAGGAGACTGCTGTCGTCGGTGTCATCATAGGTCATCGCGGTGTCCGCAAACGCCTCTTGCTGCACCATCATCGGGGGAAGCGGCGCCAGACGGCCGGCCAGAACCTCGACGATCTCGCCGAGGTCATCCACCAGAAGGCCGAAGCGCGTGTCGTTCGGCAGCGTCATGACGACGATCTGGCCGGGCGGGCGTTCGCCGGTCACGGTCCCGCCGGGCTGTTCGACGATCTTCGCAAGATCGAGCACCGGCAACGCGGCTCCGCGATACATCACGATCCCGACCATGCCCGCGGGCATGAGCGGAAGCGGCGCGATATTCGAGCCGTCGATCGTTTCGAGGATTTCGCTGGTGCGCGCAGCGAACCAGCGCCGACCGGCCCGAAAGGTGGCAATGTCCTCCTTGGCGCCCGTCTGCGTCCGGTCCGAACGGACCGAGGGGACTGCGGACGGCGCCGCCGACCGCTTGGCGTCGACGCCGCAAAGCCGGGTAAAGACGAGGGCGATCACGTCGTTCTGATAGGCGTCGTTGGCGCCCTTGTACTCGCGGTATCCCGACGAGGCGTTGGCGCCGACGGCATAGTAGGCGTCGCCGAGCGCAACGATCCCCGACCGGCCGCAACCGCGATCGAGCTGCCACAGCGACGCCTCGATCGGAAGCTGCTCGCCCGAGCGAAAGCGCTCATCGGAACAAGCAATCACGCGCCCGCTAGGCTCGACGAATACCCCGAAGGCGCCATGCCTGGGGTTGCCGGCGTCGTCACGGGGCAAGGCGTCCTTGAGCATCGCGGCAAATTGCGGCTCGGCATCGAACACGATCGCGACTCCGCCGACGGCCTGCTGGTGCTGGGCCGACCGGATCGCCGCGCCGTAGATGTAAGTCGAACGTCCGTCGTAGAGCGGTGACGGCACAAATTCGGACACCACGTAGTCCTGCGCATCCCGAAGCGCGAGGATGTTCCGGACCCACTCTTCCTCGATAACGGAATCCGCGAGACCGTGTTTTTCCGCATTGGAGACGGCGACGATCTTGCCGCTCCGATCGAACACGATGAGATTGGTGTAGACCGTGTACAGGTCGTTGATCGCGCGCAGCACCGCGCCGATCGTCTTCGCGTCCTGACCGGAACACGCGTCGCCCGACAACAGCTCGGAGAAAATGGAGGCGAGCGCCCACCAGCGGCAATCGTTCGCTCGCTCGTACAGATTGCGATCCATGATGTCGATGGCCAGCGCCGCCTGCGATTGATTGTCGTGTAGCAAGGACGTCACGACGGTCTGGTGCAGATCGCCGATCGAGCCGCCGAAAACGTCCTTGGTCCTGGCGCCGGTATCGCTGATCTCCTTCAGCAGGATGCGCGAAAAATCCGGCGCTCCCGCCCCGGATTTCGACGTCGCGGTTTGCGACATCCGTCCGTTCCAGAGCGACTGGTTCAGGTCGCGCAAAATGCGCTCCGCCTTCGACGGAATATTGCGGATCGCATCGGAGAACAAATCGGACGACTGGGCGATGGCGTCGAGCACGTCGGCGTCGATGC
>CAWAWR010000006.1:0-291906 GCA_963785745.1 uncultured Alphaproteobacteria bacterium
TTCGCTTACGCCATGGGCAAAACAAGGCCGTGTCAGCATTTTTTAACGGCGTACGGCGCTAATCCTGCTGAGCTTTCGCTGACCGGCCTGTACACTCGTGCCCACCGACCTCCATGATCTATCTCTTGAAACGATTTGGTCACCGGCTGGGCCGCTGTCCATCGAGGCTCACCGCCGGCGTTAATAACGGGTGAACGAGGTGGCCGATCCCCTCAACATCCTGCATGTGCTGCGCGCCCCGGTCGGCGGCTTGTTCCGCCACGTGTTCGATCTCGCCCGCGGCCAGGCGGCGCGCGGCCACAAGGTCGGCATCGTCGCCGACCGACGACCGGCGGTGAACGTGCCGACGCGGCGCTCGCGGCGCTGGCGCCGGTGCTCGCGCTCGGCCTCACCCGCGTCCCGATGAGCCGGGACATCGCCGGCAGCGACCTCGAGGCCATCCGCAGTCGTGCAGCGCGCGCCCGAACGCGGTCGACGTGCTGCACGGCCACGGCGCCAAGGGCGGCGCCTACGCGCGGCTGGCGCGAGCGCCGCGCGCGATCCGCGTCTACACCCCCCACGGCGGCAGCCTGCACTATCGCTGGAGCTCGCCGGTCGGCCTGATCTACCTGACGGCCGAGAACGCTGCTGATGCGGCGCACCGACTGTTCCTGTTCGAGAGCGCTACGGCCGCGACACGTTCGACGCCAAGGTCGGCAAGCCGGGCCCGATGCCTGGTGCGCGTCGTGCACAACGGCGTCGCCGACGCCGAGTTCCTTCCGGTCGAGACCGCGCCGGACGCGACCGATCTCGTCTTCGTCGGCGAATTGCGGAAGCTCAAGGGCGTCGACGTGCTGATCGAGGCGATCGCACGGCTCGCGCGCGACGGGCGCAAAGTGACCGCGACGATCGTCGGCGACGGCGCCGACCGCGCCGCCTTCGAGGCGGGGGTCGCGGCGCACCGGACTCGGCGACGCGGTCCGCTTCGCCGGCGCCAAGCCCGCGCGCACGGCGTTTGCGCTCGGCCGAATGCTGGTGGTTCCCTCGCGCGCGGAATCGCTGCCCTATATCGTGCTCGAAGCCGGCGCCGCCGGGCTGCCGATGATCGCCACCAATGTCGGCGGCATCCCCGAAATCTTCGGGCCGGACGCCGGCGATCTCATCCCGCCGGGCGATCCCGGCGGCGCTGGCGACGCCATCGCCGCTGCACTCCAGGACCGCGCCGCCGGCATTCGGCGTCGCTGCGCCTCCAATCGCGGCTGCGCGCGTCGTTCTCGGTCGACGCAATGACCGACGCCGTGCTCGACGGCCTATCGGAGGCGCTGGCGCGCTCCTGAACCACGCCGGCATGGTTAAGAATTCCTGCAGTTCTTTCGCTGTCCCCTAAGCATTTCTTGAACTTTTTCGGCTAGTCTCGATGCGCGGGGGCGATTGGCGGCCGAGACGGTCCCGCGTACGACCGACTTGCGTAGAGTCATGTTCAGTTCGACACCGTAATATGCTTGACGGCGCCAGCGCGCCGCCGAAGCCGGCGTCCGCGTCGCCGACGCCGCGCTGTCGCCGGCAGCGCAGAAGGTCGCCGCCCAGCCGATCCCCGCGCCTATTCGCCGATCGTGCTCGCCGGCATCGTGCGCCTCATCGAGTTCGCGCTGGTGATGCTGGTCGGCCTCGCCGATCTACCTCGCCTACGTGGTTCCGCTCGACGGCTTCGAGTGGTACTACCTCGCTCGCCATCGTCGCCATCGCCGCGCTTGCGACTGCTCGCGTTCCAGGCCGCCGACATCTATCAGGTGCAGGCGTTCCGCGGTTACGAGAAGCAGTATTTCCGGCTCGCGTCGGCCTGGTCGGTCGTGTTCCTGATCGTCATCGGCATCGTCGTTCTTCGCCAAGGCCGGCGACCAGTTCTCGCGCGTCTGGCTCGGCAGCTTCTATGTCGTCGGGCTGCTCGCGCTGATCGTCTTCCGCCGCGCGCTGTTCCTCCTGGTGCGGCGCTGGACCCGCAGGGCCGGCTCGACCGGCGCGCCGTGGTCGTCGGCGGCGGCGAGAAGCGGCGAGGCGCTGATCAAGGCGCTCCGGCGCAGACGCGATTCCGACGTCCACGTCGTCGGCGTGTTCGACGACCGCGGCGACGAGCGCTCGCCCACAGCGGTCTCCGGGCTCCCCAAGCTCGGCACCGTCGACGACCTCGTCGAGTTCGCCCGCCGCACCCGCATCGATCTCGTGATCTTCTCGCTGCCGATCTCGGCGGAGGAGCGCATCCTGCAGATGCTCAAGAAGCTGTGGGTGCTGCCGGTCGACATCCGCCTCGCCGCGCATGCCAACAAGCTGCGCTTCCGCCCGCGCGCCTATTCCTACATCGGCAACGTCCCGGTGCTCGACGTCGTTCGACAAGCCGATCACGGACTGGGACGTCGTGATGAAATGGCTGTTCGACAAGATCATCGGCACCCTGGCGCTGATCGCGCTGTCGCCGATCATGCTGCTCACCGCGATCGCCATCAAGCTCGACAGCCGCGGTCCCGTCCTGTTCAAGCAGAAGCGCTACGGCTTCAACAACGAGCTGATCGAGGTCTACAAGTTCCGCTCGATGTATGTCGACCAGTGCGACGCCACCGCCTCCAAGCTGTGCCAGAAGGACGACCCGCGCGTCACCCGCGTCGGCCGCTTCATCCGCAAGACCTCGATCGACGAACTGCCGCAGCTGTTCAACGTGGTGTTCAAGGGCAATCTCTCGCTGGTCGGCCCGCGCCCGCATGCGGTCCACGCCAAGGCCGAGAACCGCGTCTATGACGAGGCGGTCGACGGCTATTTCGCCCGCCACCGCGTGAAGCCCGGCATCACCGGCTGGGCGCAGGTCAACGGCTGGCGCGGCGAGACCGACACGCACGAGAAGATCCAGCGGCGCGTCGAGCACGACCTCTACTACATCGAGAACTGGTCGGTGCTGTTCGATCTCTACATCCTGGCGGCGACGCCGTTCGCGCTGGCCAAGACCGAGAACGCCTACTGATGGCCACGCTACGCCGCGGCGCGAAGGCGCCGGTCGCGGGTCCGCGGATCGCCACGGAATCGCTGCGCGCGGTCGCTGCTGTGGCTGATGGCGTTTCCGGCGGCTTCGTGTTCATCGAGCCGGCCCCTACGAGATTCGTCGGCATCGCGACGATGGTGCTCTTCGCCGTCACGGGCCTGTCGCTGCGGCGCGGCGCTGGCGCCGCTCGGTCCTACTGCTGACGCTGCTCAACGTCGGCTACGCGCTCTCGCTGTTCGATCGGTCGCGACCAGCCGGCGCCGACTATCTGGGTTCTGGTGTCGGTGTTCCTGGCGCGACGGCGATCTTCTTCGCCGCCATGCTCGGCACCAACACGGAGGCGCGGCTGCGATGGCTGCTGCGCGGCTACATCGCCGCCGCCGTCGTCGTCGCGCTGCTGGCCATCGCCGGCTATTTCCGGCTGTTCGGCGGCGTCGGTTCGTCCTCTACTCGCGCGCCACGCGGCACATTCAAGGACCCGAACGTGTTCGGCGCCTTCCTGATCCTGCCCGGCTTGCTCATCCTCCAGCGCATGCTGGCCGGCCGCCGGTCCGCGTTCATCGGCGGCGGCTCCTGCTGCTGATCGTGCTGGGCGGCGCTGTTCCTGTCGTTCTCGCGCGCCGCCTGGGGCCAGTTCGTGTTCTGCGCGGTGCTGCTGATGGCGCTCGCCTTCGTCACCAGCCGCTCGACCAGCGAGCGCGTCCGCATCGTGCTGGTCGCGATCGTCGGCGCCTGGTCGGCGGCGGCGTTCGTCGCGGCGCTGCTGTCGATCGACCAGGTGGCCGACGCTGTTCGAGGAACGCGCGACGCTGACGCAGAGCTATGACATCGGCCACTACCGGCCGTTTCGGCCGTTACTTCCTGGCGTCTCGATGGCGCTCGACTATCCGTTCGGCATGGGCCCGCTGCAATTCCAGTTCCCGGAGGCCCCGCACAACGTCTATCTCAATCCTTCATCGTCCGGCGGCTGGATCTCCGGCGCCGCCTATCTGACGCTGACGCTGGTCACGCTGGTTGCCGGGCTGCGCTTCATCTTCGTCACGACGCCCTGGCGCCGACCTATCTAGGCGTCTATGCGGCCTTCGTCGGCGTCGCGGCCGAGAGCGTCATCATCGACAGCGACCACTGGCGCCACTACTTCCTGATGCTCGGCGTGCTGTGGGGCCTGATGGCGGTCTCGCGGGACTACCCGGCGGGCGCCCGCCGGCCCGGTTTCCGGCAACGCCCGGCTGCAAACGGCCTGAACAACGCGCCCTTGCGAACCAGCCGGGCCAGCGTATTCGTTCCGCGGCCGGCTTTGGCGGAGCGTAGCGCAGCCCGGTTAGCGCACCAGTCTGGGGGACTGGGGGTCCCGAGTTCAAATCTCGGCGCTCCGACCAACACTTCCAAACAAGTCGGCTTTGCTGCATCCTCAACCGTCTGGAACTATGAGTACGGTGCCTACAAACGTGCGTTGGGGAAAGCGTGAGCAAGCCGCCGCATCCGATTGATAAGTGTCGCGTCAGCGGCAGCACCCATCTGGTGAAAGTGCTCTCGCTAGGTGAGCAAGAACTCACGGGCGTGTTTCCGCGCGCCAGGGATGAAAAGATCACGTCGGGCCCGCTCGAGCTGGTCTGGTGCCCGACCAGCGGATTGCTGCAGCTCTCCCATTCCTACGACGCGGCCGAGATGTACGGCGAGAACTACGGCTACCGTTCCGGCCTCAACCAGATCGATGATCTGCGCACCTGATCAGCCAAGACGCACCACCTGGAGCGTCTTGTACTCGCCGCGACGCCGGCGATACCGTCCTCGACATCGGCAGCAACGACGCGACGTCTGTTGAAAGTCGTATAAGACGGCGGGACTGCAACGCGTCGGCATCGACCCGACTGGCTGCCAAGTTCCAGATCGTTCTACGCGCGATGACATCGCGCTGGTGCCGGATTTCTTTTCCGCCGCCGCTTATCGGCGGGCCGGCGGCAAGCCCGCCAAGATCGTGACATCGATCGCGATGTTCTACGACCTCGAAGATCCGATCGCAGTTCGCCCGCGAAATTGCATGAGGTGCTCGCCGACGACGGCGTGTGGCATTTCGAGCAGAGCTACATGCCGTCGATGCTCCGGCTTTGAACTCCTACGACACCATCTGCCACGAGCACCTGGAGTACTACTCGCTCGGCGTGGTCGCGGGCATCCTCGATCGCGCCGGCTTCATCATCATCGACGTCGCAGATGAACGCCGTCAACGGTGGCAGTTTCGCCGTGACGGCCGCGAAGCGGGACAGCGGGCTGCAGGCAAACCGGGCCGTGATCGACTGGATCCTCGCACAGGAGGAACGGCTCGGACTTGGGACGCCCAAGCCCTACCGTGATTTCGAAGAGCGGGTGTTCAAGCACCGCGAGGATCTGCGCCGCCTGCTGCATGCGCTGACCGCCGACGGCAAGAAGATCGTCGGCTATGGCGCCTCCACCAAGGGCAACGTCGTGCTGCAGTTCTGCGGAATTCACCGAAGAAGACGGTGCTCGCAATAGCGGAAGTCAATGCGGACAAATTCGGCGCTTACACGCCCGGAACTCACATCCCGATCATTTCCGAAGCGGAAGCGCGCGCCATGAAGCCGGACTATTTCCTTGTCCTGCCCTGGCACTTCAAGGATGCAATCGTGCAGCGCGAACAGGCCTTCCTTGCGGATGGCGGCCGGATGATTTTTCCATTTCCTGAGATCGAGATCGTATGAGTGCGGCGGATCGGAACGGCGGGGCTACAGCGTCCGACAACAATTCGCCAACCGTTCTTTACGTCAACAGTACGGAGCCGAATTGCGGCGTTTATCAATTTGGACGCGCCATCGCGACTGCGTTGACCAAATTCGCGAAGTTTCGATTTTCCTACTGCGAAGTCGACTTTCCCAAAACGCTTGCCGATGCCGTGACTGCTTCGCGACCTGTTGCCGTTTGCTACAACTACAATCCCGTGACGATGCCATGGTTGAAGAAGCGCGCGATCGCGGGATTTGCAGGTCCGCAAATAGGCACAATCCATGAGATCACACAGGCGGTTGCCGACGAGGCAACCGATATTCTGTTCGACTGCCATATCGCGCCCGACCCGACTTTACTTTTGAAAAATCCGCTGGTGTTCAAGACCGGGCGGTTGCTTGCGACGTATCAAAACACATTTCCAATCCCGCAGCGGCCGGTCATCGGAACCTGGGGATTTGCGTCGAGCGGAAAGGGCTTCGAGCAGGTCGTGCGAGCCGTGCAGCAGGAGTTTGATGAGGCAACCATAAGGCTTCATATTCCGGTCTCGCCATACCAGGACGCGCAAGGCGCGCTGACAGCGGAAATTGCCGATCGTTGCCGCGCCCTTGTCGTAAAACCTGGCGTCGATTTGTCGGTCACGCATGAGTTCCTGTCGACGCAGGCGATCCTTGATTTTCTGGCCCAGAACAGCTTGAACGCGTTTTTCTACGGGGAGAATTGAGGGCGCGGCATTTCCAGCGTGCTGGATATGGCACTCGCGGTCGATCGCCCGGTCGCTTTGACCAGGAGCCTGATGTTCAGGCACGTGTTCGATGCGCGCCCTTCGATCTTTGTGGAGGATCGTACCCTCAGAGACATCATGTCTTCGGGTACAAAGCCGCTCGGCCGATTTAAGAATGAATGGACGCCGGAAAATATTGCGTGGGACTACGATCGTGCCGTGACCAAGGCGCTGGATGCTTACCAGTCCAAACAGAGGCTCGGGTTGGTATCGTCGCTGAAGCGCAAGGCACTACCGCATCGGATCAAGATCGCGAGAAAGCTGGCCCGGCACTTCAGCAAGGAAGCCGCTCGGCTCGAACGCAAGACGGATGGACCGTGGATCTCCGCGGCCAATGAAAATACCCTCCATCAGGCGCATGTCGGGGTCTCAGCCAAAGGCGAGCTTGCAGTGTCTTCGCAAGGTCCGCGCCGCTACAATATTATCCTCGACGACGCCGCGAGGCAAAGGTATGCGCCAGTCCTCGCATTCCTGCATTCGCTCGCTCCCGAAATCATGGCGCGCAAGATCGAACGCGCCAACATTCAACAGGCGTTTGTATTCGACGCGGTGCGAGCACTGGCGCCGACCGACGCCAAGATTTTATGCGTCGGCAGCTTCGAAGATACCGCGTGTATTGCGCTCAAGATGATTGGCGTCGGCGTGGAAGAGATCGATCCGGTCATCAATTACGATCTCGACGAGTTTGTCGGGCGTCCCTCGACGGAGAAGCAGTCTTACGATGTTGTCTTTGCGACGTCCGTGCTCGAGCATGTCGAAGACGACGAAAAGTTCATGCGCCTTATTTCAGAACTGCTGAAGCCGGACGGGGTGATGATTTTGACGTGCGACTACAATGATCAATACAAGCCAGGCGACGAGATTCCGAACGTCTGTCACCGCATGTACACGCAGCAGGATTTTCGCGAGCGGATCATTCCCAGCGCTCATCAATGCTTCCCGATCGACAACCCGGACTGGGATTGCCCAAATCCTGATTTTGTCCTGGGCAACCGCTTCCGATACACCTTTGCGACATTGACGTTGCGCAAAAGCGCGAGCTGATACTGCAAAACCCGTCAGGCCGCGGCGAAAGATCGATTGCGATGTCGAATTTCGGTAACGTCTTCCTCACCTACGCCAACGAGGTCAATCCCGATGGCGTCGGCGCTCAACTGCATCGCATCTATGGCATCTATTGCCTCTCGCGGCTGCTTGGGACGAAATATCTCCATTCTCCGCTGCACGACGTCTACTACCAGGGCCTCGACGCGTTCCAGAACCAGGAGAAGGATCCGGCGTTCGTCGATTCGTTCAACCGGCGTTTCGCGCTCCCGTCCGACCAACCGAGGACCGCAGCCCCAACCTCCGTCGTCCTGCCATCGATTCCAATCGGGCGTTTCGAACGGACGCTCGACATCCGGTACGGCGGTCGAAGGAAGCAGTTGTGGCCCGTTCAATTCACAAAATTCGGCCGCCTCGTCGCCAATTGGTCGAAAGACAACGCCGAAACCGTCGTGCGAATAGGCGAGCCGCATCCGCTGATGGATCGCTACGCCGACGGATACGATGTCTGCAAATCGCTTTCCCCGTTCAAGAACGTCGAACCGAACAAGGCGCTTCGGATCGCGCTGCACGTGCGCCGCGGGGAGCTGATGTTCGTCAATTCGGAGCGCCTGATCGACAATCGCTACTACATCAATCTTGCCCAGACCATGACAGCGGCACTGGCAAGCCGGAACATTCCTTTTGAGGTGGAGCTCCACTCGGAGCTCCTGCAAAAAGATTCGACGGTCAGGCCGGACGATCCCGCCTTCAAGGGACGAATCGACAATCTGATCCAGCTTCGTCCCGAGCAGGATCCGTTTGCCGACTTCGAAGTCTTCCCGGGCCTGAAGCGATATATCAACGAGCCCACCATGACTTGCATCGAGCGGCTGGCCACCGCCGACATCCTGGTGATGAGCAAATCCTCGTTCAGCTACTTGGCGGCGATCCTGAATGTTACGGGCATCGTGCTCTATCACCCGTTCTGGCACTACCCGCTGGCTGATTGGCTCGTCACCAAGCCGAACGGCGACTTCGCCATGGCACAATTCGAGAAGCAATTGCAGCGCCTTCGGTCCTGACCCGCAATCCCCGATCAGATTTTTCGCTCTGCATCGACCATGATGGCGGCGAGTTCCTCCGCAGACGTGCGCGTTCGCCAGCCGGCGGCCGACGCGAGGCGCCGCGCGTCTCCCACGTATGGGTGCGACGGCGGCGCCCTCCGGACCAGATTTGGATCCAGCACGACATGCTCGCGCCAATCGCGGCCGATATGCGAGAAAGCGGCGGCAACGAATGTTTCCAATGTTATTGCGCGGCCGCTCGCGACGATGAAGTCGTTGGCTGCGGGCAACCTGAGGATCAGTTGCATCGCCTGCGTGTATTCGGGCGCATAGCCCAGGTCGACGACGGCGTCGAGCGATCCCAGCACCAGTTTCTCGCGACCTCCGTTAGCGATCGCCGCGGCGGCAATCGCGGTCTTGCGCGAAAAGAATTCCGGCCGCCGGCGGGGACTTTCGTGGTTGTAGAGATAGCCACAGGCAGCGAACGTTCCGTAGGCTCGGCGGAAGAAGCGGCACAATTCGACGCCCGCCGACCTTCGATACCGCATAGGGCGACTGCGGCGCGAACGCCGTGTCTTCGGTTTGCGGCGACGCCGGCGGATCGCCGAACACATGCGACGAGGCTGCGTAGAAGAGGCGCGCCTGCGGCGCCTCCCGGCGAATGGCCTCAAGCATCGCGGCCAACCCTGAAACATTGGTGGCGATGCTCTGATTGAGCAGCAATCCGTCGTCGGCGAGCGATTGCGAGGAGTGATGATGCGCGGCGAGATAGTAGACTTCGCGCGGCTGGAGGCGCGTGACCGCCTCGCGCAGACTGTGAGGGTCGTTCAGCGATACGCCGGTGCGGACCGAGCCGTCGGGCTCCTCGAGCCCCTCACGCCCAAGTCCATAGACGGTATGCCCATCACGCAGCAATTGCTCGCGCAGGAAGCTGCCGTCCTGCCCCTTGTGCCCGACAATCAGAATCATGGTTCCGACCGCTCATACCCTACCAATGGCCGACTTCGGGTTGTTGACGCCGGTATCGAAAGTCTCATCGAGCGGATTGCGGCGCAATTGGCTTGATGAGGTAGTTGTTGTTGCCGACGACCTTGTCAATCTTATATTGCAGGCGCGCCAGCAAGGATTCGTAATCTTGGAAAGACGTTCCAAAATCGTCCTGCAGCAGCGTCTCGAACTCGAACAGAATTGGCATTTTGTTTCGCTCGATCGTCCGGCTCGCGCCTTCCATCGCGTAGAGATCGCTGCCCTGCACGTCGACCTTCATAAAACTGATGTTGTCCGGCAGATCGAGTGCATCGATAGCCGTTGACGTCACCGTGCGCCCGGCCGTCGCCTTTGGATCGATGCCGTACGAGCCAAACGTGCCGAAGCGCGCAAAATCCTGCTTCGGATAGAATAGTGTCTGTCCGCTCTCGTGCCACACCGCTGTTTCATGAACGATGATGTTGGATACTGCATTGGCCTCGATGTTGCGGCGAAGCAGGTGACAGACAAACGGATCTGCTTCAAATGCATGGACCGTTCCTGACGGACCGGTCAGGCGTGAAAACAGAACCGCCATCTGGCCGAAATTCGACCCAAGATCGAGTACGCTCGATCCGGGGGTGATATGGTTCGATGCCTCCGCGACGATCTCCGGCTCGAATATGTTCCCGAGCCTCATCGCGACGGCTATGAGATCGTCGGAGAGCGGGAGCCACCAGCATCCGGTGGGGGTTTCGAAATAGCCAACCTGGTGGCCCATTTCCACGTTCACAACGCTGGGTTCGGGCAGCTTGGCTTTCTGTCGCCGGCTTTGGCGTGAGCGCCACCAGCGGCTAAGTCGACTCATCACTTGATCCTTTTGCCAACTCTACCGCGAACGCTTGAACCAGATATCCTGAACTTCGAATGGCGTTATTCCGTCCGGCTCCATCCCAATGGAGCTCTCTGTTTTGTTGTGGATCGACATCCCTAAATCGAGGACGCTTTCAAGAAGCCGCTTAGACGTGTAATTCGCGTTACGACGCAGCCATCCGGAATTGAACTCACAAAGCAGATTTTTTACGTACCCATCCTTGATGAGATTCTTCATTCCATCGATAACGTTCGGCTCAAATCCCTCCACGTCGATTTTAACAAAATCCAGCGGCCTCCCGTCATTGAGGAGAGCGTAACTGTCCAGCGCCAGCATTGGCACGCGTATCGTCTTGAACGTGGGGTCACTGAAAAACGCGCTGGGAGAATGTACCGGGGCCCCGTCCGGCATATAAATCTCCACTTCGCCGTTGTCGGCGCCGACGGCCGACTTGACGAGCTCGATGTTCGAGATGCGATTGTCCGCTATCATGTCGGCGATAATGGTAGAAACAATCGGGCTCGGCTCGAAGGAAAATACTTGTCCATTTGGTCCGACGAGTTTCGACGCAAGCGCCGTGTAGTATCCGCAATTGGCCCCAATATCGACGAACCGATGACCGGGTTTCAATGAATTTGAAATCCATGCGGTCTGCGCCGGTTCGTAGCCTCCAAGATGGACCTGCTTCTGGATCGCGTCTCCAAGATCAAGGTTCATCCAAAACGAATGCACCCTGACGCGCACATGCGCGGCTTCAAGACCGACTCGCTTGGATCGCAACCAGCGGCTCAACCTACTCATTCGCCGGAACCTATCGCCAAAACCAACAGACGCCAATGCACTCTACAGGGCGATAGTCCGCACATCTTTCCGGCGGAACGTCCGCGGCGCCTACTGCATCACCTCCGCGAACCGCTTCCGGATGCGCGGGCTTTCCGCTTCGATGTAGTCGTAGTCGATCGGGAACATCTTGATTGAGGACAGCGGCGGATAACCCTCCGGCCCGGCCACGTCGGTGCGCGCGGAATAGAGGAACTCGTGCGGGAACAGCTCCTGCACGGTGCGGCTGAGCATGAACTCGGCAAACGCCTTGGCCGCGTTCGGATTGGGCGATCCTTTGATGACCGAGCTCGGCGACGCGATGATGAAGGTGCCGTCCTCCGGGTAAAGCGTCGAGATCTTCATGCCCTGGCGGCGGCCTTCGCCGACATAGGCCGCATCGGCGCCGACCGCGATGATCCGCTCGCCGCGCTTGATCATGTCGGACACCTGCTGGTTGCTCTGCACCATCATGATGTCGTTCTTGCGCAGCCCTTCGAAATATTTCCAGCCGTCGCGCCGCGCCAGCGTTCCGGCGATCACCACCAGCAGCGACGAGAACGACGGGTCCGCCATCACCATCTTACCCTTGTATTTCGGGTTCAAAAGATCGGTCCACGTCTTGGGCCGATCGGCCGCCGGCAGGAGATCGTCGCGGACGTAGATCGCCATCACATTGAGGCGCTGCGCGATATGGTTGCCGTTCGGATCCTTGACCGCGTCCGGCACTTTGTCGAAGTCCGTCGGCTTGAACGGAACGAACAGGCCCTTCTTGGTCATGGCGCTGGCGGCCGCCGGCTCGGAATGCGTCAGCACGTCGACGAACACCCTGCCGCTCTCGCCCTCCTGCTGGAAACGGCGCAGGATGTTGGAGCCGCCGGAACGGAACAGCTCCACCTTGATGCCGGTGTGCTGCTCGAACATGTTCGCGACCTTTTGCGCGGTCGCGACCGGCACCGAGCAATACCAGACCATCTTGCCTTCCTTCTTCGCCGCCGCCATGTCGACGGCCTGTGCGAACGAAGGCCGCACGCCGCCCGCGAGCGCGAGCGCGGTTCCGGCGAGAAACGTGCGACGGTTGAGCGTATCCATCCCGGTCTCCATGATTTCGGTCCGCCGGCTCATCCGGCCGGCGTGTTGCGGGCAATCTAGCCGTACCGCCAACCCTCGGGCAATGTCGCATTGCCGCACCCCGGCTGCCCCGCCAGCGCTCATCGAGGCATGCCGCGCGGGCCTTGCCCTTGCTGCAAAATGGCTTCAAGAGTAGCGCCGACCTCCGCCGCCGTTCCGGCCGATTTTCCGCTCATTGGAGCGGGCGACAAACGTCAGGGATCACACGATGAAATACCGACTGCTTGGTAAGAGCTTCCGCGTTTCGGCGATCGGGCTTGGTTGCTCGGGCATGAGCGCGGATTACGGCGTTCCGGACGACGTGGAGTCGATCGCGACCATTCATCGCGCCGCCGAAGCTCGGCATCACGCTCCTCGATACGTCGGATGCCTATGCCGCCGGCGTCAACGAGCAACTGGTCGGCCAGGCCGTCAAAGGACGGCGCGACAAATATTTCATCGCCTCGAAGTTCGGAAACATCCGTGGCCCGGGCGGCCAGCGCGGCGGCGTCAACGGCAAGCCCGACTACGTTCCGGTCGCCTGCGACGCGAGCCTCAAGCGGCTGGGCGTCGACCACATCGATCTCTATTACGCGCACCGCATCGATCCCAGCGTTCCGATCGAGGACACCGTCGGCGCGATGTCGCGCCTGATCGAACAGGGCAAGGTCCGCTACCTCGGACTCTGCGAAGCCGGCGCCAACACGCTGCGCCGTGCGCACAAGACCCATCCGCTCGCCGCGTTGCAGACCGAGTATTCGCTGTGGTCGCGCGACATCGAGGCGGAGATCATCCCGACCCTGCGCGATCTCGGGATCGGTCTTGTCCCCTATTCGCCGATCGGCCGCGGCTTCCTCTCGGGCACGTTCCAAAGCCGCAGCGACCTGATCGAGGCGGACCGCCGCCACGCGCATCCGCGCTTCCAGGAAGGCAATTTCGAGAAGAACCTCGGTCTGCTCGGCCCGCTCAAGGCGATCGCCGATGCAAAAGGCGCCACGATGGCGCAGATCGCCATTGCCTGGCTGTTGGCGCAGGGCGACGGCATCGTTCCGATCCCCGGCACCAAGCGCCGGAAATATCTCGAACAGAACGCCGCCGCGGTGGATCTCACGTTGACCGATGCCGAGGTCCGCACCCTCTCGGACGCGTTCCCGCCGCAAGCCGCCTCCGGCCTGCGCTATCCGGAATTCCAGCTCAAGATGATGGGCATCTAAACGCCGCCGCCGGGCGGCGATCGAGCAAGGTTGCGGCCACAGCAGCCAAAAAAACGCAACGAGGGAGGAAGCGATGGCGGAGAGCGGGCTTTCGATCGTGCGGCGCAGGCTCCTGCAAGGTTTTGGCGCGGGCTGGCTTGCGCAGTTCTTGTCAACGCCAGCCAAGGCGGATTGCACGCCAAGGGCTTCGGCCGCCGCCGGCGACACCTCCGACGTCTGGAGCAACGAATACTGGGCGAAGAAGGGCGAGGTCTCGCTCTACATGTTCCGCAAGCGGCTCGGCGCGCCAAAGCCGGGCGAGCCGCCGCGGCCGGTGCTGTTCCTGGTCCACGGCTCCTCGAACTCGGCCCGCACCAGCTTCGACATGAGCGTGCCGGACGTCGGCGAATATTCCATGATGAACGTATTTGCCCGTTACGGCTTCGACGTCTGGACCATGGATCACGAGGGCTACGGGCGCTCAAGCCGCACCAGCGGCAATTCCGACATTGCCAGCGGGGTCGAGGATCTCAAGGCCGGCGTTCAGACGGTGATCCGCGAGACCGGCGCGCAGAAGATGCATTTCTCCGGCGCATCGTCGGGCGCGCTGCGCGCCGCCGCCTATGCGATGGCGCAACCCGAGCATTGCGACCGTCTCATCCTCTGCGCCATGACCTACAAAGGGACCGGCGCGCCGACCCTCACCAACCGCGCCGAGCAGATTGAGTATTACCGCAAGAACAACACCCGCCCGCGCGGGCGCATCGACATCGAGAAGCTGTTCACCCGTGACAAACGCGGCGTCGCCGACCCGCGGCTCGCCAAGGCGCGCGCGGACCGCGACCTCGAGTTCGGCGATCGGGTGCCAAGCGGCACCTATCTCGACATGGTGGCGAACCTGCCGCTGGTCGATCCCAAGAAAGTGCTGTCGCCGGTGCTACTGGTGCGCGGCGAATTCGACGGCATTGCCACGGTCGAGGATCTGACCGACTTCTACAATCAGCTTCCCAACGGCGACCGTCAGATGATCATCCTGCCGGGCATCGCGCATTCGGTTCAGCTCGCCTACAATCGGGAACAGTTCTGGCACGTCGCCCGCACCTTCCTGACCATGCCGCCGCGGCTCGTGTGACGCACATGAGGAAACCGATGCGAACCGTTGCGGGCGCGATCGCCCTCACGCTGCTGGCGTGGCCGGCCGTGGCCGACGATCTTGTCATCCTCAGCGCTGCGGCGGTGCGGCCGGCGCTCGTTCAATTGCCGTCGATGGTCGAGAAGGCGACCGGCCACCGCGTCAGCGTGAGCTTCGGCAACGCCACCGCCATCAGCAAGAAGGTTGCGGACGGCGAACGCGTCGATGTCGTGATCCTGCCGCCGCCGCAGCTCAAAGCCATGATCGGCGATGGACACTTGACGGCCGACGGCCGCGCCGACCTCGGCGTGGTCCGCCTCGGTGTCGCGGTTCGCGCTGGCGGCGCAACGCCGGCGGTCGGGACGACCGACGAATTCAGGCAGGCGATGCTGGCGGCGGCATCGTTCGGGATGCCCGATCCCGCCGACGGCTCGACCTCCTCGCAGCACATGGTGAAGGTGCTGACGCAACTCGGGATCGCCGACGCCATGAAGCCGAAGATCCGTCTCTTCAAGGACGGCACGCTGGCGCTGCAGGCAGTGGCGAAGGGCGAGCTAGCGCTCACGGTCGCGCCGATGACGTCGATCCGCGTGGTACCGGGCGTGGCGCTCGCCGGACCGTTGCCGGACACGTTACAGAGCACGACCGTCTACGCAGCCGCGCTGTCGCGAAAATCGGCGGGCTCGGAACCGGCGAAGGCATTGCTGGCGCTGCTGACTTCGCCGGCCTTTGCCGCGGTGCTGCGCGACAGGGGCATTGACCCGCGCTGAACCACGTCACAGCATCGGCCTCGACGACAAGGGAGGGATCGATGGCAGGCAGCACGACCACGAGCGCCATGCGCCGTTTCAAGCAGAACGCATCCTGCGTGTGCTGTGTATCACGCCGCGATCTGCTGTCCGGGTTCGCCGCCGTCGCGGTTGGCACCGCCCTCCCCGCGAGGCCGGCGATCGCCCAGGCACAGGTGAAGCCGGCGGCGAATGCAGGCCGGATCGACGTGCATCGCCATTTCGTGCCGCCCGGCTATCTCATCGATCCCAAGCGCGCCTATCTCAACGATCGCTCCACCATTCCGCGCCAACTCGAAGACATGGACCGCAGCGGTGTTTCGCTGTCGGTCATGTCACTCAGCCTTTCGGCGCTCGACCACCCGGACGCCAAGGATGCGCGGCGCTTTTCGCGCATGGCGAACGAATATTCGGCCAAGCTCTGCACCGACTATCCCGGCCGCTTCGGCCATTTCGCCTGGCTACCCTTCCCGGACATCGAAGGCTCCCTGAAGGAGATCGAATACTCCTTCGACACGCTCAAGGCCGACGGCGTGTTTATGAAAACCAACTACGGTGACAAATTTCTCGGTGATCCCGTGTTCGAGCCGGTCTTCGCGGAGCTCAACCGCCGCCGGGCGGTCCTCTACACGCATCCGTCAGGCCACCCCTGCTGCGAGCGGCTGGTGCCGGGCCTGCGCGATGCCGACATCGAATACGGCACCAACACCACGCGCGCGATCGCCAAGTTCGTGTTCAGCGGCTCATCGCGGCGCTACCCCGATATGCGCGTGATCTGGTCGCACGCCGGCGGCACCATGCCGTTCCTGATCCGCCGCTTCGACAAACGCGTGAAGGAGAGCCCGGAATTCCAGCCGATCCTGCCGGAAGGCTTCTCGCCCGAGGCGCGGAAGTTTTATTACGACATCGCCCAGGCGCCCGAGCGCGCGCCGATGGCGGCGCTGAAAGCGGTCGCTCCGGTGTCGCAGATGCTGTTCGGCACCGACTGGCCGCATCTCACCACCGAGGAGCATGTCATCGGCCTGCAACAGAGTGGCGTATTCGACACGGCCGAGCTGAAAGCAATCGACCGCGACAACGCGTTGCGCCTCATGCCGACGTTACGGCTGGCGTGACTACGTTGCGATCTGCGCCGCGAGATACTCGGCGTCTTCGCCGACGCCGAACAAAAACGCCGACTTCCACTTGTGCAACCACGGCAGACCCAGAAAATACACGCCAGGCACGCATGTGATTCCGCGTTTGTGGCCGGGCGCTCGATTCGAAGACTCAGTGCCGTTTCCAAATATCGGGAGGTGAATCCAACTGAAGTCATACCGAAATCCGTTTGCCCAAATGATTGTGGAAATGCCGGCTGCGGCAAGATCGAGCGTAAGAATCGGATCGGCTACTTCCTTCGGGTCTGGAATGGTCTCCGCAGACATATCAGGCGCAGGAAGGTCGAGCCCGCTCCGAACGACGTGCTCATCGCACCGCCGCATCAAAGAAATCAAGGAAGCGTCGCCGCGTGCGAGGTTTTCGCCGAGGTCGGATGCCAAGGCGAGTCTGCCATTCCGGCCGCCGAGTACGCGGCCCAGCAACACGACCCCCTCGGCTGCAAGCCGACGTAGATCGACGTCGTGGCCGCCCCCCACGCCCGTCATCAAGCGTGACGGCTGCACGCCCACCCGTTGATCGACGGTCCTGTCAGCATCCCCCAGCGCGAGATTCCACCAGATACAATCCTTTCCGCGATATCGGCGCGGCGTGCGCTGGTGCCCACTCACCGACAGATATACTCGCCGGTTGGCCGAGCAAAGCTCCTCTGCGATCTGGCAACCCGAATTGCCTGAGCCGACGATGAGCACCGCGCCGGGAGGCAGGATTTCGGGATTTCGGTACTGGCTGGAATGCACTTGCAAGACCTTGCGACACAAGATCGGGGGAGCCGCCGGGATTTGAAAGGGCCCGGTCGCGATCACCACATTTTGCGCCTCGAAGCATCCGACTGTGCTTTCGATAACGAGACGCGTCGATCCAGGCTTCTGGCGAAGCGCTGTTGCTGCCACGCCGCAACGTATCGGTGCGCCGATGGCGGAGGCGTATCCCTCGATGTACCTCACAACGTCGTCGCGCGGCGCGAAGCCATCCGGATCGGCCGCGCGATGGGCGAAACCGGGGAGCCGCATATTCCAGTTCGGAGCCTGAAAGCAAAGCGAATCCCAGCGTTCGCTTCTCCATCTCTCTGCCACGCGCCGACGTTCGAGTATGACGTGCTCTCGACCGCGTTGGCCAAGGTAATAGCTCATCGCCAGGCCGGCCTGGCCGCCACCTACAATGACAGTTTCAATCCGTTCAGTGAGCATGGGGAGCGCTGCTGCGCCCAAGGCCCGTAACCGTTCAATCCGCCTTGGCGCCGACGGCTCGAACCACTTTGGCCCACTTCTCCGTTTCGGCAGCTATATGCTTGCAAAACTGGACGGGTGTGAGAGGCATCGGTGCCGCATTCGCTTCGGCGAGCCGTTCTTTGACGATCGGGTTTTCCAGCCCCGCAGCAATTTCGCGGTTCAATCGCTCAATAATCTCAGAGGGCGTATCTTTTGGCGCGCCAATTCCGTACCAGGAGCTCGTCTCGTATCCGGGCACGGTTTCTGCGGCGGTTGGCAAATTTGGCAGCGCGCGCGATCGAGCGGAGGTCGTCACCGCCAAGGCGCGCAAAGCGCCCGAGCGAATGAGCGGCAGGGGCGCCGGCATGGCGTCGAACATGACTTGAACGTGCCCCGCGATCAGGTCCGTCAATGCGGGCGCGGAGCCCCGGTATGGCACGTGAAGCATATCGACGCCTGCCATCAACTTGAACAATTCTCCGGCCATGTGTGGCACGCTGCCGACGCCGGCCGAACCGAAGCTGACCTTGCCTGGATTGGCCTTTGCGTAGCCGATGAGCTCAGCAACATTCTTAGCCGGGAATGCCGGGTTGACCACCAGCACAAAAGGCACAGTCACGAGCCCGGCGACGGCGGCAATATCACGTATGAAAGTAAAGGTAAGCCCGCCATACAAGGTCGCGTTGATCGCGTTGACAGGAGTAACGAACAGCAACGTGTGTCCGTCGGGCGGCGCAGTGATGACCGACTGCGCGGCCAGGTTCGTGCCGGCCCCTGGCTTGTTCTCAACGATGACTTGCTGACCAAGGCGTTCCGACAGCCACGGCGCGATGATCCTGGCCACGATGTCGGTTGAGCCGCCGGGTGGAAACCCGACGACCCATCGAATGGGCCGCCTCGGATAGCTTTGCGCCCAACCGAAGCGCGAGGTGCTTGGCAGCATGGCCGCACCCGCTGCCAGATGCAGAAACCGACGGCGGGCAAGTTTCATGATGCTCTCCCTTCGAGCGTGCAGCCGTTGGCAGGCGGACAGAAGGGAGGCTAGTCAGGCGGCATTGATCTGTCCAATTCATTTATATTCTATCTTATCAATGATAATTTGGAATGAGTTCCGATGAACCTTCGATTTCTACGCACATTCGTCGCGATCGCTGACAACAACGGTTTTGCACGCGCCGCCACTCGCCTGAATCTGACTCAATCCGCAGCGTCGCGGCAAGTCCATGCGCTTGAGACCGAGCTTGGCGTGCGACTGTTCGATCGCATCGGACGGAGCGTGAAGTTAACTTCGCAGGGCGAGGACCTGCTGGTGCGCAGTCGTCGCCTGCTGTCGGACGCCGATTCACTCGGCGAGCGGGCGCGCGCGCTCAAGTCCGGCCATACCGGTGTGCTGCAGATTGGGGGTGCCCCCCAAATTCTGGAAAATCTGCTCGCGGACTTCGCGCAGCGTTACCGCAAGCGTCATCCGGGCGTAGAGGTTCATTTTGTCGAGGATCAAGGCGGCCGTGTGTCGGGCCGCCTTGAGCGCGGTGACATGCATGTTGCCGTTTTGCCGGAGGGTGACGAACGGTTTTTTTGCCGGCTACTCTATCCAATGGTCATGATTGCCGTGATGCCGCAGGGGCATCGGCTGAGCCGTCGCGTTGTGCTCGACGTGGCGGACTTGGCTGACGAACCGCTCCTGCGGCTCGGTCCTGGTTTCGCGTCATATGAATGGTTCAATGCTGCATGCCGCGCGGAGCAGCTACGCCCGCGTGTACTGCTCGAAAGCATAGCTCCGCCCGCACTGATCGCATTGGCGAGAACCGGCCATGGCATTGCTCTGATTAATTCGGTGGTGCGAATTCCACGCGAGAAGGTCCGTGCAGCGGTGGTGGTGCACCGCGGAACGCCGATTGGACGATGGACCGTCATCGCCTGGAACAGGCAGCGGTTTCTACCGCCCTATGCAGAGCAGTTCGTCGAAGAATGCGTTGTCCACTGCCGGCGTGATTATCCGGGCCGGCAGTTCATCCGGAAAGCGCCGCCATTGCCACGACCGAGCGGATCAATCGCCTGATCGCTTCTGCGCGTCCTGAATCAACTGCCAAATCCTTGGCGGCGTCAGCGGCAGGACACGCGGCTCGACCCCGAGCGACGACAGCGCCGCCGCCACCGCGTTCGACAGCGCGCCGCCGACCGGGATGATGCCGCCCTCGCCCGCGCCTTTGGCCCCGAGCGGATTATTCGGCGAGGGGTGCTCTTCGAGCGACACCGCGCGCACCGCCGGATAGTCGGTCGCGAGCGGCACCAGGTAGTCGGCGAGCGAGGCGACCAGGAGCTGGCCGTGCTCGTCATAGGCGATCTCCTCGGTGAAGGTGCTGCCGAGCCCCTGCACCGCCGCACCGATCACCTGCCCGTGCAGGGTCTCGGGATTGATGATGCGGCCGACGTCATCCACCACGATGTAGTCGAGCACCTCGATGCCGCCGGTGCGCGCGTCGACCGTCACATGGGCGATGGCGGTGCCGTAGGTGTAGGTCGCTTTCGAATTGTCGAACTTGCCGTCGACGGATAGTCCGGCGAGTTCCGCCGGCGTCACGCGGCGGCCGTCCGGCGCGGCGGCGGTCCCGTCGTGCATCGTGATCGTGTCCGCCGCGTACGCCGAGCCGCTCGCCCGCCGCCGCGCGCATCTTCTCGACCAGCGCGTTTGCCGTCTGCACGATCGCATTGCCGCCCATCACCGTGGCGCGCGAGCCGTAGGAGCCGTAGCCCTCCGTCAGATAGGTCGTGGAGCCGTGATAGACCTTCACCCGCTCGATCGGCACTTCGAGCGCGTCGGCGGCGATCTGCGCCATCACGGTCTCGATCCCCTGCCCGATGGCCGACGATCCGACATAGACCGCGAACGCGCCGTCGCGCTCGATCACGATGCGGGCGTTCTCGCGCGGCCCCGAACCGCCGCCTTCGATGAAGCAGGCGATGCCGAGACCGTGATAGCGGCCGTCGACGAGCTTGCCGTTCAGCTTCGCCTTGTCGGCCCAGCCGGCGTCCGCGACGCAGCGGTCGAAGGTGCTCGGCATAGTCGCCGCTGTCGCAGGCGGTGTCGCCGAAGCCGTCGTTCGGACGCACCGGCGCCAGCGGATAGGGCATTTCGGCGAGCGCGATGAGGTTGCGCCGCCGGATCTCGAGCCGGTCGAGGCCGAGATCCTTCGCGGCCATGTCGATGAGCCGGTCCATGAAGAAGCAGCCCTCGAAGCGACCCGGTCCACGATACGTGCCGGACGGCGTCTTGTTGGTGACCATCGCGTGCGACTTCAGATGCAGGTTCGGAACGCGATACGGCCCCGAGGTGAACTGCGCGACGTTGCGCACCGGCGTCATGCCGTTCGGCCGCACATAGGCGCCGATATCGACCCAGATATCGCCGCGCAAGCCGATGATGGTGCCGTCGCGGTCGAGCGCGATCTCGAGATCGCATTCGGTCTCGCGCGAATGCGCGATCGCCATGAAGTGCTCGCGGCGATCCTCGACCCATTTCACCGGCCGGCCGTAGGTGCGGGCGGCGAAGGCGACCAGGAAATCCTCCGGGTAAAATTCGCCGCGGGCGCCGAAACCGCCGCCGACGTCGTATTCGACATAGTCGACCGCCGCCTCCGGCAGCTTCATCATCGCCGCCATGGCGCGGCGGTTGAAGAACGGCAGCTTCGCCGCGCCCGACACGCTGAGCCGTCCGGCGGCGGCGTCCCACTCCGCCAGCAGGCCACGCGTCTCCATCGTCATCGCGGTCATCCGCTGCACGCGGAACTGCTCGCGGCGGGTATAGGCGGCGCTGCGGAACGCCGCATCGGCGTCGCCGTCATTGGCGGTGAACACCGCCGCGCAATTGCTCGCCGTGCCCGCGATCAGCAGCGTATCGCCGCGCGCGGAGAGCGTGGCGGTCGGCGACCGCCGGCAGATGCTCGATGTCGAGCGCGACCGCCTGCGCGCCGTCCTCGGCGCGCTCCGCGCTGTCGGCGAGCACCACCGCGACCGGCTCGCCGACGTAGCGCACCACGCCGTCGGCCAGCACCGGTTGCGCATAGGGTGCGATGGTCGGGTTCGGCCGCCGGAACGGGATGGCCGGGATCGGCCGCCCGACGTCCTGCGCGGTGATGACGGCGTTCACGCCCGGCATTGCCAGCGCCGCCGCCGTGTCGACCGAACGCAGCCGCCCATGCGCCACCGGGCTGCGCACGATCGCGGCGTGCCACTGTCCCGGCCGTGCGAGATCGTCGACATACTGGCCGCGCCCGCGCAGGAAACGCAGGTCCTCGACCCGCTCGACCGGTGCACCGATGAAAGTATTGACGTTTCTCATGAAATTGCGGGCGTCTGACCAAATTCTCGGTGATCGGGGATAAGGAACCGGACCATAGGAGCCCGATGGCAATTTTCCAACGGGCGTCCTTGTGGAGAAATCGAATAGGTCTAATCTGGACGTCGTTCAAAAAGCAAAAACCGATAGGGAGGCGACCCATGAGGTGCAGCGTCACCGCGACGGCGCTCTTGCTCGCTGTGCTGGCGCAAGAGCGCGTCGGCAGCGGATGTCCAGCTCAATCAAACCCAGATGCTCGGCCGGCGATTGGTCGACCAGCATTGCGGTGTCTGCCATACCCGGCCGACGCTGGTCTCCGGCATGTACGGTCCGGAGCTGTCGCGCGAGACCGCCGGCGGCAACCAGGAAGTCGTGCGCGGGATCGTCGCCGACGGCACGCCGCGCATGCCCGGCTTCAAATACATGTTCAACGCGGACCAGATCGCGGCCATCGCCGCCTATCTGGCAGTGCTGCCGCCCGGGCATCAGGTCGTAAACCTGCCCGCCAAGTAATCGCACCAAACAAAAATCATTTCGGGAGAACGCCATGACACACGCACGCCATCTCGCCAGCGTCAGCCTGGTCACGCTCGCCATTGCGCTCGCTGCACCGCTCGCCTCGCTGCCCGCCCTCGCCGACGCGCCGCTTTCCGGCGCGATCACCTCGGCAACGGGCGAGCGCATGGGCGGAGTCACCGTTTCCGCCAAGGCCGAAGGCGCCACCATCACCACCAGCGTCTACACCGACGCCTCCGGCAACTACTACTTCCCGCCGCTGCCGGAAGGAAACTACCGGGTCTGGGCGCAGGCGGTGCAGTTCGAGACCGCGCGCAACAACGTGACGGTCGGCCAGTCGCGGCAGCAGAATTTCGTGCTCAAGCCGATCACCGACCGGGAGGCCTGGATCCGCCAGCTTCCGGGCGACGAATTCCTGGCGGCGCTGCCGGGCGAGACGCCGGAAGACTTCCGCATGAAGACGCAGGTGCGCAAGAACTGCACCGGCTGCCACAGCGCCAGCTACGCGCTGCAGCACCGCTTCGACGAGGAAGGCTGGTCAAAGATCCTCGACCTGATGAAGCAGGTGAACGTCAACGGCACCTATCCGCGCCCGGACAAGCGGCTGACGCCGAACATCGACTTCCATCAGCAGGACCTCGCCAAATATCTGGCGCGGGCGCGCGGGCCCGGCGAGAGCTCGATGCGGTTCAATCTGCAGCCGCGCCCGTCCGGCGAAGCCGCGCGCATCGTGGTCAAGGAATACGACTTCCCGTCCGAGGACAATCACCTCCAGACCAATGACGGCACCGACTGGATGCTCGGCACGCCATCGGAGAGCGGACACATGGCCGGCGTCCATGACGCGGCCGCCGATCTCGACGGCAACATCTGGATCGTCTACTCGCGGCCGAGCCGGGTCACCTCCTACGCCCGGATCGACGCCAAGACCGGCGCGGTGAAGCATTTCACCATCCCGGACCGCCGCGGCATCGTGGCGGGCAGCCACGGCATCGTCCGTGACGAGAACGGTATCCTCTGGTTCAACATCCGCTCCCATGTGGAGCGCCGGCATGGCGGTCTCGCCAAGCTCGATCCCAAGACCGAGAAGCTCGACATCTATGTCCCGCCCACGACGATGTCGGGAACGTCGGGGACGATCGATGCGGACATGAAGGGCAACATCTGGGTCACCTCGGCGGACGGCGCGCTGCACTTCAACATCAAAGAAGAGAGGTTCACCGAGTACAAGTCGGTGACCTACAAGAACAAGCACGGCATCGCGACCGTCTACGGTCTCGCCGCCGACAGCGCGGGCAACGCCTGGTGGCTGCTGATGAGCCAGGATCTCGTCAATTACAGCGACATCGCAACCGGCAAGGCGCACGAATTCAAGTTGCCGGCGGAACAGGCGGTGGTCGAGAACCTCACGCCGCAACAGGTGGCGATGTACGAGACCTTCATCCCGCCGGACTTCAACGCGCCGTTCGCCTGGGCGCAGGGCGCGCGGCGGATGGGCGCCGACAAGAACGGCAACCACGTCTGGATCGGCAATTCCTTCGGCGGCAACCTGGCGCGCGTCGACATCAACACCAAGCAGGTCACGCTGGTGCCGTTCCCGAACCCGGAGGCGCACCAGCCCTACCAGGTGAGCGTCGACAACAACCACAATGTGTGGACCCACCTGTGGAGCACCGACAAGGTCGCCAAGTACAATCCGGCGACCTCGCAATGGACGCTGTTCGAGCTGCCCAATCGCGGCACCGAGTCGCGTCATCTCTCGCTGCTGGAGCGTGAGGGTCAGCCGATGCAGATCATCGTGCCCTACTACCGCACCCGCAAGGTCGCGGTGATCACGCCACGCAGCGAAGCCGACATCGAGGCGCTCAGGAAACAGGCGTCACAACCCTAGGATTATGAGAGTCACCGAATTTGCGACTGGCCGGAGGGCCAGTCGCATTGCGCGGACGCGCCAATCCAGAAGAGCGCGCCACAGGGAGGTCACCGTCACGCTGATAAAGCTGCCGTCATTGTTCGGAGGACCGGATCAATGCGCGCGATCCAACTCGTCATCTCTCGTTTCGCAGTCTTTCGTTTCATCCTTCCGATCGCCACGATCATCCTAGCCGTTGTCGTCTCGACGGGCACATGGGCGCAATCGCGGACGATCCGGGTCGTCGTGCCGTTCGCGCCGGCGGGCGGGACCGATATCTTGGCCCGCCTCGTGGCCCATCACATCAGCCAGGCTCATGGCGTAACGGCCGTGGTCGAGAACCGCCCGGGAGCCGGCACGGTGATTGCCACCGAAGCCGCGGCGCGTGCCGCGCCGGACGGGAATACGGTTCTGATCGTGGGAAACTCCTTTGTCATCAACCCCAACATGAAGAAGCTGAACTACGACCCGCTGACCAGCTTCGAGCCGATCTGCCACCTCACGCGCTCGCCCAATGTCGTCGCGGTCCATGCGGCGTCACCCCATCGGACGCTTGCAGACCTGGTCGCGGCAGCCCGCGCTAAACCGGGTGAAGTGACGATGGCCGTCAATGGCCCGGCCACGTCCCAGCACATCGGCTTCGAGATGCTCAAACGCGCCGCCAAGATCAATCTCGCCTTCGTGCCATTCCAGGGCGGCGCCCCGGCGGTGAATGCGCTGCTCGGTCAGCATGTGGACTCGCTCTTCTCCAACTACCCGACTGCGGCCGAGCTGCTCTCGAACGGCAAGCTGCGCGCGCTCGCGGTTGGCTCGCAGGCACGGATCGAGCCCATGCCCGACCTGCCGACGATCGCCGAGTCCGGCTACAAGGACTACGAGGAGGATGTCTGGTTCGGGGTCGTCGCACCGGCCAGGACGCCCAAGGATGTGCTTACCCAGCTTACGGCCTGGTTCGCCGAGGCTGTGCAGGCCCCTTACATCAAATCGAAATTGGCTGCCCAGGGACTCTATTCGGTGGGGCTATGCGGGGCTGACTTCGCCGCCTATCTTCGCAAGCAGCATTTGGAATACGGCCGCATCATTGCCGAGGCGAGCATCAAGTAGGCACGGTTCGGTCCCTTTAGAGGAAGGCATCATGTTCAAAGGTTTGGTCGCTGCATGCGTCACGCTGTGCCTGTTCATGCTTGCCGGACCGGCGGCCTGGTCGCAGGCGCGCACGATCCGCATCGTCGTCCCGTTCCCGGCCGGCGGCAGCGCCGACATCCTGGCGCGGCTGCTCGGCGAGCAGATCGCCAAGACCCAGGGACCGTCGGTGGTGGTCGAGAACCGCCCCGGTGGCGGCGCCTCGATCGCCTATGAGGCGGTGGCGCGCGCGGCGCCGGACGGCAACACGCTGGTCATCAACGGCAATTCGATCGTCATCAATCCGCATCTGCGGAAGGTGAACTACGATCCGATCGCGAGCTTCGAGCCGGTCTGCTATCTCCTGAGCTCGCCGCAGGTCTATGTCGTGAAAGCGGACTCGCCCTACAAGACGCTCGCCGACTTCGTCGCCGGCACCAAGGCCGCGGCCGGCACGCTGGTGTTCGCAACCGTCGGTCCCGCGACCACGCAGCACATCGGGTTTGAGCAATTCCGCGCCATGTCGAAGATCGACGTCACCTACGTGCCCTATCCCGGCGGCGCGCCGGCCATGACCGCGCTGCTCGGCGGCCATGTGCATGCCGTGCTGACGAACTATTCTGAAGCGGTCGAGCAGTTGCACGCCGGCACGGTCCGTGCGCTGGCCTCGGCGTCATTGAAGCGCATTCCTCCGCTGCCGGACGTGCCGACGGTCCATGAGCTCGGCTACAAAGACTACAATGTCGAAGTCTGGTTCGGCGTGATGGCGCCGGCGAAAACGCCGAAGGAGGCCACGGCGCAGCTCGCCTCCTGGTTCCAGGCCGCGCTGAAGGCACCGGAGCTGACGCCGCGCCTGCTCAAGCTCGGGCTCTATCCGGTCGGCACCTGCCTCGACGATTTCGCGAAACACATCCGCAGCCAGTACGACGAATACGGCCGCATCATCCGCGAAGCGGGCATCAAGGGCGGCTGAAGATGCACAGCGCCTGAGCATTTTCCGATGCGTGATGTGCAGAGAATGGGCAGCGCGAATGTGTCGCGGAGCTAGTCCATTTGTCCGCGCCGGCTGAGCGCGATACGATCATCGTCGCCGGGGCACGACCCACGCGGAGATGATGATGAGCGTCCGGCCGATCGCATCGAACAACCAAAGCCGCCTGGCCGCGGCGTTGCTGGCGGCCGCGCTTTCGCTCGCCGCCTCCCTGCCCGCCAGGGCACAGAGCGTCGAGGAATTCTACCGCAAGACTCCGGTCCAGCTCCTGATCGGCTTTCCGGTCGCCAACGCCTACGACACCTATGGCCGCGCGGTCGCCCGCCATCTCGGCAAGCACATCCCCGGCAACCCCACCGTCGTTCCGGTGAACCGGCCGGGCGCCGGCAGCCTGACGGTGGCGAACTCACTCTACAACGCCGCGCCGAAGGACGGCTCGACCATCGCCCACTTCAATCGCAGCATTCCGCTCGAACCGTTGATGGGAAATGCCGCGGCGAAGTTCGACGGCCGCAAATTCACGTGGCTTGGCAGCGTCGGCAACGAGGTCAGCGTCTGCGTCGGCTGGCACACCGCCGCGGTCAAGACCTGGAGCGATTTCCTGACCAAGGAATTCGTCGCCGGCGCGGCCGGATTGGGCGCGGACACCGGCGTCTTCCCGACGGTGCTGAAGAACCTGTTCGGCGCCAAGATCAAGATCATCACCGGCTATCCCGGCGGCGCCGAGATGTCGATTGCCATGGAGCGCGGCGAGATCGACGGCCGCTGCGGCTGGTCATGGAGCGGCGTCAAGAGCAGCAAGCCGGAGTGGATCAGCGGCAAGCAGATCAACGTCCTGCTGCAGCTCGGCCTGCAGAAGAGCGCCGAGCTTCCCGACGTCCCGCTGATCATGGATCAGGCCACCACCGACGACCAGCGCCAGATCCTGCGGCTGGTCTTCAGCCGGCAGGAGTTCGCGTGGCCGTTCGCGGCGCCGCCCGACATCCCCGCCGACCGCGCGCAGGCGCTGCGCGACGCCTTTGCCGCGACGCTCAAGGATCCGGAATTCCTCGCGGACGCGAAGAAGATCCAGATCGACGTCAATCCGATCTCGGCAGCGTCGGTCGAGCGGCTGATCGGCGAGCTCTATGCGGCGCCGGAGCCTGTCTTGGCGAAGCTCCGAAGCATTCTCAGCACGCAGTGAGGCCGCCGGCAGGCGTTAGAACCGCATCGCCTGCCCTTCGATCGTCAGCCGCCGCATCAGCCGCGGCTCGTCGCGCGGGAAATCCTTGCGGGCGTGGATCGAGCACCAGTTGTCCCAGATCACGAGGTCGCCGAGCTTCCATTCGTGCTCGTAGACGATCGCCGGGTCTTCGGAGATCTCGAAGAGCTGCTCGAGCGCGGTCTCGCTCTCGTCGCGCGAGAGTCCGAGGATCCGCGCCGACATCAGGCGGCTGATGTAGAGCGCCTTCCGGCCGGTCGCGGGATGGGTGATGAAGATCGGCTGCTCGTGATGGCGCACCGCATTGAGGTCGATCTTGTCGAGGTCGAGGCGCTCGCGGCGCTTGTAGTCGTGGACCTGAAGCACCTTCTTGCCTTCGAGCTTGTCCCGCAGCGGGCGCGGGATGTTCTCATAGGCCTTGTACATGTTGGAGAAGCAGGTGTTGCCGCCCCAGGACGGCAGCTTCATCGAATAAAGCAAGGTCGCCCGGTGCGGCTCCGGGTAGTAGCTGGTGTCGTGGTGGAACCACATCTCGCCGTCGCCGAACACGCCAATGGATTTGCCGTTCTCGACGATGTTGGTGACCAGCATGAACGGCGTGTCGAACTGCCCCGCCCGGATCGCGGGTGGTCACCGGTTTGCGCCGGATATGGACCTTGCCGAAATAGCCGGCGGCGCGGAGCTGATCGTCCTCGGAAAGCTCCTGCTCGCGGAACACCACGAAGATGTGCTGGTCGAAGGCGTCCCTGATCGCCTTCATGGCGGCATCGTCGAGCGGCTTCCGCAGATCGAGCCCGGTGATCTCGGCGCCGAGCGCCTTGGACAATGGCGTGACCTTCATGGCGTCCTCTCCTTCTTGTTTTTGGATTATGTCTTCTGTCCTTTACTCAGCACAAGCCGCTCGGCCTGACCTATCGACTGACCGTCTTGCCCATCCCATCTTTGATCGCGGCGCGGGCGCGCGCAATCACCTCCGGCGGGCTCGCATAGACGCTGCGCACCAGGGACTGGATTTCGTCGCCGCTTACCGGATCGATATCGAGCTTCTGCTGTCTGGCGTCGGCCAGGAACTCGGGATCGGCGAGCGTCGCATCGAATGCGCGCCGCAGCGCCTGCAGCCGGTCGGCCGGGACGTCGGGCGACGTCACGAACGGATAGGACATCGACTGCCGCACGAAGATCAGCTCGAGCACCTTGCGGTCGCTCTCATCGGTCGCCGCATCCATGATCAGCGGGACGCCGCCCAGCAAGGGAAGCTTCTTCAGCGCAAGCTGCAGGACGATGTTGACCTTCTTGTCCCGGATCCAGTCGGCCTTGGCGGTGGCGAAGTTGCCCCAGGACGTGGCGGCGCTGCCGTCGGTCTCGCCGCGCTCGATCGACAGCATGGTCTCGGCCGCGCCCGGATAGCCGGTGACGACCTTGAACTTCGTTCCGAGCACGCCGTTCATCACATAGGGAAAGATCGCGCTGTCCGCGCCGGTGCCGGTGGCGGGCACGACCATTTCGCGCTCGCGGAGATCCGCGAGCGTCCGGAACGGCTTGGTGTGCCAGGCGAACACGACGCTCACCTCGGACGCCGGACTGCCGAGCCAGTTGAGCTTGGTCGCCTCGAACTGGACGCCGGTGTCGTCGAGCAGCGGCTGCATGGCGATGCCGCGCGCGAACACGGCGATCTGGGTGCCGTCCTTGGGCGCCTGCGCGTAAATGAAGTTCGCCGCCTTCATGCTGCCCGCGCCCGGCATGTTCACGGGGACGACGCTCGGCCGGCCCGGAATGTGCTTGCCGAGGTGGCGCGCGATCGTGCGGGCGTAGATGTCGTACACGCCGCCGGGCGTATAGCCGATATTGATGCTGACGCGATTGCCTCTGTAGAAGGTCTCGACCGATTGCGCGGACGCATCGCCGCCGGCCGCTGCAACGAGCAACACCGCCGCGGCAAACGTCAGACGCTGGCGCATGCAAATGTCCTGGAACCGAAACGCGCTAAACAGTGCCGGAAAGTACCCCGCCTCAAGCGCCATCGCGAAGCGAAACGTCGAGGAGTCGGCGGCATTCGGTCAGTTCGTGCAACGCGGCCTGGAGCCGCCGCAGGTCCTCGCGGGGAATGCCCGTGGCGCCGGGCACCGGCGGCACCAGCCGTTGCGATGGCGACGCCGGCAACTCGGGACGAATATCCGGAGGCGCAAACTCCTCCTCCGGCGGCGCATCGTTGCGATCGCCCAGGAGGGACGGCAGCAGGCTGAAAAGGCCGCGGCTGCGTTCCGCCTCGGCGGCGGCTTCGGGCGCGTCGACCTCCTCGATCAGTTCGTCGGCGTCGTTCTGCTGATTTCGGACAACCGGGTGTCCGGCCGCTTGCACGAATTTTACGCCCTGCTCGCGGATGATGCGTTGCACGCCGCGAATGGTGTAGCCCTCGCCGTAGAGCAGATGGCGAATGCCGCGCAGGAGCGAAATGTCATCGGGCCGGTAGTAGCGGCGGCCGCCGCCACGCTTCATGGGTTTTATTTCGCGGAAACGGCTTTCCCAAAACCGAAGCACGTGCTGCGGCACGTCGAGATCGGTGGCCACTTCGCTGATGGTCCGGAATGCGTCCGGTGCCTTTTCCACCGCAGCCCTGCCCCTTTTTGAGACTGCCCGAAGCTATTCGTCGCTGCCGTTCGCACCCTCGGGCAAGCCGTTAATGCGCTGCTTGAGGATGGCGGATGGCTTGAACACCATGACACGGCGCGGAGAGATCGGAACCTCCTTGCCGGTCTTGGGATTGCGGCCAATCCGCTGGCCTTTCTTGCGCACCACGAAGGAACCGAAGGACGATAGCTTCACCGTCTCGCCTCGTTCGAGGCAATCGGTGATCTCCTTCAACACAAGTTCCACAAGTGTGGCAGACTCCGTGCGCGACAGGCCCACCTTTTGGTAGACCGCCTCGCAGAGGTCCGCGCGTGTGATCGTCTTTGCGCTCATCGCCTGCCCCGCTTTCGGCGATTAACATATCCCTCTGTTTTATCAAACGATATTCGCTTGCCTCAGGAAAAGTCAACGGGGACAACGCGGAAGATCGAATGCTACCCACCTACCACCGGATAAGGGTCATCCCCCCGGTCAACCCCCACCGGTAGCCTCCAGCATCACCAAATCGCCGTGTTTGATGCGGCGATCGGCCCACTACCGCAGGATTTAGGGTCGATCGGCTACGACTTTGAATCCTTCGGGCTTGGGACCGAACGCTTAAAAAAACAGCCCGTGCGGATCCCAGCACGAAGCCGTGCCGGCTTCCCGCCCAGACTTTTCGACTTCTGCATCGTCTTCAAATCGCGGCACCACGCCGAGCGATACCGCCAGATCGAGACAGTCGGGGAAGGCGCCGAAGGCGAATGAGCGGAGCGCATGGCACCGGCGACGGCTGCTCTTTAGCTCCGTCCGCCCAACAATGTGCTCGTTCGCTGTCCACACCGCGCTGAATTCTGTGCATAGGATCGCCGGAGCAGAAAGCGCGACGGCAGTGGCATTTCGTTCAAGCGCAACATCAGCAACGCGCGCCGTTATCATCAGGCTATAAACAATCGAGCGAACGCTCGGCTTGACCACATTGATTTCTCTGGCACGGTCGCGGCGTCCCGTTCGCTTCAGGGTGCTCTCGCGAGGCATTGCGACGGCAGGATGGGATGCGGCGTCCTGCGCTGCTGCCTTGCAAGCAGCACCCGGGAGGCTCCGGAAATCCCGCCTCCGCCACTACGAGCGACGCGAGAAACTCGCAGCGGGACCGGGCCAACAACCGCCGCGGTGGAGCGCCGAGAGGCGAGCGTCCTGATCGCAAAGGACGCGAGGCGCCACGCGACAGCGCGTTTACGCGCGCCGTCGTCGCGCTATGCGCCTGCGGATCGGCGTCATCGATCCGCGAAGGGTGCCTCGCAAGCACCCGAGCGCCTGCCGGCGCTCCGCTCCCTTCACGCAGTGTGAGGGGAAACACCAAACCTCGGAGGTCCTATGACTCGCGAGAACGATGACGCGTGTTCAGACGTCATTCCGGGGCGCGACGAAGTCGCGCGCCCGGAATCCATATCATTGGCTGTGGAGTATGGATTCCGGGCTCGCGGGCTTACGCCCGCGCCCCGGAATGACGGCAGTGCAAATACACGACGCGATCCCTCGCCTCACCACCGGATCAGGGTCGCGCCCCAGGTGAAGCCGCCACCCATGGCCTCCAGCATCACCAGATCGCCGCGTTTGATGCGCCGATCGGCCACGGCATCGTTGAGCGCCAGCGGAATCGAGGCGGCCGAGGTGTTGCCGTGACGGTCGAGCGTCAGCACCACCTGCTCCGGCGCGAGCCCGAGCTTGCGGGCGACGCCGTCGATAATCCGCTTGTTGGCCTGATGGGGAACGAACCAGTCGATTTCGTCGGCGCCGAAGCCGGATTGCTCCAGCGCGCCCTCGACCGCCTCCGAGATCGCACCGACCGCGTAGCGGAAGACCTCGCGGCCATCCATGCGCAGGTAGCCTGTGGTCTGGGTCGAGGACGGGCCGCCATCGACATAAAGCTTGTCCCGGTAGCGGCCATCGGACCGCAGGTAGGAGGTCAGAATGCCACGGTCCTCCTTGGTGCCGGCCTGCTCCTGGGCTTCCAGCACCACCGCGCCCGCGCCGTCGCCGAACAGCACGCAGGTGGTGCGGTCCTTCCAATCGAGGATCCGCGAGAACGTCTCCCCGCCGATGACCAGGGCGCGCTTGAACATGCCGGAGCGCAGCATGCCGTCGGCGGTGGCCAGCGCATAGACGAAGCCCGAACACACCGCCTGCAGGTCGAACGCGGCGCCATGATGGATGCCGAGCCCGGCCTGCACGGTGACGGCGGTCGCGGGAAAAGTCTGGTCCGGCGTCGACGTCGCCAGCACGATCAGGTCGATCGACTGCGCGTCCACCTTGGCATGCGCGAGCGCGGCCTGCGCCGCATGCAGGCTCAGGTCCGAGGTCAGTTCGCCGGGCGCGGCGATGCGGCGCTCGTGAATGCCGGTGCGTTGCACGATCCAGTCGTCGGACGTCTCGACCGTCTGCGCCAGCTCGGTGTTGGTGAGAACCCGGCTTGGCAGGTAGCTGCCGCAGCCGAGGACAACAGACCGGATCATGCTCACGAACGCGCCCCCCCGATGAGACGGGGCGGCAACTCATCGTCACCCTCGCGCGTGAGGGTCTCGCCGATCCGCGCCAGCAGGTCATGCCGGATCATGTCGTGACCCATATCGACCGCATAGGCGAAGCCTTCCGCGTCGGTACCGCCGTGGCTCTTGATGACGATACCGTTCAACCCAAGGAACACGCCGCCGTTGGCCTTGCGCGGGTCCACGCTGGCGGCCAGCGAACGAAACGCGCCGCGCGCGAGCACATAGCCGAGCTTCGACCAGATCGACCGCTTCATCGCCGCCTTGAGCAAATGCGCGATCTGGCGCGCCGTGCCTTCGGCGGCCTTGAGCGCGATGTTGCCGGCGAAGCCTTCCGTGACGACCACGTCCACGACGCCCTGGCCGATGTCGTCGCCTTCGACGAAGCCGTAATATTCGAGGAACGGCAGGTTGCGCTCGCGCAGGATCTGCCCGGCCTCGCGTACTTCCTCGAGACCCTTCACCTCTTCGACCCCGATATTGAGGAGGCCGACCGTGGGCCGCTCGCGCCCGAACAGCACACGCGCCATCGCCGAGCCCATCACCGCGAGATCGACGAGATGCGGCGCGTCGGCGCCGATACTGGCGCCGAGGTCGAGCACGATCGAACTCGCCGCGGATGGTCGGCCAGCGCGCCGCGATCGCGGGCCGGTCGATCCCGGCCATGGTCTTGAGCTGGAATTTCGCGAGCGCCATCATCGCGCCGGTATTGCCGGCGGAGACCGCAAGGTCCGCCTCGCCGCGTTTGACCGCATCGATGGCCATCGACATCGACGACTTCCATCGGCCCTGGCGCAGCGCCTGGCTCGGCTTGGCGTTCATCGCGATCGCCACGTCGGTATGGAAGACGCGCGAGGCCGCCTTGAGCTGCGGCCGCGCGTCGAGCAGCGGCTCGATCAGGGCGCGGTCGCCGAACAGCAGAAACTCGATGCCCGGATGCCGGTCGAGCGAAATCTGCGCCCCGGGAACGACCACGGACGGTCCGAAATCGCCCCCCATGGCGTCGAGCGCAATACGAACCTTATCCGGCATGAACGACCTTGAAGGCGCGCCGGCCGCCGCCGGACCGTTGGTCATCCGGAAGCGCCGACCTGGACTGACCATAGCCTGCCGGGGAGGCTCGATGCCAGTGCGGTGCGGTCACGAACCGCCCCGCTCTTTCTTGAGCGCGGCCAAGGCTGCAAACGGATGAGAGGTATCGTCGCCCGCCGCAGGCGCGGTGAATTCGGCGTCCGATTTTCGAGGATACGGGTCGATTCCGAGCGTCAGAAACTCGGTCGCGACCACGCCAAGGTCGACAACGCCGCCAACCAGCGGTTCTGGTGCGTCGTCGACGGCAACCTTGCTGCCGCCGCCGTCTTCGTGTGGATCCTCCTCCGCGGACGCCGGCTCAAACACGAGATCGACCGCTTCGTCGATCTCGCTGTCGATCGGTTCGAGCGTCACCACGCAGTTTTGGCCGACGGTCGCGGAGACGCGCCCGACCACATGCAAACCTTCCCGCCCATGGCGGCTGACGTCGAAGCTCGCTTCCAGCCGTGGCAAGGCGCGCAGCCCGATCGATTCCGCCAACGCAGCCCGCACCTTTTCATCGGCCATAAGCTCGAATCGCCGTCCGGTTTCCGGCACCCCATGAATGGCGACCGGCGCGCTCCAGGGCGGCCTGCTCTTCGGGGCGGGGACGTCGCGGCTCATGGCGCACTCACCGGCTCTGGCCGCGCCAGCGCCTCCGGATCGGGGAATTCGATATGCCCGCGGAGCAGCGCCGCGCCGTCGACGGCAGCGAGCCCGCGCACGGCCTCGCGCAGATAGGCGGCCAGCCGTTCCGCGCCCGGCGCGTCGGCAGCGTTGCCGTGGACGTTGCGGCCGAGCGCGGCCACGAGTTCCTCGGTCCCGGGCGCCGCCATGGCCGCTTCGTAGGCCCGCTTGCGGCCATAGAAGGCCTCGGCGATCGCCTTCATCTTGCGAGGCACCGCCATGTCGCCGACCCCCATTTCCCGCAGATTCGCGTCCATATCGCTGCAGAAATGGTCGAACACAGCCTGTCCCAGGCGGCGGGCCGGCCCGCCTTCGGCCTCCAAACGCGACAACAGCACAACGGCATGGAGGACGATCATTTCCAGCCGGCCATTGGCGGTATCGGGAACCCCGTAGAGCTGGTAAAATGCCGGATGGCGGGCCTGCGCCACGATCGCGCCATATAAACTGGCGATGGTGTCTTCTCTTGGGGTGCGCCGAAATAGGTTCAATATCATCGGGATAGCTCAAAGGCCTGGGCCAGCCCGAGAACCGGATCGGTTGCAAAGGGCGGCGCTGCCCGGTACGTCAACGGGATCGCGATTGCAATGGGATATGGGGATGTTCGGGGGCAAGCTTAACCTTCGACCGAGCCGATGGGCTGCCGCGATGGCCACCGCGGCCGCGATGGCGCTCGCCCTGCCGCTGGGCGGCTGCTTCAGCGAGACCTACCAGAAGGGCTACGTGGTCCCGGAAGGGGCGCTCGAGCAAATCCCCATCGGCGCCAGCCAGGAGCAGGTGCTGATCCTGATGGGCACCCCCTCGACGGTCGCGACCGTGAGCGGCGAGGTGTTCTACTACATCTCGCAGCGCGCCGAGCGCCGCGTCGCGTTCATGCCGCAAGCCGTGGTCGATCAGCGCGTCGTCGCGGTGTATTTCGACCGCAATCGGCGCGTCGAGCGGCTGGCGAATTACGGCATGCGCGACGGCAAGATCTTCGACTACATCAGCCGCACCACGCCGAGCGGCGGCGACGAAATCAATTATCTCGGCGGCATCTTCAAGGCGTTCAGCTTCTAAGTTCTGGCTCGCACCGACGACGGCGGCGGCGTTCAATCTTCCTTGTCGCTCACCGGCCCGCGCACGAGATGCATGATCTCGATGACATTGCGGTCGGGATCGAGGAAGTAGGCGCTGCGGCCCTGGAACGTGCCCGCGCGCCGGTCCTCTTCCTTGAAGATCTCCACGCCCTTTGACGCCAGGAACGCCTTCGCCCGGTCGTATTCGTCCGCGGTCAGGCGGAAGGCGCTGTGGATCTCGTGCTTGCCCGCGGCGTTGGGCTCGATCGGCATTTCCGAATAGGTGAGCACGAAATTGTCTTTGCCGGCTGCGCGCAGGAACACCATGTGGCCGGTGCGCCGGATCTTCTCCATGCCGAGAATCTCGGTGTAGAATTTTTCCGACCGATCGAGGTCCTTGACCGGTATGGTGAAGTGAAGAACGCCCTCGGTCTTCAGCATCGCTCTCTCCCTGACGTCGCTTACCGATAAATACACCAGTCAGGTTGCGATGGTCAGCCGCCCGGGTTCATGATTTTGCGGAGCCGCGTGATCACGTGCGGCGGGGTCTTGGTGTAGATGCGCTGAACCAACGCGTGCAGCTCCTGGCCGGTGCGGGGCGAACCGACGTCGAGCTGGCGCTTCTTCGCTTCCTCCAGGAAGGCCGGGTCCTGGAACGTATCCGCCACCGCCTTTTGCATGGCCGCGACCCGGTCGGCCGGGACGCCGGGCGGCATCAGGAACGGCCGGCCGGTGCCGAGCGGCGCCGCTCCCACCTCGACCAGCGCCCGGTCGTCGGCATTGCGCGCGAGGTCGAGCGCAGCCGGTACGTCGGGCAAGTTCGGATCCTTCTCCAGGCCGACCTGGACCAGGAGCTTCACCTTCTTCTCCGGCACCCAGGTCGGGCGCGTCGATGTGAGCGCGCTGTAGAAGACGCTTGGATAGCCGTCGACCTCGCCGCGTTCCATGGCCAGGAACACGCGGCTTTGCGATTCATAGCCGACGATCAGCTTGAGCTTCAGACCGAGCGTCTCGATCAACAGCCGGCCGTAGAAGCTCGGCGTCGAGTTCACGCCCGACGAGCCCATGGTGATTTCCTTGGTCAGCACGTCCTTCCAGGTGGTGACTGGCGTGAGATGCCAAACCGTGAGGATTGCGGTTTCGATCGAGGGCGTGCCAAGCCAGTTGAACTTGAGCGGGTCGTAGATCGCCTCCTTGGTGCCGAACAGCGGCTCGAACGGCGTGTTGTTCTGCACATTGCCGATGACGGTGCCGTCTTTGGCGGCGACATTGAAGAGATGATTGACGGCCACGATGCCGCCGGCGCCCGACATGTTGCGCACGACCACCGTCGGATTGCCGGGAATGTGCCGGGAGAGATGCGGCGCCACGGTGCGCGAGAGCGCGTCGTAACCGCCGCCCGGCGCCGAGCTCACGATCAGCGTGACCGTCTTGCCCTTGTAGAATTCGGCAACCGGCTGCGCGTACGCGGGCGAGGCCGCGAGCATGGACGTCGCAATCAACAGCGACAGGATGCGACAGCTATCTTTCAACCAGCCCTGCACTTTCGTCTCCGTCGGATCAGGCACACGATCATAGTCCGCCGCGTCGGATGCTTCGGCAAGCAGCCCTGCGACCGCTGGCCACACCTTCCGGGATCGACAATGCAACGTTCGTGCCTGATCGCAACGCCTGAAAAGAAAAAGCCCCGCAACGTGCGGGGCTTTCGTCTTTCGAGTCTTGCGCGGCTAGTGCGCCAGCACCGCCAGCAATAGCAACGCCACGATGTTGGTGATCTTGATCATCGGGTTCACCGCCGGGCCGGCCGTGTCCTTGTAGGGATCGCCGACCGTATCGCCGGTCACCGCGGCCTTGTGGGCTTCCGAGCCCTTGCCGCCGTAGTTGCCGTCCTCGATGTATTTCTTGGCGTTGTCCCAGGCGCCGCCGCCGGAGGTCATCGAGATCGCGACGAAGATGCCGGTGACGATCACGCCGAGCAGCATCGCGCCGACCGCCGAGAACGCCGCTGACTTGCCAGCCGCACCGCCGCCGGCAACGAAGTAGATCACGTAGTACATCACGATCGGCGACAGCACCGGCAAGAGCGACGGCACGATCATCTCCTTGATCGCGGCCTTGGTGAGCAGGTCGACCGCCGCGCCGTAGTCCGGCTTGTCGGTGCCCTGCATGATGCCGGGCTTCTCGCGGAATTGCCGGCGCACCTCCTCGACGATCGCCGAGGCCGCGCGGCCGACGGCGGTCATGCCCATCGCGCCGAACAGATACGGCAGCAAGCCACCGAACAAGAGGCCGACCACGACGTAGGGATTGCTCAACGAGAAGTCGAGCGCCACGCCCTTAAAGTACGGATACTGGCTCGTGTTGGCGATGAAATATTTCAGGTCTTCACTGTAGGCCGCGAACAGCACCAGCGCGCCGAGACCGGCGGAGCCGATGGCATAGCCCTTGGTCACCGCCTTGGTGGTGTTGCCGACCGCGTCGAGCGCGTCGGTCGACTTGCGCACCTCTTTCGGGAGGCCCGCCATCTCGGCGATGCCGCCGGCGTTGTCGGTGACCGGGCCGAAGGCGTCGAGCGCGACCACGAAACCCGCCAGCGACAGCATGGTGGTCACCGCGATCGCGATGCCGAACAGGCCGGCGAGCGAATAGGTGATGAGGATGCCGGCAATGATCACGATGGTCGGCAGCGCGGTCGACTCGAGCGACACCGCCAAGCCCTGGATGATGTTGGTGCCGTGGCCGGTGACCGACGCCTTGGCGATCGACTGCACCGGGCGGAAGTTCGTGCCGGTGTAGTATTCGGTGATCCAGACGATCAACCCGGTCACTGCCAGGCCGACCACGCCGCACCAGAACAGCGCGGTGCTGCTGAACGTCAGGGTCGCAACTTTCACCGGCACGCCGAAACCCACGAGCCAGTGAATCACCAGCGCCAGCGCCGGCAGCGACAGCACACCGGTGGCGATCAGGCCCTTGTAGAGCGCGCCCATGATCGACTGGTTGGCGCCGAGCTTCACGAAGAAGGTGCCGATGATCGAAGTGACGATGCACACGCCGCCGATCGCGAGCGGGAGCGTCATCATGTTCAGGAGGGTCGGCGTGCCGGCGAAGAAGATCGCCGCCAGCACCATGGTGGCGACCGCGGTCACCGCATAGGTCTCGAACAGGTCCGCCGCCATGCCGGCGCAGTCGCCGACATTGTCGCCGACGTTGTCGGCGATGGTGGCGGGATTGCGCGGATCGTCTTCCGGGATGCCGGCCTCGACCTTGCCGACAAGGTCGCCACCCACGTCGGCACCCTTGGTGAAGATGCCGCCGCCAAGACGGGCGAAGATCGAGATCAGCGAAGCGCCGAAGCCGAGAGCGACCAGGGCGTCCACCACGGTCCGGCTGTTGGCGGTGTAGCCAAGCGGACCGATCAGCAGCCAGAAATAGACGGTGACGCCGAGCAGCGCGAGACCGGCGACCAGCATGCCGGTGATGGCGCCGGCCTTGAAGGCGAGTTCCAGTCCGCCGGCGAGCGAGCTGATGGCGGCCTGCGCGGTGCGGACATTCGCCTGCACCGAGATGTTCATGCCGATGAAGCCGGCCGCACCTGACAGGACCGCGCCAATGAGGAAGCCGATCGCGACCAGCAATCCGAGGAAGTACCAGACCACCAAGAAGATCACCGCCCCCACGAGCCCGATGGTCGTGTACTGCCGCTTGAGATAGGCCTGTGCGCCCTCGCGCACCGCGGCGGCAATCTCCTGCATCCGCGCGCTGCCGGAATCGGCCTTCAGCACCGACATGGTCGCCCAAGCGCCATAGGCAATGGCGAGCAGACCGCAAACGATGATCACCCCAAGAGCTGTCATTGATGAGAATCCCGGTTGGTAGGCCTGCCGGACAAAGCCCTGCCCGGCCTAAGGAATTTGGGTTTCGACCGGCTATCGCGGCCGAAAGCGCGCGGACATTGCCAAAAACGCCCGCGCCGCGCAACGTCGTAGGCCGGAAACCCCCATTTCTATGGAGCCGACGGGTCTCTGTGGAGCTGACGGGTCAGCGCTCGCCGCGGAGCGGCCGCCTTTCCGCCGGTCAACGGCGCGGTGGATCAGCCCTATTGCTTGGGCAGGCCCTTCACGTCTTTTGCAATCTGAAGGCAGGTCAGCAGCTCGACATAACTTTGGGCGCCGGCGATGCTTTTCGAGACCTCGATGCACCTTGTCTTGCTGTCCGCCCCGAATTGCGCCCATTGGCGGACCAGGTCTTCACGCGCCCTTTTTTCATCGGCCAGGCAGGCGTCGGCCAATTCCTGCGCCGCTTTCGCCTGCGCGCGGCATAGCGGACCGACGTCGAGCGTTGGCACCTCCTGGGCGGCGGCAACGGACGCGCCCAGCGCAACCGCCACGGCGGTAAGGGACGGCAACACGCGCTTCATCATGGTTGAACTCCGATTGGTCTGTCGTCAGGCCGTTGGCTATCCACTGTAGCAGATGAGATGGCGGCGTGTGGCACCCTTAGGCGTTTCGTCTCTCCAGCCCAGCAAGCACTGAGCGTTCGGTGAATATTGCGTGACCGCTCGCGCTATATTTGGCGCAAACCTTGCGTGCATGTTGCTGCAGCGCGGGATAGCCGGACCATCGTCCCCGCGTCATCAAACCAACATCGAACCGCAGCTACGTTGCGTGCTCCAAGATTCGCGCGAGCGCGAGTCCTTGATGCACGGTCCTTGAGCCAACGATGGGTCGGACTTGAGCCTCATCCCGTTGCCTACGCCGGTTGTCGACCTGATCGGAAACGCCGGCGCCATTCTCACCACGGTGTGCTGGCTGCCGCAGGCGATCAAGATCATTCGTGACCGCGAGACCCGCGCGCTCTCGCTGCCGACCAATCTCGCATTCACGCTCGGCATGCTGCTCTGGCTGCTCTACGGCATGGCGCTCCCCGACTGGCCGCTGATCTGGTCGAGCGCCATCACGGTCGCGTTCATGCTGGTGATCGTCGCGCTGAAAATCCGCTACGGCTGAGCGACGTCCAGGCCGATCAGGTCGCTTGCGGCCGTGACCGCAGAACCTGCCACAGCAGCAGTACCGCAGCCGTCAGGATCACCGGGAAGACGATGTTGTTGACCGCGACCCAGCCGAAGCTCGCCAGCACCTTGCCGGAGGCAAACGAGCCGATCGCCATCGAGCCGAACACCAGGAAGTCGTTGAAGGCCTGAACCTTGTTGCGCTCGTCGGGCCGATGACACTGGGTCACCATGGTCGTTGCGCCGACGAAGGCGAAATTCCAGCCGACGCCAAGCAGGCAAAGCCCGATCCAGAAGTGCCAGAGCGAGATGCCGGCGATGCTGATGATCGCGCTCAGCACGATGAGGCCAAGCCCGAGTCCCATCATGCGCTCGACGCCGAAACGCAGGATCAGCGAGCCGGTGAACAAGCTCGGCACGAACATGCCCATGACGTGCCACTGGATGCCGAGCGTCGCCTCCGCCACCGAATGATTGCACTCCACCATGGCGAGCGGCGCGGACGTCATCACCATGTTCATCATCGAATAGCTGCCGACGCCGCAGGCGACTGCCGTGATGAAGCGCGGCTGCCGCGCGATTTCCGACAACGGGCGGCCCTGGTTCGTGGCCGTGCGCGGCGGCGGCCTGGGGATTTTCACCAGCATCAGCACGCCGGCCGACAGCACCGCCATGGCCGCCTGCGCCAGGAACGTGCCGGCGAAGAGATAGGGCTGCCAAAGATCCTTGGTGCCGATCACGAGCTGCGGTCCGATGATGCCGGCGAAGATGCCGCCGACCATCACCCAGGAGATCGCCTTCGGGCGGAAGCGATCGGTCGCCGTGTCGGCGGCCGCAAAGCGATAGGATTGATGCACCGACTGCGTAGAATCCGCTGAACAGCGCGGCGACGCAGAAGAGTCAGGAACGAGGCCGTGAGGACCGCGGCGCAGGCGGTGAGCCCGGTCAGCACGCCGAATCCGGTGCCGACGAAAAAGGACGCGCTCCGTCCGTAGTTGCGCGCGATCCAGCCGCGTCGGCAGCGTGCCCATCCACATGCCGAGCACGTAGACCGTGACCGGCACGGTCGCGAGCCCGCGATCGGGCGCGAGCATCGCGCCCACGATCGCGCCGGTCGAAATCAGCACGGCATTGTTGCCGCCCGCCAGCGCCTGCGCGACCGCAAGGATCGTCGCGTTGCGGCGGGCAAGCCGGTCACCGGCGGCCGCGTCCATCGAGGTTTCGGCCACCGCCGACATTCAATTTCCTCCCAAGCCGTCCACGTTGGAACGGGCGCCCTGTCTATCGGCTAGAGATGGAAATTTCCACCCGGCGAGGCGCGGAGCAGCAATGCCGTGGCCGGGTAAACCTCACTCCGCCTCATCCTGAGGGGCGCCAAGCGCCGTCTCGAAGGATGGGGCGGCCGCGGTCTGTAGCCATGGTTCGAGACGGGTCGCTACGCGACCCTCCTCACCATGAGGACCTCAAGTGGCGCTTGGAAACGCCAAGGCGCCCGGATGCCGGATCACCACCGATCGGGCGTCGGCCGGTGTTTTGGCCCCGATCTGGCCGAGCGCCGCGCGTGTCTCGTCGATCAACAGGTCGATGACGTGCTTGGGGCCCTGGCCGCCGAGCGCGCCGAGGCCCCAGAGCAACGCCTTGCCGGCGAACGCCGCATGCGCCCCGAGCGCCACCGCCCGCACGACGTCGAGCCCGCTGCGCACGCCCGAATCGAACAGGACGGTCGCGCGCGAGCCGACCTGCGCCGCGACCGCCGGCAGGACGTCGATCGGCGCCGGCAACGCCTCGATCTGGCGGCCGCCATGGTTCGAGACCCAGATGCCGTCGATGCCGAGCGAGACGGCTCGCTCGGCGTCGGCCGGATGCATGATGCCCTTGAGCACCAGCGGCTTCTTCCATTTGTCGCGGAAGCGCGCGATCTCGTCCCAGGTGAAGGCGCCGCCGATCTCGCTGCGCGCGAAGCTGATCACCTCGTTCGTGCCCGCGTTCTCGCCGGCATAGTTCTTGATGTTGGCGAAGCGCGGCTGACCGTGCTGCCACAGCGACATCAGCCAGCCCGGCGACCGCAGCATTTCGTAGAGCATGCGCGGCCCCGGCGAGAACTTGCTGCCGCCGAGCCCGACGACGACCTCACGCGGACGCACCGTCCGCACCGGCACGTCGATCGTCATCACGAGCACATGCACGCCCGCCGCTTCGCAACGGCGCATCAACTCGAAACCTAGCCAATGATCGTTGCGCGCCATGCGGTAGAGCTGGAACCACAGGACGTCCGGCGCGATCTTCGCCGCCTGCTCGATGGTGATGCCGCCGACGGTGCCGAGCGTGTAAGGCACGCCGGCGCGTTGCGCCGCCTCCGCCATGTAGGCGTCGGCGCCCGGCCAGACGATCGCGGGCCCGCCCATCGGCGGGATGCCGAGCGGCGCCGCGTATTTGCGGCCGAACAGTTCGACCTCGACCGGCGGCAACGACGGCATCACGCCGTAGCGCGGAACGAGCTCCACCGCATCGAGGCCGGCCCAGTTGCGGCGGATGCCGCCGTCGGAGCCGGCGCCGCCGTCCGAGTATTCGAAGGCGAAGCGCGGAATGTGATGGCGGGCGCGATCACGCAGATAGGCGATGGTCGGGAATTGCGTGCGCAGCTTGTCCCCGCCGCGATACGCCGCCTGCTGCGCGGCCGAAACCGTCGCTGTCGTTGCCGCCGTCCTGTCATCCATGGACTTTCTCCCGCGTCCTTTCAGAAATGACTGAAGGACGTCTGCTTGAACTGCATCGGTTTGCCGTCGCGGGCGATAAATTGCGGCGCCACTTTCGCCGCCGTGATCCGGCCGATCTCCGTGACCGGCACGCGCGCGCTGTCCGCCGCGGCGCGGAACGCATCGAAGCCGCTCCGGCGGCACCGTGCACACGATTTCGTAGTCGTCGCCGCCGGTGAGCATCTTTTCCATCGCCGCCGGCTCGGATGCGACGACGCTCGCCGCCGCCTCCGACAGCGGCACCTTCGACACATCGATGTCGGCGGACACGCCGGACGCGTCGCAGAGCTTGCCGAGGTCGCCGGCGAGCCCGTCGGACACGTCCATCGCCGCGGTGGCGTTGAGACGGACGGCCTCGGCCAGCGCATTGCGCGGCTGTGGCAGCAGATAACGGTCGATCAGGTAGCCACTGTGTTTGTTGTCGAGCTTCCAGCGCTTGGCGGCGGTGACGGCGTCGCGCAGCGCAAGCCCGAGCGCGGCGTCGCCGATCGTGCCGGTCACCATCACCGCGTCGCCGGCCTGCGCACCGCCGCGGCGGACCATCGTGCCCTTCGGCACCGATCCCGAGCGCGGTGATCGAGATCGCGATTGGCCCCGGCGTCCGCACGGAATCGCCGCCGAGCAACGGGCATCGATAGAGCTCGGCATCGGCCCCAAGTCCGCGTGCAAACAGCTCGACCCAGGCTTCTGGCGCGGACTTCGGCAGCGCCAGCGTGACCAGGAAGCCCAGCGGCTTTGCGCCCTTGGCCGCGAGGTCGGACAGATTCACCCGCAAAGCCTTCTTCGCCACCACGTCGGCGGCATCGTCGGGAAAGAAATGCACGCCACCAATGACCGCGTCTGCGGTCAGCACGAGGTCGTGACCCGGCGGCGGCGCGATCACCGCGGCATCGTCGGTCAGGCCAAGCGCGCCCGGATGGGTGGCGAACGGACGGAAATAGGTCGCGATCAAACGATCTTCGGCCGATTTCGGTTCGCCGGCCATCGCCCTACCCTGCCCGCTCGAATTCGCCGCCGCGAAGCTTGCGCGCGATCTGGTCGAGCACCGCATTGACCATGCCGGTCTCGTCGCGCTCGACGAAGGCATGCGCGATGTCGACATACTCCGAGACCACGACCCGCGCCGGCACGTCGCGGCGATGGTCGAGTTCGTAGGCGCCGGCGCGCAGCACCGCGCGCAGGATCGCCTCGATGCGCTTGAGCGGCCAGGTCTTCGCCAGGGCGTCGTCGATCAGCGGATCGAGCTTGCGCTGTTCGCGCACCACGCCGCCGACCACGTCGCGGAAGAAGGCGGCCTCGGCCGGCAGGTATTGCTCGCCTTCGACCTCGCGGCCGATCCAGTGGCTCTCGAACTCGGCCAGGATCTCGTTCAGTCCGGTCGACGCGATGTCCATCTGATACAGCGCCTGCACCGCGGCAAGCCGCGCCGCGCCGCGCCGGTTGGCCTTGCGCTCCTCGGATGATGGACCCTGGGCCATGTGCTATCCGGCCTGACGCTTGAGGCGGATAAGCGCGAGCGCCGCGCGCGCGGCATCGCCGCCCTTGTCGCCCTTGTCCATCAGCGCGCGTTCGCGCGCCTGCGCATCGGTGTCCACGGTGATGATGCCGTTGCCGATCGGGATGCGCTGCGCCACCGACAGGTCCATCAGCGCGCGCGCCGACTCGAACGACACGATCTCGAAATGCAACGTCTCGCCGCGAATGACGCAGCCGAGCCCGACCGCGCCGTCGAACGGCTTGCCGGCGCGTTCGGCGGCATCGAGCGCGATCGCGATCGCGGGCGGCACTTCCAGCGAGCCCGGCACGCTCACGCGCTCATAGGTGCAGCCCGCCGCCTGGATGGCGCGGGCGGCGCCGGCCAGCAGCGCGTCGGCGATGTCGTCGTAGAAGCGCGCCTCCACGATCAGGAGGCGCGCGCCCGCGAGGTCGCCTGCATCGGTGCCGGTCGTCCGGCGCGGCTCGGCCATTCCGTATCTCCAGGTATTTGCGAAGTCAGTACAAGCGGATCGCCATAGCCGCAAGGGCGGCCTGCGACTGGCAGGAATGTCGATTTTTGCCTAGAGTTGAAGGAAGCCGGCCGCGACAAGGCCGGACAAAGACATAAGGGAGGCACGCGATGCGGTATTGGCTGGCAGGACTTGCTCTGATCGCCGGGCTGTGCGGATCGAACGGCGACGCGACCGCCAAGGTCGTCAAATTCGAGATCGTCCGGATCGAGCCCGCTTTCGAGGGCCGCGTTTTCGGATCGGTCGGCACCTACGACCGGATCATCGCCCGCGCGACCGTGGCGCTGTCGCCGACCGACCCGCACAACACCATCATCGTCGATCTCGACCGCGCGCCCCGCAACGCGCAGGGTCTGGTGGAGGCGACGGCCGAAGTCGAAATCCTGAGGCCCACCAATGCCGCGAACGGCAACCGCCGGCTGCTCTATGACGTCGTCAATCGCGGCGGCCAGCGCGCGATCTCCTATTTCAACGACGCCCCGGCCGGCAACGATTTCTCCAAGGCGTCCGCCGCCGGCAACGGCTTCCTGATGAACCGCGGCTACACCGTGGTGATCAGCGGCTGGCAGGGCGACCTCGGCCCGCGCGCCGCCTGGAAGACCATCTCGGTTCCGGTGGTGCCGAACATCACCGGCGTCTCGCGCGAAGAATTCATTTTCGACCACACCCGCAATCCCGCCGTCGGAGAGCTCACCTATCCGGCCGCCGATCTCGATCCGGCCAAGGCGACGCTGACGGTGCGCCAGCGCGAGACCGATCCGCGCGTCACGCCGGCCGACCTGAGCTTCACCTTTGACGGCCCGGACAAGGTCTCGATCAAGCGTCCCGCCGGTTTCGATGCCGGCGCGATCTACGAGCTGATCTATCAGGCGAAAGATCCCAAGGTCATGGGAATGGGCTTCGCCGCGACGCGCGACCTCGTGTCGTTCCTGCGCCGCGAAACCGCCGACGCAGCCGGCACGGCCAATCCGGTCGCCGGCCGCATCGACTACGCGGTCTCGCTCGGCGTCTCGCAGAGCGGGCGCTTCCTGCACGACTTCCTGTATTTCGGCTTCAACGAAGACGAAGCCGGCCGCATGGTGTTCGACGGGCTGATGCCGCACATCGCCGCCGGCAAGAAGATGTTCACCAACTACCGTTTCGCGCAGCCCGGCCGGAACATGCAGGAGCATGGCGAGACGCTCTATCCCGGCACCGCGTTCCCGTTCACTTATCCGGTGACGACGGACGCGGTCACCGGCCGCACCGACGGCTGGCTCGCGCGCTGCAGCGCGGCGAAGAACTGCCCGAAGATCATGCAGACCGACACCGACCTGGAATTCTACCAGTCGTTCGGTTCGCTGGTGGCGACCGACACCAAGGGCGAGCCGCTCGCCATGCCCGACAATGTGCGGCTCTATTATCTCGCGAGCCTGCAGCATGCCGCGGCGGCGGGCGCCAAGTCCGGCATGAACCCGCTCTGCACCTATCCGACCAATCCGCTCTATGCCGGACCGGTGCTGCGGGCGCTGCTCGTTGCGCTGGAAAGCGTGGACGGCCGACGGGACCGCGCCGCCCGCGAGCCGCTATCCGAGCCGCGCCGACGGCACGCTGGTGACGCCCGCCGAGAACGCCAAGAGCTTCCCGACCGTTCCGGGCTTCAAATACGGCGGCCTCGTGCATCAGCCGACGGTCGTGGATCACGACGCGATGCCGCCGGTGAAGAAGACCGCCTATCCGGTGTTCGTGCCGAAGGTCGACGCCGACGGCAACGCCGTCGCCGGCATCCGGCTGCCGACGCTGGTCGCGCCGGTCGCGACCCATCTCGGATGGAACGTGCGCAAGACCGGCTTCGGCGAAGGCGGGCTGTGCGGCAATTTCGGATCGATGCTGCCGTTCGCCAAGACCCGCGAAGAGCGCATGAAGGCGAACGACCCGCGGCTGTCGCTCGAGGAGCGCTATCCGACCGCCGCCGCGCGCGCGGCCATCATCGAGCAGACCGCGCGCAACTGGTGCAGGAGCGGCTGCTGCTGGAAGACGACGTCCAGGGCTACCTGCAGGCGACGAACTGAGCATGATCCCGAAAAGTGGGAACCGGTTTTCGGATAAAGATCATGCTCCAACAAAGCTCAGTGCGGCTCCATCAGCCGCGCCGCGTAGCGGGCCATCAGGTCGACTTCGAGGTTGACCTCGTCGCCGGCCGCAAGGTCGCCGAGCGTCGTCACCTTCAGCGTGTGCGGGATGATCAGCACCGTGAAGGCGTCGCCGTCGACTTCGTTGACGGTCAGCGACACGCCGTCGAGCGTCACCGAGCCCTTTCGGCGCGATGAAGCGGGCGAGCGGCGCCGGCGCCCGCAGCGTCAGCCGCGCCATCTCGGTCAGGTCCTCGCGCTGAACGAGCGTCGCGAGCCCGTCGACGTGGCCGGCGACGATGTGGCCGCCAAGCTCGTCGCCGACTTTCAGCGCGCGTTCCAGATTGATCTTCGTGCCGTGCCGCCAGTCGCCGACGGTGGTGAGCCGCAGCGTCTCGGCGGCGGCATCGACCGAGAACCAGGTGCGGCCGTCTTCCTCGCCGATGCCGACGACGGTCAGGCACACGCCGGAGCAGGCGATCGAGGCGCCCTCGACGATCGAGGCGCGCGGATAGCTGCAGGCGATCTTGATCCGGTGCAGCCCCTCGCCGCGGGCGCGCACCGCAACCACGTCGCCGATGTCGGTCACTATTCCGGTGAACATGTCATATGCCTCACAGCGCGGGCATCAGCTTACGCGCTTGCAGGAAATCGATCACCAGGGCGTCGAAGCCGGCGGGGTCTTCGAGGCAGCAGGCATGGCCGGTGCCGGGCAACACCTTGTGCGCCGCGCCGGGCGTGAGGCTCGCCGTCGTCTTTCCGGCGGGCAGCGAATGGTCGAGCTCGCCGTTGATGACCAGCGTCGGCACTTTCATGGTGCCGAGGCGGTCGGTGGTCGCGGTGTGGTTGCCGGCCATGAAGACCTGCGCGATCGCCTCGCCCTTCAGCCGCGGCTCGCGTTCGACCCACATGTTGAGAAGATGTTTGCCGAGATGGCTGTCGGCGAAGGCCGGCGCGACCAGCTCGCGCAGATGCCTGATGTGGTAGTCGCCGAGATCCTTGCGGTAGCCGTCGATGCGGCTCTGGTAGCGCGAGCTCGATGCGCTGTTGCCGCCGACCAGGAACACCGCGTCGAACAGCTCCGGATGATCGAGCGCGAGCAGCAGCGCAATCGAGGAGCCGACGCTGCAGCCGCCCAGCACCGCGCGCGAGATCTCAAGGTCGCGCATGACGCCGACCACGTCGTCGGCCATGTCCTTGAGCGAATACGGCGTCGTCACCTTGCTGGAACGCCCATAGCCGCGGATGTCGATCCCGATCACCTTGAACCAGGTCGAGAAATGCGCGCTCTGGTACATCCACAGATCATGGTCGAACGGATTGGCGTGGACGAGCACCATCGCCGGGCCGTCGCCCTTCACCTCGTACCAGATGTCGACCCCGTTGCTGCGGCTGACCGGCATCGAGGCCTCACTTCACGGCCTTGACCACGGCGGTCGGATGCTTGTGCCAGACCGGATCGGCGGCCTTGAAGCCCGCGACCTTCATCGAATGCTGGTGCAGCGGCACGCCGCCGAACTGGTCGAAAAGATCGTAGTCGAGGAAGCAGCCGCCGGGCTTCAGCAGCCCGTGCACGGCCTCGTAGCAGGCCGCCATGGCGGCAAGGTTCTCAAGATGGTGGATCGCTTCGCCGGAGACGACGAGGTCGAACGGCCCGCCGGCCTGCTGCGGCCAGGTCGGATCGCTGAGATCGCATTGCACGTATTTGATCGCGCGGTCGTGCGTTGAAAACCTTTCGCGGGCGCGCGCCAGCATGGGCTCGGAGAAATCCTGCAGGGTCAGCCGCGCCGCCGGAAACGCATCGAGCACCGCCTCGGTGACCGCTCCATGACCGCCGCCGACATCGAGCACGTCGATCTGGGCATCGGAAGGAAACGGCACCGCCGCGATCAGCGCCTCCAGGATCGGCATGCGCTCGGCCATGCGGCGCGCATCGCGCGCGATCCAGTCGTCGACATAGCGATGGGAATGCCAGTCGGGCCCGTGATCGTGGTGGTGATGATCATGGTCGTGCTCATGATCGTGGTGATGGTCATGCCCGTGATCGTGGCTGTGACCATGATCGTGGGAATGATCGTGCGAATGGCCGTGCGAATGGCCGTGCGGATGCTTGGGATCGTGCGACATTAACTACTCCTCGCGGCCAAAGCGTTCGACCGTATCGGTTCCGGCCATTTCCGTGCCCTTCATGGAGAGCCGCGGCGACGCGGTCAATGCGGCGAGCGGCAGCCCTTCCAGGGCATCGATCCCGTCCGGCCCGATGGCATTGGGCGAGCGGAACACCACCGCCTCGTCGACCAGGTCGGCCTTCACGAAGGCCGCCGATACGATCGGCCCGGCCTCGATCATCAGCCGGGTGATCCCTCGCCCGGCGAGCGCGTTCAGAGCCGCGCCGAGATCGAGCCTGGCTGCTGAGCCAACGCGCAGCACCTCGGCGCCACGCGCTTGCAAGGCCTGCTCGCGATCCTTCGGCGCGCCGTCACCGGTGACGACCCAGAGCGGCACTTCGCGCGCGGTCGCGACCAGCCGGCCATCGAGCGGCAGCCGCAATCCGCTGTCGAGCACGACCCGCACCGGCGAACGATCCGCCATCCCGGGCAAGCGGCAGGTCAGCAGCGGATCGTCGGACAGCGCCGTGCCGATGCCGGTCAGAACCGCATCGCTGGTCGCGCGCATCTGATGGACATGGTTGCGCACGGCCGAGCCGGTGATCTGCACCGGTCGCCGCCCCGACAGTCCGGCCTTGCCGTCGGCGGAGACGGCGAGCTTGAGGATGGTGTGCGGCCGTCCGTGGGTCATACGCCGGATGTGACCGGCATTGTCGTGCCGCGCTTCATCGGCGCCGATGCCGACCTCGACCGTCACCCCATTCTCAGCCATCCGCCAATGGCCGGCGCCGGCAACCTCCGGATTGGGATCGGCGAGCGCCGACACCACCCGCGCAACACCGGCCTTGATGATGGCGTCGGCGCACGGCGGGGTCTTGCCGTGATGCGAGCACGGCTCAAGCGTCACATAGAGCGTTGCGCCGCGCGCGGCAGCGCCGGCCCGGCCGAGCGCCTCGGTCTCCGCATGCGGCCGGCCGCCCGGCTGGGTCCAGCCGCGTCCGACGATCACCGGCCCCGCGCCATCGTCGCGCACCACCACCGCGCCGACCGCCGGGTTGGGCCAGGTGCGCCCAAGGCCGCGGCGGCCCAGCGCCAGCGCCAGCGCCATGAAGCGTTCGTCATCGGAGGCGGCGGTCATGTGAGCCTTGTTGCATCCGACATTGCCATCCGGTCAACTACGCATCCCGCACCACGATACCGCATCGCAACATCCTTAAGAAACGAGCACCATGGCGTCGCGTCCCAACGTCCTTTTCTTCATCTGCGACCAGCTCCGCGCCGACCATCTCGGCTGCTACGGCAACCGCACCGTGCGCACGCCGGCCATCGACAAGATCGCCGCCCGCGGCGTCACGTTCGACAATTTCTATGTCGCGAGCCCGGTCTGCCAGCCCAACCGCGCGACGCTCGCGACCGGGCGGATGCCGTCGCTGCATGGCGTGCGCATCAACGGCATTTCTCTGTCCCTGACCGCCAACACCTTCATCGAGATGCTGCGCCTCAACAACTGGCGCACGGCGCTGATCGGCAAGAGCCATCTGCAGAATTTCGGCGGTGTGCCGCCGTCCGCAAAGAAACCGGAGACGCCCGCCGGCTACGTCGCGGCGCCCAAGGGATTCGACGAGGCCGACAAGGAAGATCGCGGCGACCCGATCTACGACCAGGAGAACGCCAAGACCTTCGCCGCCAATCCGGCGCACGACCTTCAGCGGCCCTATTACGGCTTCGATCACGTCGAGCTGTGCTCGCAGCATTCCACGCGCGTGCAAGGGCACTATACGCAGTGGCTGCGCGAGCGCCGGCCCGACGGCGACAAGCTGCGCGGGCCGGAGAACCAGCTTGCCCACGACTACGTGCTGCCGCAGGCCTGGCGCACCGCGCTGCCGGAGGAGCTCTATCCGACGTCGTATGTGATCGAGCGCACGCTCGCTTATCTCGACGGCCACGCGCGCGCCGGAGACGACAAGCCGTTCTTCCTGCAATGCTCGTTTCCCGATCCTCACCATCCGTTCACGCCGCCCGGCCGCTACTGGGACATGTACAAGCCGTCGGACATGGAGCTGCCGGCCGCGTTCCATATCGGCAACCGGCCGCAGCCGCCGCACGCGGCCGCGCTGCACGCCGCGCGCGACAACGGAACGCGCGTCGCCAACTCGCAGCCCGCGTTTGCGGTCAACGAGCGCGAGACCCGTGAAGCGATCGCGCTGACCTACGGCATGATCACCATGATCGACGACGGCATCGCGAAGATCCTCAAGCGCCTCGACGAGCTAGGCCTCGCGAAGGACACCGTGGTGGTCTTCACCAGCGACCATGGCGACCTGATGGGCGACCACCAGCTCATGCTGAAAGGCAACTACGCCTATCGCGGGCTCATCCGCGTGCCGTTCATCTGGGCCGAGCCGGACGGCGCGCGCGCGGGCACGCGCACCGGCGCACTCGCCGGCACGCTCGATATCGCGGCGACCATGCTCGATCACGCGCGCATCGAGCCCTACAACGGCATCCAGGGGAAGAGCGCGCTACCGGCGATGACCGGCGGCGAAGGCCATGACGGGATCCTGATCGAATACGGCTCGCAGCGGCCGCTGCATGGCACCACCGGCGAGATGGCGATGCGCACGCTGGTCGATCAGCGCCATCAGGATCACCTACTACCGTGGCGTGCCGTGGGGCGAGCTGTACGATCTCGCAAACGATCCGCTCGAGCTGGACAATCTCTGGGACGATCCCGCCGCGGCGGCGACCAAGCGCGACATGACGGAGCGGCTCATCCACAAGATGATGGAGCTCGCCGAGCGCAGCCCGCGTCCGACCCGCTCGGCATAACATCGCGTCCGTTTGCGTAGCAAAATCTGTGCGGTGCTTACGGCGTACGATGGCCGGCGCCACGATGACTGTGTATGATGCAAACGAGGTCGGCGGATAGACATCCGACGCAACAATCCGGCCTGACGAGGTGCCCAGGAGCCGCCATGAACGCGCCAGATCAAACAACCGCAAGGCCGCGTCGACCAGCAGTCCGGTTCGGCGCATTGCGGCTTGTGTGATGGCAAGCATCATTGTCTTTTTGGTGTTGTGGGTCATGGCCTTTACCCTTGTCACCTCCTTGCTCATCAGTTCGGGTTTTGGCGTCATCCTTATTGCGGCGAGCACTGTGTCGGACGTGATCGAGATGGTGCTGGATGCCATCGCCACCGTTATCTTTGCGATATTCGCAGCCATCGCCGCCTTGATTGCCGCAGTGTTCAGCCTGTTTGGCTAAAGCGCGTAGCCCAGGCGCTAAATCACCTAATCCAAGAACTGCTCGTGGTATTTCGTCGTGAAACGCGGGCGCGCGAGCTTGCGCGGGATTTTCACGTCGCCGCGCCCGAGCCATTGCGTCTGCACCGGCGAGGCCCGCTCACGGAGCTTGTGAATGGCGAGCTTGTTGTACTCCACCGAACGGCCCTGCCAGCGCGGACTGGCAAGTTCGATCAAGAGTTTGGCAGAGAAAAACAAGACGGTCCCACCGCGCCCGACTACGTCAAGAAGGCTGGGGGATTGGAATTTACATGTCACGTTGGGAAATTGTGAAAATCGCAATTCTTTCACTCGTGATTTCGACACTCCTGACCACGATTTTGCTCACGGTGTTTTGGGCATTGAATTAACAGCCAATTCGCGATGCCAGGAAATGCCGCCCCGACGTTTGGCGGGCTTAGCGCGCTTGCGCCTTCGCCTTTGCCGCGGGTGCAGCGGCTTCGCGGGACGAGGCGTTGGAGACGGCCTGATAGGCGTTGACGAGGCCGGCCCCGGAGCGCTCGCGCGGGCCCAGCGACTTGGCGGTCCGCGTCAGGATCCGGCGGACGTCGCCGGGGGTCAGCTTCGGGTTGCGCTCGATCAGCAGCGCCACGACCCCGCTGACGTGGGCGGCCGCGACCGACGTGCCGGTGGTGAACTGGTAGGCGCCGCCCGGCGACGGAACGAGGACGTCGACCCCCGGCGCCGCCACCGCGATGTGGGCGCCGCGATTGGCGCCAGCTATAGAGCCGATCATCCATATCGGTCGCCGTCACCGCAATGACGTTGCGGTCGGCCGCGGGATAAAGCGGCGGCGAGTTCGGGCCGGCGTTGCCGGCGGCCGCGATCAGCACGATGCCCCGCTTCGCCATGCGATCGAGCGTATCGGCGAGGCGCGGATCGGCCGGGCCGGCAAAGCTCATATTCACGATCCGCGCGCCGTTCTCGGCCGCCCACTCGAGGCCCTTGATGATGTTGAAGGTGGTGCCCTCGCCGCTTGCAGTGCGCGGATCGAACGCCCGCACCGCCAGCACGCCGACGCGCGGCGCGGTCCCGAGCACGTTGCGCCGCGCCGCGATCGCACCGGCCATGCCGGTGCCATGCGGATGCGGATCGCCATCGCCCGCTGAACCGTTGGCGGCAGCGGCGTTGAAGCTGCGGACGATTGCGCCGGCAAGGTCCTCATGCGAGGCGTCGATGCCGGAATCGATCACCGCCACCAGCACGCGGCTGCCGGTCGCGAGCTTGTGCGCCTCGGGCAGGTTGAGGCGCTCCGGCGCATACTGATCGGCATTCATCTGCGGGAGCGGGTCCTGCGCCAGCGTAAACAGGAAGTTCGCTTGCGCACCGGCGACCTGGTTCTCACGCGAGACGCTACGGATCATGTCGGGAACGCTGGTGCCGCCGTCGATCCGCCAGCGAAACAGCCGGCGTCCGGTGAGCCGGAAGGTCTGCGTCTCCATGCGGGTCATCGCGTGACGCGCGGCGATCGCGTTGAGCTGACTCTCCGACACGCTCGGCGGGACGTCGAGGATGACCTCGTTGGGCACGAACGGCGCGCCGGGCGGCGGGAGGTTGAAGCCCTTGCGCGCGACCGGCGTGGTCTTGGACACGCCGCTGCTCTTGCCCTTGCCGGCGCTCCCGCCGCCACCGCCGCCCGGCGGCGGCAGGTTGACGGGCGTCACCGGCGGCGGATCGCCGGCGGTTCCGCCGGACGGCGGCTCCAGCGGCGGCAGACCGCGTTCGGGCGTCGGAAACAACCGCGACGCGACGAAGGCACCGATTGCGACGGCTGCAACGCCGCCGACGACGTACCAGATGACGTTGCGGTTGGAGTCCGAGCCGCCGGACGGCTGCGGTGTCGGCGTCGGGTTGGGGGGCGGACACGTCACGGAAATGCATTGCGCCGGCGCGTTCTGCACGCCGAACGTCAACGCCACCACCAACGCCAAGAACGTACGGAAAAGCGTCCGGGTCATGAATTGACCGGCCCCCCAGAAACGATTTTCCCCGGCAACGCGCGGAGCGCCGCCACCCGCTGCAACACTGCCAGAACCCGATGGCGAAACTGTGTTATCCGGCTACCGCCGTTAACACCGTCAACAAGTGTGGCCTTACTGTTGCCCCGTCACGTAGGCGGTGCGCACCTTCGCCAGCATCTCAGGCGAGAGGTTGCTGACGGTGGTGATCAGCTTCTGCAGCGTCTCCCCGGCCATCGGGCCGACCGTCAGCTTGGTCTTGGCGGCATCGGCCAGGAATTCCGGATCCTTCATCGTGGCATCGAAGGCGCGCCGCAGCGCGGCCAACCGCTCCGGCGGTACACCCGGCGTGGTGAAAAAGGCCGAGCCGACTTCGGCCGCCACCATGATGGCGCTCAGCACCTGCTTCTCCTCTTCGTTGCGCGCAAGATCGACCGCAGTCGGAATTTCAGGCAGCTCCGGATGCCGATTGAGCGAGAACTGGACGAGAATCGAGATTGTCTTCTTCGGCCACCAGTCCGGATGGCTGACCTTCACCGCGGTCCAGGAGGTCGAGTGGCCCTCGACCTCGCCGCGCTCGACCGCGAGCTGCGCCTCGGCCGAGCCCTTGTAGCCCATGATCAGCTTGAACTTGGTCGCGAACACGTTGTTCATGACGGTCGGATAGATCGACACCGTCGAGCCGGCGCCCGTTCCCGACAGCGTCGATTCGTATTTCTGCGCGTCCGCGAAGGTCTTCACCTTCGACGTGTGCCACATGAACACGATGTTGATCAGCGAATCGACGCGGCCGACCCAGCCAAGCTCGGCGGTCTTGAAGCGCACATTGGCGGTGCCGAGCCGCTCGTCGAGCGCAATCGTCGGCGCGCCGATCGCAAGCACGGTGCCGTCCTTGGGCGCAACGCCGTAGACATTGTTGACCGCGAGGAAGCTGCCGGCGCCCGGCATGTTCTTCGGCACCACATTGGGACGTCCGGGGATGTGCTTGCCGATGTGGCGTGCGAGCGCCCGCGCATAGGTGTCGTTGGAGCCGGCGGGCGGGTAGCCGATGATCACATCGATGCTCTTGCCCTTGTAGAACTGCTCGACCGCCGGCTGCGCCGCGGCCGGTGTCGCAACGCTTGCCGCGGCGGCGATGGCGGCAATGGCGACACCCGCACGAACGTTCACCTGCATCCTGTTGTCCTTCCCTCTGTCGTCATGCGGCGCACGGCGCCGCCGCCATCCGTTTTCCCGATCAAGAATGTCTCTTTTTCGATCCTGCTCCAAGAGCGCGCCGTGACCTGCGGCCGGGGCAAATGCGCGCGCGACCGGGGGACGCTGTCGCATCAATGGCCGCTCCCAACCCTTTGGAGCTGCGGAAAAATAGCGTAAACGCGCGCGCGCCGCCCGTGCCCCGTATCCATACTGACAAAGCTTTCGGGGGTCGCTAATGTCCCGCCCGGACGGCAGTTCCCCCTCGGCGTGACCCATGGCGTCGCGCGTTTATTGGAGATCGTAGTAATGAGTGTATCGCAGTCTTTCGCGCGATCGCTGGCGCTTTCGTGCTTGGCGGTCGTCATCGTGGTCGGTGCAGCGGTCGCCGAAAAATTCGAGCCGCGCGTCGGCCAGCCGGGCAAGGACGTAGTCTGGGTGCCGTCGCCGCAGGCGCTGGTCGACCGGATGCTCGACATCGCCAAGCTGACCCCGGACGACTTCCACATGGACCTCGGTTCGGGCGACGGCCGCACCGTCATCACGGCGGCCAAGCGCGGCGCGACCGCCGTCGGCGTCGAATTCAATCCGAACATGGTCGCTCTGGCGCGCGAGAATGCCAAGGCTGCCGGCGTAAGCGACCGCGCCACGTTCATCGAGGGCGACCTGTTCGCGGCCGACATCTCGAAGGCGAACGTCATCACCCTGTTCCTGCTGCCGGACATCAATCTTCGTCTGCGTCCGAAGATTCTCGATCTGCGCCCCGGCACGCGCATCGTGTCGAATTCGTTCGACATGGGCGACTGGACGCCCGATCAGACGATCCAGGCCGGCCCGGAATGCACGTCATGGTGCCGTGCGCATCTCTGGATCGTTCCCGCCAAGGTGGGCGGCACCTGGAAGCTGCCCGATGGCGGCGAGCTGACGCTTGAGCAGAAGTACCAGATTGTCACCGGTACGCTGCGGATGGGCGCGAGCAACATGAACATCGGCACCGGCAAGGTGATCGGCGACCAGATCACCTTCACCGCCGGAACGACGCAATACACCGGCCGCGTGAGCGGCAACACCATCGAAGGCATCGCTCAAAGCTCGTCGGGCTGGCGCGCCACGCGCTAACGACGGCGGGACTGCGACAATGCGGGCGGGAGCGTTGGCTCCCGCCTGATCTTGCACATCGGCGGACCGGCTTTGCCCTAACCGCTTTCGCATTCATGGAGGACGCCATGAGATTTTCGCGGTCATTTGCGTTTTCGCTGCCGGTCGCGGCAGTAGCGATCGTTGCGGCAAGCCTTGCGCTGGCCGAGCCGAATGCGCCGTTCGAGCCGCGCGTCGGGCAAGCCGGCAAGGACGTGATATGGGTCCCGACCGCACAGGCGCTGGTCGACCGCATGCTCGACCTCGCGCAGGTCAAGCCGTCGGACCTCTTGATGGACCTCGGCTCCGGCGACGGCCGCACCGTCATCACCGCGGCGAAGCGCGGCACGCGCGCGATCGGCGTCGAATACAATCCCGACATGGTGGAGCTGTCGCGCCGCAATGCGAAGGAACGCAGGCGTCAGCGAGATGGCGACCTTCATGCAGGCCGACCTGTTCGCCACCGATTTCTCCAAGGCCAATGTCATCACGATGTTCCTGCTGCCCAGCATCAATCTCAAGCTGCGGCCGAAGATCCTCGACATGCGGCCGGGCACGCGCGTGGTGTCGAACTCCTTCGACATGGGCGACTGGCGTCCGGAGCAGACGGTCGAAGCGCAGGGCGAGTGCACGTCCTATTGCCGCGCGCATTTGTGGATCGTGCCGGCCAAGGTCGAAGGCACCTGGAAGCTGCCGAACGGCGACCTGCGGCTCGATCAGACCTACCAGACGCTCTACGGCACGCTGCGCACCGGGAACTCGACCATGAACATCACCGACGGCAAGGTGATCGGCGAGACCATCAGCTTCATCGCGGGTGACGCCCGCTATGTCGGCCGCGTGAACGGCAACGCGATCGAGGGCGTCAGCCAGACGTCGACCGGCTGGAGCGCCACGCGCGGGAAATAGAACAAACGGACGATGCGAGTGGCGCCGCGCGTCTCAGCGCTCGCGACCGTCGAACGAAAATCGCCCCGCCCCGGCGACCGCCAGCACGATGAGCCCGCCGATCATGGACAGATTCTTCATGGCGTGGATCATTTGATTGGCGCGCTCGGCGCCCGCCGGTAGATTCCAGAAGTCGTGGAAGAAGAACGCGGCAACCGCGGTGAACAGGATCAGGCCGGCGGCGGCAAGCCGCGTCTGCCATCCGACCGCAATCGCGATTCCGCCGGCGAGCTCTCCGATGCCGGCGCCGATCGCCAGCAATTCGGGAAACGGCAGCCCGTTTCGCGCGATATACGCGGCGGTTCCGGAAATATCCACGAGCTTTCCAAGACCGGAAAAAATGAAGATGATTACGAGAACAATTCGACCGATCGCCAGCGCTGCATCCATCGCGTGCCTCCCGGTTTGTGTTATCCTTGTCTGAGCCCCCTACCCCGGAGCCCATGATGGCACGCGATTTCGAAGATTACTGCTGGAAAGACGTGATCGATCCCGAGACCTTGCAAATCTACCAGGCCTACCGCCGCAAGCTCTTTGTCGGGAACAATCCGGCGGTGCTCGCGATCGACCTCTACAACAAGGCGTATCTCGGCGGTAACCGCCCGGTGGTCGAGGTCGACCGCGAATTCTCCGGCTCCTGCGGCGAGAATGCATGGCGCGCGCTGCCGCCGACGCAGAAGCTGTTCGCGGCCGCACGCGACGCCGGCGTGCCGGTGATCTATTCCACCCGCCATGTCGACACTGGCGGCGTGCAGTCGACCAACCGCAACCTGAGCGACCTCGCCGACGATATCTACGACATCAAGGACGAGCTCGCGCCGCAGGCGGGCGAGCTGGTGATCTACAAGGAACGCGCCTCGGCCTTCTTCGGCACGCCGCTGATCGCGCATCTCCAGATGAAGGGCATCGACAGCCTCATCATCTGCGGCGAAAGCACCTCAGGCTGCGTACGCGCCTCGACGGTCGACGCCTATTCCTACGGCTTCCACAATACCGTGGTCGAGGAATGCACCTACGACCGCTCGATGATCACGCACAAGGTCAATCTGTTCGACCTGCATCACAAGTATGCCGACGTGATGCATATCGAGGATGTGCTCTCGCATCTCGATGGGCTCGCCCACCAGCGCAAGGTCGCCTGAGCGACCGGGATCGAACGGCTTAACATAGGTTGCAATGTTTCCGGCCGTTTCGCCGGGAACCAACATGCTGCGCCTCCGGTTATCCCTCTAAGCCAACAAGGAGGCACACATGGATACACCCCTGGCAACGCCCATGACGGGCAGTCACGAACGGCGCGAATCCCACGACCTGATCGGCAGCGACAAGGTCGAAGGGACCAACGTCTATCGCTCGAATGGCGACAAGGTCGGCCAGATCGAGCGGATCATGCTGGAGAAGACCAGCGGCAAGGTCGCCTATGCGGTGATGAGCTTCGGCGGCTTTCTCGGCGTCGGCCATGACCACTATCCGGTGCCGTGGTCGCGCCTGACCTACAACCCCAAGCTTGGCGGGTATGAGGTCAACATCAGCGAGCAGGAGCTCAAGGGCGCGCCGAAATACAGCTCGGACGATGACTGGACCTGGGACCGCGACCAAGGCCGCAAGGTCTACGACTACTACAGGGTCCCGCCCTACTGGATGTAACGCGCGATCGCGATTGGAACAGCGCCCCTTGCAGGCCGCGAGGGGCACTGTTCTATTTCTTCTCGACCTTGATTTCCTGGGTGTGCTCGTCGCGCGGCTGCAGCGCGACTTTCATGCGCTGGCGCACGTCCTGCGGCGAGTTGAGCAGCCCGGCGATGACCTTTGTCAGCACCTCGGCCGATTGCGGCCTGATCTCCATGTTCTCTTTCTTGGCCGTGGCGATGAACTCCGGATCGCGGATGGTCGCGTCGAATGCCTTACGCAGCGCCGCGACCCGATCGGCGGGAACTCCCGGCGTGGTGGCGAATGGCCTGCCGACCGTCGACAGGTCGGCCATGAACTGGAGCAGCGGGCGATCCTCGGCGCGCACTTTCTGGTCGACGATCAGCGGCACGTCGGGCAGCGCCGGCTCCTTTTCGATGCCGGCCTGCATCAACGGGATGATCTTCTTCTCCGGGATCCAGGTCGGCTTCGACGCCATCCAGCCCGAATAGGGATTGGTGCCGCGCCCTTCCACCTCGCCGCGCTCCATCGCGAGATCGATGTACTGCCCGCCGGGATAGCCAAACACGATCTTGAACTTGGTGCCGAGCACGTTGTTGTAGAACGCCGGATATTGCACCGAGGCCGAGCCGGCGCCGGTCGTGCCGATGGTCGTCACGCGGTTCTTGGCATCCTCGATCGTCTTGGTCGGCGAGCTATGCCACACCACCAGCAACTGATTGGAATAGACGACATTGGCGATCCAGTTGAACTCGCGCAGATCGGCCTTGAGTTGCGGCGAGTTGCCGAGAGCCTGATCGGCCGCGAGCCCCTGGCTCACGATACCGACGACAGTCCCGTCCTTTGGCGCAACATTCGCCATATAGTTGGCCGCCGTGATGCCGCCGCCCCCCGGCATGTTGACCACGATGATCGCCGGATTTCCGGGGATGTGCTTGCCCATGAACCGAGCGACGAGCCGCGAATATTGATCGTAGTCACCGCCGACCGTGGTTCGCACGATCATGCGGATCTGCTTGCCTTTATAGAAATCGGCGACGGCGTCGGCCGCGGCGGGCGTTCCGCCCAGCACGATCGCTCCCCCACACATCGCAACAAGAAATCTGGACATTGTCACTCCCTCTGGCATTTCGGTTCCGCTACTTCGGCCCCGGCGGCTGTTCGATGATGTCGACAGGCCGCGGCTGCAGAACCACTTTCATCCGTTCGCGGATATCGGCCGGGGAATCGAGAATCCCGGCCACGATCTCCGCTATCGCCTGCCCGCTCTGCGGCCGCACATCAAGCTTCTCTTTCTTGGCGGCCGCGATGAACTCGGCATCTTTGCGTCATAGCGACGAAACGCCGCGCGCAACGCCGCCACCCGGTCGGCGGGGACGCCAGGTGTCGCGGCCAGTGGGCGCCCGACCGTCGATGCGTTCGCCATGAAGCGCAGCAGCGGCTTGTCCTCCGGCTTGACCTCGAGATCGAGGATGTTCGGCACATGCGGCAGCTCGGGCTCCTTCTCGACGCCAGCCTGCACCAGCGGGATCAGCAGCTTCTTCGGAATCCATTCCGGATGGGTCGCCATGTAGGACGAATACGGGTTGGTGCCGCGTCCCTCGACTTCGCCGCGCTCCATCGCAAGATCGATATGCGCGCCGCCGGGATATCCGAACACGACCTTGAAGCGGGTTCCGAGCAAATGATTGTAGAAGGCGGGATACTGCACCGACGCCGAGCCCGCGCCGGTGGTGCCGATGGTCGTGACCCGATGCTTCGCATCCTCCAGCGTCTTGGTCGCCGAGGTGTGCCACACCGCGAGCAACTGGTTCGAGTAGTTCACGTTGGCAAGCCAGCCGAACTCACGCAGGTTGGCCTTGAGCTGCGGCGACATGCCGAGCGCCTGGTCGGCGGCCAGCCCCTGGCTGACGATGCCAATCACCGTGCCGTCGCGCGGCGCAACCTGCGCCATGTAGTTGGCGGCGATGATGCCGCCGCCGCCGGTCATGTTGACCACGACCATCGATGGATTCCCGGGGATGTGCTTCCCCATGTAGCGGGCGATCAGCCGCGAATACTGATCATAGTCGGTGCCCGGCGTGGTCCGCACGATGACGCGGATCTGCTTGCCGCGATAGAAATCGGCAACCGTATCGGCCGCGGCCGGGCCGCAACCAAAAACCATCGCGCTCAACAGAGCGGCACCCAGCGCCCTCGACATCGCGTTCGCTCCCGTCAGTCATTTTGTTTGTTGTAGTGTTGGTCGTCTATTCTGCGGCTTCCCTCTTGGTCGTGCCTTGCGCGTATCGGCTTGCCGGCCGCGGGAGACCAAGATTCTCGCGCAGCGTCTTTCCTTCATAGGCGGTGCGGTAGAGCCCGCGCCGCTGCAATTCGGGCACGACCAGCGCGTTGAACTCGTCGAGCGAATTCGGGAAGAACGGCGGAATGACGTTGAAGCCGTCGGCGGCCCCGGTGGTGAACCATTCCTCCATCAGATCGACGACGTCCTTGGTCGAGCCGACAACCTGGAAATGGCCGCGCCCACCGGCGATGCGCTGATAGAGCTGGCGGATGGTGAGGCCTTCGGCGCGCGCCGTCTCGCTCAGGAGCTGGGAGCGCGACGGCTGCCCGCTCTGCTTCACCTCCGGCACCGGACCGTCGATGTCGTAGCCGGTCAGATCGAAGAACAGATATTTGGAGAGCAGCTTGACGCCCACGTCGGGATGAATGAGGTCCTGCAGCTCCTGATACTTGTCCTCGGCCTCCTGCCGCGTCGGCGCGACCATGACGCCGAGGCCGGGCATCACCTTGAGATGGTCCGGGTCGCGGCCGTAGCGCACCATGCGCTCCTTGACGTCGCGATAATATTGCCGCGCGCCCTCGACCGACTGGTGCGCGCAGAACACGACCTCGGCGGTCTCCGCCGCCAGTTGCCGGCCGTCGTCCGAAGCGCCGGCCTGCACCACCACCGGCTGGCCCTGCGGCGAGCGCGACACCGTCAGCGGTCCCCGCACCTTGAAGAATTCGCCGACATGATCGAGCACGTGGCGGCGATCGGGGTCGTAGAAGCGGCCGTCCTCCTTGTCGAACACGAAGGCGTCGTCGTCCCACGAGTTCCACAGGCCGCGCACCACCTCGACGAACTCGCGGGCGCGCCGGTAGCGCACGTCCTTCGGCATGTGATCCTCGCGGCCGAAATTCTGCGCTTCCGCGTCATTGGCCGAGGTCACGAGATTCCAGCCGGAGCGGCCGCCGCTGATCAGATCGAGCGACGCGAAGCGGCGGGCGATGTGATAGGGCTCGTCGTAGGTCGTCGTCGATGTGCAGACCAGGCCGATGTTCTGCGTCACCGGCGCGAGCGCGGTGAGCAGCGACATCGGATCGATCCAGGCCACATAGGTCGTGCGCGACAGCGTCTCCCGGTCGTAGCGTTCGCCGGTCAGCGCGTCGGCGGAGAACATGAGATCGAACAGGCCGCGTTCCGCCGCCTTGGCGGTCTCGACATATTTCGCAAAATTCAATCCGCCGTCGGCCCAGGCGTCCTTGTGCCGCCATCCGGCGATGTGATGCGCCGCGGGGCGCAGAAACATTCCGAGCTTGATCTGGCGCGGCGTGGTCATCGGCTCGCCTGTTTAGCGGTCACAGCTCGCTCAATTCCGAACCAGATTGTGCCGGTTCCGCCGCCTTGGCAAGTTCATCAACCATGCGCAAAACGTCACGTAACAACCCCGTCAAATGCATCCGCAAGACTACTGACAGCCATGCCATGCCCGGCTAATGTCCCCCGCGGCGGGCAGTCTCGTTGCGTGGCGCAAAGGCGCCGTGCGTTCATCGGAGGTATCAATGAGGTTCACACAATCGGTCATCCGGTCGCTGGCGATTGCCGGCTTCGCGGCCACGGTGACCTTGGGCATTGCCCTGGCACAGCCGTCCAAGAAGCCGTTCGAGCCGCAGGTCGGGCAGGCCGGCAAGGATGTCATCTGGGTGCCCACGCCGCAGGCGCTGGTCGAGAAGATGCTCGACCTGGCCAAGATCACGCCGAACGACATCCACTACGATCTCGGCTCGGGCGATGGCCGCACCGTGATCGCCGCCGCCAAGCGCGGCGCGCGCGCCTACGGCGTCGAATACAATCCGGACATGGTGGCGCTCTCGCAGGCCAATGCGGAGAAAGAAAAGGTCAGCGACCGCGCGACCTTCATCAACGGCGACATCTTCAAGACCGACTTCTCGAAGGCCAACGTCATCACGCTGTACCTCCTCACCAGCCTGAACGCGAAGCTGCGGCCCACCATCCTCGAAATGCGGCCCGGCACCCGCGTGGCGTCGAATTCCTTCGACATGGGCGAGTGGCGCCCCGACACCACGGTCAACGGCTTTGACGGCTGCCAGTATTGCACGGCCCATTATTGGATCGTCCCGGCCCGCGTTGCCGGCACCTGGAAGCTGCCGAACGGCGAATTGCGGTTGCAGCAGCGTTTCCAGGTGGTCAACGGAACGGCCGTGATCGGCGGCAAGGAAGTGCAGATTGCCGATGGCAAGCTGACCGGCGACCAGATCACCTTCAGCGCCGGCGGAACCACCTATACCGGCAAGGTCGACGGCAACGCCATGGAAGGCACCGCGGGCGGCGCCGCCTTCAAGGCCACGCGTGGCTAGAAGCGCCCGCCATCAATGAATACATGAGGGCGGGAGCAAAAACTCCCGCCTTCTCGCTTTCAGGCATCGAGGAAGATAGCCATGCAGACGAAACAATACCCGGTCACCCACACCGACGCCGAGTGGCGCAAGATTTTGACGCCCGAGCAGTATCACATCATGCGGGAGCACGGCACTGAACGGCCGGGGAGCTGCGCGCTGAACTACGAGAAGCGCGCGGGCACGTTCGTTTGCGCCGGCTGCGAGCAGCCGCTGTTCGTGTCGGCCAAGAAATTCGAGAGCGGCACCGGCTGGCCGAGCTTCAACGATCCGGTCGCCGGATCGGTCGAGACCACGGAGGATCGCGCCTTCGGAATGCTCCGCACGGAAGTGCATTGCAGCCGCTGCGGCAGCCATCTCGGCCACGTCTTTCCGGACGGCCCGCCGCCGACCGGCCTGCGCTATTGCATCAATGGCGTGGCGACGAACTTCAAGCCGGAAACGCCGTAGGACGCGTCAGACGCCGAGGCGCTTCGCCAGCGCGCGAAGATAGCGCCGGTCTCCCTGGTCCAGTTCGCCGTCGCCGAGCTGGCGTTTCATCTCGATGAGGTCTTCGCGCAGGTTGTCCGACACGCCCTTGCGCAGCAGGCGGTCGATCAGCCGCACCGTGTCGGCCGCATCCGGGCTGGCAGCGGGCGCCTCCTGGCCCTCGTCACTGTCCTCCGCCACCGTCTCGTGGTCGTCCTGACCCAGCCGGAGCAGTTCGTCCCAGGACAGCCCGGATTCGGCTGCCTTCCGATGCAACGCCCGGGCCGCCTCGAGGACCGTCGCATCGTCGCTGGAACCGAGGCGGTCCAGCAGTTCGACCAGGGCGGCGCGATCCTCGTTCGTCATGGCATCCCCCAAGTTTGGAACCAAGAGCCTTGCAACTAAGACATTGTAATCAAACCTCGAACGCAGCGGATTAGGGCCGTCGCGTCCGCCGCGCAAGCCCCCTGTCGGACCCGCTGGGCGCATCAATGTGATCGAACGCGGTCTTGCAGGATGGTGGCATCCCTGCCTACAGTCCGCCTATAAACTTCCAGACTGACGACCGCGGAACCGGCAAGCGACATCATGCTCCGACGCGCGTTCTTGAGCTTCCTTCCGGCGCTTCTGGCGCTGGCGTTCCTGTGCGGAACGCCGGGCACCAGCATCGGCGGGCCGGAAGCCAGCGCATTGTCGTGGAACACCGACGTCGCGACCGCCCCGGTCGCCCGCGGCGACTTGAGCCGGGATATCCCTGACAGCGCACTCGGTCAGCGCGCCGACCAGGACGACAACCCCGACGATCGCATCGTCCGGATCGCGACCACCATTGTATGGCCTGACTCCGCGCTGAGGGCTTCGGTCACCGGCGCGGACGACATCATCAGGCCCACCCACCGGCCCTGCGCCGCTCCGCCCCGAGCACCCCCGACTGCCTGAGTCAGGATCGCGCCCGCTCTCCGACGAGAGCAGCGCGTATGCGCGTGAATAAACCGCGCTCCTGCTCATGCAACGAGACCCGGTCGGGTCGGTGCTTTTCCGCCTTCGGGCGGAATCCTCCCTCAGCCTCGGCCTGACCGGACCTCAGCAACGCTCGAGCGCTGATTCCGTCCATCCACCGCCGTTCCGGCCAACATCCGTGATCCGGCCGGCGGACCGAAGCAAAGCCGCCAGCCTTGTCGATCGCAGGCGCTTCGCCGTGGAGAGAACCATGAAGCTCATCACCTATTACATCGTCCTTTCGCTCATCGGCGATATTGCCGCCGTCGCACTCTGCCTCACCATCGAACAGTTCGTGCCCTGGATCAGCATGCCGATCTTCCTGAGCCTGTTCTTCCTGATCCTCTGGGCGGCCTGGGTCCTCGCGGTGAAGCTGACCGAACCGAAATCCGCACCGGTCGTCGTCGGTGCAACGAGCGACCAGCGGGCCTAAACCGCCGTCCCTCTCGGGCTCGCTGGAAGGATGGGGAAGCCGGTGCACAACCGGCTTCCCCTGCGGCTTTCCGGCATGATCGACCTTTTCTGTTCATTGCCCTATTCTGGCGCCCGGCTTTGGCCCCCAAGAGCGCCACGAACAGCAATACAAACAGGAGGACGCATGTCGGAGCCCGTCTGGAACAAGTTTCTCACTGAACGCGACAGGGCGGTCTTCGACGCGTCCGGCTACGGCACCCGCGGCGGCTTCGGCAAGCGTCCCGCACTCATCGTCATCGACGTCAACTGGGCGTTCTGCGGCGACCGGCCCGAGCCGATCCTGGAATCGATCAAGCGCTGGCGGAATTCCTGCGGCGAGGACGCCTGGACCGCCCTGCCCTATATCCGCTCCCTGATCGACAAATGCCACGAGAAGGGCGTGCCGGTGATCTACACCACCGGTGTGCGCCGCGAGGACAATTGGGATTCCGGCTCCTGGAGCTGGAAGAACAACCGCAACAACGAAGACGTCCACACGCTGGTGCCGAACATCGACGGCAACGAGATCGTCACGCCGATTGCGCCAGCGCCTCAGGATATCGTGATCTACAAGCAGAAGCCGTCCGGCTTCTTCGGCTCCAACATGGCGAGCTACCTGACGCTGCTCGGCTGCGACAGCGTGATCGTCACCGGTACCACCACGTCCGGCTGCGTGCGCGCGACCGTGCTCGACGCCTTCAGCCTCAACTACCGCGTCGCGATCGCCGAAGAGGGCTGCTTCGATCGCTCGCAGGCGAGCCACGCCATCAACCTCTGCGACATGAACGCGAAGTACGCCGATGTCGTGCAGACGTCGGAGGCGCTGACCTTCCTGGATGGCCTCAAGCCGGGCCTGTTCGAGCTTCCGAAGGGATCGCAGTCACCGGCGCCGGGCGCGCGGGCGAAAATGGCCGCACGCGGGTAAGCGGCCGATCGCTTTCGATCCTCCAGGGAGGATGCTCATGACCAAGCGACGCATGGAGATCGTGCTCGCGCTCGCCGGCGTGCTCGGCTGCGGCCCGGCCGGCGCGCAGCCCGCCGCGGATTTCTACAAGGGCAAGCAGATCGACATGTATATCGGGACGCCGACTGGCGGCGGCTACGACCAGTACGGCCGCCTGCTCGGACGGCACATGAGCCGGCACATTCCGGGCAATCCGATGATCGTCTATCGCAATATGCCGGCGGGCGGCGGGCGGCAGGCGATGAACCACGTCTACAACGTGGCCGCCGCCGACGGGACTGCGATCGGCATCACGATCCGCAACATCGGTTTCGATCCGCTGTACGGTGAGACCGCAACGATGATCGACGCGCTGAAGCTCACCTGGCTCGGCAGCCTCAACAACGAGATCCCGGTCTGTGTGTCGTGGCACACATCGCCGTTCCGCACCGTGGATGACATCCGCAAGTCGGAAATCGTCATGGGCACCAGCGGGCTGACGGCCTCGGACTCGATCCATGCCAAGCTGATCAATCGGATTGCCGGAACCAAGATACGCCTGATCCACGGCTACAACGGCAGCAACGGCGTCCACATCGCGATGGAGCGCGGCGAGGTGCAGGGACGCTGCGGGCTCGGCTGGGACTTCGATCGTCTCGCGATACGCGCACTGGGTCAAAGACAACCAGATTTCCATCCTCGCGCAGTTCGGACTGTCGAAGCATCCGGATCTGCCGAACGTGACCTCGATCGTGGACCTCGCGAAAACGACGGAAGATCGCCAGCTCGTCGACCTGCTGCTGGCTCCGCTTCAAATGGGCCGGCCGTTTTTTGCGCCGCCCGGCGTTCCGGCCGACCGCGTGAACATCCTTCGTCGCGCACTGGACGCAACGGCCAAGGATCCCGCCTTCCTGGCCGACGTGGAAAAGCAGAAGGTCGAGCTCTTTCACATGTCGGGCGAGGACGTCGAAACGCTGGTCCGGCGCATCTATGCAACGCCCCGGGACGTCGTCGAGATCGGCAAGCAGCTTTCCTCGGGAAAATAAGCGGCGCCGATCAGGAGTGAAACATGGCCGATGAGAAACTGGCGCAGACCTTCAAGTTGCGCACACCGCTGCTCAGCCAGGGGCGCAGCCATACCATCCTGGCGTCGAGCAAGGCCGACACCGGCGCGATGAACGTCGCGATCAAGTGCTACGCCGAAGGCGGCGAGAACGAGTTTCACGCCCACGGCAAGGAGGATCACACCTTCATCGTGCTGCAGGGCCGCGCCCGCTTCTATCAGCCGGACCAGCCCGAACGCGTGCTCGGCCGCAACGAGGGCATCCTCATCCCCGCCGGCGCGCTCTACAAGTTCGAGGTCGCCTCCGAGGAGCCGTTGGTGCTATTGCGGATCGGCAACGTCTGGCAGCCCGTCGATGGCGCGACCGCCGCAGAAAACAGCGGACGGCAGGACCCGCAGGGCGGCGCGTTCGGCTCGCAGGCCAAGGCCAACAAGGGATCGAAGGGCGTTCCGATTCCCGGCGCGTTCTACGAATAGCCGGGACAGAGCGACACAGCATGAGCACCAACGGCCGTATCCGCGCTGTCTACATGCAGCAATTCGCCAAGGACGAGCTGTTTCCGCTGCTGGCGAGCCACCCGGTTCTCGACGCCACGGCGGTGCGGAACGCCGCCGAGCTGCGCGACGTGCTTCCGGGCGCCGAGCTTCTGATCGCCAACAACCGGTTCTATGACGAAGAGGTCGGCCGCGTCGTGATGGCGCACGGCCACGACTTGCGCTGGATCCAGTTCTGGACCGCCGGCATCGAGCGCGGCATCCGCTTCGGCATGCCGCGGGGCATCCCGGTCTGCGCCGCGCCCGGGGTCAAAGGCCCGACGGTGGCCGAGCATGCCATGCTGCTGTTGCTGGCGAGTTTCCGGCGGTTCCGCGAGATCGAAGCGGCGCGGCGCACGCGCGACTGGATCAGGGACCAGATGCACGAGACCTCGCGCACGCTCGAGGGCGCGACGCTGGTCATCGTCGGATTTGGCGCCATCGGGCAGGAGATCGCGCGCAAGGCGAAGGCCTTCGACATGCGCGTCATCACGGTGACACGCGCCGGGCGCGCCGGCCCCACCGTCGATCAGGCAGTGACGCGCGATCGACTGCATGAGGTGCTGCCGCAGGGCGACGCGGTCGTGCTCTGCCTGCCGGTCGAGCCCGACACCGTCCGCCTGTTCGGCGATGCGGAGTTCGCGCGCATGAAGGACGATGCGCTGTTCATCAATGTCGGCCGCGGCGATCTGGTCGACGAGGACGCGCTGATCCGCGCGCTTGCCGCGAAGCGCATCGGCGGCGCCGCGCTCGACGTCACCTCGGTCGAGCCGTTGCCGAAGGACAGCCCGCTGTGGACCTTCGACAACGTGCTGATCTCCCCGCACAGCGCCGGCTGCGGCAAGGACGGGTCCGAACGGTTCAACGTGATCTTTGCGGAGAACCTGCGCCGCTACCGTGCGGGCGAACCGCTCCTCGGCCTGGTCGATTGGGAGAAGATCGCCGACGGGGCGCTGGTGTAGCTCATTGTCCGCTCGTCCCCGCGAAAGCGGGGACCCAGCCACCAGAAGAAGATTTTGGATTCCCGCTTGCGCGGGAATGAGCGGAGCCTAGAGCACGTCCAGAACTCAATAACCCCTACATCACTTCGCCAAACCACCTGATGCCGCCACCACCTTCGTCCACTTGTCGATCTCGTGCACGATGAAGGCCGAGAACTCAGCCGGCGTCTGCGGCATCGGTTCGGCGCCGAGCGCACGGATGCGCTCGACCACCGAAGGCTCCTTGAGCTCCGCGACGAGAGCGCTGTTCAGCCGCGCGACCACCGCGGGCGGCGTCTTCGCCGGCGCGATGATCCCGAACCAGCCGATCGACTCAAAATCCGGAAGCCCCTGCTCCGCGAAGGTCGGGATGTCCTTGAGCCGGGGGAAGCGCTTCGCGGAGGAAATCGCCACTGCTTTGATCTTGCCGCCTTCGATTGCCGCCACCGCCGACGGCGGGTCGACGATCCCGAGCGCGACATGACCGCCGATCAGGTCGGTCACCACCGGCGCTATGCCGCGATAAGGAACCATCGGCAGCTTGATGCCGGCCATCTGGTTGAACATCTCGGCGGTGAGATGCATCAGCGTGCCGTTGCCGCCGTGCCCGATCGAAAGCTTGTCCCGCTTCGCCAGCGCGATGACGTCTTGCAGCGATGTAGCGGAGAGCGACGGCGCCGCCGCCAGGATGAAGGGCGATGCCGAGAGCACCGTCACCGGCGCGACGTCCTTGCGCGGGTCGTAGGGCATCTTCTCGCCCAGCGCCACGTTGCCGCCGAGCGCGCCGGCGCCGCCGAGCCCAATGGTGTAGCCGTCGGGTGCAGCCTTCGAGACCGCATCGATCGCGATCATGCCTCCGGCCCCTGGACGGTTCTCGATCACGATCGGCTGGCCCAGCCGCTTCTCCAGCCCCGGCTGGACAATGCGCCCGATGGCGTCCGAGCTGCCGCCCGGCGGAAAGCTGATCAGCATGCGGATCGGCCGGTCCGGCCAGGACTGCGCTGGCAAGTTTGCGCGATCGCCGCCGGCGCAACGGCACAGCCAATGGCGAGCGCGACCGCGCACCGAATGAGAGCCGTGAACATGCGAACGCCCTCCAGCGATCTATTTGATGCCCTTGAACAGGTCGTCGTAGAACGTCCGCGCCTGCGCGCGCGTCTCGCCCGACATCTTGACGGACTGCGCGACCAGGGCCTGAAGTTGGGCGCCGCTCATCGGATCAAGGTCGATGTGCAGTTTTGCGATATCGGCCTTGAAGATGGGATCAGCGATCATCGCCTCGAAGGCGCCGCGCAACGCGTCCATGCGATCCTTCGGGACGCCCGGCGGCGCGGCGAGCGCGCGGCCGATATCGGCGGTGACCGAGAACACGTTCAGGAACGCCTTCTCGACCTCGCTGTTGCCAAACTCGAGCAGCGTCGGGACATTCGGGAAATCCTTCAGACGGCGGCCGGCCTGCGCGAAGATCGGGACAAACTCTCCGCTTTTGAGCTTGTCAAAGTGCAACGCGCGGATGCCATCCAGCGATGAGACCGCCAGATCGACCTCGCCGCGTTCGAGCGCAATGAAGGTCTGTCCGGTGCCGCTATAGCCGGAGATCAGCTTGAATTTCGTCCCGGCGATCCGGTTGAGGACCAGCGGCGACTGCGCCGGCACATTGGTCAGGCCGGGCGCGCCGACGACCACCTCGCGCTTGCGGGCGTCGTCGAGCGAACGGACGCCGGATTTCTGCGACGCGAGCCCGAGGAATTCGAGGCTCGCCAGCCGCCCGATCCATTGGAACGCGCCCGGATCAAAGGTCGCGGCGGAATTGAACAGGCCTTCCTGCACGACGGTGACGTGGATGAGCGTAATCACCGAGCCGTCACGCGGCGCGGCGGTGCCGAGGTGATTGAGCGCGACCAGACCGCCGCCCGCCGGCATCGACTGAATGATGACGGTCGGCGCGCCCGGGATGAAGCGGCCGATGTGGCGGGACGCGAGCTGGCTGAACACGCCATAGGCGCCGCCGATGCTGGTGCCGATGATGATGCGGACGGTCTTGCCGCGATAGAAATCCGCGACGGATTGGGCGTGCGCGGCCGGCGCGAAGACAAGCGCGCTCAGGAATACGGCAAGTACAGCGGCCGAGCGCGGAAGCCCCATAGGCTTGTTTCCTAGTGACCTTTGAACAGGTCCTCGTAGAATTTGCGCGCCTGCTCCTGCGTCTCCGGCGACATCCGCATCGACGCGGCGATCACCTCCTGCAGTTCCGCGCCCGGCAGCAGGTCGAGGACGATGCCGAGCTTCTGGATGTCGGCGAGGAACGCGGGATCGGCGACCATCGCCTGGTACGCCTTGCGCAGCGCTGCCAGCCGGTCGGCCGGAATGCCGGGTGGCGTCGCCAGCGAACGGCCGACCTCCGCGGTGACGTTGAACACACCGAGGAACGCCTTCTCCACCTCGTTGTTGCCGAATTCGCCCAAGGTCGGTGCGTCGGGGAATTCCTTCAGCCGCCGGATGCCCTGCACGAAGATCGGCGTGAGTTCGCCGCTCTCGAGCTTCGGCCAATGCAACGAACGCAGCGCGTCCATCGAAGTCGCCGCCAGATCGACCTCGCCGCGTTCGAGCGCGAGGAAACTCTCGCCGGTCGAACGGTAGCCGGCGACGACCTTGAATTTCGTGCCCGCGATCTTGTTGAGGATGATCGGCGCCTGCCCCGGCACCGACTGCGCGCCCGGCGCGCCGGCCGCGACTTCGCGCGCCTTGGCGTCGGCGAGCGACCGTACGCCCGACTTCTTGCTGGCGACGCCGACCGAGGCGAAGCTCGTGAAGCGCCCGAGCCAGAGGAAGCCGCGCGGATCGAATTTCGCTTCGGTGTTGAACAGACCCTCATGCACGATATTGATGTGGCCGATGGTGACGATGGTGCCGTCGCGCGGCGCCGCGGTGCCGAGCCAGTTGAGCGCGGTGAAGCCGCCCGCGCCCTGCATCGACTGCATCACCACCGTTGGATTGCCCGGGATGAAACGGCCGAAATGCCGCGCCACCAGTTGCCCGTAGACGCCGTAGGTCCCGCCGATGCCGGTGCCGATCACGACACGCATCGTCTTGCCCTTGTAGAAATCGGCGACGTCGTCGGCCTGGGCGGCGGCCGGGGCAAGGGCGACAGCGAGCAACAGTCCAACCAAGCCGGTCCGGCGGATCATCGTTTCCTCGGGCGCCCTTTTGTTAGCCAAGGTTGATAGCCCCTCCCCTTGGCGCCAGCAAGGTGGCCGGAAGGCGCGCCACGGCGCTCCGATTTGCCGCCGTTGGGGGTGCGCGCTTGCGCCGCGCCCTCATCCTGAAAACAACAGTTGTTCCGAGAAATGGGCTACCAAATTTCGCCGGGCGCTTTAACGTTTCATCGCCCAGTCGAAAAACAACAAGAATTCAGCCCACCATTCCGTGGAGCGGCGAGTAACCAACTGCGAGGACTGATGGCGGAAATGCTCAAGGATGGCGCCAAGCTCGGCGCCGGCTACGCCGATCTCGATCCGGCGGTCGCGACCGATCTGGTGGCGGCCAACCACATCCTTGCCGACAACGGTGTGCTCGACTCCTTCGGCCATGTCAGCGTACGTGACCCGCGCAATCCCAACCGCTATCTGCAGACGCAGGCGATGGCGCCGCGCGACGTGACGGTCGCGGATATCATCACCTTCGATCTCGACAGCAATCCGATCGACGCCAACGGCCGCTCGCCTTATCGCGAGCGCTTCATCCATGGCCAGATCTACAAGGTGCGGCCGGACGTCAACGCGGTCGTGCACAGCCATTCCCCGACCATCATCCCGTTCAGCGTGACCGAGAAGCCGTTGCGCGCGATCTTCCACAACGGCCATTTCCTCGGTCAGGGCGTGCCGGTTTGGGAGATCCGCGAGCACGCCGGCGTGCAGAACAATATGCTGGTGCTCACCAACGAGCTCGGCCAGTCGCTCGCGCAGGCGCTCGGCAAAGGCTCGGTGGTGCTGATGCGCGGCCACGGCAATGCGGTCGCCGGCCCCGATCTCAAGACCGCGGTGTTTCGCGCGGTCTACACCGAAGTCAACGCCAAGCTGCAGATGCAGGCGGTGATGCTCGGCGGCCCGATCAATTTCCTCAACGAGTTCGAACAGCTCAAGGCGCAGAACGTCGACCGACCCTGGGCGACGTGGAAGAAACAGGTAGGGATGGAACCATGATCATCGCAAGATTCGTCGCATTGATCGCCGCGTTTTTGACTCTGGCGTCGTCGCCCATAAGGGCGGAGTCCGCCGCCGATTTCTACCGCGGCAAGACCGTACGTGTGGTCATCGGTTACGGAGCGGGTGGCAACTACGACCTCTACGGGCGGATTGTCAGCGAATTTCTCGGCCGCCACATTCCCGGCAACCCGACCGTCATCCCGGTGAACATGCCCGGAGCCGGCGGCTTCAAGGCGGTCGACTACCTTTACAAGGTAGCGCCGCAGGACGGCACGCATCTCGGCGCCGTCGCTCAGCAGCTCGCGCTGACCCTGCTGGTCGACGACAAGATGGGCATCGACCCGCGCCGCTTCAGCTATCTCGGTCGTGTCGTCTCGATGGTCGATGTGGCGGTGGCGCTGCCGAAGAGCGGTCTCACCTCTTTCGAGGACACGCGCAAGCGGGAAGTCACCGTCGGCGCCGGCCAGTCGACTTCGACGTCGGCCATCTATGCACGCGCCCTGAACGCCTATGCCGGCTCCCGCTTCAAGATCGTCACCGGCTACAGCGGCACGGCGGAAATTCAGCTCGCAGCCGAGCGCGGCGAAGTCGACGTGAACGGCGGTAAATCGCTGCCCGCCATTATTGTGCAGTATCCGGAATGGCTGCAGGGCAAAGCCGTGCTCCTGTATCAGAGCGGTCTCAAGCGGTATTCGATGTTGCCGCAGGTACCGACCATGACCGAGCTGGCGACCAGCGACGAGGGAAAGAAGGTGATGGCCGTCCTCGCCGGCACGTCCGAGATCGGCCGCTCCATCCTGGTCCCGCCCGGCGTGCCGCCAGAGCGCGTGGCCGCGCTGCGGACGGCGTTTCAGGCGATGATGAAGGATCCGCAATTCATCGCGACGACCGAAAAGCGCAAGCTGATGATCGACGGCGCGACGGGCGAGCAGATGGACGCCGTCACGCGCGACACCATGAAGCTGCCGAAGGACACCATCGATGCCCTGAGGCGCGTCATGCAGAACTAGTGTGGGCGCGCCCGAGGACAACGCCGGAACTCCTGCGGCCCGCGACGCGCCGATCCCCTACCTGCAGCGGATCAGGACGTACTATGCAGCGCTCGGCTATGGCGCGCCCTACGAATGGGCGCACTATACGAGCGTGCCGTTCCAGCCGCTGCGCAAGCCGCTCTCCGCATGCCGCATTGCCCTCGTCACCACGGCGGCGCCCTACCAGCCCGACAAGGGCGATCAAGGGCCCGGCGCGCCCTACAACGCGGCGGCGAAGTTCTACAGCGTCTATTCGCTCGACGCGGCGCGGGACCATGATCTCCGCATCTCGCATATCGCCATCGACCGCGCCCACACTACGGGCGAAGACCCGGGCAGCTACTTTCCCCTCCCCGCGCTGCGCGATGCCGCCGCGCGCGGCCGCATCGGTTCGGTCGCGGCGCGCTTCCACGGGCTACCCACCAATCGCAGTCATCGCACGACGATCGAGACTGACTGCCCGGAGCTGGTCGCGCGCTGCAAGGCTGACGGCGCCGACGCCGTCCTGCTCGTGCCCAACTGCCCGGTCTGTCACCAGAGCGTGAGCCTCGCCGCCCGCGCGCTGGAGGAGAACGGCATCGCCACCGTGGTGATGGGCTGCGCCAAGGACATCGTCGAGCATGTCGGCGTGCCGCGCCTGTTGTTCTCCGACTTCCCGCTCGGCAACGCGGCGGGGCGCCCGCGCGACCCGGCTTCGCAGGCGGCGACCCTCGACCTTGCTCTGCAGGTGCTTGAGCAGGCGCCGGCCGCGCGCACGACCGTGCAGTCGCCGCTCGCCTGGAGCGGCAATCCCGACTGGAAGCTCGACTATTGCAATATCGAACGCCTCACCGCCGACGAGATCAGGGCGCGCCGCGCGGAATTCGACAAGGCGAAGGACGTGGCAAAGGCCGTGCGCGAAGCGACGGGATAGACGTTACTTTCGCGGGGCCGGCGCAGGCTTCGGCTCGTCCTCGCTCGATAGCTCGCCGAGCAACTGCTCGAAATCCTTGGCCTCTCGGAAATTGCGGTAGACCGAGGCGAAGCGCACATAGGCGACGTCGTCGAGCGAGCGCAGCGCCTCCATCACCAGTTCGCCGACGGCTTCCGACGACACTTCGCTCTCACCCTGGCTTTCCATTTCGCGCACGATCTTCGAGACCGCCTGGTCGATGCGCTCCGGCTCGACCGGGCGCTTGCGCAGCGCGATCTGCACCGAGCGCAAGAGCTTGTCGCGGTCGAACGGCACGCGGCGACCGTTGCGCTTGATCACGACCAGCTCGCGCAATTGCACGCGCTCGAAGGTGGTGAAGCGGAAATTGCAGGAAAGGCACACGCGCCGGCGGCGGATGACGGAGCTATCCTCCGTCGGCCGGCTATCCTTCACCTGGGTATCGAGACTCGCGCAGTTCGGGCAGCGCATGGCCTACCCCTGATAAATCGGAAACCGCTTCACCAAAGCCTTCACCCGCTCCCGCACCGCGCCTTCGACAAGGGCGTCTTCCTCGGCGCCCTTTTGCGAGAGCACGTCGATCACCTCGGCAATCATCTCGCCGACCTGCCGGAATTCGGCGATGCCGAAACCGCGCGTGGTGCCGGCGGGCGTGCCGAGCCGGACGCCCGACGTGATCATCGGCTTCTCGGGATCGTAGGGAATGCCGTTCTTGTTGCAGGTGATGTAGGCGCGGCCGAGCGCCGCCTCGGCGACCTTGCCGGTCAGCCGCTTCGGGCGCAGGTCGACCAGCATCAGGTGCGTGTCGGTGCCGCCGGAGACGATGTCGAAGCCCTTCGACTTCAGCGTCTCGGCCAGCGCCTTGGCGTTCTCGACGACGTTCCTGGCGTAGACCTTGAACGACGGCCGCAGCGCCTCGCCGAACGCCACCGCCTTCGCGGCGATCACATGCATCAGCGGACCGCCTTGCAGGCCGGGGAACACCGCCGAGTTGATCTTCTTCGCAAGCTCCTCCTCGTCACTGAGGATGAAGCCCGAGCGCGGGCCGCGCAGCGTCTTGTGCGCGGTCGAAGTGACCACATGCGCATGCGGGAACGGCGACGGATGCACGCCGCCGGCCACCAGTCCGGCGAAATGCGCCATGTCGACCATCAGCTTGGCGCCGACTTCGTCCGCGATTTCGCGGAAGGCGCGGAAATCGATGACGCGCGGATAGGCGCTCCCGCCGGCGATGATCACCTTGGGCCGGTGCTCCTGCGCGAGCTTGCGCACCTCGTCGATGTCAATGCGGTGGTCGTCGCGGCGCACGCTGTAGGGCACCGGCTTGAACCAGCGCCCCGACAGGTTGACCGGCGAGCCATGGGTCAGATGGCCGCCGGCCGCGAGATTGAGCCCGAGGAAGGTATCGCCCGGCGCCATCAACGCCATGAAGGCGGCGGCGTTCGCGGACGCGCCGGAATGCGGCTGCACGTTCGCGAACCTGCATCCGAAAAGCTTGGTAACCCGTTCGATCGCCAGCGTTTCCGCGATGTCCACGTACTGGCAGCCGCCGTAGTAGCGCCGGCCGGGCAACCCTTCCGCGTATTTGTTGGTGAGCACCGAGCCCTGCGCTTCGAGCACCGCCTTGCTGACGATGTTCTCGGACGCGATCAGCTCGATCTCGTCGCGCTGGCGACCGAGCTCCTTGGCGACGACGTCCGCGATCTCCGGATCGGCTTCCGCAAGCGACGCCGAAAACATTGAAGTTGCTTGGTTTTTTACGCTCGGGTCGATTGCTGCCATGGCCGCCTCCTGCGGCTCGGGCGATACCATATCGCTCGCGCAGCGCCAAGCATTAGCGCCGTCGCAGGGGATAGCCGCAATATCTGGGGCTAACAGACGGTTCCGATTTAGGCCACCAGGTCGTAGGGCACCTGGGTCGGGCCGTAGCCCTCGGTCCGGGTCTTGGCCGCCGGGTCGTAGCGGCCCTGCAGGACGGTGCCCTGCCCGAGCTTCTGGCTGCGCACGATGATCGCGACCGAGCGGGTGTCGCCGCCCTGCTCGGCATGGATCGCGCGCGGCGGCACCAGATCGACCTTGCCCTGCGTGCCGGTGGTCACCGACGCGAGCTTCACCTCGGCGTAGCCGGGCTTGCTGCCGTCGTCGACGCGGTCGTAGCGCTCGAGGCTCTCGGTGCCGTCGAGCAGCCCGTAGAGCACCCAGGCGTCGGCGTGATCATGGATCGAGCCCTTGCGGCCGGGAACCCGCACGACGGCGTTGATGACGAAGTCGTAGTCGGTATCGACGTAGAGCAGCAGGTTCTTGTGGCCCTCGGTCGACGGCCAGTCTGCCGAGTGCGCCTTGACCGCGGGCTGCATGACGAATTTCTCGAGCAGCGGCTTCGCTTTCTCCATCCGATCCTGGTTTTCCGCGTTCGCGGACCAGATCGCGCGCAGATCGGCGATGAAGGCTTTGAGTTCCGGCAACTGTTGAGCGCTCGACATATCAGCCACTCTCTATTTAGAGGCGTTCGCATCTACCGCGTAAACGTAAATCGGCGTACCGTCTCATGCAACACCGGGGCACCTAAAGAATCCGGTCAATACAGGGAGGAGACTCATGCTCGAGCTTGACGAGGCTCGCCGCGCATTCCTATTGCGCGCGGCGGTAACGGCAGTCGCAGGGGCAGGTATCGGGGTCATCCCCGAGTCACTTGCACAAGCACAACACCACGATCACGGCGGCACCGCACAGCCCGCCGTTCATCCGCACTCACCCAGCACGGGACACGGCGCGTTCCTCAATGCGGACGACGCCGCCACCGTCGCCGCCTTCACCGAACGGCTGATGCCCGGCGCACCCGGCAAGCCCGGTGCACTGGACGCGGGCGTGCTCAACTACATCGACCTCGCGCTCGCCGGCTACTACGAGGACATGCAGGACTTCTACCGGCGCGGGCTGAACTCGCTCGAAGCGTACTGTCAGAAGACCTACAAGGCTTCGTTCGTGAACCTCGGCGCCGAACGTCAGAACGAGGTGATCAGGGCGCTGGAAAGCGGCAAGGCTACCGAATTCGGCTGGCCGCGCCCGCAAGCGTTCTTCAACACGCTGCGCACCCACACGATCGAAGGGATGTTTTCCGATCCGATCTACGGCGGCAACAAGGATTTCGCCGGCTGGCGGCTGGTCGGATTCCCCGGCGCCATCCCGATCTTCTCGACGGAGGACATGCTGAGCAAGGACGCCTACGCCGGCAAGGAAATCATCGGCCTGCAGTCGCGGGCCCCGGTACGGAGGGCTTGAGCGATGGCAACGGAAAAGACAGACGTCGTCATCGTCGGCGTCGGCGCGGCCGGTGGCATCCTTGCCGTCGAACTCGCCAGAGCAGGCTTCAAGGTCGTCGGGCTCGAACGCGGCCCGCGGCTCGCGACCAAGGATTTCGCCCCCCAGGACGAGCTCCGCTTCTTCCAGCGGCAGGACTTGCGCCCGAACGTCAAGCGTCAGCCCGTCACCTGGCGCCCCAACACCAAATCGCGCGCGACGGCGATCAGCTCGCAAAGCTATGGCAACCAGGCCGGCGGCGGCACCGTCCACTACGGTGCGGTTTCCTGGCGTTTCCATGAAGACGATTTCCGGGTGCGCTCGCAGACCATCGAGCGCTACGGCAAGGACGCAATCCCGGAGGACTCGTCGGTCATCGACTGGCCCCTGAGCTACGCCGAGCTCGAGCCTTATTACGATCGTATCGAGTATGAGATCGGCGTGTCGGGCAAGGCCGGAAATCTGCAAGGCAAAAAGATCGCAGGCGGCAATGTCTTCGAGGCGCCGCGGCAACGCGACTACCCGCTGCCGGCGCTGCAGCTCGACCAAGTGGGCGTCAACTTCGAGGCCGCCTGCAAGAAGCTCGGCTATCACCCGTTCTCAACGCCGCGCGCGATCCTGTCACAACCCTACAAAGGCCGGCCCGCTTGCGCCTATTGCGGCTACTGCCAGGGTTTTGGCTGTCACATCGCCGCGAAATCATCGACGCTGGTGACCAACCTGCCGGACGCCGACGCAACCGGCAACTTCAAGCTCCTCACCAACGCGATGGTCTATCGCGTCAATACCGACAATTCGGGGCGCGCGACCGGCGTCTCGTATTACGGGCCCGACGGCTCCGCCGACAACACCGTCGAGGCCGAGATCGTCATCGTGTCGCCCTTCATCTATGATGCGGTGCGGCTGCTCTTGCTGTCGAAGACGGAGAAATTCCCGGACGGACTCGCCAATTCGAACGGTCATCTCGGCCGGCATCTGATGTCCCATATCCAGACGCGCGTGTTCGCGGCGTTCGACGACCGCCACATCAACGTCTACATGGGGCCGAGCGCCCAAAAGCACACGATCGACGACTTCAACGCCGACAACTTCGACCACAGCGGGCTCGGCTTCATTCGCGGTTCGCAGATTTCGGCCAATCCGGCCGCCATCGAAGGCGGCCCGATCGCTTCGGCCTTGGCGATGCCGCCACCGCCCGGCGTGCCGCGCTGGGGCGAGGGCTATCGCGACTTCTACGCCAAGTACTACACCCGCTACCTGGCGATGACCGGGCAGACCGAGGAGTTGCCCTACCCCGACAAGACGCTCGACCTCGATCCCAATGTGCGCGACGCCTGGGGCCTGCCGGCGCCGCGCATGACGTATGACTGGCGGCGCCCGAACGAGACGAAGCGCCTCGAATACATCACCGCCAAGATCACGGAGATCGGCCGCGCCATGGGAGCGGCTCATGTCTGGCCTTCGGGGTTCAGCCCCGGCTCGCCGGGCTCGCACCACCAGGGCGGCGTCCGCATGGGCAGCAACCCGAAGGAATCCGTCGTCAACAAATACGGGCAGACCTGGGACATCCCGAACCTGTTCGTGGTCGGCAGCGCCAACTTCTGCACGTCGAGCGGCTTCAATCCGACGCTGACGATCCAGGCACTCGCTTATATGACCGCGGATGCGATCGTGAAGAGCTATCGCAAGTCGCCGGGGCCGCTGGTCAGGGCGTGAACTCATCATGCCAGGCGTTGTGCCGGGCATGACGGAGAGATCGACAAGACAAAGAATGGCCGGGCGCGTTGCCCGGCCATTCTGCTAGTCAGAGACTAGATGGTCTCAGTTACGTCTGCATGAGCTTCACGTTCTTCAGCGGCAGGCTGCGCACCGGCTTGCCGGTCGCCGCGTGGATCGCATTGATGACCGCCGGCGCCACGACGCAGATCGTCGGCTCGCCGACACCGCCCCAGAAGTCGTTGGTCGGCACGATCACCGTCTCCACCTTCGGCATCTCCGCCAGCCGCGCGAGCTGGTAGGTGTCGAAGTTGAGGCTGGTCATGCGGCCGTTTTCCACCGGGCATTCGCCGAACAGCGTGGCACTGAGCCCATAGGCCACCGATCCTTCGACCTGCGCGGCGATCTGGTCGGGATTGACCGCGTGGCCGCAGTTGAGCGCCAGCACCATGCGGTGCACTTTGACGTTGCCTTGGGCGTCGACCGAGACCTCGGCGGTCGCTGCCGAGTAGCTGCCGTAGCCCATGAACTGCGCGATGCCGCGATGCACGCCTTGCGGCAACGGCTTGCCCCAGTCGCCCCGCTCGGCCGCCGCATTGAGCACGGCGAGGTGCATGGGATGCTTGCTCATCAGCGCGCGGCGGAACTCGAGCGAGTCCTTGCCTGCCGCCCGCGCCAGCTCCTCGATGAAGCATTCCATGTAGTAGCCGTTCTGGTTGGTGTTGACCCCGCGCCAGGGACCGACCGGAACGTGCGTGTTGCGCATCGCGTATTCGATCAGCAGGTTCGGCACGGTGTAGCCGAGCTGCGCATCGCCGGGCTCGACGTAGTAGCCCTGGAGCTGCCGCATGTCGCGGCCGTCTTTGATGCCCACCGGATTAAGCCAGGCGTTGATCGACTGGCCCGACACGCGGGCATGCAGGCCGACCAGATTGCCCTTCTCATCCAAGCCGGCCGAGAACTTGCACATCGAGATCGGCCGGAAGAAGTCGTAGGTCTGGTCTTCCTCGCGCGACCAGATTGTCTTCACCGGAACGCCGGGAAACTCCTTGGCGACGGCCACCGCCTTGTGGACGTAGTCTTGGGTACCGCCGCGCCGGCCGAAGCCGCCGCCGAGATCGTGCCGGTAGACTTCGCATTGCGAGAGCGGCAGCCCCGACGCCGACGACAACGCCGCGAGCGAGGCTTCCAGGCTTTGCGTTGGCGTCCAGCATTCGGCCTTGTCCGCCGAAATCCGCACGGTGGCGTTCATCACCTCCATGCAGGCATGGGAGAGGAACGGCGTCGAATAGGTGGCTTCGACCTTCTTGGCCGCACCGGCGATCGCGGCCAGTGCGTCGCCCTCGCGCCGTTCGCCATTGGTCTCGGTCGCGGTAAGCCCGCTCTCGATATGCTTGGCGATGGTGGCGCTCGATACCTTTGCGTTCTCGCCCTCGTCCCAGACGATCGGCAACGCGTCGAGCGCGGTCTTCGCCTGCCACCAGGTGTCGGCGACCACGGCGACGGCGCTGTCGCTGACCCGCACGACCTTGCGGACGCCCGGCATCTTGGCGACCTTGGCCTCGTCATAGCTCTTGAGCTTGCCGCCGTAGACCGGGGTATCCTTGATCGCGGCGTTGAGCATGCCCGGCAGCTTGATGTCGATCGCATAGACCTTGCGGCCGTTGAGCTTGTCCGCCGTATCGAGCCGCTTCATCGGCTTGCCGGCGATGGTCCAGGACTTCGGGTCCTTGAGCTTGACGCTCTTCGGATCCGGCGGCGTGAGCTTCGATGCCGCCGCCGCAACGCGCCCGTAGGTGGTCTGCCGCCGCGAAGCCGCGTGCCGAATGGTGCCGTTCGACACCGTCAGCTCCTCGACCGGGACCTTCCATTCATTGGCCGCCGCCTGCAGCAGCATCATGCGCGCGACCGCCCCGCCGCGGCGGACATAGTCCTGCGAGCCGCGGATGCCGCGGCTGCCGCCCGTCGACATGTCGCCCCACACGCGCTTGCGCGCGAGGTTCTGGCCGGGGGTCAGGCCTTCGGTCGAGACGCGCTTCCAATCGCATTCCAGCTCCTCGGCGACGAGCTGGGCGAGACCGGTGAGCGTGCCCTGCCCCATCTCCGAGCGCGCGATCCGGATCACGCAGTCGTTGTTCGGCTTGACTACAACCCAGATGCCGAGCTCGTTGCCGGCATTGTTCTGGGCCTGCGCCGACGCGAGCGGCACGTCGAAGCCGAGCGCCAATCCACCGCCAGCGACGGCAGCGGAGCCGACGATGAATTTGCGGCGAGAGATTTCAATGGTGTTGTCGTGGATCGTCTTGGTCATGGCTGATCTCCCCGACATCAGGATTTGCGATTGGCGCGGCCGACCGAGCCACCGCCGTTGCCATTGCCGGCTGCCTGGTGCACAGCCGCACGGATGCGCTGATAGGTGCCGCACCGGCAGATATTGGTCATCGCGTCGTCGATGTCCTTGTCGGTGGGGCGCGGCGTTTTCCGCAGCAGTGCCACCGCGGCCATGATCTGGCCGGACTGGCAGTAGCCGCATTGCGGCACATCGAGCGCCGCCCAGGCGCGCTGCACCGGATGCGACGAGTTGCGCGACAGCCCCTCGATAGTGACGATCCGGTCGGTCGGCTTCACGTCGCCAACCCGCATCGAGCAGGAGCGCACGATCTCGCCGTTGACGTGGACGCTGCACGCGCCGCACTGCGCCACGCCGCAGCCATATTTGGTGCCGGTCAGGCCGAGCTGTTCACGGATGACCCACAGGAGCGGGGTATCGGCCGCCACCTGCACGTCGCGATTCTGGCCGTTGATGTTGAGTCTTGCCATTCGCACCCTCCCAGGCATCGCTCATCGGCGACGCCGTTTCATTATTGATGGACCGGCGGCTTACGGCCGCGCGACCGAGGTACCGGAAATCCCGTCCCGGCAGTTATGAAGTGTTCTAATCTAACAGAGGAGCGGCGGGCTGCCTACCGGATCAATACCGATGCCGGATCATTTTGCCGGAAGTCGAACGGTCGCGAGATCGCGTCCCACCACCACGTTGCCGGTGAAGCCTGCATCCCGCACGACCTTGGCAAAATGCTCGTCAGTCAGCGGGCCGTCGGGCACTTTGTAAGGCCCATGCCGAACCGCGCCGACGGCGGGCGCGAGATGCGTGAGCATCAGATGCTTCGCGCCGGCCCGTTTCGCCATTGCACCGAGATCGGCGGTCCCGGCCTGACGATGGTAGACCGGCGCTGGCATGCCACTGTCGCGGTCAGGCCCCATCACCGGATGCATGGTCGAATGCACGATGACGTCGACCCCTTGCGCCAACCGCTCGACCTGGTCCGAGGTCGAGGAAGAACGCGGCGGCGCGAACTTGTCGTTGCCGGCATCGCCCGCGATGACGACGCTCCCCGCCGGCGTATCGACCCGATAGGACGCGTGACCCGGAATATGGGTCGAGCGGATGGCTGTGACCTTGATATCGCCGGATGACCAGACCACCTGGGGATCGTTCGACGGCGCAAAGGTGATGACGTTCGCAACGTCCGCGGGACCGCCGATCAGGCGGCTCTTGTCCTCGGCGTGGCGTTGCGCGATCTCGCCGGACGCAAGGAAGGGGTCACCGACCCGCGCAACATAGTTCGAGCAGCTCATCGTGTGTCCGAGCGGCGACTTCGCATCCGTGCTGCACACGATGTCGAGCTTCGGTCCCGCCGAATTGTAGTTCCAGCGCAGCAACAGGACGTCCGCCAGCCCCTCGGTATGGTCCGAGTGCATGTGCGTGAGGAAGATCGCGTTGAGCTGTCCGGCGGCGATGCCGAGCTGGGACAGCCTCTGATTGGTCCCGCGTCCGGTGTCGAATTGCAGCCGAACAGCATTGCAATTGTCGGAGTCATCGCCGTAGCGAACCAGCGTGCCCGCCCCCGCCTGACCGTTGGTGATCGGCGGCCCGCTTTGCACGCCGGTCAATGTCACGACGAGGCAAGGCGCGGCATGCGCGGGCGCCGCCACCCACAACGCGGCGACGATGCCGCCGGCGATCAACGCCCATCGATTCATGCTGCCCCCGGCTTTCGCAGTGTCACTCCCGCAGCGGATCGCCCTCGACCGTGCAGCGGCGCAGCAGCCGGCGTTCCTCTTTCGGGAAGTCGGTGCGGGCGTGGATGGTGCAGCGGTTGTCCCACATCAGGAAATCGCCGAGCTGCCAGACATGCTCGTAGATGAAGTCACGCCGCTCGCCGATGTCGTAGAGCTGATCGAGGATCGCGGCGCCCTCGGCGGGATCGAAACCTTCGAGCGCGGTGGTCATCAGGCGATCGACGAACAGGGTCTTGCGGCCGGTGAATGGATGCGTGACGAACACCGGGTGGTAGTAATGCGGGATGTTGCTGATGTCGCCTGACGCGTCCGCCTGCCGGGCGCGGTTGTATTCGTGGATATGCAGCGCGCGCTTGCCGGCGAGCTTCTGCTTGAGCGGCTCCGGCACCGCGTCATAGGCCTTGTACATGTTGGAGAACATGGTGTTGCCGCCGGTCGACGGCAGTTCGAGCGCGTAGAGGAACGTGTACTGGTAGGGCTTGGCGGAATAGCCGGAATCGATGTGGAACCAGAAGTCGCCCTCGCCGAAAGCGCCGATCGGCACGCCGTTATCGTCCTTGATGTTGCTGACCAGGAGCACCTTCTCGTGGTCCTGCTGGGTGCCTTCGGCGCGCGCGCGCAACTTGTCGGGCGCCTTCTTGCGGGAACCGAGGTCGCCGAAATAGGACGCAAAGGTGAGCTGCTGATCCTGGGTGATGGTCTGGCCGCGGAACACCAGCACCAGATGCTTGTTCCAGGCGTCCCGGATCGCTTCCACGGTTTCGCGCGACAGCGGCTTGGTGAGATCGACGCCTTTGATCTCCGCGCCGCAGGCGGATGACAGCGGCACGACTTGCATCTCGAGGACGTCTTGCATGGGCTGAAATCTCCGAAAGCGATCCGAGCAGACATTCATACCACAACGGCAAGTCCGCAACCACGCCCTGCGCCAACAGCGCATTGCCCGGCGCTTCCAAGCGGCGTTAAATGGGAACCAACAAGCCTAAATACGGGAGGAACCACAATGCTGTCACGACGCACAGTCTGCGCGCTTCTTGCCGGTTCGGTTTCGGCACCGGCGCTGTCCTTTGCACAAGGCGGCGATGCGAAGACCGCCTTCTATTCCGGCGTCTGGTCGGACTTCACCCGCTACGACATCGATTTCGACGCCATGACGCTCGCGCGGCGCAACACCGTGAAGCTGCCCGGCGGCGTTCAATATGCATGGCCGCACCCGTCGCGGCGCTTCCTCTATGTGACGACCAGCACCGGCGGGCCCGGCATGTCGGGCAACAGCCATCACGCTTGCGCGTTCAGCGTCGATGCGTCCGGCGACCTGACGCCCCATGGCGAGCCGCTTGCGCTGCGCTCACGCCCCATCCACCACAGCGTCGACCGCTCGGGCCAGTTCCTGCTCATCGCCTACAACGATCCGAGCGGCCTCAGCGTGCACCGGATCAAGCCCGACGGGATGATCGGCGACGAAATCAAACAGTCCGACAAGCTCGACTTCGGAATCTACGGACATCAGATCCTCGCGACGCCATCGAACCAGTCCCTGATCATGGTCGCACGCGGCAACAATGCGACGGCCAAGACACCGGAGGACCCCGGCGCCCTGAAGGTCTACGGATTCAAGGACGGGGTTGTTACCAACAAGGCCTCGGTGGCGCCCGGCACCGGCCTTGGCTTTGGGCCGCGGCACCTGGATTTCCATCCGACGCAGCCTTGGGTCTACGTTTCGGTGGAACGCCAGAACAAGCTCAGCGTCTATGGGCTGCAATCGGACGGCGGGCTGTCGGCCGAACCATTGTTCGTCAAGGCGACCTTGCCCGGTATCGACAAGCATATCTCGAGCGCCGGCCCGATCCACGTCCATCCCAACGGCCGCTTCGTCTATCTGACCAACCGCGGCGGATGGACGAGCTCGCCGCCGCCCGGCTCCGAGGTCCACAACGGCATGCGCGTTTTCGACGCGACCAACAGCAACATCGCCGTATTCGCGATCGACCAGCAGACCGGCGAACCGACTTTGATCCAGAACATCAATTCAGAGGGCGCGCATCCGCGCACGTTTTCGATCGATGCCAAGGCACGCATGCTCGTCGCCGGCAACCTGGTTCCGGTGGCATTGCGGCGCGATGGCGAAGTCACCGTCGTCCCTGCCGGCCTCTCCGTCTTCCGGATGGCGAATGATGGCAAGCTCGAATTCGTCCGCAAATACGACGTCGATACCGGCAAGCTGACGCAGTGGTGGACCGGGATGATCGCGCTCGCCTGATCCAAGGGGGGCTCAGCGTCCCGCCTTCAAGCGCGCCATGAGCTTCTGCAGCGCCAGCCGCTGCAGGTCCGCCTGCGAGGCCGTCGCCGGGCCGACGACGCTGACTTCCGTGCCGGTCGCCGCGTCGATCGCGGAGACCTTCATCGTGCGGCCGATGCCGGTGAACTCGAAATAGATTTCCCGGGCAGGATCGGAATTGGTTCCGGTCATTGTTGCAACATTGTGTTCCGCGATCCGCGAATTGCCGTCGTCCCGTCCCGGGTATTTTGACGTTCTTCAACCAAGCGTCATCGTCGTGTTACCCGCCCAAGTCATTGGTTCGCGCCCTACTCAACCCCCGTGCAGGAGCGCGATCCATGGCAAGCTTCATCGTCAACAGCGGCGTTACCGATACCATCCCGAAAACCGTCAGCAACAACGATATCGGCACCATCGAAGCCGGCGGCACGCTGACGGCGGCGACCGCAATCACCTGGACCGGCGGCTCGAACGCCCCGGGCGTCGTGATCGACAATTCCGGCACGGTCAACGGCGGCACCCGCGCGATCGACAGCTCCGGCGCATTTGCCGCCGGCGGCAGCATCACGGTCAACAACAACGCCGGCGCTACCATTTCCGCCACGGGCAATGACGCATGGCGCGTCAACAATGCCCTCAATGCCGGCGGCACCATCACGCTGAACAACGCGGGCTTGATGACCTCGGCCGGAGGTCAGACGCTCGATTTCGAGGCCATCACCTCGGTCAACGCAAACATTGATATCCACAACGCGTCGACCGGCACCATCCGCTCGACCTCGTCGGACGCGATTCGTCCGGGCGCGGGCGATATCAGCATCGACAACAGCGGGCTGATCGAATTGACGGTCGCGCGCGGCATCAATCTGAATACCACCAATCTCGCCAACATCACATCCTTCGCGCTGACCAACGACGCCGGCGCAACGATCCGGGGCCTGACCGACGCGGTGCGGATCACCGCCGGCACGCTGAGCCCGACCGCGACCGGCACGTTCGTCATCGACAACGCCGGCACGATCGAATCCATCGGCACCGGCGGCAGCAACGGCCAGGCGCTCGACCTCAACGACCTGGTCTCGCCGGTCGGCAGCGTGACGATCACCAACCAGTCCACCGGCATCCTTCGGGCCGCCGACGCCGATGCCGTCCGCACCGGCACCAATGCGACGGTGAACAACTACGGCCAGATCGTATCGCTCAACGGCACGCCGGCCTCCGACGGAAACGACGGCATCGACTTCCAGGCCAACACCGGTGGCGTCGTCAACAATTTCGCGAGCGGCACCATCGACGGCGCGCGGCACGGCATCACCGGCGATGCGCCGATCACGGTCACCAATGCCGGCACGATCATCGGCCGCGTCGGCGCCGGCATCAACATGGACACGGCTTCGACGACCACGACGACGGTGACCAACACCGGCACGATCACCGGCATCACCGTCGAAGGCGTCCAGTCGGGCGACTCGGTCGACGTCGATGGCCTGGTCCATCTCGACAATTATGGCCTGATCGAAGCGCTCGGCACCCGTGTCGGCGGCTTGTCGGAAGGCGTGACTGTCGGCGGCGGCACCATCAACAACTTCGCCGGCGGAACGATCGTAAGCTCCCAGCGCGCGATCACCGTCGATGGCGGCGGCAACCTCGACGGCACCTCGGCCGACGCCTTCGCCGCGGCGACGATCTATAACGAGGGCACGATCCAGGGCGACAACGGCGAGGCGATCGTCATTGTCGGGAGTTTTGCCGACACCGTCACCAACCGCGGCACCATCGCGGGCAGCATCGCCACCGCCGGCGGCAACGACATCCTCAATCTCCACACCGGATCGAGCATCTCCGGCGTGATCGACGCCGGCGCCGACGCCGACATCATCAACCTGCTCGGGAGCGGCGAAGGGTCGCTCGCGGACTTTGCCAATGTCGAAACCATCAACCTCGTGAGCGGCGACTGGACGCTCGGCGACGAGGGCGTGAACACCCTCGCCTTCCAGGCCGGCGCGCAGACGCTACGGCTGTCGGCGGCCGTCCTGGCGGACAACACCTTCACTGGCACGCTCGACAACTTCGTGGCCGGCGACACGATCGACCTGCAAGGAATCGGGCTGGCGACCAGCGCCACACTCGGCGCCGGCAATCTCCTGACGATCGCCGGTGGCGCCTCTGGCCCGATCACACTGCAGCTCGACGCCAGCGAGGACTACACCGGCTTCGTGTTCCGCCTGAAGTCGGACGGCGAAGGCGGCACCACGATCACGCTCGGCAAGAACGTGAACGGCGGCAACGGCAATGACAGCCTCACCGGCACCGAGGGTGACGACATCGTCAACGGCGGTAACGGCAACGACAACCTCACTGGTCTCGCCGGCGACGACGTCCTCAATGGCGGCAACGGCAACGACACGATCAACGCCGGCGATGGCAACGATTTGCTCGACGGCGGCAACGGGAACGACGTCATGGATGCCGGGACCGGCAACGACTTCCTCGATGGCGGCAACGGCAATGACGTCATGACGGCCGGAGCGGGCAATGACTCCCTCAACGGCGGCAATGGTGACGACGTCATGGACGGCGGCGACCGACAATGACAGCCTGTCCGGCGGCAACGGCAACGACACCATGAATGGCGGTGCTGGCAACGACAGCCTGTCTGGCGGCAACGGCAACGACAGCCTCACCGGCGGCGCCGGCGACGACGTCATGGCTGGCGGCAACGGTAACGACCTGTTCGTCTTCGAATCCGGCTTCGGCAAGGACACCATCAACGGATTCCAGACCATCGACCGCATCCAGTTCGACAACGATCTGTTTGCGGACTTCTCATCGGTCCAGGCCGCCAGCCAGCAGGTCGGCGCCGACACCGTCATCACGCTGGACGCGGACAACACGATCACGCTGCACAACGTGCAGCTGACCAGCCTGCAGGCCAACGATTTCTTATTTGTCTGACCGTCGTAGGCGTCCGCAACAACAAGCGTCGTCGTCGAGGTTCAGGCCTCGACGACGACGTAATTGTTTTCGATCCGGACCGGAAACGACTCCGCCGTGTAGGGCCCTTCGACCAGCTCCCGGCCTTCCTTGACGGTGACCGTGTATTGCCGCACCCGCATCCGCGTGGGATCGCACCAGGATTTGCCGGTGCGGATATCGAACTCCCAGCCATGCCAAGGACACTTCACCATCTCGCCGGGGCGCGAGCAGTGGTATTCGCCCGGCACCTTCGACTCCACAAGCGCGGTCTGGATGCCGTGCGCGAGGCTGCCGCCGCGATGCGGGCAGCGGTTGTTGAGCGCGAAAAAATCGCCGCCGAGATTGAACACCACGATATTGCGGCCGGCGACCTCGACCAGCTTGCGCTGGCCGGGCGGAATCTCATCGACGGCGGCGACGACGTGACTGGCCATGAAGGTTTCGATGTTCCCTACCGCTCATTCCCGCGCAAGCGGGAATCCAGTCTAACGTTAAATGCCTTTGGGGGAAAAGCTGGGTCCCCGCTTTCGCGGGGACGAGCGGAAGTCGAAGTCGATCAGTCGAGCTTGTACAACGCGCGCGCGTTCTCGCAGAAGATCATGTTGCGGGTCTTCTCGTCGAGCGACGGCGGCAGGGCGAGGAACGGATCGTCGAAATCCCAGTGCGGATAATCCGACGAGAACATGATCTTGTCGAAGCCGATCCACTTCATGGTGTCGATCAGATGTTCCGGCGTCTCGGTCTCTTCCATCGGCTGGGTCGAGACCCAGATATGCTCGCGCATATATTCCGACGGCGCCTTCTTCAGGTGCGGGACCTCGTCCTTGAGCTTCTTCCAGTTCTTGTCCATGCGCCAGCCGAGCGACGGCATCCAGCCGAAGCCGGCCTCGATCATCACGATCTTGAGCTCCGGGTAGCGCTCGAACACGCCTTCGAGCACCAGGCTCGCGACCTGCGCCTGGCAGCAGGAGGCATGCTCGGTCATGTCCTCGATGTAGAATGACGGCCAGCCGGTGCTGCTCGCGGGCCGACCGCTGGTGCCGAACACATGGATGCCGATCGGAAGGCCGGCCTCGATCGCGGCTTCGTAGACCGGCCAGTATTGCTTCTTGCCGAGCAGGTCGTTGGTGCGGGTCTTGAGCAGCACATGCGCGAAGCGCTTGTCGCCGGTGCGGCGCTTGACCTCGACGCGGGTCGCATCGCCGTCCTCGAACGGCACGACCACGGAGGCGAGCAGCCGCTGGTCCTGCTTGTTCCAGCCTTCGAGCTGGAACTCGTTGGACGCAAAGGCCATGGCGGCGGAGAATTCGGAATTCTGATCGCCCTGCCCAGTGGGCGAGAGCGGATTCATGATCGCGTACTCGATCGGATAGGCGTCGAGGAATTGCTGCTTCATGAAGTTGAGGTTGCTCGCCGGCAGCCCGCCGTCCGGCGGCCAGCTATCGCGGCGCGATGCCATCGGCTGCATCTTGGGATAGGGGAAGCCCTTGAGGTAGCCCTGCCGCTGGCGCGCGCCGTAGGTGGTGAGATGGTCCCACCAGCGCTTGCTCAGATAGGGCTTCAGATCCTCGACCGAGCTCTTGGGATGGATGTCGACGTCGACGATCTTGAGCTTGCTGTTCGACCGGATGTCGGACTGGCGTACTTCGATGTTCATCGGACGTCCTCCCTGAGACGGGGATAGGTCGCGAGCGGATTGTCGACCAGAATCTTCCTCTTGAGCGATTCCGGCAAGCCCCGCGGCAGGGCGTCGTCGCCGTCGAACTGCCAGTGCGGGAAATCCGATGCGTAGAGCAGTATATCATCGGAATCGAGTTGATCGACCATCTGTTCGGTAATGGCAGGGTCGTCCGGGGCGTCGAACGGCTGGATGGTCAGCCGCACATGGTCACGCACGATCTCCTTCGGCGGCCGGTCGACCCAGGGCACCTCCGAGCGGATGCCACGCCAGAATTTCGACAGCCGCCACAGGAACCCGGGCAGCCAGGTGACGCCCGATTCCATGAGCACCACCTTGAGCTTAGGGAACTTCGCGAAGGCGCCCTCGCAGATCAGGCTGCCGAGCTGCGACTGGAACGCCTGTGCATAGCCGACATAGTCCTCGACGTAGTAGCTCGGCCAGCCGAGCGAGGTCATCGACTGCCGGTAGGTCGAGCCGGGATGGATGCCGATCGGCAGGTCATGCTTCTCCGCCGCGGCGAACAGCGGCCACCAGTGCCGGCGGCCGAGCGGCGTCTCCTGCATGGTGACGAGCTGGATCTGCACGAAGCGCTTGTCGGGCGCGACACGCTCGATCTCGTCGACCGCGTATTCGATGTTCTGGGTCGGCACCACGATCGAGGCGCGCAGCCGTGGATCGCGATCGAGCCATTCCTTGGCGATGTAGTTGTTGACCGCGCGCGCGACCGCGACGCCCATGTCCTCGCTGTAGGGCAGATGCGCGCCATAGAGGCAATTGAGGATCGCCTTGCCGGCGCCGAGCCGATCGAGCACTTGTGCCGAAAGCTGACCGACGTCGGTCGCGGCGCTACCGTTCGTCCCCTTCCAGTCCTGCCGCACCGAGATCGGCGCACGCGGCGGATACGAGTTGGTCTCGAAGCCGGGAATGCCGCGCTCGGCGATCGAATTGCGCCAGTAATCGTCGAAGTGCGGCAGCAGCGCCTTCAGATTCGGCACGGCCGGATGGACGTCGCAATCGATAGCGTCGTTCTTGTTATTCATGGCTGCTTGAAATTGCGCGTTCCGGGATGCGAGGACCTCAATCACTTATGTGTAGCACGCGGCATCCAACGGCTCCATCCGGGGCTGCCTCGTCTCGCTAACCTGTCGGTCGGATTAACTGCCGAATTCGGTCGGACCCAGCGATGGCATCGCGCAATTCAACAAATTTTGAGGCGTCTTGCGGCGGCGCGGCCAGCCCAAACCCTTCGACGCTGGCCGGACCGGGTGCCCAGACCTTGCGGGTCTCGATGAGATAGACACCGTATACCGCTCGCAATCGCTTCGTATCGGTGGCACCGAGTTCCTGCTCGATCGAATACGCAGCGAGCGCGGCATTGGTGGCAATCGACGCCTCGATCAGCGCCCGTCGATAGTTTGGATGACATGCAATATCGGACCCGAAGGCCGCCAACAGCCCCCTAGAAGAGGCCTGCACAACGACCAGCAGACGGTCGATAATGCTGCGAAGCGAATGCTGCGTCGCCAGTGGCAGGTACTTCGCAGGATCCAGGAACACATCGACGGCGGTGGTCAAAGCCCCGCATCCGCTGTGCCCCAACACCGCTATCAGCCTCAAGCTGTCGCCCAGGTGATCGATGGCGTATTTCAGGCTGCCGAGCACCTCAGTGCCCAATCCATTACCCGCGACGCGCAGGACGAAGAGGTCATTGGGCCCCTCGTTGAAGATCAATTCGATCGGCACCCGGGCGTCCGCACACCCGACAATAGCTGCAAATGGGCGCTGCTTTGGCGCTTGTTGGGTGCCAGTCGAAAGTCCGACATCGTGCGGGTCAAGATGGACGATCATTTGGGCCCGCTCGGCCCCACCTGCGGCACGATCGAACAACGCGGCGAACGCCCGGTTGCCATCACACAGGCGACGCAAGGCAGCGTCGCTGTCGGACGGCTCAGGTGCGCGCTGGTCGTGCGCCTCGTACCGATACGTAATATCGACCGCCATCAGGCGTCCTGATCTCGATGTTCTCGTACGGGCCTGCCGTACGGCGTCGCGATTGCGTCAAGAGCGCGGCCAGAGCACGCCCTGGTAGCCGCGCGGCACCGTGCCGATGCCTTTGTAGACGAACTTCTGCAGGCGCTTACCCTCGTAGGTTTCGGTCGTGTAGAGATTGCCCTTGGAATCGGTCGCGACGCTGTGCACGCCGTAGAACTGGCCCGGCTGGCGCCCGCCGGCGCCAAAGGCGGTGATCTCCTCGAGCGTTTCGCGCACGATGATGCGGACGCGCGAGTTCTGCCCGTCCGCCATCAGGATGAAGCGCTGGTCAGGGTCTCGGGTGAACGCGATGTCCCAGGCCGAACCGGAGCCGAGCGTGTTTTTCGCGAAAATCCCCTCCTTCACGAACTTGCCTTCGGCCGTGAAGACCTGCAGCCGATTGTTGGCGCGGTCGCAGACATAGACGAGCCCGTCGTTCGACCGTTCGACACAGTGGACGGGATTGCGAAACTGCTGCGCAGGCGCCGCGTTCGGATCGTAGGGCCCAAGATTGGCGTCGTCGGGCTTGTTGCCGTAGGCGCCCCAGAACCGCTTCATCTTGCCGGTGTCGGCGTCGATCACAGCGACGCGTTTGTTGCCATAGCCGTCGGCGATGTAGGCCTCGTTTGTTTTCGGATCGACCCAGATCTTCGCCACGCGGCCGAAGTTCTCCGAATCGTTGCTGCCTCCGCCCTTGCCGAACTGGCCGACCTGCATCAGAAACTTGCCGTCCTTGGTGAACTTCAGGACATGCGCATCCTTGGCGCCGTTGCCGCCGATCCAGACATTGCCCTTGTAGTCGACGTGAATGCCGTGGTTGGACTGCGGCCATTCGTAGCCTTGGCCGGGACCGCCCCACGACCGGACGAGCCCGCCGCCCGGCTCATACACGAGAACCGGCGGCGCGGTGCGACAGCACTCGGCGATCGGCGGGTTGAGCTCGGCGCCCCGCTCATTGTTGTGCAGTCCGCCGGCGCCGCGATGAATGACCCAGATGTGGTCCTGCTCATCGACCCAGAGACCGATGGTCCAACCAAGCAGCCAATTGTTGGGGAGCGGTTTCGGCCAGAGCGGATCGACCTCGAACATCGGCGCGGTCACGCCCGATTGTGCTTCCGCATGCTGTTGCAGCAGGGACTGGCCCACGCCGAGCCCAAGGATGCCGGCCGTCAGCGCCATCGCAGAGACGAGCCTACGCGTGACCGCAAAATTTTTCATGCGAACCCTCCCGAGCCGTCCTTCGTGGCATGCTTGTCGATGCCTGCGGTCATTATAGGTGAATCGGCGGGGCTTGTAAGGCGGCTTGAAGTTCTCCTAACGTAATGCATCGGGGAGACCAAACACGTGCGTTTTCATCGATTTGACGCGCCCCGGCGCATCGCCACTGCGCTCGCCGCATTGCTCATATGCGCGGTCGCTTATGGCGCGGGGGCGCATGAAATCCCCAACGACGTGAAGATCGCCGCCTTCTTCAAGCCCGCCGGTGACCGCGCTTACCTGTTGATGCGCGTGCCGCTCGCCGCGATGGTCGAAGTCGAATATCCCACCCGCGGACCGGGTTACCTCGATCTTCCGCGCGCGGATGATGCGCTGCGCGGCGCGATCAAGCTCTACCTCACCGACAATATTTCGGTCTTTGAAAACGGCGAACCGCTTCCAAGCCCGCGCATCGCCAATTTTCTTGTGTCGATTCCGTCCGATAAATCCTTCGGCAGCTATGAGAGTGCCCTCGCACACGTGCAGGGCGCTCCTCTGCCCGCCGGCATGGACCTCTACTGGAACCAGCAGTTCATCGACGTGCTGTTCGAATATCCGATCCAGTCCGACCGCTCGGAATTCGCCATCCAGCTGCGCGTCGACCGGTTCGCCCAGACGGTCACGACCACGCTTCGCTTCCTGACACCCGACGGCGCAACGCGGGCATTTGAGTTTCACGGCGATCCCGGCCTGATCGCGCTCGATCCGCGCTGGCACCAGGCCGCACTGCGCTTCGTGGTGTCAGGGTTCTGGCACATCCTCGAAGGCATCGACCACCTCCTGTTCCTGCTCTGCCTCGTGCTTCCGTTCCGGCGGCTGCGGCCGCTCGTCATCATCGTCACCGCGTTCACGGTCGGTCACTCGATCTCACTGATCGCCGCTGCCCTGGGTTTCATACCGGACGGGCTCTGGTTTCCGCCGCTGGTCGAGACGTTGATCGCGATCACCATCGTCTACATGGCGCTGGAGAATATCGTGCAAGCCGCGAAAGGAACCCTCGGTGAGGGCGGCGTCGAGTATCGCTGGATCATTGCATTCGCTTTTGGCGTCGTGCACGGATTTGGATTTTCGTTCGCGTTACGCGAATCCCTGCAATTCTCCGGCGACCATCTCGTCCTGTCGCTGCTTTCCTTCAATATCGGCGTCGAGCTTGGCCAGATCGCAGTGCTGCTTGTGCTGATCCCGGCGCTCGGACTGCTGTTCCGGTTCGTGGTCCCCGAACGCATCGGCATCATCATCATCTCAGCGCTGGTGGTGCACACCGCCTGGCACTGGATGCTCGAACGCGGCGGCCAGCTCGCGAAATTCCCGTTCCCCAGGCTCGACGCCGCCTTCATGGCCAGCGCGATGCGCGGGCTCATGGCCGCGCTGATACTCGCAGCCCTGGTGTGGGCCGCGAACGGCTGGCTCAAGCGCTGGATTGCGCCGGACGCGCTTAGAAAAACGCCAGGGTCCTGATCTCGATACTTTCGCGCGGGCGCGCGTTGGGCGGCGTGGTCGGGTCCTCGAAGGCGGTGTGCGCGGTCCAGCGCGCCACGCCCTCTTTCTGGGAATCATAGACCTTGAACACCAGCGCCTCCTCGCGGCGCATGCGCGGGAACCAGTACCAGTGGTGGTTGGGATTGTAGGCGCAGGCGTAGGTCTGTCCCTTGCGATCCTGATAGATGCGCTCGGAGATGATGAAGTCGTCGAACGCGACGCTGCGTGCGTCGCAGATCGCCAGCGGGAACGTCTCGACCGGATGCCGGATCGGCCGCCACACCTGCACGATGGCGAAACGGCGCTTGAGCAGGTCTTCGGCCTCATCGGGCAGAAGATCGCGAACCCGCTGCGGGCCCGACCATTCGGTGTAGTCGTTGTGGGCGCGGCGCACGACCTCGCGGATTTTTTTGGCCTCGCGCAGCTCGTCATCGGCGGTGCGCAGCGTATGGTCGAACACCACGACGCGCTTGGCGCCGCTCTGGGCTTTGATCAGCTCGACCATCTCCGGATAGTAGACGCTGCGGATCTCGTCCTCGTCGTAGAAGTCGCGCATCTTGGTGGGGTGGCCGACGAAGCGGAAACCGTCGCGATCGAGCACGAAGCGATCCGTTTCCAGACGTCCGTTATGCAATTTCACCGTACGTGGATCGTAGCTGCCGCCCTGGCGCTTGTCGTTCCCACCCGGCACCCCGGTATAGGTGAAGAGCTTCTCGCCGTTGTTTTGGATGTAGTTGACCGTCGCCTCGATGACGTCGGGAACGGTTTCGACTTCGGCGATGGCGCTCATGGCAATCTCCTTCTTCTCAACGGCTCGCTTGTAGCAAGCTAGTCTACCTTGATGTTGGCCGCCTTGGCGACCTCCGCCCAGTTCGCAATTTCCTTGCGGGTCCAGGCGTCGAGCTCCTGCGGCGTGGTACCCCATGTATGGATGCCGAGGTGCTTTGTCTTCTCCCTGAACTCGGAAGATTCCACAATAGCGCGGACATCAGTTGAAACTTTCGTGAGCACCGGCGCGGGAATCCCCGAGGGTCCATACAGCGCGTTCATCGCCATCACCGCAAAACCCGGATAAGTCTCCGCGATCGCCGGCGTGCTCGGCGTATCGCTCAAGCGCTCCGCGCTCGCGCCGGCGATGATCTTGATCTGTCCGGTATCGACGTAGCGTTTGGCCGAGTGCCAGATGTCGAACATGACCGGCACCCGTCCGGCGATCAGGTCGATCAGCGCCGGGGCGCTGCCGTTGTAGTTGATGTGCTGCATCTTGATGCCGGCGCGCTGCTGCAACAACTCGCCGGCCAGGTGGCCGACGCCGCGCGGCCCGGGTGACGTGTAGTTGAGCGGCTCGGTGCTCTTCTTCGCGAACGCGACAAGTTCGGGCACGGTACTGGGCGCGAAATCCTTGTTCGCGACCAGCGCGACCGGCTGCGTGGCCATCATGGTGACCGCGGCAAAATCCTTGAGCGTGTCGTAGGGCAGCTTCTGGCCGATCGCCGGATTGATCAGCAGCGAATTGGTGGCAATGAGAAACGTGTAGCCGTCCTTTGGCGCGTTCGCGACCGCCGCGGTCGCAACGATCGTACCGGCGCCCGGCCGGTTCTCGATCACGATCGACTGTCCGCCCCAGCGCACCGTGAGCATCTCGGCAAGGATGCGCGCCACCACGTCGGTCGGCCCGCCGGCCGCGAACGGCACCACGAGCTTGACCGGCCGCGACGGATAGTCGGTCTGCGCATGCGCCACGCCGGCCGCGGCCGTCAGCAAAACCGTGAACAACAAGACGGATATGCGCGCCATCGGCCGCCGGTGCTCCCTGTTCGTCCCCGGGGCGTACTATAGCGCAAGAGCCGGATCGGAAGGATCGGCAACGCGAGTAGCCAAATACAAAAAAAGCCCCGGCCTTTCGGCCGGGGCGAGGACCGCCAGTAAACGCGGTGCTCTGAAATTTGGGTAGGCTTACAACCGGTACAGGATCTGGTCGGTCCAGAACCGCTCCAGCCGATGCAGCGATTTGTTGAGCGTCGAGAACTCGTCGGAGGTGATGCCGCCGACCTGTTCAACGGTCCGCACATGTTTCTGATAGAGCGCGTCCACGATGTCGCGGACTTCGGTGCCCTTCTCGGTCAGCTTGATGCGCACCGACCGGCGGTCGATCCGCGAACGCTGATGATCGAGGAAGCCCATCTCGACGAGCTTCTTCAGATTGTACGACACGTTGGAGCCGAGATAGTAGCCGCGCGTGCGCAGCTCACCCGCGGTCAGCTCCTTGTCGCCGATGTTGTACAGCAGCAGCGCCTGTACCGAATTGATGTCGGCGCGGCTGCGGCGATCGAATTCGTCCTTGATGACGTCGAGCAACCGGCGGTGCAAACGCTCCACCAGCGTCAAGGCCTCGAGATAGAGCGGACGGATGTTTTCGAACCGCGCTTCCCGATCAGCCGGCTCGACCGTCTTGGCAACAACGGCCTTCATGGTGACGCCTCTCTGTTGTTGTCTTGTATTCGTTTTTGTCGTCGACGAGACCCTGCTTCCCCGTCGTTATCCGCGCCACACTAGCGCCCATGGTCTAAATTCGACTTAAACAACAGGCTAAAGATAAAGTTTATTTGCGAAGGTGAATGGTCAATTGAACTTCCAATTGCAGCGGATGCAGTAACCGGCGATTCACCGTAGTGAATCCGCAATTTTCTTGCCCTGCCGCGCGTTCCTTGGTGAACGTCGGATTTGAAAGACACTAGCACGCAATGATTGCCAGCGGATTGCCTCAGACGTCGCCATACCGGCGCCGCCACACCGATTAACGGTTCGTGGTTTCTTCCGGGGACGTTGTTTTCTTTTGGGCCGCTCCAGGACCGCGCAGGAAACGGAAGATGCCTGAGAAATCGGTGCGGGCACTTCCCTGTTCGACGAAGAGCCCGTAGAGCGCCGCCGCCGCCGCGCCGATCGGCACCTTCGCGCCCGTCATTTTCGCGGCCTGCTGCGCGAGCTTGAGATCCTTAAGCATCATCGCCGCCGTGAAGCCGGCCTGATAATCGCGGTTGGCGGGCGAGGTCGGCACCAGTCCGGGGACCGGGCAATAGTTCGTCATCGCCCAGCACTGCCCCGACGCCTTCGACGAAATGTCGAACAGCTTCTGCGGATCGATGCCGAGCTTCTCCGCCAGCACGAACGCTTCGGAGACAGCGATCATCGACACGCCGAGGATCATGTTGTTGCAGATCTTCACCGCCTGCCCGTGTCCGGGACCGCCGGCATGCACGATGGTCTTGCCCATCGCCTCCAGGATCGGCTTCGCGCGTTCGAAGGCGCGGTCGCTGCCGCCCACCATGAACGTGAGCGTCCCCGCCTCCGCGCCGGCAACGCCGCCCGAGACCGGCGCATCCACCATCAGCAGCTCATTCACTTGCGCCGCCGCTGCGACGGCGCGCGCGGTCTCGACGTCGACGGTCGAGGCGTCGATCAGCAGCGCGTCGTGCTGCGCCGATGCGAGCACCCCGCCGCGCCCGAGATAGACGTCGCGCACGTCTTTTCCGGCCGGCAGCATGGTGATGATCGCCTCGGCGCCCATGCAGGCCATGTCGAGCGCGGTCGCCGCGACGCCGCCGTCGGAGGCGAACCGGTCGGACGCCGCGGTGCTGACGTCGTAGCCGGTCACGGTATGCCCGGCCTTGATCAGGTTGCGCGCCATCGGGAAGCCCATATTGCCGAGCCCGATGAATCCGATCTGTGCCATGCCTGAGCTCCTTCGGCTCTTCGCCGATGTTACTTGGACCTGCGCAAGCGCTGCTTCAGATCGGGGATCAGCTTCTCGGCATTGAGCCCTTCGACCAGGGCACGCGCATTCGGTCCGAGCGCGCGCACCGCGGCGACGTATTCGGCGACCTCCTGCGGGTCGCGCACGGCCTGCGGATAGTCGGTCGCAAACACCGTCTGCGAGAGCGCGACCTCCTGCAGTCCGAAGCGCACCCATTCCGCGCCCCAATCCCCGGCATGATCGGGACCGGCCCAGCCGGCGCAGTCATAGTACAGCCGGTTCTCGAGATAGTGGTCGAACGGCAATTTCGGCCGGCGGCCGTGTCCCGGCACGGCGGCCGTGCCCCATTTGTCGCGCTGCTGGAAACCGCGGATGCGCCCGAGATAGCGGCCGATGCCGGCGGCGAAATGCGAGAACTGCACGTTCAGCGTCGGCAGCTCGTCGAGCAGTCCGCTGTTGATCATGCGCACCGCCGCGACCATCAGCGAGAACTGCCAGCCGAGCATGCGGCCGAGATCGTCGGCATACATGTGCTCCCAGCGGATGACGTTGGGCAACGGGTGGATGAACACGTAGAGGCCGAGATCGGCGGCCGCGCGCCAGAACGGGCGCAATGCTTCGGCGTCGAGCGCCTGCCCTTGCAATTCCGATCCGATCACGACGCCGGGAAGCTTCAGCTCGACGGCGCAGCGCTTCATCTCCGCCGCCGCTTCCGCGGGCTTGAGCGCCGGGACATGCGCAAGGCCGATGAAGCGGCCGGGAAAATCGTCGGCCGCCTGCTTCATGCGATCGTTGATCAGCCGGCAGATCTTGAGGTCGGGCTGATCGAAGCCCGCACCGCAAGTGAGAACGCCGGCGTCGATGCCGGCGCGGTCCATCATGCGGACATGCGCGGCGAGGTCCGCCAGCAGCGGATTGAGCAAATAATTTGGATTGCCGTGCTCATCGAGCTGGACCGAGACCGCGTCACGGTTGCCCTTCAGGAGCTCCGGCGGCGTGTAGTGCTGCTGGAAATCGACGATCACTCCTTGCTCCCCTTCTCCCCCGTAACACACCCGAAATTCACGGCGGCTGTTCGCGCGCCGACATCAGCGCCAGCCAAAGATAGAAAAATATCAGCACCATATCGATCCCGACGACCCACACCCGACCGCCGTAGATTTGCGGAAACAGCACTTCGACCGCCACCATGGAAATGACCGAGGTGAGCCAGACCACTGCGCCCCACGGCGCGGCGAGCCACAGTCCGACGGCGGCGACGAGATCGATCACGCCGAAGAACACGGTCGCCGCCTGCACCGGCGTTGCGGCGTCTTCGAAGCTTGCGTCGGAGGACGACAGGAATCCGCAGACGATCGCCCAGTGATAGAGCCCTTTCAACAGCGCGATCGCCGCCATGACGCGCAGGAACAGCACCAGCCGCGACGACCAACGGTCGGTGCGTCCCTCCTCCTCGCCGGCGTGAACCGGATCGAGCATCTGCCGCTGCTGGTTGACGATCGGATCGGTCATGACAGGTCGAGTTCGTCGGCGATCGGCGCAAAATATCGCTCTACGTCGGCATCGCTTACGGCGTCGAGCGCCGGCGGCCGCCAACGGGGGCTATGGTCCTTATCCACAATCACTGCGCGTATTCCCTCAGAGAAGTCATGCCCGGTCACGACGCGGGACACAATGCGGAATTCAGCTTGCAGGCAGGCATCGAAATCGAGGGCTTTGCCGCGCCTTAATTGCGCCAACGCAATCTTCAGGCTGGTGGGCGATTTGGTGCGGATCGTGGCTGCGGCGAGGCGGGCGAAGCCCGCGTCCGGCCCCGCCGTCGAACCGGCCGCATCGAGCGCCGACACGATGTCCTCGACGCGGTCGGCGCCGAACAGTCGGTCGATGGCGGCGCGGTTGACCTGCATGGGCCCGCCCGCCGCGGGCTCCGCAAACGCGGCGAGCAGCGCATCGACGGGCACCGTCCCACACAATCCATCCAGCAACTCCGGCAACCGCGCCGACGCGACACGATGGGTCGCGATCCGCAAGGCGGTCGCATCGGCCGCATCGATCCGTTCGCCGGTGAGCGCACAATAGGTGCCGGTCTCACCCGGCAGCCGCGGCAGAAACCAGGTCGCGCCGACGTCCGGGAAAAATCCCACCCCGACCTCCGGCATGGCGAAGCGGAAGCCGTCGCCGGCGACCCGGTGCGAGCCGTGGATCGCGAGCCCGACGCCGCCGCCCATCATGATCCCGTCGACGATCGCGACGTAGGGCTTGCGATAGCGCTTGATCAAGGCGTTGAGCCGGTACTCGTCCCGCCAATAGCGCAGCGCCTCGTGGTAACGCCCGGCCCGCATCAGATCGTAAAGCGCGCGCAGATCGCCACCGGCGGAAAACGCCCGCCCATCCGCCGCCGTGACAACAACACGCGTGATAGCCGGGTCGGTCTCCCACGCGACGAGCTGCTCCGCGAGCGCGCGCACCATGGCGTGCGTCACCGCGTTGAGCGCTTCGGGACGGTTCAGCGTGACCACCCCGCGGCGCCACGCCGCTCGAAGAGGATGTCGGTCACGCCGACGCGATCAGCCGAACATCCAGGAATATGGATTGGCGATCGGACGATTCTCGTTGAGCGCCAGAATGCCCTTGATGTTCCTGATCAGCGACCAGATGAACCACCACGCCAGGATCAGGAAACCGATCAACACCCAGGCCAGCACGGTCCCGACGACGATATACAAGACACCGACCCAGAAGGTCCTGATCTGGAAGTCGTAGTGCGAATCCAAGAGCGCATCGCCGCTGCCCTTCTGCACATGCGCGATGATCACGCCCACGATGGCTGTGATACCGACGAAGTAGGCGGCGAAGTAGAGAATGTAGACGATCAGCGCCATCGACGAGTTGGTCACGAGAGGCGGCTGAGGACGGCCGGGGTCGGTCTGGGTCATGGGCACCACCGCGACGTTGACGACAGGGCAATCTTGCATGGTAACGCCGGTGCGACAACGGCGTCGGGCGGTAAAGAAAGCCGTCAGGCAATGGCCGCTAACCAGCGATTCAAGACGTCCGGCGGACATGGTGGCAGGTGCCGCCGGAAACGGCTAAAAAAGGGCAACTGGAGACCAGGCGATCATGGCGCTCAAATACGGCAGACCGATCGACGTACCCCCGCGCCTCACCCCGGTCGAGGCGCTGCCGCCGGCCGCGGCCGACGCGCGGCTTGAACTGACCGTCCGCCCGCGCCGCAATCGCAAGGCGGAATGGGCGCGGCGCTTGGTGCGCGAGAACGTGCTGACCGCCGACGACCTGATCTGGCCACTGTTCCTGGTCGACGGATCGAATAAGCGCCTTGCGGTCGACTCCATGCCGGGCATCGAGCGGCTGTCGATCGACCAGGCGGTGCGCGAGGCCGAGCGCGCCGCCGAACTCGCACATCCCCTGCCTCGCGCTGTTTCCCTATACCGACCCGTCGCTGCGCGACGCGGACGGAACCGAGGCGCTCAATCCCAGCAATCTCGTATGCCGCGCCATTCGCGCCATCAAGAAGGCGGTGCCCGACGTCGGTATCCTCTGCGACGTGGCGCTCGATCCCTATACCAGCCATGGCCATGACGGGCTGCTTGCGCGACGGCGTCATCGTCAACGACGAAACGGTCGCCGTGCTGGTGCAGCAGGCGCTGGTCGAGGCCGATGCCGGCGCCGACATCATCGCACCGTCGGACATGATGGACGGCCGCGTCCGTGCGATCCGGACGGGCCTCGACTCGTCCGGCTTCGACGCCGTGTCGATCATGGCCTATGCGGCGAAATACGCCTCCGCCTTCTACGGTCCGTTCCGCGACGCGGTCGGCTCCTCGGCCACGCTGACCGGCGACAAGCGCACCTACCAGATGGACCCCGCAAACACGGACGAAGCGTTGCGCGAGGTCGCCCTCGACATCGAGGAAGGCGCCGACATGGTGATGGTGAAGCCCGGCATGCCCTATCTCGACGTGCTCGCCCGCGTGAAGGAGCATTTTGCGATGCCGACCTTCGCCTATCAGGTGTCCGGCGAATACGCGATGATCATGGCCGCGGCGCAGAACGGCTGGCTCGACGGCGAGAAGGCGATGATCGAGAGCCTGATCGCCTTCAAACGGGCCGGCGCCGACGGCGTGCTCAGCTATTTCGCGCCGCGCGTCGCGGAAAAGCTGAGGCAATCCGCGCGTTGACCGCCGGCGTCGTCCGGTGGAATTTCTGACGTACAAGCATTTTCAGTTCCGGGAGGAATTCCGTCCATGCGCTGCGACCCTGTAGAGGCCACGGCTCCGGTTCATCGCTGCATCGCCGTCTGCGGTTGCAATTCGCGGCGCACGTTCCTGAAATCGATCGGCGCCTTCGGCGCGGCCGCCACATTGTCGGCGCCATCCGTCTGGGCGCAGGGCTCCTCGCCTGCTCCGTCGATCGCCAAGCCGCACCGCATCGACGTCCACCACCATATGTTCCCGCCGTTCCTGCAGGAGCGATGGAAGAAGGACAATGTCCGCACCATCCCGGTCGTGATGCGGTGGACGCTTGAAGGGACGCTGGCGGAGATGGAAAAGGGCGGTGTCGCCACCGCCGTCCTGTCGCTGGCGAGCGGCGGGCTCAACCTTCCCAAGCTGAGCGCGGACGAGAACCGAGGCATGACGCGCATGGTCAACGACTATGCCGCCAAGGCGCGCAGCGACCATCCCGGCCGGTTCGGTTTGTTCGCCTATGTGCCGATGCCGGACATCGACGGCACGCTGAAGGAGATCGCCTACGCCCTCGACGAGCTCAAGGCCGACGGCATCGGGCTCAGCACAAGCTACGGCAACCAATTCCTGGGCGATCCGGATTTCAAGCCGGTGATGGACGAGCTGCAGCGCCGGCGCGCCGTCGTGTACGTGCATCCGGGACGCCCGGACTGCTGCGACACCCTTACGCCGCAGGTGCCGGGATCGTTCACCGAATATCCGCAGGACACCAACCGAACGGTGATGAGCCTGTTGTTCAGCGGAACCTTCACCCGCACCCGCGACGTGCGCTGGATCTTCTCGCACGGCGGCGCCGCCGTTCCGCTGCTGGCCGGGCGCGTGAACTCGCTGGCGAAAATCCAGCTCAAGAACCAGGCGCAGGTGCTGCCCGACGGCATCGATTTCGAGCTCAAGCGGCTCCACTACGAAACCGCCAACGCCGCCTATTCGCCCAACATGGCGGCGTTGCTCAAATTCGCGTCCGCGTCGCAGGTGCTGTTCGGAACCGACTATCCGTATGTGTCGGTTGTCGAGAACGCCAACGATTTGATGAAGGCCGGGCTGTCTGCGGTCGACCTCAAGGCGATCGAAAACGAGAACGCCTTGAGGCTCATGCCTCGGCTGAAGACCTAGGTTTCAACGCGACCTGCCGGCGCCGTATGGCCGGCCTGTCGTTTGCGGGGCCTAAGTGCGGACCGCGACGATCCTCCATGCCGCAAGACCCACCACGATCAAAGCCAGCGCCGTACCTACCAGTTCAAGTCCACCCACGATGATGCTCCCCGATTCGATAGCTGCATTTTTTCACGCTTTCACCTTAGAGCCCTATTTTGCCGGGGCGCTATTCAACTAAAGGGCTAGGACTTTTTGAGAGGTGCCGCTGGCGCCGTCCATTCGTCCCGGCACAAAGGCCCGGCACCGGGCTGGGCGACGGAGAACTAAGCGCCGATATTGGCGACGCACCGGCGCAAGGATGCGATCAGCTCCGCGCTCTGACCGAGGTGCTTTTCCTCCGCATCGAGAATGCGGCTGAACGCTTTTTGCTTCAACGCCAGCACGTCGATCTTGCCGGCCGCCTCCGGGCCGGCCGCGTCGCAGACGATGTCGATCAGCCGATCGGTCGCGTGCAGCCGGCCGAGCAGATAGTCGTTCTCGCGATAGGCGCGCGACAGGAACGCCGCGAAATGGGCAAAGCCGATGCCCTTGAGGCTGGCGATGCCCTCGAACCCTTTCAGCGTGCGGGTATCCTGCGGACTGATGCGGTCGACCAGGATTTCGTTGAGCTCGCCCATCGCGTGCGAATTGGTCATCGGGAATGTCAGCACGTCCCAGAACGGGAAGCCGAGGTAATTGACCAGCACTTCGCGCCGGGCTCCGGGATGCCAGCGCGCCGGATCGAGCGACGCCAGGAGATCGTCGAGATCGCGCGTGCTGTGGTCGAGCTTGATCTCGGCGGCCAGCGCCTCGATCAGGCGATCGAGCTTGTCAAAGTGGCGGTCCACGAATGACGCCGCGTAAGCGTGCAGGTTGCGCACCTCCTCGGGCGTCGGCTCTTCCGGGATGATGTCGTGCACCAGCCCGTAGACGTCGGCGCTGTAGTATTCGGGACGCTCCTTGCGCCTGAGCCCGTCGAGCCGCGCATAGAAATCGCGCTTGAGCCGATCGACCACCAGCGGATCGAGCCCCTTGAAGCGCGCGTGGTCGATGTGTTCGTAAAGCCGATTCTGCCCCTCGATGAGGAAATGCAGCCGCCGCTCGCGGTACTTCACGTCGAAGGCTAGCAGATAGCGCACCCACACCGGCATGGTGCCGGCGGCGGCGCTCTCGAACTCAAGCGCCTCGGTTTCCTCGCTCTCATAGACAACGCCCTTGCGGATCGCCCAGGCATCGATGATTTCCGCCACCACCCGCGACAGCGGCGATTTCGCCGGCGCGCCGCGCAGCTTGACGATCAATTGGGCGCCGAAGGCGCGCACCGACGCGAGCTTCAGCCGGACATAGGCCTGGTAGGCAAAGCCGGCGTCGCGAGCGACCCGGGAATTCACCTGCTCGCGCCAGTCGCGCACTTCCTGCGAAGTCGTCGCGCGGTCCAGCGTTTCCGGCAGCACGCCCGCGACCAGCCGGCTCACCTGCGGACGTGCGCTGTCATTGATCGCGCGCAGCCGCCGCACGCGATCGTTGAACTCGACCACCCAGTTGAGCTCGTTGGTCACCGGTTGCGCGCTCGGAATGTCCGACATCGCGCCGCGTAGCGTCGCAAAGAAACGCGGCACCTTCTGGCGCGTCGGCATCACCGGCGGTGCCGGATGCGGCTCGATATAGACCAGCCGCCGGTCGACCTGCCGGTGGGCGGGCCGGCCGTGGATCGCGGAGATCGCGAGCTGGAACGGCCGGTTGTTGAGGACGGCGCCGTCGATGAAGGGCGTCACGACCGGATCGACGTCAGCGCGCAGATGGTGCTCGAACGACTTGGCGATGAATTCCTCGCGGCGCGGCCAGGTCGCCCATCGCAACGCGATCGCCTCATCCATCTCGACAATTCGGGCCGGCGGGAATGCGCCCGGGAATGACGAGGTCGCGCGCGCCGCGAAGGCGAGCGCGGGCGCGTTGTCGAGGTCGAAGTCGCTTTCGACCGTGCCGTCCGATCGCCGCCGATAGGTGAATTGCAGCACATGGCTGTGGTCGCGCTCATGGATCAGCGGCGGATCGTGGATCTGCACGAGCTGGTGATAGCCGTAGAAATCCGTGAGCGACACGAACAGATCGAGCGTGTGTCCGGACGGCAGCAGCGATTGGCTCGGCTGGTCAGGCTTCCCCATCGAGGCAACGGCGTCGTACATCAGGCCGGCCATGATGCGTCCGTCGAGCGGCGGCCGGAACCAGCGCGAGCGCACGACCAGCGACAATTTCTGGCGCACCTCCAGGTCCCGTATTGCGCCCAGCATTCCTGCTTTCGCGGCACCCCACAGGAACGGCTTGAGGAACCATTTGCTCCAGGCGCCGGCGCGCGTGTCGGGCGACAGCAGCACGGTGACGTCGGCATTGTCGAGCCACAGGTCGCGCATCTTTTCCATGCGCAGATCGTGGCTCAGCGCCCGCGCCAGCATGGTGCCGACGATGCCGCCGGCGGACGCGCCGGCAATGACGTCGACGACGACCCGCAAGTCGAGCGCACGCCCGATGTCGCGCAGCAGCTCGAAATAGAACTGCTCGGTGTCGTATTCGGAATCGGCGCCGTCGACGCCGTCAAGAAACGAGGCGCCTGTCCGCTGCGCGCGGTCGGCAATCCGATGCAGCGCGCTCGATGCGCGGACGAGCTTGAGAATTTCCTTGCTGATGCCGTGCATATAGACGGCGAGCGACACGCCGCCAAAGCACACGAGCGCAATGCGAAGTTCCTTCTCGCGCACGTCGTCCGCCCCCCAACCACCAGGGTGATTCGCGCTTTATGATCCGATCATGTCTGGATATGACGCCAGGAGGAAGCCTTACTCCATAGCGGCCGCCGAATTCGATCCGCACCGGCTCGTAGCCCTGCCGCTGCAGCACCGCGAAAATCTCGTCGCCGTGGGCGCGGCCGCGCGTCTCGATGGTGACGTCGAGTTTTGCGCCTTTCGCGGGCACGTCGAGGAATCGCCTGCGGTGATCGACCTCGAGGATATTCACGCCAAGATCGCCCAGCAGCGTGGCGATCTGCCCCAACACGCCGGGACGGTCTGGGATCGAAAGCCGGAACGACACGATCCGGTATTCGCGTTCGAGCTCACGCACCATGATGGTCGACAGGATGCGCGGATCGATATTGCCGCCGCACAGGATCAACCCCACCTTGCGGCCGCGGAAGCGCTCGGGCTTGAGCAGCATCGCCGCGAGCCCGGCGGCACCCGCGCCTTCCGCGATTGTTTTCTGCAAAGTGAGATAGGCGTTGACCGCTCGCTCGATCGCGCCCTCGTCCACCAGCACGATCTCCGACACGAGTTCGCGCACGATCGGCAGGGTCAGCTTGCCGACGTTCTTCACAGCGATGCCCTCGGCCAGCGTCGCGCCGCCGAAAGGACGCTGCTCGCCGGTCAAGGCGTTCCAGAACGACGGATACATCGCCGCCTCCGTGCCGACCACCTCGATCGAGGGTTTCAGGGCGCGCGCCGCGATCGCGTTGCCGGCGATCAGCCCGCCGCCGCCGATCGGGATCACCAGCATGTCGAGGTCGGGCGCGTCCTCCAGCATTTCCGGCACGATCGTGCCCTGCCCCGCGATCACCCTGACATCGTCATAGGGATGCACCCAGGTGAGGCCGCGTTCGCGCGCGAGCGACTCGGCTTTGGTCTGTGCTTCAGCCACCGTCTCGCCTTCGAGCACGACGGTGGCGCCATGCGCCTGCGTCGCCTCGATCTTCACGATCGGCGTGGTCACCGGCATCACGATGGTGGCAGGGATCGAAAGCCTTGCCGCATGGTACGCCACCGCCTGGGCATGGTTCCCGGCCGACATGGCGATCACGCCGCCGACGCGCTCCTTGGCGGTGAGCGAGGCGAGCTTGTTGAGCGCGCCGCGCTCCTTGAAGGAATTGGTGACCTGGAGGTTCTCGTATTTGACGTGCACCTCGGCCCCGGTCAGCGCCGAAAGCCTCGGCGCCGGCAGCATCGGCGTGCGCAGGATCTGGCCGGCAATGGTGCGGCGGGCGGCTTCGATGTCGGCGGCGGTGACGGTCATACCCTGATCCTACCAGCCCGCACCGACGACGAGAAATGCCCGTGCCTCTTGCATCGCAACGGTTTACTCTCCATCTGGCGTTGGATTCGAGGGATGGCAGGGACCATGACCGACAACGAACCGAGGCGGATCGGCGTGTCGATCGAGCTTAAGCCGCACGCCTACGACCCCGTGACCAGTCCGGAATTGTTCGAAGGAGTGCTGGCGCGCAGGCTGATCGCCTTTCTGATCGACGTCACGATCATTGTGATCCCGGTCTTGGTTGCCGGGATTTTCATGGCGGCGGCGACGATCGCCACGCTCGGCCTCGCGGCGGTCCTGTTCGCCTTCCTATCGCCACTGTACTGGCCGCTGATCGTGATCTGGGCGCTGTGCTACTACGGCTATACGTTCGGAAGCCCGGCGTCGGCCACGATCGGCATGCGTGTCATGGATCTGGAGATGCGCACCTGGTACGGCGCGCCGGCCTATTTCGTGCTGGGCGCCGTGCATGCGGTCGTCTACTGGCTGACGGTCTCCTTCCTGACACCACTCGTGCTGCTGGTCGGATTTTTCAACCCGCGCAAGCGCCTCCTGCACGACATGGTGGTCGGCACGGTGGTCATTAACAATCCGGCCCGCACCCACATGCTCCGGGATGTGCACCGCGCCTGACCCGTTCAAAGCCGTTTGACTGGAAGCCTCCCACGAGCGATCCTACGCCGTTCGGATCGAACCCGCGCAGTTTGGAAGCCGTGACACAGCATTCACGCAATACGCCGCAATTCTACCTGACTGCGCCATCGCCCTGTCCCTATCTCCCGGGACATGAGGAGCGAAAGGTGTTCACGCATCTGGTCGGCGAGCGGGCGGCCGAACTCAACGATCTGCTCACCCATGGCGGCTTCCGGCGCAGCCAGTCGATCGCCTACCGTCCGGCTTGCGAGACCTGCCGTGCCTGCGTGTCGGTCCGCGTCATCGTCGACGAGTTCAAGCCGACGCGGAGCATGCGCCGGGTCCAACAACGCAACGACGACCTGATCGGCGATCTGCGCGCCGCGGTGCCGACCTCGGAACAGTATTCCGTGTTCCGCTCGTATCTCGATCTGCGTCATCGCGACGGCGGCATGGCCGACATGACCGTGCTCGACTACGCCATGATGGTCGAGGACAGCCATGTCGAGACGCGCATCGTCGAGTACCGGCGGCGCGGACCGGACAGCTCCATCAACGGCCGCGGCGCGGGCGAGCTATTGGCGGTCGCGCTGACCGACGTGCTCGGCGACGGACTCTCGATGGTCTACTCGTACTTCGATTCAGACCAGCGGTTCCGCTCGCTCGGCACGTTCATGATCCTCGATCACATCGCCCGCGCGCGCCGCATGGGGCTGCCTTACGTCTATCTCGGCTATTGGGTGCAGGGCTCGCGCAAAATGGACTACAAAGGCCGCTTCCTGCCGCAACAGCGGCTGACCAGCGACGGCTGGAAACGGGTCGAACGCTAAGCGTCGTCAATCAAGGAGCGCGTGGCGTATGGCGGCGCTGCACTCCAAGACAATTCTGGCCGATCTCTGGCGCGCTACTGGTCAGCCCGGCGACGCTCTTGGTGCCGTCGACTTGAGCGGCACCGATCCGTTGCTCCCGTCCTCATTTGCCGTCGGCACGCTTGCGCAAACCACGATTGCTGCCGCGGCTCTCGCTGCCGGCGAGCTGTGGCACCTGCGCACCGGACGTCGGCAGCGGGTCGCCGTCGCTATGCGTGATGCGGAGATCGAATTCCGCAGCGAGCGCTATCTGCAAGTCAACGGCAAGCCCGCGCCGGAATATATGGATCCAATCCACGGCATCTACCGCTGTCGCGGCGGCCGCTGGGTCCGCATCCACGCCAATTTCCCGCACCACCGCAACGGCGTGGTTCGGCTGCTCGGCTGCGACCACAATCCCGCGGCGGTGGCACACGCGCTGGCGCAATGGGAGGCCGCGGCGTTCGAAGTAGCAGCAGCCGAAGCCGGCCTGGTCGCGACCATGAGCCGGTCGTTCGCCGAATGGGATGCGTATCCGCAAGGGCGCGCCGTCGCCGGCCTGCCGCTGTTCAGCATCGAGAGGATCGGCGATGCGCCGCCGCGGCCCTTGCCGGCCGGCGATCGCCCCCTCTCCGGAATCCGTGTGCTCGATCTCACGCGCGTGATCGCGGGGCCGGTGTGCGGCCGAACGCTCGCGGCGCACGGCGCCGACGTGCTCTGGGTGACGGCCCGGCACCTGCCCAAGATGGAACCTCTGGTCATCGACAACGGGCGCGGCAAGCTCTCGACCGCCATCGACCTGCGCGACGCGGACGGCCGCGCGGCGCTCGCCCGCCTCCTCGGCGAGGCCGACGTTTTCGTGCAGGGTTACCGGCCCGGCGCGATTGCCGCACACAGCTTTGGCCCGCAGGACGCCGCGCGCATGCGCCCCGGCATCGTCTATGTCTCGCTATGCGCCTATGGCCACGCGGGACCGTGGGCCGGGCGCCGCGGCTTCGATTTACTGGTGCAGAACGTCAACGGCCTCAACGTCGCCGAAGCGGAGGCCGCCGGCGCCGAAACGCCGAAGCCCTTGCCGTCGCAGGCTATCGATCATGGCACCGGCTTTCTGATGGCGTTAGCGGCGATGACGGCGCTCGCCCGTCGTGTGCAGGACGGCGGGAGCTGGCACGTGCGCGTCTCGCTTGCCCAGACCGCACACTGGCTGCGCTCATTCGGACGCGTCGACGGCCTGTCCCGCCCCGATCCTGGTTTCGACGACGTGCGTGACCGCATGGAGGAGATGGACTCCGGCTTCGGGCGGATCACGACGGTGCGGCACGCGGCGGTCATGAGCGAGACCCCGGCGCGCTGGGCACGTCCGTCGGTGCCGCTTGGCACGCACCCGCCGGTTTGGCCGGACTGGGGCGTGTACTCATAAACTATTGGCCCCAAGCGGACATGCAGGTCGCCGCTTAGATGTTCGCGTTTTGGAAGAGCTCACTGGCAGGTCGAAACGGTCTAAGCTTATCCCCGACCGTTCTTCGAAACGAAAAGAAAAGGCCCCTCGAATTGGCGAGGGGCTGAGTACGCCTGCCCTGACCGGCGCAGGCCATATTTAGAGACACGCTCGGGGGAACGGCTTGCCTCTCACGTGGAAAGCAAACTCAGGAAGCCGCCGTCATTAGATCAGCGCGCCGCTGTCTCCATGGTAACGCCCGGTCCAAGCGTTGGCGGCTTTCGATCCTGTTTTTTTCTAGAAACGCGGCGACAAAATGCTTGTCTGGCTTCAGCGGTGGCAAGTCCGTCCCATTTCGGTCGACGGCTCGTAGGAGTTCTCGTGCTGCGCGCCCCATTTGCATTTGTATCCCCTTCGTTGGCTTGGGGATGAGGGCCTGGACCCCGGAGATCGGGACCCAGGACCACATTATGCATCAACCCAATCGCTCGGGCAGCAAGCTCAGTATCGCGCAACGACCGGTGCACCATACCCGCCGAAGCGATAGTTCATCCGGAGCGTAAACACGTGGAAGCTTTGGTCCACGGCGCCAGCCAAGGCGACAGCATTGGGGAAAGCTGCGAAGTTGACCTCCCGGTCGCCGAGATCGATCCAATTGTATTGGGCGGCGAACGACCAGTTCGGCGTAAAGGCGTATTCAGCACCTATGCCGAACGTCCAACCCGTACGGGTAAAGCTCACCTCCCTGGAAAGGATTACCCCTGCACCAAGAGGCGTGTGTAAGTCGAGATTAGCGCGCGCACTCGCGGCGCCGCCCGTCACATAGAACAGCGCCCGGTCCGCCGCCCAACCGAGGCGGCCCGTGAGCATCAGCAGCGACTTGCCGTCCGACTCAAAGAAGTGGCCGCCCGGCAGGACCCCTGCGTTAACGCCGCCGCCAAGGTCGGCGAAACTGCCGGAGAATTCGACGCCAAACACAACCTGTCCGGCCTGCCAATTGTAGCCGATCTGGCCGCCACCGAGCCATCCGGTTCGGTCTACGCAACCCTCGACATTTAGCAGCTCCAGGCATCTTTCAACCTTGGCGCCACCGATGTGACCGCCGATGTAGAAGCCGCTCCAAGAGAAGGCGCGGCGCCACCACGACTGGCGGCGGCGCTTTCCTCGGCAGATCGGCAGCGGAGGCGGAGCTACCAGCAAGAGCGATGAGCGCCAGGCTACTGAGCAGAACTTTATTCATCGGAAATCCCCCGTTCGAGTGAACACCCGAAAACACGATAGGGCCTTTCACCGTTTTAACGGTGCTAAATCAGCAACAGTCGTCCCGATAGCTACATTGATCTGTAAGGGTTTTCAGAGTCCGAGCAATCATCGAGTGTCTTAATGGGGCCGTATCATGGCATCAATGGCCGGATCGACGTAGAGAACCAACGGCGGATATCTGGATCACGACGCCGGTACCTGGTTCTTCGAAGAGCGGACGCCGAGTTTTGTGAGTACACACGCCTAGTTCAGCTTGGCACTGACGGCGCCGCCGCGTCGCCGCCACGCCGGCCCTTCCAGATCAGCCCGTGCTTCGGCGCGAACAGAAACGCCAGCACGAACGCGAATGCCTGCACCAGCACGATGCAGGCGCCGGTCGCTCCATCGATGTGGAAGCTGATAATAGTGCCGAGCGCCGCCGAGGAAGTCGCCACCGCGGCCGCGATCGCCAGCATCCGCTCGAAGCTCGAGGTGAGCATATAGGCCGTCGCGCCGGGCGCGATCAGCATGGCGATCACCAGGATGATGCCGACCGCCTTGAGCGACGCCACGATCGTGAGCGAGAGCAGGATCAAGAGCCCATAGTGCAGCACGCGCACCGGCAAGCCGATCGAGCGCGCGTGATTGGGGTCGAAGCAATACAGCAACAGATCGCGGCGCTTCAGCAGCACGATCGCCAGCGTCCCACCGGCGACGATCGCGGTCTCGATCAGGTCCTGCACGGTGACGCCGAGCACGTTGCCGAACAGGATGTGCAGCAGGTGCTGGTCGGTATCGACCTTGCTGAAGATCACGAGACCAAGCCCGAACATCCCGGAGAACACGATGCCCATCACCGTGTCCTCCTTGATGCGGCTGTTCTCCTTGAGATAGCCGGTGAACAGCGCGCAGGAGAGCCCGGCGACAAACGCCCCGAGCGCCAGCGGCAGGCTCAGCACGTGGGCCACGACGATCCCCGGCAGCACCGCGTGCGAGATGGCGTCGCCCATCAGCGACCAGCCCTTGAGCACCAGGTAGCAGGACAGCACCGCGCATACCGCCGCCACCAGCACCGACACGATCAGCGCGCGCTGCATGAAAGGATAGGAGAGCGGCACCGTGAGCCAGTCGAAGACGTTCATGCGGCGGCCTCCGTGGTCGCCATCCGCCGCCTGCGGGCGGCGATCAGGCCATGCCGGGGTGCGAAGAAGAAGGCCGCAAGGAACAACAACGTCTGCAGGACCACGATCACGCCGCCGGTCGCGCCGTCGAGGAAATAGCTGATATAGGCGCCGACGAAGCTCGTGGTGACGCCCAGCGCCACGCTGATCACGATCAGGCGGCCGAAGCGGTCGGTGAGCAGATACGCGGTCGCGCCCGGCGTCACCACCATGGCGATGACCAGGCAGGCGCCGACAGTCTGCAGCGCGGCCACCGTGCAGGCGCTCAGCAAGGTGAAGAAGATAACCTTCAGCAGCGTGGTGTTGAGGCCGATCGAGCGCGCATGGTTCTCGTCGAAGAACGTCACCATCAGGTCCTTCCAGATGAAGACCATGACGAGGAACGAAACGCCGGCGATGATCGCGACCTGGACGACGTCCTCGTCGGCGATGGCGAGGATATTGCCGAGCACGATGGTCTGGATCGAGACCGACGTCGGCCACAGCGACGCCATCAGCAGGCCGAGCGCAAACAGCGACGTGAACACGAGACCGATCACCGCGTCCTCGCGCAGCCGCGTCTGCTGCTTCACGAAATTCATGCTGAGCGACGCCAGGATGCCTGCGAAGAATGCGCCGATCGCGAACGGCGCGCCCAGGATATAGGCGGCGGCCACACCCGGCACGATCGAATGGGCGAGCGCATCGCCCATCAGCGACCAGCCCTTGAGCATCAGGTAGGCCGAGAGGAAGGCGCAGACGCCGCCGACCAGCGCGCTGACCCACATGGCTTTCAGCATGTAGTTGTAGCTGAAAGGAACGAGCAGTTCGGCGAGCGTCTCGGTCATCTCAGGTCCCGTCCGAGCCCTTGCGGGTCTTGTCGCCATAGAACACGAGCGGCCGCTCGTCGTCGGTCAGCACCGTGACATGACGCGCGTCGTCGTCATCGTGCAGCGCCCGGCCGCCGAGCTGGAAGTTGCGCAGCACGCCGCCGAAGGCGCGTTCGAGATTGGCCTGGGTGAAGACCTCAGCAGTGGGACCGGCCGCCAGAACGGTCTTGTTCAACAGCACGACCTGATCGCAGAAGTCGGGCACGCTGCCGAGATTATGGGTCGAGACCAGCATCAGGTGGCCGGACGCGCGCAGCTCCCGTAACAGGCCGATGATGGCGGTCTCGGTCTTCACGTCGATGCCGGTGAACGGCTCGTCGAGCAGGATGATGCGCCCCTCCTGCGCCAGCGAGCGGGCCAGGAACACGCGCTTCTTCTGGCCGCCGCTCAATTCGCCGATCTGGCGATCGCGGTAAGCGCTCATGCCGACGCGCTCGAGCGCCTCGTCGACCTTGTAGCGGTCGGCGCGCGAGGGCATGCGCAGGAAATTCATGTGCCCGTAGCGCCCCATCATCACCACGGTCTCGACCAGCACCGGGAAATTCCAGTCGACGTCCTCGCTCTGCGGCACATAGGCGACGATGTTCTTCTTCAACGCCTCGTCGACCGGCATGCCGCACAGGCGCACCTCGCCGGCCGAGGGCCGCACGAATCCCATGATCGCCTTGAAGATCGTCGACTTGCCGCTGCCGTTGACGCCGACCAATGCGCAGATGGTGCCCGGGTCGAGCTCGAACGATGCATCGTGCACGGCAGTGAAGCCGTTGCTGTAGGTCACGCTGAGGTCGCGCACCGAGATGCTGGCGCCGTTGGGCACCCGGTCTGTTGCGATGCGGACGGCCTCAGCCGGTGCGTTCACCTGCCAAATCCCTTTGCGATCGTCTCGACCGTCACCTTCAGGAGATCGAGGTAGGTCGGAACCGGCCCGCCGGCGGCGCTGAGCGAGTCGACATAGAGCACGCCACCATAGCGCGCGCCGGTCTCGCGCGCGACCTGCCGGGCGGCGCGGTCGGAGATCGTGCTTTCGCTGAACACCACCGGAATCTTGTTCTTGCGCACGAGGTCGATCACCCGGCGGACCTGCTGCGGCGTGCCTTGCTCGTCGGCGTTGATCGGCCACAGATAGGCTTCGCGCAGATCATAGTCGCGCGTCAGATAGCTGAACGCGCCTTCACTGCTCACCAGCCAACGCTGGTTCTTCGGGATCGCCGAAAGCCGCTTGCGCAGCGGCTCATCGAGCGCCTTGATCTGCGCCGAATAGGCTGCGGCATTCTTGGCATAGGCTTCGGCGTTGGTCGGATCGTGCTTGGCGAGCGCCTTGCGGATGTTCTCGACATAGATCAGCGCGTTGTTCGGCGACATCCAGGCATGCGGATTGGGCTTGCCGTTGTACGGCCCCTCGGTGATGCCGAGCGGCTCGATGCCTTCGGTCACCACGACGCTGGGCACTTCCTTGACGTTCTGGAAGAACCGCTCGAACCAGCGTTCGAGGTTGAAGCCGTTCCACAGCACCAGATCGGCCGCCTGCGCCTTCACGATGTCGAGCGGCGTCGGCTGATAGTCGTGGATCTCGGCGCCCGGCCGGGTGATCGAATCGACGATCGCTTTGTCGCCGGCGACGTTCTGCGCGATGTCCTGAATGACCGTGAAGGTCGTCACCACGCGGAACGGCTTTTTGGCCGCGCCTTGCGCCAATGCCGAGCCGTGCAGACCGGCAAAAACCAGCAAGGCCGCGAGCACGCCCGCCGCCAATCCCCGGCCCATCGAATTCAAACCCATCGTCCTTACCCTCCAGCTCCTCACCCGCGGCCGGACAACCGGCCCGAGACTCAAATGCAACTGCAAATTATTCGCATTTACTTGACAGCGCTTCGGCCGATTGTCAAGTTGTTGCGAATAATTCGCAATAAGCGCGGGGGCTGAAATGGCGTTGTGGTGCTTGCGGTTAACAGGCCGGGTGAAAGCAGTATGGCCAGGCAACGGTGGTCGGACACCATCGCAGACAGCGTGGGCGGCCGCCGGTGCCCTCCTGGTGACCGTTGCCATCGGGGCCGCTGAAGCGTCCGACCAGAACAAGAGCCAATACACGCTCTTCAATCCGACGCCGGACCGCCTGCTGCGCGACCTCACCACCGACCGGCCAGATATCACCGAAAGCCCGTTCACGGTCGACGCCGGCCGCTTCCAGGTCGAGACCAATCTGTTCGGCTACACGCGCTCGCGTCCCGATGCGGATGGCACGATCACCGACAGCTACGACTTCCTCATCACCAACCTGAGGATCGGCTTGACGTACAACGCCGAGGTCAATGTCGTGTTTCAGCCCTATGGGATTGTGCGCACGCGCGCCCTCGATCCGCTGACGGCGACGCGCAGTTCCGGCATCGGCGGCGTCGATCATGCGCGGCAAGCTCAATCTGTGGGGCAACGACTCGTTCGAGAAACCCGGCGCCACCGCCTTCGCCCTCCTCCCCTTCATCACGCTGCCGACCGACCGCAACAACGGAATCAGCCCCGAAGGTGTCGAAGGCGGATTGATCCTGCCGTTCGCCGTGAAGCTCTCGGAAAAATTCGGACTCGGGCTCAACGCCGCAGTCGCTGCTGTGCGCAACGACGGCGCACCGGGACATCACGCCGAGTACCTCGCGTCCGCATCGTTGTCCTACGAGTGGAGCGAGGCGGTGAGCACCTACTATGAAGTCGCGGCGCGCTTCAATACCGGCAATCCGCTCGGCGACGTCGCCGTGCTGGCGACCGGCTTCACCTACAAGCTGAGCAAGAACCTGCAATTCGACGGCGGCGTCCGCTTCGGCGTGACCCAAGCGGCCGACCGGTTCAGCCCATTCGCCGGCGTGTCGGCGCGGTACTAGCGCCGCGTAGCCCAACCTTCGATCCGTCATCCTAAGGCGCGAGCCATAAGCGCGTTGACGCGCGTCTTCGACGCGCTATAGCGAGCCTCGAAGGATGACTGCGGGGCCCCAAGCGCAGTCGTTGTTACCGCGCCCTCTCCCCGCACGCGGGGCGAGGGCACAGCAAAGCGCACCGCGCACGCGGCAAAGCGTCAGTCCTTCTCGCCGTTCTTGCCGTTGCCGTTGACCATCACCGAGCCGAACTTGTTGTTGGTCAGGAAACGGTCGGGGCGCACGCGCCCGGCGTCGCTGCGGTTGCCACGCCAGGCGGCAAGCTCCTTCAGCGACAGGTTGAAGGTGCGGCCGCCGCCGTCGATCCAGGTCAGTCCGTCGCTGCCCTTGAACGTCTTCACGTCCGACAGCGTGCCGTCCTTGTAGCGTTGCAGCCGCACGCCGCGGCCGCGCCCAAGCTCCGGCACCTGATCCAGCGGGAAGATCACCATCTTGCGGTTCTCGCCGATCGTTGCGACCAGCTCGCCCTCCACCACGGTGAAGGCCCGCGCCGCGTCCGGCGGCTTGACGTTGAGCACCTGCTTGCCCTTGCGCGTGTTGGCGAGACACTCGTCCTCGGCCACCACGAAGCCCCGCCCCTGCGCGCTCGCGACCAGGAATTTCCGGCCGCCCTGATGGCGGAACACCGCCACCAGCTCATGGTCCTGCTCGAGATCGATGAACAAGCGCACCGGCTCGCCGTGTCCGCGCCCGCCCGGGAGCTTCGCGCCGTCGAGCGTGTAGAAGCGCCCGTTGGTGGCGAACACCAGGATTTTGGACGTGGTCTCGGCGGGGAACGCGAATTTGAGATTGTCGTCGGCCTTGAACGCCACGCCCGACAGGTCGGTGACGTGACCTTTCAGCGCGCGGATCCAGCCCTTTTCCGACACCACCACGGTGATCGGCTCGCGCTCGACCATCGCCTCCTCGATCGCGGCTTCATCGTGCTGCGGCGCCTCGGCAAAGGTCGTGCGGCGCTTGCCGAGCTTGGTCTTCGGTCCGAACGTCTCGCGGATATTCTTGATCTCGCCCGCGACCGTCTTCCACTGCTCGTCCTCGGAACCCAGAAGCTTCTTGATCTCGGCGCGCTCTTTGCGGAGGTCCTTGTCCTCCTGCTTGATCTCCATCTCCTCGAGCTTGCGAAGATTGCGTAGCCGCATGTTCAGGATCGCGTCCGCCTGCACGTCCGTGAGCTTGAACCGTCTTCATCAGCACGGGCTTGGGCTCGTCCTCGGTGCGGATGATCCTGATCACCTCGTCGAGGTTGAGATAGGCGATGAGATAGCCGCCCAGGATTTCCAGCCGGTGCTCGATCTTGGACAGGCGGAATTTCGAACGGCGCACCAGCACCTCGCGCCGGTGCGCGAGCCATTCGGTGAGCGCTTCCGCGAGGCTGACGACCTTCGGAATGCGGCCCTTCACCAGCACGTTCATGTTGAGCGGTATGCGGCTTTCGAGCTCGCTCAGCCGGAACAGGGATTCCATCACCAGCGCCGCATCGACCGTGCGCGACTTGGGCTCGATCACGAGCCTGATGTCTTCCGCCAACTCGTCGCGGACGTCTGCGACCAGCGGCAGCTTGCGGTCGTTCAGAAGCTCCGCGAGCTTCTCGACCAGCCGCCCCTTCTGCACCAGCCACGGGACTTCCGTGATCACGATGAGGTAGGTGCCGCGGCCGGTATCTTCCTTGTGCCAGCGCGCCCGCACGCGGAACGAGCCGCGGCCGGTCGAATAGGCTTCGGCGATCGCCTCGCGGTCGTCGACGATGATGCCGCCGGTCGGAAAATCCGGACCCTGGACATATTTCAGCAGCGTCTTCGAGCGTGCATTGGGATTGTCGATCAGGAACAGCGCCGCATCGCACAGCTCCGCGGCGTTGTGCGGCGGTATCGCGGTGGCCATGCCGACCGCGATGCCCTGCGAACCGTTGGCGAGCAAATTGGGAAACGCACCCGGCAGCACCACCGGCTCGTTCTCGGAGCCGTCATAGGTCGGCCGGAAGTCGATCGCGTCTTCGTCGATGCCGTCGATGAGGAGGCGCGCGACCTCGGTGAGCCGCGCCTCCGTGTAGCGCATGGCGGCGGGGTTATCGCCGTCGACATTGCCGAAATTGCCCTGCCCGTCGACCAGCGGATACCGCTGCGCAAAGTCCTGCGCCAACCTTACCAAAGCGTCATAAACCGACTGGTCGCCGTGCGGGTGGAACTTGCCGATGACGTCGCCGACGACGCGGGCGCACTTTTTGAACGCGGCGTCGGGATCGAGCCGCAATTGCTGCATTGCGTACAGCAGCCGCCGGTGCACCGGCTTGAGCCCGTCGCGCGCATCCGGCAGCGCGCGGTGCATGATGGTGGACAGCGCATAGGCGAGATAGCGCTCTTCCAGCGCATCGCGCAGCGCGATGTCTTCGACAGGACCGCCCGTCGGCGGCGAGGGAATCAGTTGTTTGCCCATGGAATCTGAATACTGCGGCAAAACGTCCGGAACAAGCCTCGACTCAGCGCGGCGTCGGCCTCCTCCTCGAAGAACACCGCTGAAATCGATCGGTCACGCACTTCGCACACGCCATCGCCGCGTTGTGGCCACCGTGGTGAACCGCATCTGAATGCGTCAGACAGCAAGCCGATTGGATCGTGCGCGTAGGCTGCGACTCGTGGGCGATGAAATGACTGGACGCTCAAGGAGGTCCTTACAAATGCGTAATCTTGTTCTGAGCCTGGCTGCCGCAGCGGTAGCCGTGAGCGCCGCGATGCTGACGCCGTCGAACGCCGGTGCGGCCGTCGTCGCGCCGTCGGCGATGCAACAGGGGATTGTCGACACGAACATGGTGGACAATGTCCGCTGGGTCCGCGCTTGCCATCATCACTGGCGCTCGAGCAATACCCACTGCCGCACGGTGTGGCGCCCCGGTCGCCATCATCACCATCACCATGGGCATCGTCATCATCACCACCACCATCACCACGGGCATCGTCGTTAACTGATCCAACGCGCCGCTGTGTCGCGCGTGCGGCGCGAAGGATGGTGCTGCGGCGGGTCTTCCTTCGCGGAAGGCCCGCCGTTTTTGCTTTTTCGAATCGGCCAACCGACACGATGAACAAGAAATGAACGCACCGCCCACAGGTAGTTCAGAGACGTTGGCGTAGTTGTTTGAAACACAGCCACGTTTGGAACTTGCCGGGCTGTTCCGCGGTTATCTCGCCGCTCAATAAACCCAAGGAGAAACTTCCATGCGCAAAGTCCTGCTTTCGCTGGCTGCGGCCGTGGCGATCGGCGCCGGCTTCACGATGACGAGCGTCAACGCGGCGCCGGTGTCGCCATCGGCGCTGCAGCCGTCGATTGCCGACACCGGCCTGACGGAAGACGTGCAGTGGCGCCGCTGCTGGCACCGCTGGCGTTCCAGCCGCGTGGTCTGCCGCTACTGGCGTGGTGGTTACCGCTGGCGTGGTGGCCACCACTGGCGCTGGTCGCGCCGCTGGTAGTCCGACGCAACCTCGACGAACGACATGGCAGCGGGTCCTCCTCAGGAGGGCCCGTTTGCTTTCTGAACCAGCGCTTCGGCTATTCCGTCCCGCTGACCGCGCGCGAACCTTGCAGTACCACCGCGACAAAACTGTCGCGCGCCTCGGCAAAGCTCTCACCCCGTGGCTCCAGCACGCGCTGCAACAGGAAATGGCCGGTCAGGGCAAAACCGTCGGCGATATCCTGCAACGAGGGATCGGCCGTATCCGTCGCGCCGAGAAACGGCGGCAGCCGGAACAGCTTGTCGCGCCACGGCTCGCCGGCTTGCCGCGACACCGCCCGGCCCGACTTCGGCGACACGTAGATCAAATCATCCTGCGTTCCAGTCGACGCACAGCTATCGAGCTCGAGCCCGAAGCCGAGCTCGGTGAGAATATGCAGCTCAAACTGAGCGATCAGCGAACCCGCAGCCGCGGAGTCGCTCATGTGATCGAGGATCATCTCGACCATCGGCACAATCGTGGGGTGGGGATCGCGTTCCGGCAGCAGACGGCAGAGCGCGGCGAGATGCGTGACCCCGTAGACCGCATGGGATTGCGACAGCAAGGACCCCACCCGCAGGTTGAGCCCTTCGATCACATAGAGGCCGAGATGCTGGTCGAGCCGGGCGCTCCAGACCGCGTTGACCAGATTGCCGGCCTGCAGCACCGGCCGCATCATGCGCCCGGTGCCGCCCCGCACCAGACCGAGATGGCGGCCGTGCTCGCGCGTCATCAACTCGAGGATGGCGCTGGTCTCGCCGTGACGGCGGACCCCCAACACGATGCCTTCATCGGTCCATTGCATCGTTTCGTCTCGAAACTACCTCGCCTTGCCGCGTAGCTCCCGGAGCGCCAGCGGCCGGCCGACGGTGCGGGGGCCGGCGTCGTCCATCACGAAACAGCGATAATACGCCGCCGCCGGCACCCGCCGGTCGGTGGCGCAGCGATGGACCTGCAGCAGATCGCCCTCGCTCCGGTACTGCATATAAGGACTGATCGCGTAACGGGAATCATCGTCCTGAAAATACCCTAGCCGATCGATCTTGCCTTTGACCGACGGATCGCTGTCGATGATCGCCTGCCGCAGCGTCTCACCCTCGATGAAATTGTCCGGCAACTGGTCGAACGGTCCGTCGAAATAGTTGTTCAGGCGGACATTCTGCTCGACCACGCCGATCAGGATTTTGCGGTCGAGCCGGTGATCCCGATAGAACGCGAAGCCGGTGCGCTTGCCGACCAGGATGCGATCATTGCGGGGCAACGGCTCGAGCCCGTCCGGCACCTTCCCGGTTTCGTCGAGGATGTAGTGAAACACCTTGGCCTTTGGGTTGTAGACCAGGAAGAACCGCACCGCCAACTCGTCGAAGACCGGCCCGATCAAGCGCTCGTCGGGCCCGACGGCGCCGGCTGGCGGCTTGACCTGCGACACGTCGTTGAGCGCGAACAGCACGCTCGTTCCTTGATAAGCGACGCGGTAGAGCAGATTGTCGACCCGCTCGACCTGCACGTTGCGCGCACCGTCAAGCTCCAACGCCTGTTCAAAGCCGTCCTTTTTCCAGTCGGCGTTGTCTTCGTAGTACGCGAAATAGATCTTGCCCTTGTCGCGGTCGCGCGGATCCAGCCGAAGATTGCCCGCAATCGGCACGCCCGCATGGACGAACTTGAAATAGTAATAGTTCTCGGTCGGATACACGGTGACGCGGCCGGGCAAACTGCCGAGCACATAGGCCAGCACCGCCATGGGATCCTTGATGTCGAAGGCGGCGGGCCGCGCAACCTCGACGACCATCGCTTCATTGGTGACGAGTTGCGGGCGGGACTGCGGCTCGGCCACGGCGTCTCCGGCCAAGGCCGTTACAACGGCCACCGTTGTGAACGCTGCCACGAAAGCCCGCTTCATGGCCGTCACTCCTTCGGAAATTCGAGGCCCATCTCCCGATACCGCTCCGGGTCGTCGCTCCAGCCCTGGCGGACCTTCACGAACAAAAACAGATGCACCGGCTTTTCGATGGCGACGGCGATCTCGCGTCGCGCGTCGGCTCCGATCGCTTTGATGGTCGCGCCGCCTTTGCCGAGCACGATCTTGCGCTGGCTGTCACGCTCCACAAAGATCGTCTGCTCGATCCGCACCGCGCCGCCGCGCAGCTCCTTCCAGATATCGGTTTCGACCGTCGACTGGTAGGGCAGTTCCTGATGCAGCCGGTCGTAGATCTTCTCGCGGGTGATCTCGGCCGCAAGGTGACGCATCGGCGCATCGCTGATCTGGTCTTCCGGATAGTGCCACGGCCCTTCCGGAACGCGCGTCGCCAGCCAACGCCGCAAATCGGCGACGCCGTCGCCCGTCAGCGCCGAGGTCATGAAGGTCGCCTCCATTGGGATGCGCTCGTTCAGCTTCTTCGCAAGCGTCAGCAGTGTCGACTTTTCCACCAGGTCGACCTTGTTGAGGATCGCGACCCGCGGGTGCTTCACCTCCGCGAGCCGTTCCAGAATGGCACCGGTCTCCTCGTCGATTCCGCGCTTGGCGTCGACGAGCAGGCACACGATGTCGGCGTCGTGCGCGCCCGCCCAGGCGGTCGTGACCATGGCGCGGTCGAGCCGGCGCTTCGGCGCGAAGATACCGGGGGTGTCGACGAAAATGAGCTGCGCGCCGTTCTCCATGGCGATCCCGCGCACCGCCGCCCGCGTGGTCTGCACCTTGTGCGACACGATCGCGACCTTGGTGCCGACCAGCGCGTTGACCAATGTCGACTTGCCGACATTGGTCGCGCCGATGATCGCGATGAAGCCGCAGCGCGTGGCCGGCTCAGCCATCGAGACGTTCCGCTTTGACGCCCTCGCGCGTCAGCATCGCCGCCGCTGCTGCCTGCTCTGCGGCGCGTTTGGAGCGGCCGAGGCCTTCGGCCGGTTGCTTGTTCGGCAGTTCGACGGTCACGCGGAACTCCGGATCGTGGTCCGGGCCCTTCCGCTCGACTTCGCGATAGTTCGGCGTCGGCAGGCCGCGCGCCTGCGCCCACTCCTGCAGGATGGTCTTGGAGTCGCGCAGCGGCCGCGTCGGCGCCCGCATGCGCTGCTCCCAGAGCCGCCCGATCACTTCCGACGCCGCCTGGTAGCCGCCGTCGATGAAGATCGCACCGATCAACGCCTCGCAGACATCGGCCAGGATCGCAGTGCGGTTGCGGCCGCCGGCATTGTTTTCGGATGCACCAAGCCTGATCGCTTCGCCGAGCTCAATCGCCTTCGCGACGTCGGCGCAGGCCTCCTTGCGGACGAGGTCGGCGAGCCGGCGCGACAGCTCGCCTTCATCCGCCTTCGGAAACGCCCCGAACAACATGTCGGAAATGACCAGGCCGAGCACGTGGTCGCCGAGGAACTCGAGGCGTTGGTAGCTGCTGGCGCGGTTGCGCGGTCCGGCGAGCGCCGAGATGTGCGTAAGCGCCTGCTCAAGCAGGGCGGCGTCCTTGAACTTGTAACCGATGCGGTCGTCGAAACCGGGCGGCGTACGCTTGCGACGGCGCCGCGGCGCCGTGGCTGCCTCGTTGGCCCGCTCGCCGCGCGCGACCGGCCCGCCCGCTGGCGGCGGGGCGGCGACGGCAGAGACCTTGCTCTTCGGCTTGCGGCTCATCGTATCGTCATGAAAAACCGGGTGAAACGCAGGGCCGCCGGCCAGTTCCAGACCTGCCAGGCGGGGACTCCGTCTCCTATCGAGAAGTAGATGATCTTGGCCTTTCCGACAATGTTCTCGAACGGCACATAGCCGACTTCATCGAGAAAGCGGCTGTCGGTCGAACCGTCCCGGTTGTCGCCCATCATGAAGTAGCGGCCAGGGGGAACAACGTAGACCGCGGTGTCATCGACGTCCCCGTCCTCAAACAAGTCGAGGGTGACGTAGCTGACGCCGTTCGGCAGGGTCTCGCGCCAACGCTTCACCAGCGCTACGCGGCCGGGGAACTCATCCGTATCGACGATGTCGTCGATACGCTCGCGCTTGACCGGCTCCCCGTTCAGATGCAGCGCGCCGCCGATCATTTGCACCCGGTCGCCCGGCAGGCCGATGATGCGCTTGATCAGGTCCTCGGAGTCATTGCGCGGCAATCGGAAGACCACGATGTCGCCGCGCGAGGGCTCGGCGGCAAAGATGCGGCCGGAGAACAGCGGTAGCGAAAACGGCAGCGAGTAGCGGCTGTAGCCGTAGGGGTATTTTGCCACGGCCAGCGAATCGCCGACCAGCAGCGTCGGCTTCATCGATCCTGAAGGGATATGGAACTGCTGAAACGCGAACGTCCGGAATACAAAGAACAGGACCAGCGCCAATACGCAAACGCCGATGGCCTCCTTGAGTCCGATTGTCTCCTTGGCTTCCGCCCCCGTGCGCATTGGCGATCGTCACGGCATCCGGTCTGCCTCAACGCACGAGGTGGAACAGCCGATCCCAGCGCACGCTCCAAGGCCAGCGCCACAGCTCCCAGGCCCGCTCACCCTCGTGGATCGAGAAGAAGATGACCTGGGCCTTGCCGACGATGTTCTGCAGCGGAACGTAGCCGACCTGGCTGAGCACGCGGCTGTCGGTGGAGTTGTCGCGATTGTCGCCCATCATGAAATACTGGCCCGACGGCACCGTGTAGACCGAGGTGTTGTCGTAGAAGCCGTTGTCGATCAGATCGAGCGTGGTGTAGCTCACGCCGTTGGGAAGCGTCTCGCGCCAGCGCTTGACGCGCGTGGTGCGGCCGCCTTCTTCGTTCTCGATGAAATCCTCGATGCGCTCGCGCTTGACCGGCTCACCGTTGATGTGAAGCACGCCTTCGATCATCTGGATGCGATCGCCGGGAAGCCCGATCACGCGCTTGATGTAATCGGTGGTGTCGTCCTTCGGCAGCCGGAACACGACGATATCGCCGCGCTCCGGGTTGCCCGACCAGATGCGGCCGGAAAACAAGGGCGGCGAGAACGGGATCGAATAGCGGCTGTAGCCGTAGGTATATTTCGAGACGAACAGATAGTCGCCGACCAGCAGTGTCTCCTTCATCGATCCCGACGGGATGTTGAAGGGCTGGAACAGGAAAGTGCGGATGATCAGCGCGATGATGAGCGCGTGGAAGATCACGCGCACCGTCTCGGCGATGCCCCCTTCTTTCCGCTTTTCGCCTGTGGTCACACTCATTCTCTTTCTCATTATGTGGCGTGCGCGTCCCCGCGGGAATCTTCTATCTGCTGGTCGACCGGGGCGCAATCAAGGCTTGCGAGATTCGACCCGCCCTGCATCACATGTGTTTTACTGCGATATATCAATCTCTTATGAAGACTTCTCAATTCGGCCCGCGATGCTGAAACAACGCCCCCGACATCACCCTATAACGACAGCCGCCCGGTCTGGTTTCAAGTCTCCTTCGGCACCGCCGAGATGATGACCAGCGCCTGCGCCATGGGGCCCTCATCGGTGATGGTGAGGTCGATTCTCGCGTCGTGATTGGGCGGCGTGATGGCGCGCAGCCGCTCCAATGCTCCGCCCGTGAGCTTCATGCTCGGCCGTCCCGACGGCAGATTGACGACGCCGAGATCGCGCCAGAACACGCCCCGACGGAAGCCGGTGCCGAGCGCCTTGGCGCAGGCTTCCTTGGCGGCGAAGCGCTTGGCGTAGGTCTCGATCCGTGTCGCACGCCGATCGGCCTTGGCTCGCTCGGTCTCGGTGAAGATACGCAGGATGAAACGGTCGCCGTGACGGGCGATGACGCGCTCGATCCGGCGCACGTCGACGAGGTCGGAGCCGACGCCGAGGATCATCGCGCCACCTTTGCCCGTCCGCGGTCCATGGCCGCGCGCATGGTACGCACCGATTGCGCAAGCCCGCCATAGACCGCCTCGCCGACCAGGAAATGGCCGATGTTCAGTTCGACGACTTCCGGCAGCGCCGCGATCGTTTCGGCGGTCGCATAGTTGAGGCCGTGGCCGGCATGGACTTCAAGGCCAAGACCGCGTGCAAGACGGGCGCCGTCCTCGATCCGCTGCCACTCCGCCTGCGCGGCCGCGCGTCCCTCCGCGAGCGCATCGCACCACGCACCGGTATGGATTTCAATGACGGGTGCGCCGACCGCGGCCGCGGCGGCGATCTGAGCAGGATCGGCGGCGATGAACAGCGATACGCGGATTCCGGCCCCGCGCAATTGCGCAACGGCGGGCGCGAGCTGCTCGCGCTGGCCTGCCACGTCGAGGCCGCCTTCGGTGGTCCGCTCCTCGCGGCGCTCCGGCACCAGGCAGGCCGCGTGTGGCCGCGTCTTGATCGCGATCGCGACCATCTCGTCGGTCGCCGCCATTTCAAAGTTCAGCGGCTTGCCGATCTCCGCCTTGAGGCGCGCGATGTCGTCGTCGCGGATGTGCCGCCGATCCTCGCGCAGATGCGCGGTGATGCCGTCGGCGCCGGCCTCGATCGCGGCCTTTGCCGCTTGCACGGGGTCGGGATGGCGTCCGCCGCGCGCATTGCGGATGGTCGCAACGTGGTCGATGTTGACGCCGAGGCGCAAATGGGAAGGCGAAGACACCGTCTTTGACTCTTCAATCAATGATGCCGCACGTGCCCCGCGTTTGGGAGCACTAATGTCTCGCGGTCGATTCACCCGGCTCAACCACCCCGCTCTTCTCGAGATACAATTGCCCGAGCACGGCGATCACATCCGCCAGCAGCGCGGCCCGATCCGATTCCGGCGCCATCAGAATCAGGTCCACAAGGCTTTCCGCCATGCGGGCGCCAAGCTCGGTCGCGTCGCTGTCGGCACGCTCGGCATACTTCGCGACCAGTTCGTTGATGTCACAGTGCAGGCAGTCTGACATGGGAAGTCCTCAGCGTGTTCGGCAACCGAGCGAACAATTCCAATTCGTTGGCATATCCCTTGAAATGGCGCTCACCTGCCGTCTTGGCAAGTGAAGTTCACGCATTCACGCGCTCTGCGGCCGCTACGACGTCCTTGGCGCGCAACTGCGCGATGATCGACGTCAGGTGCTTGAGATCATAGACCTCGAGATCGATGGTGACCGAGGTGAAGTCGGGCGCCTGGCGCTCCATCCGGATGTTGTCGATGTTGCCGTCGTGCTCGGCGATCACCTGCGTGACCTGCGCCAGGCTGCCGGGCTCGTTGACGGTCTTGATCTGGATGCGGGCCGGAAAACGCTGCGGCGCGCGCTCGTCCATATCCCAGCGCAGATCGATCCAGCGCTCGGGCACATCCTCGAAATCCTTCAGCGACGGCGACTGGATTGGATAGATGGTGATCCCCTCGCCCGGCGTGAGGATTCCGACGATACGATCGCCCGGAACGGCGCCGCCGTTGGGGGCGAAGCGCACCGGCAAATCGCCATTGATGCCGCGGATCGGGATGGCGCCCGCCTCGCTGCCGCCGGGCGCCTGATATTTGACACCCTTGGTGCGCTTGAAGCCGAACCAGCCGCTGCCGAGCTTGGTCTGCTGCTTGATGGCGGCAGCACGCTCTTCCTTGTAGTCGGGATACATCGCGCGCGCGACGTCGGCCGCCCGCATCTCGCCGCGACCTACGGCCGAGAACACCTCGTCGAGCGATCCGCGCGCCAGCCGCGACAGCGCGCCCTGCAGCTTCTCGTCGGAATACGCGATCTTGGCGCGCTGGCACAGCCGCTCGACGATACGGCGGCCGAGCCCGGCATATTGTGTACGCACCGCAACGCGGGTCGCACGCCGGATGGCGGCGCGCGCCTTGCCGGTCTTGACCAGCAATTCCCACGCCGCCGGCGGGGCCGTCTGAGCCTTCGAGGTGATGATCTCGACCTCGTCACCGTTCGCGAGCTCCGACATCAGCGGCGCGATCTTGCCGTTGATCTTGGCGCCGACCGCCGTGTTGCCGACGTCGGTATGCACCGCATAGGCGAAGTCGATGACGTTGGCCGAGCGCGGCAGCGCGATCAGCTTGCCCTTCGGGGTGAAGCAGAACACCTGATCGTGAAACAGTTCGAGCTTGGTGTGCTCGAGGAACTCCTCCGAGTTGGAGCCTTCGGCCAGCAGCTCGATGGTCCGGCGCAGCCACGCATAGGCGCTCGATTCCCGCGACAGCATTTCGGTCGGCGAGCCGGCGCCGTCCTTGTAGAGCGCGTGCGCGGCAATGCCGTATTCGGCGATCTCGTCCATGTCGCTGGTGCGGATCTGCAGCTCGACGCGCTGCTTGCCCGGCCCGATCACCGTGGTGTGGATCGAGCGGTAATCATTCTGCTTCGGCGTCGAGACGTAGTCCTTGAAGCGGGCCGGCACCATCGGCCAGGTGGTGTGGACGATCCCGAGCGCCTGGTAGCACTCGGCGAGCGTCTTCACGACCACGCGGAAGCCGACGATGTCGGAGAGCTGCTCGAAGCCGACGGACTTCCGCTCCATCTTGCGCCAGATCGAGTAGGCGCGCTTGCGGCGGCCTTTGACCTCCGCGACGATGCCGCGGTCGCCGAGCTTGCGCGTCAACTGTTGCTCGATCTCCGCGACGAGTCCGACGTTGCGCTCTTCCAATGCGTCCAATCGTTCGCTGACCACCGCATAGGCGTCGGGATTGAGCTCGCGGAACGCCAGGTCCTCGAGCTCCTCGCGCAACTCGTGCATGCCCATGCGTCCGGCGAGCGGCGCATAGATGTCGATCGTCTCTTCGGCGGTGCGGCGCCTCGCGTCGGACGGCATATGACCGAGCGTGCGCATGTTGTGCAGACGATCGGCCAGCTTGACCAACAGAACCCGCACGTCGTCGGCGATCGCCAGCAGAAGCTTGCGCAGGTTTTCCGCCTGCTTCGCTTCCTTGGTGACGAGATCGAGCTTGGCGAGCTTGGTCAGACCTTCGACCAGACCGCCAATGTCTTCGCCGAACAGCTCGTCGATCTCGGCGCGGGTGGCGTGGGTGTCCTCGATGGTATCGTGCAACAGGGCAGCGGCGATGGTCGCGTCGTCGAGCTTGAGATCGGTCAGGATCGCCGCGACCTCGAGCGGATGCGAAAAATACGGGTCGCCGGAGGCCCGCTTCTGCTCGCCGTGAGCCTTCATGGCGTAAACATAGGCGCGGTTGAGCAGCGGCTCGTTGGTATTGGGATTGTAGCGGCGCACGCGGTCGATCAGATCGTACTGCCGCATCATTTGCGATCGCGGCGGCCGCTTCTGTTTCGTCGCGTTTTCAACGGCTTGCGCGACGATTTTACGGCCGCGCTCGATCGGAGCCCGGGTCCGGGCCTGATTTTGCATACGCGGCAGATCGGTCGAAGAGCGCGCCATTGACCATCCCGGCACCGACGGATCGCAATCGTCAGGCACAGCTTAAGATATCACTGTGATTCCAGCACGCCACAAGTCGCCTGCGGCATGGTTTGCCAAAATGATTACGGCCCGGACCTGGGGTCCGGGCCGCTAAATCTACCGCAAGAAGAGCCTTATTCCTCTTCTTCGGGCTGCTCCTCGGGCGGGGCGAGCCCTTCGAGGCCCTTGAGGAGCTCTTCCTCGGTCATCCGGTCCACCGTGACTTCGGTGTCGTCGGCATCGACCGTGCCGCCAGGGCTTCCGATGAGCGGGACCGTGGAAGGCTCCGGCTCGTCGACCTCGACGTATTTCTGCAGGGAATGAACGAGCTCCTCGCGCAGGTCGTCCGGAGATACCGTCAGGTCGGCGATCTCGCGCAGCGCCACGACCGGGTTCTTGTCGTTGTCGCGCTCGACCGTGATCGGTGCGCCCGACGATACCATTCGCGCTCGGTGACTCGCCAACAACACGAGGTCGAACCGGTTTTCAACCTTGTCGATGCAGTCTTCAACGGTAACTCGAGCCATCTGGTTGCTCCTGCAAAGGAAACTTTAATGCAATATGGCGGCTTGGTATCCGCCCCACAAGTGAAGCGCAAGCCAAATCTTGGGAAGTATGGAACTAGAACTAAAGGATAGTACTTTTGTCTTGGCGAGCGGGGCCACGGTCTGTTAGGCAAAACACGGTGCCGGCATGTGGCTCAATATTTTGCGGCCGCATGGGTTGTGACAGCGATGTGCGGTCATGATTTCGCCGCACGTGGTCATCGGTACCGTTAACGACGATCCGATTTTGTGAATCCGGCCGCACCGGCGGCTGGGGCGGTTGGATCGGCCCTTTGGTTTCGATTACGAGCGAGACAGCATGGCCCCGCCAGTGGAACGCATGGGTTCAAACGAGAAGATTGCACTCTTTATAGACGGTGCGAACTTATACGCCACCGCCAAGTCCCTGGGCTTCGACATCGACTATAAGCGGTTGCTGCGTGAGTTTCACTCGCGCGGTTATCTCATGCGGGCGTTCTATTACACCGCTGTGATCGAGGATCAGGAGTACTCGTCGATCCGACCCTTGATCGACTGGCTCGACTACAACGGCTACACCGTCGTCACCAAGGCGACGAAGGAATTCGTCGATCAGACCGGCCGCCGCAAAGTCAAAGGCAACATGGACATCGAGCTCGCGGTCGACGCCATGGAGCTTGCCGGACACATCGATCAAATGGTTTTGTTCTCAGGCGACGGCGACTTCCGCTCGCTGGTCGAAGCGATGCAACGCCGCGGCGTGCGGGTGACCGTCGTATCGACGATCTCGACGCAGCCGCCGATGGTCGCGGACGAACTTCGCCGGCAGGCCGACGTCTTCCTCGATATTGTCGAACTGCAACCGAAGATAGGGCGCGATCCATCCGAGCGCGCACCGCGTGAGCCACGCGAACCTCGCGAGCCGCGTCATACGCCCCAATTCCTGCAGCGCAGCGCAGCGCCCCAGCGGGCGGGCGCCGGCGCTCAAGACGACGATTTCGAAGACTAATTTATTGTGCGAGGCGCCGATGCCCGGCGCACCATCAATGCCCGGCCGCGATTGTCCGCTCTGCCCTCGCCTGCGGGCGTTCCGCGATAATTTGCGCGAGCTTCATCCCGACTGGTTCAACGCGCCGGTGCCGGCGTTCGGACCGTTGTCCGCGCGCCTGCTCATCGTCGGCCTGGCGCCGGGCATGCAGGGCGCGAACCGCACCGGCCGGCCGTTCACCGGCGACTACGCCGGCGACCTGCTCTACGAGACGCTGGGCCGGTTTGGGTTTACCCGCGGCACCTATGACGAGCGCCCTGACGACGGGCTGGAACTGGTCGACGCACGCATCGCCAACGCCGTGCACTGCGTGCCGCCGGAAAACAAGCCGACCGGCGCGGAGATCACCACCTGCCGCCGCTTTCTCACCGCCGCGATTGCGGAGATGCCCAAGCTGCGCGCGATCGTCGTGCTCGGCCGCATCGCTCATGACAGCACGGTCAGCGCGCTCGGCGTGAAGCGTTCGGCCGCGCCGTTCGGCCACGGCCGCAAGGCCGACATCGACACCGTGGCGCTGTTCAGCAGCTATCACTGCTCGCGCTACAACACCAATACCGGCGTGCTGACGCCGGAGATGTTCCGCAACGTGTTCACGGCCGTCCGCACGTACCTTGACGGCGCTTAGCGTCCGCGCGCGACTAGGCGCGTAGCCAGCCGACGACCTCTTCGGCGCTCTTGTCCGGCGGGAACACCGGATAGAACACCTTGGTCATCACGCCATCGTCGATCACGAACACCATGCGCTTGAGCAGGGTCATGCCCGCGACGGCGAAGGTCGGCAGATTGAGCGCGCGCGTCAATTTCAGATCGGCGTCAGACAGCACCGGAAACGGCAGGTGCAAGCGATCAACCGCCTCGCGCTGGTAGCCGCTGTCCTGGGTCGACAATCCGAACACCCGCGCGACGCCAAGCTGCCTGAGCTCGGCAAAGTGGTCGCGGAACGAGCACGATTGCGGCGTGCAGCCGCGCGCGCCGGGGATCGCATCCCAGCCGTCCGGCATTTCCTGGCTGGGACGGCCGGTCCGCGGATAGACGTAAACGACCGTGCGCCCGCGCAGCGCGGACAAGTCGACGCTCGAACCATCGGTCGCTGCGAGCGGCAGCGGCGGCAGTTTCATTCCAGCGAGATGCCGCGTCGCGCCATCGTCTTGCGGCGCCGGGAGGTCTGTTGGCAGCACCGTCGGATCGTATGTGCTTGTCATGGTTGGTCCTCCTGGTCGCACCCCTCGGCCGTCCTCCGCCTCGAGCGCTCGAAATCATCCCAGGAATTCGATACCGGTCAATGGCGAAAGCCCGCCCCGCGTTGCCACGGGACGGGCTCCCACGCACCGCCGGGAGACTTAGTTGATCCAGGCGATATCGCTCAGCGTTCCCTTGAGGCCGGAGATCTTGCCGGCCATCGTGGCCTTGCCGGTCTTGAGATCGACCGAGTAGAGCGCGCCGCCCATGACGAGCCAGGCTTCGTTCTGGTCCGGGCCCGACGACACGATGTTGAAGGCAACCGCGCCATTGACGTTGACGCCAAGCGGGCCCACCGCGGCGAGCACGCCGTCATTCGGCGGCGCCTGCAGCACCAGCGAGTTGGTGGCCGCGTCGATGTTGTAGAGGGCGGTCGCCTTGGTGTCCTTGAACGAGTTGGTGTAGGCGCCGGCGACCACGCGCGGCGTCTTGCCGGCCATCGGATCCTTGTACTTGTGCGACCCGTCGACGGTCACCTTGCCGTCGTCGACATTGATCCGCCAGCTGACGCCTTCCGCGCTCATCAAACGCAGCCGGTCGGCCGCCGGGTTGAAGTCGAACGTGACAGCGGCCGATCGCGTCCAGGGCTCGGACAGCTTGCTCTTCATGGTCGCCTTGCCGGACGCGACGTCGATGGTGACGATGTTCCCGTCGCTGGTCACGCCGTAAAGCATGCCGTCGGCCGGGCGAACGTCGATGCCGAGCAGCATGCCGGCGCCGCTGACGTTCATGGTCGAGGTCACCTTCTTGCTCGCGGGATCGATGGTCACGATGGTCTTGCCGTCAACCAGGCCGACAATCCGGCCTTGTGCGTGGGCTGCGGAGGTCATCAGGGCAGACGCGGCGACGGCGCCGGCCAATGCCAAAGTCTTGAGGATTCCGAACATTGATAGCTCCCTTGCTTGCGATGTGCATCGCCCGCCGGTGGTGCCCGGTGGCGACTGGGGGGTGGTGGATCGGCGTTCATCGCCGAGGCGGGTTCGTTCCCGGTGGCGACTGCAGGGAGCTACGGGGGTCTGTTGCGGGCGGTTGCAGGCCGGCGGTCAGAGAATTGCAACGGCCGCGATCACGAACGCGTGAGCATCAAAGTCGGGCGCTCTAGCCCTTGTTTCTCAGCAACCGGCCGCGTTCGCGGTCCCAGGATCGCTTGCGCTCGGTCTCGCGTTTGTCATGGAGCTTCTTGCCGCGCGCGACGGCAATCTCGAGCTTGGCGCGTCCCTTTTCGTTGAAATAGAGCTTGAGCGGAACGATGGTCATGCCATCGCGGTCGACCGCGCCGGCGAGCTTGTTGATCTGGTTCCGGTGCAACAGCAGCTTGCGCGGCCGTTTCGGCGCGTGGTTGTAGCGGCCGCCTTGCAGGTATTCGGGGATGTTCGCATTGACGAGCCAGATCTCGTCGCCGCGCGCGTCGGCGTAGGACTCGGCGATCGTCGCCTTGCCCTGACGCAGCGACTTGACCTCGGTGCCGGTCAGCGCAATGCCGGCCTCGAAGGTCTCGCCGATCTCGTAGTTGAAGCGAGCCCTGCGGTTGTCGGCGACGACCTTGAGCTTGCGATCCGGTTTCGCCGCCATGTTTGTTTAGGCCGATCTCACTTGCTCTGCGACTTGATCGCGTCGCGGATTTCGGTCAGCAGCTCGACCTCTTTCGACGGTTTCGGCGGCGCTTCGTCCTCTTTCTTCTGCATCTTGGACATCGCCCGGATGACCAGGAACAGCACGAAGGCGATGATCATGAAATTGATGACGATGGTGACGAAGTTGCCCCATGCCAGCACCGCGCCCTGCTTCTTCGCCTCGACCAGCAAATCGGCCGTCACTTTCGACGATAGCTTCACGAAGTAGTTCGAGAAGTCGAAGCCGCCGGTAACCGCCCCGATAATCGGCATGATGATGTCGGCGACCAGCGACGACACGATCGCGCCGAACGCCACACCAATGATGACACCGACCGCGAGATCGACGACATTGCCGCGCAGCGCGAATTTCTTGAAGTCCTCGAGCATCGCTCCCTCCTCTTCGCACTCACCTGCGAACGACGTCTGCGGCAAGAGGTCTTGCCGGATCGGTCTACCCCGGTAAGCCGCGTATCAGTTGACCAATCCGGCGTGCACCATTGCGGCGCGCACCGTGGCTTTGGTCGTGTCGGCGATCGTGACCAGCGGCAGCCGGACGGTGTCGGCGCAGCGGCCCAGTAGCGACAGCGCATATTTCGCCGGCGACGGATTGGTCTCGATGAAGAGTGCATGGTGGAGCGGCATCAGCTTGTCCTGCAGTCGCAACGCCGTGGCATAGTCGCCCTTCAGGCAGGCCCCCTGGAATTCCGAGCACAGTCGCGGCGCCACGTTCGACGTCACCGAAATGCAGCCGTGGCCGCCGTGCGCCATGAAGCCCAGCGCCGTCGCGTCCTCGCCCGAGAGCTGGTTGAAGTCCGCACCCATGGCCGCGCGCTGCTGCGACACCCGCACCATGTTCGCGGTCGCATCCTTGACCCCGGCGATGTTCTTCAATTCAAACAGCCGCGTCATGGTCTCGACCGACATGTCTACGACCGACCGTCCCGGAATATTGTAGATGATGATCGGGATGCCGATCGCGTCATTGATCGCCTTGAAGTGACTATAGAGACCGTCCTGCGTCGGCTTGTTGTAGTACGGCGTCACGATCAGCACCGCGCTGGCGCCCGCCTTTTCGGCGTGCTGCGACAGCTCGATTGCTTCCCGGGTCGAGTTCGAACCCGACCCCGCAACCACCGGAACCTTGCCCTTGGCCTGATCGACACACCATTCCACCACCCGCTTGTGCTCGTCGTGGTTCAGCGTCGGGCTTTCGCCGGTGGTCCCGACCGGCACCAGCCCGTTGGTGCCCTCGGCGATCTGCCAATCGACCAGGCCGCGGAAGCCGCCCTCGTCCAGGCTGCCGTTCTTGAACGGGGTGACGAGCGCCGTGAACGATCCTCTGAAGCTCGTCTTGGCGGTCATGACTTGAATCCTCTGACTGGCCGGCTGCGGATGGCCCCACGGGAGCGCAGGTCGCCCGCCGGCCTTCGATTTAGCCCTTGATAACGGGTCGGCTGCGACAACGAAAGCAGGCGGAACTCGGACTCTGCCCCGTTTTCGCCGCGGTCGCGGCCGATGTGTTGGCCCCGACGGGGGTTAGTGCTTCGTCAATCTTATCAATTGAAAACACGCAGCGGTAGCGCAACCTCTCGCGCGCTGGGGAGAACCGGGACATTGACCAGAGCCCACGGTTTGCTGACGGCGCTGCTGCTGGTGGCCATTGCAGGGGTCGGACTGCAGGCGACCGCTATCGCGCAGGCCGAGACATCCGCCCCCAAAACAAGCGCCGCCAAGGCCAAGTCGACCGCCAAAGAGAAAGCCAAGGCTCCCAATTCCAAGGCCAAAGAAAAGAAAGCCGCCTCCACCAAGACCAAGGAGAAGAAGGCCGAAGCGCCCAGCAAGGAAGCCAAGAACAAGAAAGACAGCAAAAAAGCGAGCAAGAAAGAAAAGAAAACCGCCAAGGGCAAGGGTAAGGGCGCGAAAGACGCAGCCAGTTCCGAGGCCGAAACTCCGGCGGTGACGGGTGAGCTTGCCACCGTCAAGCAGGCCATCGAGCACGCGCGCGCGGGCCGCGCCACCCAGGCGACCGGCCTTCAGCAGAGCATCCAGGACCCGGTTTCGCGCAAGCTCGTCGAATGGGCGATCCTGCGCAGCGACAGCAACGGTGCAAGCTCCGCGCGCTACCTCGCCTTCATCAACGCCAATCCAAATTGGCCCAGCGTCGGCATGATGCGTCGGCGAGCGGAAGCGATGATGTGGGTCGAGCAGCCCGATCACAGCACAGCCCGCGCTTATTTTGCGAAGAACCCGCCGCTCACCGCCCGCGGACAATTCACCCTGGCGCGGGCGCTGCTCGCGACCGGCGATCGCGCCGGCGCGCAGGCGCGGGTGCGCGAGGCCTGGCGCAATCAGTCCCTGGCCGCCGATCTTAAATCGCGGGTGCTCGAGGTCTTCAGCAGCCTGATCACTGCCGACGATCACAAGGGGCGCATGAACATGCGCCTCTATGCGGACGACACCGAAGGCGGCCTGCGCAATGCCAACCGCGCCGGCGGCGACGCGCCGGCCATCGCGAAGGCGCGCATCGCTGTCATGAAGAAGGCCGGCAACGCCAAGGCGGCGCTCGACGCGGTTCCGTCCGCCGCGCGCCGCGACCTCGGCTACATTTTCAGCCTTGCGCAGTGGCTCCGGCGTGCCGACAAGCCCGCCGAAGCCGGCGACCTGATCCTGTCAGCGCCGCGCGACGCGTCGCAGTCGATCGACACCGATCAGTGGTGGATCGAGCGCCGCCTCGCCGCCCGCAACATGCTCGACCTCGGCGACGCCGCGAAGGCGTACCGCATCGCCAGCGACGCCGCGGTGCCGCAGCGCGACAACTATCGCACCGAGCACCAGTTCACCGCCGGCTGGATCGCGCTGCGCTTCCAGAACGATCCGGCGACGGCGGTCACTCATTTCGCCCGCATCGTCCAAGAAAGCAGCCATTCGATCTCGCAAGCCCGCGGTCATTATTGGCTGGGGCGCGCGCTTGAAGCACAAGGCCGCAGTTCCGAAGCGCGAAAACACTACCAGGCGGCGGCGCAGCACCCGACCGCCTACTACGGACAGCTCGCGGGCGCGAAGCTTGGCCTGCGCAACATCGCGCTGCGCACGCCCCCCTCCGGGCCTTCCGGATCGGCCGACGTCGTTCGCGGCATGGAGATCCTTTATGCCGTCGGCCAACGCGACATGGTGGCCGGGGCCGCGGCCGACCTGGGCGACCGCCTCAACGACGCGGGTGCACTGGCCGCAATCGGCGAAGTCGCCGCCCGCAACAACGATGCGCGCGCCATGCTGCTGCTCGGCAAGGCGGCGCTGGGACGCGGGTTGCCGCTCGAAGCCTACGCGTTCCCGACCATCGGCCTGCCGAACTACACCGCGATCGGCCCGGCGGCGGAAAAGCCGCTCATCTACGCGATCGCCCGGCAGGAGAGCACGTTCAACCAAAAGACCGTCTCCACCGCCCGTGCGATGGGTTTGATGCAGGTGACGCCGGCGGCGGGCAAATACATCGCCAAGAAATTCAACGCGACATACAACGAGAAGCGGCTGCTGTCCGATCCGGTCTACAACGTGCAGTTCGGCGCCGCCGAGCTGGGCGACCTGCTGGTCGACTTCCGCGGCTCCTACATCCTCACCTTCGTCGGCTACAACGCCGGCCGCGGCCGCATCCGGGATTGGGTCGCGCGCTTTGGCGACCCCCGCGATCCCAAGGTCGACCCGGTGGATTGGGTCGAGCGGATTCCGTTCTCGGAAACGCGCAACTACGTCCAGCGGGTCATGGAAAACATGCAGGTCTACCGCATCCGCTTTGGCGGCAGCGACAGGCTGATGATCGAGGCCGACCTGCGCCGCGGCGCAAGCACCAACTGACCTTTTCAACCGTCGATCGGATCCACGCGGAAGCTTTGCGGTCCCCTGCCCTGACGCTGGTTCTCGCACATCGTCACATAGGCTCGTTCGATGTGACGGGCGAACCGATCCGTATCGAATAGCGGATATGTCAGCCGGTTCTGCTCAAGCCTTTGCCGTATCCCGGCAAGCAGCGCCGGCTCGCGCCCGAGCTTGAGCGCCAGCGCCTCGTAGTCTTCAAGCGCGGTGGTGACCATGTCTGACAGGCCGACGGATTGAAGCAGGCTGGCCGCGACACGGCCCATCAACGTCGACCCGATGCAGGTCAACACAGGAAGTCCGACCCAAAGCGCGTCACTCCCCGTCGTGCCGGCATTGCAGCCAGGAGTGTCGAGAAAGAGGTCGGCCAACCGATGCCGGGCAAGATGCGCGGCGTGGCTGCAACGTCCCGCAAAGATCAGGCGCGCCGGATCGACGCCACGGGCGGCCGCTTCGCGACGCAGGTTGTCCCGCGCGAGGACGTTGTCGGCGAGCAACCAGAGCACGCTGCCGGGAACGGCGTTGATGAGCCGCATCCAGATATCGAACACCCGCGGTCCGATCTTGTAACTGTTGTTGAAGCAGCAGAACACGAAGGCATCCTGCGGAAGCCCCACATCCGACCGCGACGGCGTGCTGGCCGCGATCGCACGCTTGCGGTCATTGACCTGATAGCAGTCCGGCAAATGGACGATCTTCTCCGAGTAAAACGGTTGCTGGTCGAATGGCAGCACGACCTTGTCGGCGATGATGTAGTCGACGAAATCCGCGCCCATGGTTCCGGCGTAGCCCAGATAGCTCACCTGCACCGGCGCTGCCCGGTACCGCAGAATGCCGGTCCTTGCCCCACCGGTATATCCGTTCAGGTCGACGACGATATCGATGGCGAGGCGCCGGATGAGCGCGGCAACATCCCGGTCGCTGGCCGCGTCGACATCATGGAACTGATCGAAGGACGCCGCAATCCGCGTCCGCAACTCGCTCTTGTCGTCGCGACCAAACGAGATGCCAATGATCTCGAAGCGGCTTCGATCGTGCCGCTCGAATAGTCCGGCGGTGAGATGGGCGACCGGGTGCATCCGGAAATCGCTCGACAGGTAAGCCACCCTGATCCGGTCGCTCGCGACAGCGGCAGGGCCGAAGTCCAGCGGCGGGCCGGGCGGGACTTGGCGTTCCACATAGCCGCGGGCAGCACTGAGGGTCACGTCCGGACTGGCGGACAGCTGCAACAGTACCTGTGGCCCCGCGATCGCGGTTCCCGCGGCGATTCCCGAATAAAGACGTTGTGAGACGTCTGCGCATTTGTCCCATGCGCAGATGGCGAGCGCATTCGAGGCCAGCTGCGCCAACGCGTGCGGATGCTCCGGGGCGATCTTCAGGACATGCTCGAAGGCAGCGATCGCTTCGTCGTAGCGACGGAGCCGGTCAAGCACCGTGCCACGAGTGTAGAGCAACTCGACGTGCGCCGGGTCGATTGCAAGCGCCCGCTCGGCGCTGACCAGCGCCTCGCTGTAGCGATCGAGGTAAAAGAGAAGTCTTGGAACGATTGCAGTGCGCCCTCACGTTTGCCGGCGACGCGGCTACCGCGCGATCGTAGCTCGCGACCGCCTCGATATGACGGCCAATCTCGGAGAGCAGAACCCCACGATTGATCAGTGCCTCGACATGGCGCGGATCGAGCTGCAGCGCGCGATCGAGGCTCGCCAGCGCCTCGTCATGGCGATTGAGCGACTGCAACAGGAAGCCGCGATTGCTCAGCAAGTCTGCGTCGGTGGGATCGAGCGCAAGCACCCGGTCCAGGGTCGCAACCGCGTCCTCGCGCCGCTTGAGCGCCACCAGCGCGGCCGCCCGCCCCGCCAGCGCCGATAGCTCCGTCGGCGCCACCGCCAGAGCGCGGTCATAGCTCGCGAGCGCCTCAGTGTGGCGATCGAGGGCGCGCAGCACATCGCCATGGGTCACCAGCGCGCCCACGTGATCCGGCGACAGCGTCAGCGCCCGCTGGAGGCTCTCCACCGCTTCATTGTGGCGGCCGAGATAGGCCTGCGCGGCCCCGAGGTTGCACCAATTGGCGAGTGACGCAGGCTCGATCGCGATGGCCCGGCGGTAGCTCTCCACCGCCTCCTCTATCCGGCCGAGTTGCGCCAGCAGATCGCCCCGGTTGCCATAGGCATTGGCGTCGTTGCCCTCGCAGGCGATCGCGCGGTCGAAGCTTGCAAGCGCCTCCTGCACCTTGCCGAGTTCGGCCAGCGCGCGTCCGATCAGCACATGTGCGCGAGCGCGCTTCGGCTCCACCGCGATCACCCTCTGGGCCAGATCGGCGCCCTCGGCGAAGCGGCCCTGCTGACAGCAGATCTGCGCGAGCGCATAGAGCGCATCCGGGTGGGAAGGATCGCTGCGGACAATTTCCTGGTAGCGGGTGGCCGCCTCCGCCAGCGCACCGCTCCGGTGCAGTGCAGCCGCTTCAGACAGCATGGACGCGAGCGAGGGGTTCATCGCCGTCGCATCACTTGTTGGCGACGGATGCGCACCAGTCGCGCCACATCGCGCGATAGGCCGTCTCGATGGCGCGGGCGTAGCGGTTCGGGTCGCCGATCGCGGAATTTGCCACCAGGTCCCGCAGCCTCATGCGCAAGCGCGCCAATGCCGCAACATCGCGGGCCTTCGCAACCGCCAGCTCGACATAGCTCTCCGGGCCGTCGGCGATGAAGTCATGCAACCCCAGCGCAGTCAGGCTCGCCGCCGCCAATCGCGACGATATCGTGCGGCCCGGCCGGGTGACGACCGGCACGCCCATCCACAGGGCGTCGAGCGTCGTCATGCCGCCGCCGTGCGGAAACGGATCGAGCGCGATATCGATCCCTTGATAAGCGGCGAAATGCGCGGCCCGTCCGCAAGGGCCGCGGAATTCAACCCGACCGGCAGCGATGCCTTCCGCGGCGAGGATCTTTTCCATGTCGCGCCGGCGGCTGGAATTGTCGAACCGCTGCTCGGACTTGATGACCAGCCGCGCCGTCGGCAGCGCACGAAGGATGGCGGCCCAACTGCGCACGACCGGGTCCTGGATCTTCGCGACGCGGTTGAAGGAGCCGAAGGTCACGAAGCCCCGCGCTATCGCCGGCAGCGCGACTGGCGCGGGCAACTGATCCGGCGTCCAGTAGCCGAGGAAATTCGGCAAGTCATAGACACGCTCGGAAACGAGTGGGCGCTGCTCGGACGGAACGAGAATCGGATCGGCCAACAAATAGTCCATGGTGGCGAGACCCGTTCCCGTGGGCTCGCCGAAGCCCGTGACCTGGACCGGCGCCGGCTTCCTGGCGAACACCAACAGCCGCTGCCCGCTCATGTGCCCGACCAGATCGACCAGGATGTCGATGCCGTCGGAACGGATGAGCGCCGCAACCTCGTCGTCCGAGCGGCCGTCGATCTGCCGCCACGTATCGGCTGCGTCCCGTAGCCGTTCGCCGACGTCGTCCTCGACCTCCGCATTGGCGTAACACACGGCTTCGAAGGCGGCGGTATCGCGGTGCAGGATCGCACTCGCAAACGCATAGGTCGCGGCCTGATGGCGAAAATGACTGCTGACGTAACCGACGCGCAGCCGTCGCTCGGGGTCGGGCGCGTTCCGATGCGGCTGGATCGCTGCCGCGAAAGGTTCGGCGTGTTGTTCGCCCCAGCGCACGCGCTCGGCGTGATGCGCATGAGCGTCGGCATCCGGATCGAAGTTGAGCGCGAAGATCAGGTTCGAGTGGCAGCCCGGTGTCGGCTTGATGGCGAGCGCCCGTCGATAGCTCTCGACCGCCGCGGCGGGTCGGCCGAGGTCGAGGAGCACCATGCCCCGGTTGTTCAGCGCGCCGGCATGGTCCGGATCGACCTCAAGCGCACGGTCGAGGCTCGCCAGCGCCTCGTCATAGCGGTTGAGCGACTGCAACAGGAACCCACGATTGCTCAGCGCGTCCGCGTCCGAAGGATCGAGCGTAAGCAATCGGTCGAGGCACGCGAGCGCGTCCTCCGGACGCTTGAGCGCCACCAGCACGGCCGCCCGCCCGGACAGCGCCGGCACTTCCTCCGGCGCCAGCGCCAGCGCGCGGTCATAGCCCGCCAGGGCGTCCTGGTGGCGGTCGAGCGCGCGCAACACATCGGCGCGAGTCACCAGCGCCCCAACGTGGTCCGGCGACAGCGTCAGCGCCCGCTCCAGGCTCGCCAGGGCTTCGCCGTGGCGGCCGAGACAGGCCTGGGCGGCGCCGAGATTGCACCAGTTCGCCAAAGACCCCGGCTCGATCGCGATCGCCCGCTGGTAACTCTCGACCGCCTCCTCCATGCGACCAAGCTGCGCCAAGACATCGCCCCGGTTTTCATGAGCACCGGCGTGACTGCCATCGCATGCGACGGCGCGGTCGAAGCTCGCGAGTGCCTCCTGCGGCTTGCCGAGCTCGGCCAGCGCACGACCGAGCAGCACATGCGACCCTGCGCGCTGCGGCTCCACCGCCAGCGCGCGCCGTACCCAATCGACGCCCTCGGCGAACCGGCCCTGCTGACAGCAAATCTGCGCAAGGGAATAGAGCGCGGTCGCATTGGCGGGATCATGCTGCAGCACGCGCGCATAACGGTCGCCGGCGTCGCCCAACGCACCTTGGCGATGAAACGCAGCGGCCTCAACGAGCAGCCGGTCTGTATGGTCCTGGGACTGCAACAAAGCCTCACACGCCGATTGGATCCACGCTGAAGCTGCGCGGCGGCTCGCCGCGCTGCGCGATATCCAACATGGTTGCATAGGCCGCCTCGAGATGACGGCGGAAACGATCGGTGTCGAACAACGGGTGCGTGCGCCGGTTGGCTTCGAGCTTGCTGCGAATCGACTGGAGCAATGCCGGATCGCGGGCGAGTTTCAGCGCCAAGGCCTCGTAGTCATCGAGCGTCGTCGTCACCAGCTCCGGAAGGCCGATGGCATGGAGCAGGCTCGCGGCGACCCGCCCCGGAAACGCGGTGCCGGCACAGGTCAGGACCGGCAGGCCGGCCCACAGCGCGTCGCTCGACGTCGTGTGCGCATTGTAGTCGGTGGTGTCGACAAACAGATCAGCCAGCCTTTGACGCGCCAGGTGATCGGCCATGGACGGCACGCGCGGCGCGAACACGAGGCGCGCGGGATCGACGCCTGCGGCCGCCGCGGCGGCCCGCAGATTGTCGGTCGCGCGCGCATTCATTTGCTGAAGCCACAACACGCTGCCCTCGACGGCGGTCAGCAACCGCATCCAGGCCGCGAAGACGGCCGCCGATATCTTGAAGCTGTTGTTGAAGCAACAGAACACAAATCCCCGGTCCGGCAGACCTGCTTCGGTACGTGTCGGCGTGCGTGGCGAGATCGCCTTCTTGGTGTCGTTGACCAGGAAGCAATCGGGCAGATGGACGATCCTCTCCGTGAACGACGGCGCCAGGTCGAACGGCAATGCAATTTTGTCGGCGACGATATAGTCGATGAAGTCCGCGCCCATCGTACCGGTGTAGCCGAGATAGCTGACCTGCACCGGCGCCGGCCGCTCACGAAAAATTCCCGGACGTGAATTCTCGGTATGGCCGCCGAGATCGATCGCGATATCGGCGCGCAACTCATTGATCAAGCTCGCGGCATCCCGCTCGTCACGCGCCTGGATGTCGTGGAACTGATCGCAGGCCGCCACCAGCCGCGCGCGTTCTTCGCTGCGATCATCCATACCGTAAGACAAACCGATGACCTCGAAGCGGGATCGATCGTGGCGCTCGAACAGCTCGGCAATCAGATACGCCACCGGATGCCGCCGGAAGTCGCCCGACACATAGGCCAACTTGATCCTGTCGGACGCAGGCCGCGCGCGGCTCGGAAACATCTTCGGTTCCGCCGGCAATCTCTGGCACACGAAATTCTGCGCGCACTGCAAGTGAATGGCCGGCTCAAGCGGCAGTCCGAGCAAATTGAACGGCGGCATCACTGCTTCGCCGGCGCGAACGGCTTGATCGACCGCGGGCAGCAACGCTTCCACCCGGTCCCAGTGGCAAGCGGCGCGATGCACCATCAGCGCCGCACCGAATGCGAACGGTTGATTGGGATTGAGCGCCAATACCTGCTCATAGCTGGCTGCCGCGTCGGCCGGCCGGTCGAGCTTGGCGAGCACGTGTCCCCGGATCAGGAATGCATTATCATGGCGCGGATCGGCGGCGATGGCCGCCTCGCAGCTCTGCAAAGCCTCCTGCGCCCGCCCTGCGGCGTGGAGCGCAAATGCCTGACTTGTCAATGCGTTAGCATGCCTCGGCGCGAAGGAAAGCGCGCGCGCGAAGCTCGCCAGCGCCTCCTCGGAGCGATGCAGATCGAGCAGGACATTCCCGCGATTGACGTGCGCTTCAACATGATTGGGTCTGACGGCAATCGCACGATCGAGGCTGGCAAGGGCTTCCCGGTGTCGCAGGAGCTTTTTCAGAGCAATGCCGCGGTTGGTCAAAGCGTTCACGTGATCGGGGGCGATGGCGAGCGCGCGCTCGAAACTCGCGATCGCGTCCGCGTCGCGATCCAGCTGCGCCAGCAGCGTTCCCCGGTTGGTGAGCGCGTCCGGATGGCGCGGCACGAATGTCAGCAGTCGATCGAAGTCGGCGATCGCCTGCTCGTGGCGCTGCTGGCTCGCGAAGACGCCGGCGCGATTGAACAGCGCGTTGGCGTGATCGGGCTTGATCGCAAGAACCTTGCCGAAGGTATCCAGCGCGTCGTCGTTACGCCCGAGCTGCGCCAGCGCGACGCCGCGATTGTAGAGCGTGCCCGCATCCGACGGCCTGATTGCCAGGATGCTGTTGCACTGTTCGATTGCGTCGGCGTGCCGGCCCAGGTTCACCAGCACCGCAACCAGATTCGAGCGGGTATCGAGCGACGACGGATTGATCTCGACCGCCTTGGAAATCAACGTCAGGGCTTCCGGAAGATTGCCCTGCTGCAGCTTCAGGATCCAAACAGATGCAGCGTCTCAAACTGGCTCGGAGATTTTGCCAGCAGGCTCCGGTAGAGAGTCTCGGCCTCATTGAGGCGGCCTTGACGATGTAGGTCCATTGCCGTTTGGATCGTCGGCGTCATTATCGAGGACGTCCTTCCATGCCACCTGCACGGCGCGAGATCCTGCGGCCATGCGACCCGTCGCAACGGCCTGCGCCGGGCCTTCTTATACGCAGCTTGGCGGCCCGTTGCGACACCGGCAAGGCGCTCCCATGAGCACGCGGGACCAGAACGGCACCCATCGTTTCGTATCGGCTCCCGACGGATTGCGGCTGCATGCGCGCGGTTATGGGGCCCGCGGCGAGAGGCGGCCGGTGGTGTGCCTCCCCGGTCTCGCCAGGACGACCGACGATTTCGACCCCCTCGCGGCCGCCCTCGCCAACGATCCGCACCGGCCCCGCCAGGTGCTCGCCATCGACTATCGCGGGCGTGGGGAGTCCGAATACGACGCCAATCCAGGCAACTATAACATCGCCACGGAGATGGCCGACCTGCTCGCGGTCCTGACCGCGCTCGAGGTCGAGCCCGCGGTTTTCGTCGGCACGTCGCGGGGCGGCATCCTGGCGATGATGCTCGCCACCGTGCGGCCGGCCGCGATCGCCGGGGTCGTCCTCAACGACATCGGACCGGTGATCGACATCAAGGGCCTGGTCCGGATCAAGAGCTATCTCGGGCGCCTGCCGCAGCCCAAGAGCTTCGAGGACGGCGGCGAGATCCTGCGGGGCCTGTTCAGCACGCAATTTCCCAAGCTCAGCCCGGAGGAGTGGACGATGTTCGCGCGGCGCACCTTCAAGGAGCAGAATGGATCGTTCGCGCCGCGCTACGATCCCAAGCTCGCCACCGTGCTGGAAGGCATCGACATGGCCCGTTCTCTGCCGCCGCTCTGGCGGGAGTTCGATGCTCTTGCCTCGGTTCCGCTCATGACCATGCGCGGTACCAATTCGGATATCCTGTCCAGCGAGACGGTCGAGGCCATGCGCGAGCGGCGGCCGGACATCGCGGTGCTTGAGGTTCCCGATCAGGGCCACGCGCCACTGCTGACGGAGAGCGAGGTCATTGCTCAAATCAGCGCCTTCATCGAGCGATGTTGAGGCCAGACACCCGTGGAGGACTGCCGGTGTGGCGGTCCAGGAGTTCGCCACTCCCAGGAAGAGTGGGCCACTCGGAGCTGCAATGGCTTGCCCCTATGAACTTCGCATGACAGCGAGATACCCATCGATGTTTGCTCCAGCATCCCGTCGAATGACCTGCGATCCGATCATCTCCACAATAAATCGATGTTGTTCTGCGAGCTTCCGAAGGTAACCAATTGAATGAGCATAGCGCAGCGTGCTTCTCAGCGTAAAATCGCCCTCGTCCGTGGCTTCAACCGAAAAACAAAACAAGCCGCCTGTCCTTAGCGAGCGACGAACAGCCGGAAATACCTGCGACAAGTCTCCAAGGTAGACGAACACATCAGCAGCGATGGCAAGGTCAAATATCTTGTCTTGTGTTTGCAGGAACTGGGTCAGATCACAACAGAACAAGTGGTCGTAGATTTGACGCTGCCGCGCCTTTTCCAACATGTTGGCAGAAAGATCGATCCCAGTAAGCGTTTGTCCGATTGGACGGACGAGTTCTCCCATCAGGCCGGTGCCGCAACCCATGTCTAAGATGGCAAGAGCAGTTGACGACACGTGCCGCTTGATTGCGTCAGCGAGCAAGCCTGGTGTCTGATACTTCAAGTTCTCAACCAGGTCGCGCTCAAAATTGTCAGCGTAAGCATCAAATAAATTCGCAACAAAGCGCTCCGGAGAAGCCGCCGGCCATGGCTCCGCTCCAAGCGCCGCCAGATAGAATTTGATCGAACTCGGGGTCTCCACCAAGTTTCAGGGCTTGCCGATAGGCCGCAATGGACTCCGGCATACGTTTCAGGAATCGCAAGAAGTCGCCACGGCCGATCCACGCTCCGAGGAGGCCTGGATCCAGCGCCAGCGCCTGGTCGTAGGCAGTCAAGGCGTCGGCGAAGCTCTTGCGGTCGTAGAAGACATTCCCGCGACCAAGCCAGGCAGCGGCGAGGTTTGGCAGCAAAGCCAACGCCCCGTCGAATGCAGCCAAAGCTTCGTCGTGCTGCTTGAGATCGCAGTGGGCATTACCGCGGCCGAGCCAAGCCCCTGCAAAATCAGGCTGCAAGGCCACCGTTGTTTCGTAGGCGGCCAGAGCGTCGTCGTAGCGCTTCAGTTTACTCAGTGCGTTACCACGGCCGAGCCAGGCATGAGCCAGGTCATGGCTGAGCGCGAGCGTCCGGTCATACGCAGCCAAGGCGTCTTGGGGACGATTGATGTCGCAGAGCGCATTGCCCCGGCCGAGCCAAGCTTCTGCGAGATCCGGCACCAACGCAAGAGCTCGGTCATAAGCCTCGAGTGCCTCGTCCTGGCGCCCAAGACGGCGCAATGCATTGCCGCGATTCATGTGCGCATTGCCGAAATCGAAGTTCAGCATGAGCGCACGGTCGTAGCTGTCGACCGCGTCGGCATGACGGCCCAGGCGGTCAAGAGCGATACCACGATTGTTATGGACCTCGGCAATGCCGGGATCCAGCGCCACAATCTTGTCGTAGGTGGCCAACGCCGCCATGAAACTTTCATCATGCGTTTGGCAATCCGCCAGCACCAGCAGCGCCTCAATACTTTTTGAATTGAGGGCGATCACCTTTTCGGCATATTCACGCGCCTCGACACTCTTGTTTTGTTGCATCAACGCAATCGACAAGTTTGTCAAAACAGATACTTGTCCCGGTGCGTCCCTCAGCGCGTCGCGCAGCCGTAACTCTGCGTCCCGGAAATTGGACAAATCCATCAATGCCAGGGCTTCAAAGAACAGCTTTTTGGCGTTCTCAGATTCGCTCATTAGAATTCATTATTCCGTATGGAGATGACGTGGTCGACATGGGTGAGGGATGCCCTTAGACCAACAAATTGGCACTTTTCCGGCTCGCCCGAAAGCCAGACGCGCCGACGACCCGTGGTCATGAAATCATTCGACCGATATCGAAGGCAGCAGATTTTCGCAGGACTGGGGCATCGACGGTCAGGCAGCCAATAGGGCCGGCTCCACGGTGCCGGCGCCTGGTGTCTTCCTGCATCTTGCGCCAAGTGAAGATCATATTTCAGGCGCCCTGATCATACCCACCCTCCGCAGCACTGCCTTGGTTGGGACCGCCCTTGCCGCCTCTTGCTGCGCCATTCGCGCCGGCACGGATAGCGCGTGCCCCTGCGCGTGCCAGCGCTCGGCGCGGCGGTGACGGCGGCGGAATACAGGGATAAAACGGGACAAGTCATCCTCGGAATTTCCGGCCGATTTACTCCTGATTCAACTTCTTGACCCCACCCTCAACATCGAAAAGGGCGGCAGCGTCCCGCTATGGTTTCGGGACGGCCGCCGCATAGCGGAATGTTTCGGGCCGGGCCGGCTTTATCGCGAGCGTAAGGCGGGCCGGTCGTAAGGCAGCCGGGCTTTGTCGGGTGGGTAAGACAGGTCGGGCTTTGTCGAGTGCGTAAGGAGTGGTGCCGTGGCGAGGAAGTGCAACACCTGTCAGCATATCAAGCGGGCCGAAATTGACCGACGGCTGGCCGCAGGCGAGCCGGGCAATCAAATCGCGCGCGACTATGACCTGAACCCTTCGAGTCTGCACCGCCATCGCGACAACTGCCTGGGCCTCTCCTCATCGAATGCAATCATGAAGGAGGTGGCGCGCGGCACCGCGGCGCTCACCTGTCTGCCGTCAAAGGATGATTTGAACCAAGCCTATGGTGAGTTGCGGGCGCGGATCGACCAGATCGTCGATCACGCCGAACGGCAAGGCTCGCTTGCGGTGGCGATTTCTGGACTGAACTCGATCCGCCATACGCTGGATAGCCTGATGCGGCTCGCCGGTTACGACCGGCCCGTGAGTTCGCAAGTCAATGTTGCCGTGCAGACGAGTGTTGCGAGTCTGGACGTGGCTGAACTCGCCGAACGCCTGATCGGGGCTTTCGACGGCGAGGCCGAGTTGAAAGGGCGGATCGCACGAGCCCTGTTGGAGATCGATGATGAGCAATCTGCGTGACTTCGCCTACAGGCTCGATCCGGCGCTGTGGGTGCACCGCGTTCTTGGGATCGAACCCACGCCTTGGCAACAGGAGTTTTTGCGCGCGCCGCGCGGGGCATCGATTCTGGCGCTGACCGCGCGCCAGTGCGGCAAGACCACCACCGCGGCCTGGGGCATGGCGCATGCGGCGCTGTTCGTTCCCGGTTCGCTCAGTGTGGTCGCCTGCCCGGCGCAGCGGCAAAGCGCCGAAGCGGTTCGCCGCACGCGCGACGCCGTTCTGCAAGGGGGCGACAAGCTCAAAGCCGACAACGTCTACGGCATCGAGCTATCGAACGGTTCCCGCGTGCTGGCGCTGCCGGGCAGCGACAATTCCGTCCGTGGACTGACCGTGGACGCCTGGATCGTGGCGGACGAGGCGGCAAGGCTTTCCAACGAGCTGATCGCGGCGCTGAGGCCGATGCGCGCCCGCCGCCCGCAGACGCGGTTCGCCATGCTGTCGACGGCCTGGAGCCGTTCCGATCCATTCTGGACGGCCTGGGAGAGCGAGGACCCGTCCTGGCTGCGGCTGAAAGCGACCGCAGACACGATCCACTACGACCCGGTGTTCCTGCAGGAAGAGCGGCTCGCGCTGGGCGAGGACGCCTACAAGCGCGAATACCTGGGAATTCCGCTCGGCGCACAAGCCAGCCCCTTCACCTGGGAGCTGTTTGAGCGGGCGACGCAAGCCTCCTGCCCCCTGGTGCAACCGGGCTCGGCGTTTGGCCCGCGCGCCGAGCCCTCAGCGCGCCCCGTGCAAAATCCTTTCCAAGATCTCAAACTGTTTGGAGGTTAACATGGAATTTTCCCCCGATAACCCTGCCACCTGGCGCGTCTTCAGACCCCTCATCATCGCGCATGACGTCGGACGCAGTCGGGATCGCTCCACCGCCGTGGTCGGGGGCAACAGCCCGTTCGAGCCGCGTCTACTCGGGATCGCAGAGCTTGAGGAACTGCCGCAGGGTCTTTACGGCAGCGCGCGCGCCAGCGCGCTGGCAGCGGTCGACCGGCGCTACCACAACAACGCGCTGATCGTCGCCGACCTGAGCAATGATGCCACTTACGCCGAGGTGCTGTTCGAGACCTTTGGCCGGCGCGCGATCGGGCTCCACATCAGCCGCCATGGCGATGGCCTGCAAGCGGAGCGGCGGCCGGTCAAGCAAGGCACGATCCTGGTCTACACGATCGGCCGCTCCTATCTGCTCGAGCTGTTTCATTCCGAACTGCAGGCGAACCTGGTCAGGATGGTCGATGGGCCGATGAGCCGACGCGCCTACGAGCAACTCGTCAGGCTGGAGGCTGAAATCCGAGACAGCGGGATGATCTACAAATGCGCCGCCGGCCAGCACGATGATCTCGGCATTTCCTGCGCGATGCTGGCGTGGGCGGCGCGGCATCCGCATCTGGAGTCATGGGTCGGCATCGCGGCGCCCCGACGACCGCGTCCGGCGCAGCGGCGGCGCGTGAGTAGCCTGGGCTGGACTTGAGCATTTTGGGAGAACGGATCGGCCCGCTGTCGGCGAGCTTCGGGGGCGCGTTGACGCGCCAGCGAGAGCCAAGGCAGCGCGGAGTAGTAGCGCAGAGATGCCGTGGAGAACCCGCGGTCCGGTTTGTGATCCACGGTCCGTATGAACGGGCGGTCATCCCCGTAAGCGGGCCTGCGGTGTCCGGCCGGATCGCCGTAATGCCGGCCTGCCTGATCGGATCAACAGTGCTGCAGTCGCACACCACATCCTCGGCATGTGCGATTTCGATGCGGGCCCACCACAGGCTCAAGGCGCCAACGAAGTACATTGACCGCGCAGACGGGCGCGGCAGCAAGCACTAGCCCTTTTTCTGCTGGCGCTTACGCAGCCGCACCCCGGCCCCCCCGCCGTTCTCGTCGATGAACTCGACGCCGGCTTTCTTGAAACAACCTCTATCAACTCCAACGTTTTGAGGTCTCCAGCGTAGCGCCCAACCTCAATGTTGGAGATCGTGTTGCGGTGAAGACCGGTCGCTTCGGCAAGGTCCCGAACTGTCCAATTTAGGGCCGCTCTCGCCATCCGGACTTGTGCACTTGTCACAGGCATTCGGATTGTGCAATTGTCACATGTGCAGCTGTCACAGCAGCCTTAACGCAGCTAAGGGAAACCAAATATGACTGAAATGGAAACTGCGAGCCACCGAAAATCCTCGATGTCGGATCGGAACGCATTTCATCGGCGGCTCCGACGCCCGGATTATCATGGGCACCGACGAGGCCGCCCTCCTCCGCCTCTGGCGCGAAAAGCGGGGCGAAGCAGAGCCGGAAGACCTCTCCGGTAACCTGATCGTTCAGCTCGGGTCGGCGACCGAGGACCTGAACCGGCATTGGTACGAGCGCAATACGAACCAGGTGGTTAAGGACGTTCAACGGCAGGGTGCGGCATCCCGTGCTCCGCTGGATGGGAGCCACCCTGGACGGCATCGTTGAACCAACCGGAGCCGTTTTCGAGGCCAAGTTCATGCTGCCTTGGTCGTTCTCGGAAGAGGCTGCCGCTGCGAAGCATATGGCGCAGGTTCAACACAATATGTGGGTGACCAACTCAAAGCTGGCCGCGCTTTCCATCATTACCGGCGGAGGCAAATGGGTCGAGCTAGCCATCACCGCGGACCCTCTCTACCAACACCTGTTGCTGGTCGCGGAGAAGAAGTTTTGGCGCTGCGTCGAGTCCAACGAACCCCCTCGCCTCTTCAATGCCGAGCCACCCAAGCCGCGGATACAGGCGGTGCGCGTGGTGGATATGAGTGCATCCAATGCCTGGGCGGAATTCGCCGGAGTTTTTCGGCGAACCCGAGCAGCGTTTGCCGAGCATGAGACGGCCAAGGACGAGCTCAAGGGCCTGATGCCCGAAGATGCCAAAGAGGCCGTGGGTCATGGGATTCGGGCCAAGCGCTCGAAATCTGGTGCGGTGAGTTTCGATCTCCTCGACGTCGAGGCTGGCCATGCAACGCACCAGTAGCTCGCTCGGCGCGATTGCCACCGCGCTCGCCAAGGCGCAGGCGGAGCTTCTCAATCCGGAAAAAACGCTGACCGCCAGCATCCGTGCGCCTCTGGCTCCGAATGGAGAGCGCACTTTTCGCTATGCCTCGCTTGCTGCCGGCCTCGATGTCGTGCGCAAGTGCCTCGGCAAACACGAAATCGCGGTGGTTCAATCGACAATGGTCGACCACGACGCCAGGCTGGTGAAGCTGGTGACAATGCTCGCTCACGCTTCAGGAGAGTGGGTCGCGTCCGATTGGCCCGTTTGCCCAATCAACGAGATCGGATCTCCACAGCGAATGGGAGCCGCTCTGACCTACGCTCGGCGGTACGCCCTGTTCACGCTCGTCGGGATTGCCGGGGAAGATGATTTGGACGCACCGGATGCTCCCATTGTGAGCATTACGGATGACGTCGCGACCGGTCCCAGTCGGAGCACACACCCGACGTACCAAAAAGCAGGACGACCATCTCTGCAGATCAACAAAAGTCAGTTGTTCGCTCCGCAGGCGAGCCGATGAATTCCAATCCTGCACCGACGCATCTGCAGCTGATGGCCGAGCTAGAACCCCTTACGTCGTCTGACGAGCTCGCGAGCTGGGCGCTCCGCTGCCTGCCGATCAAGAATAAGCTAAGCGCGCCCGACGCCCACAGCCTTGAGAAAGCCTTTCAGCTGAAAATGGCTGGATGCTCTGATCAAGATATCAATGTCTCGAGCGGCATTGCCCATGACAGCACGAGCGCAACCGCGGGGATTCAAGAGATCCCCGGCACCAGTGCAGGCGTCGTGCCACCGGACTCCGCGAAGCTATCCAAAAGAACGCGCGTAGCACGAAGAACTAATCCCAGGGACCGCGGGCACAATCGACAAAAGCGTGTTGGCAATCCCAACCGTTAAGCGGCACCGCAACAAAGAGCACCTTCGACTTGTCGCAACTGAGGCTTGCCTGGTGTGCGGCCGCCAACCATCCGATGCGCACCATCTTCGATTTGCTCAAGGTCGCGGCCTAGGACTGAAGGTGAGCGACGAGTTCACAGTTCCGCTTTGCCGCGTTCATCACCGTGAGGTCCATCGGCATCCGAACGAACGCGACTGGTGGACCGCGTTGAATATCGACCCACTTCAGATCGCGAATTCGTTGTGGCAACGCCGCTAACTACGCTCTTGCCTCGGTCCCGCTGATGATCATCCGCGGCGCCAATTCGGATATCCTTTGCACCGAGACGGTCGAAGCCATGCGTGCACGGCGGCCGGACATCGCGGTCGCTTGAAGTTCCCGACCAGGGCCACGCTCCGCTGCTGACCGAAAGCGAGTCATTGCTCAAATCGGCGCATACATCGACGGATGTTGAAACCCGCCTAATGCGATTTGAGGTTCCTAGTTGAATTTGCTGCAACTGCTGCAGGAACTCGAATTGACGGCACTGGTACGGCCTCCCCCGGCATATTAGGATGAGCCGGTGGGACGATTGATATCTCCCCCTCACCGACATCCCGAAACCAAGGTCAGGAATGGACGCATCGCCGGCTAATGGCTTGTTGGGCAAGCTACAGGCGCAGCAGGATTGGCCCCGGCTCGCGGAGGCCGCGCAAAAGCTCGCCAACAGCCAGCCCCAGCAATGGCGAAGCGTGGCGGTACTGGGGTATCGCCGAGCTGATGTTGATGCGCGGCGGGCCCGACAAGCTGCTGCGTGCGTCGTTGCTGAATGACTTCGAATCGGGACTGTGGCTCGGCGTCATCCAGGAATTTGCGGCCCATCCAGCCGGGGACGTGTCCCCTCACGAACTGCTGGCGCAGGTCGAGCTGGCGAAAATCAGGCGCAGCCCGTATCTCGACTATCCGCAAGAGGTGCACATCGAAACACTCGCGCTGTGCAATGCCGCGTGCAGCTTCTGTCCCTATCCGACGATGGACCGCCAGGGCGACCGGATGCCCGACGAACTGATCGACAAGATCATCGACGATCTCAAGGCCATTCCGCCAACACTGCCGTTCAATGTGGCGCCGTTCAAGGTCAACGAGCCGCTACTCGACAAGCGGATATTTTCGGTCTGCGAGAAGATCAGCAAGCAACTGCCGAGCGCGCAGCTTCGTATGTTCACCAACGGGTCGCCGCTCACGCCCAAGATGATCGACCGGATTGCCGAGATCAAAAAGCTGACGAATTTGTGGGTCTCCTTGAACGAGGTCGATGCCGACGCCTACCAAGCGCTGATGCAATTGCCGCTGGAGCGGACGCTGCACAATCTCGACACGCTTCATGGTTTGCTGGAGCAGAAGAAATTTCCGCATCCGGTGGTGATTTCGCGCGTGATCGACGGCAGCGACAGGGACCGGGCATTTCTCGAATTTCGTTAAGCAGCGCTACCCGCTGTTCCAGCCATTCATGATCGGAACCGGCAACTGGTCCGGTCAGGTATCGGTTGGAAGCAACCGCCGCGTTCCCAGCGTCGGCTGCTGGCGCTGGTATGAAGTCTCTATCATGGCGAGCGGCAAGGTGGCGCTGTGCTGCATGGACGGGGAAGGCAAGCACGTCATCGGCGACGTCAACACCCAGTCGGTGCTCGAAATCTATAACGCGCCCGGCTATCGGAAGATGCGGCAGTTCACGTTTTCACGGAAGGCCGCCGCCGCGCCCTGCGACACCTGCATCTATCCATGACCTTCATGCAAAACCCCCGGCGGGAAGCCCGCCGGGGGTGATGTCGTCAGACAACGATGTTGCTTGCTTGGCTCAGTCGCCGGTGCCCCAGGAGCGCTGGGCGCGGAAGATCACCGAAAGGTTGCCCAGGTCCTTGGCGGTGTAGACGCCGGTCGGACGGGCGCCCTGCGCTTTGGCCAGGGTGATCGTCGAGCCAGCCATCGCCGAGTCGATGCCGGTGTACATCACGTCGACCGCGAACCGCAGTCCGGGCAGCGGGAACCAGTCGTGATGGGTGCCCACCGTCCAGAACTTGAAGCTCGGATCGCACGACACCGTCGCAGCGACCACGATCGACTGCGTAACGGCACCGCCACCACCACAGAACACGCGGGTGTTGACCACGGTGCTGTCGTAGGTGACTTCGGTGTAGTTGCCGTAGATCGTGCTCGAGAAGTTGCGCGTCCAGAAGTATTCGAACCCGGCGCCAACCGTCCACGACGTGGTCTGCTGGATGCCTGAGCCGTTCACATAGACGCCGTCGCTCATCACGCCGAATGCAATCGTGTTGCCGCTGCCAAAGAGGCCGGGGCTCACCAGGTTGCTGCCGCCGCTGTAAGCGTTAGCGCCGACGCCATAGTTGAAGTAGGCACCGAACCGGCTGCCCGGGCTCAGGAAGTCGAGCTTGATTTCGGTGCCGGAGATGAACGCCCAGCCCCACGCATCGCCCGGATAGCCGCACAACGTGGTGGTGGTGTGCTGCCGCGCAGGGTGCAGCGAACGGAGCCGTGAAGTAGGTCGCTTCGTTGTGGTTGGCGATGACCGCGACGCTCGCACGGCCCCAAGCCTGGTTGACGCGCAACGACACCCACGGATTGGGATGCTGGCTGCCGTTGCGGGCCGATGTCGGCTCGTTGCCCACGGACACCACGTTGTTCGAGAGGTTTGCGATCGACTTCACGCGACGTTCGTCGGCGCCGATGTTCAGAGTGACGCCATTGCCGAGCTGCCAGGTGTAGGCGATCTGGTTGGTGCCGTTGGCGCCGGTGTCGCTCTGGTTCTGCGTCTGGTGCAGAGAGCGCATGCCGGAGTCGCCGATGCTGCCTTCGTGGTCGGTGAACGACACCGTCCGGCCGAAGGTGAAGCCGCCCCACTGGATGAACGCGCGGGCGATGTTGGTCGACTCCGTCGTGTTCTCGTTTTGCAGGTGGAAGGTCGAGAACGTCCGCAGCGTGCCGTAGGCAGTCTGCGTCCGCGTGTCGACCGAGAAGCTGCCACGATGCCGGGTCGAGTAGGCGCTGACAGTGCGGTCTTGCGCACCGGCCGCACCCGCGTATTGCGCGGTGCGGGCGCCGGTGACGTTGTAACCGTAGTCAGCCCGGATGTAGCCCGAGAACCGAATGCAAGTGTCGGAACCCGGGATGTAGTAGAAACCGTCTCCGTACAGCGTACAGATCTTCACGTACTGGACCGGCTTGGCCTTGACGGGAAGATCGGCAGCCTGCGCCCCGGCAACCGCGACCAAACCCGCCGCAGAACCGAGGAGAAGACTTTTCACCATCTTCATTTTGAACCTCCAAGTTGTCTCTCGTTGGGAGGGTTCCGTCTCCGCCGGGTGCTCCGCACCCCTGGAAGGTCCCCTTCAGTCCCCGTGTCCGTCCGGCTCCGACTAACCAAACAATCCCCAAAACCAGACAGGGCGACCTTGGGATGCCCCCCGCCGTCGCAATTGGCAGATTAACCAGCGCACTTTGAGAGGCAATAAAGAAGGGGCTCACTCACAGGCATATTAATGCGATTTTTATCCACATGTTGCAGAAAAACAACTTTCGACGAACTGACAGAAAGTAATGCTTGAATGGTATTCAAGCAGGCCGAATAGCCGATATTTAGCAACATTTTCAGGGCATTAAATTGCAATATTCATGTTGCTCATGTGTCAAAATCACCGAAAGGTAATTTTGAACGCTGCCGCCATCCGGCGGACCCGTCGACGGCCCATAAACGGCCCGGGGCCCTCAGGCCAAACGCGGCGCCGTTGGCGCCGACCCGGCGAATCGCAAGACACCATTTCCAGTTGCACTCGCGCGCAAGCCCGCGGATGCACTAACCGCGATGACGCTCAGCTACCGATCGGCGCCGACATTGGCCGCCTTCCATCGCGGCCTTCACGGCACCGCGATGATTCCGCATCGTCTGAATTTCGCAATTTCTTATCCAAACCCAGCTTTCTTTGAAAGCAAAACGAAAAATGCGATCGGCGAACGTGCCGCGATCGCTTCATGCATATCGTGTCATGCAAAACCCCCGGCGGGAGGCCCGCCGGGGGTGATGTCGTCAGACAACGATGTTGTTGCTTGGCTCAGTCGCCGGTGCCCCAGGAGCGCTGGGCGCGGAAGATCACCGAAGTGATGCCCAGGTCCTTGGCGGTGTAGACGCCGGTCGGACGGGTGCCCTGCGTTTGGTCTCAGGGTGATCGTCGAGCCAGCCATCGCCGAGTCGATGCCGGTGTACATCACGTCGACCGCGAACCGCAGTCCGGGCAGCGGGAACCAGTCGTGATGGGTGCCCACCGTCCAGAACTTGAAGCTCGGATCGCACGTCACCGCCGCAGCGACCACGATCGTCTGCGCAACAGCACCGCCACCACCACAGAACACGCGGCTGTTGACCACGGTGCTGTCGTAGGTGACTTCGGTGTAGTTGCCGTAGATCGTGCTCGAGAAGTTGCGCGTCCAGAAGTATTCGAACCCGCCGCCAACCGTCCACGACGTGGTCTGCTGGATGCCCTGGCCGTTCACATAGACGCCGTCGCTCAGCACGCCGAATGCAACCGTGTTGCCGCTGCCATAGAGGCCGGGGCTCACCAGGTTGCTGCCGCCGCCGTACGCCGTGGCGCCGACGCCATAGTTGAAGTAGGCACCGAACCGGCTGCCCGGGCTCAGGAAGTCGAGCTTGATTTCGGTGCCGGAGATGACCGCCCAGCCCCACGCATCGCCCGGAGTAGCCGCAGACGTGGTGGCGGTGTTGCCGCCCGCGCAGCGGGCAGGAACGGACCCGTGAAGTAGGTCGCTTCGTTGTGGTTGGCGATGACCGCGACGCTCGCACGGCCCCAGGCCTGGTTGACGCGCAACGACACCCACGGATTGGGATGCTGGCTGCCGTTGCGGGCCGATGATCGGCTCGTTGCCCGCGGACACCAAGCCGGCGCGCGAGAGGTTTGCGATCGACTTCACGCGACGTTCGTCGGCGCCGATGTTCAGAGTGACGCCGTTGCCGAGCTGCCAGGTGTAGGCGATCTGGTTGGTGCCGTTGGCGCCGGTGTCGCTCTGGTTCTGCGTCTGGTGCAGAGAGCGCATGCCGGAGTCGCCGAGGCTGCCTTCATGGTCGGTGAACGACACCGTCCGGCCGAAGGTGAAGCCGCCCCACTGGATGAACGCGCGGGCGATGTTGGTCGACTCAGTCGTGTTCTCGTTTTGCAGGTGGAAGGTCGAGAACGTCCGCAGCGTGCCGTAGGCAGTCTGCGTCCGCGTGTCGACCGAGAAGCTGCCACGATGCCGGGTCGAGTAGTTGTTGACGGTGCGGTCTTGCGCACCGGCCGCACCCGAGTAGTTGCGCGGTGCGGGCGCCGGTGACGTTGTAACCGTAGTCAGCCCGGATATAGCCCGAAAACCGAATGCAAGTGTCGGAACCCGGGATGTAGTAGAAACCGTCTCCGTACAGCGTACAGATCTTCACGTACTGGACCGGCGCGGCCTTGACGGGAAGATCGGCGGCCTGCGCCCCGGCAACCACGACTAAACCCGCCGCAGAACCGAGGAGAAGACTTTTCACCATCTTCATTTTGAACCTCCAAGTTGTCTCTCGTTGGGAGGGTTCCGTCTCCGCCGGGTGCTCCGCACCCCTGGAAGGTCCCCTTCAGTCCCCGTGTCCGTCCGGCTCCGACTAACCAAACAATCCCCAAAACCAGACAGGGCGACCTTGGGATGCCCCCCGCCGTCGCACGCTCACATTAACTCAGAGCCGACTACTGGCAATGAATAAGCGCCCTTTTGAACAGAGCCCGATACAGTTTTTCAGCAAGTGTTGCCTGAAAAACACTCGCGATTGCTCGTCTAGAACGGCCGATCGACAATCTTCGTGGATCATTTGGCGCGCCAGCTATTTAGGCTTGATCTCCAGAACCTTTGTTGGTATTTACGGGAAATACATACACGGCATGTTTCTCTGCTTTTTACGTTCAGTTTATAGATTTAGACTGTTTCTTTATGCCATGTTTACATGAAAGCCCCCGTAGCCAACGCCCCTTTCGATCCGACCCTGCCGGCATTTCGCTGCGAATAGAGCTGTCGTCGCGCAAAACCAGCGACTCACCACCGCGCTCTTGCGCACCCCGGAAAATTTCAAATAGCGCGTCCATGAATGCCGTGATTACTGAGCAATGGCGTTGTAACGCTGGTCAATTGCCGCATATCGCGTCATGCCTTGACCGTAAATATCGTGAACGATACGGGTTTCGCGCCGGAGAGGTGGCCGAGTGGCTGAAGGCGGCGGTTTGCTAAACCGTTATACGGTCTAAAGCCGTATCAAGGGTTCGAATCCCTTCCTCTCCGCCAAGCTTTGCAGGACCGCGCGACTGCTGCTGCCGCAGGGCTAAAACAGTATTCGCGCAAGCAGAAACGACTTCTGGCGAAGACCTGCCGGCTGTCGTAGATTAAATCTACTTGCTTCTTTCATCCAACCGAACGCGCCCGGGCTGACCGGCAACCTCATTGGCAGTCATGGCGGCACCCGATTTGTCGTTCCTGCTCCAGGAAGCCATCGATCTCCACCAGCAGGGCGCCGTCGCCGATGCGCGCGAACGCTACGCCGAGATCATTCGCCGCGAGCCGAGAAACGTCGATGCCCTCTACCTTTCCGGGCTGGCGCAATGCCATCTGGGCGAATTCAAAGACGCCATCAAGCATCTTCGAAGAGCCGTCTCCATCGCGCCCGCGCATGCCGACGCTCACAACACGTTGAGCATGGCGCTACGACAGACCGGCCGCATCGAAGATGCGCTGGCAAGCAGCGATGATGCGATCGCGAGCGACCAGAGCTTCGCCGCGGCACATGCCAACCGCGGCGATATTCTGCAAGACCTGCAACGCCCCGACGAAGCGCTCACTTCCTATGATCGCGCCCTTGAGCTGATGCCCGATCTGGTGCCGGCGCTGATCAACCGGGGCTCGGTGCTGCAGGAGTTCGGCCGTCTCGAAGAGGCGATCGCGAGCTACGACAGAGCGATCGCTTTGGCGCCGGACATGGCGGAAGCCTGGTTGAACCGCAGCAAGGCGTTGCACCTTCTGGGGCAATGGGAGGACGCGCTGGCGAGTTGCGATCGCGCGATCGAGGTGCGGCCGGACTTTCCTCCCGCGCTCCTGGCCAGAGCCATCCTGCTCACAGACCGCCAGCAATTCGATGACGCACTGGTGTGCCTGGACCGTGTGCTTGCGCTGTATCCGGCGTGGCCGGAAGCCCAACTCCAGCGGGCTTCGACGTTGCACAAGAAAGGCGACGGCGTTGCTGCACTTGTAGACTGCGAGCGGGTGATCGCATCGAATCCGGATTGGTTTCCGGCCTGGCAATTGCACGGCCGGCTGCTCTACGAATCGTCGCGATTTGACGAGGCGATGACGAGCATCGAGCGTGCGCTTGCACTCAAGCCCGATCTTGCCGAGGGGCACGCTTGGCGCGGCGCGATCTTGATCAAGCGCAATCGCCCCGCGGATGCCGTCACCGCACTTGATCGCGCGCTCGCGATTGCTCCCGATCTCGGCACCGCGCATATCGATCGTGGTTTGGCGCTTCATGCGCTCGGGCGGCACAACGAAGCATCCGAGGCATTCGAGCGTGGCAGCCGCTTCGAGGGCGACGATCCGCACGTGCAATTCGTGATCGGACTCACCGATCTGCTGCATGGCCGCTGGCAGGAGGGATTTCGCAAGTTTGAACGCCGGCTGGAGGTGCCTGGCCTCAACTCCCTGCATCGTCGTTTCCTTGATGCCGATATCGACCAGCGCTTTGCGGTGCCGCGAGAAACGCGAGATCTACGGCCATTTCCGCGCTGGAACGGCGAGTCGACGGGCGACCGCCCGCTCCTGCTCGAGACCGAACAAGGCATCGGCGACGCGTTTCAATTCGCCGGATTTGCAGCACACCTCGCCCGCCAGGGACATCGCGTCCAGATCTTGACGCTTCCAGCCCTGGCACCGCTCCTGCGCACGTTGCCGGGCGTCGACGCGGTGATCGCCGATGCGCCATCGGCCGAGGGCCTCGATCCGGAATACTGGCTGCCACTGATGAGCGTGCCCTACGTGCTCCAGACACAGCCCGACAACGTCCCGTACGAGAATCCTTACCTCTCGGCCGAGCCGGCACGCGTTGCGGCCTGGAAAGCGCGCGTGGGATCTGAGGGATTGCGGGTCGGCATTGCATGGCAAGGCAACAGCCAGAACTGGATCGATGCCGGCCGTTCCGTGCCGTTGAGCGCGTTCGAGCCCATAGCCGACATTCCCGGCGTGCGCTTGATCGCGCTGCAGAAGCACCCGGGAGTCGGGCAGATCGATCAGGTCCGGTTTGGAGGTCGGGTCGAGCGCATCATGGAGGAGTCCGAAAGGAGCGCCGACAGCCTCCTCGATACCGCCGCGGTGCTCGCCAATCTCGATCTGGTCGTGACCTCGGATTCGATGGTCGCGCATCTTGCCGGCGCGCTCGGGCGCCGGACTTTCGTCGCGCTACGCCGGGTCCCGGACTGGCGATGGCTGCTCGATCGCGACGACAGCCCATTCTATCCGACCATGCAGCTGTTTCGGCAGCGCACGGAAGGCGATTGGGGCGAGGTCTTCGCGCGGATTGCTGGTGCAGTCCGTGCGATGGTCCCCGCGACTAAATCCTGACCCGCTGCGTCGAGCGATCGACGCTTCAAGCAGCCTTCAGCCAAGCCCGCGCCGCACGTTGCGCCGCCGCGATCTCGGTTTCAGACATCTGCTCGGCAATCTCCTGACGCAGACGAGCCGCATCCCGATTGCCTTGCATCGCCGCCAGGTTGAACCACTTGTGCGCGGTGACGTAGTCGATCGGAACGCTGCGCCCGACCGAATACATCATGCCGAGATCCAAAAGCGTGCCGTCGTTGACCGGCCCCTCGCCGAGGACGGCATGGTTGCTTTCACTAAGTTCAAATCGAGCCATTTCGGCCTCCCCTGTTCGCGCGTGTCCGTCAGCTTGCGGACTTCGCGCGATCCCACTCAGCCCCCCGGCCGAGTGACGCGACTATGACCGATAAGATTTGAACAGCGTTTTAAGGATCGACGTGAAGCAAATCTCAACAAGAACAGTAAAGGCCCAGGTTATACTTGTGATTGGGCCGCAAACGACATCAAACGCCTGGAATTCGCGGACAAACGGCGCCCGCGCCGCCCGGCGATTGATGGAATGATAACCATCGTCTTACGGTGCGGTGGTGTGGAATTGCCGGGGAGCTATCGCGCCCGCTGCCCGAACAGCGTGGCGCGGGTCGCGGCGTCGGCCATGCTGACTTTTGACGCCTCCTCCACCCAGATATGCATCCCCTTGTAGACCGCCGGTCGCGCAAGCACGCGGTCGAGCCAGCGTTTGAGGTGCGGAAACGCGTTGATGTCCTGGCCCTGCCGCTGCCAGCGGCTGGCCCAGCCGATACAGGCCATGTCTGCGATGGAATAGTTGCCGGCGAGGAATTCCCGATCGGCGAGCCGCCGGTTCATGACGCCATAGAGACGGTTGCATTCGTTGGTGAAGCGATCGACCGCGTATTGCAGCGTCGCGCGCTCGGGCGCGTACAGCCGGAAGTGATGACACTCGCCCGCCTTGGGACCGAGATTGGCCATCTGCCAGAACAGCCACTGGTCGACTTCGACGCGGGCGCGCTCGGTCGCCGGATAGAACCGCCCGGTCTTGCGGCCGAGATATTGCAGGATGGCGCCGGACTCGAACAACGAGATCGGGCGGCCGCCGGGGCCCGCAGGATCGACAATCGCCGGCATGCGATTGTTGGGCGAGATCGCCAGAAACTCAGGCTTGAATTGATCGCCGCGGGCGATGTTGAGAGGGATGACGCGGTACGGCAGCGCGCATTCCTCCAGCATGATTGACACTTTGTAGCCGTTCGGCGTCGGCCAGTAATAAAGTTCGATCGGTTTGGCGGGCGCCGCACGTTTCGGTCGCGCCGTTGTGACGGTTCGGCGCGCCCGGCTGCGTTTCGTTGCTGATTTCCGTGCCATCGGACTCCTCGTTGCTCTGAACGTCACATCTGGCCGGCGCGGCACCGGCCGGTGTCATGGCCGGGACAACCCATGGACGCGCCATGGGCTTCGAGGCTAGGCTTCAAGAGGCGCGCGTGCGTCACAGGATGCGCCCGCTATTCCGTTCAAGGAAGGGAGTCGCCCATGTTCCGGTTGCTCGGTTCCGCGCTTGTCGCGGCCGCACTTCTTCTGATCCCCGTTGGCATTTCCATCCAGGTCTCGGACCATGCCCTGGCCCAGGCTACTGACAAGGCCGACACGGCCGAAAAAGGCAAAGCCAAGACAGCGAAGCAAAAGAAAAAGCGAGAGCTGACCACGGGGCAAAAATCCGCACGCGAACGTCAGCGCCAGTGCGGCCAGGAATGGCGCGAGGCCAAGAAGGCCGGCAAGGTTGAAAAGGGCATGACCTGGCCGAAGTACTGGAGCGCCTGCAACACCCGGCTCAAGGGCAAGGCGGCCTGAGGCCAAGCGCGCCCGAGGCCGAGACACGCCTCACAAAATACCGAGGGCGTCGGAGAGATCGAGAAGTCCGAGCTGGCGGCTTTCGCCGCTGGTGAGGTCCGGGGTTACCGTTCCTCGCATTCAGCGTGCCTTGCCTTTCGGCTTGGACACGCATGAATCTCGTACCTCTGTCTCGCCGACGCCCTCTGTCGTCTACCAAGCCGGCGTTGACGAATACGGCTGCATAGCGCTCACCGCAATTCGACAACCGCCGGCCCGTTTGACGCGGCCATCGACATCAAGTGAAGCCGACGACCGAGAAGTAGCGGTAGGTTACTTCTTCTTCCGGCGCTTGGTCTTCTTCGCGCCCTTTTTTGCCGCTGACTTCGTCTTCGACTTTCTCTTCTTCGCCATGCTGCCCTCCTAGCCATTGAGTGAGTGGCGATGTCGTATCAGTACCCGCGCGAATCGCGAGCACTGCATTCCGATTACTACAGAGCAGCAAAAAAATCAGCGTTTCCGCCTAATGAAGGGTGCACGGAGCGTTGATGGCACCCGATCTTGTGTCTACGCGCGAGCGCGCGATGATCAACAGCAGTGCTGTGAGCAGCAACGCCGCGCGATGATCGACAAGAAAACATGACCCGCAAGAAATACCCGACTCTACAGGGCTTTCTCGCGATTCAAATTTACTGCTCGATCTCGCGATCAACGAGTAAAACAACACCGCCGATCGAAAATCGGCGCGCAAAAAACCTCGCCCGAAGCGCGTCAACCATATTGTGAAAAAAATTTCCGCGACCGGCTCGAAAATGCGCTTTGCGCGACCCAACTCGACGCGAAATCGAGCGAATCGGCCAAAGTGATTCGCTCCCGCGGCTTCCGAAGAGCTCCGTTCTGACTGCGTGACGACACGCGGAACGACACATTCGATGTCGAATCCGACCGCCATCGATGACACGCACGCGTGTCGCGGCGAGGATTGCCTCAGACGCCGAGCTTGCGCTTGAGCAGATCGTTCACCGCCTGCGGGTTGGCCTTGCCGCCGGACGCCTTCATCACCTGTCCGACGAACCAGCCGGCGAGTTTTGGGTTCGTTCTCGCCTGCTCGACCTTGTCGGGGTTCGCCGCGACGATCTCGTCGACCACCTTTTCGATCGCGGAGAGGTCGGTCACCTGCTCCATTCCGCGCTCTTTGACGATTTGACGCGGGTCGCCGCCTTCGCTCCAGGCGATTTCGAACACGTCCTTGGCGATCTTGCCGGAGATCGTGCCCGCCGCGATCAGATCGAGGATCGCGCCGAGCTGCGACGATGAGATTGGTGAGGCGAGGATGTCTTTCCCCTCCTTGTTGAGGCGGCCGGCAAGCTCGTTGATCACCCAGTTCGCCGCTGCCTTGGCGTCGCGGCCACGCGCCACATCCTCGAAATAGTCCGCGGACTCGCGCTCGGCGGTCAGCACATTGGCGTCGTAGGCGGTAAGCGCGTAGTCGCGCATGAAGCGCGCCTTCTTCTGATCGGGCAGCTCCGGCAGGTGCACCTTCAGGTCATCCACCAGCGCTTGCGGCATCTCGAGCGGCAGCAGATCGGGATCAGGGAAGTAGCGATAGTCGTGCGCTTCTTCCTTGGAGCGCATCGGGCGCGTCTCACCCTTGTTGGGATCGAACAGACGGGTCTCCTGCTCGACGGTGCCGCCATCCTCGATCAGGTCGACCTGCCGGCGCGCTTCGTATTCGACCGCCTGGCCGATGAAGCGGATCGAATTGACGTTCTTGATCTCGCAGCGCGTGCCGAACGGCTCACCCGGCCGCCGCACCGAGACATTGACGTCGGCGCGCAGACTGCCCTTCTCCATGTCGCCGTCACAGGTGCCGAGGTAGCGCAGGATGGTCCGGAGCTTTGAGACGTAGGCCTTCGCCTCGTCGGCCGAGCGCAGGTCGGGCTTGGACACGATCTCCATCAGCGCGATGCCCGACCGGTTGAGGTCGACGAACGACATGGTGGGATGCTGGTCGTGCAGGAGCTTGCCCGCGTCCTGCTCGAGATGCACACGCTCGATGCCGACGGTGACGGTCTCGCCGTCGGGCATGTCGATCGCGACCTCGCCCTCGCCCACGATCGGCGATTTATACTGGCTGATCTGGTAGCCCTGCGGCAGGTCCGGATAGAAGTAGTTCTTCCGGTCGAACACCGACCTGAGATTGATCTTGGCGTTGAGGCCGAGACCGGTGCGCACCGCCTGGCGGATGCACTCCTCGTTGATCACCGGCAGCATGCCCGGCATCGCGGCGTCGACCAGCGAGACCTGGGAATTCGGCTCGCCGCCGAACGCGGTCGAGGCGCCGGAAAACAGTTTCGCCTCCGAGGTCACCTGGGCGTGGACCTCGAGGCCGATGACGATCTCCCAGTCACCGGTGGCGCCTTGCAAGAGCTTTCGGTTGCGTGCGGGCTCGCTCATGCCGAGGTCATCGCAAACCCGTCCGCCCGCGTCAATTCACAGCCCGGCGAGCCGGAAACGCCACGAACACCGCCATCAGCCGCACAGCTTCGATTGCGGATCGAGCCGCGCGAGCCACCACACCGCCGTCACGCCCTGGCGGAACCACGACGGCGCGGATTGGACGTCCAGGCGCTCGCGCGGCAGCGTTCCGGCGATCGCCGGCCCACGCGCGTCGTTGCCGGTCCAGACCAGGACGCAGGAGCGGTCGTCGCTGGCGCGGCGCGGCGGCGGGAGCAGCCGATAGGATTCCTGCGAGACGATGCGAAGGTTCGGATTGAACGAGCGCAGGTTGCCGCCGATTTTGATATCCGGCGTGACCACGGTGCCATCGGCGATCCCGCGTTGAGCCAGCGCGGCAGTCAACGCCTCGAACGGCAGCAAGGTGCCGAGCTGACCGCCCCGGCTCAACAACGGCACCGACATGGTCACCGCCCTCAACGCGGGAACGACGAACAGCGCGGCCAGAAGGACGGCGGCAAACCGCGGGATCCATGTCCGGTCCATGCCGTAGCGCGCCACGCGCGCGAACAGATAGATCGGAACGATGGTGAGGATCGGATACATGTAGCGCTCGCCGATGTTCGACGCGCCGATCAGGACGGCGCCGATAGTCGCGAGCAGCGCCGCAAATAACATGGTTCGGAGCGCAATCCGTTCGCCCAAGCCCGGTGGTGCAGCGGTCGCGCGCCACCGGACGAACGGGACGGTCACGGCGGCGATCAACACCAACCACTGGAGCGCAAAGGCCGGCAGCGACCACAGCATGTACAAAAGCGCCATCAGCGCGCGCACCGCGTAAGGGCGGCCGCTCATGCCGACGGAGTCCGAGACCGCGGTGACGACGCTCCCTCCGACCGTCAGCAGCCAGCTCGCATAGGGCGCGACCAGGACCGCGGCGACCACGGGCACCAGCAGCAGGCGGCGGTCGACGAGCTGGCGGCGGGTTTCCGGCAGGCTCGCGAGCGCCAACAGCAGCCCCGCCAGGAACAGCGGATAGCTGAACTTGGCCATGACGCCGAACCCGGCCGCGACGCCGAGCAGCGCCGCGTGCCGCCACGACGGCCGCTCCAGATACAGGAGAGCCGCGTCGAGCGTGACGACGCAGGCGATGGACAACAGGATGGTCTGCGTCGCCCAGTCGTGAAACCGCCATCCAATCGCGTAGGTCGCCAGCATCGACAGCGATGCAATGGCGGCCCAGCGATCGTCGCCGATCACGCGCCGCGCCGCATAGAAGGTTGCCAGCCCCAAGCGCCGCGACCAGCGCGAAGCGCACCGCCAGATGGCTTTCAATGCCGGCGCCGAATATCCGTTCGGAAAGCCACAACAGCCACTCATAAAGCGGCGGATTGCGCGACTGGTAGCCGAGCGACAGCGTCTGGACGAGTTCGCTCGCGCGCGCGTCATCGAGCGACAGCACGCTCCCGTAGCCGATCCGGACCAGCGAATTGAGGATCCCGTAGACGACCCAGGCGGCGAGCACGCCGCGCGCCGAGAGCAGATGCGTGACCCAGGCCGCGGTGGTGCCGGTGGTCGTTGAACGCGATGTGGCAACCATTCCGTAGCGCCGTAATCCGTCGTCCTGGATTGCAGGAAATGTGTCGCGCCGAGGCGAGGCGCCGGGCGGTTGTAGCATGTTCCGGCCCGCTATAGGCTTCCGGGCAACCAATACCGCGCACAAGCGCACGCCGCTGCAGGGAGAGACGCCAATGATCACCCGCCGCCATCTGGTGGGGCTTGCCGCCGCATCGGCGCTGGCCCCCGCCACCTCGATCCGCATCGCCTATGCGCAAGGGTGGCCACGCCGCACCGTGCGGCTGATCGTACCTTTCGCACCCGGCGGCGGCACCGATGCGGTCGCCCGCATTCTCTCGACCCGGCTGTCCGAGATCTGGGGACAGCAGATGGTGATCGAGAACCGCGGCGGCGCCGGCAGCAATATCGGCATCGAGGCGGTCGCACGGTCGGAACCGGACGGCTACACCGTCCTGATCGCGTCACTGCCGTTTGCCATCAACCGCTTCATCTATCCGTCGGTCAACTACGACCCCGTCGCCGACTTCGCACCGGTCACGTTGGTCTCGCTCTACCCCAACCTGATGGTGGTGCCGAATTCCTCGCCGGCAAAGTCGGTGATGGAATTCGTCGAGTTGGCCAAGAAGAACCGCGGCAAGATCACATTCGCTTCGTCTGGGACCGGGACATCGCCGCATCTGTCGGGCGAGCTGTTCAAGCGCCAGACCGGCATCGAGATGACCCACATCCCCTATCGCGGCGTGGCGCCGGCGCTGAACGATGTGATCCCCGGCCGGGTCGACATGATGTTCAACACCATGGCCGGCGTCCTTCAGGCGGCACGGTCAGGCTCCTTGCGCGGCCTGGCCGTAACGTCGGCACAGCGGTTTCCGACCGCGCCGGAATACCCGACCGTCGCCGAGTCCGGGGTCCCGGGCTTCAATGTGTCCGCCTGGTATTCGTTCTTCGTCCCCGCGAAGACGCCGCCCGACATCGTCCAGCAAATCTACGCTGACACCGCCAAGGTCCTGGCCGAGCCCGCCGTCATGAAACGCATGGAGCAAGTCGGTGTCCAGATCGTCGGATCAACACCGCCGAACTCGGGGCGCACCTGAAATCGGAAAGCGAGCTTTGGGGGCCCGTGATCAAGGCCGCCGGCATCAAGAGTGAGGACTGACATCGTGCTGACCCGCCGACGTTTCACCGGACTTGCCGCCGCTTCCGCATTCGCGCCCGCAATGGGTAGCGCCGCCGTGGCGCAGAATTGGCCGAACCGTGTCGTGCGGCTGGTCGTTCCGTTCACGCCCGGCGGCGGCATCGACGCGGTCGGGCGCATCATGGGCGCGCGGCTGTCGGAGATCTGGGGGCAGCAGGTCGTCGTCGAGAACAAAGCCGGCGCCGGCGCCAATATCGGCATCGAGTTCGTCGCGCGCGCGGCGCCCGACGGCTATACCATGCTGATCAGCGCCGGCGGGCTCACCGTCAATCAATACCTGTTCCCGTCGATCAACTACGACCCGCTTGCCGATTTCGCGCCGGTCACGCTGATCTGCATGTTCCCAAATCTCCTGGTGGTGCCGAAGGACTCGCGGTTCAAGTCGGTCGGCGACATCGTCGCGGCGGCCAAAGCGAACCCGGGCAAGCTCACCTACGCGTCTCCCGGCCACGGCAGCTCCCCGCACATGAGCGCCGAGCTGTTCAAATACATGGCCAAGGTCGACATCACGCACGTGCCCTATCGCGGCGCGGCGCCGGCCATCACCGATCTGATCGCGGGCCGCGTCGACATGACGTTCGCGGTGATGGCGTCCGGCCTGCCGATGGTTCAGGCCGGCCAGTTGCGCGCGCTCGGCGTCTCGACTGCGAAACGGCAGGAGGCGGCGCCGGACGTGCCTGCCATCGGCGAGGCCGGCGTGCCCGGCTACGACACGTCGTCGTGGTTCGCCTTCGTCGTGCCGGCGAAGACCCCGCCCGACATCATCCGCAAGATGAACGCCGATAGCCTCACCGTGCTGGCCGAGCCCGCGATCAAGGCCCGGCTCGACAAGCTCGGCGTGATCATCGTCGGATCGACGCCCGAGGCGCTCGGCGCGCATCTCAAGGCGGACGCCGCGAAATGGGGCCCGGTCATCAAGGCCGCCAACATCAAAGTCAGCGAATGAAGGGTGCAGCCAGGAACAAAAACGTGAGAAAAGAACGCGTGCGAAAGCAATCAATCACCATCCTGGCCGCCGTGCTCGGCGGCACCCTTTGGAGTGCGGTAATGGCGAATGCTGCTGAAATCAAAGTCCTGTCCTCGCAAGCGATCAAGGAGGCCTATCTGGCGTTCGCGCCGGAGTTCGAACGCGCGAGCGGACACAAGCTCAACACCACCTGGAACGGCACCGTCGACATCCTCAAGAAGCTGCGCGCCGGCGAGACCTTCGACATGGTGATCCTGGTGACGCCGGCGATGGAGACAATGATCAAGGAGGGCAAGCTCGTCGGCGCGAGCCGCGTCGACCTCGTTCGCTCCGGCATCGCCATTGCCGTCCCGACGGGAGCGCCGAAGCCCGACATCAGCACGACCGACGCGGTGAAGCGTGCGCTGCTCGCTGCCAAGGGCATCGGCTATTCCTCCGGCCCGAGCGGCGTTTTCCTCGAAAGCCTGTTCAAGAAATGGGGCATCTGGGATCAGGTCTCCCCGAAGATCAAGCAGACCCCGCCCGGCACGCCCGTCGGTTCGATCCTCGCGCGCGGCGACGTCGACATCGGCTTCCAGCAGGTCAGCGAGCTCCTGCTCTATCCCGGCATCCAGTATGTCGGTCCGGTGCCGAAGGAGATGGACACCGTCAGCGTCTTTGCCGGCGGCGTCCATACCGGCGCCACGCAACCGGACGCGGCGCGCGAGCTGATCAAGTTCATCGCCTCGCCCGCGGCGCTTCCCTTCATCAAGAAGACCGGCATGGAGCAAGGCGCGCCATGATCGACCGGCGGCGACTGATCGCAACGTCCGTCGCCGCCGTTGTTGCCCCCGCTGTCGTCTGCCGCACGCAGGCGCAAGCGCAGAGCTGGCCGAACCGCTTCGTGCGGCTGATCGTGCCTTTGGCGCCTGGCGGGCCGACCGACGTCGCCGCCCGTATCATGGCCGAGCCACTCTCGAGAATGTGGGGCCAGCAGGTCGTGATCGAGAACCGGCCGGGCGGTGGCACCAACATCGCGGGCGAGCTGGTCGCAAAGTCCGCACCGGATGGCCACACGATCCTCTACGCCACGTCCTCGCTGGCGGTGGCCCCCAGTCTCTACCGGACGCTCGGCTACGATCCGCTCGCCGACCTTGCACCGGTCGCGAACCTCTTCAGCTTCCCGTACTACATGTTCGTGCCGAACTCTTCGCCGGCCAAAACCGTGCAGGAGTTCATCGCCTACGCCAAAGCCAACCCGGGCAAGCTGACGATGGCATCGCCCGGCACCGGCAGCGCGCCGCATCTCGCCATCGAGCTGTTCCAGACCATGGCCGGGCTCAAGATGACCCACGTGCCCTATCGCGGCGCCGGTCCCGTGCTCAACGATCTCATTCCCGGGCGCGTCGACGTCTATATCGCGAGCGGCTCGCTGCTTGAGAACGTGCGGGCGGGCCAGATTCGCGGGCTGGGCGTGAGCGCGCTCACCAGGGATCCTGCCGCGCCTGACTTGCCACCCATTGCTGAAGCGGTGCCGGGTTACGAGGTGATGTCGTGGCAAGCCATGTTCGTCGCGGCCAAGACGCCGCCTGAGATCATCAAGACCATCAATGCCGCCGCTCTTGCTGCGCTCACCGATCCCATGGTCAAGGCCAAGGCCGAACTCATCGGCTATGCGCCTTCGGGGTCGACGCCGGAAGAGCTCGGCAACATGCTCAGGGTCGAGATTTCCAAATGGGCCGCCGTGATCAAGGCGGCTGGACTGAAGGTCAATTAATCCTCGGGAGGCCTGCAATGATCGACCGCCGGAAACTGATCGCAAGCTCCGCCGCCGCCGTTCTGGCTCCCGCCATCATCGGCCGCGCGCAAGCGCAAACCTGGCCGAACCGCTTTGTGCGGCTGGTGGTGCCGTTTCCGCCCGGCGGCGGCACCGACGCGATCGCCCGCGTGCTGTCGGCGAAGCTCTCGGACATGTGGGGGCATCAACTCGTCGTGGAGAACCGCGGCGGCGCCGCCACCAATATCGGCACCGAGGCGGTCGCGCGCGCGGAGCCCGACGGCTACGCCATGCTGCTGCAGTCGATGCCGCTCGCGGTGAACAAGTTCCTGTTCGCGACCCTGCCCTACGACCCGGTTGCCGACCTCGCGCCGGTGTCGCTGCTCTGCGACTACCCCAACATCATGGTGGTGCCCAAGAGCTCGCCGGCGCGTTCGGTCACCGAGTTCATCGCCCATGCCAAGGCCAACAAGGGCAAGATCACCTTTGCCTCGTCCGGGCACGGCACCTCGGTGCATCTCTCCGGTGAGCTGTTCAAGCGTATGGCTGGGATCGAGATGCTGCACGTGCCCTATCGCGGCGCCGGTCCCGCCTTCACCGACCTCATCCCCGGCCGTGTCGACGTGATGTTCAACAATATCGGCGCCGTGCTGCCGATGATCCAGGGCGGACAGCTACGCGGGCTCGCGGTGACGACCGCGAAGCGCACGCCGGCGGCGCCCGAGCTGCCGCCGATCGCGGAGGTGGGCGTGCCCGGCTTCGACGTGTCGTCCTGGTATGCCTTCTTCGCGCCGGCCAAGACCCCACCCGAAATCATCCGCAAGATGAATGCCGACACGGTCGCAGCGCTCAACGATCCGGCGACCAAGCAGAAGCTCGAGTCGCTCGGGGTCGTGGTGCAAGGCTCAACGCCGGCCGAGCTTGCCGCCTTCCTCAAGGCGGAAATGGACAAGTGGGGTCCGGTGATCAAGGAGGCGGGAATTTCGGGAACGGCCGCCAACTGATCAGCAGGACGCTCCTTCTACGGGGCGTGCTCGTAAGTCTTGCCGCTCAACGCCTAGCCGGCGTTATTCGGCCGATCCAGGGTCTTCTTCATGACGACCATGCCCTGCTCGATCATGGCTTCGATCTGGCCCTTCATGTCGTGTGGCAGGAGATCGGCAATCCATACGACCCGGCTGCCGTTGCCGGCCCCCTCAAAAACTTGAATCGATGCATTGTAGTGCGTGAGCCCGGCTCCCTCGGCGGACCAGACCAGACGCCTTGCCTCGTCGTCTATGTCGACGATCGGTTCGCGAACCTCCATGCCATTGCCGAAGGTTACAACTCGCGCATCCGCCTGAAGGCGCGTGGCGACGACAAATCCCGGCACCAATCGCGTGTGCAAGGCGCCGACATCCCGTATGGCAGCCCAGACGTCCTCAGGCCGGGCTTTGGTCTCAATCTCCTTGCGAATGGACGCCATGCCGATCAGTCCTCCTCGCTGCAACAGGCGTAGCGATCTAAGAGTCATGCCGTAGGCCAGATCAGAGCCCGCGGCGGAACGCCTGGTAGGTCCGATTGGTGCGGACCGCCTCCCCGCCCGCCTCGATCAGCAGATCGACGGACTCCTGCGGCAGTTGGAAGCGCGTCGGGATCGCATTGAGCACCGTGGCGCGGGCGCGATCGAACTGATCGAAGCCGACGCGCTCGACGAACACGTTCACGTCGTTGCAGCGCCAGTTCGCCCCGACGCCCAAACGCTGCCGCTCGGCCTCCGACAGACCGCAGCGCCAGCGGCGGAGCTTGGCCACCCAGTCGGTCATGGTCGACACGAACGCGGTGTAACTCGCGCGCGTGCTCGCTTCAGTGGCCGTGTCGGCCGTCGCCATCACCAGGTCGACGCCGGTCGGTCCCGGGAGCTCTTGCGACCAGCCACCCGACGGCCCGCGCCCGGAATCCACGATCAGAAACATCACCCGCCGGATACGCGCGGCCTGCTGCGGCATCAGCGGTTCGTACGGCCGCGTCGCCGAGAGCAACGCAATCGTGAAGCCCGAGAGCCCGAAATTATCGACCAGGCCGCCGTCGAGCAGTTTCACATAGCGCACACTGCCGGTGTGGTAGCTGTCGACTGCCTGTGCGAAATCGCGCAGCAGCGGTTGCGCATTGCGGTCGGCGCGGGCGCGCGCGATCCAGTCCGGCAGTTTTGTCTGGCAGCGACCCGGGAAGGTTTCCAGCACGATCGGCGCGAACACCACCGGCACCGCCGCCGAGGCCGCGACCGCTTCCGAGATCGGATAGTTCATCAGATCGCTGCACATCGCGTCGAAGGCAACGCTGCCAAACACGAAGGGCGTGCGGTTGTAGATGTCGGAAGCGTTGATCCAGATCCGCGGACGCTGGTTGGTGCGGAAGTCGCTGAACTTCGCCCCGCCGAACAGATTGTCGTCGAGCCACCGCGGCAGGTGCGTGGCGTCGTTCAGTCCGCCGCCGATCGCGCGCCCGAGATTCAGCACCGAGACCCTGGTGTTGAGCGACTCCTCGGCATTGCGCAGCAGGAAACGCTCGCGGAAGTCGGAAAGCGCCGCGCGCTTCCGCAGGCCGTAATACGCCGCAAGCACCGAGCCGCCGGAAACGCCCGAGACGAAATCCACGCGATCGAGCAGCGACACGGTCTTTCCGCGATCACGGATGCGCGTGGCCTCGAGTTCCTTGAGCACGCCGAAGGAGAAAGCCGCCGCGCGGGTGCCGCCGCCGGAGAAGGCGAGGCTCACCATCACGTCATCCGAGGATATGGGGATTTCGCTGCCGAGCTGGGGCGCCTGGATCGGGCCCGACAGCGGTTGATTTTGCGGGATGTTGTAGACGCTGGTGCAACCGCCCACGGCGGCGCAGACGCCTATTGCTGCAAGCAGCCCCCACCCACGCATGAACACAGCATCCCTCGCGCGCCACCTTATCAGCGGCGGGTTGCAGCATGGTCAACAATTCTCTAGGGCGAACTTGTGGTTAATCCGCTTTCGCCAGCAAATCGCGCGCAATCGCGGTCCATTCGGCCTTGAGCGCGCCGGTCGCCACCGGCATCCCGGCCCGCCGGTACCAGAAGCGGGCGTTGTCCTCGTCCTTCTCAAGCCGGTGGAGGTATGCATGCACCCGCGCGCAATCCTTGCCGGCTTCGTCCATGACCAGCGAATGCGCGGTGTCCCACTTGTCCTTGCCCACCCACCACAGTCCCGTGAGCGCGGGCGAAAGCTGCGCCGGCGGCGTTCGTTTCGTGAGGCTGCGTTTGAATTCGGCGAGGGTCATGGCCTCTCACCACCACTTCTCCGCCTTGAAGCTGCCCGCCGCCCGCTCGATCGTCTCACCGAGCGAGAACAACGTCTCCTCGTCGAACGGCCGGCCGATGAGCTGAAGCCCGAGCGGCAGACCGTCGGATGACAGCCCGGCCGGGACCGCGATGCCCGGCAGTCCGGCCATGTTCACCGTCACCGTGAACACGTCGTTGAGATACATCTCGATCGGATCGGCTCCGGCCTTCTCGCCGATGCCGAACGCGTCCGACGGCGTCGCCGGCGTCAGGATCGCGTCGATGCCCTTCGCAAAGCATTGCTCGAAGTCGCGCTTGATCAGCGTGCGCACCTTCTGCGCCTGCAGGTAGTACGCGTCGTAGTAACCGGCCGAGAGCACATAGGTGCCGATCATGATGCGACGGCGCACCTCCGCGCCAAATCCCTCGGCGCGGGTCTTCTCGTACATGCCGATGACGTCACGGCCGGGCGTGCGCAGGCCGTAGCGCACGCCGTCGTAGCGCGCGAGGTTCGACGACGCCTCCGCCGGCGCCACGATGTAATAGGCCGGCAGCGCGTATTTGGTGTGCGGCAGCGACACCTCGACGATCTTGGCGCCGGCCTCCTTGAGCCAGGCGACGCCCTGCTCCCACAGCTTGCCGATCTCGGCCGCCATGCCGTCGATCCGGTACTCCTTGGGAATGCCGATGGTCATGCCCTTGACCGGCTTGCCGAGCGCCGCCTCATAGTCAGGCACCGCGCGGTCGACCGAGGTCGAATCCTTCGGATCGTGCCCGGCCATCGAGCGCAGCAGGATCGCGGCATCGCGCACAGTGCGCGCGATCGGTCCGGCCTGATCGAGCGACGAGGCATACGCGACGATGCCCCAGCGCGAGCAGCGCCCATAGGTCGGCTTGATCCCGACGGTGCCGGTGAACGCGGCCGGCTGGCGGATCGAGCCGCCGGTGTCGGTCGCGGTCGCGCCCAGGCACAGATAGGCGGCGACCGCGGCGGACGAGCCGCCGGACGAACCGCCCGGCACCAGCGCCGTGTTCGATCCCTTGCGCCGCCACGGATTGATCACCGGACCGAAACACGAGTTCTCGTTCGACGAGCCCATCGCGAACTCGTCGTTGTTGAGCTTGCCAAGCATGACGGCACCGTCGCGCCAGAGCTGCGCGGTGACGGTCGACTCGTAGGGCGGGATGAAACCGTCGAGGATGCGCGAGCACGCGGTGGTGCGCACGTCCTTGGTCGCGAACAGGTCTTTTATCCCGAGAGGAAGACCTTCCAGTGGCCGCGCGTCGCCGGCCTTGAGCCGCGCGTCGGCATCCTTCGCCATCGCGCGCGCCGCGTCGGGCGTCTCGAGCACATAGGCGTTGAGCGCGCGCGCCTGCTCGATCGCCGCGATATGCGCGTCGGCAAGCTCGGCGGCGGAGAACGCGCGCTTGCGCAATCCGTCGCGCGCCTCGGCAAGGGTGAGTGCCGTGAGCTCGGTCATGCCTTGTCCGGAGCGTCACAGGCAAAGGGGTTGGCGGTCTCGGCGGCCCGCTTGGGCGGCACCGGCAACCCGGCCGCCTCGAAATCCTCCGGCTCGAAGCCGGGCGGAATCTCGCCGCGCTCGACCGCGACTTCGAGCTGGTAGCGCCGCCACATCGCCTCTTCCTCGCAGGCCCAGCACATGCGCCCTACTCCACCACCTTCGGCACGAGGAAATAACTGCCTTCGCGCGCCGGCGCGTTGCGCAACACGTCCTCGGTGATGCCACCGTCGGTGACTTTGTCTTCGCGCTTTTTCATCTCCATCGGCGTCACCGAGGTCATCGGCTCGACGCCCGCGCAGTCCACCTCGGACAGTTGTTCGACAAAGGCGAGGATCGCGTTGAGCTCGCCCTGGAGATGCGCGACCTCGTCGTCGGCGACGGCGATGCGCGCGAGATGCGCAATACGGCGGACGGTCTTGGCGTCAACGGACATAAGCCATTCCTCGGTCGTCGCGCGGGGCTATAGCAGAGTGCCGTCGCACCGAGCAATGTTACGCCAAAGCTACGCCTTGGCGGGCCCTTTCTGGCTTGCAACAAACGCGGCGGCTTCAGATCAGCCCCAGGTCCCGCAGCTCACGGCGCATCTCCTCAGGCATGGCGCGCAGTCCCTGCCCGATGCGTGTCAGGTCGCGGGGCGCGTCCTTCTCCGGTAGATAGCGCCAGCCCTGGAACGCCCGCCACGGCCTGGGCTCGACCGGCGTCACCTTCGGCTCCAGCACGATCCGGCAGCGTCCGACACCCTCCTTGTCGACGAAGGGGCGCACCGCCAGGACCCGCTCCCGGCACATCACCTGCCCGCGGATCACCCAGTAGAGCGATCCGCTGCCGATGATCTCGTCGGCGCGCTTGGGCACCATGCGCGTGGTGTGGATGTGCTCGGTCTTCTTGCCGCGCGTCCGCCGGCGCTTCTCCTTGATCCAGTCCTCGAGGTCCTGGATCGAGTCGCAACCGACACAGAGCTTGATGAGATGCAGTGTCACGCCAGTGTCCCGAATCCGAAGTTCGCACGCCCGTGCTGCAAATGCCCTTGCGAACTTCGGATTCAAGGGACGCTGGGCGCTCAATAGCTTGCTAGCGTGGCCTTGGTTCAGAAGTTCGCTCCCAACCTGGCCGCAAGGTATGGCGAACTTCTGAACCGCCACGCTAGCTACCATTCCCGATGAGACAACATGTTAGCCCAGCCATCTGACGGGGCCAGCAAACGCTGCGGTTATCCTCAGGGAATGGATTTATTGGGGCGCCGGGGGCGCGCCGCCGGCAGCATTGAGATCGATCGGTGCCTGTTTGGGCTGCGCCTGCTTCGGCTGCGGCGCCGATTGCGGCCGGCGCGGCGGCGTGCGGGCCGGCGGCGTGGAACCCGTGCTCTCAGGTTGGGCGGCGGGCTCCGCGGTCATGATGTTGACCGGCGGGATCGACTCCGAGGATGGGAAGAACAAATCCGGCCGCGGTGTTCCAGGCGGCACCAGGGTCGATGTCCCCGCCAGCGCCGGCTGCGCGCCGGGCATACCGGGGATCGCAGCCACCGGCGGTGCATTCGCGGCCGGCGCCGGCCATACAGCGGAATACCGCGCGACATAAAGATCGTAGGTGCTCTGCGACAAATTGTTGGTGACGCGGCTCGCGTCGCTCATCAGCGCCAATGCGGGACATTGGTCGGCCGTGCAGCCGTCGCGCGTCGCCAGCACGTGAGCGACCAGGCCGTAGCGGTCGGTCTCGATCGCGCGCCGCAAGCTCGCCAGCAGCGGCGCCATCCCGGAATTGCCGCGATTGACGAACGCGCTGACGTCGGCGAACAGGCTGACCTGAGCCGCCGCGTACGACACCGCAGCCGCCATCGCTTCGGGCGTCGCGAACAGCGTACGTTCGCAAGAGCTTTCCACCGCATCGCCCGCCATGGCGTCGATGCAGGCGAGCGGCGAACCGGGCATCGTCGCCCGTGTCGCGAGCGCGCCTGAGCGCACTTCAAGCGCACGCCGCTCGGCGGCGGTATCCTGCTTGGTGGTGCCTTCGAGGAAGAACCAGGCCACAACCGCGCCCACCAGCACGAGCGCGATGCGCGCGACGCTACCAATCGCGCCGTCTCGCCCGGACCGGCTGAATGCCAGTACACAGAACACGACGAACAAGGCCGCAAGTGCACCGGCGGCCCACAGCGGCAACGCCAAGGTGCCCGTCAACGGGTCGAGCCCAGGAATCCAACGCCCGATCAGATCGGACATGATCAGCTATCCACAGGCGACACGATTTGAGTGCGAAAGCATATGAATTGCCGCCGGACATTTCCATTGGCTGCAACAATAGGGCCGAATTACGCTACGGACTGGTGCCGGCAAGCCACAGTCAGCCATGCTGAGAGGTTCGCAGCGGTTTTGGTATGGTTGCCAGCCGGCTCAACGCGAGCGATCGAGCTGACTTTCCTTGGCCACTCGCTCAAATGCCTCGTCAGTACTCTTGATGCGGTACTGATGCTCGTCGCCATCGGTCGGCAGAAGCTTCACGATCTGATAGGCCCCATTGGCAGTCATGTGACCCAGAGGCTTCGCCGTGAAATAGACCGTCTGACCGAGCCGAAACTTGTGTGTGTTCAACGCAGATCTCCCGTACTCTACTCAACGACACCCGAATACTTCCCTGAACCCCTGTTATTTGCCCCAATATAGCAGCGATTTCGCCAAACCGGGCAAAAAATCGGCGAATTGCTTGGCATGGTTGCCGCCCCGGCCTCGTTTCGGACTGCGGGCAATCCATGAGCTGATTCAGAGACTTATGGCGTCGTTCTGAACCACCCCCTCAGTCGCCATGGGGAATGCGATGGAACCCATCATATTGGCGCCGCGTTCCTCGCCTAACGACCACATCACGGGCTTAAGAGAGGGAAACATCATGCGCCTGTTGTTCGGCATCATCCTCGGCTTCGCGCTCACGGTCGGCGGCGTCTATGTCGCGGACCAGGTCAGCAGCCGCGCGAATGCCCGCACGATGGTCAACTGGGATGTTGTGGCCAAGAACGTCGACGAGATCACCACGATCGCGCGCGACGGCTGGCGCCGCATCAGCGGCTGACCGACCGCATATTGTTCAATGCAATGACAAGGGCGGCCACACGGCCGCCCTTTCGCATTTCGTGCGGACGTGTCCGGACGTCATTGCACCACTGAATTGAGTTCCGTGAATTGACGGTCAGAGTTCCGGTTCCCGCGCGCCTATTTCGACGCATGACACTGCATGGGCAGGAACCTGTTCCGTGCGCAGCCGTTTCACATGCGGCCGATGATCGGTGGCACGGGAGCCAACCCTTCTGGAGGAACGTTCGAATGAGACGCAATCTGATGATCACGACAGCAGCCGCCGCGCTGCTGGCGGGGACGGTGTTTGCCGCCGCGCAACAAGGTGGGCAACGTCAAGCGCCAAGCGGTGGCGCCCCGGAAATCAACGCGCAGGGTCAAGGCGGCGCGCAAGGTCAAGGCGGCGCACAGGTAGCGCCGCAGGAAGGCCAAGGCAAAGGCAAAGCGCAGTCCAAGGAACCGCGGACGCAGGGCCAAGGCGGCCAGGGTCAGCGCGAGACACAAGGCCAAGGTCAGCGCGAGACGCAAGGTCAGCGGGACAACCAGCCGCAACAGGGCCAGCAGCCCAAGCAGCAGCCGCAGCAGGGTCAGCAGACACCCTCCCGTGACAACGGCCAGAAAGGCGCCGAAGGCAAGGGCGGCGGCGGGCAGTCCGGCGGCGTGACGCTGAACGTCGAGCAGCGCACCACCATCCGCAACACGGTGCTCAAGGCCGGCAACGCTCCGCGCGTGGCCAAGGTCAACTTCTCGATCAATGTCGGGACCGTGGTGCCGCGCACCGGTGTGACGCTGGTGGCCGTGCCGCCGACGCTGGTCGAGATCCATCCGGCGTGGAACGGCTTCCTGTATTTCATCGTCGGTGATCGCATCATCATCGTCGAGCCGGACAGCCACAGGATCGTGGCGGTTCTGGTCGTCTAACGCAGCGCCGACAAGGCAACGGCAAGGGCGGCCACCCCGGCGAGGGCTCGGCCGCCCTTCTGTTGTATGAAGCGGACGCTTGGCGCTATTTCTGTCCGGCGGAGCGGTAGATCGTGCGCGCACGGTCGCGCAGCGCCACCGGCAGCTCGATCGTATCGGTCACGATCCGCTGCAGCTTTTCGCCCGGCGCATGGTCGAAATCCATATTGGCTTTCTTGACGTCGGCGACGAATGCCGGGTCTGTCAGCATCGCCGCGAAGGCGCTGCGTAGCATCCCAATCCGCCCCGGCGGCAACCCGGGCGGCGCTACGATCGATTTGCCGATGTCGGCGTTGGCGCCGAACAACCACAGCAGCTTCTTGTCGTCCTCGGTCTTCGCGACGTCGATCCAGGACGGCACGTCCGGCATATCGGGATGCCGTAGCGTGCCCATCTGCACGATGAGATTGATGGTCTTGTCCCTGAGCCAGTTCGGGCGCGCCGCGTTGAGCCCGCCCCAGCCGGTCGACATGCCGTCCAGCTCACCGCGTTCGGTCGCGAGCATCGTGGCGCCGGTGCCGCCGTAGCCGACGATGACCTTGAACTTCGTCCCGACCACGAGATTGAGGAGTTGCGGGCTCTTGGTGACGTTGGAGCCCGCCCCGGTCCCGCCGAGCGTGGTCTCGAGCGTCATGGCATCCGCGATGGTCTTCACCTTCGACGTGTGCCACGTGAAGGTAATCAGCACGTCGGACGACACGCGCCCCACCCAGTTGAACTTTGCCACCTCGAAACGGAGCCCCGGCGTGCCGAGGATCTCGTCGAGGATCAGGCCCTGGCTCAGAATTCCGATCGCTGTGCCGTCCTTGGGCGCGAGGTTGAACAGGTGGTTGGCGGCCGCGATGCTTCCCGCCGCCGGCATGTTCTGCGCGACCACCGACGGCTGGCCCGGAAGGTGCCTGCCAATGTGACGCGCCACCACGCGGCCGTAGAGATCGATCCCGCCGCCCGCGTCCGACCCGATGATCAACGTGACGGTGCGGCCTTTGAGGGTCTCGTCGGGCTGCGCCCAGGCGGCCGGCGCGACGCCGGCGATCAGCAGCGTCACCGCTGCGCTCAAGACGGAAGCCAGTCGCATGCGCATGTTCCTTGGGGCAAATTCCTCGATCAGTTTTCTTGTTGCCGAAAGACTGCGCCTCCCGGTCTTGCTTCGCAAGAACGCCGCTTCCGCGGGACGCAAAAAAACAACCCGGAGTTTCCTCCGGGTTGTTTTTCGATTTTCGAATGCGCCAAGCGTCAGGCGCGCACTTCCTGGCGCTGGAAGATCACGTAGCCGATCACGAACAGCACGATCGTGCCGGCGATCAGACTGACGATCTGCGGCCACACGATCAGCAGGCTCTGCAGCAGGGGGAGCGGCGCACCGGGGATCGAACCGGGCTCGACCAGAGCGAGCCCCATCGCCGCGAGCTGCGACTGCTGGGTCGAGCGCACCGCAGGATCGAGTAATACCGTCACGATCTCGCCGAACAAGGCTCCCGGCGAAAGGCGCCTGAAGGCCTGAATGGTGGAGAGGCTGCTGAGCAGCTCGTCGGCCGAGCCGGCTCCAGTCTGCAGGAAGATCCCGACCACGAACGGCGACAGGATCGGCCATAAGATCGATATGAAGAGCCACAGCCCGAGCGCGCTCAACGCGGCGGTTGCCGCCGAGCGAAATACGATCGAGAACAACATCGCCAGCGCAAGCCACACACCGGCATAGGCGATGGTCACACCGAGCATAAGGGCCGCCCGTGCAAGCTCCTCACCGCTCGGCGGCACGCCGAGCGCGGCCAGCGCCAGCCCGAGCACGACCATCCACATCGCGGTGAGACTGATGGCAATGGTGGCGAGCCCCGCCAGGAATTTTCCGAACAGCAGCGCGTCCCGGTAGATCGGCTGCGACAGGATCCGGCTCAGCGTGCGCTGATTGTGCTCGCTGTTGACGAGATCGAAGCCGAGGCCAATGGCGACCAGCGGCACAAGCAGCGTCAGCACGAACACGAAGGAGAGCTGCTCGCCGGACCTGGTGAACACGCGCAGCAACAGGAACGGATCTTCCGCCGTGACGTCGCGGATCTGCTGGAGCGACACCAGAACGATGACGACGCCGGTGACCACGACCAGCATTTCGATCACCAGCATGCGCACGCTGCTGAGATGATCCGAAAGCTCCTTGCGGGTAACGACGCCAAGCCCGCGCCAGGGGGATCCTTCACGCCGCATGACGGCCTCCCTCGTGCTCGTCGCGGAAATAACGCGTGTAGATCGTTTCGAGGCTGGGCGTTTCGACCGCCAGCCGCAGAAGCTTGCCGCCCGCTCCCATCACTGCCGCCGCCGCTTCCGAGCCGCACGTCGCGATCGGTCTTCAAGCGCCAGCGGTTGGGGCCCAAGGTCTCGACGCCGGTAACGCCCGGAATGGCCTTGAGCCGTGCATCGAGACCACTGCCGTCGGCCTCGACGTCAAGATTGAAGTTGCCACCGAGGACCTGGCGCCCCAACTCCTCGACGCTGCCGAGCAGCGCGAGGTTGCCTTGGCTGAACAGGGCAACACGGTCGCAGACGCTTTGCACGCGATCCAGCAAATGGGAGGAGAGCAGAACGGTGACGCCGCGCTTCTTCAGGTTTCGGATGATCTCCAGAAGCTCGATCGTCGCCTGCGGATCGAGGCCGGAGGTCGGCTCGTCCAGGATCGCGATCTGCGCATCCTTCAACAGGATCTCCGCGATGCCGAGCCGTTGCCGCATGCCGCGCGAGAACGTCGTCACGCGCCGATCGGTAACGTCGTGCAGCCCGACATGATCGAGCGCCTCCTGGATTTTCTCCTCGCACTCGTCGGCCTCAAGACCGATCAGGCGGCCGGTGTAGCGCAGATTTTCGGACGCGGTCAGGTTGTCGTAGAAGCCGACCGCGTCCGGCAGATAGCCGACCCGCCGCTTGACCTGGAGCGGTTGGCGCACCGGGTCGAATCCCAGCACGCGCACCTGCCCGTCCGATATCTCGGTGAGCCCAAGCATCATCAGGATCGTCGTGGTCTTGCCGGCGCCGTTCGGGCCGAGCAGCCCGAAGATCTCGCCCTGCGCCACCGAGAACGAGATGCCCTTGACCACGGCCACCCCGTCATAGCGCTTGGTGAGGTTCTGCGCCTCGATGACTTTTTCGCTCATCGGCGGCCGAACCTCATCACGGCGCCGAACAGCACCAGCAGCGCGATGCCGATGATCCCGGCGCCAATGAGACCCCATTGAGTGGAGGTTGCGACCGCGACACGGAAGGTCTGCGAAGCGGACTCGCCGCGCGCCGCGGCGCGGAAGTTGGCGACGTAGTCGCCCGCCACCGCCTTGGGGCTCGGCGTGATCTTCAACTGGACTTCCTTGTTCTCGTTCGGCGGGATGCGATCGATCGTCTTGGGATCGGCTTCGACCTTCCAGCCGCTCGGGGCCGAGCCGGACAACTCGACAGCCTCCGCCGCCGCGGTGCCGGTGTTGGCCACGACCACCGGGATCGTTGTCTCCTGCCCGGCGGTGGCGGCGGCGTTGAGCCGGCCATCGCGGCCGGCGAGCTCGATCTTCGGCGTGCCGGTGATGTCGAGGCCCAGTTCGGCCGTGGCCGTTGCGTCCTCCACGGTGGCGCGCGCCGTCACCTTCTGCGGGCCGACGCCAATCGTGTTCGGCGGGCGGACCTTGAGCTTCACGTCTTTCGACTGGCCGGCATCGAGCGGCACGGCGTTCAGCTCCTGGCTGCCGTATTGCTCGGTGAAGGAGACGTCGAAATTCTGCGGCGCGGTCGCGGCGAGATTCGCAACGATGCGCTTGCCGCTCTCGTTCTTGATCGTGAGCTGATATTCGAAGGTGGAGCGCGACGTGCCGCGCAGCTCAGGCAGCGCCGGCGTGAGCGTCAGCTTGGCCGGAAGGTCCTTCACCAGCGTGACGGCAACCGGCAGCGTGACCGAGTTGGCGCCCTTGGCGGTGACGGTCAGATTGGTCGTGCCCATCGCCGCATCCTTCGGGATGTCGAGGCGGAGCTCGAATGAGACGCTGGCGTTGGTCGCCGGCAACACGGCCTCGATCGGCTGGCCGCCGCCGACGATGGTCGAGGTCCAGCCTTGCGGCACACCGGACACCGAAACCTGCAGCCGCTCGGGCGGCATGGCGTAGTTCTGCAGGCGCAGGCTGATCGTCGCCGTCGTGCCTGGGCGAACGCTGACGGCCGGATAATCGGTGAGCAGGAAAAGGCCTTTGACGTCAGGCTTGGCGGTGTCCTGCGAGAGCGCAGGGCTGCCGATGGCCAACACGGAAAAGGCGAGCAAAATCTGGGCGATACGACTATATCGCATTGCATGAACTCCCGGGCGATAAGGATAGGTTGGTCCCGCTTGTAGAACCCCAGCCCCAGCGCCGCAAGATCGCGGGTGCCGCAGGCGAGGCGACTATTCTTCGTCCCCGCCGACCTTTCAATACAGATCGGCGACATTTTTTGGGCCGGTTGCGGCGATGCTTAAGATGGTTACTCGCGCAGGACCGTCGGCCAGTCGACCTCGTCCTCCGGAAGGACCCACGGCTCCTTGATTGCTGCAGCGCGCCATTCGACCCAGGCCGGCAAAGCCATCATGGCTTTCATATATTCGCGCGCGACCGGCCCGACATCGACGGCATAGGTGTGGAAGCGGGAGACGACCGGGGCGTACATCGCGTCCGCGGCACCGAACCGACCGAACAGAAACGGCCCGCCCTTTCCGAAGCGTGTGCGACAATCTGTCCAGATATGCTCGATGCGCCGGACGTTCGCGGCAACGTCATCCGGCAATTCCCGCGGCATGACCGGCCGCCACATGTTCATCGGCAGGTGGCGGCGCATCGGCACGAAGCCGGCGTGCATCTCCGAGGCGACCGCCCGGGCATAGCCGCGCGCAACGGGATCGGACGGCCACAGGCCGGCGTCGGGAAATTTCTCGGCGAGATGTTCGAGGATCGCGAGCAACTCCCACACATGGACGTCGCCATCGGACAGCACCGGCACCTTGCCGGTACCCGACACCTTGGAGACGCGCTGCTTGAAGTCGTCAGCGTTGAGCGAGATCACCTCTTCCGTGAAGGCGATGCCGGTCGCCTTCATGGCGATCCATGGCCGCATCGACCAGGAGGAGTAGTTCTTGTTTCCGATGATGAGTGAAAGAGCCATGACACCTGTCCACAACGACACCTCCGCTGCCTACCACATTGCCGGGACGTAGTTCGAGTGGCAGCATCGGGCACCTCAGGAATCATTCGATGCCGTTGTTTTCGATCCTCGACGCGGTCGCCCTCGGCTTCTTCATCGCCGCCTGGGGCGGCTATGCCTACCTGACCGAGCGCAGCCAGGTCAGCCGTACCGGCCTCAACGCGATCATGAACGGCTATCGCGAGACCTGGATGCGCCGCATGCTGGCGCGCGAGCAGCGGATGGTCGACATGCAGATCATGGCCGCCTTGCAGAACGGCACCGCGTTCTTCGCTACGACCTCACTGTTCGCGATCGGCGGCACGCTCACCATCCTGCGTTCGAGCGACGAAATGATCGCGATCGCGTCGCATCTGCCGTTCGGCATCCAGACCTCGCGCGGATTGTGGGAGGTGAAGGCGATCGGGCTCACGGTGGTCTTCGTCTACGCCTTCTTCAAATTTGCCTGGGCCTACCGGCTCTACAACTACGTAGCGATCCTGTTGGGCGCGACACCGTTATCGTCGGAAAAAGATACGCCGGAAGCCGAGACCCATGTGCTGCGCACGGCGCGGCTGTTCACCGCCGCCGGCCGGCATTTCAACCGCGGCCAGCGCGCCTTCTTCTTCGCGCTCGGCTATCTCGGCTGGTTCGCCGGGCCGCTGGTGCTGATCCTGACGACCTCGGTGGTCGTGGTGGTGATGTGGTGGCGACAATATCGATCGGACTCGCTGCGCGCCGTCGCGGGCAGCGAAGCCGGTTCGTCGCCTAAGTCCTGACCGCCAAGCTCTCGTCAGTTCAGGCCCATGGCCACTGCCACGAAGCCCGCGAGCAGCACGGCCGTCGCGCCCGCCACAAGATTGGCGGCGACGACAAGCGTCCTGACAATGCGTGGATAGTCGATCGAAGTCCGTACCGACAGTACGGCCGCGCAAATCGTACGCATACGCAGTTCCCCGCTACGCAACAAACGCATACCTACTGACACTCGTGACGCTTTGAGACGAAACTCGTGACGCTTTGAGACTCGTAGCGCTTGATACTCGTGACATGCGCTGCGCCCTACACCCGCCGATCCAGCCCCGTTCCCGGATTGGCGATGAGCCCAGCCGCCCGCAAACTTGCGCGAGCGCTTGTCAATTTGATGACGAAAATCTCAGCGAAGCAAGCAGCTTGCTTTGCTGCGCCGCCATCATGAAAAACGGTGATCGGCGGCACTGCCGTGGTTATGGCGGCAGGCTTTCAGAGCGACGTCCGAGCCGCCGTCAGGTGAGGCTCATTGCCACCGCAACGAACGAAGCCAGCGCGACCACCGCCGTCGTCGCGAGAATGCTGGCGGTAATTTTGAGCGCCCGCGCGACCTTGGCATGATCGGCGGCGCCCCACGTCGTCGAAACAGTTGTCATCGCTACGCGAAATGAGCTCATCGGCCTGTAGCCCCCGAGCGCCCGGTTGAATCCAGGCGCCATACCTGCTCGGCGCCCCGCCCCTCGGAATCGCCATCATCATCGTACCGCAGGATCGAAGCGTCGCGATCGCCGCACGGCCCGGTTGTCGAAATTGATCCAGAGCGTGTCCAAAATACGACAATTTCGGGGCGAAGTGCCAGGATCAAACGCGGTTATGGCCGGCAGTTGTCGAGGCTCGCCCGATCGCATTCGCCGCGTCGAAGCGGCCCGGGAAATAGCTCCGAGGATTGGCCGCCAATCCAATACGCCACCAGCCCGATCCATTCGCGCATCGCGGTGTCGGTCCGCCGCAGGCCTTCGCCCATGGTGGGAAACGGGCGCAGGGCGTCGCCGATGCCACGGGTGCGCCAGTCGACCGGATAGGCCTCCACCGGGAATCCGGCCTTGCGGAAGATCCCCATGGCGCGCGGCAGATGATAGGCGGAGGTGACGAGCAGCCAGCGCTCGCCCGGCTTCGGCTGCGCGAGGTCGCGCGAAAATCGCGCGTTCTCGACGGTGTTGCGCGACTTGTCCTCGGCGACCACGCGGCCCTTCGCAACGCCCAGGCTCTCCAGCAGCCGCACGGCGAACGCCGCCTCCGGGCGCTCCTCGAAAATCACCGAGCCGGAGCCGCCCGAAAAGATAATGCGCGCTTCGGGATAGCGGCGCGCGAGCTCGGCGACCACCGTCAGGCGTTCGGCGGCCTCGTTGAGCGCTACCGTGTTGCGGGCATGCGAGACATCGGGACTGAGCGCGCCGCCCAGCACCACCATGCCATGCGGCGCTCCACGGCCATGATCCCAGGGCGGGAAGCGGTCCTCCAGCGGCACGATCAGCGCATTGCCGACCGGCGAGAGCCCGATCACCGCCAGCAACACCAGGCTTGCAATGACAAGCCGCCCGCCCGCACGCGAGAACCGCGTGCGCAACAGCAGCGCGCCGGCGATGCCGATAAGGATCACAAAATTGGACGGGATCGCAAAGAAGCCGAAAACCTTGGACGCGTAGTAGAGCATGCCGGCTTTCCTGCGCGTCGGATCAGCGTCAACGGCTTTTCTTCCAGGCCTCGTAACGGGCCTTGGTCTCCTCGTTCATCGGATAGAGACCGGGCAATTTTGCGCCCTTCTCGACCTCGCCGACGATGTAGGTCTCCATCAGCTCGTGCTCGGGGCCGTCCTCGGCCACGAACGCGAGCAGGTCCTTCGGAATGACCACGCAGCCGTCGTCGTCGCAGACGATGACGTCGCCGGGAAAGATCGCACAGCCGCCGCAGGCGATCGGCTCGTCCCAGCCCACGAAGGTCAGCCCGTTGACGGACGCCGGCGCGGCGACGCCCGCGCACCAGGTCGGCAGCTTCGACGCCAGCACGCCGGCCTTGTCGCGGATGACGCCGTCGGTGACCAGCGCCGCGACGTTACGCTTCATCATCCGCATGGTGAGGATGTCGCCAAAGATGCCCGCGGTGGTGACGCCCATGGCGTCGGCGACCGCGATGCAGCCCTCCGGCATGGCCTCGATCGCGCCGCGGGTCGAGATCGGCTTCGCCCAGCTTTCCGGCGTCGCAAGATCCTCGCGCACCGGGATGAAGCGCATGGTGAAGGCGGGCCCGATGATGCGCCGGCCCGAGCCTTCGAGCGGCATCGGGCCCTGCATCCAGCAGCGGCGGATACCCTTCTTGAGCAGCATCGTGGTGATGGTGCCGGTGGTGACGGTCTTCAGCCTGTCGTAGAGCGCAGCGCTCATTGGAAATCTCGTCGTTGCATGCCGGGTCAGGCCGGCTCTATGCCCGTTTTCTCGTCGCGGCGGCGAAGCCAGGCGACGAAGGGAATCGAGAGCAGCACCATCCAGGCCTTGCCCACGATCTGCCCGGCCAGGAAGTCGAGCGAGCCGAAGGCGAGCCAGAGGAAGACGATCGAGTCGACCACAAGCCCGACCAGGCTCGACGCCACCACGGCGACGATCAGCCGGCGGCGGGCGAGCGGCGTGTAGACCGCAAAGTCGGCGAGCTCCGACAGCAGGAACGCGGCTGCCGACGCGATCACCAGCGCGGGCGGCGCGACCAGCGCCGAGAGCGCGGCGCCGGCCAGGATCGCACCCACTGCGACACCGACGCCGAGGCGGCGCTGCACCAGGTCGCGCAGCACCAGCGCAATGCCGATCATGGTCACGCCGGACGGCGCCATCAGTCCGGGCGCGACTGGAATGAGGCATGGTCCGTTCGGCACGCACTTGGTGCCGGCATTGCCGATCAGCCAGTTGGCGGCGGGGATGGTCAGCGCGAACAGGACGAGGAACAGAATTCCCTCGCGTTTGCGGCGAGCCTCAAGATTGTCGGCTTCGGGCTTGTCGTTTGTCAGCATTCGGCCTTCCACTTCGCAAATCCATCGGCCCGCAAGCGGCAGGCCGGACACGTCCCGCAGCCGTAGCCCCAGGGGTGGCGGCGCGAGCGGTCGCCGAGATAGCAGGTGTGGGTCTCCTCGACCAGCAGGTCGACGAGCGCATCGCCGCCGATCTCCTGCGCCAGCGCGAACGTCGCCGCCTTGTCGATCCACATCAGCGGCGTATGGATGACGACACGGCGGTCCATGCCGAGCGTGAGCGCGACCTGCATCGCCTTCACGGTGTCGTCGCGGCAGTCGGGATAGCCGGAAAAGTCGGTCTCACACATGCCGGCGACGAGATGCTTGACGCCGCGCCGGTAGGCGAGCGCGCCGGCGAAGGCGAAGAACGCGAGATTGCGGCCGGGCACGAAGGTGGTCGGCAAGCCGTTCTTCGCGATCTCGATGGCGACGTCGCGCGTGAGCGCGGTATCCGAGATCGCGGCCAGCGCATCGAGCTTGACCATATGATCCTCGCCGAGACGCGACGCCCACGCCGGGTGCAGCGCCTTGATGCTCTCGCGGATGCGCGGCCGCACCTCGAGCTCGGCGCGATGACGCTGGCCGTAGTCGAAACCGACCGTCTCGACGGTCGTGAAGCGCTCGAGCGCCCAGACGAGGCAGACGGTGGAGTCCTGCCCGCCGGAGAACAGCACCAGGGCGCTATCGCTTTCGCCACCTTCAGCCATACACCGCTACTCCAGCGTCAAAGCCGCTGCCGGAAGCGCCGCCACGCCTCTCGCAGGCGACGGATCGGCACACCGAGATAGTATTTGCGGACGAACTGCAATCGACCATAGAGGCTGATCTTAGGCGCCGACGTTGCCGGCACATACCACGAGTTGAGCCCGGTCCTTCGGATCCAGGTATAACCGCGCGAAACCAGATCGCGGTGCAGACGCCGGTCGAGCACATGGTCCTCGATCAACACAAGCCGCGGCCGCCAGCGCGCGAAATCGAATCCCTGCAGGACCTCACGCTCGTGGCCTTCGACGTCGATCGACAGGAAGTCGATCGGCGACGGCGCGCGGGCGTCATCCAGCACCTCGTCGAGCGTCTTGATCGGCACCTCGATCGACCCGACGACGTTGCCGTCCGCGACGCGGAGCGCCGTGTTCAGGGTCGAATAGGCGCCGGCCAGCTTGAGCGGCATCGACCGTCCGGAATTTTCTGGCGAAGAGCAGGCCACGGCATAGACGCAGGCCTTGCGGCCTCGGCGCAGCGCCTCGGCCAAGTCCGGCTGCGGCTCGATCAGCACCCCGTCCCAGCCCAGTTGCTCCAGGTGGAACGTCTGCGACCAATCGGTCGGGTCGTTGGCGCCGACGTCGACGAAATAACCGCGCTGCGATTCAAAAAACGCGCGCACGAGGCGGGCCTCGTCACGCGGATGCCGCATGACGCCCGAACGGCCATTTTCGATTCGCGGCGTCGAGAAATCCGCCGCCATCAATCCCACTTCGGCGATCCGGAGAACGACCAGTCGACGATCCGGCCGTCGCGGTGAGCGAGGCCGGCGATCTCGGACATCTCGGCATCGGTGAGCGCGAAATCGAAGATCGACAGGTTCTCCTCCAGCCGCTCGATCTTGCTGGTCCGCGGAATCACCACGACGTCCTGCTGAACGAGGTAGCGCAACGAGACCTGCGCGGCGGTCTTGCCGTGCTCATGGCCGATGCGAGCGAGCACGGCGTCGTTCTTGGCGTTGCCGCGCGCGATCGGGCTGTAGGCGATGACCGCCATTCCTTTTGCACGACATGCCGCGACCAGCTTCGACTGATCGAGGAAGGGATGCATCTCGAATTGATTGCAGACCAGCGGCTCGGTCGCCAACGACGTCGCCTCTTCGATCAGCACAGTGTTGAAGTTGGACACGCCGATATGGCGCGCCATGCCGCCTTCCTTGACCTGGCACAGCGCGCCGAGTGTTTCTGACAGCGGAATCTGCGGGTTCGGCCAGTGCAGCATTAGGAGGTCGACCTCGGACATCCGCAACTTCACCAGGCTGTCCTTGGCGGCGCGCAGGAGTTCACGCGGCGCAAAATGCGACGGCCAGACCTTGGTGGTGATGAACACATCGTTGCGCGGCACACCGGAGGCGCGCAGCCCCTCCCCCACCTCGCGTTCGTTGTCGTACATCTCCGCGGTGTCGATGTGCCGGTAGCCCAACCGCAGCGCCTGCTCGACGACGCGCGCGCAGGTGCGCCCACGCAGGTCCCAGGTGCCGAGACCGGCCAGCGGAATGCGGGCGCCTTTCGCTTCGACGGCGGGAGTGGTCATCCGTTCACGTCCTAGCGCCCCTCCGCGTCATTGAGGAAATCGAGCAGGAACAGCGCGCGACGTGCGGTTTCGCGATTGACGCAAAGCGCGCCCATTGGCACCGCGATCGAGCCCTGGTGGTAGTCGTAATAGAAGGCGCAAGTGCGGTCGCGCGAACTCGATCCAGGCGCGCTGCATGTCGCGCAGCTTGCCCTTCTGCTCGGCGTCGAGCTTGTCGTTCAGCCGGCGGAACGTCTCGTTGAGGATATCGTCCCAGACCGATGCCTCGCGGCCCGCACATGCAGCCATGTCGGCGTTCGACAGCGCGCCGGGCCGCTTCAGGCACGGGTCCGCGACGATGCCGATGCAGCGCTCGCCGTTACGCGCGACGCTGCCCTTGACGTTTTTGACGCAGGACTGGATCGCCTTGGAATCATTGCCCGCCTGCTTGGGGTTCTGCGCGATGCCCGGCGCCGCCGCGAGCAGGACACCGGCGGCAACAAGTGCAGATAGTGCCAGGCGGATCGCAGTCATTGCACCCTCATGGAACCCGGACGCCGCGCAGACCGGCCGCGGCGATGGCTTTCTGAATCGTACCGTCGGATCTCATTCCGTTTATCAATTCGTCAATGGCCGGAAGCGCCGAGGCGGCCCGCTTGCGGACTCCAATCGCCATCTGCACGACGTTGAAACGTCCGGGAAGCACGCGTGCGCCGGGCAAGGCGTCAGCGAGGCGATGGGCGAGGTGCAGGTTCTCGCCGTAGACATCGGCCTTTCCTGTCGCCAAGGCTTCGCGTGCCGGCTCGAAGCCGCCCGGCACCGCGACGATCTCGGCGTTCTTTATGAGGCGTTTCAACACAGCGTGTGGCGCGCTTCCTTGTGCGACCGCGATCTTCACGCCTGGACGGTCGACGTCATCCGCGCTGGCCGGCGCCGCGCCGGGGCGCGCAACATAGCCATTGTCCACTTCCATGAATGTGGTGCTGAAGGCGAGGTGCTCGGCTCGAGAGGGGTCTCGGGCGGCCAGTCCAATATCCCAATCATCGGTCGCGAGGCTTTCATTGTAGCGCGCGGGATTGTCGTATGGCTTGATCTCGATCGGCACGCCGAGACGAGCAGCGAGCGCGTCGGCAACGGTGACGGAAACTCCGCCCGGCGCGCCATCGGCGCGGCGCGTCACCAGGACGGGATTAGACACGATAACAGCGGCGCGCAGCTTGCCGGTCGGAGACAACATGGTAGCCGCCGAGGTCTGCGCCTGTGCTCCGGCACGCGTCCAGCCCGTCAACAAGGTCGCGGTTGCGGCAGCGATCGCTTCTCGGCGGGTCCACATGAGTCTCTCCTCGGACCGCATGGTACAAATCCGGAGTGTTCAGTCCCAGGGCGGCGAGTGCGGCGGATTGACGACACGGCCATCGGGCTTCGCGAGCTTGGCGATCTCGGCCATTTCCGCCGGCGTCAGCGTGAAGTCGAACAGCGCGAGGTTGGCCGAAAGATGCGCCGGCGTCGCGGTGCGCGGGATCGGGATGACGCCCTGCTGCACGAGATAGCGCAGCGCGACCTGCGACGCGCTCCTGCCGTGCGCCTTGCCGATGCGCTCCAGCGTCTCGTTACCGGGCACCTTGCCGCGCGCGATCGGGCAGTAGGCCGTCACCGACATGCCGTGTTTCTTGCAGGCCGCGATCACCTTGCTCTGGTCGAGGAAGGGATGCACCTCGATCTGGTTGGTCACCAGCGGCTCGGTCGCCAGCTTCGCCGCCTCGTCCAGCATCGACGTGGTGAAGTTGGCCACGCCGACATGCTTGGCCTGGCCTTTCTTCTTGGCGTTGCACAGCGACTTGATGCTGTCGGCGAGCGGCACCTTCGGATTGTTCCAGTGGATCAACAGAAGGTCGACCCACGGCAGCTTGAGCTTCTTGAGGCTGTCTTCGACGGATTTCTCGAAGTCGCCGGGCGCGAGCTTGTCCCAATAGACCTTGGTGGTGACGAACACGTCCTCGCGCTTGAGGCCCTGTTCGGCGAGGCCCTGGTGCAGCCCCTCGCCCACCCATTCCTCATTGCCGTAGCGTTCGGCGGTGTCGAGGTGGCGATAGCCGAGCTTGAGCGCGGTCTTCACGGTGTCGATGCACACCTGCTCCTTCAGGGTCATGGTGCCGAGCCCGATGGCCGGAATACGCGCGCCGTTGGCTTCAATGACGGTCATGCTGTCTCACTCTCGCTGATGTCGATGGGCGCCCGCTGGCCCGCATGGACGCGGGCCGATCAAGGCATAGGAAAGGATGCAATCCAATGGATTCTACCGGCGGTCGGTGGCCCGGGGCAATGGGCTGCTGTGCCTGGTTTTCGCTCACCCACATGGAACATTGGCGCGCGCAAAGCGGGGTCGCGCTCGCGAGGCATGGGACGGGATCGGCGAGAGGCCAGCCAAAACCGGCCACGGCGCGCCGACGAATTGAATTCACTCAACTGACCGTTCAGCGCGTCAATGCGCGGCGATGTAGGCATCGCGCAGGACGTTGTTCTCAAGCTCCAGATCGTCCAACCGGTGTTTGACGACGTCGCCGATGCTGATGATGCCTGCAAGCTTTCCATCGCGCAGAACCGGCATGTGGCGCACACGATGGCGGGTCATCAAATTCATGACGTGAGCGACCGTTTCGGTCGGGGAGACGGTGGGCACGCCGCGCCGCATGATTTCGCTTACAGACATCGACGTCGCAGTCTCGCCATAGCGAGAAATGGCGTGGACAATTTCGCGTTCGGAAATGAGACCAAGGACTGCGTGGCCGCTCGTCGTCACCACGAGAGAGCCGATGTTTTTCAGATGCAGCCAGTCCGCCGCTCTCTTGACACTGGCGTCCGGGGCTATTGTTGCGACGTCGGTTCCCTTCCGCTTCAGAATGTCTTCGACGGACATAGCATCCTCCGTTTGTGAGCTAAGTTGTTCCCTTCCTACCGACACTGACACCGCAAGAAGCCCAATATCCACGGGCCTTATACATTCCAGCAGCCCTCCACCACTTTCCGCTTGCCTCTACGCCTATCCACGTTTAGAACGGGGGTAGAAACGTAGGTTGATTTGCTTTCAACAAAATCGGCGGAGGGGACGTGATGGGGCCGCACAAAATCACCACTGACGACCAGTGTGCAGAGATCGTGAGGGAGTTGATTGAGCACCACATAGCTAATCCTGACCGCACAGTGATCTTGGACTGGCTTGAGAAGCTGATTGTAGCACATCGGGCTGTGACCGGACTGGGCCTCTACAAGGGGGACGTGTCATGGCTCGCAAAATCCACCGTCTGAAGTCCACACAGATCAGCAACGCCAAGCCGGGCTTACATCCCGATGGTGGGAATCTGTATCTGCAGGTGAGCTGACAACAAGTCCAAGAGCTGGCTATTTCGCTATGCCAAGGATGGGCGTGAGCGGCAGATGGGGCTTGGTAGCCTCAATGATGTTCCCCTACCTGAGGCCCGTGACGAGGCGACGCGGTATCGCAGGGTTCTCCGTGACGGCTTTGATCCCATCGAGGTTCGCAATTCGGAGCGTGCCGAGCGTGCTCTGTCCAATGTCCCCTTCAAGACCTTCAAGCAGTTGGCCGAGGAGTACATCCGCACGCATTCCGTTGCCTGGAGGAACGAGAAGCACCTTGGCCAATGGAAAACCTCTCTAGAGCAGCACGTCTATCCGATCATTGGGAACCTGCCGGCGCGATCGATAACCACCGCCCATGTGCTGTCGGTCCTCAAGCCCATCTGGAACACCATCCCCGAGACGGCCTCCCGCGTGCGTGGGCGTATCGAGCTGGTGATGGATGACGCCAAGGCGCAGGGGCAATTCAGGGGCGACAATCCGGCGGCCTGGAAGGGCAACCTGAAGCCTCAGCTCCCTGCCCGTTCAAAGGTTCGCAAAGTCGTCCACCATGCTGCCCTGCCCTATGAGCGGGCTGGCGAGTTCGTGGCGAAGCTCCGCGCAGATGACAACGTGTCCTCCGAGGCGTTTGAGCTCGTGGTGCTGTGCGCCTCCCGGCTCAGTGAAGTCTCGGGGATGCGCGGGCGCGAGATCGACCTACAGGCCAAGGTGTGGACGATACCCGGCGATCGGATGAAGGGCGGTATTGAGCACAGGGTGCCGCTGTCCGAGCGTGCGATCGAGATCATCCGCAAGCGTCTGCGTGGCGCCGATGACCTCGTGTTCCCCGGCTGGAAGGGCAAGCGGCTGACCGATGCGGCGTTCAAGCAATGCCGGCAACGCGTCGGCTATGGCGCGTTCACCACGCACGGGATGCGCTCGACGTTCAAGACCTGGGCGAGCGAACAGACCAATTTCCCGAACGAAGTCTCCGAGGCCGCGCTGGCGCATATGATCGAGGACAAAGTGGAGCGGGCATATAACCGCACCACGTTCTTTGAGCGGCGCCGCGAGCTGATGAAGGCATGGGCGGAGTATTGCGATCGACTTCCCGCCGACACCACAAGGGTTATTCCTATCCGCGCTGCTGTGTAGCCATGCCCCGGCGAAATCTCAGCACGGCACCTTGCCGTCGTCACTCGATGGTTTGAGCGCCAGTGTCAGTCGCTTTGGTGCGACGCGCTGCGTGTTGGCACCCCGCTCAAGCCCCCAATCCCATTCAAGGAAGCCGTGGACAATCTTATTTCATTTGACTTCGATGCCGCGGCCAAGAGCTTCAGACCCCTCGGCTTCGTCGGGATGCCAGATCGGCTAAGGCATGTGATGCCAACACTGGTTGGGCCCGACGGCATCGCCAGCACGAAACATATTTCTGCCGCGCTCCGCAAATGTCTCTCAAAAGACGAACTGAGCGAAATGGCTCGGGTGATCGAGCTTACAGAGCCCCGGGGAGATGGCCGCCCGGAGGGACGCCGGATAGACCTCGCAATTTGGGTCGCTGTCGAGGCGATGAAGCGGCGTAGGCCCGATCTGAGCATTCGGCGGATTTGCGAGCTTGTCGCCGCCCGCAAGGGATACGCCAACATCACAGCCGGATCATTACGCAAGAGATACTTGGAAACCGCCGAGATTTTGGACGAAAAGCCCGGTATCCCCGCCGCCGTGTCCTGGGTGCGCAGTCTGTCGTGGGGAACGGACGACCGGGACTAGAACTAACTGGTACCAAAACCAGGGACAGCCTTAGAGGCCGCAGACTCCTCCCGCCTATATTCAAACATGGGCGCACGCATTCGTTCGTGTGCCTGCGGAAAAGGAGAAGCGGAAATGTCAGTCGATAGGCGCGCATACAGCACCGACGATTTTTGCAAGGCGTTTTAATCCAAAACCAAGCTTTATGAAATGCTCGCTTCGGGCACGATCAACGCTCGCAAAGTAGACGGGCGAACGATCATCACGCACGACGAAGCCGAGAGGTGGCTTTCGGCATTGCCGAGCTTCACAGCCGCTAAACGGCCCGGAGGGCCTGGGCGTGGATCATCCACCCCGCAAGCGGCGTGAATCATCACCCGCTCAGCATTTGGAACTGTACGCTCGGCAGCCACGCTGCCGGGCTTTTGTTGCGTGAACCGCGTTTCCATAAATCGGTCCGGTGTGTACGCCCAGGCAAAAAAATTGCCGGGCAGGTCTCTGCGAAAGACCACACCCGGCAAATAATTGGATTATCAAGTGACGCTTATAAACATATCCGCTGCCGACCAAGGCGGCAAGCATAATCGGTTTCTGCCGTCAGTGACTTGCAGTCACGAGGGCGATTCACCGCCAGCCAACAATCACAAGACGTTGCCTTTTGATGGCTCTCCAAAGAATAGCGGCTTTGCCGATAATGAGTTCCTGACCTCTGCGAGGAGCAGCGCCTAGCGAGGGCGTGGCGTGACAAAGGCGACCGGGCGGCACGCGATCGACTTATCCTCTGCCATAAGCCACTCGTCTGCAAAATCGCATCGAAGTATCGGATCGCCGGCCTTAGCAGCGAAGACCTAATCAACGAGGGGTTCATCGGCCTGATCGAGGCCGTGGATAAATTCAATCCCGACAAAGGCAATCGGCTGTCTACTTTTGCTTACCGGCCGATTAACTGGGCGCTGTTGGCGAAGGCCAGGCAGCAGAAGCTGAGGGACTCCTGCGCGCTCCGACCATCGCGGCCGAGAGCGATGAGGGAGCCGAAGTAATCGCGGCTGAAATTGCCGACGAGATCGACTGCGCCCAATCCCTTGAGCGAGCAGCCATCGATGCCGTCTGCCTCGACGCCAGATCCCAGCGCATTTACGAGGGCCGCACCGGAGAACCACCGATCACAGCTGGGATGCTCGCCGCAGAGTTTGGGATTAGTCACCAACGTGTTTCCCAAATAGAGCGGGAAGCCCGGGCAGCGGTAATGGCCGCGTTGAAGAAAATAGCGACGCCGCCGAGAGTGGCTCCAGTTTGGATTAGTTGGACCGATCGGCCGCCGGGTGGATTACCCAGCAATGCCCGTCACATCCGGGAGGTCTATCGGGAATGGTGGGACGAACAGCAAGCCAGGGGCTGGCCCGCCTCACATGCTTTGCACCGCGTTCGCCCGGTCACAGATGAGAGGCCCGCGCCGGCCCCGCAATCGCCCGACAAGAACCAAGTCCACATCGAGGATGCCGCCCGTCTCCTTGGGACAACGCCCTACTGGATTCGCCGGGCGCTCGGCACTTCCGAAGCCTTTATCCATCAAGATGAGCTGCGCTGCCCTGAGAGAGCGCGATGACGAAGCCTTGAAGCGAGCGCGAACGGTACGCGGAGTGCAGATCGCCGAGCAGCGACGTCAGCGACCATCGCGCCTGACCCACAACGATCGCATCCAGATTATGCGCAAGAACGATCCGGCCTTGCGGGGGGAGCTCGCATGAGCGAGCCCAGTCCCCCGCTCAATCACAACAGCGCCGACCGCGACCGGCGCGAGTTTCTGTTGGCGTCCATGCGTGTCGCTAGTCTCAATCTCAAATCATGGTCTGCGGAGATCGACTGCATCGGCGTCGCACTCCGCAACAATCAAATCTCACTAGAGGCAGCGTGCGAGGATTTGGCCGCCATGGGCATCCTCCGCTATCTGCCGGAACAGGTGGCGGCATGACAAAATTAAACGTGGTGGTCGATAACCTTGCAATTGATCGCAGCATTGTTCAACGCGAGACACCCGGACTCGAAGTCCTTTGTCTTGCTGACGTTACGCCACAGCCGATCACTTGGCTTTGGCCCAACTGGATCGCTGTCGGCAAGGTGTCCTGCCTCGCTGGCGATGGCGGCAAAGGCAAGTCAACGATCCTCTGCGACATCGCAGCACGCACTACGAATGGCGATCGGTGGCCAGATGGGGCGGCTGCGACCGCTGCCGGCAGCGTCATCATCTTGGCGGCTGAGGATGACGTAGCCGACACGTTGGCGCCTCGCCTATTGTCGGTTGCCGCCAACATGCGACGGGTATTCACGATACGATCAGTCCGCAATGACGACCAGTCGCGCCGCACGTTCAATCTGCAGGCTGACCTCACGAGACTAGAGGCCGAGATCAATCGCCTGGGCGACGTGCGACTGGTCATCATTGACCCTGTGTCCAGCTATCTCGGTAAGGTGGACTCGCACAAGAATGCCGAGGTTCGGACGGTGCTTGAGCCTCTTGCGGAAATGGCTTCACGGTTGCGCGTCGCCGTGGTTCTGCAACAACCACTTTTCCAAAGGCGGTGGCAATGCCAACAGCCGCATCATTGGCTCGGTCGCTTTCGTGAACCAGGCGCGTGCGGCGTTCATCGTGACCGAGGACGCCGATGACCCCGAACGGCTACTGTTGATGCCATCCAAGATGAACATTGCCCCGATCAAACACGGGCTGGCGTACCGGATCGAGGGCCACGCCATTGACGCAAACGGTCAAACCATCCTGACATCGCGGATCGGCTGGGAGTCCACGCCGGTCACCATCACGGCCGACCAGGCCCTCGCAGCCCATGACGAGAAGCGAGAGGGCAAGACCGCCAAGGCTGAGGCGATCGACGTGCTTCGAGACCTGCTGAGCCGAGGCGAGCTGCCCGTCAAAGATTTGGAGACCGCCGCCCGGAATGCCGGTGTGACCAGCAAGCCACTACGGGACTGCAAAGAATGCATTGGGCGTCGTCTCCCGGCGGGAGGGTTTCGGCCCTGGTGCCGTTTGGTACTGGAGGCTCCCCACCATAGATGCCCAACCCGACCATAGATGCCCGTGTCCGGGAACGGGCATCTATGGACCCGGAGGGCATCTATGGAGTGGAGGACGAGATCAGTGGGTGGTCGGAGAAGTCCGGCTGACCACTGAAAGGCCACCGGGCGCGCACGGATGTACTGCCGCCCGGTGGTTCCTTTACCGTCAGCATTTGTATTTAGCTGTCTGCCCGCGTAGAATTTTCGCGTTAAGGGTTGGGGGAGTTATGATGACTGCTTCGGTACAAGTGGCCCGCCCGAGCGATGGCCTTCCCGTTCATTGTGCTTGCGGTCCTGTTTGCACTGGTGGCTGCAGGGTTGGATGGCCTGGGCGGCGTCAATCGAACCCCGAGAAAAATCCGCGAGTTCTAGGCCCGTCAACGGGACTATCAGGAATTTTGTGTGTGAGGCCATGATGATGAGAACGGATGGAGCATCATATGGCGATCGAGAAAGACCTACTGGACCAACTTTTGGCCGGCCGCGATCCGAAGGACGTTTTCAGTAAAGATGGATTGGTCGACGAACTGAAGAAGGCGTTATCCGAGCGGATTCTGAACACCGAGCTCGACGAGCATTTAGATAGCGACGGCGCTGCAGGCAAAGCAAATCATCGCAATGGCTATTCGAAGAAGTCGGTTCTGACCGGCACTTCGAAGATGACGTTGTCAGTGCCTCGGGATCGGGCCGGGACGTTCGACCCGAAGCTGATCGCCAAATACCAGCGGAGGTTTCCGGATTTCGACGACAAGATCATCTCGATGTATGCTCGCGGGATGACGGTCCGCGAGATCCGCGGCCATCTTGAGGAACTCTACGGTATCGACGTTTCGCCCGACCTGATCTCGGCGATCACCGACGCCGTGCTGGACGAGGTTGCGGAATGGCAGAGCCGGCCCCTCGACCTATGCTATCCGCTGGTGTTTTTCGATGCCATCCGAGTAAAAGTCCGCGACGAAGGCTTCGTGCGCAACAAGGCGATCTATATTGCACTGGGCCTGCTGCCGGACGGCACCAAAGAGATTCTCGGAATCTGGATTGAACAAACCGAGGGCGCCAAATTCTGGCTGCGCGTCGTGAACGAACTGAAGACGCGTGGGGTGCAGGACATTCTGATTGCCGTCGTCGACGGCCTGAAGGGTTTCCCCGAGGCTATTAATGCCGTTTTCCCGCAGACGGTCGTTCAAACCTGCATCGTTCACCTGATCCGCCATTCGATGGACTTTGCTTCCTGGAAGGATCGCAAGGGCGTGGCGCAGGCGTTGCGCACTGTCTATCGTGCCGCGGATGCCGCCTCCGGCCAGGCTGCCCTCGAGGATTTTGCGCAAGGTCCGTGGGGCAGCAAGTATCCGGCCATCGCGCAAAGCTGGCGCCGCAACTGGGAACTCGTCATTCCGTTCTTCGCTTTCCCCGAAGGCGTGCGGCGGATCATCTACACCACGAACGCAATCGAGGCGCTGAACTCAAAGCTGCGTCGCGCCGTCAGGACCAGGGGACATTTTCCCTCTGACGATGCTGCAACGAAGCTGCTATATTTGGTTCTGAACCACGCCGTTGCGGATTGGAAACGACCGCCGCGAGAGTGGGCGGAGGCGAAGACGCAATTCGCCGTCATGTTCAAAGAGCGCTTCGTGCGCGCACTCAACTAGTCCCGCCGCTTCCAGCCACGCACGCCATTGCTCCTCGAGCTGCGCCTTGGCCTCTTCGACGGTGTCCGCTGTGCCGTGGGATTGCGGACCGGACGCAGGCCCTGCGTGCCACGTCCAATTCCAGCGAGCCTCCTGGCCGACCGTGACACTCAACACGGCTTTCCACAGGCTACCGAGGACGGCAGTGCCGCTCACGATGTTAACCTGCGTGCCGCTACTGCCGCGATCACGGTACGTCAGGGGCATCGGCGTCGCTGTTGTCGGTGTGAAGCTCGGTGAGCCCAGCTGCTTCTATCCAAGTTTGCCACGCGGCCTCGATACCAGCCTTCGCATCTTCAAGCGAGTATGCATGTCCGTCGCGCTGAAATCCTGCCGGGGCCGCTGAGATCGTCAAATGCCATCTGTATTGAGCGGGTTGCTCGGCGTTTTTTGACAACGCAGCTCGGTGAAGAGTGCCGATGGCAAACGTGGCAACCCGCACCTCGATTAGAGATGTGTTTTTGGTGATGAAGGTGAGTGGCATCTATTTGTCGGCCAAGGCCCGCTCAATCATTTCGCGGATCGCACTGGAGCCACTGCGACGGTCGGCCTAGCAGCGTTCCCCAGGGGCGGTTTTCTTTTGCGCGACAGAAATCACTTTCGAAGGGTGATCCATGTGGCGATCAGTACACTGACCACGCCCACCAACAACCCGCAAAAGAAGAAATATGTAGGATCATCCATAGATCGGTGCGGCGAGACTTGCGCCGCTGTCACTCGAATAACCGTCGCTGCTTATTCAGTTGAGGAGATATTCAGTCGAGACGACGGATAGCGGATGCCTTCGCGATACACCACCCACGCGATCCACAAAACCGACGGACTCCAGGCGACCAATATTCCGAGCCCGAAGGCTTGTAACGCCGTCATCGGACCGCCCTCCTATGACACACCCTAGGCGCTACAACGCCTGAGATGCGACTTGGTTGCAAGCCTAAGTCACATGCACTTCTGGGCAGCAGTTCTTCGCAATTGCAGGGCAGCGGCACCATGATGCCGCTAGTATTGGTTCTCCTGCATGGAACATAAATGAGAGTAATAGCACGATGGCGGGCACCGGGAATGGGGCACAGGCCGGACGCGTATCGAGCAAGTCCACGCCGAGAGGATCAGCAGCAAGTATCCGATCGTGCTCCCGCTGGGCTCAGTCGATGACGGTATCAACGCAGTACGGGCTACGCTCCCACTCTGCACCTTCGACGCCGGCCCCTGTGCCGAGGGCATCAAGGTGCTGAAGGGCTATCGGAAGGAATGGGACGAGGACCGGTCGTGCTTCAAGGATCGTCCGAGGCATGACTGGGCCTCGCATGGCGCCGATGGCTTCAGGGTGTTGGCGCTGGGCTGGCGGCAGGTGACGAGCGAGACGGTAGGCCCTGCATCGAGCTGGGCGCCCCCGAGGGACATCAACCAGGCCCCGCCGATGATAGCCGTACAGGACAAAGTGGGGGATCGTGCACGTCACGGGCGGGGAGACGCCGATGGCGTTCGCACAGCGCCGGCAGAGGCAGCGCAAGGCCGCCGGCTACTAACGTTTTGACTGCAATATCGCTATCTCGCCTTCCGCTGCTACCCACTGCTCCAAGGCACCCATGAGCGTCTGTAGATCACGCCGGCACACACCAGTGAGCGGTTCCCGATCAAAGACAGGCTTTGATGGATGAAGCTCTATGTGAAAGATCGCGTCACCGGAAATAACGCCCACCGTCACTAGTTGACCATCACCCGCACCGTCCCCAACGCGTTCGATGTAGACACTCGTTGTCATCGCTGCCCCCCGTGGTCATCGGGCGCCCCACGCCCCGGAGGGATAGTACCGTTGATTACGACAGCGAATCCACGGGGCTCCCTGAGTTACGGCGGGGCAAGCTACGCTGCGGCCCAAGAATGGGTAAAAGGGGGCGCCACAACGTAGGAGACACGGGCATCAGACACGGAGGACTGCAATGGCCAATGGCAGAGATTTTTTAGACATTCCGACGCGCACGGGGTGGATTTGGGCTGGCGTCACCGTCATTGGGTTCATGTTAGTGGCAGGCTTTCTCTATGGTTACTTTGGAGTGAAATGGGGAAACCTTCTTCGTTAAAGTCGCCGACTTATTGCTTCAAGGCGCGCTAGTCGGCGTTCTCTTTGCAATCCTGAAGGGGGTCATCGATAATTCCAAAGGGTCTAGCTCCTGAGGGCCTGCCTGAGTGAGGGCGACCCAAACGCTGAGAAGGACCCAGCGGGTACGCAACTCGCCGGGTCCCCTAGCAAGCCCTCACGCGGCGGGTGTCTTGAACCGGGGGCTGCCGGTCAATTCCAACCCCGCGCGGGAGTGAGTATTCCCAGCCGCTGGGCCATCTCTGGCGGGGCACATAGGAAAGCGGCCCCCCATCGCTGAGAGGCCGCCCGTGCGTCATCACAGAGCTACCGACAGGGAGGGGTCCGGGGGACGGGTGTCGGCCGAGCCGGTGGCGCGTCAATAACCGGGGTGCAGTTGGTTTGTTCCTTGGCCGTGGCGCCCTGCCGCACTTAATCCAGGCGAGGCGCACCGCCTCGACGGTGGCGTGTCTATCTACGCAGCATCGCCCAAGCGGCGGCCGGCTATGGTAGCGAAGGCAAGAGCCAGCCCCCCGTAAAAGACAATCGGAAACCACTCCATCCACCGCCTCCAGGGCGGGAAACGCGAACGATGGGATAAGGTTGCGGTACTTGGTGAGGCGGGAATCGGGCGGTCGAATCCTGATGCATAAGGAATGGCAGGAAACGATCTAGCGCCCATACGCAAAGGACCCCGCGGTACGCCACGCGCAGGGTCCCTCGCAACTCCCAGCCGAGTGTGTCCCGCTAGACCAGAGCTGCAACATCAAAATACCCTCTGGAATGTGACGGTAAAATGAAAAGCGGCCCCGCATTGGCGCGAGGCCGTAAGTTCAGTTCCATTAGAGAAGACTGCCTGCCCCTGGAAGGGTAAGCAGGCCGATACCATCGGAACACAACCCGGCCTGAATGAGCAATCACCGATATTGATTATCAACCGGCGGAAATCAAAACCCACGCTTCCGGCCCGTCAGACGGGGGCACAAACGTGGGTAGTTTCCAGCAAATAGCCAAAACATTAGCAATATCAACGCTGAATGGAGGACATAGCATCCTCCAATCGTATGCCTTGCCGCCCCTCGCCTTCCCCTCAATCGCCTGGTTCTCTGCTGGTGAACCTCGCGGCCGGGCTCGCCGGAACCAGTCGAGATAGCCAGCATATCGAATCGGCGCGAGCCCCGTCAGCAGGCAGCAACACTCGATTGTTCAATAAACGTCGAGCGCGGCGGTCCTATCTGGGCGCGCCTCGGCCTGGGTCGGCTTGGAAAACGGGGATCACAACCCGAGGGTCGTCTCCACCCATCGCAATACAACCGGGCTATTCAGAAATGCGACGATCCGCGGTTCGATCGGGCCCGGACGATCGTGCGGCAGGACCGCGATGGCGGAGACCATGTCGCAACGGTCGTTGAAGGCAACCGAGATCGCGGTGCGGCCGGTGGTGTTGCGAGCGGTCAGCGCATAGGCGCGGCTGCGGCCCTGCATTGCGCCGACCGCGATTGGCTGTCCAGCGCCAAGCGGCGAAACGTCACCGCCGACAAGATCAAAGTCGCTCATGCGATCGAGGTCGTCGTCGTCCGCCACACCCGTCGTGCAATCACAGAAACCGAGCTTGGCCCGGAGATAGAGACGAACCTCCGTGCCGCAGTCAGCCGGTTTGCACTGGAAAGCCTTGCCCCTGCCCCACTGATCAATGGGAAACGGCCACTGCACTTCGTTCCAGACCGGACCGCGCGCGTTGTCGCCCGGATTGCGCGGCAGCAGGACAAAACCTCCGACGACACCTCCCAATACACATGCGGCGACAACAACGCATGCGAGCGCTCTGCTCGTCGCATTCACCGTTTGCCCCTTCGGCATGCAGCCTAGTTGTTGGCCATGAACTTTCGTGCCTCGGCGATTTCAGGCCTGACCGGGTCGGCATTCTCGGCAAGCGCAACAGCAGCCCCGTAGTACCGCCGCGCCTTGGCGGCGTCGCTCACTCTTGCGGCGGCCCTGGCCGCACCAACCGTGGCGCCGAGCCGGCGCGGTTCTTTTTCAAGCGTCGCCTCGAACGCGGCGAGCGCCTCCCGCGCCATGCCGCGCTCCAAGAGCATCGCGCCATAGAGTTCGCGCGCAGGCGCGAGCTGTCCTGGGGTCACGGATGCCTTGTCGGTCTTGTCCTCGGCATCGGCGGCGGCGCGCATGACCTGCAAGGCGGCATCGTGTTTGCCCTCGGCAAACAGCAGCCAGGCCGACGCTTGCTGCCACTGGATGTTCACCTGCTCCGACCAATAGGCATCCTTCGCGGCGCGCAACTTCTCACGCAACTCGGCAAGCTTTGCGATGTCGGCCCTGGCGGCATCGAGATTGCCGGAACGCGCCGCGCCAAGCGCGCGGGCGAAATACGTCATGGCCTCGGTGTGAGGAAACTTGCTCGGACGGACCTGTAGCTGCGCAGCGCCGCTCCAGTCGCCCCGCTCGACCATGTAGCGGCCCGGACCCGCCGCGAGTGCGTACGGCGCGACTTGAGCGCCACCTTCGGGATTGAACGCCGAGGCCGTGCGCATCATTTCGGCAATGACGTCGCTCGCCGCTTTGTCCTGTCCAAGCTGCAAGTAGGCATACACCGTGTAGTCCATCGCGTGCAGCTGATCGTGGAATTCCTTGCCGGCTCTGGCCGCGCGCGCCGCGGCGAGGTTCGACGCAATCGATTCCTTCCAGTACCCGACGCGCGTGAAGATGTGGGACGGCATGTGCTGAGCATGCGGCGCGGCCGGCGCAATCGCGGCATAGCGCCTAGCTGCGCCCAGGCCCTGTTCCGCGAGCTCCGGCGTGTCATAGAGGTGTACAAGATAGTGCGCCACGCCGGGATGCCGCGGCTGGCGCTTGAAGATCGGCTCAAGGATGGCGGCGCCCTTGAGTTGATTGGCATAGGTCTTGTCGCTCGGCGAGGCCGCAACGTTGAGCGTGATGCCGTAAAAAATCTGCGCTTCGTCGTCGGCGGGATATCGCGCCGCCAAAGCCTCCATGGCCTTGAGATAGGCTTGGACGCGCACGCCATGGGCTACCTTGTCGTAATCGGTGTAGAGCACGAGCAACGCATCGATATAGTCGCGCTCGCGTTGAGTCTTGGCCTTGACCGACTTGCTCTTCTGCAGCGCTGCGAGGCCTTCCGGGAGGTTGCCCGAAGGCGGCGCGGCATGCGGGTTCCACAACAGGCTCAGCGCAATGCCCCAGTACGCAATCGCGCATTCGGGGTCGGCCTTGAGGACGTCCTCGAATATCTCCTTGGACTGCCGGTACCAGAATGAATGCTGGTAGCGCATCCCGCGGTCGAAGCGTCGTTGCGCGGTCTCGTTGCATGACGTCGGAAAATGAACGTTGCCGAACTGCTGATCGTTGTTGTCCTGACCGAAGGCCGGCGGCGCAACCGCAAGTCCCAACGCGAACATCACGCCAACAGCGGCAGCGGAAGACAATCTGATCATGGCTTTCCTCAGCAGTTCAAATGCCAAGGGAAGCTTGGCTCAAAAGGGAGGTTCGCCGTCACGAAAAGGAGTTGAAAACCGACGAAAATTTACGAAAGCTGTCCAATCTGCCGAAGGATCAGAGACCAGGGTGAGCAACATTTCTTCTCAAGTCCTCCGCTTTGAAAAATACACGCTCGATGCGGGCCACCGTTCGCTTGAGTGCGAAGGCCGGCGCCTGCCGCTGCGGCCGCAGGCGATGGAGGTGCTGTGCTATCTGGCCAAGAATCCGGGTCGGCCGGTATCAAAAGAGGAGCTGTTTCAGGAAGTCTGGCCGGGAATTTCTGTAACGGATGACTCGCTCGTACAGTGCGTCGGCGATATCCGCGACGTGCTGGAGGATAGCGACCATCGCATTGTGAAGACGGTGCCCCGGCGCGGTTATTTGTTTGCCGGCTCGATCACGCACGACCAACGTCAGGATCGGCCGCACGACGCTCCCGCGTCCGTCCACGATCGCCCCTCGATCGCCATCCTACCGTTCGCGAATCTCGGTGGCGATCCCGAACAGGACTACTTCAGCGACGAAATCGTTGAGGACATCACCACTGCGCTGTCGCGCAACCGCGCGTTCTTCGTCATCGCGCGCAATTCGTCGTTCACTTACAAGGGCAAGGAGATCGACATCAAACAGGTCGGGCGCGAGCTTGGCGTTCGTTACGTCCTCGAAGGCAGCGTGCGCAAGTCGGGTGGCCGCGTACGCGTCACCAGCCAGTTGATCGACGCGCTATCCGGCCATCATCTATGGGCCGATCGGTTCGACGGCGATGTCGCCGATATTTTTGACATGCAGGACCAGATCGTCACGCGCGTCGTAGGGGCAATAGCGCCTCGCCTCGAGAAAGCTGAGATCGACCGCGCGAAGCGCGGCGCAACCGACGATCTGGCGGCCTACGACCTGTATCTTCGGGGACTTGCCGATTGGTACCGCTGGACGAAAGACGACAACGCGAAGGCGTTGCAGCATTTCTACGCGGCAATCGACAAGGACCCCGACTACTCGACACCCTATGGGTTGGCGGCGTCCTGCTACTTCTTCGCCAAGGTCAACAACTGGGAATCGAGTTTCGATGAAAAGGAGATTGCCCGGCTGATCGATGCAGCGGCCGACATTGGAGCCGACGACCCTGTTGCGCTTGCCTGGGCAGGGCACGTGCACGCGTTCTTCTTCAAGGATGTCGAGCGGGCCTTGTGGCTCACCAATCGTGCGCTCGAACTGGATGTCAATCTCGCCACTGGCTGGCAGAGAAGCGGCTGGGTTCGCGGGTACGCCGGTGACGCGGACGGAGCGATCGAAAGCTTGAACAACGCGATCCGGCTCGATCCGCTCGACCCTCGTGCTTTTCTGACCCAGACGGCGATGGCGTTCGCGCATTTCATCGCTGGCCGCGACGACGACGCGGCTGACTGCGCGGCGACGGCCCTGCGCCTCAAGCCAAACTGGCACCCCGCCCTCCGGATGGCGTTAGCCTCCAACGGAATGCGAGGCCACACCGATGAGGCAGACCGGATGCTGCGGGCGTATCTCCGAAGCGATCCGGAGGTGAGCGTTGCCAAGATATGCGGATTCTATCCGTTCTGCCGCGAGGTCGACCGGCAGCGATTGATCCTGGGACTACGAAAGGCCGGTGTGCCGGACTGAAGCCGTCGCACCTTCAGCGCTTCAATGCGTGGTCTTGGCGGTTCCAAGTACCGAGAACGCGACCTGCGGCGCCTTCTCGATCAGCTTGAGCAGCGCGCGGGCGGGCCCACGCGGCGACCGCTTGCCCTGCTCCCAGTTCCGCACGGTCTCGATCGGGACGCCGATGCGGGACGCGAACTCGGCCTGGGTCAGCTTGGTCTGTGCGCGCACGCCGCGCGCATAGGCGGCAGCGCCGGGATCGCTGCTGTCGCCGGCGCCAATAGCGACCGGGCTCGTGATTTCCCGCTCGGAACCGTCGGGCAGGATTTCCACGATCCGGCCATCGGCTTTCAGTCGGACGCGCATCATGGTTTGCATGGCCTATGTGATTCCCTCCGAAACGCCAAGGACTTGTCGTCACGCCCTCACCCAGAAACCGGCCTCGCCAAGGGCTTGGCCGGCGACCGGCCTAGATTCGTCGCTCTACCCCGCCACCTTGACCGCGACCGGCAGAAGCGTGTCGCCCGCGGCCAGCAGCCGATCGATCTCTTCGGCCGGCGCCGGCTTCGCGAACAGGAAGCCCTGCATCTCGTTGCAGCCCGCGAGCCGCAGCAGCACGCGCTGCTCCTCGGTCTCGACCCCCTCGATCAGCACGCTCATGCCGAGCGCCCGCCCCAGCGTCACGATCGCCTGGATGATCACGCCGGTGTTCGCCGAATGGTCGAGCGCGGCCACGAAGCCGCGGTCGATCTTGAGCTTATCGAAGGGAAGCTGCTGCAAATAAGAAAGGCTGGAATAGCCGGCGCCGAAATCATCGAGCGCCAGTTGCACGCCCAGGCGTCGCAAATCCTCCAGGCGCGCCTTCGCGGTCAACGGGTCGTCGATCAGCACCCCTTCGGTGATCTCCAGCACGACACGCGCGGGATCGGTCTTGGTCTCGGCGAGCACGTCCCTGACCAGGTCCACGAAACGGCGGTCGCGCACCTGCACCGGCGACAGGTTGACGGTCACGTAGAGGCCCGGCCAGCGCTTGGCATCGTCCAGCGCCCGGCGCAGCACGAACGCGCCGAGCTGGTCCATCAGCCCGGCGTCCTCCGCGACCCGCACGAACAGGCCCGGCGCGATGTAGCCGCGGCTCGGATGCTTCCAGCGCAGCAGGGACTCCACACCGACGATGGCGCCGCCATCCGCCCGTACAATGGGCTGATAGTGCAGCTCAAAAGAGCGCGTCGCGAGCGCGCGCGACAGCTCGCGCTTGATGAACCGCCGCTCGTCGAAATCGCCCTCCATCTCGATGGAGAACTGCATGACGAGGCCGCGACCGCGCCGTTGGGCGCCGCGCAGCGCGAGATCGGCGCGGCGCACGAGGTCCTCGCGCACGTCGCCGTCGCGTGGAGCGATCGCCAGCCCCGCATTGGCGCTGACCTGAAGCACCTGATCGACCCATATCGCGCGCGAGACCGCATCGCGCATCGCCTGCACAACGGCGAGCGCCTCATCCTCGTCGGCCGCGCGCATCACCAGGCCAAACTTGTCGCCACGCAAACGCGCGACCAGCGCCCCCTTCGGGACATCGCGGCGCAGCCGGTTGGCGATCTCGGTCAGCACCTCATCCTCGGCGGCGTCGCCGATCGCTTCCTTCATCTCGTCAAAGCCGCCGAGATCGATCAGCGCCACCCCCACCACTTCGTTCGGTCGCCGCTTGGCGAGCGCCTCGGCGATGAACTCGCGCATCCGGTGCATGTTGGGGAGCCCGGTGACCGGATCCTCGTAGGCCAGTTTTTGCACCTGCCGCGTGCTCTCGGCGAGCAGCCAGTCGAGCCGGCGGAGCTGCCACATCGCCAGAATGGCAAAGCCGAACAGTCCGAGCGCGATCAGGCCGCCAAACGGCAGGAGCTGCGTGATCATCGCGGTCGCCGGCCGCTCTGGCTCCCAGGTGAACCAGCCGACGATCCGGCCTTTTGAATCGATCAGGGACTGGACTTCGCGCGCGTCCTGCGGCGGCTCTTCCGCGAGCCGCAAGCCCTTGAGGCCCGAGGCGCTCTCCAGGATGCGGATCAGCTTCGGATCGACGTCGCCCAGATCGGGCGAGGCCACCTGCAGCGCTGCGACCGCGTCGCGCAGCGCCTGACGGTGGGCGCTCTCGAAATAGTCGTCGGCTTGCTGCGCCAGCACGAACCCGAGCACGCAGCACAAGACGGTCGCCGCAACGACGACCATCGCCAGCGGCGACATCAGCTTCACGAGCGCGGCCTCGCCACGCCCCATGCGCGCCGCGCCCTCAAAACGGGCGCTTGGCAATGCACTGCCCGACCGCCGCGCAAACTCGCGGTTCGCGGTCTCGTCACTCAATTCCACCGGATACTCCGGTTAAAGCCACGCGTTACAAGGACTTTTCCCGGTTCCAGTGTTACGCCCGGATGGTGAAAAAGCGGTGAAGATCGGCGCGCCGCTCAAGCGGGCCGGCTGGCGCGCTCGGCCGCCGACACGGTCGGCCATTGGCGTCTCAGCCGCAGGCCGGCAGCCTACTGGAGCCCGAACCAGAGCGTCGCGATCCCCAGGAACGCCAGAAATCCGACCACATCGGTCACCGTGGTGACGAACGGCCCCGAGGAAACCGCCGGGTCGACCCCCAGCCGGGTCAGGACGAGCGGAATCAGGATTCCGCCGAGCGCGGCGGCCGCCAGCACCGTCACCATCGCAAGCGCGATAACCAGGCCGAGGTCAGTGACGCCGAACCAGGTCGCCGCGACGATGCCCATGATGGTCGCAAACATCAGCCCGTTGAGTACGCCGACGAGGAGCTCGCGCCGGACGATGCGCAGCGTATTGGCGCTCGACAGCTCACGGGTCGCGAGCGCGCGCACCGTCACCGTCATGGTCTGGGTGCCGGCATTGCCCCCCATGCTGGCCACGACCGGCATCAGCACCGCCAGCGCAACCATTTTGGCAATCGACCCCTCGAAATTGCTGATCACCCACGCCGAGAGCAGCGCGCACATCAGGTTCGCGAGCAGCCAGGGAAACCGGCTCTTCACGATGGTCCAGACCGAATCCGAGAGCTCCTCCTCGCCGCTCACGCCACCGAGCGCCTTGATGTCCTCTTCGGCCTCCTCCTCGATCACGTCGACGATGTCGTCGAACGTGATGACGCCAACCAACCGGTTGTCGTTGTCGACGACCGGCGCCGACACCAGGTCGTAGCGCTCGAACAGGCGCGCGACCTCTTCCTGGTCGTCAGTAGCGTTGACCGGCCGCAGGTCCTCTTCGAACAGATCGCGGATCGGGATCGGCCGCTTGGTCCGCAGCAGCCGATCGAGCGCCACCACGCCGGTGAGCCGGCGGTCGGCATCGACCACATAGATCTCCCAGAAACGGTCAGGCAGATCGGGCGTCTCGCGCATGTAGTCGATGGTCTGGCCGACATTCCAATCCGGCCCGACCGCGATGAACTCGTCCTGCATCCGCCGGCCGGCGGAATCCTCCGGGTAGTCCAGGCTGCGCTTGAGCGCGACCCGCTCGATCGGCGGCAGTTGTTCGAGGATCTCGGCCTGATCCTCTTTCGGCAAATCCTCCAGAATGGTGACGGCGTCGTCGGAATCGAGTTCGCGGACGCCCTCGGCAACAGTCTCGGGCGGAAGCTCTTCGAGAATTTCGTCGCGGACGGTGTCGTCGACCTGGGTCAGCGCCGTGAAGTCGAAATCGGCGCCCATCAGCGCAATCAGGCGCGGGCGCAAGTCCGGGTCGAGCGCCTCGAGGACCGCGCCGGCGTCGGCTTCATGGAGCTCGCCGACGAGCTCGCGCAATGCCGTCGCGTTGCCGGCATCGAGCGCCTTGACCACCTGCTCGACATAGTCCGCACGCAACGTCCCTCCTCGTCGCGCGGCGCAACGGCGGGCAGCGTCACGGCGATGTCTTTGTCGTCGAGCATGCCGGGCCCTGATTTGACGTCGATTGGAGGGGCTTTCGTGCTTGTACGCCCGGGCTTTCACGGTGGCAATTGATCTTGAATCGCAGAAATTCGTGGCAATGCGGTCACAGCGGCCAGCGAATCTGACCCGTTCCCCGGGATTAAGTGAGCCTTAAGTTGCGAGCACCTACTGTCTCGGCAACAGTGCGGGACCACTGTCGTCCGGGTACCTCTTTCCGGGCTTTGAATTGGGACGGGGCTTACCGGACGCATGCGAAGTGCTGTGGCTTTTTGCGGCCTGCTGGCATCGTTGATCGTTGCCGCACCGGCCTCGGCGACCGAATGCCCGGGAAATCCCGGTGCATTGGGGACCAGCCGTACCATCGTGGTCGACCCGTCCGAGCACAATCTGCTCGGCGGCCACCAGTATCGGGAATCCTTGCCGCTCGCCGACAAGGAAGTCGTCATCACCTTCGATGACGGACCGCTGCCGCCCTACAGCACCCGCATCCTAGAGATCCTGGCGCAGGAGTGCGTGAAGGCGACCTTCTTCATGGTCGGGCGCATGGCGCGCGCTTATCCGAAGATCGTCCGCCGCACCCACGACGAAGGCCATACGCTCGCCAATCACAGCCAGAGCCACCCCTTCAACTTCCACCGGATGTCGGTCGAGGACGCCGCGCGGGAAATCGAGGGCGGCTTTGAGTTCGATCGCGGCCGCCGTCGGCGATCCCGCCAAGGTTGCGCCGTTCTTCCGGTTCCCCGGCCTGCTGCGGCAGGATTCGGTGGAGCACTATCTGAAATCGAAGCGGGTCATGGCCTGGAGCGTCGACTTCATGGCCGACGACTGGACGCGCATCAATTCGCGCGAGGTCGTCCGCCGCGCGCTCGAGCGGCTGGAAGCCAAGGGCAAGGGCATCCTGCTGCTGCACGACATCCAGCCGGCAACGGCGCTTGGCCTGCCGGAGCTGCTGCGCGAACTGAAGGCGCGCGGCTATCGCGTCGTCCATGTCGTTCCGGCAACCGCCGACCGGCCCCGCACCGCCAGCACCCCCGAGCAATGGGTGGTCCGCCATGCGCCGAGCCGCGATCAGGTTGCCTTCCGCGACCCCTGGCCCCGCGCGTTCCCGCACCGGGTGAGAACGACGGCCGCATTGCTGGAAGCTCCCAGCGTCACGAGCTTTGGCGCCGAGACGGTGGACGACACCGTTCCCGTCACGCTGGTCTCACCGCCGGAGCCGTTGCGCGGCGCCGACCGCGAAGTCGCGATGCCGACCATCTGGCCGGAGGAGGTCATCACCATCGCGGCGCTGCCGGAAGTCGATCTCCTGCCGGCGCCGGCGGCGGCGAACTTCCGCTACAGCCGCGTGATCCGCGGCGGCGCCAAGAAAGACAAGGACCGGCGCCGGCCCAACCGGGAGATCACCCACTCGATCAATCCGGACATCACCGGGTCGATCGCCGCGAGCAGCGGTGGCAACCGCGAGCCAAAGGACAAATCCAGCAAGAACGGCAAATCGCCCAACAAATCGGCGAAACCGCGCAATACCAACCGGCCCGGTGCCAACGACCCTATCGGCCATCAGATCCTGATCAGTCGGCCGCAAGCGAGCTTGGCGCCGGCGCCACGCCGCTAGCGCCTGTTTTCATCGATCAGATCAGGGATGGTGCGGCCGAGAGGACTCGAACCTCCACGGGTTGCCCCGCTAGCACCTCAAGCTAGTGCGTCTACCAATTCCGCCACGGCCGCAGATGAGGTGAAACGCGCGCCAAAGGGCAACGCGTCGAAGACGGCGCCCATGTAACAAATCGGCTCCCCGGTCACAAGGGCCGGCATAACCGCTATTTTTTGGACGCTTAGCGGACGTCGGGCGACTTCGGCGCCATATCCTTGACTTCGACCGCGATGCGGTTTCCGCTCACGATCACCGCGCCGGTGGCGACCTTGAAGTTGTTGGCGAGGATTTCCACCTCGTCATCCTCCGTCGCCTCAAGCTCGATGATGGCGCCGCGGCCGAGCCGCAGGACCTGGTGGATCGGCATGGTTGTGGTGCCGAGCACCACCTGGATATCGAGCGCGACCTTGTCGAGTGTGGGCACTGGGTTGTCCTTGATGGGTCCTGGGATGTGACGGTCCCAAGTCACCACGGTATGGTTACGAGGTGGTTAACGTGCGCAGCGAGCTCGTGGAAACGCTTCATCCGGCAGCCGAATTGGCGCCGGTGGAGTGGCGCGTGGCCGCGAATCCGGTGCCTTATGAGGAGGCGGTGGCCGCCATGGGCGCCCGCGCCGCCGCAATCGCCGACGGCCGCGCCCCCGAGCTGGTCTGGCTGGTCGAGCACCCGCCGCTCTACACCGCCGGTACCAGCGCCAGGCCCGAGGAACTGATCGAGGCGCGCTTCCCCGTGCACAACACGGGCCGCGGCGGCCAGTTCACCTACCACGGGCCCGGCCAGCGCATCGCCTATGTGATGCTCGACCTCAAGCGGCGCGGTCCCGACGTGCGGCGCTTCGTCGTGACGCTGGAGGAATGGATCATCCGCACGCTCGCGTCATTCGGCGTCGACGGCGGCCGGCGCGAGGAGCGCATCGGCGTGTGGGTGCGGCGGCCGGACAAGGGCGCGGGGCACGAAGACAAGATCGCCGCCATCGGCATCCGGGTGCAGCGCTGGGTGACGCTGCACGGCATTGCCCTGAATGTCGCGCCCGCGCTTGCGCATTTCTCCGGCATCGTGCCGTGCGGAGTCTCCGATGCCCGCTATGGCGTCACCAGCCTGGCCGATCTCGGCATCGATGCGAGCATGGCGGAGGTGGACGCCGCGCTGCGGCGCGAATTCGAGGCGCTGTTTGGGCGGACGAAAAGTTCTGCGTAGCGCGTCACACCGTCGGCAGCACCGAAAACCCGTCTTCGCCCCGCCCCATGGCAAGCTCGGACGGCCCGGCGTCGTAGACGTCGACAGCATCGACGCGGGCGCTGTCCGGACCGCGCCGGCAGGCGTCGATCATCCCGTCGACCGCCTCGGCGCGCCCGGCGAACACCGCCTCGACCGTGCCGTCGCGCCGGTTGCGCACCCAGCCGTCGAGGCCGTTGAGGATCGCGGTGTCCTCGGTCCAGGCGCGATAGCCGACGCCCTGCACGCGGCCCCGCACCACGACGCGGCGGATGATGACGTCGCTCATCCGACCTCTCCGGTGTCTCGCGCCCGCGCGCCTTGCCATGCCGACGGCGACCAGCGCATCAGCGAACGAATATAGGGCTCCGGCAGTCCCCAGTCGCGCGCCGCGGCGACCACGATGGCGATGTAGCCGGGGCGCGGCGTCCCCTCGCCTTGCCGCCGCGCGACATAGACCAGCGCCTGCTCGCGCATGCTGTCATGCAGCACCGGCAGGATCCGCCGCATGTAGAGATGGCCTTGCACGTTCTCGTAGGCATTGAGCGCGGCGAGATCGCGCGCGGTAAGCTCCCAGAGCACGCCGTGAACGATGCCGCCCGGTTGCGGCGCGATCGAGCCATAGCCTTCCGGGTTGATGACGAACCGCCATCCCGACAGCGTGGCCGTACCGAGCGCGATTGCGCCGGGGCAACGCCCTCGCATATGCGGCCGGCTCATGTTCGAGCCGTATGCGAAGTACCGCGTCATGACGCGGCCGGCGCGCTTGGCCTGGTGCCGGCCCAGATCGTGAAGACGATGGCGATCACCATCGGCAACATCACCAGTGCGAGCACGCCGAGGATGATGTAGCCGAACATGCCGAGGTTCGGATCGCCAAGCACCATGCCGACCAGGAACAGCAACAGGAATATCTGAAAGATCCCCGCGAACGGCGTGTCCCCGGGTCCGTTCCCCTGCCCCGGCGCGTTGGCCGCGACCATCACCAGGAGCAGCAGGACGATCGCGAGCGCATAGAGCACCGTCAGCGCGACAGCCGCACCGGTCGGGCGGCCGGCGTCGCGCAGGCGTTTGGCATGCAGCACATACCAGCTCCAGCCGATCACGACCTGCGCCAGCACGAACGGAACGACGCTCGCCCGCGCGGTGACCGGCGCAGCCAGGAGGAATTGCGACAGGAAACTTGCGGCATAGACGGCGATGGTGCCCAGCGCGAACGGCTTTGGCGCGATGCGGCCGGCGGCGGAGAAGGTCGGTGAGCGAGGCCATCCACCGGATGGTGGCATGGCATCGGCCGGAATTCACCTGGGATTGCGCGCGGTTCCGCGCTCACGCGAATTCGAGGATCACCGCATCGACCGCGAGGCTGTCGCCCGGGCGTACGTGGATGCGCTTGACGACGCCGTCGCGCTCGGCGCGCAGCACGTTCTCCATCTTCATCGCCTCGACCACCGCCAGCGCCTCGCCCGCCTTGACCTCCTGTCCCTCGGCGACCGCGATCGAGACCACTTGGCCGGGCATCGGGCAGCGCACCGCCTTGCCGCCGTCGGCAACCACCCGCAAGGGCACCAGGCGGGCAACCTCGGCCTCGCGCTCGGTGAAGACATAGGCGCGGACGTCGGCGCCGCGATGCATCAGGTCGAAGCCGTTCGGCACCGGCCGCACCTGCACGGACACCGGATCGTTGTCGACCGTGCCCGTCCAGAGCGCCTCGCCCGGCTTCCAGTCCGAGGAGACGACATAACGCTTGCCGCCGCCGTCGAAACGCACCGCCAGCCCGTCGTCCTCGCGGTAGATGTCGAGCGCGAATTCGGCGTCGCCGAGCCGAACGACGCGCCGGCGCTCGCGCGTCACGGACGCGTCCGGCCGCTGGCCGGAAATCCGGCGCTTGCGCTCGCCGAGCACATGGTCGATCGCGGCCGCGACCGCCGCCAGCGTCTGCCCCGCCTCACCGGCCGGCGCCACCGGATGGAAGCCTTTTGGGAATTCCTCGGCGATGAAGCCGGTCGACAGCTTCCCTTTCCGCCAGCGCTCGAGCTGCATCAGCGCCGCCAGAAACGGAATGTTGTGGCGGATGCCGTCGATCACGAAGGCGTCGAGCGCGTCGGCCTGCGCCGCGATCGCGCGATGCCGCTTCGGCGCGTGGGTGACGAGCTTCGCGATCATCGGATCGTAGAACAGCGAAATCTCCGAGCCCTCGGTCACGCCGGCGTCGACACGAACCGTGACGCCGCCTTTGCTGGTTTCCGCCGGCGGCCGATAACGCGTGAGCCGGCCGGTCGACGGCAGGAAATTGCGATTCGGGTCCTCGGCATAGATGCGGGTCTCGATCGCGGAGCCCGTGAGCTTGACGTCGCTCTGCTTGATCGCAAGCTTTTCGCCCGCGGCGACGCGGATCATCTGTTCCACCAGATCGAGACCCGTGACCAGCTCCGTTACCGGATGCTCGACCTGCAGCCGCGTATTCATCTCCAGGAAGTAGAACGTCTTGTCCTGGGCAGCGACGAATTCCACGGTACCGGCGGAGTCGTAGCCGACGGCCTTGGCCAGCGCGACCGCCTGCGCGCCCATCTTCTTACGCGTTGCTTCGTCGAGCAGCGGCGACGGCGCCTCCTCCACGATCTTCTGGTTGCGGCGCTGGATCGAGCATTCTCGCTCGCCGAGATGGATGACATTGCCGTGCTTGTCGCCGAGCACCTGGATTTCGATATGGCGCGGGTTCTCGATGTATTTCTCGATGAACACGCGGTCGTCGCCGAACGAGCTCTTGGCCTCCGAGCGCGCGCGCAGAAAACCTTCGGCGACCTCGGCTTTGTCGTGCGCGATCCGCAGCCCCTTGCCGCCGCCGCCCGCCGCCGCCTTGATCATCACCGGATAGCCGATCTCGGCGGCGACCTTTTGCGCCTGCGCCTCGTCGGCGATCTCGCCCTGATAGCCGGGCACGGTCGAGACCTTGGCCTTGCCGGCCGCCTGCTTGGCCGCGATCTTGTCGCCCATGGCGTCGATCGCGTCCGGATGGGGACCGATGAAGACGATGCCGGCTTTGGCGAGCGCGCGCGGGAACGCCGCCCGCTCGGAGAGGAAGCCGTAGCCGGGGTGCACCGCGTCGGCGTTGGCTTGAGCGGCAGGCGGCAACGATCGCCTCGATCGAGAGGTAGCTCTCGGCCGCGGGCGGCGGCCCGATCCGCACCGCCTGATCCGCCATCTCGACGTGCAGCGCGTCCTTGTCCGCGTCGGAATAGACCGCCACCGTCGCGATGCCGAGCCGGCGCGCGGTCTTGATGATCCGGCAGGCGATTTCGCCGCGATTGGCAATCAGGATGCGCTTGAACATTGAGTGCGCGGAAGGTCGCGGCCAGCCGGACTATTGTCAACTGACCGGCGCCAACAGCAATGCCGGCCACAGCGCCGCAAGCGCGGCCGCCGACACCGCGAACGACATCAGCGCGATGTCGAGCGCGAAGCGGCCACGGCCCAGGCCCGCGCCGATGACAGCTTGCTCAGGGTATTGCTCGCGACCGCCGCCAGGATCGCAAAAGCCCCGTCGCCGACGCTCAGCGGCTGCGGCACCAGCCGCGCCATCGACACCGTCACCGCATCGACGTCGAACAGCCCGAGCGCCGCCGCACCGATGATCGGCGCCGGCCGACCCGAAATATTGGTCGAGGAAGCGCCCGAGCAGGATGATCGACGCCCATGGAAAGCGCCAACCCGATCACCGACCAGAAGCCGAACGGATTGCGGAACTTCACCGCCGTTTGTTCGCTGTCCTCGTCTTGCGCGCCAATAGACCCAGAAGACGGCAAGACCGACGGCCACGATCGTCGCAGCGGCAAGCGGCGGCGCAAGCAGCACCAGCAGGCTTGGCCTGCAGCACGGCGACGATGGCGAGCACGCGCACGAACGACACTGCCGTCGCCAGCGACACGCCGGCCGCCAGCAATTGCGGCGAGCCCTCGCCTGCTGCCGCGCGCCGCGCATTGGCGAAGCGTGACCGCGGTCGACGAGACGAGCCCGCCGGCCGCAGCCGCCAGCAAGACGCCGTGCCGCTCGCCGAAATACTTCACCGCCGCGTAGCCGAGGAACGACACGCCGGCGAGCACGATCGCGATCAGCCAGATTTCGCGCGGATTGACGCCGCCGAACGGGCCGACCGGGTCGTCGGGAACGACCGGCAGCGCGATGAACGTCATCGCCAGCAGGATGAGCCCGGAGCGCAGCTCCGGCCAGGTCAGCGACTTGCACCCAGCCATGCAGGCTTTCGCGCAGCGCCAGGAGCCCGCGGCCACCACCGCGACCGCTGCCGCGACGCGCATGTCGCCAAGCAGCGCATAGGCGCCGAGCGCGAAGGTGAGAATGGCGGCGATCGCGGTGGTCGCCGAAAAGTTCTTGTCGGCGCGATTTTCCTCCAGGCAGAACACGGTCATCACCGCCGCGAACGCGGCCAGCGCGATCCCGATCACCGCGCCGCCGCCCGCGGTTGCGGCGCCGCCGGCGGCATGCGCAAGCGCGCCCACCACGCCGCCGAGCAGACCCGAAATGGCAAAGGTGCGGAATCCCGCGGCCCGGCTGCCCGGCTTCTCGTCGCGCGCACGCCAGCCGCGCTCGAGCCCGATCAAAAGCCCAATGCCAAGCGCGACCGCAAATCGCGCCAGCAGTTCGTCGGTATCCATGCCTGTCGGCCCCGGCTCCGGTGACCAGGTCCAATTCTAGGCGGTCAAGGGCGCACGGGGATAGGCAACGGCACGGCGCGACGGCCGGCGGCTTCGGTCGATAATGTCTGGAAGCTTAGGAAAGCGCCGCGGATTGCGGCACATGCGAGCGAAGCCAGTCGAGAATGACGGTGTCGATGTCGGCAGGCTGACGCTGGCACCACGTCGGCGAAGTCGCGGGACCTTCGGCGCCGGCACGATGATCGGCGACGCGGCAATGGCCGCCAGCAGCGACTGGAGATCGGCGAAGCGATTGAAGTCCGTCATTATTGTTGACTCCCGTCCCTGCCCGTAACCTCCAACGCGCCTGGCGCACCGGGGGTTCCGGATAGGGGTTAGTCGCGGGACCTTGGGATTTGGTTCAACGGCTCAACGAGACACAAAATAGCAAGCGAGCTGGACCGGCGATGCGGCGCAGGCATGGCAAAGTTGGGGCATTGCGGAAAAACGTTAGGTGGTTACGGGAAGCCCCTGACTCCGCGTCCGAATCGCGGGGATTGAAAGCCCTGCCGTCGAACCGTGGCAGGACGGTATGGCAGCACAGGCTTCCACCAGCCAGCACCCGCGGATACCACCATTCTCCCGATCGTGACTGGAACAGCCGATCCATTTGGCCCGCTTGCCAGTCGAGTTCCTGGCCCTATATCCGACGCGAGGCGGTCTTCGGATCGGCTTTCCCACCACAGACGGACCACACGCGGAGGTGTGCCATGGCGTTGCAGATTGGCGATACGGCGCCGGATTTCGAAGCCCAGACGACCGAGGGCAAGATCCGGTTTCATGACTGGCTCGGCAATTCCTGGGCCGTCCTGTTCTCTCATCCGAAGGACTTCACGCCGGTGTGCACCACCGAGCTCGGCTACATGGCCCGGATCAAGCCGGAGTTCGACAAGCGCGGCGTCAAGATCATCGGCCTCTCGGTCGATCCGGTCGAGAACCACTCGAAGTGGGCGAACGACATCAAGGAGACGCAAGGTTTCGCGCCGAACTATCCGATGATCGGCGACACCGATCTCTCGATCTCCAAGGCCTGGGGCATGTTGCCCGCCGGCCGCCGACGGCGACGCCTCAAAGCGCACCGCGATGGACAATCAGACCGTGCGCAACGTGTTCGTCATCGGCCCGGACAAGAAGATCAAGCTGATCCTCGTCTATCCGATGACCACCGGCCGGAATTTCGACGAGGTGCTGCGCGTGATCGACTCGCTGCAGCTCACCGCCAAGCACAAGGTCGCGACGCCGGTGAACTGGAAGCACGGCGAAGACGTCATCATCGCCGGCTCGGTGTCCGACGACGACGCCAAGAAGACCTATCCGCAAGGCTGGAAATCGCCGAAGCCCTACATCCGCATCGTCCCGCAGCCGGGCAAGTAAGCGGTACGATTGTCGTCGTCAAAACAAGGGGGCCGCGCTTCACCGCGCGGCCCCCTTTATATTCATGTGGACGTCAGTCAGTGCGCGACGAAGACGCGATACTGAAGGCCGCCGTCACCAAGCCACGCGTCGTGCTTGGTCCATTCGTGAACGCGGCCGCACGCGGGACATATCGTCGTCGCCTTCACCGCCGGAAGCTGATCGACATCGAGCATCTCGATACCGGTAGACACTTCTCGGCCGGTAGAAGGGCACTGGATCATGAGCACACCCATGATTCCCTCCTCGTGTTTGATTCGTGTTGCCGCAGATCAGACCGCACGAGCGTGTCGCGACGGTGACCTCTCAATCAACAGTTCGTGGTTGTGACGGCATGGGTGACCTGCGCCGCGTGAGCAGCAAAGTCGCCGGCAAACGGCAGTTAAATGGGTGCTTTCGCGGGTCTACAACCAATTGGGGCATAAACGTGATGCGGGAGTTAACCAAACGCCCATAACAGGCTGAGAAAATGAGGACAAATTTTCGCCGCTTGATTGTGGCCCATATTGCCATGTTATCGGGAGATTCCCGCTATTGGGGCGGGGTATCGGGGGAATCGGTTCGTGCGGCTTTTCTTGTCCGCCCTGCTCGTGCTGGCGAGCGTGCCCGCTCAGGCGGAGTACCGCATCACGCGCGATTTCGGCGGGCTGGTCGATCAGTACAAAGCCAAGTACACGCAGATCCGCGATCGGGGCGAGCGCGTCATCATTGACGGCATCTGCAACTCTGCCTGCACGCTGGTGCTCGGGATCGTGCCGCTGAACAAAGTTTGCGTGACGCCGCGCGCGAGCCTCGGCTTCCATGCCGCGTATTACGACAAGACCTACACATTCGGCGTGAAGGTGACGAGCTACGCCGGCACCAACGATCTGATGTCCTACTACCCGGCCTCGGTGAAGAACTGGATCAGCCGCAAGGGCGGCCTCACGCCGGAAATGAAGCGCGTGCGCAACGGCCCGGAACTGTGGGCCATGATCGACCCCTGCCCCGACGACTTCTGAGTTCTCGATTGGTGCGGCCTTCTGCTGCGTAATGCCCGTGCCACTTTTCCGGCAGACTATGACATCGTCTAGATCCCCTTCCGCAAATCCTGCGCCGCCGCGACCATGACCTTGAGCTTGTCGCGCGCGAGGTCGCGGCTGATCGTCATCAACCCGCAATCGGGTGAGAGCATCACCCGCGCCGGATCGAGATAGTCGAGCGCGCCGGCGATGCGGCGCTTCACCTCGTCGACCGTGGGCGCCGGTGTGTTGCCGGGATCGATGCAGCCGAACAGGAACAGCCGCTCGCGGTACGGTTTCAGGATTGCGGGATCGTAGGTGCTGCGCCCGAACTCCACGGTGAAGCCCGCGATGCGCGTCTCCATCAAGCGGTCGAGCAGTTCCGGATACGTATACTGGTGCTGGAGCGAGGCGCCGCCGGGATAGCCGTAGCAGAGGTGCACGATCACCGGCACCGTCACGCCCTGGAGGCAGCGGTCGAGCGCGGCGGCGCCATAGTCGAAGACCTTCTCGTGGTAGCGGGTCATCGCCGGCTCATCGAGCTGCAGCAGGTCGCAGCCGGCGGCCTGCAGATCGAGCAGCTCGGCATTCACGGCGGCGGCGATGTCCATCGCCATCTCGCCTTCGTCCTTGTAGGCGTCGTTGAGCGAACTATCGATCACCGTCATCGGCCCGGCGAGCGCCATCTTCACCGGCCGGTCGGTATAGGCCTTGGCGAATTTCACGTCGTCGACGGTCGCCGCCGAGCGGCGCTTGAGCTTGCCGGTGACGCGCGGGACCAAGCGCGGCTGGTTGCGGCGGCGGTAGACCTCCTTCTGCACCTGGTTGACGAGATCGATACCGTCCCAGGTCCGGCACATATGGAAGATGAACCCTTCGCGGCGCTGCTCGCCGTCGGTCACGACGTCGATGCCGAGCGCCTCCTGCTCGCGCAGCGTCACGATGGTGGCGTCGTCCTGCGCCTCGTCGAGCGCCTTGCCCTCCAGACGGAAGGTGACGCGGTTGCGCTCGGTTTCGCCCATCCAGCGCGGGCGCGGCATGCTGCCGACATGGGTGGTGGCGAGCGGCGGGACTTTGAGTGCCATTTTTTCCGGCTTCTGTTCGACTTCAGCGCTCGTTGTAGACCGACTTCACCCGGTCGAACAGCGATTGCGGCAGCGTGTCGAGCTCCGCAATCAGCGCCTGCACCTCCTCGCCGGTCAATGCGCCGATCTCGCCGCGGATTTTCCCGACCGCCTCGATGAAGGCCGGGTCCTTGATCATGGCGTCGAAAGCGCGCCGCAGCGCCTGCACCCGCTCCGGCGGCACGCCGGGCGTGGTGAAATAGGATTTCCCGACCTCGTTCGCGCCCATGATGACGCGCATCACCGCACGGTCGTCGGGATTGGCGGCGAGCTCGACCGACGTCGGCGCATCCGGCAATTCGCTATGACGGTTGATCGCGTGCTGCACCAGGACGCGCACCTGGCGCTTCGGCACCCAATCCGGATGCACCGCTTTCACCGCCTCCCAGGTGGTCGAGTGACCGTCCACCTCGCCACGCTGCATGGCCAGCATGCCTTCGCCGGAGCCCTTGTATCCCATGATCAGCTTGAAGCGGGACTTGAGCAGCTCATTCATCACTTGGGGATAGATCGCCACCGTCGAGCCCGCGCCGGTCGCGCTCAGCGTGACTTCGCTGCGCAGCGCGTCGGCGAACGTCATGGCCTTGGCCGTGTGCCACACCATGGTGACGCTGGTCGACTGCGCCATACGGCCGATCCAGTTGAACTTGCCGGCCTCGTAGCGCACCTCCGGGTAATTGAGCTTGGCCTGCAAGGGAATGCCCTGCGACACCGAGGCGATCACGCTGCCGTCGCGCGGCGCCACGCTGAAGAGGTGGTTGGCGGCCAGCATGCTGCCCGCCCCCGGCATGTTGACCGCGATGACACGCGGCGAGCCCGGGATGTGTTTGCCGATGTGCTGGGCGACGGTGCGGGCGTAGATGTCGTTCGAGCCGCCGGTCGGATAGCCGATGATCATGCGGATGGTCTGGCCGGCGTAGAACGAGGCGGCCTCCTGCGCCGACGCCGGGGCGCCGGCGCCGAGAACGCCGACCGCCATAAAAACCACAAATTTCAAATCCGCCCTCCCCCCTAAGACCGTCGCGAACATATGGATTGTACAGCGACTTACGGCGTATAATGATCCGGACAAGAAGCAGCGCTGCCCCAGCAAACAGGACTGTAACATGCGCATATTGGTCTCTGCCTGTGCGATCGCCGCGGTCGCCTGCGGTGTGTGGGCGACCTCCAGCCGGGCATTCCTGGGCGCAGCCTGGCCGCACCATGGCGATCGACGACCAGCCCGGCGTCGTCCCCAATCCGAGCGACGAGCAACTGCCTGCGGCGTTTCAGCGCCAGGCGGTCTTCTACCGCACCAACGAGCCCCCCGGCACGATCATCGTCGATACCGCCGATCGCTACCTGTATCTCGTCCAGGGAAACAATCGCGCGATCCGCTACGGGATCGGCGTCGGCCGCGAGGGATTCCAGTGGCAAGGCCTGCTCAAGATCACTAAGAAGGCTGAGTGGCCCGACTGGACGCCGCCGCCGGAGATGATCCAGCGGCAGCCATACCTGCCGCGCTTCATGGCCGGCGGTCCCGGCAACCCCATGGGCGCGCGGGCGCTCTATCTTGGCGCCACCATCTATCGCATCCATGGCACCAATCAGCCGCAAACAATCGGAAGCGCCGTCTCGTCCGGATGTTTCCGGCTCGTGAACGACGACGTCGCCGATTTGTACGGGCGCGTCCCGGTAGGTACCAAGGTCGTCGTGCGACAACGACCCAGTTTGTGAGGTTTGACATGCCGACATCCGTAACATCGTCCGCGCGTGTTTTCTGCGCGCTCCTTTCGCTCGGCGCAGGGCTGCTCCTGCCCGCCGCGGCCTCCGCGCAGACGCTTGAGAAAGTGAAGGCGCGCGGCAGCGTGAATTGCGGCGTCAATCCCGCGCTGCCCGGGTTCTCGGCGCGCGACGCGCAAGGGAGCTGGAGCGGGTTCGACATCGACCTCTGCCGTGCGCTCGCCGCCGCGATCTTCAATGATCCGGGCAAGGTGCAATACACGCCGCTCAGCAACAGTGAGCGGTTGCCGGCGCTCCAGGCGGACAAGATCGACGTCCTGTCGCGCAATACGACCTGGACATTCTCGCGCGAGGCGCCGCTCAAGCTGAACTTCGCGGCCGTGACCTACTACGACGGCCAGGGCTTCCTGGTCCGGCGCAGCACCAACGCCACGTCGGCGCTCGAACTCAACGGAGCGTCGATCTGCGTGCAGAAGGACACCACCAGCGCACTCAACGTCGCGGACTTTTTCCGCGCCAACAATATGAAGCATGAGATCGTCGCGCTTGCGACCGCGGACGAGTTGCTGAAGGCCTATGACAGCGGAAAGTGTTCGGTCGCGACCAGCGACACCTCGCAGCTTTTTGCCGCAAGACTGGTGCTGAAGTCTCCCGACGACCATGTCGTCTTGCCGGACATCATCTCTAAGGAGCCGCTCGGACCGTTTGTGCGGTCTGGCGACGACCAATGGCTCGGCATCGTGAAGTGGACGCATTTCGCGATGGTCAATGCCGAAGAGCTTGGCGTGAGTTCGAAGACGATCGACGAAGCGCTCACGTCAACCAAACCGGACGTGAGGCGCCTCGTCGGCGCCGAAGAGAACTACGGCCAGCAGCTCGGCCTGACCAACGACTGGGTGGTTCGCATTGTTCGCCATGTAGGCAACTACGGAGAGATCTTTGAACGGAACGTCGGCACCGGCTCTCGGTTGGCGATCCCCCGCGGCATCAACAGCCTTTGGTCCAACGGTGGCATCCAGTATGCGCCGCCGATCCGCTAGTGCGGCCGCGCCTCTGACCTGACACCTGCGGTGCTCGAAGGGAGCATCCCGTTGACGGACTATTACTCCATTCTCTCGCGCGCCGTCGCCTCGCTCGATCCCAACACGGCGCAGGCGCGCGCCACTCTGTTCAAGCGCGCCCGCGGGCTGCTCATCGACCAACTCGAGAGTGACCGCGACCGCTGGACGGATGATGCGGCCGTCGCGGAGATCGCGAATTTCGACGCTGCCACCGACCGCATCGAGGCCGAAGTCGCGAGGCGCACCACAAGCGAATTGATCGGACGGTCTCGGCGGCATGAGCCTGCTGCCGGCCGGCCGCGCACGCCGCCGGAGGTGGTGGCTCCGGTGGAACCGAAGCGCGGCATCAGCCGCGTCGCGGTGATCAGCGGGGCGGGATTGCTGGGCGTTCTGTTGATCGGGCTCGCGGTCTACGCCTTCCGTGGCGGACCGGCGCCCTCTCCGCAGACGTCCGCGACCAAGGCGCCAGCCGGTGGTGGCGTGGCGAAGACAGCGGAGGCGAAGAAAGCAGTGGCGTCCCGCCCGGCGCTCGACGGAGACGATCTGGAGCCGGGCGTCGATGGCGGCTCAAGCGAGAACGGCCTTCCCTACTATCTCCGGCGACAGGCGGTCTATTACCGGACCGTCTATTCTCCCGGAATGGTCGTCGTCGACCGCTCACAGCGGTTTCTCTATCTCGTGCAGCCGCAAGCGAGAGCGTGGCGTTACGGGATCGGCGTTGGTGGCGAATGCGACGTCGGCGCCGGCCTTTACCGGATTCAGAGCAAGTCGCAGTGGCCGGAATGGACCCCCTCGCCTGCTCTGCTGAAGCGCCGCAAATATCCTGACCGCGTCGCCGGCGGGCCCGGAAATCCTTTGGGCGCCTATGCGATGTATTTCGAAAGCAGCCTTCCTGGAATTCACGGCACCAATGCGCCGAAATCGATCGGCCAGGCGCCGACGCTCGGCTGCTTCCGGCTCGTGAACGATGACGTGGTCGATCTCGAGAAGCGCATCGCCATCGGGACCGGCGTCGTGGTTCTGAACTAGCGGCCGCCCTCGATACCCGGATAGTTCTCGTTCTTGAGCAGCCGCGCCAGATGCGCCGCGTTCGAGGCCAGCATCGGATTCCACTTGGCCAACCATTTCGGCGTCCGCAGCAGATCCTTGTAGTCCTTGTCGCCCATCGCTTCGCCGACCCAGTAGGTCGAACCGCCGGACGGTATGGTGAAGCCGACCTCGAGGAGAGCCGCGGTGATCTCGGCGGCGCAGTGATGCGCGCCGTCCTCGTTGCCCACCACGACGGCAATCGCGACCTTTCCGTAAGACGGCATGCGGCCGCGCTCGTCCTTCTCGCCGAGGAACGCATCCATGCGTTCGAGCACGCGTTTGGCGACGCTCGACGGCTGGCCGAGCCAGACTGGCGTGCCGATCACCAGGATGTCGGCGTCGACGACGCGCTTGCGAAGCTTCGGCCAGGCATCGCCCCTGCCCTCGTTCGACGTCACGCCCGGCTTGATGTTGTGATCGACGGCGCGGACGATCTCACCCTTGGCGCCGTGCCCCGCGAGAGCCTCGAGCACCTGCGTGAGCAGCACGTCGGTCGACGACTTCTCCTTGTCGCGGGCGCCTTTGAGGCTGCAATTGAAGGCAAGCACTTTCAGCGGTGCGGGCGGCATTTTCGTCCTCCTGGACCCAGACCCTCCGCCGGAGAACTTGTAGCCGGACCAATGAGTTCCGGCCGCCCTGGAACTTCGTGCGCCCGGCCTGCGTTGGGATGGCGGACCGATCACGGCCCCAGGAGGCCGCCCATGAACGCCATCACCAAAGTCATCGTCTTTATCGTCCTGTCGTTGTTTGCCGCCTTGGGCGCGAGGGCGGACAACGTGCGCTCGGAGGACGTGCAGGCGGCCAAGCTCGTGATCTGCGGCACGGCCGAGAAGGCGCAGCAATTCGCCACCCAGAATCAGGACATTCAGGCTGCGATCGCCGCCGACAACGAAACCAGCACCACATCGGCTCCCTGCCTCGTCGCCGGCATCGCTTATGTCTCCGGCAAGCAGATGGACCGCGTCCGGAACAAGGACGGGGCTTACGCCGTGACCGAGATTCTCATTGTTGCTGTCGCGACGCCTTACGGGTTCCTCGCGATCGAGCCGTCCGTGGTCTATACGCTGATCAAAGTGGACGAGGAGAAGGCGTAACGCCGATCCTCAGCGGCTCCCGCCGACAATCCAGCAGCAAAACCGCTCCCGCGCTCTTTCGATCGTGATCGACGGCCGCGATGGCAAAAAGCCCGGCCTCTCGCCGGAGGCCGGGCTTCTTAATCGGAGAAGGAATCGCGTTTGTCCAACGCGCTTTCCGCCCTTCCCCGTAGCGAGAACCGGCATCCGCCTGACGCTCTCGCCTCCGCTACCCGGGCGTTGGCCCCAGAGCTTGAGGAACCAAGGCGGAGTAGCGGTGTGTAGAATCCAACCAACGCGGCGTTGGCAGGTTTCATTGCGGTCAGTGTTTTTTGCGTCACAGCCTCTCTGCCGCACGCAAATCGCCGCGCCTCGGAGGACGCGCGGTTTAGTTCAGTTGGCCCACCTCCTGCAGGAACTTTCTGCAATTCCCGCTTAGCCGACGTTCGTTGGTTTGCAAGCAGGCCAGTATCGCCATGTCCCCTTGCTCGATGACGCTCTTGCACATTCGTTGCACATCTGCACGGCAAGCTTTGTCGCCGCGATCGCGCTCGCTCTGAGCAACGGCGATGGCCGGCACAGAAACCAGCGTCGCAACCAAAACAAGATATCGGAACATCTTACCCCTCCCCTGCAGTGCGATATTGCCGCTGCTTCTCTTGAGATCAGCATCTCATTAGCACCCGCGACATGGAATGCGGTAGTCGCGCCGAGGGCTCGCGATCCACATATTTTCACTCGCACGGCGGGAACGGTCATAACCCATGTTGTGTGGAACCCGGCGCGCGGCGCGCTCTCGCCTGAGCCGCGTCCCAGGATACTTGCAATTATCCCGCCGATTCCCATTTCAGCGCCATGAACGCGACACACGCTTGGACTTTCAACTCACAAACGACTGAACGGCGCCCTCGTGCCGATCGCTTCGCGAGACTTGACGCGCTGGCGAGGCTGCTCGACACCGCCTTGGTGGTGCCGGGCACCAATATTCGGTTTGGTCTCGATGCGCTCATAGGACTGGTGCCTGGCATCGGTGACGCCGTAACCACCGCTACGTCCCTTTATATCGTGCATCAAGCGTACCAGCTTGGGGCGCCGAAGCACCTCATCGTTCGCATGCTCGCCAACGTCGCTTTGGATGGCTTCGTGGGTGCCGTGCCTGTCGTCGGCGACGTGTTCGACGCGCTTTGGCGTTCGAACCGCCGGAACATGGCTCTGCTCCGGCAGCATCTCGAACGTCACAGATAAAGCATTTCACGCAGTGAAGCCGCGAGCGTGCCTTCACGCAAAGGCGTGAGCCACCAGCCGGTAGCGCGCGATCTGTCCTTGGTCCGGCTTGGGCGGGGTCGTCAACACGTCGACGCCGCTGAAGCCCGCCCTCTCGCAGAGGCCGACAAGGGCGGCCGCGGTCGGCGCCCAGAAGTTTGTCGGGTCATCGTGCAATTGTCCGGTCAACGGGAAAAACTCGCACAAGGCCCGGTCGTCATGCCCGCCGATCGCGACGGCCTCGGTTTCGATAACCGCAACCTCTTTCGTCAGCCGGCGTACCCGCGTGAGAGCTTCGAGCGGATGCTCCATGTGGTAGAGAACGCCGAGGTACAGCACGACGTCGAACTGCCCGAGGGATTCGGGCTCCAGCGTCATCAGATCGCCGACCACCGCCTCGACCCGGCTTTGCAAGACCGCGTGCGCGAGGTCGAAGCCCCGTTTCCCGGGCAGTTCGTCAAAGCGCCACAAGCCCGGGACACGGCTCGGGTGTTGCTGCAGGACGCCTTGTTCCTTGCACGCGGCCTTGTACCGGTTCTTGGCCGCCCGATCCAAAGCCCAGACGTGATGGTCGAGCGCCACGACGCGGGCGGCCCCGAGCCGCTCGGCGGCAAAGCTGTAGAACCCATCCCAGGCGCCGATGTCGAGCACGCACTTGCCGCGCAGGTCGGGCAAACGAAAGGACGCCAATTCCCGCTGGTGCGATTCATGAGGTTTGACCCCGGGCGTGATCACACCCATCCCGAGGTCGATGGAATGGAACCAGAAGGGTATCGCGGCCACCTTGTCGGCAAGCTCGCGCGCTTCCTGCGGACGTCAGGGATTGGTTCTGCATGTAGAAGTCACGCGATCAGAACTTGCGGTTCGAGGGCGCCTGCTCCGGCGCGACAATAACCCATGTTATCCGAACTCGCCCAGCTCGGTTGCGACGAGCGTTGCTACCCGCGATAGGCACCCTCTGCGCAACATAGGTTATCACGCCACCTCAACATCGTTCGTTCCCCAGATCAAAAACGCGGCATCCCCGGAACGCTTGTGATGCACCGGCGATTGATCCGCGCACGAGGAATGCTGAGGAACCATCATGACCAAATATCTCGCTTTAGCGTTTGCGCTCACCGTAGCCGCTGCCGGCTACAGCTATGCGCAAAACACTCCGCCAGGCACTGACCGTCCGGGCGGCGAGTCATCCGGGCAATCTGCAAAGCCCAACCCCGACAAAAAGGGTGGTGGCAATCCTGGGACGACCGGCACGCCCAAGTCCGGGACTGCTCAAACGCCTCCGGGTACGGATCGCCCTGGCTCCAGAATTGTCCACGGACTCCGCGGCACCGAAGAAGAAATAGCCTGCTCCAGAAAGAGAATCCCGCGAACAGCGGGGTTCTCTTGTCTAACCTCTCAACGCCTCCTATGCCGCAGGTCCGACTAGTTCGGAACAATAGGTACAAGCGGTCGTTTACCTTCTGGACAGTCGTTGGAAGGCACCATGAAGACTTTTGCGATTATCATCGTGCTCGCGGCTACGTTCGGACCGCTCAACGAAGCATCCGCGCAGCAGGACCAACCATACTGTCTGCAGTCCGCCGACGGCGCCCTCACCTGCCACTTCCAGACCCTGGCTCAATGCCAAGACGCTCTCAAGACGGGACCGGTCAGAACCGGGACTTGTGTCCCGAACCCGAAGACCAAGCCCTAGCTGTTAGGCATTTGATTTGGTGGCGCGCTCGGAGAGATTCGAACTCCCGACCCCCAGATTCGAAGTCTGGTGCTCTATCCAGCTGAGCTACGAGCGCCTGTTCTCTTGTAATTCGCTTAGAATAACACCTTACGGGCGTCGCGGCGTCCCGGCCCGTCATCGCCCTTCTAGACAGAATACAGCCGTCCATGCAATTTGAAAGAGCGCGCCGCTTTTCGCGACTCTTCGCCGCCCCGCCATCCGCTCCTTCCGTTCAGACCGCACCGAGGATCGACATGAAAGCATGGGATGCTTCGCCCTTCATCAAGTTCATGGGCGTGAACGTCATCACCCGCTCGCCGGAGCGCAGCGAGGCCGAGCTCACCAATCGCGACGACCTGTGCAACCGCCGCGACGTGATGCACGGCGGCGCGATCATGGCGCTGGCCGACATCATGGGCGGGATGACGGCGTCGGCCTCCCTGTCCCCGAACCAGGCGACCGCCACGATCGAGAGCAAGACCAATTTCTTTGCGCCGATTCCGAGGGGCGACAAGGTCCACGCGGTCTGTACGCCGCTGCATTCCGGCCGCACCACCATCGTGCTGCAGACCAACATCACGCGCGGCGACGGACGGCTGGCAGCCATGGTGACCCAGACCCAGATCGTGCTGCCGAAGCAGGGCTAGATCACGTTTCGATGAAATAGACTCGGCACAATCCGCTTGCTCCGTCACCCTCCCCTGAGGGGAGGGTGACGGAGTTTGCCGGTCGACCTCGGCCAATCTCACCGAAACAGTCTCTAATTCCAAAGCCATCAGCGGCGAATTGACCGTAGACGGCGACCCCGTCAGGCGGGCAGTCTCTTGCCTCCTGAGCGGAGGTGGGCGATGCCGCGGTCGACCCTGATGCTGACGAGCCTGACGATTGCGATGCTGGTTTCGCCGCTGGCGACGCCCGCTCCCGCCCTCGCCGATCCGGTCGCCGAGTTCTACGCCGGAAAGCAGATCAGGTTCATCATCCGCTCCGGTGTCGGCGGCAGCTACGATTCCTATTCGCGGCTGCTGGGCAAGCACATCGGCAAGCACATTCCGGGTAATCCCTCCGTCATCCCGATCAACATGCCGGGCGGCGGCGGCATTCGCGCAGCGAACTACGTCGCCAAGATCGCGCCGCAGGACGGCACCATCCTCACCATCGTCAGCCAGGGCCTGCCGGTCGATCAGGCGCTCGGGCTCAACACCAGCTTCCAGGCGGACCTGCGCGACTTCCACTGGATCGGCAACATCAGCGCGTCGAACCAGGTGCTGGTGACGTGGCACACCTCGCGCACCAAGACCTTCGCCGACCTGATGGCGCGCGAGACTGTGATCGGCTCGAGCCAGGCGGGCTCGATCTCGGTGCAGATGCCGGCTGTGCTCAACAACATCGTCGGCACCAAGATCAAGATCGTCTTCGGCTATCCCGACGGCCGCGACATCAACCTCGCGATGGAGCGCGGCGAGGTCGAAGGCCGCGCCACCAATCCGTGGGCGAGCTACATCAGCACCGATCCACACTATGTCGAGAAGAAGCTGATCGTCCCGATCATCCAGATGGGGCTGATCAAGGACCCTGATCTGCCCAACGTACCGCTGATGCGCGATCTCGCTCGCGCCGGCGCCGGTCAGGACATCCTCGATTTCATGTCGAAGGCGGTGACGGTCGGGCGTCCCATCGCGACCACGCCGGGCGTGCCGGCCGAACGCGTCGCGGCGCTGCGGCGCGCGTTCGACCTCGCGCTCAAGGATCCCGAATTCATCAAGGACGCTCGCACCCAGCGCGCCGAGCTTCAGCCGATGACCGGCGCGGAGCTCGAACAGGTGGTGCGGGACGTCATCGGCGCGCCCGCCGACCTGCGCGATCGGGTCAAAGCCGCGATCCAGCCGAAAGGCGCGAAGCAGTTGCCGGCCGGCAAAGATGGCTCGAAAGACTGACTAGGGGCTTGCGCCGATCCGCAGCGCCCGCTCGATCGGCACGGCGGATTCGGGGCCGAACCAGACATTGTAGATCTTGACGGCTTCGCCCGACGCTTCCATCGCCAGCAGCGCCCGATCGACGGCCTCTTTGAGCGCCGGCTCGTTCTTCGGCATTCCAAAACCGGCATTCCGCGCCTTTGAGAAATCCGCGATGAAGTGGAAGCGATCCATGTCCTTCTCACGGACGAGATTGGTCCGCAGCACCAGATTGTCCGCCACGAAGGCAATGAAGGTCTTGTTGCGCAGGCCGGCGAACGCACTCGCATAGCCGTCGAGATAGACGAATTTCGCATCCGCGATGACTTCGCGGATGTTCTGGTCGCTGGTGCGGCCGGTCAGCACGCCAAAGGTGCCACCGTTCATTTGCTTGACCGACGTCAGGCCGGACGCCTTGTCCACGATCATGACCTGCGGTGAATTGAAGATGTCGAGGCTGAACGCCACGTCGCGTTCGCGCTCCGGCGTGCGCGTGAATGTGCTGGCAATAAGATCGATCTTGCCGGCTTGCACCGCCTTGATCCGATCCGCCTCCCCGACCGGCAGCAACTCCAGTTTGACCCCGATCCGCTGCGCAATGCCTCGCACGAGGTCCACGTCGTAGCCGACGATCTCGCTCCCGCGCTGGAAGGTGAAGGGCGGAATTGCGGTACTCACACCCACGACCAGCGTTCCACGCGCCTTGATGTCACCGAGGCGATCCGACGATGCGGCGGACGCCGGCAACAACAAGAGGCCTGAAAGGAGCCAACGCGCTATCCACATGTCACACCTGTTTGCTTTACGGCGTCTTCAGCGCACTCATTTTCCCATCATCATAGGGAAGTCCCCAGGTCTTGCCAGCGCGTCACGTTGCGGCAGCCGTCAGGGCAGCGTGAACACGATCAACTGATCAGTGACGCCGCGGCCCCCCGGCCCGAGCGCGCCACCGACGACGTAGACGGCATCACCGATCACCGCCACGCCGTGGCCGTGCCGCCCTTCCGGCATCGGCGCGAGCGTGCGCCACTGCCCGCTCTTCACGTCGTAGCCCTCGTTCTCGACAAACGTCGCCTTGCGGGTCTCACCGCCGATCACGAGGATCATGCCCCGGTAGGCTTCCGCGGCAACGCCGCTGCGCGGCGTCGGCAGCGGCGGGCCGGACGTCCACGCGTTTGTGCCGGGGTCGTAGATGTCGTGCCGCGCGGTCGGCTCGTCGGGCGTTGAGAGCCGCCCGCCGATCGCATGAATCCGTCCGTTCGCGGCCACCACGGCCAGGTGGTCGCGCGCGAGCGGCAGCGGCGCCGAAGCACTCCATTGGCCGGTCGCGGGATCGTAGACGTCGTGCGTCGCGAGCAGATCGTTGTCGCGCAGGCGGCCGCCGATGACATGGATCTTGCCGTTGAGCGCGGCCACGCCGACCGCGGAGCGCGGCGCCTTCATCGGCACCAGCCGCCGCCATGTGTCGGTCGCCGGATCGTATTCCAGCGCGGCATCGGAGGCGCCCTGGTGCACCGCCCCGATGAAGCCGCCGAACGTGTAGAGCTTGTTATTGACCACCGCGACGCCGAGATGATCGAGCGGCTGCGGCATCGGCGCGCGCGAGCGCCAGCGATCGGTCGCCGGATCGTATTCATCGAGGCGGTCCATCGATTTGCCGTTCTGGCTGCCGCCGGGCGCGTAGAGCTTCCCGCCAATCGCAACGGCGGCGGCCTCGTTGGTGATGGTCGGGCGCGGCGCCTTCAACGTCCAGGTGCCAGGCGGCGCGGGCTGCGGATGGGCCGGTGCGGCAAACGCCAGCCCGATCAGGAGGCCAGCCGCGGCAAGTGGAATGCGCATTCCTCGCACTGTATGCCTCCCCGTATTTTCTTGCTTGAGATCGAGCATAGTCGCGACGACAATCGCCTCCAATAGCGGACTTCACAGGAGATCGACTATGGACGTACGCGCGGCGCTTGCAGTCGCGGCCGGCAAGCCGCTCGAAGTCACGACGGTTCAGCTCGAAGGTCCGAAGGCCGGCGAGGTGATGGTCGAGATCAAGGCGACCGGCATCTGCCACACCGACGAGTTCACGCTGTCGGGCGCCGACCCGGAGGGGCTGTTCCCCGCGATCCTGGGTCACGAGGGCGCCGGCGTCGTGGTCGAGGTCGGCCCCGGCGTCACGTCGGTCAAGAAGGGCGACCACGTCATCCCGCTCTACACCCCCGAATGCCGGCAGTGCCCGTCCTGCCTCTCGCGCAAGACCAATCTCTGCACCGCGATCCGCGCGACGCAGGGCCAGGGCGTGATGCCGGACGGCAGCTCGCGCTTCTCGATCGGCGGCAAGAAGCTCCACCACTATATGGGCTGCTCGACCTTCGCCAATTTCACCGTGCTGCCCGAGATCGCGGTCGCGAAAATCCGCGAGGACGCCCCGTTCGACAAGGTCTGCTATGTCGGCTGCGGCGTGACGACGGGCATCGGCGCGGTGCTCAACACCGCCAAGGTCGAGCCCGGCGCGAAGGCGGTCGTGTTCGGGCTCGGCGGCATCGGGCTCAACGTCATCCAGGGGCTGCGGCTCGCCGGCGCCGACATGATCATCGGCGTCGACATCAACAACGACAAGAAGTCGTGGGGCGAGCGCTTCGGCATGACGCATTTCGTCAATGCCAAAGAAGCCGGCGCCGACCTCGTCGCGCATCTCGTCAACATGACCAAGCAAGGCGCCGACCAGATCGGCGGCGCCGACTATACCTTCGACTGCACCGGCAATGTCACGGTGATGCGCCAAGCGCTGGAATGCTCGCACCGCGGCTGGGGCGTCAGCGTGATCATCGGTGTCGCCGGCTCCGGCCAGGAGATCGCCACCCGCCCGTTCCAGCTCGTCACCGGCCGGGTCTGGAAAGGCACCGCCTTCGGCGGCGCGCGCGGCCGCACCGACGTGCCCAAGATCGTCGACTGGTACATGGACGGGAAGATCGAGATCGACCCGATGATCACCCATACGATGCCGCTTGCCGACATCAACAAGGGCTTCGACCTGATGCATCAGGGCAAGAGCATCCGGAGCGTAGTGGTGTTCTGACCACACGCATACCGATAGCTTGCGTGGAATGATCTAGCCGGCGGCGGCCGACTTTGCCGACGGCGCGCCGTTCGCGGCGTTGCGCATCACTTGCGCGACCGTTCCGTAGAGCGCGCCCCAGGCGTCGCGGGCCGCGGGCGTGAACGCAGGGCCGAGAATCCGCTCGAGCGTCCACAACAGCGCAGCGCCGACGTCGTCGTAGTGCTTGTCGCGCACGCCGTATTGGACATGCCGCAAGGCCAACGCTTCGAGCATCGAAACCAGCGACGCCATATCGCGCAAGCTGCCAATCGCGAGCGCGAGCGTGTCCATCAGCTTTTGCGACTGGGCATCGATGTCGGAGCGGAACATCGCACGAGTATCGGGAGCGATGGAAAAAAGCCGCTCGTAGAACAGCCGGCCGGTTTCTTGCTTGTGGTTCACAGCCTGCGCGAACGTCAGACGGATCAGCTGCACTTGCTCGGGTGTCATGGCCGCCTCATCGAAATGTTACGCCTGCGCCGCGTGAATTTCCTTGGCAAACGCCCCTACTCGCTCGCGGACCGTTTGGGTCTGGTTGGCGATTTGCGCCACCGCCGAGCTGATTTGCAGCACCTCGACCGAGGTTTCCCGGGCGATGTTCTCGATCTCGCCAACCGTGTAGCTGACCTGGGTCGCACTCGCGGCGGCGGCGCCGACATCGCCGGAAATCTGCCGTGCGGCGCCGGCCTGCTGCTCCACCGCCGACGCGATCAGCGCCGAGAAGCGGTCGAGCTCGCGGATCGTCTTGGAAATCCCTTCGATGGCCGTCACCGACCGGCTGGTTGTGGATTGCATCGCCTCGATCTTGGAGCTGATTTCCTGGGTGGCGCCCGCGGTTTGCGCCGCAAGCGCCTTGACCTCCTGGGCAACGACCGCGAAGCCGCGGCCGGCCTCGCCGGCGCGCGCCGCCTCGATCGTTGCATTGAGCGCGAGCAGGTTGGTCTGTCCGGCGATCGCTGTGATCAGCTCGGTGACCTTGCCGATCTCATGCGCAACCGCCGCCATTTCGTCGATCGTGGCGCTTGTCCGCTCGGCCTCATAGACCGCCTCGGCCGCGAGCCGCGACGACTGCGCCGCGTTGTCGCCGACATGCGCGATGGTGCGGGCAAGCTCCTCGCCGGCGTGCGCGGCGGAGCTCACTTTTCCGGAGGTCTCTTCGCACGTGGCCGATGCGGCAACGGCCTGGGCGCAGGCGCGCGTGGTGCCGACGCCGAGCTTGTTGGAATTCGTCTGCAAGGTCATGGCCGCCTTGTGAAGGATGGACACGGAATCCGCCATCTCGCTCTTGAATCGCTCAAGCAACTCGTCGGTTTGGCCGGCGCGTCTCGTGGTCGTTTCCAGATTCACGGTTTGCTGGCTGGCAAACCTTTCGAGCTCTTCCGCCGAATCTTCGGCGAGATGCCGTGCCTCATCGACTGCGGCGAACGCCCTGCGGATCGCGAGGCCGATAAAGATCAGCATCGCGGTTTCGATCACGACGGCAACGGCATGCACGGCCACGCGGAGATAGTTGGTCCCGCCCGGATAGACCGCGTCCGGAAGAATGGTGTTCAACCCGGCATGATGCAGAGCGATCAAACCCGCTGCCGCAACCAGGATGCGCCAATCGCAGAAACCCGACAGCATCGCGAGGACGACGAAGTAGTAGAAATGCATCTCCACTTGCCACGGGTGTCCGTTGAAGGCGAAGACCAGGAGCGACACTTGGCCGACGAGCGCGATTGCGACAGCAAATGCGATGGTCACGATCGGCCTGTGCAACCATTGCAACAAGGCCGGCGCCGCCGCCAAGGCGAGCGCCGCCAGGGTAAAGCTATACACATCCCTTCCCAAGGCCCAAGAAATCAGGGCCAACACCGGCACATGAATCAAAGCGAGGATCGTCAGCGCCGCCGCCACCGTGCGCTGAAATGATTCGAGGCTGGTCATTTTTTTTCTTGCGAGGCTGACGTCAGCGCGAGACACGCTGCGATGATGCGAGGATCGACGATGAACAGTGCGCCCGCGTCCTTGACCCGCCTGATGTAGTCGGCGCTGTCAGGCTCCACGACCACGATAAAGGACGGACCGCCATAGCGGATGAACCGGCCTCCGGCTGACACGGCGCGCGTAAATGCGTCCCCGGCATCCGTCCACGGCGAGAAGACTACGCCCACGGCGTCCGACGAATGGCTCGGCTCGAGACCGACGCGAGCGATGGCGAAGGTGCTGATCAGCGCAAAGGCGGCAATGGCCGTACCTTCAATGATGCGGCTCAAACGCGGTGGATTGCTTTGCACGACTGTTTGTACTGCCCGCGTTTAACAGGCTTCCACTGTAACTTTGTTGGGTTAACAGAAACTTGACGCGTTCACGTCATGCGTGCATGGCGCACATCCGACGGCACAATTTGCAACGACGACGTGCCGGGGTCAGTCGGTGCGGACCGCCTGTTTGACGCGCTCGACAACCGCCGGCGACGCGGACGAGAGGCGGGCGATGAACTGCTCCACCTCCTCTCCGGTCATTGGCGAGATATCGATCTGGGTCTTCTGCGCGTCGGCGATGAATTGCGGGTCCTTCATGGCAGCGAGCAGCGCGGCGCGCAGCGCATTGCGGCGTGCGTCCGGCGTGCCGGGCGGCGACAGATAGATCCGTCCGAGCGCCTGCGTCCCGAAGATCAGGCCGTAGGTCTGCCGGTCGCCTTCCGTCTTGGCATAGTCGTCGACATGCGGGACGCCCTTGAGGTTGTCCTGCTTGCGGCCCGAAAGCTGGATCACCGGCCGAAATTCGCCCGAGTTGTAGACGTCGGCCCATGACGACATGATGGTGGACATCGGCAGTCCGCAAATGCCGTGTACCTCGTCGCGCGTGATCGCGATCTTGACGCTCGCCGAGCCCTTGTAGCCGGACACGATCTTCATTTTCGCGCCGAGCAGGTTCCTGATCGCCGCCGCCGACTTCACCAGCGGGCCGGTCGCGCCGGTTGCGCCCCAGACCGTCTCCTGCTTGAGCATGTCCTCGAATTTCGCGATGCCGGAGGACTTGGAGATTCCGCACACCGCGACGCTCTCCTCCATGTTGCCGATCCAGGCGAACTTCGCGGCCTCGAACCTCGCGGCGTTGTTGCCCATCAACGGCTCGAACGGGATGGTGTGCACGAAGGTGGCCATCACCGTGCCGTCCTTGGGCGCGACGTTGTAGAGCCAGTTGGCGGCGGTGAGCCCGCTGGCGCCCACCATGTTCTGCACGACGATGTTCGGATTGCCCGGGATGTGACGTCCGAGGTGACGCGCCAGCACCCGCGCATAGATGTCGAAGCCGGTCGCGGCTTCGTGGCCGACAACGATGTTGACCGACTTGCCCTTGTAGAAATCCGAGATCTCGTCGGCCGAAGCCGGGACAGTCACGCCCGCCGCCAGCAACACGCCTGCAGCAATGGCTCGCTTGGTGTTCCTCATGATATCCTCGTGTCTCACTTTGGTTCTATCTCATTCCGCGCGCAGCGCCCGCTTCGATCGCTCGATGACGGCCGGTGACGACGCGGATACGCGCGCGATGAAGGTCTCGACCTCGGCACCGCTTGAAGGATTGATGTCGATCTGGGTCTTGGCGGCATCGGCAAGGAATTGCGGATCGCTCATCGCCGCCGCCAGCGCGGAACGCAACGCATCGCGCCGGTCGGTGGGCAATGCGGGCGGCGAGACGTAGAACCGGCCGAGCGCCTGCATCCCGAAGATCAGGCCGAAGACCTGCAGGTCCTCCGGCGACTTGGCGTAGTCATCTACATGCGGGACCGACTTCAGGTCGGGATGCTTCTTGCCGCTGAGCTGGATGACCGGCCGGAAGTTGCCGGACTCGTAGTCGTCGCGCCAATGCGACGTGATGGTCGACAGCGGCAGCCCGCAGATGCCGTGCACCTCGCCGCGGTTGAGCGCGATCTTCACGTCGGCGGAGCCTTTGTAGCCGGATACGATCCGATACTTTGCGCCGAGCAGGTTCTTCACCGCCAGCGCGAACTTTCCGAACGTCCCGGTCTGAGCGGTGGCGCCGAAGATCGTTTCCTTGACCAGGAGGTCGTCGAACCTGGCAATGCCGGACGCCTTGGTGACGCCGCAGGTGCCGGCGCTCTCGTCCATGTTGCCGATCCAGGTGAACTTTGCCGGCTCGAAGCGCGCGGCCGGGTTGCCGAGGATCGGCTCGCCGATCGGCGACGCCGAGAACGTCGCCACCACCGTGCCGTCCCGGGGCGCGATATTGTAGAGCCAGTTCGAGGCGATCATGCCGGCGGCGCCGACCATGTTCTGCACCACGATCGCCGGATGGCCCGGGATATGGCGGCCGAGATGTCGCGCCAGTACGCGGCCGTAGACGTCGTATCCGCTGCCGACCTCGTGGCCGACCACCAGCGACACGGTCTTGCCCTTGTAGAACTCGGCGACCGGATCGGCTGCGGCCGGCGCGGACGCACAGCACGCGGCAACGGCCAGCAGCAATTTCTGTCGCAAGGTCATCGTTCTTCCGAATGGGCGGGCCCGGCCAGCGTGATGATCCGGCGACAGCCCGCAGCCTTGGACTATAGGTGCGAAAGCCCCCAGAAAGGGTGGCGCAAATAGCCACAGGGAATGACCGGCCGCAACGCCGCGGTTACGCCTCAGGCGCTTGTTCGAGCATGATCGTTTCCGAAGACCGGGTCGCAGTTTTCGCGACCATGCGCTAGGTCCGCGGGGCCGGAATGCGGATCAGCTCGCCGAGCTGCGCCTGCGTGAGCGGCGCCGGGATGAACTTGAACGACACGGCGTCGGCCATCACTTCCTCGATCCCAGAGATGCGATCGGGATCGACCGCGGTCGCGGGCAGGAATTCCGCCAGAGCGCGCCGGGCGGTGGCGTCCGACAGCTTCGCGAACGCTGCATAGGCTTTGAGCCCTTCCGGTGTCGAATAAATCCACTTCATCGATTCCCGGTAGCCTTGCATGTAGCGGGCGATGACGTCCGGCCGTGCCTTGAGCTCGGTGGCGTTGGCGATGATGACGCGGTTGGTCTGCTTGTCGAACTCGGGCGCGTCCGACGATTTCATGATCAGCCTGATCTTGCCTGCTTCCAGATCGGCGACCGCAAACGGTGCGCCGGCCCAGCCGGCATCGACCTGCCCGGTCATGGTCGCGGTCAGCGTCGCGGCGGCATTGCCGGTCTGCACCGGCTTGAAGTTCAGCTTGTAGTGTTTCTGGAGCGCGAGCACTCCGGCGTGGGTGGACGACCCGATGGTCGAGAACGCGACCGTCTTGCCGTTGAGATCCTGCGGCCCCTTGATCGCCGACTTCGCCGGCACGTACCAGTAGACTTGGCTGCCGCCGGTGTAGGAGCCGCCGATGATCCGCACCGGCCCGCCTTTAGCGAACACGCCGATGGCGCCCAGGAAGCCCGACGCGACGCCGATCTGCGCACTGTTGGAGATGACGGCCTGCTGCGTCTCGCCGCCGCCGTCGGTGTAGAAGATCTCGAGTTCGAGCTTGTGCCTCTTGAACAGCCCGGCGTTGTAGCCGACCTCGGTGATGAAGGTCTCGCCGATGCCGCGGCCGCCGACCGCAATCTTCAGCCGATCCTGCGCCGAAGCTGCGTCGGCCGCTATCGTGACGATCGCGGCGAGCAGTGCGATCCGAATTCGAGCGCCGCGCATGTCGTCCTCCCCTGACCTGCCGCCTCGCGGCAGGTGTCTTTGTCGGGAACGATTATCGCGGCTGCGGTCGCGGATTTCCACCCACCGCAAGTGTCTGTGACGGGCTATTTGGTGAGGGAGTCTTTGACGGCGTTGAGCCGCGGGGCCCTGTTGGGCGGCGTGCTTGGGTTCTGCAGCAACGGCACGTAAGGCTCGCGCTTCGACTCGGCCTCGCACGGCACCAAAGCCCCGCGCTCGTAGATGCCGAGGTCGTTGTTGAACTGCATCTCCTGGCAGGTATTCCCTTTGACGAAAGTGCGGATCGGCGCGATCCGCGACTCGCCGAACTTAGGGTCCATGCGCGCGGATGGGGACTGGCCGGACGTGCGGATCGAGTTCGTCAGCCATCCGTTGTGGATGCCAAAGCCGAGAAGGATCACGATCATGCAAGCCGCTGTCACCGCGAGCTTGATATTGCGCGAACGGTCGCGCGCACGCTGCTGCACCGCAGCGTTGTATTGACGCCGCTGCATCTCTTCGTAGGCGAGGTGGGCCCGCTCGATGGCGGTCGATGCTGTGTTGTCGGTCGGGCTCATGGCGTCGTCCGCAAATGCAACGCCGGAACTCTACTGCGGTACAGCTTACGATTGATTAACGGTGGACGCGCCACCACAGGACCGCATCACGGCAAATCCAACGCATATGGATCGCGCGCGATGGCAAGCTTCTCGCGCGTCACCGAAACGCCGTTGGAATTACTCAGCCGAACGACGTTGAATGTCCCGGCGAACTCCGGCGACCCCGAGTAATAAGCCGCGACCGCCCCATTCCCAACTTTTGCCGGTGAATTCCAGTGCCCGAGCGCCACATAATCGGCGCCGGTCGCGGCGATGTCCTCATCCCCGATCAGCCACGACGGCCGCGGCCAGGTCACCCGGTCGGGCGTCGGCACGTAGTGACCGTGCGCGGTGGCGATCTGCCAGCGGGTCTGCCGCGGTCGAATCGTCTCGAACGGAATCATGTCGGAATAGTCGCGGTGGGCGCGGCCCCAAATCTCCAGATCGAGATTGGGAAATACAACGGCCTCGTCATGCGTGAGACCGATGATGTGCAGGTTGGATACTTCGACGAGGCTTTTGCGGTGAAACACCGCTTCGGGCATGACCGGATCGTGATTGCCCGGCAACAGCACCACCGGGACTTGCGCGGCGGCGATCACCGCCGCCGTACGATCGATCAGTTCGTCGGGCAGCCGGTGGCAGTCGAACGTGTCACCGGCGAGCAGCACCACATCGGCGCCGATGCCGCGCGCCGCGTCGAGCACGCACGCCAAGCCAGCGGTTCCGTCGCCGCTATGAATTTCCGCGGTGTAGACGTGATCCACATGGACGTCGGACGTGTGTACGACGATAACGTCCCTACCAACCATCACCACTTCATCAGTTTCTTCGTTGCCACTTCGTTGTCCTTCAGGAACTTACGATATTCCTCTCCCTGAATCACCAGCGGCTCGAGGCTGAGCTGCTCCGCGCGCTGCTGATGCTCCTTCGAGTTGATCACCTGGGCCAACGCCGAGGTGAGCTTTGCCTGCGCCTCCTTGTTCAGCTTGGCGGGAGTCGCAATCCCGCGCGTCACCGACCAGACCTGGTTGAAGCCCTGCTCCTTGAACGTCGGTCCGTTGGGCAGGAAGCGCGAGCGCGACGGCGCCATGACGCCGAGCAGCCGGAATTGTCCCGCCCTCACCTCTTCCGCCACCTCGCTGATATTCGCGCCCAGCACATGGATGTGGCCGCCGAGCGCCTGGGTCTTGGCTTCGGCCGTGCTCTTTGAGTGGATGACGATGAACTTGGTGCCGGTCTCCGCCTCGATCCCGAGGATCGCGATATGGTCGTCGCTCCCCGCGCCAAAGGCCGAGACCGTGATGGTGTCGGGCTGTTTCTTCGCTGCGTCGATGACGTCCTTCAACGTCTTGAAGGGGCTGTCGGCTTTCACCGCCCAGACATTGTAGTCGATCACATGGTTGATGATGGGCGTGAAGCTGTCGAGCGTCTCCTTGCGGCCGATCTGCGGATCGAGATAGCCCGCGAACATGCTCGGCACGTTCAGGTATCCGAGCGTGTAGCCGTCCGGCTTCGCCCCTGCCAGCGCGCCCCAGCCGACCCAGCCGCCGCCGCCGCCGCGGTTCTCGACCGTGACCGGCTTGCCGATGACCGGCTCCAGATCCTTGGCGAGCAGCCGCGCGGTGATGTCGGTGCCGCCGCCCGCGCCATAAGGCACGATCAGCGTCAGATTGCGTTCCGGATATTGCGCATGCGCCGGGCGGATACCCGCCGTGCCGGCGAGCAGCAGCGCCGAAGCGCTCGCGGTCGCGCCGAGAAATTCACGTCTGGTGCTGCGTACCGTCATGTCGTCCTCCCTCTGCCCGGCACATGCCGGAACCGTCGACTATTGGCGATGCGTTTTTATTGTTATTCGCCGCGACGATAGCGGCTTCCGGAAGGGCGGTCGAGCGCGAGTGGCCCGCTCAGGATGCGACAGGTTGCGCCTTTTTGATCAGGGCGCGCATCGCCTCCACGCCCTCGCGCGCGACCTCGACCGGCGAGCGCTCCCACAGCGCCGGATTGGGCGCCTCGTAGCTCAGGTGGCCGTCGAAGCCCTTTTCCGCGAGCAACGAGAGCACCTCGTTCCAGCGCACGACGCCCTGCCCCGGCGGCAGCCGGTCGGTCGGTCGCTTGACACCGGCGGCGACCGGCGCAGCCGGCGCGTCGCTGAACTGGAACGCGATCATCTCGCCCGGCGCGACGTCGGTAAATCCGCGCCCACCGGCGCCGCTTCGCTCCAGATGATACGCGTCGAGCAGCATCCCGGCGTTCGGCCGATCGGCGCCGTTGAGGATCTCGCGCAGCGCCGCGATCGAGTTGATGACGGCGTGTTGCGAGTTGAACTCGATCGCGAGCGTGAGGCCGTACTTGCCGCAAATATCGGCGCCGCGTTTCAGGTTCTCGATGGCGTCCTGCGGCGTGCCGACGTTCTGGCCGGGCGCACACATCACCTGCGGGCAATTGAGCGCGACGGCGTTCTCGCAGGTCTCCTCCAGCACATCGAACAGCCGCGTGCTTTCTTCGCCCTTGGCGAATAACCAGCCGTATTCGCAGCCGAGCGTGCAGACCGGAATTCCAGCCGCGCGGACGATGTCGAGCACCTGGCCGTTCGGCATGCCGCGTTCGTAGCAGCGGGTAAAGTCGATGCGGCGCAATTCGAGCGCGTCAAAGCCGCCGTCGCGCGCCGCCTTAACCGCGGCCTCAAGCGGCGTGGTGTCGATAGTCCAGGTGTGCAGCGCCAGGCGTCCGAACTGCGCCATGCAGGGTGTCCTCGTCTTAGGTCATTGCGGGGGTGTCGTGCCGTGTCAGTCCAGCTTCACGTTAGCGGCGCGCGCCACCTTGGTCCACTTGTCGATCTCGGACTTGATGTAGGCGCCGAATTCCTCCGGCGAGCTCACGGCCGGCTCGAGGCCGGCATTGGCGAGCTGCTTGATCGCCTCCGGATCGGCGAGCGCCTTGCGCATCGCGGCGTTGAGCAGATCGACGATGGGCCGCGGCGTCCCGGCCGGCGCCGCGAGACCAAACCACGACGTCACCTCGTAGCCCGGGAAAGTCTCCGCGATGGTCGGCAGGTCCGGATGGTCGGGATGGCGCTTGAGGCTCGACACCGCGATCGCGCGCGCCTTGCCGCTCTTGAGCGCCGGCAGCGCCGACGGCGTCGCCGGCATCATCAGTTGCGCCTCGCCGCCCATCACCGCGGTCACGCCCGGGCCGCTGCCCTTGTAGGGCACATGCACCATGTTGATGTTGCCCGCCATGGTACGAAGCAGCTCGACCGCAAGATGCTGCGAGGAGCCCTGCCCTGGCGACGCATAGAACAGCTTTCCGGGATTGGCCTTGGCGTGGTCGACGACGTCCTTGATCGTCTTGAACGGCAGCCCTGAATTCACGATCAGCAGGTTCGAGGTCTGGCCCGCGCGGCCGATCGGCGTGAAGCCTTTGATCGGATCGTAGGGCAGCTTCTCGTAGAGCGCGGGATTGACGCCATGGCTCGAGATATTGGCGAGGATCAGCGTGTAGCCGTCGGGCGGCGCTTTCGACGTTAACTCGCCGCCCAGGAGGCCGCCCGCGCCCGGGCGATTGTCGACGATCATCTGCTGGCCGAGATTGGCGGCGATGCGCTGTGCCAGGATTCGCGCCACCGTGTCGGTTGCGCTGCCCACCGCCTGCGGGACGATGATGCGGACGGTCGTCTTCTTCGGATAGTCCTGCGCGCCAGCCGGCAGCACCGCCGCGGCGGCGAGCGACGCGGCAGCGATGACCATGATCGTCCGGCGGCTGTTTGGGCGCATGAAATTCCTCCGCAATGTTGTTGGGTCGCATTGTTGCATACCGGCGGCGGCCCGCAATACGCGATGGCGGCGTCAGGACTGCGGCGTAGCGATGCGCCAGTTCACCAGGAACACGCCGGCGACGCATACCGCCATGCCGACCAGCGCCAGCGGTTCGAGGCGTTCGCCAAATGCGGCATAGGCCATCAGCGCCGTGACCGGCGTCGTCAGATAGAACAGGCTCAGCACCCGCGCCGCGGCCTGATGGCGGATCAGAAAGTAGAGCAGCCAGATCGCGCCAAACGACAGCACGAAGACGAGGTAGGCGAGCGCGAAAGCGAATTCCGCGGTCCAGCTCACCGCGCGGGTTTCGAACAGCAGCGCGCCGATGCCGAGCATCACGCCGGCAGCGGTGTACTGGATCAGGAAGCCCGGCCGCCAATCGATGCGGCCGCCGAAGTGCTTCTGGTAGAGCGTGCCGATGGTCATGCCGATCAGCGCCACCACGGCCGCGATCCAGCCGAGGGCGGTGGTCTCCCCGCCAGCCTTGCCCTGCACGACCAGGGCCACACCGGCGATGCCCAGCAGCAGCCCGGCCCATTGCCGCGGGATCACCCGCTCGCCCAGCCAGCGGCTGGCAAGCGTCGTGGTCAGTATCGGCTGAAGGCTCACGACCAATGCAACCAGGCCAGCCGGCAGATGATTGTGAAGCGATACGAACACGCCCCCGAGATAGAGCCCGTGGACGAACACGCCGGTGACGGCGCTGTGCAGCACGCCGTCGCGGCTGGGCCACGGCGGAGCGCGTCAGCACGATCACGATGCCCATCAGCAATCCGACCAGAAGCATGCGCAGCGTGAGGAACGTCAGCGGCTCCGCATAGGGCAGCCCGAATTTCGCGCCGATGAAGCCGGACGCCCACAGCACCACGAACACGCCAGGCGCCGCGAAGACGGCGAGTTTCTCGATGGGACCGGCCATGGCGGGGTCGTCGCAGCCTCAACGGGCGCTGTAAAGGGCAACGCGCCGCCCGGCGCCCGAGAACATCAGGCGTGTAGATGCGCTGAACGGTCAAGCAAGCGCCGGCGCCGCCGTCGAATGGCCGCGCCGGCGATGAAACGGCGACGGCGCTACTGCGCGATCGCGTTGAGCCGATCGAAATATTTGATGACCAGCGGGATATTGCCCGGGTGCTGGACCGGCTGCACCTCCGACAATTCCGCGTTCAGGCTCTCCAGCGCTTTCTTGCGTTCGTCCGGCTTCATCGTCTTGTCGGCCTGCACCGCCGCGATCTCCTTTTTGATCGCCCCGATCGGATCGGTGTACTGCTTGGTCTTGGGATCGACGCCGTCGAGCACGGCCACGATGCTGACGACGACCTGGTCGTATTCGTCGAGGTCCCTGAAGCCGTATTTCTTGACCGCCGCCGCGACGCTGGCCAGGAGCTTGGGATCCGGCTTGCCGCCGGACGCGTCAAGCTTCTCGAACAACGGCGTCAGCTCCTTGAAGGCGGCGATGTATTGCTCGATCTGCTTCGCCGTCAGCGCCACCTGCGCGGGCGCCTGCTGCTGCTGCGGCGGTGGCTGCGGTTGCTTCTGCTGGGCGACGACGCTGCTGGAATGAACTGCAATCGCCGCGACCGTAGCCATGGCCAGGACCGCCAGGAAAGCCCGCCGCAGGCGGAAGAAGCGCAAGCCATTGGCTCGTAGTGTCGACATGTCAGTACTCCGTTGTTGGCCAGACCGAATCCTAAAACCGCCCTCTCGGTGACCTCACCAGCGATGGTCGCGCCCGGTTTCGTCCAAGGTAAGGCAATAAGGGAAGATGAGGAAGGATCACTACAGTAATTTCCCTGAGACAATGTCGTTCGATATCGGATGCATAAATTTGTGGCTCCCCCGTCCGGATGATTGCCGATAAACGAATGAGCAGCCCGGGCGGCGCAGGCGGGGTCCGCCTTCGCCGGGGTGGATTTTCCTCCTAGCGCGGCGGGCCTATGGCTCGAAGGCCGCGTCCACCGGTACGCGATAGCCGTTGGCGAGGCGGTTCGTTTCGTTCGCCATGCCGACCACCGCCATCAGCTCTCCGAACATCGCCTCCGTCATGCCCGCCTTGCGCGCGCCGGCTGAATGGCTCGCGATACAATAGTCGCAGCCGTTGGTGACGCTGACCGCGACGTAGATCATCTCCTTGGTCAGCGCATCGAGCGCGCCCGGCCGCATGACCTCCTTCACGCTCTCCCAGGTGCGCTTGAGCAGCGCCGGATCGCGCGCGAGGTATTTCCAGAAATTATTCACGTCCGGCACGTTGCGGGTGGCTTTGATGTCGTCGAACACGGCGCGGACGGCCGCCGAGGCGTCGGCGTAGTCGATGGGCGGCGGGATGGACATGCTGAATTCTCCTTCTCGTGCCTGAGGCAACACGATCACCAATCTGGCAGTCGGTACAACGGCTTCCGTCTTTTCTCCGGGCCTAATTACCGTTGAATAGCCTTTTTGCTGCCTCAATGGTTTCCCGACTTTGCCTTGGTGGGATGGTGGCTTTGCAACGTGGGGATTCCTAACGGGGGTGAGTCAATGGACACGATAGAGCTTTATCGCGCCGAGGCTGACGACTGCCTGCGGCGGGCCGACATCGACAACGAAATCGACAAGCCGCTCTGGGTTACGCTCGCCCAGTCCTGGCTGCAGCTCGCCGAGATCTCCAACGACGCCCGCGACGCGGCGCTGGAGCGCGCGGTCGAAGACGCACTCGTCTGACCGGCGAATAGCCCTTCCGTTGCATTGGCTCCGTAGCCCGGATGTCGCTTTGCGCATCCGGGCTACGAGTTTGAGTCACACAGGTCCAAGTCCTACACCCAGCCACCCTTCGCCATGAGCGCGGCGCAGGCGAGGATCACGACGATCCCGACCAGCTCGACATGCAGGATCGAGCGGACGGTTTTGAGCTTCTTGTCGCTCACCGCCGGCGCCTGCCCTGCCCGCACCGCCTTGCGCCATGACAGGAATTCGATGGTCGGTACCGCCGACATGATCGCGATCAGGATGAATACCGAGAATTTCGTCAGGAACGCGTGACTCGAAAAGTAGTAGGCCGAGCCCTTCTCGAAATAGAACACGCGCAACAAGCCGACGATCAGCAGGATCGTTGCCGACACGCCGACCACGGCGTCGGTGACCAGCAGACGAATCGCGTTCGCACGCGTGACCTCCTGGCGAATCAGCACGAACTCGATCGCGATCGCCGATACCAGCGTGAACGCAGTCAGATGGTGCAGGAATGCGAACAGCGTCGACATGATTCGATCCTCCGTGCGTCATATAGAGGACAGGATTGAACACACAACCGGATCGGGAACCAAAACACGGCGATGGCGTTTTCTGGTCAGATATATGGAGCGACGGAGGCCGCCATGCCCTACGCCCGTGTGCGGCGTTTTTATCTGACCCCGCCATCAGTCCTGTTGTTTTTTGCGTCCGTTGTGCTTGCGATCCTCGCCGTGCTGGTGACATACGGCAACGTGAGCTTGTTCCGCCCGTCCTACGCGTTCCTGGTGCTGCTGGTCGGCTATATCGTGCTCGCGATCGGCTGCTTGTTCCGGCGGGCGTAGCGCGTCACGGAACCCTCAAGTTCCGGTTGCCGCGGAAATTTCATCGCCCCAGCGCACAAAAGGCGCGGTCGATCGTTATCCCCTTGTGCTCGATGCCAGTGCGCATCGCAGAAACACCATTCACGCATAAGGAGTAGCGAATGCCCGCAAAACCTATTCCCGAAGGCTATCACACCGCCACGCCCTATCTGGTCGTGCGCGGCGCGGACAAGACCATCGAGTTTCTCAAAAAGGCGTTCGGCGCGCAGCCGTCGTTCGAGCCGATGATGTCTCCGGACGGCAAGGTCATGCATGCCGATCTCAAGATCGGCGACTCGCACATCATGCTGTCGGAAGCGACCGAGCAGCATCCGGCGATGCAATCGATGGTTCACCTCTATGTACCGAATGTCGACGCCGTCTATCAGCGCGCGGTCGTCGCCGGCGGCAAATCGTTCATGGAGCCAAAGGATCAGTTCTACGGCGACCGCGGCGCCGGCGTCACGGATCACGCCGGCTGCTCCTGGTACATCGCAACCCACATCGAAGACGTGTCGATGCAGGATCTGAAGAAGCGCGCGGACGAGATGTACAAGCAGCAGAAGGGCAAGGCGGCGTAGCGCGTCCGCCCTGGACTCTGGCGAAGCCCACATCTCGATCACGAGGTGATGGGCTTTGCTTTGTTCAGCCTACCGGCCTGACTCACACCGGCAAATTGTCGTGCTTGCGCCCCGGCAGCTCCACCCGCTTGCCGCGCAGCATCGCCAGCGCCTTGGCGATGCGCGCGCGGGTCTGCCGCGGCAGGATCACGTCGTCGATATAGCCGCGCTCGGCCGCCGCGAACGGCGATAGGAACCGCTCCTCGTATTCCTTGGTGCGCGCGGCGATCTTGTCGGCGTCGCCGGCATCGGCCCGGAAGATGATCTCGACCGCGCCCTTGGCGCCCATGACGGCAATTTGCGCCGTCGGCCAGGCGTAGTTGACGTCGCCGCCGACGTGCTTCGATGCCATCACGTCATAGGCCCCGCCAAACGCCTTGCGGGTGATGACGGTGACCAGCGGCACCGTGCACTGGCTGTAGGCGAACAGAAGCTTTGAGCCGTGCTTGATCAGCGCGCCGTATTCCTGGTTGGTGCCGGGCAGGAATCCCGGCACGTCCACGAAGGTCACGATCGGGATTTCAAAGGCGTCGCAGAAGCGCACGAAGCGCGCCGCCTTGCGCGAGGCGTCGATGTCGAGCACGCCCGCGAGCACCATCGGCTGGTTGGCGACGAAACCCACGCTGCGGCCGCCGATGCGGCCGAAGCCGGTGACGATGTTCTTCGCGAACGCCTCGGCGATCTCGAAGAAGTCGCCCTCGTCGGCGACCTTCAGGATCAGTTCCTTGATGTCGTAGGGCTTGTTCGGATTGCCCGGCACCAGCGTGTCGAGCGAGGCGTCCTCGCGCGTGATGTCGTCGCCGCTCGGCCATTCCGGCACGCCGGCCTCGTTGTTGGCCGGCAGGAAGTCGATCAGCCGGCGCATCTGCAACAGGCACTCGAGGTCGCTATCATAGGCGCCGTCGGCGACGCCGGATTTCTGCGTGTGCACCGACGCGCCGCCGAGTTCCTCGGCGGTGACCTGCTCGTTGGTAACGGTCTTCACCACATCGGGGCCGGTGACGAACATGTAGCTGGTGTCGCGCACCATGAAGGTGAAGTCGGTCATCGCCGGCGAGTAGACGTCGCCGCCCGCGCACGGTCCCATGATCACGCTGATCTGCGGGATGACGCCCGAGGCGATCACGTTGCGCTTGAACACCTCGCCGTAGCCGCCGAGCGCCGCCACGCCGTCCTGGATGCGCGCGCCGCCGGCGTCGAACAGGCCGACGATCGGCGCCCGCGCCTTCATCGCCATGTCCTGGATCTTGATGATCTTGCCGGCGTGGGTCTCCGACAGCGAGCCGCCGAACACGGTGAAATCCTTGGCGAAGACGAACACCGTGCGGCCGTTGACCGTGCCCCAGCCGGTGACGACGCCGTCGCCGGGGATTTTTTGCGCGCCCATGCCGAACTCGGCCGTGCGGTGCTCGACGAACATGTCGAACTCCTCGAACGAGCCCTTGTCCATCAGCAGGTCGATGCGCTCGCGCGCGGTCAGCTTGCCGCGCTTGTGCTGCGCCTCGACGCGCGCGGCGCCGCCACCCTGGCGCGCCTTGGCGCGGCGCTGTTCGAGCTTGTCGAGAATCTCCTTCATCCCGGCCTTCTTAGCACAGCGATGGTCCGTCCGCCGCCTTCGTCCGCGACAGATCGGCGTTCCGCGGCTATCATCCACCGCCGAACGGTACGGTGCGAATGAACGACAAGGCCGAAGCGAGACTGAGTGAGGCCTTTGCAGCCCTGCAACTGGGTCAGCCGGAACGTGCCGAGCGGCTGTTGCAGGGGCTGCTCCGCAAGACACCCAGGCACTTCGATGCGTTGATCGCCCTTGGCGCCGTGCGCGGCGAGCAGGGTCGCTTCGATGACGCGGCCGCTCTGTTTGAGCGAGCGGCCAAGGTCCGTCCGGACAATGCGGACGCGCATTACAATCTCGGCGTCGCCCTCGCCTGTCGTGGATCGGCCGAACGCGCGCTCGACTGCTACCGCAGCGCCTTGCGCGCGGAGCCACGGCATTTGAATGCATGCAACAATCTCGCCGCCGGACTGCTCGCCCTCGATCGCCCGGGCGAAGCGCTGGCCTGTGTCCAGCAGGGGCTCGCATATCACCCGGGCGATGCGCAGCTTGTCAGCAAGCTCGGCGCCGCGCTCAACGACCTTGGCCGCGCCGATGAAGCCATCGACGCCTTCCGGCAAGTCGTCGAGATCCGGCCGAACGATCCGCTCGGCCACGGCAATCTCGGCCTGGCGTTGCGAAAGGCGGACCGGCACGACGAGGCGATCCGGAGTTTTGAACATGCGGTGTCGCTCGACCCCCGCCTCGCAAGCCATCACAACCATCTCGGGCTGTCGCTGTCCGATGCCGGACGACTGGACGATGCGCTGGCGAGCCTGCGGCGCGCGGTCGAGCTCGATCCCAAGTCCGCGGAATTTCGGGAGAACCTCGGTCTCACGCTCCTTCTGAACGGAAATTTCGAGGAAGGCTGGGCGCAATACGAGTCTCGCCACCAGCTCGAGCGGTTCAAATCGCGGCGACCCGCGATCGACGTCCCGATTTGGCAGGGCGAGCCCGTCGCGAACCGGTCGATCCTGGTCTATTCCGAACAGGGCTTTGGCGACACCATTCAATTCGTCCGCTATGTGCCGTTGCTCGCCAGCATGGGCGCGTCGGTCACGCTGGCAGTGCAGCCGAGGCTCATTCCGCTCTTGTCGGTCTTGTCCAATGCCGCTTCGGTTATCGCGATCGGCGAGGTACACGGCCGTTTCGATTTTCAATGTGCGTTGCTCAGTCTGCCGCACGGCTTCCGCACGACGCTGGCGAACGTCCCGGCCGATGTGCCGTACCTCTCAGCCGACAACGCGCTCGTCGCCCGCTGGCGCGAGCACATTGGCCAGGACGGGTTCAAGATTGGAATTTCCTGGCGAGGAAGCCCGAACTACCAGGCCGACCACCATCGATCGATTCCGCTCCGTGAATTCGCTCCGCTCGCCGCGATCCCGGGTATGCGGCTGATTTCGCTGCAAAAAGGATTGGGGGCCGACCAGGTCGCCGGCGTTGAATTTCGCGTCGAGACGCTTGACGAGCGCTTCGACGAGGCCGGCGCCTTCGTCGACAGCGCCGCTTTGATGATGGCGCTCGATCTCGTCGTATCGTGCGATACGTCGATCCTGCATCTGGCCGGCGCACTCGCGCGTCCGCTGTTCATCCCACTGCGACGCGTCCCGGACTGGCGCTGGCTTCTCGATCGCGAAGACTCTCCGTGGTATCCGACCGCGCGGCTGTTTCGGCAACGCAGCGTCGGCGACTGGAGCGACGTCTTCGACCGCATTGCCGTGGAGACGCGCGCGTTAGCCGGGACGCGAGATTCCTAACAGAAAATGAACAGCGGTATTTTTTGCTTGCTCAAGACAGCAAGACCGCTGCCCTGACAGGAACAAATTTTCATGCTCTGCATTATCGGGCGGGACGAACTGGAGGGATCAATGAAAATCACGATTACTGCCGCGGCCGTTGCCGCGGGCCTCGCCTTTGCGCCGGCCACAGCGCATGCGGACCGCGCGGTGAACACCGGCCTTGGCGTGGGCACCGGCCTATTGGTGTTCGGTCCGGTGGGCGCCGTCGTCGGCGGCGTGGTCGGCTATACCGCCGGCAACGGCATCGCCCGCTCCTGGGGCCTCTCGCGGCCGCATCGCCGGCCGCCGGCGCGCAAAGTCCGCCAGCAGAACGACTAGAGCCTTCCATTTACCGCTCGTCCCCGCGCAAGCGGGGACCCAGTGCTCAAGAATGATTTTGGATTCCCGCTTTCGCGGGAATGAGCGGAGGAAAGAACTCCCGACTAAGCTTACAGCGGGATCGCGCGCTTCAGCATGGCCTTCACGAGCGGCATGCGCAGCGCGAGCTGCTTGGGCTCGCGCACGTCGATGTTCATCGCGAAGACGTACGCCTTGGTGGCGTGCTCAAGCCAGCCGACCAGCCAGCCCATCGTCGCCTTGGTGCCGGGCGCCGCGGTGATGCCGACCGCGCCGGTCTTGCCGCGAACCGTGCCAAGCTCGCTCGTCTCCAGATACATGATCTCGCGCACGATCTCCTGGTTTTGCTTCGAGGCTGGCAGCTCCCCGCGATAGAGCTTCGTGAGGAAGTCGATCTGCTGGAACGCCGATATCCGCAGGTTGCCCTCCAGCCAGAACATATCGATCGGCGCGCCACTGATATCGCGGTTGCCGTAGTTGAACGCGTCGACATACTGCTGCATGCGCTCGGGGCCGATCCTGCGCGCGATCTCCTGATAGGTCGGCACCGACGACGCCTTGATCGCGGAGCGCAACGTGTGGTCCTGGTTCCAGGCGTCGAACTCGCGCGTCACCCGGTCCCAGGGAAATGTCGGATTGTCGGCGTCGGTGGCGACGCCGGTTTCCAGCGCAATCAGCGAGTTCGGAATTTTGAACGTGGATGCCGGCAGAAAGGCCGCGTCGGCACGCTCGCGGTCGGACACCACGATGCGGCCGCCGGCGAGATCGAGCACCGCGAACGTCCCGGCCGTGCCCGCTTCTGTAAACAGGTCGCCGAGGTCCGGCTGCATCTCGACCCGGGGCGTCTGCGCATCCGCCGCCGCTGACGGCGCAAGGCCGGTGAGAATGGCGGCGGCGGTTCCGGCGATGGCGGCGCGGCGATCGATGGCTGGCATTCTCAACTCCTCACGCGACGAGCCCCATCAAGCGCGAGAGTTTGCAAGGAATATGACTGGGATGCGTCCAAGATTTGATGGGGTTATTCGGCGAGGCTCCGAAGAACCAATGCCGCCGCCTGCATCTCCGCTTCGCGCTCGGCGCGGCGTTCGAGCGCCTGCTCGTCGCCGCCCCACTGGTGCATGTTCCAGTCCTCGTCCACATGGGCCGCCGCCCAGGCGGCCTCGGTGGACAGATGCCCCTGCGCCAGCGCAAGCGCGATCAGCGCCGAGCCGGTGAGCGACGTGATCGCACTGACCGCGCCGAGCTTCCAGGGCTCGTCCGGAATGGCGCGGGCCGCGGCGGCCAGCGCCTCGTCCGGCTGCGCGACGAACATCACGCCCTCGCCCAGTACGAAGCGCGCGCCGAGCGCGTCGCGCGCCCAGGCGATCAGCGGATCCCAATGCTGCGCCTGCCGCGCAACAAGTCCGTCCGGACTGCCGGCGCGGTAGCAGATCAGATCGGAGGCCAGGAATTTGGCGACCTCGGCCTGCACCGCGCCGGGCGCATCGGCGACGCCATCGATGATGGAATTGGCCAGCCGCGTGAGCGGCATCACCGCCGGATCGACGACGTCCTGCTGGGCCTCCCATTCGTCCGCCAGCGCCTGCGCCAGCCTCTCCGTGGGTGCCGCCAGCGCCCGGCGCGCCGGCGTCCGCACCGGCCGGCCGTCGAGCAGCACGGCGTACCCGCCGGGCTGGTTTTCGACCGAAACCGCCTTGTAGAAGCGCCGCCGCAGCTGCGGCCGCATGGCCCGCCGCGCCGCCTCAGTCGGGTCGAGCGGCTGGTTCTGAAAGATGTCCTCGAAGATATCGCGCATTTTCGGTATTTGGCCTATCAGCCGGTCCGGCCGGCGGTCAACAACCTATATATTTCAGTCGCTTAGAGACAAATCCTGTCATCGGTATCAAGCCACCGTGATGCACCGACGCCTCAGTGTGGCCGCGCTGCATCGCCATTAAGTCTGCGACATGGAGGGCCCACCCAGTACCTTGGAAATGGTAGAATTTCAGCCTTCAGCCCGCTAGATTGCGGCCCGGAATCGGCACCCATAAGCCGGACCATAAGGGAAAGACCGGCCGACACCTGATCGCGGCGCAACTGTACGGATTGCGACAGGGGTACGGGCACGAGGAGTCAATGAGGAATACCGACATCGCGGCACCCGACTACTTCCACAAGGTCGTGGATTGCCAATGGGCGTGCCCGGCGCACACCCCCGTTCCCGAATACATCCGGTTGATCGCGGCAGGCCGCTTCAGCGACGCCTACATGGTCAACTGGAAGTCCAACGTGTTTCCCGGAATCCTCGGGCGCACCTGCGACCGCCCCTGCGAGCCGGCCTGCCGGCGCGGGCGCGTCGAGAAGGACCCGGTCGCGATCTGCCGTCTCAAGCGCGTCGCCGCCGACTACAAGGACGACATCAGCGACCGCTTGCCCAAACCCGCCGTCATCAAGAACGGCAAGCGCATCGCGCTGGTCGGCGGCGGTCCGGCTTCGCTGACGGTCGCACGCGACCTCGCGCCGCTCGGCTATTCCTGCACCATCTTCGACCAGGACCCGAAAGCCGGCGGCATGATCCGCACGCAGATTCCACGCTTCCGGCTGCCGGAAACCGTCATCGACGAGGAATGCAACTACATCCTCGACATCGGCGTCGAGTTCGTCGGCGGCAAGCGCATCGACAGCCTGAAGGCGCTGCTGGCGGAAGGCTGGGACGCGGTCTTCGTCGGCTCCGGCGCGCCGCGCGGGCGCGAGCTCGACATCCCCGGCCGCAAGGAAGCCGCCGCCAACATCCACATCGGCATCGACTGGCTGTCCTCGGTCTCGTTCGGCCACATCAGCAAGATCGGCAAGCGCGTCATCGTGCTCGGCGGCGGCAACACCGCCATGGACTGCTGCCGCTCGTCCCGCCGCCTCGGCGGCGAAGACGTGAAGGTGATCGTGCGTTCCGGCTTCGAGGAGATGAAGGCGTCCCCCTGGGAAAAGGAAGATGCCCAGCACGAGGACATCCCGATCCTCAATTTCCTGGTGCCGAAGGAATTCACCCACGAGAACGGCAAGCTCACCGGCGTGGTCTTCGAAAAGGTGAAGGCCGAATACGACGCCAAGGGCCGCCGCAATCTGGTGCCCTCCGGCGAGCCGGACGAGCATTACCCCTGCGACGACGTGCTGGTCGCGATCGGCCAGGAGAACTCCTTCCCCTGGATCGAGCGCGACATCGGCATCGAGTTCGACAAGTGGGACATGCCCAAGGTCGATCCCAAGACCTTCGGTTCGACCAACCCGAAGGTGTTCTTCGGCGGCGACGCCGCCTTCGGGCCCAAGAACATCATCTGGGCGGTCGCGCACGGCCACGAGGCTGCGCTCTCGATCGACAAGTTCTGCTCCGGCTCCGACATCAACGACCGGCCGGTGCCGATGGTCGAAATCGTCAGCCAGAAGATGGGCATCCACGAGTGGAGCTACGACAACGACATCGCGCTCGACAAACGCTACCGGGTGCCGCTGCGCGACAAGGTCGTGGCGCTGCGCGATATCAAGGCGGAGGTCGAGCTCGGCTTCGACCTCGAGCTCGGCCTCAAGGAGACCCAGCGCTGCCTCAACTGCGATGTGCAGACGGTGTTCGAGTCAAAGCTCTGCATCGAGTGCGACGCCTGCGTCGACATCTGCCCGATGGACTGCATCACCTTCACCGAGAACGGCGAGGAAGCGGACCTGCGCACGCGCCTCAAGGCGCCGGCGAACAACCTCACCCAGGATCTCTACGTGGCCAACGACCTCAAGACCGGCCGCGTCATGGTGAAGGACGAGGACGTGTGCCTGCACTGCGGGCTGTGCGCCGAGCGCTGCCCGACCGGCGCCTGGGACATGAAGAAGTATCTGATCGATATGACGCACGCGGATGACCTATGTCGAACAAGACACCAATCAGCAGCGTAAACGACTTCGTCGTCCGCTTCGCTAACGTCAACGGCTCCGGCTCCGCCAGCGCCAACGAGCTGTTCGCCCGTTCGGTGCTGCGCATGGGCGTGCCGGTGTCGCCGCGCAACATCTTCCCGTCCAACATCCAGGGCCTGCCGACCTGGTACGAGGTGCGCATCACCGAAGCGGGCCACCTCGGGGCCCGCGGCGGCGTCGATCTCATGGTCGCGATGAACCCGCAGACCTGGGACAAAGACCTCGCGATGATCGAGCCGGGCGGCTATTTGTTCTACAACTCGACCAAGCCGATGCCGCCGTCGAAATTCCGGCCGGACATCACCGTCATCGGCGTGCCGCTGACCGCGATCTGCAATCGCGAATACACCGATCCGCGCCAGCGCCAGCTGTTCAAGAACATCATGTATGTCGGCGCGCTCTCGGCGCTGCTCGACATGGACGTGGCGGCGATCGAGCAGCTCATCTCCGAGCAGTTCAAGGGCAAGGAAAAGCTGTTCGACGCCAACAAGAATGCGCTGCATCTCGGCCGCGACTGGGCGCTGCTCAATCTCGAATGCCCGATCGGGCTGCGCCTGCAGCGGTCCGACAAGGTCGGCGACCGCATCTTCATGGAAGGCAACAACGCGGCCGCGCTCGGCGCCCTCTATGGCGGCGCCACCGTCTGCGCCTGGTATCCGATCACGCCCTCCTCCTCGCTCGCCGACGCCTTCACCAGCTACGCCCGGAAGCTGCGGGTCGATCCCGAAACCAAGAAGATGAACGTCGCGATCGTCCAGGGCGAGGACGAGCTCGCCTCGATGGGCATCGTGGTCGGCGCCGCCTGGAACGGCGCCCGCGCCTTCACCGCCACGTCCGGCCCCGGGGTCTCGCTGATGACCGAGTTCCTCGGCCTCGCCTATTTCGCCGAGATTCCTGCCGTGCTGTTCAACGTGCAGCGCGCCGGCCCCTCGACCGGCATGCCCACGCGCACGCAGCAATGCGACGTCATCTCCTGCGCCTATGCTTCGCACGGCGACACCAAGCACGTGCTGCTGTTCCCGGAAGACCCGAAAGAGGCGTTCGAGTTCGGTGCCCAGTCCTTTGACCTGGCCGACCGCCTGCAGACGCCGATCTTCGTGATGCTCGACCTCGACATCGGCATGAACCACCGGCTCTGTCACCCGCTGACCTGGGATGACACGCGCAAATACGACCGCGGCAAGGTGATGACCGCCGAGATGCTCGAGGCCGGCAAGGAGTTCGGCCGCTATCTCGACGTCGACGGCGACGGCATTCCGTTCCGCACCTATCCCGGCACGCATCCGACCAAGGGCGCCTACTTCACCCGCGGCACCTCGCGCGACCGCTATGCGCGCTATACCGAGGAAGGCGCGCCCTACGCCGACAACATGCAGCGGCTGTTGCGCAAGTTCGAGACCGCCAAGGACCTGGTGCCGCGGCCGCTGATCGCCAATTGCGGCAAGCCCACCCGCTACGGCGTCATCTATTATGGCTCGACCGCCCCGGCGATGGACGAAGCCAACCTCACGCTCAAGGCCGCCGGCAAGAATCTCGATTTGCTGCGCGTGCGCGCCTTCCCGTTCCACCACACGGTCGAAGACTTCATCGCCGACCACGATTTCGTGTTCGTGGTCGAGCAGAACCGCGATGCGCAACTGCGCTCGCTGATCGTCAACGAATGCGGCATCGACCCGGCCCGGCTGGTGCCGATCCTGCACTACGACGGCACCCCGATCACCGCCCGCTTCATCGCCAACGCCATCGGCGAGCGCCTTGACGCGCTCAAGGTGACCCCGCTGCGCAAGGTTGTGTCATGACCTACATCGCCAAGCCGAAATTCCACCACCCCTCGCTGCCGAAGAACGCGCTCGGCTACACCCACCGCGACTACGAGGGCAAAGTCTCGACGCTGTGCGCCGGCTGCGGGCACAACTCGATCACCGCCTCGGTCATCGAGGCCTGCTACGAGCTCGCGATCGAGCCGCACCGGGTGGCGAAGATTTCCGGCATCGGCTGCTCGTCGAAGACGACCGACTATTTCCTCAATGCCTCGCACGGCTTCAACTCGGTGCACGGGCGCATGCCGTCGGTGCTCACCGGCGCCAATCTCGCCAACCGCGACCTGATCTATCTCGGCGTGTCTGGCGACGGCAACTCGGCTTCGATCGGGTTCGGCCAGTTCGCGCACTCGATGCGCCGTGGCGTGAACATGACCTACATCGTCGAGAACAACGGCGTGTACGGCCTGACCAAGGGGCAATTCTCGGCCACCGCCGACCGCGGCTCGAAATCCAAGCGCGGCCTCACCAACAACGACAACGCCATCGATCTCGTGGCGATGGCGCTGCAGCTCGGCGCGACCTACGTGGCGCGGGCCTTCTCCGGCGACAAGACCCAGCTGGTGCCGCTGATCAAGGGCGCGATCGAGCACGAGGGCGCGGCCTTCATCGACGTGATCTCGCCCTGCGTCGCGTTCAACAACCACGCCGGCTCGACCAAGAGCTTCGACTATGTGCGCGAGCACAACGAAGCGGTGAACAAGCTCGATTTCATTTCCGGCCGCGCGCCGATCCACGTCGACTACGATCCGGGCACGACCCAGGTGGTCGAGCAGCACGACGGATCGCGGCTCGTGCTCAAGAAGGTCTCCGCCGACTACGACGCCAACGACCGGCTCGGCGCGATGAACTTCCTAGGCCACCACGCCGCCAAGGGCCAGGTCGTGACCGGCCTGATCTTCGTCGACAGCGAGCCCGAGGATCTGCACCGGCACTTCAACACGGTCGACAAGCCGCTCAATACGCTGTCCGAGAAAGAGCTCTGCCCGGGCTCGGCGGCGCTCGACAAGATCAACGCCGCGCTGCGCTGAGCCGTTACCAAGTCGCTGGATTTTGCAGCAAGCAGCGCTTCGCTTCACGCGCGGCGACCGGCCATGCATTGCACGGGTGGTCGTCGGAACGACGCCCCCGATGGCACGAAGGCTTCCGTGAATGGTCAGCCTGCACCGCCTCCCCTGTGAAACGCCGGAAGCGCACAAGCCGAGCAGAACGGCACCGGCGGACACGCGTTGGGTGCTTCCCGCGACCATCCTCGGATCCAGCATGGGCTTCATCGACGGGTCGGTGGTGAATGTCGCCCTGCCTGCGATGCAGCGCAGCCTGGAGACGACCTTCGGGACGATGCAATGGGTGGTCAACGGCTACATGCTGACGGTCGCAAGCCTCATTCTGCTCGGCGGCTCCGCCAGCGACCGGTTTGGGCGGCGGCGGATGTTCCTGATCGGACTCGTGGGCTTCGCGGCCGCCTCGCTCGCCTGCGGGCTTGCGCCGTCGGCAATCTGGCTCGTCGCGGCGCGGCTGGCGCAGGGCGTGGCGGCCGCCCTGCTGACGCCTGCCAGCCTGGCCATCATCGGCGCAGCCTATAGCGGCGAAGCGCGCGGCCCGGCGATCGGCACCTGGGCAGCCGCCGGCGCGCTCACCACCGCGCTCGGCCCGCCTCTTGGCGGCTGGCTCGTCGACATGGTCGGCTGGCGCTCGATCTTCTTCATCAATCTGCCGATTGGGGCGGTAGCAATACTGCTCGCGCTGAAGCTGCCCGCCGACCGCGGAATGGAAGACAGTGCGCCGCTCGATCGCAGCGGAGCCGTGCTGGCCGCCCTGTCGCTGGGCCTCCTGAGCTATGGTCTTGTCACGCTGGGCGAAGGCCAGCACCTGCGAGCCGCGCTTGCGATCGCAGCCGCTCTGCCCGCGGCCTGGCTGTTCTTGCGAGCGGAAACGCGGGCACAGGCTCCCATGATGCCGCTCGCGCTATTCCGCAACCGCGACTTCAGCGGAGCGAATGCTCTGACGGTCCTGCTCTATGCGGCGCTCGGCGGCGGCCTGTTCATGCTGCCGTACCTGCTGATCGAGGTTCACGGCTACAGCGCGTTGGCGGCGGGAGCGGCGTTCCTTCCGTTCTCTGTGATCATGGGGCTGGGCTCGCGCTGGTCCGGCGGACTGGTGGAACGGCTGGGCCCGCGGCCACCCCTGATCATCGGTCCCGCGATTACGGCGGCGGGCTACGCGATTCTGGGATTCTCGGGTGAGAGCGCAAATTACTGGATCGGTTTCTTCCCCGGGCTGACCGTCGTGAGCATCGGCATGACGATCAGCATCGCGCCGCTGACAACGACGGTGTTCGACTCTGCGCCCGAGGAGAAGAGCGGTACCGCGTCCGGAATCAACAACGCCGCCGCGCGGGCCGGCGGGCTTCTGGCGGTCGCCGCATTGGGCCTCGCTTTCGGCGCATCGGGAGCAAGTGGCGTCGAGGATAATACGGTGGCGAGCGCATACACGGTCGTGATGTTCGCAGCAGCCGCGCTTGCGGGGTTCAGCGCCCTCACCGCCGCCATGACGATCAGCAGGCGCGTCGCCAATTGAGCGGCACGATCACTTGGCGTAGAGATCGTCGAATCCTTCGAACACCTTGATCAGCCTGTAGCCGAAGCCCGCCAGATAGTCGGGGATCGCACGGTCCTGGAAATTGTTCTCGACCGAGAGCACGCGGATGTCGCGGGCCTTGAGATCGATGCTCCGCAGGATCTTCAGCTCATTGCCCTCGGTGTCGATCGACATGTAGTCGATCGCGCCGATGCTGTTCTCATCGAGAATGTCCGCCAGCCGCCGCGTCGGGACCTTCAGCAGTTTCGCGTCCGACGCATAGGATTCCATGAACTCGATCTGGCGCGGATCGTATTCGTCGCGCAGGCCGCTATACATCTTGCCGTATTTCGGAACGTCGACGTCGACGAAATCGGCCATGCCGTCGGTATCCGACACGGCGCAATTCACGCAGATCGCGCTGCGGTTCGTCCGCAGCTTCTCGAATGCCGACGGCAACGGCTCGATGCAGAGGCCGGACCAGCCGAGATGGCGTTCGAACAGCAGCGTGTTCGACAGCGTCACGCCGTCATAGGCTCCGATCTCGACGAAGCAGCCCTTGGCGGCGGAATTCTTGAAGAACGTCTCGTAGACGTAGAGATCCTGGCCGTGCTGCGAGTAGGACTCCATGGCCTGGGTATAAGGTCACGGCGGCGGCTGCGCCGTCAATTCGCGGTCGCGCAGTCGCGTATATAGGCCTGGAGCCGCTTGCCGCGCAGCCCGTCCGCGCGGCCCTGGTGCTGACAGCCAATGACGCGGTCGCTTTGGGTGTTGAGCCGCGGCGGGACGTATACGCCGGGCGGCGGCGACTGCCCCAGCGGGCCGTTGATGATCGGCGGCTGCGGAGGCGGCGGCAACGGCGCGGGAATACGGTTTTCCAGCGCCGGCGGCGTCGGCACGATCTGCCCCGCGGCGGGCGCCGCTAGGAACGCCAAAGCCAGTCCGGCAAGTGCGAGGCGGCTGCGCATGGAAACTAGATAGGCACGGTTCGCCGCCACAACAGCCCCACCTCAGCCCGCCTGCCCGGCGCGCTTTTCCAGTGCCACGGCAATGCGTTCGAGTGTGACATTCATCTTACGGGTTTCGGCAACCTGGTATTCATAAAGCTCGATCAGCGAGGCCCCCGACGGCCCGCGCGAACGCATGCCCTGCCAGCGCGCCATTATCACCAGCGCCCCGATCAGGGCCATGAACGGCAACCAGGCCACCAGGGCCGAAATCCATTCCTCGCTCATCAGCTTTCCCACAATTTTGGCGGCCCCCCTGTTGGTCGCGCCAGCGGGGCGAGCGGTTCTGAACGCAGCCGAAATATTCGCCCTAGCGTTAAAGGGCGCGGGTCGTCGCCAGTGAGCGCGCCGGCGGAGGCGGTCCTGCTAGCGCTTCGGGTCAAGTGGGGCGTGGCCGGAGAGCTTGGCAAGCTCGCCCTGCCGCGCGATCTCCCCGCGCATGAATTCGGCGAATTTCTCCGGCGTGTTCTCTGCCGGGGTCGGGACTATCATGCCGAGCGGATCGAGCCGCTGGCGGAACGACGCCGAACTGATGGCTTCGTTCAAATGCTTGTTGAGGAACGCGAGGATCGGCGCCGGAGTCTTCCCGGGTGCCGCAAGGCCGACAAACCCGCGGTGGTCAAAGCCGGCGAAGCCGAGCTCGGCCATCGTGGGTATCTCGGGCCAGTTGGCCAGGCGCTTTGGGCTCGCGACCGCGAGCGCGCGCACCTTGCCGCCCTCATGCAGCGGCCGCGCGTTGGAGTAAAAAACGAAAGCGCCCTGTACCTCGCCGGTCACCACCGCGGCGGCAGCGGGGCCGGAGCCGCGATACGGCACCTGCGCGATGCTGGTCTTGGCCAGCGCGTTGAGCTGCGTCACCGCAATCGCCGGCGAGGTGGCGGGACCGGATGTTCCGAAGCTCACCTTGTCCGGGTTCGCCTTGGCGTCCGCGACGATGTCCGCGACCGATTTGTAAGGCAGGTTGGCGTTGACGATCAGCACCACTGGCGGCCCGTCGGACACCATGCCGATGAGCGCGAAGTCCTTGATCGGATCGTACGGCACCGACAAATAGTGCAGGTTCTGCACGTCGGCGAGCGCGTTGACGAGCAGCGTGTATCCATCAGGCTCGGCTCGTAAAACAGACTGCGCGCCGGTGACGCCCGACGCGCCCGGGCGATTCTCGACCACGATGGACTGGCCGACGCGGGTCTGCATCTCGGCCGCCAAGATGCGCCCCGGGACATCGGACAATCCGCCGGCGGCAAACGGCACCACGAACGTGATCGGGCGGCTGGGATAGTTTTGCGCCTGCGCTTCCAGTGGCGGGCCCATCGCGGCGAGAACGCCAAAGGCAACGAAGAACAATCGGCTTGTCTTCATGGTCGGCTCCTGTGCTCACCCGAGCATAGCAATCTCTATGCCATGGCTAGGGCGCTTTCCGGCTGCAAAGGTCGAGCGCCGTCGCCAGATAGATCCTGGCGGCGGCGACACAATCGTCGATCAGCACATGCTCGCCATAGGCGTGCATGGACGCGCCGCCGCTGTCCGGGTGCAAGCGCCCGCCGGGACCGAACGATATGCACGGCACGCCGTAAACCGTGAGATGCACGGAGTTGGCGCCCGGCCTGCGGATGATCGGAGCCGGACTTTGCCCCATCACCTCCCCCTGTGCCTTGCCGAGCGCCTGGACGACCGGCAGTTGCTCGTCCACGACGGTCGGTGGATCGCTGACATAGACATGCAGTTCAGGCTCGGGCGTGCCGGTCCGCTCCGCAAACCCCCGCAAGACCCGCCGCAGGTCGCGCTTGACGGCGTCGACGGTCTGGCCGGGCACGGTGCGGATATCGAGATAGAGGCTGCAGTCGTGCGGATTGCGCGACAGCCGCCACGGCGCGCCGCCACGGATGGCTGCGACCGTGACGTTGGGATGCTCGCCCATATAGACGTGCGCGGCTTCGTAGGCGCGCGCCCATGCGGCGATGTCAGCCTGCAGCTCGTGCATGACAGCGATGGCGTTGACCACGTTCGGCTTGTTGGCAAGCGCCGAGTGAGCGACCGTGCCGCCGACCGTGATGCGGAGCCAGATGCAGCCCATGTTGGCGACGGCGATGCGCAACCCAGTCGGCTCAGCCAGCACGGCGAAATCGGCGGTGACGCCATGGGTCGCCAGGTGCCGCGTGCCGATCCCGTAGCCGGAATATTCGACTCCCTGGAACTCCTCGATGGCGGTCTTCTCGATCTCGCCGACGACAGCGCCGAAGGAAATGTCGCCCGCGAGCTTGATGCCGGCCTTGGCGATCGCCTCGATGGCGACCAGCGCACACGCGAGGCCGCTCTTCATATTGCTGGCGCCGAGACCGAAGATCCAGCCGTCGCGCAGCGTCGCCTTGGGCCTGAATCCGTCGCCGGCGAGATGCTCCTCGTCGCCGGAATAGGAGGTGTCCATGTGCCCGGTGAAGAGGAGATTGAGTTCGTCACCGCGTCCGCGCAGATGGCCCACCGCGTTCGGCCGGTCTTGATCGACGAGCGGCAGGTCGGTTTGCATGCCGGCCTTGCGCATCCGCTCGGCGAGATAGTGCGCGACGCCGATCTCGCGGCCAGTCGGGCTCGAGATGTTCACGAGGTCGGTCAGGCAATCGCGGACATTGTCGGCGGTGATGTGCGCGGCGGCCTTCGCGAGGTCGGGATGCGGCATGTGAGGTCCTTGCAGCGTCGGGGACCCTACTCTTCCGGAGCTTCCACGATCGGGTCGTAGCGGGTCGTATCGAAGCCTATCAGGTTCCACGATTGCTGCATGTGCGGCGGTAGCGGCGCGGTAACGTCGATCGTGCCGCCGCGCGGATGCGGCACCACAATGCGCCGCGCCAGGAGGTGCAGGCGGTTCTGGATGCCGCCGGGGAATTCCCAGTTCTCCTTGAAGAAGTATTTGGGGTCGCCGACGATCGGATGACCGACATGGTTCATGTGCGCGCGGAGCTGATGGGTGCGGCCGGTCACCGGCTTGAGCGAGAGCCAAGCGAGCTGCCGCGCCGCAGTCTCGACCACCGCGTAGTAGGTCACGGCGTGGCTCGCGCCGTCATCGCCGTGCTTCGCAATGCGCATCATGCTCTCGTCCTCGCGCTCCTCCTTGGCGAGGAAGGTCGAGATGCGCCCCTGCGCCGGCCTCGGGACGCCCGCGACCAGTGCCCAGTAGATCTTGCGGGCCGCGCGCGAGCGGAAGGTCTTCGAGAGCGCCGCGGCCGCGAAGCGGGTCTTGGCGACCAGCAGGCAGCCGGCGGTGTCCTTGTCCAGCCGGTGCACCAGCCGAGGACGCTGGCCGTCCTTACCGGTGATCGAGCCGAGCAAGCCGTCGAGATGGCGCGTCGTGCCGGAGCCGCCCTGCACCGCCAGCCCCATCGGCTTGTTGAGCACCATCACGTCGTCGTCTTCGTGCAGCGTGATCGACTTGATGAAGGCGCGGTTCTTCTGGTCCTCGGTGGCGTTCTCGCGCGGCTTCGGCGCATCGAGCTTGAGCGGCGGGATGCGCACCGCCTGCCCGGTCTGCAACCGGTCTTTCGGCTGCGCGCGCTTGCCGTTCACGCGCACCTCGCCTTTACGGATGATGCGCTGGATATGGGAGAACGACAGCCCGGGGAACCGCGCCTCGAAGAAACGATCGAGCCGCATGCCGTTCTCGTCACCGGTCACGGTGACGGTCTGCACGCCCTTCGGCATCGTCGTTTGCACGGCCGTCATCGCGGTTTGTCCTTGTCTCCGCTCAACACCTGCGCCGCGGACAATTCGTCGTAGGTACGCGTACGCCAAAGCTGCGGGAATAGGAACACCCAAAGTGCCAGGATCACGAACACGCCAATCCCGCCGATCAGAACCGCAGGCGCCGCGCCAATGGCGGCCGCCACCACACCGGCGCGGAAATCGCCGAGATAGTTCGATGTGCCGGTGAACATGCCGTTCACGGCACTGACCCGCCCGCGCATTTCCGGCGGCGTACGCAATTGCACCAGCGCGAAACGGATGACCACGCTCACCACGTCGGCGGCGCCCATGACCGCCAGCGCGGCCATCGACAGGATGATATGAGTCGACAGCGAAAAGACGATGATCGCGGCGCCAAACGTGCCAAGCACGGCGAACAGCACCTTGCCGATCGGCAGCGTCAGCGGATGGTGCGCCAGCACGACCGACATTGCGAAAGCGCCGACGCCGGGCGCGGCGCGCAAGAGCCCGAGCCCCCATGGCCCGGTCTGCAGGATGTCGCGGGCAAAGATCGGGAACAGCGCGGGCGCCGCGGCGAGGAACACGGCGCACATGTCGAGCGAAATCGTGCCGAGGATCACCCGGTCGCGCCAGACGAACTCGAAGCCGCCCAAGAGCGACTGAAGACTCATCGGCTCGCTCGCGCGCGGCACGCGCTCCATGTGAATGAGGAAGATGAAGCTTGCGCCGATGCACCAGAATGCGACCGCAAGCCCGTAGACCGTTCCGGGACCGAGGTCATAGAGCAAGCCGCCGAGGATGGGACCGACGATCACCCCGAGCTGGTTGGAGGACGCGAACCATGCGGTCGCCGCCGGCACCACCGGCCGCGGCACCAGCGCCGGAATGATCGCGACCATGGTCGGGATTTCAAAAGCGCGGCCGGCGCCGACCAGCGCCATGATGATGTAGATGGTCAACGGGTCGAGCCAGCCCATCACGGTGCCGAACGCGAGGATCGCCGCCGCCGCCGCCTCGCCCAACTGACAGATCAGCAGGATGAGGCGGTTATCGTAACGGTCGGCGACGTGCCCCACGAGCGGCGTCAGCAGCAACATCGGCACGAACTGCGCGATGCCGAGCAGCCCGAGGTCGAGCGCGCTGCCGGTCAGCATGTAGAGCTGCCAGCCGACCGCCACCACCAGCATCTGGAACGACAGGATCGATACGATCCGCCCGATCCAGAACATCGTGAAGGCGCGGTAGCTGAACGCGGACCGCGCTGGAGCGGTGGAGTCGGTCAAGGGCGAGGTCCCGCGCGAAACGCGCTCAGGTCGGAGGAAAGGCGAGTCGACAATAGACTATCCAACGCCGAAGCAATCAGCCTTATCCGAATGGCTGATATTCACCGGCACCGCTGCATCTCGGTGACCGGCTCCCGGTTCCAGCCGACCAGCAGGCGGTCGCCGCGCAAGTCGAGCATGATCGGGATGGTGGCTGTCTTGCCTTCCACGGTGCAGCGGCCCTGGTAGTACCAGACGTCCTTCACTCGGTAGCTCGACACGACCGCGCAGTCGGCGTTGAACCATCGCACGGACATCGGCTCGACGAGCAGCGGCGTGTCCGGCCGCCTGAAGAGCTCGCCGTCGCAGGCGTATGGCGCGAGCGCCCATCGCCCGAACAGCGTCTGCGCCGCCGCGGTATCGCCGATCAGAACCGTCACCAGGCATGCCGCCGCCAGCTTGAACCGCGGTGTTGTCACTTGCTCTTGTCCTTCCGCAGCTTGGCCCAGTACTCCAGCCGCTTCCTGATCTCGCGCTCGAAGCCGCGCTCGGGCGGATCGTAGAACTGCTGCCGGCCGAGCGCCTCCGGGAAGTAGTCCTGGCCGGAAAAGGCCTCGGGCGCGTCGTGGTCGTACTCGTAGCCGGCACCGTAGTCCTCGGACTTCATCAGCTTGGTCGGCGCATTGAGGATGTGCTTGGGCGGCAGCAGCGAGCCGCCCTCCTTCGCCGCGCGCTTGGCCGCGCCGAAGGCCGCGTAGGCGGCGTTCGATTTCGGCGCGGTGGCGACATAGATCACCGCCTGCGCGATCGCGAGCTCGCCTTCCGGGCTGCCGAGGAAGTCGTAGGCATCCTTGGCGGCGTTGCAGATCACCAGCGCCTGCGGATCGGCAAGCCCGATGTCCTCGACCGCCATGCGCACGACACGCCGCGCGATGTAGAGCGGGTCCTCACCGGCGTCCAGCATGCGGGCGAGATAGTAGAGCGCGGCGTCGGGATCGGAGCCGCGCACCGACTTATGCAGCGCCGAAATCAAGTTGTAATGACCGTCCTGCGACTTGTCGTAGATCGGTGCGCGCCGCTGCACGACCTCCTGCAGCTTCGCGGCGTCGAACGTCTCGCCGGCGCGGGCGGCGCGCCAGACTTCTTCCGTCAGCGTCAGCGCGGCGCGGCCGTCGCCATCGGCCATGCGGATCAGCGAGGCACGCGCATCCTCGTCGAGCGGCAACGGCTTGCCTTCGATCGACTCGGCGCGCGCCATGAGTTTTTCGATCGCCGCGGCATCGAGCGACTTGAACACCAGCACACGCGCGCGGGAGAGCAGCGGCGAATTCAGCTCGAACGACGGATTTTCCGTCGTGGCGCCGACCAGCACGATGGTGCCGTCTTCCATCACCGGCAGGAACGAGTCCTGCTGCGCGCGGTTGAAGCGGTGGATCTCGTCCACGAACAGAAGCGTTCCCTGCCCGGTCTCGCGGCGCCCACGTGCGACGTCGAACACCTTCTTGAGGTCGGCGACGCCGGTGAAGATCGCGGAGATCTGCTCGAAGTGCAGCTCGGTGGCGTCGGCGAGCAGGCGCGCGACCGTGGTCTTGCCGGTGCCGGGCGGCCCCCAGAAGATCAGCGAGCCGAGCGTGCGCGTATCGAGCATGCGCGTCAGCGCGCCGTCGGGCCCGAGCAGATGGTCCTGCCCGACGACATCCGCGAGTGCCGTGGGCCGCAGCCGGTCGGCCAGCGGCCGCGGGGTGTCGCGATCAAGACCCGCCGCCGCGAACAGGCTTGCCCCTTGAAGGCCCGGCCCCTCGCGTTTGGCGCGCGGGCTCATCCCCGCAACTCCACGGACATCTGCTGGCCGCCGCGCCTGATGACGATCCGCCACAGGCGGCTCTGCTGCCGGCTGAGCCGGTCCAGGTCGCCGGTCCGGGCTATCTTCTGATTGTTGACCGACAGCACAACGTCGCCGGGCTGGAAGAAACGCTGGGCGATCGAACCATTGGCGACATCTACGACCACAATGCCCTCCGCGCCCGGATCCAGCCGCAGCTGATCGGCGAGCGACGGCGACAGGTTGGATACCTTCACGCCCTGGAACGGCGAACGCGATTCGATGGTGATCTCCTCACGCGGCAATTCCGGAGCCACCTCGAGCGCCACCGTCACGGTGATCTCGCGGCCGGCGCGCTGGATACGAATGCGGCTGGTGCCGCCGATTGCCTTGGTGGCGAAGCGATAGTCGAAGGCTCTATCGTCCTCGACCTCCTGACCGTCGAGCGCGACGATCAGATCGCCGACCCGCAACCCGGCGCGTGTGGCCGGGCTGCCATCCGTCACGTGCGTGACCAGCGCGCCCACCGGCCGCTTCAGGCCGATGCTTTCGGCGATCTCCGCGGTTACGGCTTGCAGGCGCGCGCCGAGCCACGGCCGCCGCACGACATTGCTGCCGCCCAGCGCCGAGGACACCACCACGCGCACCATGTTGGCGGGAATGGCGAAGCCAATACCAATGGAGCCGCCACCGCGCGAAAAGATCGCGGTATTGATGCCGACAAGCTTGCCGGAGAGATCGACCAGCGCGCCGCCGGAATTGCCCGGATTGATCGCCGCGTCGGTCTGGATGAAGAACTGATAGTCGGTGATGCCGACCTGGGTGCGCGCCAGCGCCGAAATGATGCCGTGCGTCACGGTCTGGCCCACGGCGAACGGGTTGCCGATGGCGAGAACCAGATCGCCGACCTGAAGCGCATCGGAGTCGGCGAATTCGATCGCGGGGAAACGCTCGTTGTTGCCCTTGAGCCGCAGCACGGCCAGATCGGATCGCGCGTCCTTGAGCACGATCTCGGCTTCGAATTCGCGGCGGTCGGACAGCGAGACCTTCACCTGGTCGGCGCCGTCGATCACGTGATGATTGGTGACCACGAGGCCGGCCGGGTCCACCAGCACGCCGGAACCGAGCGAGCGCTGCTGCTGTTCGCTCGGCCCGGGCATCCCCGGCGCTCCGAAGAAGCGGCGGAAGAAGGGGTCCTCGAACAGCGGATTGCGGGTGGTGACGGTGCGCGCGGCATAGACGTTGACGACCGCGGGGGCCGCCTTCTGCACCACGGCGGCGTAGGACAGCTTGATTTCGGCCGGCGACGTTGGAACCCGCCGCTCCTGGGCGGCCGCGCCCGCCAGGGTGGCCGCAAGGACGGCGATGGCCGCAAGGGCCGAGGGCAGCAGGCGCAATATCATGGGCAGAATCCGGTCACGGGAGGCCGAGATATAGGGCTGTTGGCGTGGCGATTGAAGGGCACAAATACCCCTCCTTCCGCACCAGGCGGGCCAAATTGTCCTCCCAGGCCGGACGAAGGCGACAAGCCAAGCCCGGCCGCATAAACTGCCCCCCGTTCGTGCGTTCCCCCCAAGAGGCCATCGTGACCGAGCATTCCGCCGAAGCAGCGATCCCCCGCGCCACCGCCTCGTCCGCCACCATGACCAGCGTCATGATCTACGGCATCGCCTTCGTGACCGGCGCCATCGTGATGAGCTTCGAGATGCTGGGGTCGCGCTACCTCAACCCCTATTTCGGCAGCGGCATTTATACCTGGGCGTCGCTGATCTCGACCGTGCTGATGGCCCTGACGCTGGGATACTTCCTCGGCGGCTGGCTCGCCGACCGCACCGCCTCGCTGAGCGTGCTGGCGGTGACCGTGCTGGTGGCCTCGGTCTATATGCTGGTGCTGCCCTCGTTCGCCCAGCCCCTGCTCGAGTTCCTGCTCGCCGATATCGACGACGTGCGTACGGGCAGCCTCGTCGCCTCGCTGGCGATCCTGTTGTTTCCGGTGACCTTCTTCGGAATGTATTCGCCGTTCGCGATCCGGCTGATGCTGCGGTCCGCTCAGAGCTCCGGCATGGTTTCGGGCACGGTCTACGGCGTTTCGACCTTCGGCTCCATCGTCGGCACGCTCGGCACCACCTTCTTCCTGATCCCGACCATCGGCACGCGCGCGATCACGCTGTGGCTGGGCGCCGCCGGGATCGCCTGTGGGCTGATCCTGCTGGCGCTTGGCCGCACCGAGCGCAAGGCCGGCGCGGCTGTGGCGGCGCTGCTGATCGCGATCGTCATCGCCTCCGTTCCCGCATCCGCCCAGGAAGCGCTGATCGACGAAAGCGTGCGCGCCGAGATCCTCAAGCGAAAGGACGGCCGCCTCGCCCATGTCGAGAGCGAGTACAACGACATCTACATCACCAAGCGGCGCAGCCAGCTCATCATGACGTTCCAGCTCAAGGGCTGGGACTACACCGAATCGGTCACCAACCTGGAAGATCCCGACGACCTGCCGCTGCACTACTCGCAGGTGATGACGGCCGCCTCGCTGCTCTATCCGACCGAGGTGAAGCGCATCCTCATGATCGGCCTCGGCGGCGGATCGATCTCGACCTATTACGGCCGCGCCATGCCGGACGTGCATATCGACACGGTCGAGCTCGACCAGCGGGTGATCGACGTGGCGAAGCAATTCTTCGCGCTGCGCGAGACCCCGCGCGTGCGCTACATCGCCGCCGACGGCCGCGTCTTCCTCAACCGCAGCAAGGATCAATACGATCTGATCCTGCTCGACGCCTATCGCGGCGGCTACGTGCCGTTCCATCTGCTGACGCGCGAGTTCTACACCCTGGTCAAGAGCCGCCTGACGCCGGGCGGCGCCGTCGCCTTCAACGTCCACGACGGCACCAAGCTTTACCACTCGACGGTCAAGACGCTCGGCGAAGTGTTTCCGATCGTCGATCTCTATCCGTCCGGCATGGGCGAGGTGATCGCGACGCTCAGCGCCGATCCCAAATTCAATCGCGACGCGCTGGCGACCCGCGCTGCGGCGCTCCAGCAGCGCTACAATTTCCGCTTCCCGCTGCCCGACGTGCTCAAGCGCCGCATGCCCAATCCGCAGGGCGAGGCGAAAGGCGGCGTGACCATCACTGACGATTTTGCGCCGGTGAACCTCTACGACACCATCGACGCGCCCAAGCCGAAGCGGAAGAAGTAGCGCCGCGTTCGCGGCAGCAATTCCTCACGCCGCAGCCGGTTGCGCCGCCTTGCGCGCCGCCGCCCGCTGCGACGCCCAGCGCTTGAAGCCGTAAGCGAGCGCGAGACCGATCGCCAGCACGACCGCCGACACCAGCGGCCGATACCAGAACCACGCCACCGCGATCACGACCGGCGCGACGATCGCCGTCAGCACCAGCGAGACGATCCCCGCCCCCGCCGACAGGATATTGCCGATGAACGGCACGACGTCGGCAACCACGACCAGCGGATTGAGGATGAGCATGAAGCCAATGAACATCAGGAGCACACCCACAAACCGCAGGATCCACGTCATGATGCGGTTCTCCCGCTGCGCCGCGGCGAACATGTCGGCGGCGGACAGCGTGCCCGGCCGCACCATCAACAGCGCGTCGCCGGCCTTGGTCTGGTACTCGGCAAAGCCGGTTCCGGCCTGCCGGCCGATGATGCTGGTGGGGCCGGCCGGCGCCACCCGGAAGCTGATCCGCAGATCGCCGATGCGGGGCGCCGACGGAGTTTCCCCGAGATAGATGCGGCCGTCGGCGACATGAACCGGCCCCTTGATGCGGCCCGCCAGCTTGCCGGCCAGTGAAGGATCAAGCGTCACGGCCTCGCTTGCGGGAAGCCGGTCGATCACATTGGTGCCCGGGCGGAACGCGCCCAGCGTCGCGTCGCGGGACGAAAAGGACGCACCGCGGTACTGCATCTGCGGATTGACGTGCCCCTCCGGCCGCTTGAAGCGGCTCGAACTCGATCCGCGTCTCGGACCAGGTCCGCACATATTCATAGGTCGTCACGGTTTCCTCCGAGCCGCCGGTGTTCTTGCGCGTCTCGGACTTCGATTCCTCTTTCCACTGATACATCTCGACGGTGCGCGCGAGGCGCAGCGCCGTCGCCGAGACCGTGAAGTCGGGGTCGGTCAGCGGTGCGCCCGGCTTGAGGTCGCCGCTGAGGTGCACCAGCTTGCCGTCATTGGCGGGATCGACGCGCGACGGATCGGCGGGCACCACGAGGCTCGCACCCTCGGTCAGCGAGCGCTGGGTCTGCACCGCGCGGCCTTCGTTCCAGAACAGGAAAATGCAGGAGCCGACCACCAGCACGAGGCCGAACAGGACTCCCTTGATCGATTCCCCGATGCGGCTGCCCCAGGATTTGGTGGTTGTTTCGGTAAAGCTGTCCTCGGACATGAAAACCCTCCGCATCCTTAGAAGAAAATCACAGCCTGGAAATCGGGGCGAAAGATGCCGCGCCTGCTGACGCGAAACAAGACCGGGCGCGATCAACGCACAAAAAAGAGCGCGGAAAAATTGCGCTCGCGAGGCGCTGCCGCGCCCGCACAAACCGACCTGCCGCAATTCTAGATTGGAACCCGCTGGCCCGGACTTTATCCGCTTTGGGCCGAAGCGGACAGAATGGCTAGCTCCGATGCGCCGGACGATTGTCCCCCTTGCAGAACACCCAACCGCCTAACGGAGAGATGGCATGTTTGCCCGGGATCGCCGAATGGACACCAGCCAAATATGCCAGCCAGGACCAAGATTCCCCCCATAATCGCATAGCCTAACATGGGCAGAGACAAGCCGATGGCTACGAGCACAGCACCGAAAATGATCACGTGCCCAGTCACCCAAGGCGCGCGACGTAAACCAACGTATAGGCCGTCTTGCCATTGCGTCCGCGGTAGCATTCGCGAGCGCGCTGTGAACTCTGACAGTCGGAAGGACACTCTCGCGTCTACGTGACGAAAGTTGTTACCGCGTGTTTGCCGAATTTCGAGCGGCTTGCCAGTCGCCAGCCCATACGCAATCCGGCACCGCAAGGTCCACGCGAAGAGGTGATCTGGTCACAAGTGGAGCATGCCGATGTGGGTCCTGATGTTCGTCTTCTCCTATTCAGTCAATCCGGCCGCAACAAACGACAGGGCGGAATGGAGACTCCGCCCAACCGTGGTGTTCCAGGAGTTCTCGAATGAAGAGCGATGCAGGGCGGCCAAGTCGAAACTTGAGGGCAGCTTGAAGGAGGCGGGAGCCAGGCTAAGAAGTGGTTTGGAAGACTTGAGGAGCGTCGGTAAGGCTGACCCATCGCAGGTCATCATTGCCTATGATGTGGAATGCCTTCCGAAATAAAGTCGGATTGGATGCCCCGCCTTCATCCTTGCGTGCCGTGGGCTCCGCGGTCCCAGGCAACAAAAAAGGGCGGCTACTGCCGCCCTTTCTTTTAATTTCGGATGTGACCGCCGTTACGGCGTCGCCTCCGCGGGCGCCGCGGCCTTGGCCGCCTCGTGGCGCGCGATATCGTCCTTACCCTTGGCGTCGACGTCGCGGTCGACCAGTTCGATCACGGCACGCGGAGCCGAATCGCCATGCCGGAACCCGGCCTTCATCACGCGGGTGTAGCCGCCGTTGCGATCCTTGTAGCGCGGGCCGATGACCTCGAAGAGCTTCTTCACCACGTCGATGTCGCGCATCTCGGCGATCGCCTGCCGACGCGCATGCAGATCGCCGCGCTTGCCGAGGGTGATCAGCTTCTCGACGATCGAGCGGAGATCCTTGGCCTTCGGCAGCGTGGTGACGATCTGCTCGTGCTTGATCAGCGCTACGGCCATGTTGGCGAACATGGCGCGGCGATGCTCGGCCGTGCGGTTGAGCTTGCGGTGGGCATTGCCGTGACGCATCGCGGACTCCTAATCCCGTAAGAGCTGGGTCCCGGGTCTTCGCCCCGGGACACAGAGAGACCTCAGTAATGATCCTCGAAGCGCTTGGCCAGCTCGTCGATGTTGTCCGGCGGCCAGCCCGGCACTTCCATGCCGAGGTGCAGCCCCATCTGGGCGAGCACTTCCTTGATCTCGTTGAGCGACTTGCGGCCGAAGTTCGGCGTACGCAGCATTTCCGCTTCGGTCTTCTGAACGAGATCGCCGATATAGACGATGTTGTCGTTCTTGAGACAGTTGGCGGAGCGCACACTGAGCTCGAGCTCGTCGACCTTCTTGAGGAAGGCCGGGTTGAACGCGAGGTCCGGGATCGCTTCGGAGACGACCTCCTTGCGGGGCTCCTCGAAGTTCACGAACACGTTGAGCTGGTCCTGCAGAATGCGCGCCGCATAGGCGACCGCATCGTCCGGGCTCAGCGCGCCGTTAGTCTCGATCTGCATCGTGAGCTTGTCGTAGTCGAGGATCTGGCCCTCGCGGGTGTTCTCGACCTTGTAGGAGACCTTGCGCACCGGCGAGTAGAGGCTGTCGACCGGGATCAACCCGATCGGCGCGTCTTCCGGACGGTTGCGGTCGGTCGGCACGTAGCCCTTGCCGGTGTTGACCGTGAACTCCATGCGGATTTCCGCGCCCTCGTCCAGCGTGCAGAGCACGAGGTCCGGATTGAGCACGACAATGTCGCCCACCGTCTGGATGTCGCCGGCGGTGACCTGTCCCGGTCCCTGCTTCTTGACCACCATGCGCTTGGGACCTTCGCCCTGCATCTTGATGGCGATGTCCTTGATGTTCAGGACGATGTCGGTGACGTCTTCGCGCACGCCCGGGATCGAGGAAAACTCGTGCAGCACGCCGTCAATATGGACGGACGTCACGGCGGCGCCCTGCAGCGACGACAGGAGAATGCGCCGTAGCGCATTGCCCAGCGTCAGGCCGAAGCCGCGCTCAAGCGGTTCGGCGACCACGGTCGCTTCGCGCTTGGGATCGTTTCCGGCTGCCACCTGCAGCTTGTTCGGTCGGATCAGTTCCTGCCAGTTCTTCTGGATCGTCACGTTCGCACCCATCGCGTTGAGTGGCGCGGCATTGGTCCGCGCGTCCCATTCCGCCCCGCGGGAAATATCGTTCGCAGCAGACGGGTCGGGCGTCCGCTGGAGGAGAACATCATCATTCATACGCGCCGCCTCTTGCGTGGACGGCAGCCGTTGTGCGGGATCGGCGTCACGTCGCGGATTGAGGTGACGGTGAACCCCGCAGCCTGCAACGCACGCAACGCAAACTCGCGGCCCGAACCGGGACCGGCGACTTCAACCTCAAGCGTGCGCATGCCGTGTTCTTGAGCTTTCTTGGCGGCGTCTTCAGCCGCGACCTGAGCCGCATAGGGCGTCGATTTGCGCGAGCCCTTGAAACCCATCGTGCCGGCGGACGACCAGGCAATCGTGTTGCCCTGCGCGTCGGTGATGGTGATCATTGTATTGTTGAACGACGCATTCACGTGCGCGACGCCGGACGCGATATTCTTGCGTTCGCGTCGGCGGACGCGGGTGGCTTCCTTGCCCATTCTCGGTCCTTTCGCGCCCGGCCGCCTCAGCCGGGCCCATAACTACTCTGTACTCGACTAATTCCTGTTCCCGACTGCGGCTTACTTCTTCTTGCCGGCAATCGGTTTCGCCGGACCCTTGCGGGTGCGGGCATTGGTGTGCGTGCGCTGGCCGCGGACCGGAAGCCCGCGCCGATGACGCAGTCCCCGATAGCAACCCAGATCCATCAGCCGCTTGATGTTCATCGCGACCTCGCGCCGGAGATCGCCCTCGACCATGTAGTCGCGGTCGATCATTTCGCGGATCTGGAGCACTTCCGCATCCGTCAGTTGGGACACCCGGCGCTCGGCCGGAAGCCCGACTGCGTCCATGATCTCGCTCGCCTTGGCGGGCCCGATGCCATGGATGTACTGCAAAGCAATCACGACGCGTTTGTTGGTGGGTATATTGACGCCTGCGATGCGGGCCACGATCTCAACTCCTGCTGCCGGCCGGCAAATTGCGGCCCGGTCCTGTTTCCAGCCTGCGCAAAGTCCGCAACGGGTAACGCGACACCCTCCCCGTTTCCCGGGGCCCGGTATCGTGTGATCCTCTCCGACTGGATGCGTGGCTTATTAAGGGATTCAACGGCGTTTCGTCAACCTCTACTAGCGTTTAGACCTGCGCGGAGCAGCTTTGCCGCGGGCGGGGGACCGCCCCCGGGCGGACTTGGCCGCGGGCTTGCGCGCCGGCACCTTGGTTTTGCCCTTGGCGGCTGCGGTTTTGGGCTTTCCGGCCCTGGATGCAGCGGATTTGGGCGGGGCCTTCGGAGACGCCTTGGGCTTAACCTTCGCCGCAGACTTTCCGGCGCCGGCGCGGGTTCCCGAGGCCTTGGTTCCCGAAGCCTGGCCCGGCGCCTGGGCGGCCGATTTCGGGGGCGGCGCCTTGGCAGGACTTGTTTCCTTGGGGGCTGGCTTGCGGACCGGCGGCTTCTCGGCAAGAGCACGGTGGACCGCAACCTCGACCTCGTCGATGGGCGCCATGCCGTCCACCGACCGCAGCGTCCCCTGCCAACGGTAGTAATCCACCAGCGGCGCGGTCTGCTCCTTGTAGGCGTCGACGCGGCGCTTGAGCACCTCCGGGTCGTCGTCCGACCGCAGCGGCTCGCCGCGCGCGGCCGATTCCCGCATCCGGTTCTCGATCCGCTGTTGCAGGATGCCGCTGTCGACCCGTAGCTCGATCACACCGTCGAGCTTGAGGCGCTTTTCCTTGAGCATCTTGTCGAGCGCGACCGCCTGCGGGACCGTGCGCGGAAAACCGTCGAGGATGAAGCCGTTCGTGGCATCAGGCTCGCCGATGCGGTCGGCAACGATCGACACCACGATCTCGTCGGGCACGAGCTCGCCGCGATCCATGATCGCCTTGGCGCGCAGCCCGACCAGCGTCCCGGCCTTGACGGCGGCGCGCAGCATGTCCCCGGTCGAGAGCTGCACGATGCCGTGCTTCTGAACGAGCCGTTGCGCTTGCGTACCCTTCCCGGCCCCCGGCGGACCGAGCAAGATCAGTCTCATCTACGTCGCCTCCAAACCTTCCTGCTGCGCCTGATCGAGCTGCGCCTTCACATCCAGTATGGCACAAACCAAAATCAGGAGCGACGTACCACCTAGATAAAACGGTGGCGACCACTTGGCGACCACTATCTCCGGGACCAGGTACACGAACGCAAGATAGACGGCCCCGATCGCGCTGGTGCGGGAAATCACGCGATCGATGTGGTTGGCGGTGGCCTCTCCCGGCTCCACGCCGGCGATGACGCCGCCGTGCTTGCGCAAGTCCTCCGCAGCCTCGTCGGGATTGAGCAGGAACGCCGTATAGAAGAAGACGCACAGCACGATCGCAACGCCGTACAGAGCCAAGAACACCGGCCGCCCCTGCTTCAGATGAGCCATCATCCAGTCTGGCAATCCCCATCCCAGATTGGCGGCGAGGAACGGCAACAGCAGTAGCCACGAGGCGAGAATGGTCGGAACCATGCCGGCATTGTTGAGCTTCAGCCGAAGCTGCGAGCGGCCTTCGACCATCCGCGCGTCGGCCTGCCGGCGAAACGTGACCTCAAGCTGCCGCCGCGCCAGCTCCATGTGCACGATCAAAGCCGTGAGCGCGACTGCGAGCAGGCACGTTGCCAGCATGAGATTGGTCGACAGCACGCCCTGCTGGCTGAGCTCAAGCATGTAGGAGAGCGCCGCCGGCAGTTCCGCCACGATCCCGACGGCGAGAATGAGCGAAATGCCATTGCCGATGCCGCGCGCGGTGATCTGGCCGGCAAGCCAGACCAGAAAGATCACCCCGCCGGTCAAGGTGAGCGTCGTGGTCAGAAGGAACATCGTGCCCGGCTCCACAACAACATTCCCCACGCCTTCAAGCGCGAGCGCGATGCCTAGAGCCTGAAAAGCCGCCAGGCCGATGGTCAGCGCGAGCGTATAAACATCAAGCCTGCGGCGGCCACTTTCACCGCGCCTTGGCAACGCCCGCAGCGCCGGCAACACGATCGAAGCGAGCTGGAGCAGCAACGACGCGCTCACAAAGGGCAGGATGCTCAGGGCAAAGATCGACAGGCGGCCGATGCCGCCGCCGGCGAACAAATCGAGCGTGCCGAAAATGCCGCCGGCCTGCTGCCGGAACAGCTGCTGCCAGACCGCCGCATCGATCCCGGGAACGGAAATGTAGGTCCCAAGCCGAAAGACCAGGAGGCAACCGATGGTCAAACCGATGCGCCGCCCCAGGCCAGATGACATCCAAGCCATCCCCCTTGGAGAGCGCGCCTGTTACGCCCGGTCGCGGCAGCGGTGGTCCGGCATCATCGCCGACGCCCGCGCAGCTTCGAACGCTTGATCAGTCCTTCGTACTGGTGCGCGAGCAGATAGCCCTGCACCTGCGCCACCGTGTCCATGGTGACGCTGACCACGATCAAGAGCGACGTGCCGCCGAAATAGAACATGCCCGGCGCATAGGAGAGGATGATTTCCGGCAACAGGCACACCAGCGACAGATAGACCGCGCCGATGCAGGTGATGCGCGTGAGCACATAGTCGATGTATTCGGCGGTGCGCTCGCCTGGCCGGATGCCCGGAATGAAACCGCCATGCTTCTTGAGATTGTCGGCGGTCTCGGTCGGGTTGAACACGATCGCCGTATAGAAGAACGCGAAGAAGACGATCATCGCGATGTAGAGGAACAGGAACAGCGGGCGGCCGTGGCCGAGCTGGGTGACCAGCGTCTGGAACCACTCCGGCCCCGCCCCGGCGTTGAAGTTCGCCACCGTGGTCGGCAGCAGCAGTAGCGACGACGCGAAGATCGGCGGAATGACGCCGGAGGTGTTGAGCTTGAGCGGCAGATGCGAGGACTGGCCCTCGAACATGCGGTTGCCGACCTGGCGCTTGGGATACTGGATCAAGAGCCGCCGCTGCGCGCGCTCCATGAACACGATGAAGGCGGTCACGAACAGCGCCATCACCGCCACGACGAAGATCAGCGTCGTCGACAGCGCGCCTTCGCGGCTGAGCTGCAGCGCGTTGACGAGCGCACCCGGCAGCTCCGCGACGATGCCCGCCATGATGATCAGCGAGATGCCGTTGCCGATGCCGCGCGACGTGATCTGCTCGCCCAGCCACATCAGGAACATCGTGCCGCCGGTGAGCGTGATGACGGTGGAGATGCGGAAGAACCAACCCGGGTCACTCACCACGTTGCCGGCGCCTTCGAGGCCGATGGCGATGCCGAACGCCTGCAGCGCCGCCAATCCCAGCGTGAGATAGCGCGTGTATTGGTTGATGATCTTGCGGCCCGCCTCGCCTTCCTTCTTGAGCTGCTCAAGGGTCGGCGACACCGTCGTCATGAGCTGGATGATGATCGATGCCGAGATGTACGGCATGATGTTCAACGCGAAGATCGCCATGCGGTTGATGCCGCCGCCGGAAAACATGTTGAACATGCCGAGGATGCCGCCGGCGTTCTGGCGGAAGATCTGGTCCCAGGCCGCCGGATCGATGCCGGGCAGCGGGATGTAGGTGCCGAAGCGGTAGACGAGCAGCGCGCCGAGCGTGAACCAGATGCGTTTCTTGAGTTCCTCGGCCTTGGCGAGCGCCGAGAAATTGAGGTTGGCCGCAAGTTGTTCCGCTGCTGACGCCATCCTGGTCCTCCGTGCCCGCCCTTAATCGCCCCCGCGGCCGTCTGCCCTATATGGAGAGCCGAGCGCTCAATTCACATAGGGGTCAGGCCACCCGGGCTCAGGCGGTCTTTTCCTCTGCCGCCTCGCGCTTCGGGGCCAGGATCGTCACCGAGCCGCCGGCCTTCTCGACCGCCGCCACCGCCGATTTCGAGGCGCCCCAGACCGAGAACGCGAGCTTCGCCTTGAGTTCGCCCATGCCCAGGAGCCGGACGCCCTCGCGGGCGCGGCGCAGGACGCCGGCCTTGACCAGCGCCGCCGCATCGACCGTGGCGCCGCTCTCGAGCTTGCCGGCGTCGACCGCCTGCTGGATGCGGTCGAGATTGACCTCGCAGAGCTTGCGCGCGAACGGCGTGTTCTTGAAGCCGCGCTTGGGGAGCCGCCGATGCAGCGGCATCTGACCGCCCTCGAAGCCCTTGATGCGCACGCCCGAGCGCGCGGTCTGGCCCTTGCCGCCGCGTCCGCCGGTCTTGCCTTTGCCGGAGCCGATGCCGCGCCCGATCCGCATGCGGGCTTTCTTGGCTCCCGGCCGGTCGGCGAGCTGATTGAGCTTCATGACGTCGTCCTCATTCTCTTCGCCGTCACGGCCGGCCCCCAGGCCGGATGCGACGAAACTATTTTGCAGCAGCCTCAACCACTTGCACGAGGTGCTTCACCTTGGCGATCATGCCGCGGGTCTGCGATGTGTCCGGAACCTCGGCCACGCGCCCGATGCGGTTCAGCTTGAGCCCGATCAGAGTCTCGCGCTGGGTATGATGGCGGCGGATCGGGCTGCCGATCTGCTTGATCTTGATGCTCTTGGCCATGTTGACGAACTCCCGGCGCCTTAATCGGCGCTCTGCTCGGCCTCGCCGGTATCGCGGCGGCGCGCCTGCAGCGAAGACACCTTGATGTTGCGCCGCGCGGCGACCGAACGCGGTAAATCCTGGCGCTTGAGCGCGTCGAAGGTCGCGCGCACCATGTTGTAGGGATTGGACGAGCCGAGCGACTTCGCCACCACGTCCTGCATGCCGAGCGTCTCGAACACCGCGCGCATCGGACCGCCGGCGATGATGCCGGTGCCGGGAGGCGCCGCGCGCAGGATCACCTTGCCGGCGCCGTGGCGGCCGAGCACGTCGTGATGCAGCGTGCGGCCTTCGCGCAACGGTACCCGGATCAGCGCGCGCTTGGCGGCATCGGTCGCCTTGCGGATCGCTTCCGGCACCTCGCGCGCCTTGCCGTGGCCGAAGCCGACGCGGCCCTTCTCGTCTCCGACGACGACCAGCGCCGCGAAGCCGAAGCGCCGTCCACCCTTCACAACCTTCGCCACACGATTGATGTGGACGAGCTTGTCGGTGAACTCGCTTTCTTCCCGCTCTCTGTGCCGACCGTGTGGTTCACGTGCCATATCGATGTTCCGTTCCGTTCGGGCTGCGCCCGTTCAAACCCTCTAGAATTTGAGACCGCCCTCGCGCGCCGCATCGGCGAGCGCCTTGACGCGACCGTGATAGAGATAGGCGCCGCGGTCGAACACGACTTCCTTGACTCCCTTGGCGGCCGCGCGCTCCGCAACCAGCTTGCCGACCGCCTTCGCCGCCGCGATGTTGGCGCCGTTCTTCATGCTGCCGCGCATGTCCTTCTCGATCGAGGACGCCGAAGCCAGCGTCTCGCCCTTGGTATCGTCGATGACCTGCGCGTAGATGTGCTTCGACGAGCGGAAAATGGACAACCGCGCGCGGCCATTGCTGGCGCGGCGGATAGCGCGCCGCACCTGCGCCTTCCGTCTTGCGGTCCGATCACTGAGCCTGGACATGATCCGGTTCCTACTTCTTCCTGCCGCCGTCCTTGCGGACGGTGATCAGGTTGCGCAGCAACTTGCGCGATGTGATTTCGTTGACGTCCACGGCATCCGGCCGGGCCAGCGTGGCGGGCAGCATCCGCAACCGCGGCGACGCAGCCGCGCCGCGCACGATGATGACGTCCCCCGTCCGCAAATGACCGAGTATCTGGGCAACGCTCATTTCTTCTTTCCTTCCTTGCGGAAGATGTACTCGCCCGCGTGCTTGATGCCCTTGGCCTTGTACGGCTCCGGCGGCCGGTAGTCGCGGATCTCGGCCGCCACCTGCCCGACCTTCTGCTTGTCGATGCCGGTGATGACGATCTCGGTCGGCTTCGGCGTCACGATCGCGATCCCCTCGGGGATCGGATAGACGATGTCGTGGCTGTAGCCGAGCGCGAGCTGCAGGTTCTTGCCCTGCACGGCGGCGCGATAGCCTACGCCGTTGATCTCAAGCCGCTCCTCGAAGCCCTTGGTGACGCCGGTCACCAGGTTGGCGACCAGCGCCCGGTAGGTTCCCCACATCGCGCGGGCGCGCTTGGTCTCGTTGCGCGGGTCGACCTTGATCGTATCCTTGTCCATGGTGGCCGCGACGTCGCCATGCAGCACGACCTGCAGGGCGCCTTTCGGCCCCTTCACCTTGACGGTCTGGCCCTCGACATTGGCCGTAACCCCCGAGGGGATCGAAACCGGTTTTTTTCCGACACGTGACATGGCGCTGATCCGATCGTTATCCGACTAGAACACCGTGAGCAGGATTTCGCCGCCGACATTGGCGTCGCGCGCCGCGTGATCGGCCATCACGCCCTTGGGCGTTGAGACAATCGCGACACCGAGGCCATTGTTGATGCGCGGCAGATTGCGCACCGAGGCGTAGACCCGGCGGCCGGGCTTCGACACCCGCGACATCTCGCGGATGACGGGCGCGCCGTCGAAATATTTCAGCTCGATCTCGAGCTCGTTGCGCCCATTGGCATGCTCGACCGCCGCATAGCCGCGGATGTAGCCTTCGGTCTTGAGCACCTCGAGCACGCTCTCGCGCAGCCGCGAGGCCGGCGAGGACACCTTCGATTTATTCCGCATCTGCGCGTTGTTGATGCGCGCAATCATATCGCCGAGCGGATCGTTCAAAGCCATCGCTCGATGCTCCTACCAGCTTGACTTGAGAAGACCGGGGATCATGCCCTTGGAGCCGAGCTCCCGCAGGGCAATACGGCTGAGCTTGTGCTTGCGGTAATACGCGCGCGGCCGGCCGCTGATCTCGCAACGGTTGCGGATCCTGGTGGGCGACGAATTGCGCGGCATTTCGGCAAGCTTCAGCGAAGCCGCAAAACGCTCCTCGATCGGCTTGGTCTTGTCGCCGGCGATCGCCTTGAGGCGGGTGCGGCGGCCCGAATATTTCTTGGCCAGCCTTCGCCGCCGATTGTTCTTTTCGATCGAACTCTTCTTAGCCATTAAGCTCTCCTGGGTATCCGCGTTTGAGGGCTAGCCCTCACTGCCGGAACGGGAAGTTGAATGCGGCCAGCAACGCGCGCGCCTCGTCGTCCGTCTTGGCGCTCGTGCAGACCGTGATGTCCATGCCCCAGACATCCGACGCCTTGTCGTAGTCGATCTCCGGGAAAACGAGGTGTTCCTTGATGCCGATCGTGTAGTTGCCGCGGCCGTCGAAGCTCTTGGGATTGAGCCCGCGGAAGTCGCGCACGCGCGGCAGCGCGATGGTGATCAGACGGTCGATGAATTCGTACATCCGGGTCTTGCGCAGCGTCACCTTGCAGCCGATGGCTTGGCCATCGCGCAGCTTGTAGGTGGCGATCGACTTGCGCGACTTGGTGATGATCGCCTTCTGTCCGGAAATCTGGCCGAGGTCGGCGGCCGCGGCGTCGACCTTCTTGCGGTCGTTGACGCCCTCGCCGATGCCCATGTTGATGACGACCTTCTGGATGGTCGGCACCTGCATGGGATTCTTGTAGCCGTTCTGCTCGGTGAGCTGCTTGCGCACCACCTCTTCGAAATGGGTGCGCAGCCGCGGCGTCACCCGCTGCTCGGGACGCTTGCCCTTCGGCTTCGCGCCGGCATCCGCCTTCGGCTGGCCTTTCTCGCCACCCTTGTCGCCGCCGCCTTTGGCCTGCTGCTTGGGTTGCTTGGGCTCGCCGCCCGCTTCCGCCTTCGGGCCCTTGGGGGCCTTCGGGGCTTTCTCGCCGATGTCAGCCATCGATCTCAACTCCCGAGCGCTTGGACACACGGACCTTCTTGCGGTCCAGGCCTTCGCCCACGTATTTGAAGCCGACGCGGGTCGGCTTGTTGTCCTTCGGGTCAAGCAGCGCGAGGTTCGACAGGTGGACGGACGCCTCCTTGGAGACGATCCCGCCTTCCTGCTGCGCCGTCTGCTTCTGGTGCCGCTTCACCATATTGACCCCGCGCACCAGCGCGCGCTCGTCCGCCGGGCTGACCGAGATGACCTCGCCCCGCTTGTTCTTGTCGCGTCCGCTGAGCACGATCACGCGGTCGCCTTTCCTGATCTTGGCAGCCATCACAGCACCTCCGGCGCCAACGAAATGATCTTCATGTGGTTCTTCGCGCGCAGCTCGCGCGGAACCGGTCCGAAAATACGGGTGCCGACCGGCTCGGACTGAGCGTTGATCAGCACCGCGGCATTGCGGTCGAAGCGGATGATCGAGCCGTCGGCGCGCTTGATGTCCTTCGCCACCCGCACGATCACGGCCTTCATCACCTCGCCCTTCTTGACGCGCCCGCGCGGGATCGCCTCCTTCACCGACACGACGATGACGTCGCCGATGGTGGCATACTTGCGCTTGGACCCGCCGAGCACCTTGATGCACATGACGCGACGCGCGCCGGAATTGTCCGCCACGTCGAGGTTTGTCTGCATCTGAATCATGATGCTCTCCTCGTTCTCTTTCCGCGCGCGACGCGCTTAAACGACCTTTTTCTTTTCGCCCCGGATCGCTTCCCAGCGCTTGAGCCGAGAGATCGGCCGCCGTTCTTCGATCCAGACCTGGTCACCCACGTGGTATTCGTTGGTCTCGTCGTGGGCGTAGTACTTCTTGGTGCGCCGCACCGTCTTCTTCATCACCGGATGGGTGTAGCGGCGCTCGACGCGCACGACGATGGTCTTGTCCTGCTTGTCGCTGACGACGACGCCTTGGAGCGTGCGCTTCGGCATCTTTAAACCTCTACTTCGACTTCGCCTTCGGACGCGCAGCGCGCTTCCGAGGAGCTTTGGCTTTTGTTTCGGTCGCCGCGGCGCCGGTCGGCACCGTGCCGGAGCGCTTCTGCGCGGCGATGGTCTTGATCCGGGCAATGTCGCGGCGCACCGCGCGCACGCGAGACGTATTCTCAAGCTGGCCGGTCGCCCGCTGGAAACGCAGGTTGAACCGCTCCTTCTTGAGCTTCAGGAACTCGTCGTCGAGCTGGTCGATGCTCATCGCCCTGACATCAGCGGGTTTCATCATTCAGCTCCTACTCGGCGATCCGCTCGACGAAGCGCGTCTTGATCGGCAGCTTGGCGGCAGCCAGATCGAGCGCCTCCTTGGCCACCGCGACCGTCACGCCGTCGATCTCGAAAATGATGCGGCCGGGCTTGATGCGGGTGACCCAGTATTCCGGCGCACCCTTGCCGGAGCCCATGCGCACTTCGAGCGGCTTCTTCGAGACCGGCACGTCCGGGAAAACGCGGATCCACACCCGCCCGGCGCGCTTCATATGACGCGTGAGCGCACGGCGCGCGGCCTCGAGCTGGCGCGCGGTCACGCGATCCGGCTCCAAGGCCTTGAGCCCGAACTGGCCGAAGGCAAGGCTGTGACCGGACGTGGCAATGCCCTTGATCCGGCCCTTGTGCGCCTTGCGGAACTTGGTGCGCATCGGTTGCAGCATGGCTTACGCTCTTCTTTCCGAATCCCGTGCCAAAGTCTCAGGCGGCGTCGCGGCGCGGACGTCCCGCATCGCCTTCCGCCAGTTTCTTGTCCTGCGCCATCGGGTCGTGCTCCATGATCTCGCCCTTGAAGATCCAGACCTTGACGCCGCAGGTGCCGTAGGTGGTGAACGCGGTCGCGACGCCGTAGTCGACGTCGGCGCGCAGCGTGTGCAGCGGCACGCGACCTTCGCGGTACCACTCCATGCGCGCGATCTCGGCGCCGCCGAGCCGCCCGCTGCAGTTGATGCGGATGCCGCCGGCGCCGAGCCGGATCGCCGACTGCACCGCGCGCTTCATGGCGCGGCGGAACGCGACGCGGCGCTCGAGCTGCTGCGCGATCGATTCGGCGACGAGCTGCGCATCGAGCTCGGGCTTGCGGATCTCGAGGATGTTGATGACGACGTCGGAATCGGTGAGCGCGGCGACCTTCTTGCGCAGCTTCTCGATGTCGGCGCCCTTCTTGCCGATGACCACGCCCGGACGCGCCGAGTGGATGGTGACGCGGCACTTCTTGTGCGGCCGTTCGATCACGATCTTGGACACGGCCGCCTGCATGAGCTCCTTGGCGAGCTCTTCGCGGATCGCCATGTCCTCGTGCAACAGCTTGCCGTACTCGCCCTTGCCGGCGTACCAGCGCGAGTCCCAGGTGCGGTTGATGCCGAGCCGCAAGCCGACCGGATTGACCTTCTGACCCATCGGGCTCTCCTACGACGCCGCAGCTTCGACCTGACGCACGACGATCGTCAGGTTCGAAAACGGCTTGAAAATCCGTCCGACGCGGCCACGGCCGCGCGGTGTGGAACGCTTCATCACGAGCGCCTTGCCGACAAACGCCTCAGCGACGACGAGATCATCGACGTCGAGGTCGTGATTGTTCTCGGCATTGGCGATCGCGGACTCCAGGCACTTGCGCACGTCGCGCGCGATGCGCTTACGCGAGAATTCGAGGTCGGCGAGCGCCATCGACACCTTCTTGCCGCGGATCAGGCCCGCGACCAGGTTGAGCTTCTGCGGGCTCACGCGCAGCATGCGCGCGACCGCCTTGGCCTCGGTATCGGATAGAGCGCGCTCGCGCTTTTTCTTGCTCATCGCACCTTGCCTCAGCTCTCT
>CAWAWR010000007.1:0-6697 GCA_963785745.1 uncultured Alphaproteobacteria bacterium
ACCTAACAATGATTGTGGCCTGAGCGCTCACGCGAAACAGCCTTCGCTCTTGAGATCTCCGGCGACGTCATCCAGCGCGCGCTGTAGCCGCTGGCCGATTTCTTCGATTTCGTGGGCCTCGATCACCAGCGGGGGGGCGAATACTAGCCGATCGCCGACTACACGCAGGATCAGTCCATGACGCGTTGCCGCGGCGTCGACCCTTCCGCCGACCTTGAGCGCGCTGTCGAACGCAATGCGTTTTTCGCCGTCGCGCATCAGCTCCATGCCGAGGATCAACCCGATGCCACGCACGTCACCGACCAACGGATGCGATTGCAACCGGCCGAGCGTCGACTGCAGGACGGGACCCAGGCGTTTGGCGCGCGCGACGATATCCATCTCGGCATAGATCTTCTGCACCTCGAGGGCGACCGCGGCTGCTACGGGATGGCCCGCATAGGTGAAGCCGTGCGCAAAGTTGCCGAACTTGTCCGACTGCGAGAGCATCGCGTCATGGATGCGGTCGTTGATCAGGACCGCCGAGATCGGCTGCATCGCGGCGGATAGCGCCTTGGCCGAGGTCAGCATGTCGGGCCGCATGGCGAAGGTCTGCGAGCCCCACATCTCGCCGGTGCGGGCAAAGCCGCAAATGACCTCGTCGGCAACGAACAGGATGTCGTACTTGCGCAGAACCTCCTGAATTTTCTCGAAATAGCCCTCGGGTGGAAGGATCGCCCCGCCGGCACCCATGACCGGCTCGGCGAAGAAAGCTGCGATGGTGTCTGGGCCTTCCGACTGGATGAGCGTTTCGAGCGCCTGCGCCATACGAATTGAAAATTCCAGTTCGGTCTCGCCTTCCTCATGGCGGCGGTAGTAATGCGGAAATTCAGTGTGCTTGAAATGGGCGAACGGCAAACCGAAGCCGGCGTGCATGTCCGGCTTGCCTGAGAGGCTGACGGCGGCGCAGGTGTTGCCGTGGTAGGCCATCTGCCGCGCGATGATCTTGGTGCGCTGCGGCTGACCGACCGCGTTCCAATAGTACCAGGCGAGCTTGATGGCGGTGTCGTTCGCCTCCGAGCCCGAGCATTGGAACACGACGCGCGCCATCGGCACGGGTGCGATCTTGAGCAACGCCTCCGCCAGTTCGATCGCCGGCTCGGTCGAGCGATGGCGGTAGAGGTGGTAGTAGCCAAGCTTGCGCATCTGCTCATAGGCGACCTTGGCGAGCCGCTCGGAGCCGAAGCCGAGCGAGGCGCACCAAAGGCCCGCCACCGACTCGATATAGTCGCGACCGGAATCGTCGAACACCCGACAGCCCTCGCCGCGCGCGATCACCAGCGGGCCTTCCTGCTGATGCCTGCGGAGGTTGGTCTGCATGTGCACGAGGCTGGCGACGTCGCGTGCCTCGATCGAGTTCGGGATGTAATTCACGCTTCGTCCTCCGATGCGGCCGCTTTCCGCAATGCTTCCGGGTTGTCGGCGCCGTAATCACGTCGCGCCGCCGCGGCGCTCACATAGCCATCGAGCAGGTCGCGGCCGATGGCGGCCGGATTGCGCTCTGCGACCGGGCCAAAACCGCCCGAGCCGGGCGTGATCATATCGATGACCGAGCCCGCCGGCGCGGCAAACGCGCCCTTGCTTGGCAGATGGCGCGTCACGCCGTCGGGAGTAGTGAGCGTCACCACGGCTGCCGCTCCGGCTTTGCCGCCGCGCAGGCCGAACGGTGGCGAGGTCATCCGCTCCATGCACAGCGCGCCCGTCGCATCGGCGCCCTCCAGCATGCGCCAGACGCGTTTGGCGCCGCAGCCGCCACGATAGCGGCCGGCGCCGCCCAAGTCCGGATTGACCTCGTAGCGCTCGACGCGCACCGGGAACGCCATCTCCAAGACTTCCACCGGCGTGTTCATCGTGTTGGAGATGCCGCTGGCGATGCAGTTGATGCCATCCTTGTTCGGGCGCGCGCCGAACCCGCCCTTCATCGTCTCGTAGGAAACATAGTGCCGGCCGCTGCGCGGATCGACGCCGCCCAAGGTCAGGATCGCCGACGTGCCCTGGCTGCAGGCCATCACCTGCTCGGGCATGAAGTTGACCAGCGCGCCCATGACCATGTCGGCGACGCGATGCGATATCTCGTGGTTCGCGTAGACGACCGGGGCCGGAAACTCGGCGTTGACGACCGAGCCCCTGCGGGCACTGACCTCGATGCTGCGCCAACAGCCGGAATTGGGGGGGATGAGGTTGTTCGGATCGACCGCGGTCTTGAGCCCGCAATAGACGCCCGAGGCGGTGACCGAGAGCGGCGCGTTCATCGGGCCTTTGACTTGGCGGTCGGTACCGGCGAAGTCCACGATCAGCCGGTCTGCGGTCTTTTTCACCGAAAGACATATGCGGAAACGCGCATCCGCGCCGGAGGCGTCGTCTGCAATGCCGTCGCCGTCGCAGAAATCCTCGAAAATTCCTTCGCCATCCGGCAGGTCCATCAGTGCTGCGCGCATCAACCGTTCCGAATAATCCATGACCTGCGCCATATAGTCGATGAGCTCTGCGCCTCCATAGCGCCGTGCGAGCGCCTTCAGGCGTTCGATTGCGCGCAGCGTGGCGGCGAGCTGGGCGCCGAGATCACCCTTGCGCTCGTCTGGCGTGCGGACGTTCGCCAGAATGAGCTTTTCGAGGTCGACATTGAGCGCACCGCGGCTGATGAGCCGCAGCGGAGGGATGCGTAGCCCTTCGCCGAATATCTGGGTGACCGCACCGTAGCTACCGGGCGTGGCAGACCCGACATCCGGCCAGTGTGCGCGCAGGCAGGCATAGCCAAGCAATCGACCGTCGTGGAACGCGGGCCTCACCACGTTCACGTCCGGCAGGTGGCTGCCGCCGAAATAGGGATCGTTGTGGACAAAAACGTCGCCCTCGTGCACGTCCGAGGCGAACACCGCGACGACCGCGCGAACAGCATCGGGCATCGAGCCGAGGTGGATGGGCAGATCGGGCCCCTGCGCCACCATCTCGCCCCGCGCGTCAAACACGCCGCAGGAATAATCGCCGGCCGACTTCAGGATCGGCGAGTAGGCGGTCTTGGCGAGGACGACCCGCATCTCTTCGGCGATCTTGTAGAGGCTGTTCTTGACGATCTCGAAGGTGGCGGGATCGGCCTTCTGCGCTGGGTCTTTCATTGCTGCCTTGCCCCGCGTTGTAGGCGTGTGAGTAGCACGAAACCATCCTCATTCATTCTAGCCTGCCAGCCGGGCGGCACGAGGATCGTGGATTCGAGCGATTCGATCACGACCGGACCCACCACCTTGAGCCCCGGCGGCATTCGCCTCCGATCATAGATGGTAGCGTCGACTGCGCCGGCTTCGCGGAACCAGAGCTGGCGTTTGGACTTGGCCGCGTCCGTCCCGGAACGCGCCGGCGTGTCGCGGATCAATAGCGGCGGGATCGTGCCGATCGCTGCGAGACGAACGCTGACGATCTGGACCGGCTCGCTACGGTTGTCATGGCCGTATGTTTGGAGGTGACGATTGTGAAAGGTCTCGGCAATTTTTCTGATCTCCAGCCGTTCAATCGGGCGAGGTGGAACAGGTATCAGTAGCTCATAGGATTGCCGCGCATAGCGCGCATCGACCGAACGCTCGAAACGCCGACGCTCGGGGGCAACTCTGGCACGGTCGAGCATCGCGGCGCCCTTTCGTTCGAGTGCGACGAAGGCAGCCTCTAAGGTCGCGGGATCGACGGTGTCGGTCGTCACGTATAATGTCTGCACATAGTCGCGCTTCAAATCCGTGCCGATCAGACCGAGTGCCGAAAACGCTCCCGGGATCGGCGGGCAGATCACCTCGGCGATGCCGAGCTCGCGGGCGAGCGCAGCGGCATGCAGCGGTCCCGCCCCGCCGAAGGCGGCGAGCACGAAATCACGCGGATCGTGGCCGCGTTGCACGGATACGATCTTGAGCACTTCTGCCATCGCGTGGTTGACCACGTCGATGACCGCGGCCGCAGCGGTGCGCATATCAACGCCGAGCGGCTCGGCAAGCCGGTTGCGCACGGCGGCTTCGGCTGCTCCATGATCGATGCGGAGGTCTCCGTCGAGCAGTGATCCCTGATCCAGATATCCCAGCAGGAGATTGCAGTCGGTGACCGTAGGCTCGCTGCCGCCGCGGGCGTAGCACGCCGGACCGGGCAGGGCGCCGGCGCTCTTTGGGCCGACGCGCAGCGCTCCGGCGCGGTCAACCCAAGCGATCGACCCGCCCCCGGCCGACACCTCGGCGAGATCGATCACTGGCACGCGAATCGGATGGCCGGTTCCGTTCATCCACCGCGTCATGCTCGATCCACCACCAACCTCGTATTCCGGGGTGGTTTCGTAATGGCCCTCGCGGATCAGGCTCGCTTTGGCGGTGGTGCCACCCATGTCGAAGGAGAGCAGGTTCTGGCGGCCGGTCTGGCGCGCCACCAGCGCTGCCGCCACCACACCGGCTGCGGGACCGGACTCCACCGCCATGGCCGGCATGGCGACGGCCTCGGCCGCTTCCAGGATGCCGCCGTTTGATCCCATCAGGTAGAGCGGCGGAAGCGCGCGGCCGCGTGTGACCTGCTCCAGCCGTGCCAGATAAGAGGCGAGGATCGGCCCGACATAAGCGCAGACGGCGGTCGTGCTGGTGCGCTCGAACTCCTTGATCTCCGGCAGCACATCCGACGAGAGATACACTGGCACGTCCGGCAGCTCCGCCCGCAGCCGCACGCCGAGCTGCCGTTCATGCTTAGGGTTGAGGAAACTGAACACCAGCGAGACCGCAATGGCATCGACCCGCGCCACTTTCAGCGCCGCGATAAGTCCATCGATCTCGTTTTCAGCGAGCGCCGTGACAATGTTGCCGTCCGCCCCGACGCGCTCGGTGATCTCGAACCTGCGCCGGCGCGGAATTAGCGTGGCCGGCGCATCTTGGAACAGGTCGTAAAGGTCAGCGCGCGCCGAACGCCGCAGCTCCAGCACGTCACGGAAGCCACGTGTGGTGATTAGCGCCGCCCGAGCACCGCTTTCCTGGAGGATGGCGTTGGTTACAACGGTCGTCGCGTGCGACAACAGACCGACCTCGGTTGGGATTACTTCGTAGCGGCTCATCGCCAACTCCAGGGCGCGTATCACGCCCTCCGCGAGGTCTGTCGGCGTCGTCGGCACTTTGGCGACGCCGATGCGCCCGCTGGTCTCCTCGACCAGGGCGATGTCGGTAAAGGTCCCGCCAATATCGACCCCGATCCGCCAGGCCATGTTCTCCCTTTCGGTGGAGGAGTTAATGTAGATTGACGCTTGAGAATGGTCAGGGAGCCGGTTGGACGGCATATTGAGGCGGACCGTCAAGAACAGCAATCATGACTCGCATCCTCCATCGCCAGACCGGCCATTCCTATCCCGTCGCAGCAAGCGCCCAGGGCGTCATCATCCGCGACAGCGCCGGCAAGGAATACATCGATGCGTCCGCCGGGGCGGCGGTATCTTGCCTCGGGCACTCGCATCCGGACGTGCTGGCGGCCATGCATGCGCAGCTCGACCGGCTGGCCTACGCGCACACCAGCTTCTTCACGTCGCACGCTGCGGAGGAGCTGGCCGACGACCTGATCGCCCACGCGCCGCATGGCATAGGCCACGTCTTCTACGTTAGCGGCGGCTCGGAGGCGGTGGAAGCCGCGCTCAAGCTCGCACGCCAATATTTCTTGGAACGGGGCGAGCCGCAACGGCGATATATCATCGCGCGCCGCCAGAGCTATCACGGCGTCACCCTCGGCGCGCTCTCGGTCGGCGGTCGGGAGTGGCAGCGCAAGCAGTTCGGTCCGCTGCTGATCGAGGCGCACCATGTGTCGCCGGTCTACGAATACCGCGACCGGCGCGCCGATGAGACGCCGCAAGCCTACGGCGCGCGTTTGGCCGAAGAGCTTGAGGCCAAGGTTCACGAGCTCGGCGGCGACAATGTCATCGCTTTTGTCGCCGAACCCGTAGTCGGAGCCACCCTCGGCGCGGTCCCGGCGGTGTCCGGCTATTTCAAGCGCGTGCGCGACATCTGCGATCGCCACGGTATTCTTCTGATCCTGGATGAGGTGATGTGCGGCATGGGCCGCACCGGCACGCTGCACGCTTGCGAGCAGGAGGATATTAGCCCCGACCTGATGGCGATCGCGAAGGGGCTCGGTGGCGGCTATGCGCCGATCGGGGCCCTCCTGGTTCAAGAGAAGATTTTCGACGCTGTTGCTGGCGGCTCGGGCGCCTTTCAGCATAGCCACACCTATATGGGCCACCCGCTGGCCTGCGCCGCAGCATTGGCGGTGCAACGGGTGATGCGCCGCGACAATCTGCTGGAGAATGTGCGCGTGCATGGCGCCTATCTGTCGCGACGGCTGAAAGAGCGTTTTGGCAACCACCCCTTCGTCGGTGACGTGCGTGGCCGCGGCCTGTTTCAAGGCCTCGAGCTGGTCGCCGATCGCGACACCAAGGCGCCGTTCGATCCGAAGGGCAAGCTGCACGCGCGCGTCAAGCGCGAGGCAATGGCGCGCGGCCTCTTGGTCTACCCGATGGGTGGAACCGTGGAAGGTGTGGCCGGCGATCACGTGCTGCTGGCGCCGCCCTTCATCGTGGGCGCGGCGGTGGTGGACACCATCGTCGAACGCCTCGGCGACGCGATCGACGCAGCGACGGCAAAGGCAGGATGAGCATTTCGATTAC
>CAWAWR010000008.1:0-28557 GCA_963785745.1 uncultured Alphaproteobacteria bacterium
AGCCTGCGAGGACGCCGATCGCGGCGGCGAGCACGGCCGCCGCTGCGATCATGCGCCACGACGCCCGCGGGCGCGCAAGCTTGGCGAGATCGAACCGCGCCGGCACCGGCTCTCCGGCGATCGCGCGGTAGGCGGTTGCGCACCACCTCTGCCTGCGCGCGCCACTCGGCGACACGCGCGGCGTCGTCGGGATGGGAGGCAAGCCACGCTTCGACGGCTTCCTTTCGATGAGCCGGAAGCATGCCATCGACATAGGCATGGAGTTCGTCGGCGGTCACGGGTAAATCACAATAGTCATTGTGATGTCCCTCAACTCTTTCGTTCCAGTTTCATTCAACGGGTACATTTCACACCACCTATTTCACGCGGCGCAGCGCCGGGCGCGTGCCGCCGTCGAGATAAGACTTGATCTGGGTGCGGGCGCGCGCGAGCCGCGACATCACGGTGCCGATCGGCACGCCCTGAATGTCGGCCACTTCGCGATAGGTCAATCCTTCGAGCACGACCAGGAGCAGCGCCGTACGTTGGTCGTCCACCAGCGAAGCCAGCGCGCGTTCGATATCGCGCTCGCCGGCCTCGGGGCCCGCCACGTCGGGCGCGTCGTTGTCGTCGATCGACGTATGTGCCGGCCGGCGCGCCAGCGAGCGCAGCCGGTTGCGGTTGAGATTGGTCAGGATCGTATAAAGCCAACTCCGTACGTCTCCGCCGTGAAACAGATGTTCCGAACGCAAGGCACGCACCAGGGTGTCCTGGACCAGATCGTCGGCAAGCTCGGCGTCGTGCGTCAGCGCGCGGGCATAGCGCCGCAAGGCCGGTATCGCCGCCTCGACACTCGGACGAAATCCACTCACGTCACCCCTCCGCGACCGCCACACTGGCGGCCGGACGCTTAACGCCGTCCGGCCCGTCGCTGCAACCGAAGAATGGTATCCTATCTGCCGGGCGTCTGCTCGCCTCGCCGCTCACGCCGGCGCCCCGTCGGGCACGCCGGGTGGAGCCTTGATTGAACAAACACTTGTACGCGGCGGCTATTCCCGCGCGCGCTGCTTGAAGGGCCTATGTCCCTATGTCATAGGAGGCCGCTCCCCGGGGCGGAGCGAGGAAAATATGGACGCGTCCGGTCTCATGCGCGGCAAGCGCGGCCTGGTGATGGGGGTCGCCAACAATCGCTCGATTGCCTGGGGTATCGCCAAGTCCTGCCGGGCGCAGGGCGCGGAGCTGGCATTCACCTATCAGGGCAACTCGCTGAAGAAGCGGGTCGAGCCGCTGGCCGAGGAGGTCGGCGGTCTTGTCGTCGGCCATTGCGACGTGACCGACCCGGCGACCATCGACGCGGTCTTTGACGAGGTCGCCACGCGCTGGGGCAGTCTCGATTTCGTCGTGCATGCGATCGCCTTCTCCGACAAGGACCAGCTCACCGGCCGCTACGTGGAATGCACCGCGGAGAATTTTTCGCGCACGCTGTTGATCAGTTGCTACTCGTTCACGGCGATCGCGCAACGCGCCGAGAAGCTGATGCCGAACGGCGGCTCCCTGCTCACGCTCACCTACTATGGCGCCGAGAAATGGATGCCCCATTACAACGTCATGGGCGTCGCCAAGGCCGCGCTTGAGGCGTCGGTGCGCTACCTCGCCGCCGACCTCGGCGAGAAGAATATCCGCGTGAACGCACTGTCGGCCGGTCCGATCCGCACGCTGGCGGCCGCCGGCATCGGCGACTTCCGCTACATCCTGAAGTGGAACGAATTGAATTCGCCGCTGCGGCGGACCGTCACCATCGAGGAGGTCGGCGACGCGGCGCTCTATTTCCTCTCCGATCTCGCGCGCGGAGTGACCGGCGAGGTTCATCATGTCGACGCCGGCTATCACGTCGTCGGCATGAAGCATCCCGATGCGCCCGACATCAGCGTCGCGAAGGACTAGTGTGGCGTGTCGAGCCCAACGCTCTATTACATTCGTCATGGGCTGACCGACTGGAACATCGAAGGCCGGTTGCAGGGTGGGCACGACATCCCGCTCAACGATCGCGGTCGCGCCCAGGCGGTTCAGTGCGCCGGCATCCTGCTCGACCTGTTCGCGCGCGACGGCCGCGCCCCGGCCGACTTGCACTATGTGTCCAGTCCGCTGGTGCGTGCGCGCGAGACCATGGACATTGTCCGGAACACGCTCGGCCTTCCGCCTGGTGGGTATGCGCGCGAGCCGCGGCTTCGGGAGATCGCCTTTGGCGACTGGGAGGGGCTCACCTATCTCGACGTGCTCCAGCGCGACAAGACCGTCGTTGACCGGCGGGAGTCGGAAAAGTGGCTCTTCCGCTCGCCGGGGGGTGAGACCTATGAGGAAGTCGCGCGCCGTGTCGGCGAATGGTACGCGACGCTCGACCGCGACACGGTGGTGACCGCCCACGGCGGTACGGCACGGGCGCTGGTCGGGTATCTCGGCATCGCGCCGCCCGAGCAGGCTGCGCACCAGTCCATCGAGCAGGGTGTGGTTTACCTTTTTGCCGACAAGCAGCTCACGCGGTACGCGTAACGTGACGGCCATTTGACCCCGGCCCGCCGCGGGGCTACCACCACAGCGAAACCGGTGGAAACTCATGTCGTTCAATACGTTCGGCCATATGTTCCGGGTCACGACCTTTGGCGAAAGCCATGGGCCGGCGATCGGCTGCGTGGTCGACGGCTGCCCGCCCGGCATCCCGCTGACCGAGGCCGACATTCAGCCCTATCTCGACAAGCGCCGGCCGGGGCAATCGCGCTTCACCACGCAGCGGGCGGAGCCTGACCAGGTCCGGATCCTCTCCGGCGTGTTCAAGGACGAACGCATGGGCGCGCAGGTCACCACCGGCACGCCGATCGGACTGCTGATCGACAATGTCGACCAGCGCTCGAAGGACTATTCCGATATCCGCGACAAATACCGGCCCGGGCACGCCGACTATGTCTACGACGTCAAATACGGGTTGCGCGACTATCGCGGCGGCGGCCGTCAGTCGGCGCGCGAGACCGCGATGCGGGTCGCGGCCGGCGCGATCGCACGCAAGATCGTGCCGGGCATGACGGTGCGCGCCGCGCTCATCCAGATGGGATCGGAGACGATCGATCGTGCGCGCTGGGACTGGGACGAGGTCGACCGCAATCCGTTCTTCTGCCCGGACGCGCAAAAGGCGAAGTTTTTCGAGAGCTACCTCGACGGCATCCGCAAGGACGGCTCCTCGGTCGGCGCGGTGATCGAGGTCGTGGCCGAAGGCGTGCCCGCCGGTCTCGGCGCGCCGGTCTACGGCAAGCTCGACGGCGATCTCGCGGCCGCGATGATGGGCATCAACGCGGTGAAGGGCGTCGAGATCGGCGCCGGCATGGGCGCGGCGGCGCTGACCGGCGAACAGAACGGCGACGAGATGCGCATGGGCAATGACGGCAGGCCGGTGTTCCTGTCGAACAATGCCGGCGGCATCCTCGGCGGCATCTCGACTGGCCAACCGATCGTCGTGCGCTTCGCGGTCAAGCCGACCTCGTCGATCCTCACGGCGCGGCGCACCGTCGACCGCTATGGAGGCGAAACCGAGATCAGCACCAAGGGCCGCCACGATCCTTGCGTCGGCATCCGCGCCGTGCCGATTGGCGAGGCCATGATGGCGTGCGTAGTGGCGGATCATTACCTGCGGCAGCGCGGGCAGGGGGGCGAGAGCCCGGCCTGGCCGTTCGCGAAACCGCGCAGCTAAGAGCTAAGGAAGACATCCGTGGACGAAACCCACCAGCGCGTCGAGGCCGCGATTGCCGCCTTCGCCAAAGGCGAGATCGTCGTCGTTGCCGACGACGACGATCGCGAGAACGAGGGCGACCTGTTCGTCGCCGCGTCGCTGTGCACGCCCGACAAGATGGCGTTCATCATCCGCAACACATCGGGCATCGTATGCGCGCCGCTGGCGTCGGATGAGGCGAAGCGACTGCATCTCGATCCGATGGTGGCGCTCAACGACGCGCCGCTCGGCACCGCCTTCACGGTGTCGGTCGACGTGCGGCACGGCCTGACCACCGGCATCTCGGCGGAAGAGCGCAACAACACCGTGCGTGGACTCGCCAACGGCAACAGCGGCGCCAACGATTTCGTGCGGCCCGGGCATGTCTTTCCGCTCGTCGCGAAAGAGGGCGGGGTGTTGATGCGCTCCGGACACACCGAAGCCTGCGTCGACCTTTGCCGGCTCGCCGGATTGCCGCCGGTGGGCGTGCTCGCGGAACTGATGAACGATGACGGCACGGTGATGCGCGGGCCCACGGTTGCCGCGTTTGCCGAGAAGCACAAGCTCACGCGGCTTTCGATCGCCGATCTCATCGCCTACCGCCAGGTGCGCGACAAGCTCGTCAAGCGCGTCGGCGAATTCCCGGTCAAAAGCGAAATCGGCACGCTCGCGGGTTACGCCTATGTCACGCCGTTCGACGCCGTGCAGCATATGGCCTTCGTCCACGGCCGTGTCGGCGATGGGGAGGACATCCTGGCGCGGTTGCACCGCGCCGATATCATCCGCGACGTGTTCGGCGGCGGCAATCCGATCCCGGCGGTGCTGCGCCGGTTCAAGGCCGAAGGCCGCGGCGTGCTGGTGTTCCTGCGCGACGGCGCGGCCGGTGTGCCGACGCATGAGATTCCCGGCGCCACCAATTCGGAAGCGGCGCGCTCGCGGCAATGGCGCGAGATCGGGCTGGGCGCGCAGATCCTGAAGGACCTCAACATCTCCTCGATCCGGCTGATCACCTCGCGCAAGCTGCGCTATGTGGGGCTCGCCGGCTTCGGCATCGAGATCAAGGACACGGTGCCGCTGGAAGGGTAGCGGTGTGGATCGTCAAGCCGACTTGATCTTGAGCCTGACACGATTGTAGGTGTCGTCGTGTGAATAGCTCAATTCGTCGGCATAGGCGCGGACGAGCACGAGCCCCAGTCCGCCAACTTCGGACGGCTGAGGCTTGACTGCGGCTGTCGTTGTCGTCGGGTCAAAGGGCTTGCAGCAATCCAGAAATTCGATTTCGATGCCGTCGCCGACATGGCGAAGCGTTACGACGACGTGATCGCCGGGCTTGGAGCCGCCGTGTTCGAAGGCATTGGCCGCGAGCTCGGCGACACAAAGGCGCGCCCTGAACACGGCACGTTCACTCGCGCTCCAGTTGGCGACAAGCTGCTCGATCCAGTCGTCGATGGCGGTGACATCCTGCGTGCTGACGCCAAAGGTTCGGGTCTCTGCGGCAGCGCTCACGACATGCGCCCGGGCTCAAACAGCGCTTGGCGCTAATGCGGCTCGCGCCTCGTCCTCCGATCGCACGATTGGCAGGAAATCGTCGAGTCCAGTAGTCAAAAGTACGTCCGTCACCAGCGGATTCGGATCAAGCAGGACAAGCTTGCGGGACGCACGTGCAACGGTCTTCGCGGCCATCACGAGATGCCGAATCCCGATCGAGGCGAGAAAGTCCACGCCAACCATGTCGACGACGATGTTGGTCTTCGACCCGGCAACGGTCGCCAACGGCAGTTCGATCTGTTGTGCGCCGGCGATGTCGAGCTTCCCGGTCAAGACGACCTTTTTCGCCGCATCGCCGAACTCGGAAATGGTGATTTTCACGGTCACTCCTGCGCGCCCAATACGCTCATGACAGTTTAGATTACGCAGCATGTCAGTTTCGTGACTGGCATATGACAGCGCTTCGCTGGGGGCCATTCGTCGGGCCCGCCGGCTTCGGTATCGAGGTCAAGGACACGGTGCCGCTGGAAGGGTAGGGCGGCGGTCCGCGCTGCAATCGCTTACAGGCGCGGCGCTTTCACCGGCATGTCGGCGCTGGCCGGTTGTCCGAGCGCGACGTTCAGACCGAACTGAACGCCGTAGTTGCTGACACTGTCCTGAGCAAACTGGCCCACGAAGGCGACCAGGCCGGTGACGTTGTTCGACAGCTTGATCGTCGTCCCCGCAGTCACCGAGCCCCAGTCCTTGCCGAGCGCCACCGCCGGCAGCGCAAAGCCTGGAGCCGTGATCGTCGTCAGAAACGCCGTCACGGTGCGATCGGTGTCGGCGAATTCGTGATTCCACACCGCCTTCGCAAACGGCTTGAAAGCGCCGGCATCGAACGTGACCTGGTAGCCGATGCGGCCGACCGCCGAGTTGCGGTCCTGGTCGTCGAAGCCAAGGCTGGTGAAGCTGCCGGTCTCGGTGAAGCTGTTGACGTGCACCCGCTGCAGCACCATTCCGACCAGCGGGCCGTGCGTGAACTGTCCGGCCACGAAGTTGTAGCCGGTTTCCCCGGCGAGCGAGAAGTTGCTGCCGTTGACGCTGGCGTTGTTGGGCTGAACCGTCACCCCGATCGTCACGGCGCGATTGACGTCGTCGCGCAGCATGCCGGCGGTGCCGACGATCACGCCCCAGAACGGGCCGTTGCGGTATGCGGCGTAGATGCTGGCCGCGAACTCGTTCTGCTTGAAATCTCCGATGGTGCTGTACGACTGCTTGGTGTGGCCGACCGAAACCGCGCCGCCAACCAGCCAATAAGGCGAGACCTTGTAGTCGAGACCGGCCGATACGGCGACCGGAGTTCCGGGATCGCCGGGAAATCCCGGATAGTTATCCATCTTCAAGTGCGAAACATCGCCGGTGATCCAGCCGTTGAAGCCGGAAGGGCCGCGCTGGTTTTGCGATATCGGGACTTGGTTCAGGATCGCCTCGATGACGGCGGCGCGCGTCTTCACCGGCACTTCGGCGAGGAACGAGATCTGGCTCGGCGCAACGGTGAGGCTGTAATAGTAGTCGGCCTGGATTTTCATGCCGGCCGTGGTCATGTGCTGATCGTCCGCGAACAAGCGCGTCTGATCCGCATTAGGCGTCACGAACGTCGAAGGCGCGGCAGGATTGGATGAGCACAACAAGGCCCATGCCGAATTGATGCCGGCAGGTTGCGTGCAGGCGACCTGACCGGCGCCGGTGCCGACAAATTGAAACCCGAATGCCGACGGATTGGCGGCGATCGCCACCCGCACGGAATTCCAGTCGGCGGGAATGAAGTTGACGCCGTTGGCGGCAAGGCCGGCCCACAACGCCGTACTGTAGTCCAGCCGCGCTTGACGCGTCTCGGCGTTGCCGGCGCCGCCGCCCATCGGAAACGAGAACGGAAGGTTCGGAACGATGATGAAGCGCGCGCCGGCCGCCTGCAATTGGGCGACGGCGCCCGCGAGGCTGTTCGCCGCGCCGATAATATAAGCCGTCGGATTGGCGGGGAACGGACCGGCGCCGGAATCGCCAAGCGCGAAGGAGATGTCGTTGGCGCCGGAGCCGATCAGAAACAGCGCGTTGCCGTTGGCGCGGCCGCCGTTGGCGGCGAGATAGTTCGCGAACTGGTTGACCGTCGGTATCGCTTGTTGAAAGCCGCCCGTCTGGGCGTTGTTCACGGTGACGTTCTTGGCGCCGCTGGTCGCGTAGTTCGTGCCACCAGGCTGGTTGGACGGAATGGCGGTCAGCCCGAACATGGCGGCCAACGCTTCCGAGCTCATGAGGCCGGGTCGGGACGTCGGCGCGCCGGCACCGGCTGCCACTGCAGCCGCCCAAGCGTTATTGAAGTTCGCGCCGCCGCCGGGATTCGGCAGCGCGCGGTAAAATCCGCTGTCGATGTTGCTGTCGCCGAACGCCACAAACTGGTTGAAGGACTGGGCGCCGGCGCTGCCGCCTGCTGCCATCAGGATTGTCGTCGCAGCAAGGGCTTGCTTAAAAGACCTAAGAGTATTCATTTACCGCTCACGGACTCAATGTCAGTCACCGGCACGCTCATAACTCAAATGAACCGCCCGGCGGTTGTATTGCCGCAACAGTCCGGAACTTTTCCGACTGCGGACTGGCCGTAAGCCAGCGGGACTAGGTCGCTAATTCGGCTGCCACAATTTGCGGTTCGCCTTGCGTCACGGGATGCCGGGAATGTTCACGCGAATCCGGTAGATGCTTGTGCGCGCCGCGATATAGAGCGTCTTCCGGTCGGCATCGCCGAATTCGACATTGGCGCCAAGCTCCGGCAGCAGAATCGTGCCGAGATGCTTGCCCGCGGGCGAGATTATCCAGATACCGCCCGGGCCGGTCTCCCAGAGATTGCCGTTCACGTCGACGCGCAGGCCGTCCGTGATGCCGGGGGCCGGATCGCTGTTGAGGTCGAGGAACATCCGGCCATTGCTCAGCGTGCCGTCGGGATTCACGTCATAGGCCCGGATGTTGCGGTCGCGGCTGCCATTGGCGTAGAGAATTTTCTCATCGGGCGAAAAGACCAGGCCGTTGGTGTTTGGCATGTCGCCGATCACCCGCGTCACCTGGCCATTCCTGATCATGTAGACGCCGTTGGTGAAAATTTCCCGGCCGGGATCCTTCTCGCGCTGGCGCAAGCCGCCAAAGCCGTCGGTGAAATAGATCGTTCCATCCTTCTTGACGATGACGTCGTTGGTCCCGCCGAAGCGTTTCCCTTCCCAGCGATCGGCGAGAACGGTGCGCTTGCCGTTGTGCTCGATGCGGTCGATCGAGCGGCCGGCCCAGGTTGCGATGACCAATCGCCCCTGCCGGTCGAGGGTGAGGCCATTGCAGCCGATCATCGGGAATTCCTCGAACCCGGGCTCGCCCGGCTTTTTCCCGTTGGTCTGCATGAAGCCGACACGCCAGATGTCGACTCCCCGATAGCCGCATTTCTCCATGTGGACGGAGACATTGCCGTCCGGCGTCCATTTGTAGATCACGTTGCCCGGGATGTCGGTGAACAGCAGGTAGCCGCCTTCGCCGACCGGCACCCATAACGCGCCCTCGGTGAATCCGAAGCCGCCGGCGATCTTTTCGAGCTTGGCGTCGGGCGAGATCAGCGCGTCGAGCGCTGCATCCTTCTTCACGATAACGGACTTGGGCTCCTGCGCCCGGCCACTGGCCATGCCAAAGCAAAGCGCGACAACAACGGCCGTCGCCAGGAATCGCACGATCGCGGGTCGATTGAATGCTGTCATGGATAACCTCCCCGATGCCCCTCGTTGATCGAGCGGCAAAATTCTTGCAGGTTACGGTATCGGCTTCTCCGGACACTGCCAATCCTGCAGGGCGCCGGCGGTCGCGGGTTCGCCCGGAAGACATGGCAGGATGATCATGCTCGTCGGCGTGCCCAAGGAGATCAAGGACAACGAATACCGCGTCGGGCTCATACCCTCGACCGTGCGGGAACTGACCACGAATGGCCATCAGGTCCTGGTCGAGACCAATGCCGGCGTCGGTGCCGGCCTCACCGACGATGACTACAAGGCGGCCGGTGCGAAAATCGCGGCCGGCGCCGACGATATTTTTGCCCGCGCCGACATGATCGTGAAGGTGAAGGAGCCGCTGGCGCAGGAGCGCAAGAAGCTCCGGCGCGGACAGATCCTGTTCACCTACCTTCATCTTGCCGCCGATCGGGCCCAGACCGATGACCTCGTCGCGTCCGGCGTCACCGCGATTGCCTATGAGACGGTGACGTCGTCGCAGGGCACGCTGCCGCTGCTCACGCCGATGTCGGAGGTCGCCGGCCGCATGGCGCCGCACGTCGGCGCGCGCTGCCTCGAAAAGGAGAATGGCGGTCGCGGCGTGCTGCTCGGCGGTGTGCCGGGCGTGCCGCCGGCGGACGTGGTGATCCTCGGCGGCGGCGTCGCCGGCACCCACGCCGCCATCATCAGCGCCGGGATGGGCGCGACGGTCACGGTCGTCGATCGCAATACCGAAGCATTGCGGCGGATCTCCAACCAGCTTGGCGCGCGCGTGCGCACCGTGTTCTCGACCCGCGACGCGGTCGAGGCGGTCTGCCGCCGCGCCGATCTCGTGATCGGCACGGTGCTCATTCCCGGCGCCGCGGCGCCGAAGCTGATCACGGCCGCGACCGTGAAGGCGATGAAGCCAGGCTCGGTCATTGTCGACGTCGCGATCGACCAGGGCGGCTGCGCGGAGACCTCGCGTCCGACCACGCATTCCAAGCCGACCTATGTCGTGGACGAGGTGGTGCACTATTGCGTGACCAACATGCCCGGCGCGGTGGCGCGCACCTCGACCTTCGCGCTCAACAACTGCACGCTGCCGTTCGTGCTTGAGCTTGCCGACGACGGCGCCCGCCGCGCGCTGGGTGAGGACCCGAACCTGCGCAACGGTCTCAACGTGCATGAGGGTCTGGTCACCTACCGCGCCGTTGCCGATGCGCTCGGCCTCAAATACACGCCGGCCGAGCAGGCGCTGCGGTTGTGACGCGCTTCGTCCACTGCAATCGCACAATTCCGGCACAAAACCTGCATAGCTTGCTTTCATAAGAATGCCGGTCGTGCCAGCATTCGCGAATCACGGAATTGGAGGCACGCATGCGCTTTCGGTTCTTGACGATCGCAATCGCCGCTGTGTTTGCTGCGGGATTGCTTGCAAGCTTTGGTCTTGCCGCGCCGTCGCGTCTTCTGCTGGCTCAAAGCCACCGCCATTCCGGTCGACACCGAGCTCGTGCTCGCGGTGGACGTGTCCTATTCGATGGACCCGGAGGAGCAGCAGATCCAGCGCGAAGGCTATATCGAGGCCATCACCTCGCGCGAATTCATGTCCGCGGTCCGCGCCGGCAACCATGGCAAGGTCGCGATGACCTATTTCGAATGGGCGGGCCCGGAGGATCAGAAGATCATCGTGCCTTGGCGGTCGGTTGAGGGGCCGGAAACCGCCGACGCGTTCGCCGGCGAGATTGCCCGCGCGCCGTATCGCCGCGCCTCGCGCACCTCGATCGGCGGTGCGCTGATGTTCGCAAAGCCGCTGTTCGCGGCGTCGGGCTTCCGCGGACTGCGCCGCGTGATCGACGTGTCGGGCGACGGTCCCAACAATTCGGGTCCGCTGGTCGTTCCGCAGCGCGACGAAATCGTCGCAGCGGGGATCACCATCAACGGGCTGCCGCTGATGCTCAACCGTCCCAACAGCTTCAGCATGGATATCGACCAATCTCGACATCTACTTCGAGGATTGCGTGATCGGCGGTCCCGGCGCCTTCGTCATTCCGGTGCGCGACCGCGCGCAGTTCAAGGAGGCGATCCGCACCAAGCTGATCCTCGAGATCGCGGAGCTCACATCCACCGCGCGCGTGCAGCCGCGTGCAGGCGAGAAAGCCGCGCGTCTCCTGCACCGTCGGCGAGCAGATGTGGCGCGACCGCTGGGGGAATTGAGCTATTTCTCCAGCCGCGCCACGATCTCCACATGCGGCGAATAGAGGAACTGGTCGACCGGCGTGACGCGCGTGAGGCGATAGCCGCCGTCGGCGAGGATGCGGGCATCGCGGGCGAAGGTCGCGGGATTGCACGACACCGCCACCACGACCGGCACGGCTGAAGCCGCGAGCGCGCGCGCCTGCGCCTCGGCGCCCTGGCGCGGCGGGTCGAACACCACGCAGTCGAACGGTCTTGAGCTCGGCTGCCGCCAGCGGCCGGCGGAACAGGTCGCGCGCCTCCGCCGCGACCGGCTTCAGGCCCTGCGTCGTCTCGGCGGCGCGCTTGAGCGCGGCGATGGCGTCCTTGTCGCTGTCGGCGGCGGTGACGCGCGCGCGTTCGGCAAGCCGCAGCGCGAACGGCCCGACACCGGCGAACAGGTCCGCGATTCTGTCTGCCTTGCCGCAATGCTCCAGCACCAGCGCCGCCAGCGCGGCTTCGCCGGCCACGGTCGCCTGCAGGAACGCCCCTGGCGGAAGCGTCACGCGTGCGCGGCCCATGGTCACGATCGGGGCCGTCGCGCTGCGCGACGATCTCGCCGTGACGCGTGAGCCGCGCCAGCCGGTGCTGCTCGGCGACGCGCGCCAGCGCCGTGGTCGCGGCCGGCGTCAGCGGCCCTGATCCGCGCAAGTCGACATCGAGGCCGCCTTCGGTCGCGGTCGACCTGAATGTCGAGCGGCTTGCGCATGGTCTTCGAGCGTCTCGGCGATCGCCCAGGCGGCGGCAATCGCGCCGTCGAGCGCGGGCGCGAGGATCGGACAACGATCGATCGCGACGATATGGTGGGCGCGCGGCGCGGCGAAGCCGACCGTGAGCACGTCGCGTTGTCCGCGGCGCGCGTGCAACACCACACGGCGGCGGCCTTCGCCGTGGGCGTCGATCAGATCGTCGACCGGCGCATCGAGCCCTGCCTGCGACAGCGCCTCGAGCACAAGGCCGCGCTTCCAGTCGCGATAGCGCGCTGCCGTCCAGTGCTGGAGCGCGCAGCCGCCGCAGGTGCCGAAATGCGGACAGACCGGCGCGATCCGCTCCGGGCTCGCGTGCTCGATCTTGATCGGCAACCGGCGGTCGGGATGACCGGGCCAGGCTTCGGCTTCAACGGTTTCGCCGGGCAGGGTGAACGGCACAAAGACCGGTCCATCCGGCGTGTCGGCGATGCCGTCGCCGCGCCGGCCGAGACGCGCGATCGTCAGACGTTCGACCATGGCCTGCGATAGCGGGCATGAGCCGCCGCGTCCAGATCACGGTGCCGCCGGCAGGTGCCCACGCGCGGTCAGATTGTGGAATCGCACGGTCAGCAACAGCGCAAACAGCCACAGGCTGAGCGAAAAGCCGATCCAGACGCCGAACACGCCGAGGCCGGCCCAGAATGCCAGCGCGTAGGCGCTGGTGAACCCGACGAGCCAGAAGCTCAGCGCCGCATACAGCATCGGCACGCGGGTGTCGTTCAATCCCCGCAGCGCGCCGGCCGCGACGCCCTGGATGCCGTCGGCGATGAACCAGGTCGCGCCGACCAGCAGCAGCGCCGCGGCAAGCCGCGCCGTCTCGCCGGCAGCCGCGGCTGCATCGCCAAGAAACAGCAGCGGAATGACATTGCGGAACATGACGACGATCAAGGTCAGACACGACCATGATGGCCGCGCCCGAGCGCCATCGCGCTGAATCCTGCCCGACGGGTCGCGACCGCATCGCCACGGCCGACCGCGTGACCGACCCGTACGGTCGCGGCCATCGAAATGCCGAACGGAACCATGAACAGAATCGCCGCGATCTGCAGCGCGATCTGGTGCGCGGCGAGCGCCGTGGTGCCGAGCCAGCCCACCAGAATGGCGGCGGACGAGAACAGGCCCCATTCGAGCAACATCGTCCCGGAAATCGGCATGCCGATGACGATCAATTGCCGCATCAGCTCCCAGTCCATGCGCCAGAAGCGGCCGAGCACGCGATATTTCTTGAACGGGCGGGACGCGTAGCAGATCCACACCGCCGCGACGCACATGGCGACGTTCACGAACGTGGTCGCAAGGCCGGCGCCGAGCAGGTCGAGGCGCGGCAATCCGTAGTGCCCGTGGATCAGCGCATAGGCGAGCAACGCGTTGACCGGGATGGCGGCAAGCGTGATCCACAGCGCCGGCTCCGGACGATTGACCGCGCCCATGAAGTTGCGCAGCGCGATGAAGCACCAGGCCGGGATCATCGACCAGGCAAGGCCGAGCAGATAGCGGGCGGCGAGCGCAGCCGTTTCGTGCGTCTGTCCGGCAGCGATGCAGGATGTCTTCGCCCCACAGCTGAATGACGTTGATCGGGACGCCGAGGATGACCGCGGCCCACAGGCCCATGCGCAGCGACCGGCGCACCATGCGTGGCTTGCGCGCGCCATAGGCCTGCGCCGCCAGCGTCGCCACCGCCGAAACCAGGCCCATGCCGAACACGAAGCCGACAAACAGGATCAGATGCGCGAGCCCGACCGCAGCCACGGCGGCATCGCCGAGCCGGCCGATCAGCGCGAGATCGGTCGTCATCATGGCGATCTGGCCGAGCTGCGTGAGCGCCATCGGCCAGGCGAGCTTCACCGTATCGGCGATTTCGGCTCGCCAGACAAAATGCTCGCTCTGCGGCGCGGGCGTGGCCGCCGTCATGGTTCCAGGGAGGGTCATAGCGCGGCACCATAACGAATGCCGTGGCAAGAGAAAGGCGTTCTCAGCCCCGGCTAGTGTCCCGATTCCGAAGCTCGTACCGTTGTGCGGCGAACTCGCATACGAACTTCGGAATCGAAGGACACTAGCAACTCATTGATTCCAGTGTGGCTTAGGTTCAGAAGTCCGCAATTCGCAGTCGCCACTAGGGTGTTGAGGACTTATGAACCGCCACACTGGCTCCGATCAGGAATTCGTGATTGCCGTCGCCCCCCGCAATCGGGGAGGGAATGACGCCGAGGACGGCCCAGCCCAGCGATGTGAGCAATGCGGCCACGTCGGTGCAGACCTGTTCGTGGATCGCGGGGTCGCGCACCATCCCTTTTTTGACGTGGTCGGGCCCGGCCTCGTATTGCGGCTTGATCAGCACGACCGCCTCCGCGGCCGGCCGCGCCAGCGCGAGCGCCGCGGGCAGCACCAGCTTGAGCGGGATGAAGCTCACGTCGACCGTGACGAGATCAGGCGGCTCCCTGAGCCGGGCTGGTTCGAGCTTGCGGATGTCGGTCGTCTCGATCGCCACCACGTCGGGGCGGCCGCGAAGACTCGGCATGCAACTGGTCGCGCCCGACATCGACCGCGTAGACACGGCGGGCGCCGCGCGCCAGCAGCACCTGCGTGAAGCCGCCGGTCGAGGCGCCGACATCGAGGCAGATGCGGCCGGCCGGTTCGATCCCGAAATGATCGAGCGCCGCGGCGAGCTTCACGCCGCCGCGCGACACCCAGGGATGCGCGGGCGCGGCCTGCAATACCGCGTCTGCGGATACCTCCTCCGCCGGCTTGGTCACGGCGGCGCCGTCGGCCGTCACCAGGCCCGCGGCAATGGCCTGCTGCGCCTTGGCGCGGCTCTCGAACAGGCCGCGCTCGACCAGCAGCCGGTCAATGCGCATGCGTTTTGTCATTGTTTCCAATAGCAAGCTACCCCCGCGACGGCGAGGCCGGTGGTTAAAGCCGGGCTAATGCGTCGTAACGATGGAGTAACGCCGGCGCAGTATATTGCGAACCGAGAACGTGTCTCCGGCGTTGACCCTGGGTCCGCCGAATTCGACGGGAGAACCACGGGTGAAAGAGCGCCGTTCGTCTTCGCGACAAAAAAGCTTCCTGCAGGGGCGCGTCTATTTCAACAACCGGCGATCGTGCGTCGATTGCCTGGTCCGCGACTATTCCGAGCAGGGCGCGCGCTTGAAGTTTTCGGAGTCCGCCACCGTGCCGGATGCGGTGGAGCTCTATATCCCGAACCGGGAGGAGATGAATCGGGCCCGCGTGATATGGCGCAGCGGCAACGAGCTGGGCGTCTCGTTCGGCGAGGACGTTCAGTCGCCTTCGATTGCGCCTGAAGCGGCGCAGGGCGATCTGCCGGCGCGCGTGCAGAAGCTTGAGGCTGAGGTCGCCTCGCTCAAGCGCATCGTCAACGAGTTGCGTGCCGAAAGGCGCAAAGCGCACGGCGAAGTGGCGTAACGCGCCCGCTATAGCTGGAACCCGAGAACCGGACCTGGCGTTGTCTCACGAGGATATTCTCCTCGGGAGCGGGCATTGCGTTTCGGTCCCGGCGGGATGATCCTTAAGCCCTCGAACCGTGCTTTCGAACGGATCATGTCCGAGTAAAAATCCAAGCTGATGGCCCTCGACGTCTACCGCAAAAAACGGAAATTCGGCGTGACGCCGGAGCCGCGCGGCCGCAAGGCGCGCGTGAAGGGCAGCCGCTATGTCATCCAGAAGCACGCGGCGACGCGGCTGCACTACGATCTGCGGCTCGAACTCGATGGCGTGATGAAGAGTTGGGCGGTCACGCGCGGCCCAAGCCTGGTGCCGGGCGAGAAACGGCTGGCGGTCGAGACTGAAGACCATCCGGTTGAATACAACGCGTTCGAGGGCACGATCCCGAAGGGCGAGTACGGCGGCGGCACCGTGATGGTCTGGGATCGCGGCACCTGGACGCCGGAAGAGGATCCTCACCGCGGCCTCAAGAAGGGGCATCTCGATCTTTCGCTCGACGGCGAGAAACTCCACGGCCGCTGGCACCTCGTGCGCTTGCGCGGCAAGCCCGGCGAGAAACGCAACAACTGGCTGCTGATCAAGGCGACCGACGACGCCGCACGCACCGCCAAGGACGCCGACATCCTGGAAGAGATGCCGGACTCCGTCATCTCCGGCCGCTCGATCGAGGAGATCGCTGCCGGAAAGGGAAAAAAACGCGTCTGGCATTCGAACAAGAGCGTGGCGGACAATGTGAAAGCCGGCGCGACGCGCGGCGGCGTGCGGCCGGCCAAGAAAGCAAGCCGTGAGGGCAAGAGCGCCAAGCGCAGCAAGAAAAAAGGCGACGCAACGCTGCCGGACTTCGTGCCGCCTTCGCTGGCGATCTCGCGCGACGCGGCGCCGAATGGCCGCGCATGGGTGCATGAAATCAAGTTCGACGGCTATCGAACGCAAGCGCGGCTCGATCGCGGCAAGGTCAAGCTGCTCACCCGCAAAGGCCTCGACTGGGCCGCACGATTTCCAAACGTTGCCGCGGACGTGGCGCGGCTTGCGGCCGACACCGCGTTGATCGACGGCGAGATCGTCGTGGAGAACAGCCGCGGGGTTGCGGATTTCTCGATGCTGCAGGCGGCGCTCAGCAACGGCGAGCGCGACAGCTTTGTCTACTATGTGTTCGATCTGCTTCACCGCGATGGCGAGGACCTGTCCCGCCAGCCGCTGATCGAACGCAAGGCGGCTCTGAAAGAGCTGCTCGATCAGACAGGCGACAGCGGCGCGATCCGGTACAGCGAGCATTTCACGGCAGACGGCTCGGAGGTCTGGGCGCAGGCGTGCCGAATGAGCCTCGAAGGCATTGTGTCGAAGCTCGCCGACGCGCCGTATCGGACCGGACGTTCCGACAGTTTCATCAAGGTCAAATGCCACACGGCGCAGGAGGTCGTGGTCGGGGGATTTGCGCCGTCCACCGTGGAGCCGAGGGCCATCGGTGCGCTGGTCGCGGGCTACTATCGCGATGGCAAGCTGATCTACGCCGGACGGGTCGGCACCGGCTATACGCGCGCGACCGCCAGGGAACTGTGGAAGCGGTTGCATCCGCTCGAAATCGCGAAGCCGCCGTTCGATGAAATACCGGCGGTCGAAGCGCGCGCCCGCGACGTGCGCTGGGTCGAGCCGAGGACGGTGATCGAGGCTCATTTCCGCGGCTGGACCAGCGACGGCATCATGCGGCAGGCTGCGTTCAAGGGCGTTCGCGAAGACAAGCCGGCGAACGAGGTGGTCCGCGAGGGGCCGGCCGGTGAGGGCGACCCGCAGGAGGCGCCCCGTCGCGCTGCGGCGAAAGCCTCCGGCAGCGGCGCGAAGAAATCCAAGCCGGTCGCGAAGGCAACAACCGGTAAGCGTGGGCGAGCTTCGCAGCCAGAAGGCGTCGTCCGCTTCACCCATCCGGATCGCGTCTACTGGGCCGATGTCGGCGTCACCAAGCAGAACCTCGCCGACTACTACACGTCGGTGTGGGATCTGATGGCGCCGCAGGTGGTGAACGTGCCGTTGAGCCTGCTGCGGTGCCCCGACGGCACCGAAGGTCAATGCTTCTTCCAGAAGCACGCCTCGGCCGGTCTCAACGACGAGATGCTGCGCAGCGTCGTCGACAGCAAGCGCCGGCAGGTGATCGCGGTCGAGAATCTCGACGGGCTGTTGTCGCTGGTGCAGGCCGGCGTGCTCGAAATCCATGTGCGCGGCTCGACGATCGAGCGTCTCGATCTCTGCCGTCGCATCGTGTTTGACATCGACCCAGGCCCCGGCGTCGGCTGGCCGGATATCGTCAAGGCCGCGCGCGACGTGCGCGAGCGGCTGACGGCCATCGACCTCGAGAGCTTCGTGAAGCTGTCGGGCGGCAAGGGCGTGCACGTCGTGCTGCCGGTCGCGCCGGTCGAGTGGGAGCGGGTCAAGATTTTCGTGCAGGCGTTCGCGGGAGCGATGGCGGCCGACGACCCGGATCGCTACGTCGCCAAGATGACCAAGTCGTTGCGCAAGGGAAAAATATTCATCGACTATCTGCGCAATTCGCTGGAGCAGACCGCGGTCGCTGCGTACTCGACGCGGGCGCGCGAGGGCGCGCCGGTGTCGGCGCCGGTGACCTGGGATGAACTCGGCCGCGTCAAATCGGCGAACCAGTATACGCTGCTCAATCTCGGCAAGCGGCTTGGCTCGCTCAAGCGCGACCCGTGGGCCGATATCGGCCGCGTCAAGCAGAAGCTGCCGGACCTCGCGAGCCTGCGAAAGCGGCGGTGAGCGTCACTCCGGCAGCGGGATGAATTCGCTGTCGTCGCCGGGCACCGTGTCGAAGCGGCCGGCCTTCCAATCGGCTTTGGCCTGCTCGATGCGATCCTTGCGCGAGGAGACGAAATTCCACCAGATGTGGCGCGGGCCGTCCATCGCAGCGCCGCCGACGAACACGACGCGTGCGTCGCTCGCCGCCGTCACCGTGATGGCATCGCCGGGCCGGAAGATCAGCAGCCGCCCAGGTGAGAAGCGATCGCCGGCGATGTCGATTTCGCCGTCGACCACATAGAGTGCGCGCTCTTCGGTGGTCGCATCGAACGGAATCGTCGCCCCCGCGGTCAGCGTGGCCTCCGCGAACAGCGTGTCCCACAACGTCGGTACCGGCGAGCGCGCGCCGAGCAGGCTGCCCGCAACCACGCGCACGGTTCTGCCGTTGTCGGTGACGATCGGGAGCTCGGCGCTGCCAACATGCGCGAAGCCCGGCTCGACCTCCTCATCGTTAGCCGGCAGCGCGACCCAGCACTGCAAGCCATGCAGCGGCTCGCCGCCCATGCGGCGCTCCGGCGCGGTGCGCTCGGAATGCACGATGCCGCGTCCCGCGGTCATCCAGTTCACTTCGCCCGGCCGGATCGGCACCGCCGTGCCGAGGCTGTCGCGGTGCATGATCTCGCCGTCGAACAGGAAGGTGACGGTGGCGAGCCCGATGTGCGGATGCGGCCGCACGTCGATGCCCTGGCCGCTGCGGAACTCGGCCGGCCCAAAGTGATCGAAGAAGATGAAGGGGCCGACCATGCGCCGCTTGCTGTGGGGCAGCGCACGGCGGACCGAGAAGCCACCGAGATCGACGCTGCGCGGAACAATCATCAATTCGATGGCGTCGCAGGATGCCGCGTCGCCAGCATTTGGGTCCTTGTCGGGGGCGAAGCTCATGGGCTAATCCTTGGTTGTCCCTGATACACAACCTTGGGACATAGTGCCGCGCCGAGCGGTCCGCTGCGGACGCTAAGGGCCGGCCGCACGCTATAGACTTGCCTTCCTATGGCAAGCATTCATGACCCGAATTGGGCCGATCCACCCTTCGAGTATCAGCCATGAGCAACGTCATCTTCGCGCTGCGCACATTCCTGAGGCTCGCGCTGCCCTATTTCCGCTCCGAGGATCGCTGGCGGGCGCGCGGCCTGCTCGTGGGGGTGATCGGCTCCGAATTGTTCGTGGTCTATGTTGCCGTCAAGGTCACCGAATGGAACGCCGCCTTCTTCAATGCCCTCGAAGCGCGCAACTGGGATGCGGTTCAGATGCAGCTCCTGGTGTTCCTGCTGATCACGCTCGGTGCGATCCTCTCAGGGATGGGCCAGTATTGGTTCGGCCAGACGCTGATCATCCGGTGGCGGGAATGGATGACGAACCGCTATGTCGATCTGTGGATGGCGGAGGGGCGTCACTATCGCATCCGTTTCGTCGACCAGACCGTGGACAACATCCATCTGCGAATCGCCAACGACGTCTTGATGTTCATCAGGCTCACCCATGAGCTCGGCACCGGCTTTCTCAACGCCATCGTCTCGCTGTTGTCGTTCGCCTTCGTGTTGTGGGGTCTTTCGGCGCTCGCACCGTTGGCGCTGTTCGGCGTCGATTTGTCGTTCCCCGGCTATCTGATCGTATTCGCGATCGGCTACGCCGCGCTTGGCACGCTGATCGCGCACATGATCGGACAGCCGCTCATTCCCCTGCAATTCCGGCAACAGCGCTACGAGTTGGATTTCCGTTTTGCGATCGCCCGGGTGACCGACCACGCGGAATCGGTGGCGCTGATGGGCGGCGAGAAGGTCGAGCGCCACGAATTGAAGCGGCGCTACGGTGCGCTGTTGCGCAACTGGGTGGCACTGGTGCGCCGCCAGAACGGGCTGAATGGATTCATCTTCGGCTACTACCACGTCTCGACGGTGTTCCCCGTTCTGGTAGTGACACCCGCTTATCTCGTCGGTGCGATTCCGCTTGGCATCCTGATGCAGGCGTCGCTCGCGTTCCAGCGCGTGGAGGCGGCGTTCGCCTTCTGCGCCACGTCCTATGCCAAGATCGCGGAGTGGAAAGCCGTGATGGATCGCGTCGCGCAGTTCGAAGTTGCCATGGGTACCGTCGACGTCCCGGGACCGCGGGGCGCCGACATCCGCATCGCGAGCGAAGCTGGTCCAGGCCTGTCGGTTGCCAATCTGATCGTGAAAGAGGCCGGCGGCGAGCCTATCGCGTCGGTCGCCAGTCTTGCGCTGAAGCCGGGCGAGCGCATTCTGGTGCGCGGCTCGTCGGGCTCCGGCAAGTCGAGTCTCTGCCGCGCGCTGGCCGGAATCTGGCCGGTCGGGGAGGGGCAGATCCTGTTGCCGCCGAATGCGCGCCTGCTCGCCTTGCCGCAGCGGCCGTACTTTCCGCTCGGCACATTGCGGCAGGCGCTGACCTATCCGACGCCGGCCGAGGAGGTGAACGACGCGGACGTGCGCACTGCGCTCGCTGGCGCGGGCCTCGGCCATCTCGCCGATCGCCTCGACGAAGAGGCCGAATGGAATACGCTCCTTTCGGGTGGCGAGCAGCAGCGCGTGGGCTTCGCCCGTGCGCTCATCCACCGCCCCGACGTTCTTTTGCTGGACGAAGCCGTCTCGACCCTGGAGGACGCGGAAGCGCGCGATCTCTATGCCCTGCTGAGCGAACGGCTGCCCGGTACGATGGTGATCTCGATCGGCCGCTCCGCGGCGCTGGTCGCGCTCCACCAGCGAACCGTCGACATGGCCGGCGGATCGGCGGCCAGCCGGTCCCCGCGTTCGGCCGTGTTGGCGCCGGTGCCCGGTTAGCCGCTATACTCGATCCATACCCCTGGAGGACCCGATGCTGAAGATGAATTACTGGACCGACAAATGGGATCTCGACGTCGACGTGTGCCCGTGTGATTCCCATTTCAACGACTGGGTCGCCAAGAACAAGATCAAGAACAAGCTGATCTATCATTTTGGAACAGGCACGCACCACCTGATCGGGATCAAGCAGGCGACCAACAAGTCGGGCAACGCCGTGCTCGCGATCACGGCGTCGAAAGAGGAATACGAGGCGTATATCGCGCTTTCGACCGAGAAGGCGCAGGTGTCGAAATCCTACGTCGCGTATTTCGGTGACATCTATCTGACGAACCCGAAGCTGCTGCCTGAGTTCGACGTCACCACGATGTTCCATCTGTGCGAGTTCTTCTTCCCGAACACCGCCAGCAAGTCCTATGGCGGCATGACCGACGAGAAGCTCCTCGACCTGTTCACCGCCAAGACGAAAAAAGGCGGTCACATCCTGTTCTACATGGGCTCGATGGCGTGGAACAAAGCGCTGCCGATCGTCCAGAAGTGGGAGAAGCGCGGTCACGTCAAGCGCGTGGGCGAGTTCAGGACGCTCCTGGTGTTCCGCAAGAAGTAACCCGGCTACTGCCGGCCGCCGGCAAGCCTCAGTGTCAGGGCGCGCGGCACGATGCGCGGAAGGAACGTCGCGATCTTGTTGGCAAGACCCGGCACGATCAGCCGGCGGCCCCGCATGAGACCGTCATAGCCTTCCTCGGCCACGCGTGCCGCCGAGCGCTTCAACAGGCTCGGAAAATAATCGAGCGGCATCTTCGCGCGCGCCTGGAACTCGGTTTCCACCGGGCCCGGGCACAGCGCCGTGACACGCACGCCCTTTGGCTTGAGCTCCCAATGCAGCGCCTCGCTGAACGAGACCACATAGGCTTTGGTGGCGTGGTAGACGGCGAGGTTGGGACCCGGCATGAAGCCGGCCACCGAACCGATGTTGAGGATGCCGCCGCGCCGGCGCTCCAGGCTGTCCAGGAAGCGCAGCGAGAGGTCGGTCACGATCCGCACATTGAGATCGATGATGGCGAGCTGCTCGGCGCGATCGAGCGCCGCCGCCGGCCCCATCAGTCCAAAGCCGGCATTATTCACGACAATATCGGGCTCGATGCCGTGCCCGCGCAGTTCTTCGGCCAGCCGGCCGGTGGCGTCCGGCAGACCGAGATCGATCGGGACGACGTGGGGCCGCGGGCAATTCATGCCGGCGATCTCGTCGGCAAGCGTTGCGAGTTGCGCTTCGCGCCGCGCCACCAAGGCAAGGTCGTGGCCGTTGCCCGCGAACACCCGGGCGAGCGCGGCGCCAATCCCCGCCGATGCGCCAGTGATCAGGGTGACGGGTCGAAGGGCCGGCATCGGACCTCGTTGCTGCTCGACATCGATTTACAATCGCGCCAATTCAATGCAAGTCTCCGCCGCCCGTCGCGGCACGACCGGGCGGGCCACCATCGCAACGGAAGGCAAGCGAGGCAATGGGGCGACTCTCCGGCAAGACCATACTGATAACCGGCGCCGCGGGTGGCGTCGGCTCCGCGGTCGGCCGCGCCATTGCCGGTGCCGGCGGCACGCCGGTTGGCACGGACACGAAGCAACATGCCGGAACTCGATCATGTCCTCGACGTGACGTCGGAAGCCGATTGGTTGCGCGTCATGACGGCGATCGGGAAGGGGGGCGGCCATCTCGACGGTCTGGTCAACGCCGCCGGCATCGCCGCCGTCGGCAGCATCGAGACCGCCGATTTCGCGCAGTGGCGCAGCGTGCTGGCAGTCAATCTCGACGGCGCATTCCTGGGCTGCAAGCACGTGTTTCCTCTGCTGCGGAGCAGCGGCGGTGCGATCGTCAACGTCTCGTCGATCTACGGCCATGTCGGCAACGCGAATCTCGTGGCCTATGCCGCGTCCAAGGGCGGCTTGCAGCAATTGACCAAGTCGGTTGCGCTCCATGGCGCCAGCCTCGATCCGCCGGTCCGGTGCAACAGCGTGTCTCCGGCGTTTCTCGAAGGCGCGATGGTGGACAACGTGGTCGGCAAGACCGCCTATCCCGAGATCGCGCAGAGGATCCTGAAAAAGGACATTCCGCTCGGACGCTTCGGCACGGCGGATGAGGTCGCGGAGCTCTGCGTCTATCTGCTCTCGGACGACGCGGCGTTCGTGACCGGCGCGGACTTCCCGATTGATGGAGGACTGACGGCGCGGTGACGTGACAGGCGCTGGGCGCGATCCGGGCTCAGCCCGCTTGCCGCCGCGCGACGAATACATGCGCCATCGGCCCCAAGTTTTTCTCGGATAGCTTCCAGCCGGATTGCCGCGGCCACAGGGCGGAAATCTCCCGTCCCCTGAACGACGCCCGCGTGCTGGCCACGCCGTCATAGCAAATCACGTCGCCGCCGCCGATCAGCCACTGCAGTCGCCCGATCTCCCGGACGAGCTTGGTCCGCTGCAATTCGCAGGCGGCGAACAGCTTCGTCGATGGCTCGGCCTGCGCCAGCAAGCGCGCGAGCTCCTGATCCTGAAGGTGATGCAGGAACAGGTTGGCGGTGACGATATCCACCGGCTCGGTGCGAAGCTGGCTGAAGAAATCCAGCACATGCGCCCGGACCGGTTCGACCGTCCAGCTCAGTGCTGCAAAGCCCGCGCGGGTTTCGTCGCTCACGACGGCGCGCTGATCGAGCAGGATGGCGTGGACGTTGCGCCATTGTCGTGAGAGGCGCTGCGCCACCCGCAGCACGAAAGTGCCGTCACCGGAGCCGAGGTCGACCAGCACGCGAGGGCTGTCGCCGCTCCAGTGTCGGCGCAGCGTGCGCGCCATGATGAAGGGATGCATCATCAGCGTGTTGGCGCGCTTCAGGTCGCGCCGGCACTTGATCGCGCGCGGATCGTCCGGCGACAATTGATCGAGGAGCTCGGGCTCAACGACGCGCAGACGCACTGTCACCCCTCGCTCGCCTTCAATGCCGCGCGTGCTTCAGGCGCGGCCGATGCCTGGCCGCCATAGGTCGCGTCGGACGAGAATTCCTTGAGCACATTCCAGCCGTGCGTTGCCCATTCCTCGACGGGCAACGGTCCGCAGGTCAGCATGAAATAGTCATAGGCGGCGCGCTGGTCGCCCGACATGATGAATTGATAGTGCAGCCGGAAGAAATTCGCGCGCAGGCGCTGATAATATCCGGCCGAGACGATGTCGCGGAACCGCACCGGCCAGATCAGCGGATTGTGCCGGTCCGTACCGGCATCCACGCCGATGTCCGTGACCGGGTCGAAATCCCAAAAGTTCATGACGTCCTTGCGCGACTGGCAATCGATCCAGCGGATCGACGGATCGGTCGCAATGCGCCGGATGATATCCCGCAACCGCTGCGCCTTCGGATGCAGCGCGACGGCGGGCATGACGGATCCGAGCGTCATCAGGACGACGCGCGGGCCGCGCCGGCCGAGATCGGGATCGAGCGCCAGCGCGCGCGCGACAATGGCGGGCGCCAACGGTCCGCCACCGCTGTGGGCCATGACCACGATCTCATCGGCATCACGCGCGTCGACCGCCGCCTTGAGCCGCGCCGCGCCGGCCTCGATCGGCCGATCGAAACACGTCGCATCGCCGCGGCCGAATTCACGCAGGTAGGGCCAGCAATTGTTCACGCGGACGACGAACCATCGTTCTGCCAGCGGCCGAAGCGCAACAAAGGCAAGGACTGCAACAATCGCCCCCGCACCGAGCGCGATGACGAGCGGAGCAGCGAGGTAGGCGGCGATGACATACGCAGCGAGCCCGCCGGCTGTGACGGCGAGCGCCAGCCAGAGCAGAAGACCCAGTTGAAGGATAAACAGGTGCAGCCAGAACCGCCAGGTTCCGCGGATGATGCGCGCCGTCGTGCCGGTCACGGCGTCATCGATCAGCCATCGAAGCGCGCGCGGCACCTGACGGTAGAGAGGCTGCGCCAGATTGGCGAGGAGGGCGTCGTCGTAACGCAGGAAGTCGTATCGGGTGGCAACGGTCCAGTTCGGACCGGAGGTCGTGATCGCCCAATGGGCAAAGTCCGTGGAGTCGATCTCAAGCTTTGCCAACTCGGACGTGACTGACCAATTTTTCTTGAACTTCTTCCATTCCCGTTCGAACAGGCGGTAGTAGCCGGTCGGTCCCTGCGGATCGTAGCCGTGCACATAGATGACGTGACGCCGCTTGATCAAAAGCCGTATCCCTAACTCAACCACCGGCCGCCGCGAGGCGGCCGCCGGTCAACTACGACAGCCATCTGGGCTATGCAACGGCATGTCAGGAGACGTCGAGCGATCCGGTGCCGGTCGGTTTGCCGGCGGCGTCGAGCGTGATCTTCTCGACCCGCGCTTCTGCCTGACGCAGCAGTTCCTCGCAGCGGCGCTTGAGCGCCTCGCCGCGCTCATAGATCGCGACCAACTCCTCGAGCGGAACCTTGCCTTCTTCGAGCCGCTTGACGATCAATTCGAGCTCGTCGATCGCCTTCTCGAAGGTCAGTTTCACGACGTCGCTGTTGGTATCGGCCATGCTGTTTCCGGATCGGCCCGCAAGTCGGGCTTCCTCTATTCTACCTACTTTAACGCGCGGATTAACCCCGCATCAGGGCGGTAACGTGGGCGGCCACCGAGCCGGCGAGGCCCTGCAGGTCGTAGCCGCCTTCCAGAACCGAGACCACGCGGCCTTGTGCGCTCTTGTCGGCGATCTCCATGAGCTGCTGCGTCGCCCAGGCGAAGTCGGCCTCCACGAGGTTGAGATTGGCGAGCGGATCGCGGGTGTGGGCATCGAAGCCGGCGGAAATCACGATCAGGTCGGGTTTGAAGTCCCGGAGCCGCGGCAGGATGCGGCTTTCGAAGGCTTCCCGGAACTGGCTGCCGCCGTCGCCCGCCCGCAGCGGCGCATTGACGATGGTGTCGTGCTCGCCGCTCTCGGAGACCGCGCCGGTGCCGGGATAGAGCGGCATCTGGTGGGTTGAGCTGTACATCACGTTCGGGTCCGACCAGAAGATGTCCTGCGAGCCATTGCCGTGGTGGACGTCAAAATCGACGACCGCCGCACGTTCGGCGCCATGGAGATGCTGGGCATGGCGCGCGGCGATCGCCGCGTTGTTGAACAGGCAGAAGCCCATCGGCCGCGCGGTCTCGGCATGGTGGCCGGGCGGGCGGACGGCGACGAAGGCGTTGGTGGCTTTACCGGTCATCACCTGGTCGACGGCGTGGGTCGCACCGCCGGCGCCGCGCAGGGCGGCCTCGAAACTACCGGGCGACATCGAGGTGTCGGCGTCGATTTGCACCAGGCCCTGCTGCGGCGAGGCTTCCTGGACCGCGGCGACATAGTCCATGGGATGGCAGAGTGCGATGGTGCCGAGGCTGGCAGCCGGCGCCTCGGCCCGCACCAGGGGCTTGAACGCGTCCGCGGCCAGCGCGCGCTCGATCGCGCGCAGCCGATCAGGCCGCTCCGGATGGCCGGACGGCGTCAGGTGATCGAGGCATGCGGGTGGGTAATATAGAGTGTCGGCATCGAACAGATTTAATCGCTTCGGAGACTGGGCGGAAGGCCATTCACGCCAATGCCGCTTCGCTGGCAGTCACGCTGGCGCCACCCTCGGTCACCGCACGTTCCAGGCCGCCTGCTACGACCGCAATATTCTCCGCGAAAAACCGTGCCAGCGCGATGCGCGCGGGCGCGGAACCGTCTCCCGCCATGCGTGCGGCGGCCAGCGCCTGGTCCGCGAGCAGTGCGCCGCCGGCCGCATGGGCGAACATCCGGAGATAAGGCGTGGCGCCTGCGAGGGCCGCCTCGCTCTGCGGCTCCTTGAGCAGCCATTCGGTGGCGCGCTCGAGGCTGTCGATGGCGTCCGCCAGCCGCGCGCCGGTTGCGCCGAAGGCCGGATCGTTGGCGGCCTTCACCGCATCGGCGGTGCGCCGGAGCTCGCCGATATACGCCCGCACCGTGCTTCCGCCTGACATCGGCAGCTTGCGGGTGACGAGATCGATCGCCTGGATGCCGTTGGTGCCCTCGTAGATCGCGGCAATGCGGGCGTCGCGGAAATGCTGCGCCGCGCCAGTCTCCTCGATATAGCCCATCCCGCCATGCACCTGGACGCCGAGCGAGGAAACCTCGCAGCCGACATCGGTCGAGAACGCCTTGGCGATCGGCGTCAGCAGCGATGCGCGCTCGTTCGCCGCCGCGCGAGCCTTCTCGTCAGTGCTGCGATGCGCGCGGTCGATGGCGACGGCGGTCGCGTAGGAAATCGCACGCGCCGCGCCGGTGAGCGCCCGCATGGTGAGCAGCATGCGCTTGACGTCGGGGTGCATGATGATCGGGCTCATGCCGTCCTTTACGCCGGGGGCGCGGCCCTGCTTGCGCTCGCGCGCATAGGCCAGCGCCTGCTGGGTTGCGCGCTCGGCGACGCCGACGCCCTGCAGCGCGACCGCGAGCCGCGCCCGGTTCATCATCGTGAACATGCAGGCGAGACCGCGGTTCTCTTCGCCGATCAGGAAGCCGATCGCGCCGCCCTTGTCGCCGAACATCATGGTGCAGGTGGGCGAGCCATGAATGCCCATCTTGTGCTCGATCGAATGCGCGCGCACGTCGTTGCGCTCGCCGAGCGAGCCGTCGGCCTTGACGAGAAATTTCGGCACCAGAAACAGCGACACGCCGCGCGATCCCGCGGGCGCGTCGGGCAGCCGCGCCAGCACGAGATGCACGATGTTGTCGGTCATATCGTGCTCGCCATAGGTGATGAAGATCTTCTGCCCGGTGAGGCGATAGGTACCGTCGCCGGCGCGCTCGGCCTTGGTGCGCAGCGCGCCGACGTCGGAGCCGGCCTGCGGCTCGGTCATCTGCATCGTTCCTGTCCATTCGCCGGAGACGAGCTTCGGCAGATAGGTGCGCTGCAATTCTTCGCTGCCGTGGGCGGTGAGGGCGTCACCGCCGCCATCGTCAGCACCGGCCCGATGCCGTAGGCCATGGCGGCCGAATTCCACATTTCAAGGCAAGCGACGTTAACGGCCTGCGGCAGATCCTGGCCGCCCCAATCGGCGGGCGCGGCAAGCCCGTTCCATCCGGCTTCGGCCCAGGCGCGATACGCCTCCTTCCAGCCCGGCGCGGTGGCGACGGCCCCATCCTTGAAGACGACACCTTGGCGGTCGCCGACCACATTGAGCGGGCCGACCACCTCGGTCGCGAATTTGCCGGCTTCCTCGAGCACGGCGTCGACGACGTCTTCGGTGAGATCGCCGTAGAGGCCATCGTCCAGCGCCTGCTTGAACCCGGCGGCGTGCTTGAGCGCAAAGGCGATTTCTGAAACCGGAGCCCGATAGGTCATGTCGGCGCCTCCCTGCGGCGGCGGCGACCCGGTATCCATCGCCCAGGCGCAAGATTAGGCGAAAACGGCCGCAAAAATCGACCACAAGCAGGCCACGGCCGCGTTGATCGGGCGGGGGTGGGCGGGTATGTTCCGCGCGCTGGCGCCCCCGTGCGCCGGAGCACACCGACACGCGTCGCGATG
>CAWAWR010000009.1:0-638049 GCA_963785745.1 uncultured Alphaproteobacteria bacterium
CGGATCGCGCGGAAGTATGCCGCCGAACCGATCACGGACACGACCGGCTACGAGCGCACGCTCGGGCGCACCCGCGATCTTCTCCGCAGCTCGGATGTCGTGATCGAGCTGGGCTGCGGCACCGGTACCACGGCGCTGAAGCTCGCGCCGTGCGTCTCCCGCATCGTGGCAACCGACGTGTCGAGCGAGATGATCGCGATCGGACGGGAGAAGGCGGCCGTTCAGGCCTGTCACAATGCCGAGTTCGTGGTGGCTGCGGCCGGGCGCGCGCCGGGGGCCGACGGTTCATTCGATGCCGTGCTCGCGTTCAACCTCTTGCATCTGGTCGCCGACCGGCTGTCGATGCTGAGAGAGGTTCATCGCCTGCTGAAACCGGGCGGCTTGTTCATCAGCAAGACGCCATGCCTCTCGGAGATGAACCCGTTGATCCGGTTGGCCGTGCCGGTGATGCGTCTCATCGGCAAGGCGCCATTCGTCGCATTCTTCTCGGCGGCCGAGCTGGAGAGTGAAATCGCTCGTGCTGGGTTCACGGTGATCGAGCGGGCGCGACACGGATCCGAGCGCAAAGATGCCCGGATATTCATCGTCGCGCGCAAGCCGGACGAGGGATTTGCCGTGTCACTGCAAGTGTTACCGGAGTTTGGACAAAGCTGATCCGCCTGGTTCACTCTTGATCCATGAGCACAACAGAACTCAACGTCCGCGGCATCCTCTCCGGCCAGGCGCCAGCGGACACGCCGGTCACGGTCAAAGGCTGGGTGCGCACCCGGCGCGATTCGAAGGCCGGCATTTCGTTCGTGCATCTGTCCGACGGATCGGCGTTTCATCCGGTGCAGGTGGTCGCGCCCAACACGCTGCCCAATTACGCCGACGAGATCCTGAAGCTGACGACCGGTTGCGCCATCGAGGCGACCGGAACAATCGTGCCATCTCCGGCAAAAGGTCAGCCGTTCGAGATGCAGGCCAGCGCGATCAAGGTGATCGGCTGGGTCGACGACCCCGACACCTATCCGATCCAGCCGAAGCCGCACACGATGGAGTTTTTGCGCGAGGTGGCGCATTTGCGGCCGCGCACCAACGTGATCGGCGCCGCGACGCGCGTGCGCCACACGCTGGCGCAGGCGATCCACCGGTTTTTCGACGAGCGCGGCTTTGTCTGGGTCAACACGCCGATCATCACGTCGTCCGACGCCGAAGGGGCAGGGCAGCTGTTCCGGGTCTCGACGCTCGACCTCGCCAACCTGCCGCGCACGCCGGAGGGCAAGGTCGACTTCGCCAAGGATTTCTTCGGCAGCGAGGCGTTCCTGACGGTGTCGGGACAGCTCAATGTGGAGGCCTACTGTCTCGCGCTCACCAAGGTCTACACCTTCGGGCCGACCTTCCGCGCGGAGAACTCCAACACCAGCCGGCATCTCGCCGAGTTCTGGATGATCGAGCCGGAGATCGCGTTCGCCGATCTGTCGGACGACGCGACGCTGGCCGAGCAGCTGCTGAAGTATTGCCTCGAGACCTTGCTGAAAGAGCGCGCCGACGATCTCGCCTTCTTCGACGAACGGGTCGAGAAGGGGCTGCTGGCGAAGCTCCAGGGCATCGTCAGCTCCGAATTCGTGCGCATGGACTACGGCGAGGCGGTCGCGGTGCTGGAGAAGGCCAAGGAGAAGTTCGAGTTTCCGGTGAAGTGGGGCATCGACCTGCAGTCGGAGCACGAGCGCTATCTCACCGAGAAGCACGCCAAGAAGCCGGTCATCGTGATGAACTACCCGAAGGGCATCAAGGCGTTCTACATGCGCCTCAACGACGACGGCAAAACCGTCGCGGCGATGGATGTGCTGGCGCCGGGGATTGGCGAGATCATCGGCGGCAGCCAGCGCGAGGAGCGGCTCGACGTGCTCGATGCGCGCATGGATGAGTGCCACATCGATAAGGAGCACTACGCGTGGTACCGGGACCTGCGCCGCTACGGCACGGTGCCGCACGCGGGCTTCGGCCTCGGCTTCGAGCGCACGCTCGCTTATGTCACCGGCCTCTCCAACGTTCGCGACGCGATCCCGTATCCGCGAACGCCCGGACACGCGAAGTATTGATGTGTGTCAAGTGACGGGTCTTCTGTTCTGACGCAGTTCCGTCCGCTGCTCACGTGCGCTCTGCGAACGCGTCACCGCGCGCTGTCCACCTTGGCCATCTCGGCGGCGGCGGTCGTGGCGTCGAGCGCGTTGAGCTTGTAGGTCGCGAAGATCATGCCGCGCTCCTTGGGCGGGAGCGGCGTGCCGATTTGGGGATGCCTCATCGCCACGACGCCGACCACGCCACCACCGGTAATCGGGACGACCGCCGGCTTGATGTTGACCGCGTAGTAGTACGTGCCCCCAGCCGCGACCTTCACATCGGATTCGAAATAGACCCAGTCGAGCGGCGGTTCGACCTTCAGCGTGTAGGTGCCGGGCGGGCGATCGACAAAGAAATAGGAGCCGAGCGCGATCTTGCCGACGACCTGCCCATCTATCTTGATGTCGAAACTCGCGCTCTTGAACATGGGGCCGTCCGGCAAGATGAAATACAGCCGTGCGGAACGAGCGTCTCTTGGCTTGCTCTGCGATTCCATCGGCGTGGTGATCGCCGTTGTGCAAGCAGCCAATCCACACGCGATGAAAAGCAAAGCGATGGCAAAACAAACCCGCCGCATCCCCCGTCTTCCCTCGTTGCCGCGCGCGCGGTTGAGATGTCCGAAGCTCCCTGCTGATTTTGCCACACGCAATGCGTGTCCTGCAACGCAGCAGTTGAGTACGTGGCGCAGACCTGGTTCGGGCCGACTTTCCGGTGAATTGGGGCATCGACCTGTAGTCGGAGCACGAGCGTTTGCGACCTCATGAATTCCGCAGGTTCTCCAGCAGCGTCACTTTGTCGATCGTCAGGTCGAGCACGGCCTGGCGCAGCCGCGCGTTTTCCAGCTCGAGCTCTTTGAGCCGTTGCATCTGGTCGACGCTGAGCGTGCCGAGTTCCTTCCGCCATCGATAATAGGTCGCTTCGGCGACGCCGATGGCGTCGATGGCGTCGGTCAGGGAACGGCCGTTGCCAATAAGCTCCTCGACTTGGCGGAGCTTCGCCACGATCTCCTCATGGACATGCTTTCGCCCCGGCATCGGCTGCTCCCTAGAGCCGCCTACGCCGATCACGGGTCCTGGCGGGTAGCAAACGCCCCCGGGACAATGGATCGAACCGCCGCATTCGCACCCTCTCGATCAAAATAGCTCTAACAAAACGGGCCGGATCGCCTCCGGAGCAATTCGCCCACGCTGTTTGCATTGCCCCCTGTCGTCATCCACCCGCCGACACCGCCATGGCGCTGACCGTCGAAAGCTCGTTCTCGAGCGTTAAGACCGACGCCAGGACGTCGACGAGCGTATCGCTCGCCTGAGCCAGCGCGTCGACATCGAGCATGGCGACGTTGCCATCGAGTTGGGGGACTTGCTTTGCGCCGCCCTTCCCATGCCCGGCGTTGAGGTATGAACTGATTTCATAGAAGTCGAAGGTAAGCTGCCCCTCGGCAAAGTCGAAGTCCTCGAAGTCGATGGCGATATAGTTCGTCGTGGAGGTTTCCGTCGCGAACGAATTGCCGCGGTAAGCGCCGGCGGTCGTGACCTTGGTGTTGAAAACGAAGACCAGGTCCGCGCCCTCAACACCCGCAAACGTATCGGCGATCGCGAATGCACCGTCGCCGTCGGTGACCGCGGCGGACTTGAACGTCGCGTTACCGAAAGCCACGGTCACGCGCCCGAGATCGAGCAGCCGGCTGAAGATGTCCGCGTCGACCAGCGTGTCCTCGCCGACGGCCGTGGCCTCGCCGCCGATCAGGGTCGCCATCGGGGTGTCGTCGGGCGTGAGGTGGCGGCCGTCGAGCTTCAGCTCGAAATCCAGCTTGCCGATCTCGATGTCGACCTCCAGCCACTTGCCGTCCCGCTCGATGTCGACTTCGAGATCAAATCCATGGTGGCGCTTGTCGAAGTCGAGCTCGACCTCAAAGCGGGGGTCGTTGTAGTCCCGGTCTCTCTCACAACTCCTATGATGCGAATGAGAGTTGTGCCGCCCGTGGTCGTGATCGAATTGGCCCCAGCCAAAATCATCATCATCGTCATCCCGGCGGTGCGAATTCCGCCCATGGGAATGCCTATCGTTGGCAAGATTTTTCGACCGCGCCATCGATCCCTCCAAGGATGATGTGACCCGGTCATAAGAATAACGGGCTTCAAGAGCGTTGGAACATGCGCAATGAGTGATACTGCTATGGGTGATGGTGACCGTAGGGAGTAATACAAAAGCGCACGCATTTATGCTGGGATTATGCGATATTTACGGCCGAAATCGATCGGCGGGCGAGGCGAGTTGAAATCGCCCGGCCCGAATGCCGTCCAATCGGATTGCCTGAATCAATTGCTCACGAATGGAGCACTTGCTGCTTCGCGCCACCAAGGGCTGGGTCGTCTTGATCGCTTTCGCGCCCCTCATCCTTGACGCGCGAAGATAGCGCCAGATGTTCGGCACTGAGCGCCGCCTGCGTGCGGTTTGTGGCGCCCAGCTTCCTCATGATCTGCCTGATATGAACTTTGACAGTGGACTCCCGCAACTTGAGCTGGCGGCCAATGAGCTTGTTCGACTCGCCCTGCCGCAGCCGCTCGAGAACCTCCTGCTGCCGCGCCGTCAGGCCTTTGTGGACGTCCCCCACCGCCGGGGCGCGCGTCGAAATCACTCTCACCGAGGTTTCGATATGCGTGGTTTGTATGAGAGCTGTGGGAGGAAAGAACGAGCCTCCACTCATGATGAAGGTGAATGCCTGAATTGCCATCGGGGGCGTCACGCTCATTGGAATAAAGCCGCGGGCACCTGCCTTGAAGGCGGCAACCACTTCTCCCGACTCCTCTCGTTCGGAGACCAGCACAAGAGGCGTGTCGGCAAATTTGGCGTGCAATGCCGAAATCCAGGCCTGGGGTTCGGTGTCCGCCACGCCTTGCGCCCCAATGACCAGCAAGATCATTTTGAATAACGCTGCGCTCGGCTGCGCTAGGGCTTCAGGAGGATCGACGGGAACAAGCTTGATGTTGCTGTCGTCGGCCCAACGCGTCAGAAAGCTGACGACACCGGCACGACGTAATTCCAAGGAGTTGATGACCAAAACGGAAGGGCCTTTGGCCCTGAGATGCTGCAGGGGTCGATTCATCGATACTCTCCCATACGCCCACTAAATTTGACGTGCGATTAAGCTACTCGTCGTTTCTTACGATGCTGCGACATCTGACTAGAAAATCGAATGCAATAACTGTCAGGTACCGTAGCTGTCGTTGGCCCCCGCAGAAATCCTACATACCTCCCTGTCGGTATCGTGCTGATTGGTGATATCTCTTTTCTCTAAGCCACTATGATACCACGTTAGTTCCAGATAAGACGGTACGGACATACTGTAGGCTCTAGTCATGAGATTGGTCATGAGTGCTCACCCATCAGGTCTCGCGGAAGCTGCGCCATAGAGCGTCGAGGAACGGCTGGAAGATATATTCCGCCATGGTCCGCTCTCCCGTAACGATCAACACTTCGGCCGGCATGCCTGGGATCAGCTCGACGTTCGCGTGAGACTGCCTGATTTCTTCGCGATCCACGTGAACGCGCGCCAAGTAGTATGGCTGCTGGCGGTTTCCCTCATCGATCAAACGGTCGGCCGAGACGGTTTTGACGACGCCGTTTAGCCGTGGCGTGCTGCGGCCGGAATAGGCCGTGAGCTGCACCTTTGCCGGCAGGCCGACGCGCACCACGTCGATGTCGGTCGGCGCTATCTTGGCGTCGATCAGCAGCATGTCCTCCGCCGGCACGATGTCGAGAATCGGCTCAGCGGGTTTGAGAATGCCGCCGTTGGTCTTGAAGCGCATGTTGAGAACAGTGCCGGCGATCGGCGCGGCAATGACCGTTCGTTTGAGGATGTCGACGCTGGAGTTGAGCTTTTCCGTAACGGTCGCGAGGTCCACGCGAAGCTGCTCGAGCCTCGTTGTCACTTGATCGATGCGTTCGGCATCCGTCATCAATATCTGGATCTGCGTCTCGCCGATCTGCTGCTGCGCGCGCGCAATGGCGCCAAGGTATTCGCCGCGGCGGCCTTGGAGCTCGGCGACGGCCCGCTGCAGTTTCAGCACTTCGGGTTTTGTGACGATGCTCTTGGCAAGCAGCACCATCTTGCCGGTGAGTTCCTCGGCGATGAAATCCAGTTGAAGATTGGAGGCATCGACTTGCGCCTGAAGACCTTTCACTTGCTCGTTGAGCTGTTCGATGCGCTGGCGAAGCACGTCCTTGCGCGCCAGATGCGTCGCGAGCCGGTCGTTGAACAGCCGCCGCTGCCCCTCGACCATCGCCTGCAGCCGCTCATCCCTCGCGTTCAGCATCTGTGGAGTGAACTGAAGCTCCGATTGCCCGGCCTGCTCGGCTTCCAGGCGGACCTGTGTGACCATCAACGTCCATTGCTGGGAGACCAGCATGTCGTGTGTCGCCTTGGGCTGGAGGCTTTCGAGCAGCACAAGCGGCTGCCCGGGCGCTACGGTATCGCCGTCACGAACCAGAAGCTGGGCGATGATTCCGCCCTCAAGGTGCTGAACGACCTTCCGGTCACCGTCCGGGCTGATCACGCCGGGCGCAACTGCACCTCCGGCGAGCGGCACGAATGTTCCCCAGCCGATGAAGCCGATAACAAAGAAGGCCATGACAAGCAGACCCACGCGCAGCGGCCAGCGCAGCGAATGCCGAAGCGTGGCGCAATCGACGATCCGGAGCCCGTTTGGGTCCAGGACCTGCTGACCATTCACGAGGCCGCTGTGCACACGGTTCATCATGGGTTGCCCTCACTCATCATGGGCTCAGGGAAACTCTCAGTCGACGGCGCCACCGCCGCCATGGTTGCGACGGCGGCCGGCTTTTGCATCGGAACGACGCTGTCGGACGACCTGACTCGCAGCTTCTGCAGCGTGGCGTCGCGTGGGCCGAACAGCTCGACCCTGCCGTCGCGCATCAGGACGACGCTATCCGCTGCCGCGAGTGTCGATGGACGATGGCCCACGATGATCAGAGCGACGTCTCGCTTTTTGAGGTCGTGGATTGCGGTCGAAAGAGCGGATTCCCCCGCCTGATCCAGGTTTGCGTTCGGCTCGTCGAGCACGATGAGGCGGGGATTGCCGTAGACGGCGCGGGCAAGTCCGATCCGTTGCCGCTGGCCGCCGGAGAGTCGCAGCCCGCCTTCGCCGATCTGCGTCTCGTAGCCGTCCGGCAAGTGCTGAATCATTTCATGGGCGTGTGCGAGCTTGGCGGCTTCGATCACCGCCGCATCTTCAACCGCTCCCATGCGCGCGATATTTTCGCGCACGGTGCCGGCAAACAGCTCGACGTCCTGCGGCACATAGCCGATGTATCGGCCGAGCTGAACGGGGTCCCAGTGCAGGATCTCCGAGCCGTCGAGCCGGATTTGCCCGGCATTGGGCGCAAGAATGCCGACGATGAGCCGGCACAATGTGCTCTTGCCGGCGGCGGACGGGCCGATCACGGCGACCGATTCACCGGGTTTGACCTCGAAGCTGACGTTGCGAAGGATCATGCGCTCCCGCGTTCCGAACGAGACGTTCTGAATCAGCAGGTGGCCTCTCGGAATAGGGAGCTTGGTGCGCTCGGCGTCGGCGACGTGATCGTTCAGCCGCGCCTTCAAGCGGCCATATGCGATCCGCGTCGCACTGAAGTTTCGCCATGCGGCCATCGCGACTTCGACCGGCGCGAGGGCGCGGCCCAGCAGAATGGATGCGGCGATCATCGTGCCCGCGCTGAGATTGCCGTGGATCACGTAGTAGGCGCCGGCGCCCAGGATGGCGACCTGCGCAAAGAAACGAATGAACTTCGTGAGGCCCACAAGGATGCCGCCGCGTTCCGCGGCGCGGCTGGTGGCTTCCATCGCGTCGCCGTTGCGCGCCTGCCACCGGCTGATGATGGCGGGATGCATTCCCATGGCGTGGACCACCTCGGCGTTCCGGATCGCCGCCTCAGCCTGCTGCATGGCCAGGATCTGCGACTGACTGGCTCTGAGATTGGCCTGCCGCGTTATCAATTCGTTGGTGATGCTGAGGACGAGAAGGAGAACGCCGGTGACGAATGCGATGACGCCGAGAACGGGATGAAGAATCCAGATCAACGCGACGAACACGATGACCCAGGGCGCGTCGAAGAATACGGTCAGACCCTGCGAGGCGATGAAATTCTGGACCTGGGCCAGGTCGCGAAGCGGCTGTGCGCCGGCGGTATCGCCTTGCAATTGAGCGCGGATGCCGCTGGCCAGAAATACCGGGCCGAGTTCGGTCGTTCAACCAGCAACCGACCCGGACCATGATCGACGAACGCAGGGAATCAAGCGTCGTCAGCACGAACAGTCCGATGGCCGCGATGCCCGTGAGGAAGGCCAGTGTTTCCAGGTGCCCGGTCGTGATGACACGATCGTAGACCTGCATCATGTAGAGCGACGGCGTGAGGATCAAAATGTTGATCGCTACGCTGAATAATCCAGTGATCACGACCGCCTTGCGGCAGTCCGAAATCGCTTGGGAGAGTTCAGTCTTGCGTCTTCTAAAATTCGAGCCTACTCGACCCATGGCCACTCTCGCTAACTGCACATGCCACTGACCACGCCCCCAACAGTCAATGGGCGTGGTCTTTCGTCGAGTCCTCCCGCCCATGGTATTTTTTTGTTGTTAGCCGAGGGTTTGCTGAACGGCCCCCAAAGTTTCTTTTCTTGTTCTCACTGAAGTCCGGAGACGTCCCTGTTCGAGTCCGTCGATGGCTGGTCGCAACTATCCGTCATCTTTTCCTTCAACGTCGATCATCCAATAGTCGCGCGTCATCGCGTCGCCCTTCATTGCAATCCGACCTTCAGACAAACGCGGTCTGATCGACAAATATGTTTGGATCGATGGAGGTCAAACCGAAGTTCTGCGCATCGGCCTGTGTCATTGCAGCTTGAACTCCAATCAGTACCCACGTCTCGGTCGTCGTGCCGCCGTTGCCGATGACCGTGTCGCTGTCGATGAGCCAGAACCAGTTTCCGCCGTTGCCGATGAGCCCGCTTTGGGCCACGGTCTCGTCGAGCTCGATCCGCTCTCCGGCTTCGTAGCCCTGGATGATGTTGAAGCCCGCGAGACTTCGGAACGTGTCCAGGCCGGCGGTTCCGCCGTCGGCGAGCCCTTCGCCGATCATGGTGCGGAAACCGGCGAGACCCGCCTCGGTTGCTCCGTCCGCGATCAGGAGGTCGGCGCCGCTGCCGCCGCGCAGAACTTCTCCCGTGGTCGCGGCGCCGCTGCGGATCACGTTGTCGACCGAGCTGCCTCGGAGATCGTCGCTGAATGCGGATCCGGTCAAATTTTCGAGCGTATTGCCGACGCTGTCGCCTTGCGCGTCGCCGCCGGCGCCCGAACCGCCGAGCTGCACGGTGACACCGGCCGCGGAGGCGGAATAGTCGACCAGGTCGATGCCGTCGCCGCCGGAGAGCTGGTCCGCGCCGGCGCCGCCGATGAGCACGTCGTCGCCCGCATTGCCGGACAGCGTGTCGTTGCCGTCGCCGCCGGTCAGCATATCGTTGCCGTCGCCGCCGGAAATGCCGTCGTTGCCGAGGCCGCCGAGCAGCGTGTCGTTGCCGGCGCCGCCGCCGATGGTGTCATTGCCCGCGCCGCCGTCGATGCGGTTGTCGGTTGTCGTCACCGTCGAGCCGACCACGTCAGCCGTCAGCGTATCGTTGAACGCGGAGCCGATCAGGTTTTCGATCCCGCTGAGCTGGTCGCCGGCCGCGTCGGCGTTGGCAGACGTCGACTGCGTCACGTTGAACGGCGTTCCGGACGAGTTGTTGCCGAGGATCGTGACGCGTACGGCCGCCGTAGACGCGGAGTAGTCGGCGGTATCGAGGCCGGCGCCGCCGTTCATCACGTCGTTGCCGGACCCGCCGATCAGCATGTCATTGCCGTCGCCGCCGGTCAGTGTGTCGTTGCCCGCGCCGCCAGCCAGCGTGTCGTTGCCCGCGCCACCGATCAAGGTGTTGGCGCCGGCAGTGCCGGTCAGCGAGTCGTCGAACGCCGATCCTGTCGCATGCTCGACCGTGGTGATCGTGTCGATGCCGGCGCCGCCGGTGTTCTGCGCGGCAGCGTTCGCCAGGTCGACGGTGACCGCCGCGGTCGCGCCCGAATAGTCAACGGTGTCGTTGCCGTTGCCGCCTTGCATGGTGTCGTCGCCGAGGCCGCCAACCAGCGTGTCGTCGCCGTCGTTGCCTTGCAGCGTATCGTTGCCGGCCCCGCCATCGAGGCGATTGGCGAACTGGTTGCCGATCAAGAGGTCGCCGAACGACGAGCCGATGAGATTTTCGATGGTGTTGCCGATGATGTCGCCGGCGGCATCGCCGTTGGCGACGCCGTTGAACAGAGCTGCTTGCTGCGTCGCGCCGCCCGCCGCGGTGCTGGTGCTCAACGCCACGCCCACGGCGGCGGAGGAGTTCGCGTAGCTCGCCGTATCGATGTCGCCGTTGTTGATCGCGCTGCTGTTTGGCGTTGCCGAGGATGATGTCGGCGCCGGCGCCGCCTTCGATGACGTTGGCCACGTTGTTGCCGCGCAGGTCGTCATTGAAGGCCGAACCGACGATGTTCTCGACGCGTCCCAGGAGGTCGCCTTGCGCATCGCCGCCGGTCTGCGCCCGGAATGCAGTCGCGCTGTCGGTCAACGAGATCTGCACTGCCGCGCCCGACGCCGAGTAGTTCACCGTATCGGTGCCGGCACCGCCCTCGATCGTGTCATTGCTCGCGCCGCCGACCAGCAGGTCATCGCCGTCGCCGCCGTTGAGGGTGTCGTTGTCGGCGCCGCCGTTCAGGGTGTCGTTGCCCGCGCCGCCGTTGAGCGTATCGGCACCCGCACCACCGTCGAACCGGTTGTCGAGGGCGTTGCCTGTCATCGAGTTCGGCAAATGACGTGCCCAACACGGTCTCGACTTCGCTCAGCACGTCGAGGATGACGTTTCCGGCTCCCAGTTGCACCAGGCCCGGTGCACCGTTCACGGTTGCTGATGCAATCGTGACGCCTGCCGCTGCGGTCGAATAGTCCACGGTATCGACGCCGTCGCCGCCGACCATGGTGTCGTTGCCGTTGCCGCCGTCCATCAGATCGTTGCCGGCGCCGCCGATCAGCGTATCGTCGCCATCGTTGCCTTGCAGCGTGTCGTTGCCGGCGCCGCCTTCGAGGCGGTTGGCAAACTGGTTGCCGATCAAGAGGTCGCTGAAGGCCGAGCCGGTGACATTTTCAATCGTGTTGCTGATGATGTCGCCGGCGGCATCGCCGTTGGCGACGCCATTGAAGGTGGCCGATTGCTGTGTCGCGCCGCCCGCTGTGATGCTGGTGCTCAGCGCCACGCGCACCGCGGCCGACGAGCTCGCATAGCTCACGGTGTCGATGTCGCCGTTCTGGATGGCGAGGTCGTTGGCGTTGCCGAGGATGGTGTCGGCGCCCGCGCCGCCCTCGATGACGTTATTGTTGATATTGCCGCGGATGTCGTCGTTGAATGCCGAGCCGATGATGTTCTCGACCCGTCCCAGAAGGTCGCCCTGCGCATCGCCGCCGGTCTGCGCCCGGAACGCCGTCGCGCTGTCTGTCAAACGGATGACCACCGCAGCGCCCGACGCCGAGTAGTTCACCGTATCGGTGCCGGCGCTGCCTTCGATCGTGTCGGCGTTCGCGCCGCCGATCAGCATGTCGTTGCCGTCGCCGCCAATCAGGATGTCGTTTCCTGCGCCACCGCTCAGGGTGTCGTCACCGCCTGCGCCGTCGAGTCGGTTGGCCAGGCTGTTGCCGGCGAGGAAATCGGCAAAGCCCGAACCAATGATGCTTTCGACATTGATGATCTGATCGCCGACCGCGTCGCTGTCGTCGTTGCCGTCACTGGTGTTGAGATCGCCCGCGATAGCAAATCCGCCGTCGGTCAGGGCGACCGATACGCCCGCGCCCGAGGTCGAAAATTCGACCGTATCGCTGCCGCCGGCGCCGTCCATGAAATCCGGGCCCGCGCCACCCATGAAAATGTTGCCGAACTCGTCCCCGATAAGCATGTCGCCGAAAGACGAGCCGATGACGCGCTCGACCAGCAGCAGCCTATCGCCCTCGGCGTCGCCGCCGGAACTGGCGGTTGCCAGCAGCGGATCGACGATCGCGCCGTTCAGCCGGACCGTGACGGCGGCCGAAGAGGAGGAATAGTCGGCGGTGTCGCTTCCGCCATTGCCAACCAGCAGATCCGCGCCGGATCCACCGACCAGCACGTCGTCGCCACCCTGGCCGTCGATCTGGTCGTTACCGGCGCCGCCTTCGAGTCGGTTAGCGAGCGCGTCGCCGATGATGCCGTCGTCGCCGGCCGAACCGATGACGTTCTCGATGTTCCGCAGCGTGTCGCCTTCCGCATGGCCGCCAAGGCCGAAGCCGAAGCCTGTGATCGGATCGGGACGCAGGTCGATGATGATGTTGCCGGGCGAACCTGAATAGTCGGCGGTATCGATGCCGTCGCCGCCGTCCATCGCATCGGGGCCTGCGCCGCCGATCATCGCGTCGTCGCCTGCGCCACCGTCCAGCTCATCGACGCCTTCGCCGCCATCGAGCCGGTCGTTGCCGTCGCCGCCTTCGAGGATGTCATCGCCCAGGCCGGCTTGCAGATCGTCATTGCCGGTGCCGCCATCGAGCAGGTCGTTGCCCGCTCCGGCTATGAGCGTATCGTCGCCGTCCTCACCAAACATTTGATCGTTGCCCATCGACGCGATGAGCGTGTCATTGCCCGACCCGCCATGCAGGATGTTGTTGCCGATGCTGCCGAGCAGCATGTCGTTGCCGGCGCCGCCATCGAGGATATCGTCATCAAATCCGCCGTCGAGCGTGTCGTCGCCGTCGCCGCCGCTCATGGTGTCGTTGCCGAACGAGCCGAGCAGCGTGTCGTTTCCGGACCCGCCATCCATGACGTCGTTGCCGGCGCCGGCGAGCAGCGTGTCATTGCCGGATCCGCCCAGCAGCGTATCGTTTCCGGCGCCGCCGTCGAGGATGTCGTTGTCGGCGCCGCCGTCGATGATGTCGTTGCCGCCGTTGCCGCGAAGGGTGTCGTTGCCGGTGCCGCCGATCAGCGTGTCGTCGGTGCCCGCTGCGCTGATGATGTCGTTGCCGGCGCCGCCATCGATAAAGTCGCCGATGTCGCCAGCCGTGTTGAAGACCGAAATCGTGACGACGTCGTTGCCGTCATGCGCAAAGATTTCGAAGGCACCGGCTTGGGTGATCGTCCTGACATCTCGTCCATTTGTGAGTTCGATCCTGGCCATCGGTGTATCCCCTTATGCGCTCACAAAACGACTTTCGCAGCACAATTCGACGGTTAACGGATGAATGCTATCGGCGAGAGAGTGCCGGGAACATTGCAATATCGGGCAACCTCCATAGGGATAGATGGACCCTCCCCCGATGGGTGAAGGGGGTACGGTGAGAGGACAGTCATGAACGCGTCATGGAGTTGAGAGCGACCGATCATGCAATCGCGTTGCCAGGCTCAAGATTGGCTTCAAAAGCCGCTCAATCGAGCATGAAGGCGCCGCCCAAGCGGTATGAGACGCGGCCGACATAGGGCGTACATACGTAAGTACTGTTTTCTTATTTCATGCCTCATGGGGAGCTGACGAACCCGGCCGCCGGATCCGCCCCAAAAAGAAAAACCGACGGCAACCTTGTGGTTGCCGTCGGTGCGAAGTCCCAAGAGCAGGCGCCAGTCGATCGGGGGGCGAGGAGCGCCTGGTCACATGTTGGGGCAGTGACCCCTGGGGCTCGCGTCAGGGTCAGTCGGTCGCCGAGATCACGTTCAGCGTCACGCTGGACAGGTCTTCCGTGGTCAGCACCACGGCAATGACTTCCACCAACGTGTCGTCGCCAATCGCCTGTGCGTCCAGGCTGAGTTCGGCGGTGTTGCCGTCGAGGTCGACGTCCGAGTCGATCTCGATGTCGATGCACTTTTCGATGTTCACGTCCACGTCGACGTCCACGTCGAAATCCAGGTCGATATCCACATCGATCTCAAGGTCCTTGTCGAACTCGAAATCATTATCATGACGATCGGACATTGTCGTTCTCCAGTTGTACACTGGCAGGCCGCCAGCGATGCAACGCTAGACCGCCGCATATGGCGAAGAAATTCATCGGGGGACTGAGCCGACTTAGGGATTACAGTGTGCACTCTCACACACTGTGAATGCCTATTCCGCGCAGCGATGGCCCCTTCGTATGAATTGCGGCCGCGCGACGTACATCCAAAGTGCTAGCCGACATTGCGCGCCGCCGCTCGCGCCGCCGGCGGACCGCCGGGCAAAGCATGGCGTTCGCGACCGGCGCTCGAGGAGCACAGGCCCCGTGGCGTCGCAACGATGGTGTTCGCGCCCGCATACCTAAGTCCTCACCGGCGGCCGTCCCGAAGCATCCCCCGTCCCAAGACCTGCGGATGATTTTCTTCGTGACGATGCACGCGCAGATGTTGTGCGTGTTCGGCGAATCTCCGCGTGACGCGGGCGATCAGCCAGCACCGAACGCTGTAGCGGAGACACAAATGAAAAAGGGCGAGCAGGCTGCCAGCCGTTCCGGCGATCCGGCGCGCGCGACGATGGCGACCGTCCTGATCGTGGGCGCGATTGCAGCCCTGGCGACCACGAGCTTGATCCAAAGCCACGGAAAGGCGACCGCGCAATCCCGCGTCCTGGCTGCGCCGAATCCGGCAACGCTGGCCGTGCCTCAGTCTGTTCCGCTGGACTCCGGAGAGGTCGGGCCCTTTGCCTTTGGCTATCTGGAGTTCGACTGGAATCCGGCCGCGCCCGAAGGAGTCGCCGGCTTCGATTCGTGGCCGCCGGGCTCGCGACGCCGATGAAATCCGAAATCAACGGGAGTGTCGTTATGAACGAAGCACCTGTGTCCGACGGCCGGCTACCGCGGCGTGGCGAAGGCATCACGTCGGCGTCGTCGCATCCGGAGCTCGTGAGCGGCGATCTCGCGATCCCGCCACGGCCCTATGCATTGGTCACCTCCATGAACCGATCGGCTGTCGCCTCCGCGGGATCGCGGCCGATGCTGGGCACGCTCGTCCTGCTGGGGATCGCGGCGTTCCTCTCCACGCTGATATTCGAGCCCGCCGCCTCGGACGATGCGGCCGGCGAACGGCAGCGATTGGCCCGATCATGCGTGCAATGGCACGTGGCGGCGGCCGCGGTTGTGTCACGGCTGGTTCAGAGCACACGCGACGCCGACCTGGTGCAAGTCAACGACTCGGTCTTTCGCATGCGCCGTGCCCGGCGCAACTGCGAAGCGGGCTGGTTCGTGCTGGCGTGTCAGGACTATCATGCGGTGGCGACGGGCGCGCCGGGCGTCGTGATGGGAAATCAGGTGTTCTCCTGCTCGCGGGTTGCCGACTCGTCCTATCGGCGAGACTGAAACGCCGTCCCGAGCGCCCGGCACTCGGCGGGCGCCTGGTCAGGGCTTGCGGGGCGACCGATTCAGACCCGCCGCAAGCCTGCGATCTCTCCTTTCTCTTATAACCAATTGAAATATCACGATAAAAATATATTCGCGGAGTGTGAGCCAGCTCACCTTCGTTCGAAAACGCCCCTCCTATTCTCCCGGCGTACCAAGACGGCGTCAGTCAAGTGGGACGGCCAAGCGGGAGCTAACAACAATGTTCACTCAAGACACCAACAGCAGATCCATCGTGCCCTTCCAGAGCGCGGCCCCTGCGCGACAACCCTTCGTGATTTCCGGTCCTCTGGCCCCGCGGGCCAGCAGCGCCAGTGCCAACACCGAGCTCAATGCCGTTTGCATCAATCTGACGGCGCGACAACGCGATGTGCTGGCCGTGATGATGCAGGGCAAGAGCAACAAGGCGATCTGCCGGATCCTCAATCTGGCGGAGCCGACGGTGAAGAACCACGTCACCGCCATTCTCAAGGCCCTGAAGGTGACCAATCGCACCGAGGCGGTCATCAAGGTGGCCAAGGCGTCGGCGGCCTCGATGTCCTACACCTACACGATCTCCGGCTATTCGACGTTTCAGCGCCGATAGGCCGACGGGTCAGGCGCTTAAATCCGCCTGCGCCACAACGGGTGCGCCTTTTCAGGGCGCGCCCGTTCCCCCCGTTTGGCGGGTCGTCTGCGACGTTTCGTTTCTGTAAACATCCGGAACTCACGGCTATTGGTGAGACAGGCGCCGGTGCTGGTGTTAGTGCTAGCGCCGTGGCAACCACCGAATGGTGGATGCAGGACGATCCATTTGTGGATCATAGTCTTCGTTGATTGCGCCTCATGGCCACTGCGAGAAAAAGCGGGGTTTCCCGGACCGTCGACAGGCGCGCGTTTCTCCGCGGCCATCCGATTTTCGGCGCGCTGGGGCCGGACCTGCTCAATCAACTGGGTTCCTACGCGATCCCGCGAGCGGTCAAGCGCGGCACCACGATCGTCGCAAGAGGCGATGCCGGAACCAGCCTGTTTGCGATCTGCTCGGGAACGGTGAAGATCAGCGCGCCTTCGGCGGAGGGCAAAGGCGCGGTTTTCAACCTGCTGGAGGAGGGCGCGATCTTCGGGGAAATCGCCGTGCTGGACGGTTTGCCGCGGACCGCCGACGCCATCGCGCTTACCGATTGCGAGCTGATGGTGATCGAGCGCAGGGATTTCGTCACGTTGGTTCGCGAGCGGCCGGAGTTCGCACTCAAGCTGATCGAAGTGCTGTGCCGGCGCCTGCGACATACCACCGGCCAGCTCGAGGATCTCATGTTCCTCGACCTGCCGGGGCGACTCGCCAAGGCGCTCCTGCAGGCATTCGAGAATTCGGAACCGGCGTCCGGAGGTAAAAAGATAGCGCTCACCCAACGTAATCTCAGCGAAATGATCGGAATGTCGCGGGAGAGCACGAACAAGCAATTGCGCGCGTGGGAAAAGCTGAAATTGATCGAGCTCCAGCGCGGCGGCATCGTCATTTTGGCGCCCGGCGCCTTGGAAGCGATTGCGTCGATTGAGAGAAAGGATTGATTAAAACTTGCGTTGTTAAAGCGTCGCAGTCTGCCGGTAGGATATTCGGTTAGGATTGCCGGGCGATGCCTGGGCATATTTTTTGCTCTTCAGGCTGGGAATTCGAGGAACGCAAATGTTCAAAGCCGTGCGTGCTCTTGCCGCTCTTGCCGGCGCCTATGTTCTGTCCAGCGCGCCCGTTGGCGCGGCAGACTATCCGACCCGTCCGGTGCAGCTGGTGGTCGGGCTGGCGGCCGGCGGCGCGACCGATGCGGCCGCCCGCATGTTGGGCGAGTGGCTGACGCATAGCCTGGGACAGCGGGTGATCATTGAAAACCGCCCGGGGATGGGAGGCAATCTCGGCGCGCAGAGTGTGATCAAGGCGCGGCCCGACGGCCATACGCTCCTGTTTGCGGGCCCCAACAACGTCATCGCAACGTCGCTCTACAAGCGCCTGCCATTCGACTTCGTGCGTGACACCGAGCCGGTTGCCGGCATCATGCGGCTGACCAATCTGGTGGTGGTGCCGCCGTCGCTGCCGGTCAAAACCGTTCAAGAGTTCATCGACTACGCCAAGGCCAATCCCGGCAAGCTGTCGATGGCATCGACCGGCGTCGGCACGTCGACGCATCTGTCGGGCGAGTTGTTCAAGGTGATGACGAAGACCGACTTGGTGCACGTCCCCTATCGGGGCTCGTCGCCCGCCTATCCCGACCTCCTCACCGGCAAGGTCCATGTGCTGTTCGGAAACCTGACCGGCTCGATCGAGCTGGTGCAGTCGGGGCGGCTTCGGGGGCTTGGCGTCACGTCGGCGACGCGCTGGTCATCCCTGCCGGACATGCCGACGATTGCCGAAACCGTGCCGGGCTACGAAGCGGACGTCTGGTATGGCATCGTCGCGCCGAAGGGCACGCCGCGGGAGATCATTACTGCCTTGAACAAGGCAATCAACGCAGGGCTCGCCGACCCCGCCATGCGCGCCCGTTTCGAGCAGGTCGGCGGTGTTCCGATGCCGATGAGCACCAGTGAGTTCGGAAAGATGATTGCCGACGAGACCGAGAAGTGGCGGAAGGTCGTGCAATTCGCCGGTGTGTCGGTCGACTAGAAGAGATCGTTTCCAGCGAGCCGCGCCTTTCGGCTCATACTCCAGCAGGATACCATCCGTCGTCGGCCCGGGTATTATTGGCCGTTGCCGTGGCCTGAATTATTGCACCGTAAGGCCTGCTTTTTGCGACCCAGGCGACACGCGACGTCCGTCCGCATCTGTCGCCCGGCATCATAGGACGAAACGAATTCGCTGAACCGAAATCCGTGACAATTCGAACGAGGGGCGCCGCGCGATGGCCAGAGGTCTGGTTCCCGTTCAAGTCATTCGCACGAGCCGTCCGTCGGTCCGGGCGGCCCTTCGCAAAGCGGTGCCGCCGAGCAAATTCCTTGCCCGCGCGAAAGAGCTGACGTGGCGGCAGCGGGCGCTCATCGTCCAGCAAGCCATCATGATCCTCGAAGGGCTGTACGTGAATCTCCCGCACAAGCGGGCGATGTACGCGGTCGATCCGTTGCGGCGGCTGAAACTGCTGCAGCAGCGCCTCCACACGCATTTCTATAGCGACCGGCTCTTTCATAACGAGATGACACAGATCTTCTCGTCGCTCGGGGATCTGCATTCAAACTATTTTCTGCCTGAGCCGTTCAAGGATGCCAGCGCGTGGCTTCCGTTCACGGTGGAGTTTTGTTTCGGCGAAAAGGAAGAACACATTTTTCTTGCCACCAAGGTGCTGAAGCCCTGGTTCAAGGGCACCACGTTCAAGGAGGGGGTCGAGATCGTCTCATGGAACGGCGTCCCGATCAGTCGCGCGGTGGAGATGGCCGGCGCCCAAAGCCCCACCGGCGCCGGGAATATCGTGGCCCGGCATGCGCTCGGGCTGTTCAGCCTGACGGCACGCCCGTTGGTCGCCATGCTGCCGCCCGACGAGGAATGGGTGACGGTCGGGTACCGGACGCGGCCCGGCGGCAAGGTCGAGGAGGTTCGAGTTGCTTGGGTGGTCTCGGAGGTTCCGGAGACCCAGGAACTTGCGCCCCGCGGGATTTCCGTCCTCACCGCCGGCGTCCAGAAGATCCGCCGGTTCTTGTTCGCGCCGGACGACACCGGCGTGTTCTGGGACGAGGCGCTTCCGGTACCGCCGTATGGCGAGATCGGATATCTGCGCATCTATACCTTCGACGTCGATGACACTGACGAACTCGTTGACAAGCTGACCAAGTCCATCACGAAGCTTCCGCAAGACGGGTTGATCATCGACGTTCGCGAGAATCCCGGCGGACGGGCAAGGGTTGCCGAACAGCTCCTGCAGGTCATTGCGCCGAAGCGTCCCATCGAACCGGAGCGGCTCTATCTGGTGAGCACCCCGCTCACACTGCAGTTGTGCCGATTGCAGAAGGACAATCCCGACCTGGGCCCGAAGGGGGGCGCGCCCTGGATCAAGTCCATTCAGCGTTCCATGCAAACCGGCGCGCCGTATTCGGCCAGCTTTCCCTATACCGATCCTGACGCCTGCAACGTCAAGGGTGCCCCGCGTTATCCCGGTCCGGTCATCGTCATCACGGATGGCCTGACGCGCAGCGCCGCTGAAGTTTTCGCCGCCGGTTTCCAGGACCATGGCGGCAAGATTCTGGGCGTTCACGCGACCACCAGCGGCGCTGGCTCGAACGCCCGAAAGCATTCGGCGTTCGCCAAATACTTCAGGAAGGCAAAGCACTCTCCTTTCAAGCAGTTGCCGGGAGGAGCGGACTTCCTTGTCGCATTCCGGCGCTACCTGCGGGTGGGCCCGGAGTCCGGCAACGACATCGAAGACTTCGGTGTAAGGTGCGACTACAGGCACCGGATGACGCGCGCCGATCTGCTCAATGACAATGTCGACTTGATCAGGCGTGCCGTCGAGATTCTCAAGGGCAAGAAATCCGGGCCGGATCGGGCCCAGGCAGGTCAATCGAAGCGGCGATCGCGGTCCAAAAAAAGGCAAGCGGGCCGCTCGCGAAAGCGCGCCTGATGCTTTCTGCTCTTTGGGAGCGGAGCCCTAGTGGTCCAATTCTAACATTCGCATCCCGTTTCCGCGGGCGAGTTCGCGAATGTTAGAATCAAAGGGCCACTAGCAAGTATTAGGTGCTAGTGGAGTTTTGGATTTGACATTCGCTTAGCGAGCCTGCTGCTAGATGGGTAGCGAATGTCAAATCCACTCCACTAGTCGTCCCGGGCCATGTTCATGGCCGGCGTGCGGCACAACGCCTGTGTGCGCTTTTCGAGCGTCGGCGTGTCGGTACAGGGGCCGGTCAAGAGGTCCACCGTCAGCCCCATCTTTCGCAGCATCTGCGTCCCGCCCCAGGCGCCGACCGCATCCGCGGCCGCAAACACCACCTTCGGGCGCGCGCGCCGGCGTCTCAGGCGCTTGAGGAAGAGCGGAACGTTCGCGCCGAGCAGGTCGCCGCCGCATTCGATCAGGACCGCGTCAGCCGGGATCGACAGGCAGGTATCGAGCGCCTGGTCGAAAAGGCGGGTCATGGTTTTCGGGTTTGGTCCATAGGTCGTGGCAAGACCGAAGTCGACGCAGTCGAAAACCTGCGCCGCCCCATGGTCCTTGTAGATGGCAATCTCGGTGATCGCCGATGTGCCGGTTGCCTTCAGGACGATGACGGTGTCGTAGCCCTGCAGCAGCAGCGTGCCCAGGACGGCAAGGCCGGCTGTGGTCTTGCCGACCTCGGCTGAAGTCCCTGCAATGATGTAAAGCGGTGCCTTGCGGTCGGTCGGCCGGCCGGCGCGTGGCACGGCGAAATCGCTCAGGCTGAGGACCCGGGAGCCGTCCCTGGCGACCGCTCCCAGATAGTGCGTCTGGCCAACGAAGGACTTGGACATCGGTGTGTCGGCGACCAGGTCGCCGACCACACCGCATTCCGAAATGACCCAGTACTTATGTCCGGGGATCAGTCCGCGCTTCGGCGTGCCTCCGACGACCCAGCGGGTCAATTCCCGATACCCCGTCGTTCCCAGGAAGAGGTCGCCAGGCAGCAACGTCATTGCACGACCGAACGTGTCCTCTACGACGATCGGCGAGGACTCAGCCGCCAACTTGAATGCGCAGATGTGCCCCTCTTTGGCGGGGGCTTTGATATAGCGTAGAGCGGAAAACGACGGGATCCGCCGCAGCGCCGACGTCTTCTTGACGTCGGCTGGTAGCGTTCCGCCCTTCATCTATGGGTCGTTACTTCTTGCCGCGCTTCTTGCTCTTCTTCTTATCTTCATCTTCATTTTCTTCGCGACCTTCTTCGATCCCTTACGAGCCTTACGCTTCTTTTTTCCAACCACGGTATCAGACATATGATCTCTCCCAATGCGCGAGTGGTTCACTGATACACGCCGATTTAGACAACAAATTGCGTTGATGAGCAAGCAGGCCATGTGGATGGCAACATCACCCGCTCGTCGAGGGCCATCACGCTTGCCTGACGGTTCAAGTGCCTTGCCTTGAAATCGCGTATCTTTTCATCGAAAATCAACGATGACCGTCATAGAGCTCGCCGGCCGTCCGACACTGGAGGTCGAATGAGATGTCCGCACTGCGGCGCTGCCGTCACCAGCGATAAGAAGTTCTGCGGCGATTGCGGAAGAGCGCTGCCGTGGCAGTGCGCCGCCTGCGGAAGTGAGAACCCGGCAGACAAGCGATTTTGCGGAGACTGCGGGACTGCCCGCCCGACCGCGCTCGACACCTCACAAACATCGACGGGGGCGTCATCCCCCGAGCGCCGGCTCATGACCGTGGTGTTCGTCGACCTGGTAGGGTCGACGGCGCTGGGGGAGCGGCTTGACCCCGAGGATCTCCGCAAGGTCATCGCGGACTTTCACGACCTGACCAGTGGGCTGGTTACCGCATTCAATGGGTTTATCGCGCGCTATATGGGCGACGGCGCCCTGATCTATTTCGGTTACCCGCAGGCGAACGAAACCGACGCCGAGCGGGCGGTCCGGGCGGGTCTGGCTCTGGTCGATGCGGTCTCGCGCCTCAATACCCTGGCCGGTCCGCCGGGCACGTTGAAGATACGCGTTGGCATCGATAGCGGCCTGGCGGTGGTCGGTGACCACATCGGCGCCGGATCGTCGCGCGAGACGGCGGTCGTCGGCGACGTCCCCAATCTGGCGGCGCGCCTGCAGACAGCGGCCGACCCGGGCACGGTTGTCATTTCCGAAGCGACCCGGAACCTGGTGGGCAATCTGTTCGAGTATCGCTCGGTCGAGTTGGCGAACCTCAAGGGGCGCCGGGACGTCGAGCGTGCGCGGATCGTCTTGCGGGAAAGCGCCATCGAAAGCCGTTACGAGGCCTTGCGCAGCGGGCATTTGGCGCTGGTCGGCCGCGAAGAAGAGCTGCAATTGTTGTTGCGCCGGTGGGACCAGGCCAAGGGCGGCGAAGCGCGCGTGATCCTGCTTTCGGGCGAGGCCGGCATCGGCAAATCGCGTCTGGTTGCCGCGCTCGAGCAGCACGCCGGCAACATCGCCGGCGCGCCGCTGCGCTATCTCTGCTCGCCCCATCATCTCGACACGCCGCTGTATCCCATCGTCCGGCAGATTGAGCGCCACGCCGGATTTCAACGCGGAGAGCCGGCGGCGTCGAAATGGGAAAAGCTCGCGAACTCGCTCGCCGGCGTCTCGCCGGACGATCAGGCCGTTCTGGCGGACCTGCTTTCGATCCCCTGTTCCGCTTCCGACCGCCTGAAAGACGTATCGCCCCAGCGCCGCAAGGCCATGACCTTCGCGGCGGTCATCCGTCAGATCACCGAGCTGGCGGCACAGAAGCCGCTGCTGTGCATCCTGGAGGACATGCATTGGGCGGACCCCACGACGGTCGAGCTTTTCGAGCTCTTGATTGAGGCGATCAAGGACTTGCCGGTGTTCTTGGTCGTGACATCGCGCCCCGAAATGCAGCCGGCCTGGGCCGGTCGGCCGCATGTCACGGTGCAGCAGCTCAGCGGCCTCGACGACCGGCTCGCGACGGTGCTGATCAAGCAGGTGGCGGGCGGCCGCGACCTCCCATCCGATGTCGTCGAGCGCATTATCGCCCACGCCGACAATGTCCCGCTCTTCATCGAGGAGCTGACCAACACGGTCCTTCAGAAGAAGCGGAACGACAAGGGCAAGTCATCGTCGCCTCATGGTTCGCTGTCCGCGGACATGGTTCCGCGGTCGTTGCATTCCTCCCTGATGGCGCGTCTCGATCAATTGTCTGCTGGCAAGGAGGTCGCGCAGATCGGCGCAGTGGTCGGACGGGAGTTTTCGTTCGATATGATGCAAGCGCTGACTGGCTTGCCGGTCCCCCGGCTGGAGCTTGCGATCGCCGAGCTCACGCAGTCCGGAATTATCGTCGCGCACGGGCAGCCCCCGTTGGCCACCTACACCTTCAAGCACGCGCTGGTGCAGGACGCCGCCTATACGTCGCTGCTGCGCGAGCGGCGCAAGGCGATTCACCTGCGCCTTGCCCAGGAGCTCGAACAAGAGCAGGCAAAAGACGCCGCGGAGCCGCACCTGATTGCCCGGCACTTTGCCGAGGCCGGTGTCCCGGAACGATCCATTCACTACTACCGGCAGGCCGCGGAGCGTGCGACCGGCCGCTCCGCGCTGGCCGAAATGGTCAGCCATTTTCGCAATGCGCTCGCGCAAATTGCCCTGCTTCCGGAATCGCCGGACAGGAACCGCCGGGAATTGCAGCTTCAATTGGCGGTTGGAAGCGTGTTGATCGATCACCAGGGCTCTGGCAGCGAAGGGGTGCGTGAAACGTTCGAGCGTGCGCGCGAGCTTTGCCTGGCGCTGGATGAAGTGAAACTGCTGCCGCGGGTCTATGACGGACTCGTGTTGAACTATCACTTCACCCATTCGCAGCCGCAGAGGATCGTTCAGTACACCAGAGAAATTCTGGATGTCTGCGAGCGTACCGACGATCCGCAGGCGTTGCTCATGGCGAGGCGGGCAGGGGCGCTTGCAAACCTGCTGCTCGGCCGCTTCGAGGCGGCGCGGGAGGACATGCAGCGTATCGTCGACATGTACCAGGTGGACCGTGATGGCCCGCAAGCCGGCATGAGCACGCGCGATCCAAAGGTGTCCACCTGCACCTTGCTTGGCATCTGCCTCACGATTCTCGGCTTCCCCGAGTCCGGCGCTGCCATGAGCATGGCTGGCGTCGAGCATGCCAAGACACTGAAGCATCCCATCAGCCTCAATCTCGGCCTGCGGCGTGCCTGTGTTCAGGGCATGTTGGTCGGGGACGCGCAGAAGGTGCTGTCGCTCTCCCATCAGCTTGCCGAGCTGCGCGAGGCCTACGAGACCTATAAAGGCAGCTGGGAAGGCACCTTGTTCCATGACTGGGCCCAAAACCGCGGGCACCCGGTCCGGGCCCACCTGGAAGGCATGCAGGCTCTGCTGCGTCAGCTCGACACGACGCAGAATTGGGCCTTGCTGCCGTTCTACATGACCTGCGCAGCCGAATTGAAAGGGCGGTCAGGCGACGTCGCCGCCGCCAACGCCTTGTTGCTGAGGGCGGCGGAGATTTCCAAGGCGACCGGCAGTGAATGGTGCGATGCCGAGATCATGCGACTGCAAGCGTGCTTCGCGGACGACCCGAAGGAGGCGGCCCGCCTGCTGCGCGCCAGCATGACGAAGGCGAAAGAGCAGGGCGCCAGGCTCTGGGAATTGCGGTCGGCGATCGCCCTGGCCGGCTTGCTGCACGAGCAGGGAGACGATGGCGCCGCCCGCGATGTCCTGAAGCCGGTCTACGATTGGTTCATCGAGGGTTGGGGCGCGGAAGACCTGGTCGCTGCACGCGCGCTGCTCGACAAGCTCGAGCTGCGACCGTGAGGATCGCTCAATCCTCGTGTCGGGTCGGACGCCGCTCGCCAAAGGCGCTTTCTGGCGCGTGCCGGACGAACATGACTGCCAGCACGTAGCCCGCAACCAGCGTGGCGAATGCCAGTGCACCGAGAAGTTCGTACATTGCTGCCCTTTCTTGACCGACGGGTCGTGGGGGCAACTTGTTTGAGTCAGCGTCCGCGGTAAATCATCCGGATGGAGGATGGTCGGCGCCTCTCCGGCATCTCGGGAACTGCGAAAGCAGAGCGCCCATGGGCATGCCGCCGTCTCGCGCGGGGCGCCGGAACGGCGGCAGGTCAGAGACCAAAGTATGGGGCCGTCACCCGCCCGGCGCGCGGCGGCCGGCCGGCTTGGCGGCGCGGCGATGGAACTTGGTCTCGGTATTGACGCGCCGGTCGGGTTGCTCGGCGGCGTCGGCGAGCGGATGGGTGTGCAGATAGGCTTCGAATTCGGCCGCCGGCAGCGGCTTCGAATAGAGAAAGCCCTGCGCTTCCTCGCACTTCTGGGTCAGGAGGAACGCGGCCTGCGCGGTCGTCTCCACGCCCTCCGCGATCACTTCAAGGCCGAGATTGTGCGCCATCGCGATCAGCGAGCGCACGATCGCGGCGTCGCCGGCATCGTCGGTGATCTTGCCGATGAAGCTGCGGTCGATCTTGATCCGCGACAGCGGGAAGCGCGTCAAATAGCTGAGCGACGCATAGCCGGTGCCGAAATCGTCGAACGCGAGCTTGATGCCGCGCTCATGAATTTTCTTCAGCACGGCCGCGTCGCCGAAATCGAGCGCGACGTTCTCGGTGATCTCCAGCTCCAGCACCTCGGCCGGCAGCCCGGTCGCTCGCAGCGCTTCGTTGAGATCGCGCAGCAGCGTGTCGTCGCTCAATTGAGTGGGGAACAGATTGATCGCGATTCGGCTGAGATGCAGGCCTTGGGAGCGCCAGTGGGCTGTCTTGGAACAGGCGGTGTGAACGATCCAGCGGCTGACTTCGGGTGCGATCGCGCTCGCGGCCAGCGTGTCGATGAAGGTGCCGGGTGCGAGAATGCCGGCGACCGGGTGCCGCCAACGCATCAGCGCCTCGGCGCCGACCACGGCGCCATCCGCCAGCCGGACCTGCGGCTGGAAATAGAGCTCGAATTCGTTCTCGGCATAGGCGCGCCGTAGTTCGAGGTCGAGGCTTCGCCGCGCCTGCGCCTGCGCGCGCAGCACCGGCAGGAAGAATCGATACGACCGCCGGCCAGCCGCCTTCGCCTGGTAGAGCGCAAGGTCGGCATTGGCGATCAGCTCGTCGACGTTCTTCCCGTCGTTGGGCGCGATGGCGATTCCGGCGCTGCCGCCGACGTGAAGGATATGATCCCCGATCGTGAACGGCTCGGTGAGCTGCTTGAGTATCCGCTCGACCATCTCGCCCACGACCAGCGGATTGCCGCATTCGGGGATGATCACGATGAACTCGTCACCGCCGAGCCGGCAGACCTGGGCGCGATCGCCCGCGACGCTGACCAGCCGCTGACCGACCTCGATCAGGAGCTGATCGCCGGTCGAATGGCCCAGCGTATCGTTGACGTCCTTGAAGCCGTCGAGATCGAAAAGTGCGATCGCGGTCGGCGCTCCTTCGCCGCTCAGGCGACGTCCGAGCTCTTTCTGAAGCGTGAGGCGGTTGGGAAGCCCGGTGAGCTGGTCATAATGCGCGATGCGCTTGAGCTGCTCCTCGGCGCGCACGCGATCCGTGACATCTTCGTAGGCGCGCGCCACACCGCGCACGGAACCGTCAGCATTGTACATGGCCGCCGCCGCGGCGCGGACATCGACTTGGCTGCCGTCCTTGCGCGTGCGTTTGACGTGCAGGTCGCGCACGATCTCGCCGCTCAACGCCCGCTGGATCAATCCGATCTGTTCGTCGCCGGCCGGAGGCGGCATGTCCCGCGCGTGCTGGCCGATGGCTTCCTCGGCGGTGTAGCCGAAGATGCGTTCGGCGGCGCGGTTCCACAAGAAGATGCGGCGGTCGAGATCGGAGCACACGATCGCCACCGGCGATGACTTCGATCACCACCGACAGCATGTCCTTGGCCTGCTTCAGGTCGTCGGCGGCGCGGTTGGCGTCTTCCGCGCGCTGCTGGAGTGCGGCGGCCATCTGGTTGAATGAGGCCGCGAGCACGCCGATCTCGCCGTCGGCCTGAATCTGGGTGCGGTGACCGAGATCGCCGGCGGCAAGGGCGGACGCATCATGGCCGAGCTGCCGCACCGGACGGACGATTCTGCGCGACAGCGTCCAGGCGATACCGAACGCCGACAGGAGCGCCACCAGGGTGAACAACAGGCCCACGCCCAACCGCCACATCACGGCGGCAAATGCGACGTCTGCCGGCAGTCCCACGGAGACCATCCATGGCACCGTATTGGCCCGTGCGGAGCCGGTGATGCGTTCGACGTCGTCCGACCAGCGAACGACTTCGCTGAGGTCTCGAGCGGCGAAATGCCGGGCGACGGTGGCGGAGTCGCTGAGGTCGCGGCTGATCCAGTTCGGGCCGTCGGCACTATGCGCGATCACGACCAGGTTCTCATCAACGATGCGAACCACGCTGCCGGGTGGTAGCTGCGCGAGCTTCAGGGCGTCCTGGAAGCGCTCAAGCCGCGTGCCGACAGCGAGGACGGCGCGCAAGCCGCCGTTGGCGTCGACGACCGGGCGCGCGATCGTCACGACCCATTCCTGGCCCGCGCGCGATCGGACGACGGGGCCGACGGCATGGTCGTGTCCGGCGATGATCTGCTGGAAGTATTGGCGGTCGCCGGCAAAGAAGCGCCCGGCCTCGTTCGACGTGCCGATGTTGGTTCCGTCGAGGGAGAACAGCAGGAGGTTGGCGAAATAGGACGGCAGCTCGGCTTTGACCCGCCGCAGCAGCCGGTCATTGGCCTCCACGTCCTTGAGATTCCACGACACCGCCACGCTCAGGCCGGACAGGAGGCTCGTGAGGTTGCCGACGTGATCGTCGACCTGTCCCGCGATCAGGCGTGCTTCAGTGATGGCGCGCTGGACGGCGGCCCTCTGGTCGGTGCGCCATTGGTTCCAGAGACCCACTCCGATCAGAGCGGTGAACGGAACGACACTGGCGACGACAAGCGCGATCAGTCGCGATCGAATGCTGCGGAGCAGCATTACTTTCCCCTGCGTTTGCTCAATGGAAACTACGCAGGGGAGATTTCGGCCCCGTTCAGGCGCCCTCGTATGGACGGGATTCTCTCCATAGGTTTAATTCAAGATTAAGGAACCCGGCGCTGGTCCGGCATTTCCATGAGAAGTATGTGCCGCGGGGCGCGGCGACACGGGGAAGCAATGTTGAATCGGGCAGGACAGCCGCCGTTGCTGATCGTCGGGGGCGGCATCGGTGGCTTGGCGGCGGCGCTGGCGCTGGCGCAAAAGGGCATCCGCACCCAGGTCCTCGAACAGGCCCCGGAGCTCAAGGAAGTCGGCGCCGGCATTCAGCTCGGGCCGAACGTCTTTCGCATGTTCGACGTGCTGGGTCTGACGGACGCCGTCAGCCGGCTCGCGGTCTTTCCCGAGAACCTGATCATGCTCGACGCCGTCACCGGCGAGGAGGTGACGCGGGTGCCGCTCGACGGGCGGTTTCGAGCCAAGTTCACCCATCCCTATGCACTCATCTATCGGCCCGACCTCCTTGCAGTGCTGCTGGAGGCGTGCCGCGCCAACGGGTTGATCGAATTGCATACGTCGCGGAAGGTCGTGGCGGTGGACGAGCATGGCGGCGGCGTGACCGCGCGCACCGACAGCGGGACGCGCTACGACGGCGCGGCGCTGATCGGCGCCGACGGATTGTGGTCCACGATCCGGCAGCTCATCGTCGGCGACGGCAAGCCGCAGGTCGCCGGCCACATCACGTATCGCGCTGTGTTGCCAACGAACGAAGTACCGGAGCATCTGCGCCGCTGGTCGATGACCTTCTGGGCCGGCGAGAAGGTGCATCTGGTGATCTATCCGCTGCGCGGTGGCGAGCTCTACAATCTCGTCGCCGTGTTCCACTCCAATCGCTACGAGGAGGGCTGGGACAGTTTCGGCGATCCCGCGGAGCTGCATGAGCGGTTCGCCGGGACCTGCGAGCCGGTGCGCACGCTGCTCGGCAAGATCGAGAGCTGGCGCATGTGGGTCTTGTGCGACCGTCCGCCGGCGAAGACCTGGAGCAAGGGCCGCATGACGCTGATCGGCGATGCCGCCCATCCGATGCTGCAATACCTCGCGCAGGGCGCGTGCATGGCGATCGAAGATGCCGTTTGTCTTGCAGATCGCGTCGAGACGGCGCAAGGCGACTACGCGGCGGCGTTCGAGGCCTATCAGGCCGCGCGCTATCTGCGCACCGGGCGCGTGCAGATCATGGCGCGCGTCTATGGCGAATTCTATCACGCCAGCGGTGTCGCGCGCGAGCTGCGCAACATGATGCTGTCCGCACGCACGGCGGAGCAATCGTTCGAGGCGATGGAGTGGCTCTACGGCGCCGACAGCGGCCCGACCGGCTACGGGCGGGTGTTCTCCGACGGGGCTAAGGCTTTGGCGGGCTGATCAGCCGCGCCACCAGCAGCACGGTCACGGCAAACACGCCGGCGACCACCGCAAGCCATGTGCCGGCCGCGGCGAGCGCCGCGGTGCCGGCCCACGCGATCGAGGAAAACGCTTCCGCGAACGTGGCCGCGCGTGACGACGTCTGCCGCCGGCGGAAGTGGCTTCGCTTGGCCTGGGTGCGGAAGAAATGCTGGATCTGAATGGCCGCTGCCGAGGCGGCCAGGATTCCGAGCACGGTCACCATCGCGTGCCACAGCGACATCAACGCAACGGCGGCAACGAACGGCAGGAAGACGAGGCCGATGACGCCCATGACGGCTTCGATCTTGGCGCGCAGGATCTGAGCGGCGGCGACCGGCGCGGTCGCGACCAGTTCGGGCGCGTCCTCGCCCGAGATCGCCAGCCATGCGAGCCCACCGGCGAGCTGCCCCGCCGCCATGACCAGCACCGGCACCAGCACGACGACGGCGCCGCCTTCGCCGAATCCCTGCCACAGCAGGACGGCGGGCGGGACCAGATAGAGGATCTGCATCAGGCTCTGCGACATCAGCCAGGGATCGCGTCGCAGCAGCAGCCATTCCTTCAGCCGCAAGGCGCGCCCCGGCGTCGCCCGCCGGAAGCCGTTGGACGTTGCAAGCCGGCGTGTCGCGCCCTGCGAGACCCCGCTGGCGGCGATGGCGCAGTCGCCGAAGCGCGGCGCAAACAGGGCGATCGACACGCCGAGCAAAAGCACGCTGAAGCCGAGCACGCCCGCGAGCGCAGGAAGGTCGCCGACCGCCGCCCGCGCGGGCCAATAGAGGATGCTGCCGCTGTCGGGCGCCAACGCGAGCAGCATGGAGGAGGAGAGGATGTCGGTCCGGGACAGGCTGCCGAGCGACTGGATCGCGGCGAGTTGCAGTCCGATCACGCAGGCCGCGCCGATGACCGCGGCCATGACCTGCGCGACCAGCCGCGTCCGCTTCGGCCCGAGCGTCATGAACAGCGCGATGGTGACCGCCACCGCAAACGCCATGGCGGTGAGGCTCACGGCCACCACGACCGCGTAGGCGGCGAGCCACCGCCATCCGCCGAGGACGACCAGGACGTTGATGAATGGGGACGCCAGCAGCAGCGACATCAGCGCCGTCGCCAGCGTCATGGTGGCGATGCGCACCGCGAACAGCTTTTGCGCGGCGGCCGGCGACGACAGGATGAGGTCGAGATCGGAGCGTGAATAGAACGCGCGGGTCACCAACTCCATAGCCTGCGACGCCATCAGCGACCACGACAAGGCTAGCATGCCGGTGATGACCACAAGCGCGGTCTTGTCAGGCGCAAGCGCGACCTGCGCATAGTCCTTCACGATCGGGTAGGCGAGGAGATGCATGAACGCGACGAAGGCGGCGAGCGCGACCACCACGGTGGTCATGCGCCGGCGCCGTCCGGCCGTCATCATGGAAATCCAGTCGCGCCAGGCGAGGCGGGATTCGTGACGGGCAAACCAGGTTAGAGTACCCGGACGGCTCATGCCGGGACGGCTTCGTTCGAGACCAGCGACAGGAACGTGTCTTCGAGCGTCTTGGTGCGTTCGCCGGCCTGGCCGTGCAGCTCGTCGAGTGTGCCCTCGGCGATCAGGCGGCCGCCGGCGATGATGCCGATGCGGTCTGCCATGCGCTCGGCGACTTCCAGGATATGCGTGGTCATGATCACGGTGCCGCCGTTCGCGACGCGCTCGCGCAGCACCGCCTTGACCTGACGCGCCGACGCGGCATCGAGGCCGGTGAGCGGCTCGTCGAGGATGATCACGCGCGGGTCGTGCACCAGCGCGCCGGCGAGCGCCACCTTCTGGCGCATGCCCTTGGAGAATCCCTCGCAACGTTCGTGGACGTGACCGCCGAGATCGAGCCAGCCCAGGAGCTCGAGCGCGCGCGCCTCGGCGACGTCGGCATCGATGCCCCAGAGCCCGGCCACGAAGGCGAGGTATTCGAGCGGCGTGAGCTTGTCGTAGATCATCGGCTCGTCCGAAATCCACGCCATCACCCGCTTGGCGGCGACCGGATCGGCCAGGGCATCAATTCCAAGAATCGAAATCGAGCCGCCATCAGGCCGCAGCAGCCCGACCACCATCTTCAATGTCGTGGTCTTGCCGGCGCCGTTGGGACCGAGCAGCGCATAGAACTCGCCGGCGTACACGCGCAGGTCGAGGTTCTCGACCACCGGCCGGTCAAAGCGCTTGGTCAGGCTGCGAATGTCGACGGCGCACGCCGGCTGGAAACTCATCTGCACGCTTCAGGAACTCGTTCGAAATGGTTACGAATTTTCAGCCAATCATAGGCTGTACAGGTTTCAACGGCGTGAATCAGAAGGGTAAGAACACGGCTATCGGCCCACCTGGTCAATTCTTGAGGTTGCCGGAGCTCACGCGCCCGCATCGGGGCCGGGCACCCAATCAATCCCGGACCTCACCTTCGCGGCAAGACCGCCAAGGCTCGGTGCCGTCGGTTTGTCGCTGTTGGCGCTCTATCGTCGAAGTCCTCGGCGTCAGCCGCGTCAGCGCTGTAAAATAATTCAATGCGGTCACGTCCCTCCGCCCGTGCGGCCGACCGCATTGGCCTTCTCCAATCCCGCCGCGGTGCGGGCCTCCAGTAACATTTTCATATATTTGCTCGACAACCACGACTTTTACATTTCAGCGGTCACAAGCAATTGAATGGCAACTCGAACGCGCAACGATCGTCCTGCCGCGTTTTTTGGGCACCACAGCGTCGAGCGAGGAACTTGCATGACGCAGATTGCTTATCGGATCAGACGTGATCTGCCCGGTCACCTGCGCCTTTCATGCACCGCGGAGCAATCAAACTGCCTCAGGCTCCATTGGCAGAAAGCTCGGGGATTTGTCGCGCGAAATACCAGCGTTCAATAGTCAGGAGGTCCCAGTGGCCAGAAAATCGTCCGTAGCCCGCAAAACAGATCAAGAAAATGTGTCCGCGGCCGCCACAATGACCGTCACGCTCGATGTCAACGGCGAGAAACGGACCTTGACGGTCGCGCCCTGGACGACCTTGCTTGATGCGCTGCGCGATCGTCTCAATCTGACCGGCACCAAAAAGGGCTGCGATCAGGGCCAGTGCGGCGCCTGCACGGTGCTGGTCGACGGAAGGCGGGTCAACTCCTGCCTGACGCTGGTCGTGATGAAGGACGGCGCGAAAGTCACCACCATCGAAGGTCTCGCCCCCGATGGAGCGCTGCATCCGTTGCAGCAGGCGTTCATCGACCACGATGCATTCCAATGCGGATACTGCACGCCCGGTCAGATCTGTTCGGCCGCCGGTCTCATCGCGGAGGGCAAGGCGATCACCGCCGATGAGATCCGCGAGCTGATGAGCGGCAACATCTGTCGCTGTGGCGCCTATCCCAACATCGTCGCCGCGATCGAGCAGGCGATGGCGGCGATGGGAGGCAAGCCATGATCAATTTCCAGTACGCCCGAGCAACCGATGTCTCCGACGCCGTGCGGCAGATCGCGGCCGATCCCGCGGCAAAGTTCATTGCCGGCGGCACCAATCTCGTCGATCTGATGAAATACGAGGTCGAGCGCCCGTTGCGCCTGATCGACATCTCGCGTTTGCCGCTCAAGACCATCGAGCAGACGCCGGCGGGCGGGCTGCGCATCGGCGCGCTCGTTCCCAACACCGACCTTGCGTATCACCCGCTGATCGAACAGCGCTATCCGCTGGTGTCGAGTGCGATCCTGGCCGGCGCCTCGCAGCAATTGCGCAACATGGCCTCGACCGGCGGCAACCTGTTGCAGCGGACGCGCTGCTTCTATTTCTATGACACCACCACGCCCTGCAACAAGCGCGCGCCGGGCAGCGGCTGCTCCGCCATCAACGGCATCAACCGGATTAACGCCATCCTCGGAGCCAGCGAGGCCTGCATCGCCACGCATCCGTCCGATATGTGCGTCGCGCTCGCGGCTTTGGAGACCACGGTCCATGTGGCGGGCCCGACGGGTGAGCGCACTATTCCGTTCGCCGACTTTCATCGGCTGCCCGGCGATACGCCGCAACGTGACACCAATCTAAAGCCCAACGAGATCATCACGGCGATCGAGCTTCCCGCGCGCGGGTTTGCCACCAACTACAGCTATTTGAAAATTCGCGACCGGCTTTCCTACGCGTTCGCGCTGGTTTCGGTCGCGGCCGCGCTGGAGCTCGACGGCGGCCGCATCAAGGAAGCCCGGCTGGCGCTCGGCGGGGTCGCGCACAAGCCATGGCGCGACCGGGAGGTGGAAGAGACGTTGCGCGGGCAGGCCGCTGACGACCAGGCCTTCGGCCGCGCCGCCGACCTGCTGCTGCGCGACGCCAAGGGATTTTCCCACAACGCGTTCAAAATCGGCCTCGCCCGCCGCGCCATCGTTCGCGCGCTGACGCAGGCGGCCAAGGGCACCCCGCAAATCCAGTCCAGCAAGAAGATCCGGTGATTGTCATGAACGCATATGTCGGTACAGCGACCTCCCGCGTTGATGGACGCGCCAAGGTGACCGGCGCGGCGCAATACGCCGGCGAATTCAACGTCCCCAGTCTCGCCTATGGCTGCGTCGTCGGCTCGACCATTCCCAGGGGGCGCATCGCGCGCATCGACGCCAGCGCGGCGCTTGGCGTCGGGGGGGTGATCGACGTGCTGACCCACGAGCACCGACCGACAATGGCGAGAACCGACAAAGGCTATCATGACGACGTGGCGCCGGGCGGCTCACCGTTCCGGCCGCTCTACGACGACAAGATCAAGTTCAACGGCCAGCCGATCGCACTGGTGGTGGCCGAGGATTGGGAGACCGCGCGTTTCGCGGCCTCGCTGGTGCGCGTCGACTACGAGGCGGAAGAATTCACGACCGACCTGCATGCGCAGCTTGATGAAGCCTACGCAATCGACAAGCCCGAGAAGCCGCGGGGCAAGGCCGAGAAGGCCTACGCTGCCGCTGCCGTGCGCCACGAGGCCGAGTACTTCATTCCGGTCGAATACCACAATCCGATGGAGCTGTTCGCCGCGACGGTGGTTCCGAACGGCAATGGCAAGCTCACCGTCTACGACAAGACGCAGGGCGTGCAGAACGTGCAGCGCTATGTGTGCAGTGCGTTCGGCCTGAAGGCCGATGATGTGCAGGTGATCTCGCCGTTTGTCGGCGGCGCCTTCGGCGCCGGCTTGCGCCCGCAATACGAGGTGGTGCTGGCCGTTCTGGCGGCGCAGGCGCTCAAGCGCCCAGTGCGGCTGATGCTCACCCGTGCGCAGATGTACGGGCTCGGCTATCGGCCCGCCACGATCGAGCGCGTCGCGCTCGGCGCCAGCGCCGGCGGGACACTCGACGCCATCACCCACGAAGCGATTGCGATGACGTCGCAATACGAAGAATTCTCGCGCAACGACACGGCGTGGGCCGAGCTGCTCTACAAGTCCCCCAACGTCAAATATGTGCACAAGCTTGCCCGGCTTGACGTGCCCACGCCCTCCGATATGCGGGCTCCGGGCGCGGCGACCGGCGTCTATGCGCTTGAATGCGCGATGGACGAGCTTGCCATCGCGCTCAAGCTCGATCCTCTGGAGTTGCGCCTGCGGTGCTACTCGGATCGTGAGCAGTCCAAAGATGTTCCCTACACCAGCAAGCAACTGCGCGAATGCTACGCCCAGGGCGCGGCAGCGTTTGGCTGGGACAATCGAAATCCTGAGCCGCGCTCGATGCGGGACGGCGGCGACTTGGTCGGCTGGGGCATGGCCACCGGCGTTTGGGAAGCGCTGCAGGTGCCGATGGCCGCCCGCATCGTGCTGACGGCCAATGGTCACGCGGAAGTCTCGTGCGCCACGGCTGACATCGGCACCGGCACTTACACGATCATGGCGCAGGTTGCGGCCGACATGCTGGGTTTGCCGATCGACAACGTCACGGTGAAGCTCGGCGACTCCACGCTGCCGCAAGCCGAGGTCGAAGGCGGTTCCTGGACGGCGGCCTCGGTGTCGCACGCCATCGCAGCCGCGGCCGTCGAGATCCGCAAGAAATTGCTGGCATTGGCGCGGAAGATCCCGGATTCACCGCTCGCCAAAGCGCAGGTCGACGACGTCCTTCTCGTTGACGGGTCGATCGTCAGCAGGACGGATGCGAGCCGCGCCGTATCGATTGCCGAGGCGATGCGTCACGGCGGCCTGGATCGCATCGAGCATGAGAAAACCGCTGAATTCAAACAGGACGGCAAGCATGCGAGCAACACCCACTCGGCGATCTTCGCCGAAGTGAAGGTCGACGAACAGCTCGGCATCATTCGCGTGACGCGTGTCGTGAGCGCCGTTGCGGCCGGGCGGATTCTCAACACCAAGACGGCTCACAGCCAGGTGATGGGGAGCGTCGTGTGGGGCATCGGCATGGCGCTGCACGAGGAGGCGCTCGTCGACCACCGTTTCGGCCGCGTCATGAACGCCAATATCGCGGAATACCACGTGCCGGTGAACGCCGATGTGCAGGACATCAAGGTGATCTTTGTCGACGAGCCGGACAACATCGTCAATCCGCTCGGCATCAAGGGCGTGGGCGAGATCGGCATGGTCGGCGTGGCGGCGGCCATCGCCAACGCGGTCTATCATGCGACCGGCAAGCGGGTGCGGGATCTGCCGATCACGCTCGACAAATTGCAGCGGTAAGCGGCCGTCGGGATACTGCGCTCCACCCGTCACGGCGATGCACGTATGCCGGCGCTTTGGGCAGGTCAACCGCCCGGGGCGCCGGCATCAGTCTGTCGTCCGTCCGCCGATCAGAGGATGAAGTCGGTGGTAGAGACGGAGTTGGCGGCCACGCCGACGAGCAGGATCGAATGCGAGCCGAAGGTGTAGAGCACGCCGTTGTTGGTGTTCTCAACGTCGATTTGGTTGATGCTGTTCAGGCCACTGACGCCGGACAGGTCGAGCTTGTCGGAGCCGGGTTGGAAGTCCCAGATCCAGTCGTCGCCCCAGCTATTGCCGAAGATGAAATCATCGGCGTTCGTCCCGCCCCACAGGTGGTCGTTGCCGAAGCCACCGATGATGTCGTCGCTGCCGGCGCCACCGGAAACCGCATCGTCCCCGGAACCGCCGTTGACGATGTCGTTGCCGCCGTTGCCCCACAGCCAATCGTTGCCGCCTTCGCCGCGCAGCTCGTTGGCGGCGTTGTTGCCGGTGAGGGAGTTGACAAAGATCGTACCCATGACGTTCTCGATGGAGCGCAGGATATCGACACCGCCGCCGCCGGTATCTTGCGTCTCCACGAAGAGATCGATCGTCACGCCGGAGGCGAGCCCGGTGTTGTAGAGCGCCCAGTCGACGCCGCTGCCGCCCTCCAGCTCATCTTGGCCGAGGCCGCCGTTGAGGCTGTCGTTTCCGGCGCCGGCCAGGAGCACGTCGTTGCCGGCGCCGCCGGTCAACACGTCGTTGCCGGCATAGCTTTCGAGCCGGTTGTCGCCCGAATTGCCGATCAGCAAGTCGTTGTAGGCGGTCGCAGCGACGTTCTCGATGCCGGTCAAGGTATCGAACCCGGCGCCGAGGGTATTTTGCGCGTCCTCCGTCGTCAGGTTGACGTTCACGCCGGAGGTCTGGAACGTGTAGCTGGCCCAGTCGATGCCGTTGCCGCCGGCCAGCACGTCGTCGCCGAGGCCGCCGAACAGGTTGTCGTTGCCGCCGCCGCCGCTGAGGATATCGGCGCCGTCGCCGCCGAACAATTGATCCTCTCCAAGCTCGCCGAACAGCGCGTTGTTGCCGGTATTGCCGATCAGCCAGTCGCTGTGCTGCGAGCCGATCAGGTTCTCGATGTCTTGCAACAGGTCGTTGCCGGAGCCGACGGTATTCTGAACGCCGATCTGGTTCAGATCGACCACAACGCCGGCCACATCATCGGCATAGCTCGCGGTGTCGTAGCCGCTGCCGCCGAAGATGAAGTCGTCGCCGGTGCCACCGTTGAGCACGTCGATGCCGGCTTCGCCTTCCAGCCAATCGTTGCCGGCGAGACCGCGCAGATCGTCGTGACCCGCGCCGCCATAGAGCGCGTTCGCGCCCGTCGTGCCGCGCACGACATCGTCGCCGGAGCCCATCCGCGCACCCTCGAAATTGCGCACCGACTCACCCAGCGCGCCAAGCGAAGAGGCGTTTTCCGACGTGAGGTTGACCGTCCAATTCTGGCTACTGAAGGTGTAGTCGACGGTGTCGGCGCCACTACCGCCGTCGAGATTGTCGAGGCCGAATCCGCCGGAGATCGTGTCGTCACCATCGCCACCTGTGATGACGTCGCTGCCGTCGCCGCCGTCGATGGTGTCGACGCCGTCGCCGCCATCGATGGTGTCGACACCCGATCCGCCGTTAATCGTGTCGTTGCCATCCTGGCCCCAGATGCTGTCGTTGCCGTCGCCGCCATCGATCGTGTCGGTGCCGATGCCGCCATAGATCTCGTCATGGTGTGCGCCGCCGATCAGGGTGTCGTTGCCGGCTTCGCCATACATGAGGTCGGGTTGATCGCCGCCGTCGATGACGTCGTGGCCCGCGCCGCCGTACAGGGTATCGACACCGCCGAGACCGATGAGGGTATCGTTCCCGTCATTGCCGGACAGCTCATTCCGCCGGCTTGAGCCGGTGACGTGGTCGTTGCCCGACCCCATTGTCACGTTCTCGACGTCGCTGATGCTTTCAGCACCGCCGCCCGCGCTTGCCGTACCCATGATGCCGATGTCATTCGGATCGTCGATGATTTCGGAGAGGTTCACGGTCCAATTGCCGGCGCTGTAGGTGAAGTCGACTGTGTCGTAGCCTTCTCCGCCTTCGAACGTGTCGAGGCCGAGGCCGCCTTCCAGCCAGTCATTGCCGCTCTCGCCCCGCAGCACGTCATCGCCGCTGAGGCCGTAGAGGTGGTCGTTGCCGTCGCCACCCTCGATCACGTTGTCTCGAACGTTGCCGGTGATCACGTCATCGCCTGTGCCGCCGCGGGCGTTCTCGATGTAGCCGGCAAACTCGTCCGGCGTCCAACCGGGCACGTAGGCGAGCGAGAGGTTGTAGGTCATGCCGTGCGTGCTGGAGAACGCGCCCGGCCGCAAATCAAGCGTGACACCGGACCCGTCTCCCGACAGATCGAGCCAATCGATCCCTCCGCCATCCCAGATCGTGAGCTGCGGTACATCCGGCTCCGCGATCCCGTCTTCGTCGTCGCCTTCCTCGTCTTCACCGAAATTGGTGAAGTCAAACATCCCGCTCACGCCATCGGCGTTGTAGCCGTAGGTCGTGTTGCCGTCGCGCGTCTCCCAGTCCGGGCCGTAGAGGTACTGCATGACATAGATGTCATGGCTGCGCGGCGTGACAAGATACGCGGCCTTGCCGTCGCTGTCGAAGCCGGTGTACTCGCCCTGGAAGTAGGACATGACCGAATACATCATCGTGTCTTCGATGTACTCGGCGTGTCCTTCATAGGTCGGGATCACAGCGCCGCCGCCATCATAGTCGCCGGGATGCGATAGTCCGAGCGAGTGTCCGAACTCATGCATCAGCGTATGGAAGCCGGGTGTTCCCGGCGCCATTTCCGACCACCCGTCGTTAGCGGTGTTGATGGCGATCCGGCTGCCGTGATCGGTGATGCCGGTGGAGACGCCGCCCGCCACGACGGTGAACTCCATCGCGTAGAGATAGATGTCGGCTTCTTCGCCGGGCGGGACCAGCGTGTAGCCGATATTGGCGACGTTCGCCCAGGCCTGCATTGCTTGCAATGCGTAGTCCTGTTGCGTCGCGTTGAAAAAGACATGTCCCCCGGCGTATTGCGAACTGTCGTCCATGTCGCGGAAGTATTCCGGAATGTCGTCGAGGCTCTGCGGGAAGCCGATGCGCAGGAGCGCGCCGGGAGTCCAGTGGCTCGGCTGGCCATCCGGCCACCGATTGAGTTGATCGGGCAATTCATCCAGGTTGCCCTCGTTGATCGAGTGCGATGGACCGCCGAGCGAGACGCCGGGGATGATGCCGTCTCCGTCGGCTTGAGGTCCGGGCGTCACGATCCGAGTGAGGCCGATGGCCGGCCCCGCGTCCGCAACGAACCGATGATCGGCCGAAGGCGTCGTGCCTTGCGCGACGATGCCGTGTTCAGGTGTCTCCCGTGCATCGGCGCTGCCTGAAGCCGTGACGGTATTCTCGTGGACGGGCGAGTCGTGCCTGACCTCGGGAGCGGGGGCCGATCCGTGGCTGGCGACCGGTGACGCCGTGAACGCCGCCCCGTCGTCAAAGTTGAAGTGCGGCGTGTCGATGTCGTCCCGCAAGTCGTTCTCGGCGCGCTCCCACGGCTTGTGGCTGCGTGCGTTGTTCAGGGCGGCTTTGGAAAAGGTCGAGGCGGCCATGGTGTGCTCCCGCTTGGCTGTTGGTTGTTCGGCAGTTGGCTCACCGGCGTCCGCCGGACTCGGACGTCGGTAGCCATTGCGCATTGGTCGGGGGCGGGCGCCGGCCCGTTTTTGGGAACGTGCTGGGAAAGCCTTGGGAAACTGCTGATTTCCGCTTGGAATGGCGGCGGGAAGTTCTGGCAAGTCCTTCTGAACCTGCTGCCGTTCTGCTGTGACTTAAGAAAGGGAGCTTTCGCGCCTGCGCTGACATATTGAGGCGAAGTTGCGCTTTTTGTTCGAAGACTACGTGCTCGACGAAGCCCGCCACGAACTGCGCCGGGGTGGCGAAATCGTGCCGGTCGAGGCGCGTGTCTTCGCGCTGCTGACCTGCCTGATCCGCAATCGCGAACGCGTCGTGAGCCAGGAAGATCTACGCATGTCGGTCTGGGAGGGCCGCATCGTCTCGATATCGACGATCAGCTCCTCGCTGAATGCGGTCCGCACGGCGATCGGCGACAGCGGCGATGATCAGCGGTTGATCCGCACGATTCCGCGCAAGGGCTTTCGCTTCGTCGCCCCCGTCGTTGAGGAGCATACCGACTGCGCTTCACCGGCCGACCTTGAGCCCGCCGCGGGCGTAACCGGGCCGATGCTGCCGGCTGCCGTTGCACGCCCGCGGGCCATTCGAGCCGCCGCTGTTTTCGCAGCCGGCGCCGCCGCCGGCGTCCTGGCGGCGACGCTGCTCTTCCTGCTGTCGTCCTGGCAGGCAACGCCGCAGCCTCGCCCGATGAAATTCGATGCGTCGGTTGTGCCGCTCGTTGACGACGACACGCGGCGCGTCCTGTCCAGTTATGCGTCCCGGCCCGACCACAAGGCGCTTGCGATCGGAAGCAGGGGCCAATTCCACGTCGCCGACCGGGCGCAGAGCCTGGAGAAGGCGCAGGAGGCGGCGCTGCAAGGCTGCTTCGAGAAGCTCAAGCAGCCTTGCAGAATCTATGCAGTCGGCGCCGGCACTGTCTGGTCGGATCACACCATGCCGCTACCGGCGCCGCGCGACGTTCGCACGGAATCCATCGGCATGCCCTTGGACCCCGACACCATTCCGCTGATCTCGGCCGCGGAACGAAAGACGGTCGCGAACCGGATGCAGGTTAAAAATGTTTCGCGAGCGCTGGCGCTGTCGACCGGGAGATATTACGGCCAGCATTCTTCCACCAGGCGGGAAGCCAGCCGCATTGCGATCGAGCGGTGCTCCTTCATGTTCGGGCGGCCCTGCCTGATCCTCGCGGTCGACGGCTTCCTCACGGTGCAGATTCCGAAGACCCGCCGCGTCACGCGTATCTTTCTGCCGTCCACCGATCCCGACATCGCTGAAGCTGACCGGGAGCGTATCGCTTCGATTTACCAGGGCCGCGAGTGGCGCGCGTTCGCGCGCGGCGAGCGCGGGAGGCTGGCACGCAATCGCCGACGCGCCATCGGAAGAAGCCGCGATCGAGGCCGTGCTCAAATCCTGCGCGCAAGCCGACAGCGGGTGCCGGCTGCATGCGATCGGCAATTTCGGCGTGGCCGAGGAATGACTTACGCCTCGAAGCGGAACATCCGGAAGAAGTCCGTCGGGTCGACGAAGACTTGCCGCGCCTCACGGAAGCCGGCCTCGCGGCCGAGTTCGCACCAGACGGCTGCGGTTTCGGGGAAGTCGCAGGTCGAGACGTGGTGCCAGATCTGCTTCCATTCGGGCGGCGTCAACACGCTCCACAAGGATTGGTTGGTACGCAGGAAGCGGTCCATAAACGCGTTGCGGTCCTCATCCGCCCGGCGCGTGGGCTCGTAGAGCAGGAAAATCCCGCGGGCGCCGATCGCGCCGCGGATCGCCTTCATCAGGCGCAGCTTGTCGTTGGTCGCCAGGTGATGGATCGACAGGCTGCACCAGGCCGCGTCGGCATGCTCCTGCCTGCTCATCATGGCTTCGACGAAATCGCGATGGTCGAGGTCGACCTCGAATGGCATGCCGGCGAGATTGGCGGCGGCAAGCTCAAGCGCCGGTTCCGACAGGTCGATGCCGTGATAGTGGCGGACTTTGGTGCCGTGCAACGCCTCCTTCATCACGCTGGCGTCACCGCATGCGATGTCGAGGAAGTTGAAACCCGACGTGAAAACCTCGTTCAGGGTCGCCCGCAGGATGCTGCCGATCTCGCGGTGGGACAGGTCATCGCTTTCGACCAGCTTGCGGTAGGTCGCCCACTGCTGCTGGAACTGCTCGAGCGCCGCGGTGTCGACCACGGCGCCGCCGGGTTGGAATTGATGGATATGAACGTTGACCAAGTTCGCTATCTCCTCGTCAAACCTTCTGCGCTGTTGCAATTCGATCGAGATCAATGAAGGCGACCAGCTCTTTCGTCAGGTCGGTGAATAGCTGGAGTTTTCCGGTATCCAGCGGCTCGCTCAGCCATTGCAGCAGGAAGGTGTCCGCGCCGCCGTCCGCGAACGCGGGACCCAGGCCGCAGAAGAAAAAACCGAGACTGCGGGCGGCATCCGTCAGGAGTGGAAGACCGGGATCGCCAACCGATGCGGAGAGTTGCACCGAGCAGGCGCCGAGCGCCCGCACGTCGCGCAGCATCTGTCTAAGCTCGACGGCGGCTTGCGGGCCGATCCCATCGAAATGGATCACGCCGTAGCCGCGGTCGTTCACCTTGATGCCGGTGCGCGACTCCGGGGCCGCCGCGCCCGCCGGGGCCGCCACCGACACAGTCACACCGAGGCTCGCGTAGATCTTGAGCATCATCTCGCGATAAGGCGCGGGCGCGTGGATCGTGCGCGCGGCCGGCTGCTGCACGAAACGGAAGGTGCGCAGATAGCTCTGGCGTTGTCCCGCGGTCGGGCAGGGGACGTCTTTGGGCCGGAAGCTTTCGGGATTGGCGCCGAGCAGCACCGCACACACCGGCATGCCGGCGCGCTCGTCGTTGCGTTGCGAGAAGGTGTGGATCGTGAGCGGCTCGGCGTAGATGCCGTGCAGGCCGCGCTTGGGCGCTTCCTCGGACAGGAGCTCCGTCATGCGCTCGAGCAGATGATGGCCGCGGTACGCCGAAAGCACGACGGCCTCGCCGCGTTCGGCGACCAGCGCCCCAGGCTCGCGCTCGAGCGCGACATGACCGATCACCTCGCCGTTGCCGTCGCGCGCCACTGCCGGAACAAGCTCACCGCTTGCGACCTTGTCCCAGTAGCGGCGCGCCGAGAAGACTTCGGAGTGCACGTAGTGATGGCCATAGACTTCAAGGAAGCAGCGGGCGATCGCCGGCGCATCGCTTCTCTGCGGCAGATCGACGAGATAGTCGCGCGCGGCCGCCGATGGGGCCGGCGTGGATGCCGGCGCCTCTGCGGCTGTGAAAGGGTGAGGCTCGGCGTTTCCGGTCAGGCTCCGGTGCAGGCTGACCTCCCATCCGTCGATTCCCCGCTCGTGGCAGGAGATGCCCGCGCCGGGTTCGAGGCGGCCGGCGAGCGACGCCACGACGTTCGAAAATCGAGCATGGCCTTGCAGCAGGATCCTGGTCTTGACGTCCCGGCGCGCGCTCAACAGCGCGATGCGGGCGCGTTCGTGGCCCGATCCCGCGGTGCAGAGCGCCAGCCAGACTTGAACGGTGTCGTCCGCGATCAAGCTCGCAACGGAAACGGGTGCGCCCTCGGCGAGCGCGGCCTCGCGGGCAAAGGCGCGCACGAGCTCGCCGCGTGCCGGCTCAAGCACGAGCTGAAGTTCGGAGAAGCGGGCGCGGGATGGCGCACTCACGATGCAGACCGGTCGGTTGTCATTCGGGACGCCAACAAGCCGATACTACGGCAGGGTCATGAACGAAATCTGACCTGGATGCGGGGTCCTTCATTCGATCTTGATGCCCACCGCCTTGATGACCTGGCTGCGCGTCTCGGCCTGCGAGCGCACGAACGCCGCGAATTCTTCCGGGCTCTGGCTGCCGGCTGGCTGGATGCCTGCCTTGATGAGCCGGTCGCGCACGTCCGGCATCGCCAGCACCTTGTTGATCGCGGCATGCAGCCTCGTCACGATCTCCTTCGGCGTGCCGGCCGGTGCGACCACGCTCTGCCAGATCCCCATGTCGAAACCCGGAAAGGTCTCCGCGATGGTCGGGATTTCCGGCGCCAGCTCCAGCCGCTGTTGGCCGGTCAGCGCGATGATCTTGATCTTCTTGTCGCGGTAGAGCGGCAACGACACGTTCACGCTCTCGTGCCCGATCGGAATATCGCCGGCGAGCATGCTGGTGATCTGGGTGGTGCCGCCGCGGTACGGGATCATCGTCAGCTTGATGCCGGCGCGCATGTTCAGGAGCCCGATCGCGACCTGCGAGGTGGGCGTGCTCACCCCGATCTGAAGCGTGCCGGGCTTGGCCTTTTCCAGGTCGACGATGTCCTTGATCGTGCTCACCGGAGTTGTGATCGCGGCGGTGATGGCGGACGGCACCGCCGCGACGAGCGTGATGGCCTCGAAGTCCTTGAACGGGTCGTAGGGCAGCTTGGTGTAGAGGAACGGGTTCATCACCAGCGTGCCGTCGATGGCGAGCAGCAGCGTGTAGCCGTCGGGCTTGGCGCGTGCGGCCGCCTGCGCCCCGACGATGGTGTTGGCGCCGGAGCGGTTGTCGATGACGACCTGCTGACCGAACTCCTCGCTGAGCTTCTGTCCGATCACGCGGCCGAGCACGTCGGCCGGCCCGCCCGGCGCGAACGGCACGATCAGGGTGATGGTGCGGCTCGGATAGGTCTGCGCGGCGGCGGACTGGGTGAACGCGAAGAGGGCAAGAGCGCCGAAGGCGATGCGTCTGAGAACGGCCGTCATCGAAATCCTCCCGTAGTCGCCTGGCTCACGCGTGCTTCATCAGCCGTCCCAGTGCCGGCATCGCCGGCAGCGGGGCGAATGCGTCGCCAAGCTTGCGCAGACAGCCCCAGAGCACGGCCTGGTTCGAGTTGACCACCGGCTTGCCCAGCTTCGCCTCGATGTCGGCGATCGCTTCGATCTGCGTGGTGTTGGTGCAGGAGAGAAAGATGCCGTCGACATTCGGGCCGTCGTTCTCCTGCGCCAGCGCGGCCCACTGCGCCGGCGTGACGTTGCCGAAATCCAGCGGTTCGAGTTTCAGCGCCACGTCGCGCACGACCGCGACGCCGGAGGCATTGAGGTAATCGATGATCGGCTTGTTGCTCTTGTAAGGCGTGAGCAGCGCGACGCGCTTCAGTCCGAGCACCTGCAGCGCCTCCAGCACCAGCCGGCTGGTGGCGACCGCATCGATGCCGGTGGCGTCGCGCACGATGTCGAGGATTTTGCCTTCGCCCTGCGGCCCCTGCGACATCGACGTATCGGTGCAGTGGAACACGACCAGGTCCGGCGCGCAGTCGGCGAGAAGCTGCGCCGCGGTCGCGATCTCGCCCGCCATCTCCGGCAGCGGCCGCTTCCATGGACCGGCGACCCGCGCCCGCGCCACGTGAATTCCGAGGCCCTCGGGCGCGAAGCGGTTGAACTGCGGTTCGCTGAACGTGTTGACCGAAGGGATGATGAGCCCGATGCGGGCGCGCGGGAGCGCGCTGGCGCCGGCCTCGATGGCGGTGGCGACGTTCATGGCAGGGGCTCCCCGTGGTCCGGATGAGTCGATTCTATTGCCGCTTGGCTTGCAAGTCTTGATGCAGCGAACGGGCCTCCGCGCCGACCGTCGTCCATAGTGCTGCGATGTTTCGGAAGGGTCAAACCCCCGATCAGGCCACGCACCCGTCGCGTCAGTGCGCGCCTTCGACGAGGCCGACCAGCTTCGCGAGCTTCTCCGGGTCGTCGCGCAACGCCGCCGATGCGCCGCTTGCGGGCTCGCTGCCGGCTTCGGCACGCTCCGTGCTATCCTCTCAACCATGAGACGGGTCATACAAAAGACGGCCGAAGACTGCGGTGCGGCCTGTGTCGCGATGCTGGCCGGGGTGTCCCTCAAGAAAGCGTACAAGGCGGTCTACGGCGACCAGTCCGGAGGGTTGACCCATACACGGGACCTACGGGACGCGCTCCTTCGGTTGGGCCGCCGGCCTGCGTCTCGCCTTCGTCCAATACCCAAAGGGCGCTATCGCGACATCAAGGGCTGCGCGCTCCTGAAAGTGAACCCACGCGGCAACGAGTGGCATTGGGTGGTTTGGGATGGAAAGCGGATCATTGACCCGGGCGATCCTCCCTATAAGCGCTACCGCGCGGTTTCATTTCTCGCGGTTAAGTGAAGTAGCGTCCGGCGTCATCTCCTCGGTAATCACCTTGAATCCGACGAGGGTGCATGGGCCAAACGAGGTCACGATGGCGACGTCGGTCGCATCGCGGCCACGCGCCATCAGGATGCGGCCGATACGCGGCGTGTTGTGGCGAGCGTCGAACGTATACCAGCGGCCACCGAGATAGACTTCGAACCAGGCGCTAAAATCCATCGGCGAAGGGTCAGGCGGCACGCCGATGTCGCCGAGATAGCCGGTGCAGTATCGCGCCGGAAGATTCATGCAGCGGCAAAGCGTGACCGCGAGATGGGCGAAGTCCCGGCACACACCGAGCCGGTCGTTGTGGGCATCCCAGGCCGTCTTGGTCGGGCTTGCGTGCTCGTAACCGAACACGATGCGATCATGGACGTAGTCGCAGATCGCCTTCACCAGCGGCCAGCCTTTTTGAACCTGCCCGAACAAAGACCACGCCGTGTTCGACAGGCGATCCGTCTCGCAGTAGCGGCTTCCGAGAAGATAGATCAGCACCTCCACCGGGAGGTCTTCCAGTGCATGCTGCTCCGCCTGCGGGGCAATCATGTCCGGCTCACCACTGTCTTTGATCAGGAAATCCGTCGACACCGTCAGCCGGCCCGCGGGAGCGCGGATCACGTGACAGAAATTGCCGAAACTGTCGTGATAGGTGTTCACGGGGATGGACTGATTGAGCAGCATTCGATCCCACGTCAGCAAGTCGGATGTGCGTGACGGATGAACGCTCAATGTCAGGATCATGGGCGTCGGCTGCGGGCAGTCGTAGGAAATCTCGTAGCCCGCTCGAATCTGCATCGGAATCTCTGGGCTCGAAGGCGGGCACGACCCGACCAATGCCAAGAACGAGGCCGTGGGAATAGTTCCGGTCCTCCCAAACACATGCATTTTCCGCGCCAGAAAAGCAGGATGATGACTGCACCGTCGATGTCCGCGAGCGCGCCAACGAGTCTACGCCGACGATTGATCGGCGTCGGGGCGGCGATGCCGCCGATGCGTCAGCGCGTCAGTGCGCGCCTTCGGCGAGGCCGACCAGCTTCGCGAGCTTCTCCGGGTCGTCGCGCAGCGCCGCCGATGCGCCGTCATAGACGATGCGGCCTTTGTCCATGACCACCGCGCGCTCGGAGAAACCGAGCGCCACGCGGCTGTTCTGCTCGACCAGCACGATCGAAAGCCCGGAGTCGCGCAGCTTCATCAGCACGCCGGTCAGCGTTTCCACCAGCACCGGCGCGAGCCCTTCGGTAGGCTCGTCCATCAGCAGCACTGCGGGATTGGTGAGCAGCGCCCGCGCGATCGAGAGCATCTGCTGCTCGCCGCCGGAGAGCTGGTTGCCCATGTTGGTCAGCCGCTCCGAAAGGCGCGGGAACAGCTCGAAGATCCGCGCCTCGTTCCAGTGGCCGGGCCGTGCGCCGATCTCGAGGTTCTCGCGCACCGACAATGACGGAAAGATCTCGCGCTCCTGCGGCACATAGCCGAGACCGGCGAGCGCGCGCGCATAGATCGGCATGCGCACGATGCTCGCGCCGCCGAGCAGCACGTCGCCCTTGTGCAGCCGCGTGTGTCCCATGGCGGTGGCGAGGAGCGTGGTCTTGCCGACGCCGTTGCGGCCGATGATGCTGACGTTCTCGCCTTGCGCGAGCGCCAGGTTGAGGCCGTCGAGCACGACGGTCTCGCCGTAGCCCGCCACGACGTCGCGGAATGCAAGCGCGTCAGCCATGATGCGCCTGTCCGAGATAGACGTCGCGCACGCGCTGGTCGGAGCCGATCTCCTTGGGCGTTCCTTCCGCAAAGATCGCCCCGCCGACCAAGACTGTAATCCGTTGTGCGAAACGGAACACCAGGTCCATGTCGTGATCGATGATCAGCACGCCGATGTGCTTCGGCAACGCCGCCACCGCGTCGAGGATGATGTGGCTTTCGGCGCTCGGCACGCCGGCGGCGGGCTCGTCGAGCAGCAGCACCTCCGGCTCGAGCCCGAGAGCGATCGCGAGCTCGACCAGCCGCTGGCGCCCATACGGGAGCTCCGAGATGCGATGCTCGGCGTCGCTGGTGAGTTTGAGGGTGTCGAGGAGGCGCAACGCTTCGTCGACCACGTCCGTGCGCAGGCCGGCCGGCTTGACCATCGACCAGGCGACGCCGAGCCGCTCGGCGATGGCGATGCAGACGTTCTCCAGCACCGAGAGGCCGCGGAACAGCCGGTTGATCTGGAACGTGCGGGCGATCCCGAGCTTGACGCGCGCGGACTGCTCCATGGTGGTGATGTCGCGGCCCTTGAGCAGCACCTGGCCCTGCGTCGGCAGGAACACGCCGGTGAGAAGATTGATGAAGGTGGTCTTGCCGGCGCCATTCGGGCCGATCAGCGCGTGGCGTGCGCCGGGCTCCAGCCGGAAGTTGATGTCGCGGGCGGCGGCGAGCGCGCCGAAGCTCTTGCCGAGCGAGCGGGTTTCCAGCAGCGCTTCGGTCATGACGGCCCGCGCTTGGGTTTGAAACGGCTCCACAAGGTGTCCCACAGACCCAGCATGCCGTTGCGCGCGAACAGCGCGATCAGCACCAGCAGCAGGCCAAGCCCGAGCTGCCACGCGGTGGGATAGACCTTGGCGAGGAAATGCGAGAGCGCCAGGTAGATGACGGCGCCGATGAACGCGCCGTAGAGGCGCCCGTAGCCGCCGAGCACCAGGATGATGAGCACGGTCGCCGCGCGATCGAGGCCGAGCGTCGAGAGGTTCACATAGGCGTTGGCTTGCGCCCACAAGCCGCCGGCGATCCCGGCGACCGCGGCCGAGATCGTGTAGCAGGTGACCAGCCGCCAGTTCACCGGCGCGCCGACGGCATGCATGCGCAGCACGTTCTCGCGGATGCCGGTGAGGCTTTGCCCGAACGGCGAATAGACCAGCGTGCGCACGAACAGGAAGCACACGAACAGCACGCCGAGCACGTAGAGATACTGCACGCGCGGATAGAGCGGATTGAATTCGAACAGGCCGAACAGCGGCGGAATCGGCAGGTTCGGCAGCCCGTCGAAGCCGCCGGTGTATTTCTCGCCCATGTTGGCGGCTTCTTCGAGCAGCGCCATGGTGCAGAGCGTGAGCATCAACAGCGTCAGGCCGGTGGTGCGCAGCAGGATCAGGCCGGACGCGAGCCCGATCAGCGCGGCGACACCGGCGCCGATAGCAAGGCTGCTAATCGGCTCGTTCCAGATCCCGTGATGCGCCAGCATTCCCACCGTGTAGGCGCCGGCGCCGAAGAACGCGGCATGGCCGAGCGTGACGATGCCGGCATAGCCGAGCGCGAGATCGAGCGAGAGCGCGAACAGGATGGTGACCAGGAGATCGGCGCCGAATCCGAGATGGTTCGGGAACGCGAAATAGAAGGCGAGCGCCAGGATCCAGGGCAGCGGCTCCCACGCGCGCAGGCGATGGCGGTTGACCAGGTCGTGCACGACCGGACGTCCGCCCAGCTCATGCGCCGGCACGCTCATGCGGACTTGCCTCCGAACAGGCCCTGCGGCCGCCACAGCAGCAGCAGGATCGTGAGCGCGAAGATGAACAGCGTGCCGCCCTGCGGCAGGTACTTCTTGAGCGCGAAATCAAGCACACCGATGATGATCGATGCGAAGAACACGCCGGTGACGCGGCCGAGCCCGCCGACGGCGACCACGATCAGGAAGTACACGAGATAGATCAGCGGGTATTGCGGATTGAGGCCGAGGAATTCGGCGCCGAGGCCGCCGCCGATCGCCGCCATGCCGCTGCCGAACGCGAAGGTGAGCATGAACAGGCGGTCGATATTGATGCCGAGCAATTCCGCCATGCGCCGGTTGTCGACCGCGGCGCGGATCTGCGCGCCCATGCGTGTGCGCTCGAAGCCGAGCCAGAGGGCGATCACGATCGCGGTGCCGACGACGATGAGGAAGATGCTGTAGGTGCGGTAGTGCAGGATGCCGAGATCGAGCTGTCCCTGCAGCCACGACGGCAGCATGAGCTGCTGGTTCTCGGGTCCGATCACCAGCGTCACCGTCGAGATCATCATGAAGACGAGCCCGATCGTGAACAGCACCTGATCGAGCTCGGCCGCGCGATAAAGCCTGGAGTAGAGCAGCCGCTCGAAGGCGACGCTGACGCCGGCGATCACCACGAATCCGAGCGCCAGCGCGGGGACGAAGCCGATGCCCCAATTGCGCATCGTCAGCACGATCACGTAGCCGCCGAGCATGGCGAAGCCGCCATGGGCGAGATTGACGAATCCCATCAGCCCCATGGTGACGGACAGCCCGACCGACACGATGAACAGCACCATGCCGGCGGCCAGACCGCCCAGCAGCATGCTGACGACGTCGATGCCGAAGTTCACGCTCGTTCCCCGCCGGACGATGGGCCCGCTTCACGCGGCGGCGCTTCCATCAAGCCAAGTCTCTCAGCCAAGTCTTCGCAGCCAAGTCTTCGCACCCAAGTCTTCGAGCCAAGTCTTCGCAGCCAAGTCTCTCAACCAAGTCTCGACGCGATGCGCCCACATCCGCCGTGACACTGCGATTTTACCAGACCGGGGCGCCGCCGGTCGGCAGCGCCCCGCTTCACTTTGTCCCGTGACGATATCCCAGCTACGGCCGGGCACAACTCATTTGCAAGGCGGAATTTTCAGCGCCTTGCAGGCGTCTTTCACGTTCTCGACGGTCGCGATCGTGTTCTGATAGAGCCGCCCGTTCTTCATGATCACTTCCGAGAGATACTCGTTCATGACGATGTCGCGGGTGTCGGGATCGATCAGGATCGGGCCGCGCGGGCTGGCGAACTTCCAGCCGCGAAGCGCCGCCAGCGACTCCTCGGCGTCCATCTTGCCCTTGGTCGCCTGGATGGCGTGGGCGATCGCCGCCATGCCGTCATAGCCGCCGACCGCCATGAAGTCCGGTGTCGAGTCGGCGCCGTAGTCCTTCTTCCAGGACGCGATGAAGCGCTGGTTCTCCTTGTTGGCCAGGTCGGCGTGATAGTGGTGCATGGTGATGAGGCCGACGGCGGCCTGACCCATCCCCTGCAGCTTGTTGTCCTGGGTGATGTCGCCGGGGCCGATCAGCTTGATGCCGGCCTGACGCATGCCGAGCGCGCCGTAGGTGCGCACCACTGCCGACGAATGGTCGCCGGCCGGAACGAAGACGAAGAACACGTCCGGCTTCTTGTCCTTGGCGCGCTGGAAGAACGGCGTGAAGTCCGGCACCGCGGCAGGGCCGCCCATCGGGATCTCGTCGATCACCTGGCCGCCGGATGCTTCGAAGGCGCGGCGGAACGATGCCAGCATGTCCTTGCCGGGCGGGAAGTCGGTGAAGCCGACCACCGCGGTCTTGGCCTTGAGGTTCTTCGCGGCGGTCTCTCCCATGGCGTAGCCGGCGTGCCACATGCTGAACGAGGTGCGCACGTAGTAGTTCGACATCTGCGTGATATGCGCGGTGCCGGCATTCATGATCACCGCGAGCTTCTTGCCGGCGCTGACCACCGGCGCTGCGGCGATGGCGTTCGGCGAGTAGACCCAACCGGCCAGCACGTCGACCTTGTCCTGGGTCAACAGCTCCTGGATCACGTTGCGGGCATTGCCGCCGCCGGGATCCTTCACGTCGCGCTTGACGATCGTGACCTTGTAGCCCTTCACGGGATTGAGCTTGAGATACTGCTCCATGCCGCGGTCGATCTGTTGCGCCAGCTCGGCGCCGATGCCGGTATAGGGCAAATTGACGCCGACCCTGACCTCCTGCGCCTGCGCCAGGCTGGCGGCTGAAGCCAGCGCGCCGGCGAGAATAAACTTCCTGATCATTCAGATTCCTCCCAGAAAACGGTTGGCGCGGGACCTTATCCGCGCCGCTTGATGTGAAGTTGTGTCGATTGTGGCTGGGTTTTTGACTGCGCGAGCTGTGTTCTCGGGCCACTTATCGGCGGCAATCAAATGCCAGCCGGACAGCGCCGTCAAGGCGTCAGCTTGTAGCTGAAAGTATTACAAATCCTTCAGGAAGCGCGCGCCTTCGCGGCCTGGGCGGCCGCGGCGTTGGCGGCGTGGCCGGCGCCCTGCGGCTGCTCGGTGCGGACGCGTTCGAAGAAGTCGTCCACTTTCGACTCCAACGCAATCGCGCGCGCCGAGAGCCGCTCGGTCCAGTTTTGAATTTCTCCGGCCGCGTCGGCGCCGCGGCGCGCCACCTGCTCGACCGCCTTGATCTCGTCGGCGGTATGCACGGTGTTCTGGGCGGCGGTGTGCATGCTCGATGCGATCTGGCGCGCCGAGACCGACTGCTCCTCCACGGCGGCGGCGATCGAGGTCGCGACGCCGGTCAGATCCCGGATGATCCCGGCAATGGACGTGATCTCGGCCACGGCTCGTTTGGTCGCGTCCTGGATCTCGGTCACCTGGTGCGAGATTTCGCTGGTGGCGTGCGAGGTCTGGTTGGCGAGCTGCTTCACTTCGGAGGCGACGACCGCGAAGCCCTTGCCGGCCTCGCCGGCGCGCGCCGCTTCGATGGTCGCGTTCAGCGCCAGGAGATTGGTCTGCGCTGCGATCTTGGAGATGAGCTCGACCACGGAGCCGATGTGCTTCGCGGCTTCGTCGAGCGAGCGGATGGCCTGGGTGGTCTTTTCTGCCTCGCTGACGGTGGTGCGTGCCATCGCCAATCCGCGGTCGGCCTGGTGGCCGATCTCCGCGATCGAATGCGACAGCTCCTCGGATGCGGGCACGGCGATCCCGACGGATTCGCTGGTCGCGCCGAGCGCCGTCGAGGCGATGCGGTGCGGCCGAGCGTTTCGCTGGCGGCCTCCTGCAGGCCGGCGGACGTGGTGGCGAGCGAGCCGGTCGCTTCCTTCACGGCTCCGATGACGGCGCCGATGGTGCCGCCGAATTCCTTGATCGCTTCCTCGATCCGCTTGCGGCGGCTTGCGCGCGAGTTCGCGACGATCTGCAGATGCATAGTGCTGGTCAGCGCGGCGTCGCACAGGATCGCCTGGCTGATGAGCTTGGTATGCGCGGCAACCGTCGCCGGCGAGAACCAATAGCGCCGCGCGATCACGTCGGTCAGCACGCGTATGACCATGCAGCCGGAATTGAGCCGCACCCGCGCCTCCACGCCGATCGAGGAGTGCTCGCGCGCCGAGTACTGGCAGTACTCCATATAGGCGTCGTCGAACCGGCCGGCGAGGAGATGCCGGTGATGTGCCAGTTCCAACTCGTGGATGCGGACGTGGTGCTTGGCGAAGGTCGCCGCGATCTGCGGGATTTTCGACGCGACGCCGATGAACGCGTCGATCGTGGCCGGAAGATGCGGCTCGAGAATCGGCCAGAGCCGCTGCAGGCGCACGCGCGCGACTTCGTCGAGCCCGTAGGCCTCCAGGCGAGGGGCCAGTTCGGCGTGCACTTCGTGCTTGGCCATCGGGTGGTCCGGCCGCTCGCAAAAGTATGAACGGGCCGAAAGTACGGGCCCCCACTGTAGTTGATAACGGACGTAGTTAATGAAGGCTTAAGCGGCCGCTCGAAGGCTCAAAGCGTGGGCATTTTCCGCTCATTCCCGCGAAAGCGGGAATCCAGGATCTTCTTGGAGACTGGGTCCCCGCTTGCGCGGGGACGGGCGGAGCCCAGGCAAACGTCGTTAGCTGCTGGCGCTCTGCTCGCGCAGGACCGGGTGTCCGATGCCGAGCGGATTGGCGTCGATCAGCACGAACGCCGCGCGCGCGACCTTGTCGCTGCGGTTGACCCAGGAATGGTTGGTGCCGCGCTGGACCATGACGTCGCCGGCTTTGAGCTTCACCGTCGAGTCATCCATGTCCATGTCGATCTCGCCCTCCATGACGATGACGTAGTCGATGGTCTCGGTGCGGTGCATGCGGCCGGGATTGCCGGGCGGGAACGTGATGACGGCGAATCGCGTGCCGTTCGGCGGCGGGGGCGTGCCGAGGATGCGCGCACCGAGGTCCTCGACGTTCTCGCCGATCGGCATCTCGGCGGGCGCGCCTTCGGTGATCCAGATCAGCGTCGACTGCGCGCCGGATGCACCGCCTTTGTGGTTGGTCGCCGGGCCGTCCATGATCGCCTTGGCGACGTTCTTGCCGTCGTGGCCGGTTACGACCCGGCGGATGGGATGGAATCGCGATGGTTGGTTGCTCATGCCTGCGTCCGTTTGTTCTCGTTGGGGAAATATCGGTGCCATAGCGCGCGGCCCCTGTCACCATGTCGCGATATTCCCGGTTGTGGCGGGCTACCCCTTTGCGGCACTCTTCTCGAAACGCAGTGGAGGAAGAGAACATGCTCAAGCGTAGGTTCGTCGCCGCCGTCGCCTGCCTGGCGATCCTGGCCGGCGTCTTCGCATCGGCCGCCGAGGCGCAGGACAAGCTCAAGGTCGCGATCTCGCAGCGCGGCTTCTGGGACTCGTCGTTCCTGGAATTCGCCGAGAAGGAAGGCATGCTCAAGAAGGCCGGCCTCGACGTCGAGTTCTTCTTCACCGAGGGCGGCGGGCAGACGCTTCAGGTCATCACCTCCGGCAGCGTGGACGTCGCGATGTCGAACGGGCTGCTCGGCACCATCGGCGCCTATTCCAAGAAGGCGCCGATCCGGGTGATCTCCGCGCAGATGACCGGAGCGCACGAGCTGTTCTGGTATGTGCGCGCCGAGAGCGCGATCAAGAGCCTCAAGGACGCCACCGAGAAGAACACCATCGCGTTCTCCTCGCCGGGGTCGTCGTCGAACCTGATCCTGCTTGCTTTGCTGAACCAGGCGGGCTCGAAGGCGCGGCCGACCGCGACCGGCGGGCTTCCCGGCACGCTCACCAGCGTCATGACCGGACAGATCGACATCGGCTGGGCGACGCCGCCGTTCGCGCTGCGCGAAATTCAGGAGAAGAAGATCAACATCATCGCGCGCGCGCGTGAGGCGACCGAGCTGCGCAACCAGACGATCCGCGTCAACATCGCCAACGTCAATTCGCTCAAGACCAAGCGCGACGCGATCACCCGCCTGATGCAGGTCTATCACGAGGCGATCCAGTGGTCGTATTCTAACCCGCGGGCGATCGAATACTTCGCAGCCTTCGCCAAGGCGCCGCCCGACATCGCCGGTGCGGCGGTGAAGGAGTTCTTCCCGATCGAGGCGCTGCAGATCGGCGAGGTCCGCGACCTCGAACGGACCCTGCGCGACGCCGCGCAGTACAAGTTCACCGCTTCGCAGTTGGCGCCGCAGGACGTCGCCGGCCTGTTCGACATCCTCTACAAGCCCCCGGCGAAATAGCCTATCGGCGGTCTGTTTCCGCTCGTCCCCGCGGAAGCGGGGACCCAGTCTAAAGAAGACTCCTGGATTCCCGCTTGCGCGGGAACGAGCGGAGCTTGTGCCAACCCGGGCGAAAGAATGCCGTCGCGAGAAATATAACGAAAGGACTTCTGCTCATGCCCAACGCCATCGACGAACTCTGCTACCAGCTCGCGCTCGCCAACCGCATCGTCGCCTACGAAGGCGTGCTCGACGGTTTCGGCCACATCAGCGTGCGCCATCCGGAGAAGCCCGATCACTATCTCTTGTCGCGCTCGCGCAGCCCGGAGCTGGTCGAGCCGGGCGACATCCTCGAGCTCGATGCCGAGTCCGACGTGGTCACGCCCGGCGACATCCTGCCCTACGGCGAATGCGTGATCCATGGCGAGATCTTCCGCGCGCGGCCGGACGTGACGGCGATCGTCCATCACCATTCGCCGGCGCTCCTGCCGTTCTGCCTCACCGACCTGAAGCTCGTGCCGATCAACAGCCTCGGCGCCACCATGGGCGCGGTGGTGCCGTCGTGGGACGGCCACGACGAATTTGGCGACACGCCGATGGTGCTGACCACGAACGCGGAGGGCGCGTCGCTCGCCCGCGCGCTCGGTCCGCATTCGATGGTGCTGATGCGCCGCCACGGCGTCACCGTGGTCGGCAGCTCGCTCAAGGAGGTGGTGTTCCGCTCGATCATGACCCATCGCAATGCCGAGCTGCAGCTTCGCGCGCACATGGTCGGCAAGGTCACGCCGCTCAGCGCGGGCGAGCAGAAGCTGTCGCACGATTATTCGTTGCAGGCGCGGCCGCTCGGCCGCGCCTGGGAATACTGGGTGACGCGGCTGACCAAGGCCGGCGAACTTCCGCCGCGCACGAAAACGCTGGTGGGCGGGAAGGGTGGCGGCAAGAGGCCGGCAAAGCGAAGGCGAAAAAGAAGCGCGGCGGGAAGCGCTAGGCCTCCCGCCACGCGATCGATGGATCGTTAGGCCGGCGCGGTCTCGGCATGTGCGTTGCGGCCGGCCGTCACGCCCTGCTGCAGACAGCGCGCGAGACCGTGCAGGCTGAAGCCGCCCGCGGACTCGCCGCCGCAATAGAGGCCCGCGATCACGGCGCCGTTCATGTCGACAACCTGGCAACGCGCATTGATGCGCAACCCGGCGCGGGTATCGTGCAGCACCGGCGTGCACCAGCCGGCATAGAACGGCGGCTTGTTGATCATGTGCAGCGGCCGCGGTTTGTTGAAATCCCAATCGCGGCCGGTGTCGACGAAGGTGTTGTAGCGGCCGACGGTCCCTTCGAGATTGCCGGGCGGCATCGGCACGCGCTGGTACTTCATCACGATCTTCTTGGCGAGCTCGGCGATGGTGTCGGCCTTGAAGAAGAAGCCGCCCTCGAAATCGACGTTCGGCGGGTTCGGATCCCACTTCTCGCGCTCGACCGCGCCCTGGTCGAAGATCGCCCAGATCGGCCCGCCGCCGTTGTGGCCGTCGTTGATGCCCGCCATCGCGGCGTTGATCCAGTTGTTCGGCGCCCAGCGGATGTTCTGCGCGTTCGTATAGTGGCCGTGGATGTAGGGATCGACGCCCTTGTAGTTGTTGGCGGTGAACTGCCGCCCGGTCTCGTCGTAGAACCGCTGGCCGAGCATGTTCACCGTGATCACGTTCTGCCAGTCGGTGACGCGCAATCCGGTGGCGCGCGCCTTATCGAAAACCGGACTGCCCGGGAACCAGCGCAGGTTCACATAGCCGTACTGGTTGCCGATCTGGCCCGGCTTGGTCAGAGCAGAACCGTTCTCGAGGGCGAAGTTGGTCAAGCCCCAGAGCGCCGCACCGACCTGCATGCCGGCGATCTCGCCGGAGGCGTCCTGGTCGGAATAGGGCATGCCGGCGAGCCCGCAATACTCTTCCGTCAGGCGCGGATCGAACATGCGGCGGAAATTGACATTGCCGGTTGAGCCGCCGGTGGCGACGATCACCGCCTTGCGGGCACGCACATTCACGGTCGCGCCTTTGTTGTTTGCGGTCAGGCCGACCACGCGTCCCGACGTGCCGTTCTCGCGGTGGAGCGAGGTCATCTTGTGCTCGAGCAGATATTGCACGCCGGCCTTCTGCGCGGCGGCGTCGAGCGGCTGCATCAGCCCGTTGCCGGTCGACATGGCCATGCGCTGCGCCGGCGTCGCCGGCTTGCCGGTCTGGATCAGCGGCCAGTCCACCGGCGCGGCGTGCATGGTGCGGAGCGCGGAGTTGCCCACGGACGAACCGCCGCGGCGATCCGGCGGCTGATTCACGAACACGACGCCGTGCGCCACCAGCCACTCGAAGGTTGCGGCGCTGTTGTCGGCGAAGGCGCGGATGATTTCGCGATCGTTGTAGCGGTAGTCCGGAGCGCCGTTCGGCTGCACCACCGACCAGTCGGTCAAATCCTTGAACACGAGGTCCGGCGAATCCTCGATGCCGTATTTTTTCTGGATGCTGGTGCCGCCGCCGAGCGGCACGTTGCCGCCTGAGACGCGGGCATGGCCGCCGACATGCGGCTGCGCGTCGATCAGGATCACCGACGAGCCGGCCTCGCGCGCCGCGATGGCGGCCGGAATGCCGGTGGCGCCGCCGCCGATCACCACGACGTCGGCGGTGTGATCCCATTTGGCCGGAATTCCGGTCTGTGCGGAGGCCGTGGTTGCTGCGCCGCCGGCGGTCAGCGCTGCCGCGGTTGCGCCGCCGCGCACGATGAGATCGCGCCTGTTGATGGCCATGAGAACCCTCCCTTTGATATTAATTCTTGTTCAGAAGCGGCTTATTGAATGAACCGCCTGCGAGGTGAGAGTAACAAAGTTCGGCCGGCTTGCACCACCTGGAAGCGGAGGGTCCCGGATCGCGCTCGCTCGCGGGACGCGGCCGCCTGCGATTGCCTAACGGGACTCAAGACGCGCATCCGGCGTCTATCAGCTACATTCGTGAGGGAGTGACGCCGTGACCGGCGTCAGGACGCGCAATTCGGCGCGGATCAAATCTGGCCGGGCTGCCGCTCGTACAAGCCCAGCTGCCGCTGGCTGCCTTCCGGCATATCCGGAACGCTGATCGTGCGGCCCATATACGTGACCCACGGCTTCTCTGCGACCGGCTGCACGCCGACGAATTTCCAGAACTGCCGCTCGGTCATCACAATTTCCGTGACGCCGTTGTCGAGTATCCAGTTTTGCAGCACGGACAGGCGGGCCTGCTCGCGCTCGGAGAACATCATTTCGGGAATGGATTTTTTCATAGGCGTTGACCTGTGTTCGCAGCCCACGCACGCGCACGTGCGAAATCCGCGCACCAATCAGAAATCGAACCGGTAAGAGACGTCGCCGGTGCTAGCTCGCGGCCGGCAGTTCAACGAGCTTGTTGCGGCATTCGACACTGTCGTACACGCTGACTTGAACGACCGGGTGCCCGGTCTTGATCGTCAGCCCAGCCGCTTCGGCCAACTCGGCCGTCTCGTATGAACCCTTGGTTTGCCGGTCGACCTGGAGCAGATACCGGCCGATCTCGACTCGCTTGCGCTGAGAAGCCGGTGCGTCGACCTCCGGTACGGCAGGATCGGCCGCTTCGCGCAGCTTCATGACTCGCGTTGCCATTAGGTGCTTCTTTCTGGGGTGTGAGCGCCCAATATAGGCGCCGCAACCTTAAGAAGCTATGAGTGCAAAAGAATATTCTTCGAATTAAGGCACGCGCACGCCGAAGCCAGGGCGGGCCGTCCGCACGCAGGGCGCGCATGCCGCGCCCCGCGCCGTGTGATCGTGTGTGTCGGCTATTGCCGTGGAATATTGGCGGCCTGCACCAGCGCTAGCGCGGATGCGACGTCGTCGCGGAAATACTTGGCGAATTCGTCCACCGTCATCGGCAGCGGCTCGACCCCGAGCTTGGCAAACCGCGCCTGCACCTCCGGCGCTTTGATCGCCTTGGCGGCTTCGGCGTGCATCCGGTCGACGATGTCGCGCGGCGTCTTCGCGGGCAGGAACAGGCCGCTGTAGAACGGATAGATCGACTCGGCCGACAAGCCCGCCTCGATGGTGGTCGGCACGTTGGGCAACGTCGCGATGCGCCTCTGCGCGCTGACCGCGAGCGCCACGAGCTTGCCGTCGTTGATCAGCGGCAGCGTGGTGGTCGGAAGTTGCGGGCTGAAATCGATCCGTCCGGCGACGACCTCCGTCACCGCTTCGGCGGCGCCCTTGTAGGTGACGTGCTGCGCCTGGATGCCGGCGCTGACGCGCAACCGTTCGCCGGCGAAATGCGAGGCGGAGCCGGCGCCGGCCGAGGAGTAGTTCAGCGAGCCGGGCTTCGCCTTGCCGGCGGCGATCAGATCGGCGAGCGTCTTGTAGCCCTTCTCGGGAGAGCTCACGATCACCAGCGGCTGGATGCCGAAGGCGATCACCGGCACGAAGTCATTGAGCGTGTCGTAGGCGAGCTTCGAATAGAGCGCGTTCGCGGTCGCGAGTGCGCCGTAGGCAAGGACGGTGTAGCCGTCCGGCGCAGCACGGGCGACCGCCGCGGCGCCGATCGTGCCGCCGGCTCCCGGCCGGTTCTCCACGACAAACGTCCGGTTGAGTTGCCGCCCCATCTGGTCCGCCACGACGCGCGCCATGATGTCCGACGCGCTGCCGGCGCCGAGCGGCACCACGAAGGTGACGGTCCGCGCCGGCCAGTCCTGCGCCGAGGCAGTGCTGGAAATTGAGAATGGGATCGCCAAACAGGCGAGCAGGAGCGCAGCACGCCGCGCGCGTTTGCCACCGCTTTTGCAAGCCGTCATCGCATCCTCCCTGACTTTGACAGCAGCTTACTTCCTCGGAAGCATACTGAACTGCAAAATCAGGGGAAAGCGGCCGGATGCCGCATTCAGCGAGCACGCCGCGGATCACTCTTCCGGCACATACGGGTATTTTTGGCGGGCCGCCTGCCGCGCTTGCATCGCTTCGTCGATGGCGTCGCCGATGCGGGCGAGGAATTGGGCGATCTTGATGATCAGGGCCATGGTGATTTACTCCAGTCGTTGTGATCCCAGGCGCCTCCGAATCGTTTCTTGTTGTTGTTGCTTGTTGTCTTACCAGTTGGTCGCTTCTGACTGGCTGGCGGTTCAATAGTTGCGGATCGTGTCGGCGATATGACTCCGCAGCGCTCATTTTGTGCGCGCTGCCCGAATCAAAGCGTCACAAATTCCACATCTCTTAAGGCGCGAGGCACGACGACGGCATTGTTGTCGAGAAAAGACTCGCCGGAATGGCGGGGTCGTCAGCATCCGTGACGAGAAGAAGGCGAATCACATTGTTGTCAACGCGAGCGGTGACGCCCTCGACCTTGTGGCATTCGTCGAGCTGGTCGAGAAACCGCACGGTGCCGTCGCGCGCGGCAACACCTATGGCAGCACCAAGGCACGCGCCGTCGTTGTAGGTGTCCTCGGTGTCTTCGGCGACGGCGGTGAACACCATGCTGCCGTCCGGCAGGCTGGCGGCGTCGGTGAAGCTCAACGGGACGCCGTCGATCTGGCCGAGGTCGATCGAATCGATCGCCGATGGCGCGATCGCGCCGATCGCCGCGCCGGTCGCCAGTGCTTCGAGGAATGCGGCCAACGGATAGCGAAGGATGAGATTTTGCGGATGCTTCTTGTTCGCCCGCTGGAGCAGGCGCAGCTCGTCGCCGATGGCAACCGCGCCTTCGATGTTCAGCGCGGGAAATCGGCGATCGAGTTCATCGAACAACCGCGAAACATCAAGAGGTAGCGGTGCGCCATCGATGGCGCCGAATGGATCCAGCCGAAGTAGCGCGCCGCGGCGGCGATTTTTCTTTGAGCCCGAGCCGAGCGCGAGCAATGCACCGTGTGGATAATTTCCGAACGGCGGCAGCTCGGTGATCGCTTCAAGATCGGGCTTCAATTTCTTGCGCGCCACCTTCTCCGCCGGCAGTTCGCCGTCGAACAACCGGAGCAGGCGGCCGGGCGTGTTGTCCACCGCGTTGAAGACGCCGAGATGCAACTCGTCGTCGGCCACGACATAAATCGTGGAGCCTACGCAGGCGAGGCCGCTCGCAGCGCTCAGGTGCCGTGGCAGCCCGGTGTCGCCGGGATCGGCCAGGTCGAGCGCGCGGAGCTTTGTGAGCGTTATCATTGCCAGATCCATCGGCTGCGACATCGAGCCTTGCGCCGGCTGCGCCAAGTCCGGATAGTATCGTAGAGCAAAACAAGGGGGGAGGGCGCGCATGACGATCCGCGGGACGGCGGGTGTGCTGCTCGGCATCTTTGCGCTCGGCGCATCGGCGCAGGCACAAGAGTCGGTTGCCGATTTCTACCGGGGCAAGCAGATCAGGATGGTCATTGCGTCCGCCGCCGGCGGCGGCTTCGATCTCTATGGCCGCCAGGTCGCGCGCCACCTCGGACGGCATGTGCCGGGCAATCCGACCGTGGTCGTGCAGAACATGCCGGGCGCCGGCGGGCTCGCCGCGATGAATCACCTCTATGCGCGGGCTTCGAAAGACGGGCTGACCATCGGTGTCCCGCAAGGGCCGCTGGTCTATGCGCAGATCGGCAAGTCGCCCAACGTGCAATTCGATGCGCGCAGCTACAGTTGGCTCGGCAGCGCGAACGTCACCTCGAACACCTGCGTCTTCACCAAGCGCGCCGGCATTGCCACCGCGAACGATCTCATCACCAAGACCGTCATCGTCGGCGGCTCCGGCGGTTCGACCGAATTCGTGCCGAACCTCTTGAATGCGCTGATCGGGACCAAATTCAACATCGTGAAGGGATACAAGTCGACCAACGATGTCATCCCGGCGATGGAGCGCGGCGAGGTCGACGGGCTGTGCGGCTGGGGCTGGGACTCAGCGCGGGTGATCGGCCGTGACTATCTTGCGCGCGGCAGTTTCAACGTCGGCATCGAATGCGCCAACGAGCGCCATCCGGAGCTGGCGGCGCGCGGCGTGCCGTTCATGATGGACATGGCGAAGGATGAGGAGACCAAGAAAGTCCTGAGCTTCCTGTTCAGCTATCTCGTCTTCATCCGGCCGTTCGTGGGCCCGCCGGGCATTCCCCCCGAGCGGCTGAAGGCGCTGCAGGACGCGTTTGCGGCGACGCTGAAGGATCCCGAGCTGCTCGCCGAGGCGGATCGCGGCGGCGTCGAGATCCGCTACGCTTCGCCGGCGCGGGTCATGCAGGCGCTCGACAGCATCTTCAATGCGCCGGAGCCGATCCAGACCCGCGCGCTCGATGAGCTGCGCAAGGCCGGATGGGAAGGGCTGCAGCGTTAAGCCGCCGTGGGCGAGCCGTTCGCTCGCCCCGGGAACAAGCGCCACTTCGAAATCCGGAAGGCGATGCGCCCGCGCTGATGGACGTCCGCATCGATCGGCACGTCGATCTCGAAGCGATGGCGCGCGAGGCCGGCTTCGAGCTCAAGCCTGCGGATGTCGCCAATGCGCCGGGAGGTGCGAACAACGCCGACCAGCGCGCCGCTTTCCTGGTCCGCTCCGGAGACAAGTGCGACGTGGTTGGGCCGGAAGAACAGCGTGGCCGGCCCATCGGTCTGATCTTTGGCATCGAGTGCAAGCAGCCGATCATCGAGAAAGACATGGCCTTTGTCGACCGTCACCGGCAGTGCGCTTGAATCGCCGATAAAGTCGAACACGAACGGCGTCGCCGGCCGGTCATAGATATCATCCGCGGTCCCGACCTGCTCGATGCGGCCGTCGTTCATCACCACCACGCGGTCGGCGAGCTCCAGCGCTTCCTCCTGGTCGTGCGTGACAAAGACCGTGGTGTGCCCGGTTTGGTCGTGGATTTCCCGCAGCCAGCGGCGCAGCTCCTTGCGCACCTTGGCGTCGAGCGCGCCGAAGGGCTCGTCCAGCAGCAGGACACGAGGATCGACGGCCAGCGCACGCGCCAGCGCCACGCGCTGACGTTGTCCGCCTGAAAGTTGCGTCGGATAGCGTCGCTCCAGCCCCGATAGTTGAATGAGATCGAGCAGCGACGCGACGCGCGCCTGAATCGTCTGCTCGTCGGGCCGCGCGGACCTCGTCCGGACGCGAAGGCCGAAAGCGATATTCTCGAAAACCGTCAAGTGCCGGAACAGCGCATAGTGCTGGAACACAAATCCCACGTTGCGTTCCTGAACGGATTTTGCCGAAGCATCCTCGTCACCGAAACGGATGTGCCCGGCGCTGGGGAATTCGAGGCCGGCGATCAGCCGCAGCAACGTGGTCTTGCCGGAGCCCGATGGACCCAGCAACGCGATCAGCTCGCCGCCGGCGATGTCGAGCGAGACGCCGTTCAGAGCCGCGGTGGTGCCGAACTCTTTGGCAAGGTTGTCGACGCTGACGCTCATTGGTTCGCCACGTAGCCTTTCGCCGGCAATCCCCGCCACGACGCGCGGCGGCGCATCAGCATAGTCGAGTTCCGTGCGATAGTGCACAAGCGCATTCATTGTCGCTCCTTACCGGCGTGTGGCCGAGAGTTCGTCGCCGAACCGCCATTCGAGTATGGATTTGATGATCAGAGTGACCAGCGCCAGCAAAGCAAGCAGCGAGGCGACCGCGAAGGCTGCCGTGCCCTGATAGTCGTTGTAGAGAATCTCGACATGCAGCGGCATTGTGTTGGTCTCGCCGCGGATCTTGCCGGAGACGACCGACACCGCGCCGAATTCGCCCATGGCGCGCGCATTGCATAACAGCACGCCGTACATCAGGCCCCATTTCACGTTGGGCAGCGTGACCCGGCAGAAGGTTTGCCACCCGGTCGCGCCGAGCGAGACGGCGGCTTCCTCTTCCTGCGTCCCTTGCTCTTGCATCAACGGGATCAACTCCCGCGCCACGAACGGGAAGGTGACGAAGATCGTCGCCAGCACGATGCCGGGCACGGCGAAGATGATCTGGATGCCGTAGCTGTTGAGCCACGGTCCAAGGTATCCCTGGGCGCCGAACAGGATCACGTAGATCAGGCCGGAGATGACCGGCGACACCGAGAACGGCAGATCGATCAGTGTGATCAGGAACGCCTTGCCGCGGAATTCATACTTCGCGATCGCCCAGGCGGCGGCGACGCCGAACACAAGGTTGGCCGGCACCGCAATCGCCGCCACGATCAGGGTCAAGCGGATGGAAGCGATCGCGTCCGGGTCGGCCAGTGCGGCGAAATAGGCGCCGATGCCGCGACGCAGGGCCTCGGTAAAGACCACAACGAGCGGGAACAGCAGAAACAGTCCGAGGAAGATCAGCGTCACGCCGACCAAGAGAACTTTGACCCAAAATGTCTCCGTCGTCGCGGCCACACGGCGCGCGGCCGGCGGCGCTGCGAGCGGCGGTGCAGGCAATGTGAGGTCAGACATCGCCCAGTCTCCTGCGGGCCCAGGCCTGGATCAGGTTGATCGTGAGGAACAGCGCAAACGAAATCGCCAGCATCAAAGTCGCGATGGCGGTGGCGCCGGGGTAGTCGAACTCGGTGAGACGGACCACGATCAGGAGCGGCGCGATCTCGGTCTGGTACGGCATGTTGCCGGCGATGAAGATGACGGATCCGTATTCACCGACGGCGCGCGCCAGCGCGAGCACGAACCCCGTCAGCAGAGCCGGCAGCAGCGTCGGGAATATCACGCGCGTCATCGCCTGCCGGCGGGTGGCGCCCAGCGTCGCGGCCGCTTCCTCGGCCTCACGGTCGATCTCTTCGATGACGGGCTGGAGCGTGCGGACCACGAACGGCAGCCCGATGAAGGTGAGCGCAACGACGATGCCGGTCCAGGTGTATGCGACCTTGATCCCGAGCGGCTCCAGGAACTGCCCGATCCAGCCGTTCTGCGCGAATATGGCCGTCAGCGCGATGCCGGCGACCGCCGTCGGAAGCGCAAACGGAAGATCGACGATCGCGTCGAGCACGCGGCGGCCCGGGAAGCGATAGCGCACCAGCACCCAGGCGACGATCAGGCCGAACACGGCATTGATCGTTGCGGCGAGCAGCGAAGCGCCGAAGGACACGCGCAATGCGGCAACCACCCGATCGCTGGTTGCGATGGCTCAGAACTGGTCCCAGGTCAGCGCCGTCGTGCGCAGGATCAACGCCGCGAGCGGAATCAGGACGATGAGGCTGAGATAGGTGAGCGTGAAACCGAGCGTAATCCCGAAGCCGGGGATGACGCTCGGCCGCCGCCATGCCGCAATTGCAGTCGCGCTCATCTGTGTGCGGTCACCGCTTGATGATCTGGTCGAAGATGCCGCCGTTGGCGAAGTGTTTCGGCGTGACCTTGGCCCAGCCGCCAAACACGGCATCGTCGATGGTCAGCAACTTGGCTTGCGGAAACCGCTTCAGATCGTCTGGCTCGGCCATTTCCGGATTCGACGGGCGGTAATAGTTCTTGGCGATGATCTTCTGGGCCACCGGGCTGTACAGATATTCGAGATAAGCCTGCGCGACGTCCGTGGTTCCCTTTTCCTGGGCGTTGCTGACCACGAGGGCGACCGGCGGCTCGGCCCTGATCGACAGCGGCGGAACCACGATGTCGAACTTGTCCGGGCCGAGCTCGTTGATGGCAAGGAATGCCTCGTTCTCCCACGACAGAAGAACGTCGCCGATGCCGCGCTGGGCGAAGGTCGTCGTGGATGCCCGCGCGGCCGCATCGAGAACCGGCACGTTTCTGTAGAGCGCGCGCACGAATTCGATGGTCTGCTTTTCGTCGCCCTTGAACTTCAGGTCGGCATAGCCCCACGCGGCAAGATAGGCCCACTGCGCGCCGCCCGATGTTTTTGGATTAGGCACGACGACCTGCACGCCGGGCTTCACCAGATCGTCCCCATCCCTGAGGTTCTTGGGATTTCCCTTCCGCACCAGGAATACGTAGGTCGACGTGTACGGCGTCGAATTGTTCGGGAGCAGCGTGCGCCAGTTGGCGGGGATCTTCTTGGTCTGCTGGGCGATGGCGTTAATGTCGCCTTCGAGCGCGAGCGTTACCACGTCCGCTTTCAATCCATCGATCACGGCGCGCGCCTGCGAGCCGGAGCCGGAATGGGATTGACGGACGGCGATCGACTTGCCGCTTTTTTGTTTCCAATATTGTACGAAGGCGGTGTTGTAGGTGCGATAGAGCTCGCGCGTCGGATCGTACGAGACATTCAGCAGCTCGGTCTGCGCGCGCGCCGAAATCGACACGCCAGACGTCCCGGCGATGCCGAGCAGAGCGATCGAGACAAGTTTTGGGAAAATATTGAGAGAAGTTTTCATGATGTCATCCGTCCTTCGTTCAAAGGATCGCGAACGTAAGGTTGGGACGTGCGAGCACAAGAGCAAAAGAGTCGCACGGATAATCTTTGCATGATTGTTTTCTTGATCGCGTCCGCCGTGGATGGATCGTAGTTTCGCGACTCGCTACAATGAAATGAAATATTTGGGCCAAAGTTGCGACAAAAGCGTCCGCATGACATGCAGGTCTGCCATGATTGATGGTCGTGCATCCATTTGGAGCGCGCCTATGACTTTTTTCGTTCGCATGATGACAAATGACCCCGTGCCGGTATCGCGCTGCGTCCTGCCGCACGTTGGACGTGCTATTCCTGCCTCAGGTGCAGCCCGCACTCCTGATGGCTTTGGTATTCCCACCACCAGCGACCCGCGCGTTCCGGCTCGCCCGGCGATATGGCGCGCGTGCAGGGTGCGCAGCCGATCGACGCAAAGCCTTTTTCATGAAGCGCGTTGATCGGAACGGCGTTGCTCGAAACGCAGGCGAGGATTTGTTCGCGCGTCTGATCGAACAGCGGGCTGACCTTGATCAATCCGCGGCCTTGGTCTGCGGTCACGAGCGCCATGTCTTTCCTGAACGCGGATTGCTCGCCACGCAGTCCGGTGATCCATGCCTGCGCACCGTCGAGCGCACGCTCCAGCGGTTCGACCTTCCGGACCTGGCAGCAAGCCAGCCGAGCCGGCTTTGAGTTGTAGAAACCGTTGGCGCCTTGACTTGCGATGAGCGCCTCAAGATTGCGGCGGCTTGGATACAGCGCGCGGATGCGGCGAGCGTAGCGCTGCTCCGTCGCAGCCCAGAGCGCGTAGGTTTCGTTGAACAGGCGGCCGGTGTCGAGTGTGATCAGCTCCACGTCGATGTTCTGTTCCCACAGCAGATGGGTGATGACCTGATCTTCGAGGCCGAAGCTCGTGGTGAAGACGATCCTGCCGCCGATGTTCTGGCGCAGTTGCGCCAGCCGCTGGCCGGGGGAGAGCGGCGCATAGACCTGGGCGAGGCGCGCGGCTTCGCTCTCCAGGACCGCAGCGCTTTGCCGTTCGGATTCGATCGGGTTCAGCCCGAGGACGAGGCCGCCGCCGGCGATGCGGTCCGCAAAGTCGATGACGATGCGCCCGGTCGCCGGGTTGTCTGCATGAGGGTCGGCCGCCAGCGGCCGGGCGAGGGTGATCTCGACGTCTCCGACATGGTTCGGCGCCAGCCTGTCGTGCGCGACGATCTTGAGATCGGCGGGATCGACTGCATTGTTGATGGCGCGGACCACGCCTACAGTCTCGGCAGTTCCGCTCCGCACCTTGACGCGCGCGCCGACGCTCAGGGCAGACGGGTGAAGCCAGAAAACGCGCGCCCGCAGCATGCGCCCGGTTTCCGGCTGCGCCGAGGGGGTGGCGATGAGGTCGCCGCGATCGACGAACAATTCGCGATCGAGCGTGATCCCGATCGATTGACCGGCGCCCGCGCTTTCGACGCCCGGAAGTCCTTCAGGCGCCGGCCAGGCTTCGATCGATTTGACCCGCGCGACCTTGCCTGCGGGCATGACCGTGATTTCATCGCCGACGGAGAGTTCGCCGCTCTCGATCCGCCCGGCGATGATGCGATAATCCATCCGGTAGACGGCCTGCACCGGCAGGCGCAGCGGCAGCTCGTCGAGCGGCTTCGCCGGCGCAAAGCTGTCGAGCGCCTCAAGCACCGTCGGGCCATCGTGCCACGCGATGGACGCCGAGCGTCGGGCCACACCATCGCCGCTGCGCGCCGAGATCGGGATCACAGCGACCGGTTTCAGCCCCAGCGCCTCGATCTCAGAGCGGATTTCATAAAAGCGTGCCGGGCTGTAGTCGACCCGATCCATTTTGTTGATGACGACCGCCACCTGGCGGATGCCGAGGAGATGCAACAGGTAGCCATGGCGGCGGGTCTGGTCGCGAATGCCCTCGGCCGCATCGACGATCAGGATTGCGGCGTCGGCCTGGGACGCACCGGTGATCATGTTGCGCAGGAATTCGGTATGACCGGGGGCGTCGATCAGAACGATATCGCGTGACGGCGTGCGGAAGCGGATCTGGCTGGTATCGATGGTGATGCCCTGGTCGCGCTCGGTCTGCAAAGCGTCGAGCAGGAACGACCATTCGAATTCGACGCCGCGCCGGTCGCTGACCGCTTTGAGGTTCTCCAGCTTGCCGTCCGGCAGGCTGCCGGTCTCATGCAGAAGCCGTCCGATCAGGGTCGATTTCCCATGATCGACGTGGCCCACGATCACGATACGCACGAGGCTGCGGTTCGTGTGGCTGATGGCAGACTGAGTGGAGACGGCGATGTTCATGGCGGTACGTCTTTGCTGAATTTAAGGCTTCACAGGTAGCCGGAGACACGCAGGCGTTCGAAAGCATCCTCGGATTCGTGATCCATCGCACGCCCCGAACGCTCGGAAACCCTGGTGACGTCGAGCTCGGCGATGATCTCGTCGATCGTGCCGGCGTTGGATTCCACCGGGAACGTGATGTCGGCATCCCCCAGCGACCGGTAACGCTTCCCGTCGCGGGCGAGGTAGAGCGGAATGATCGGGATGTCTTCACGGCGTGTGTACGCCCAGATATCCGCTTCGGTCCAATGCAGGATCGGATGGACGCGCATATGCGCGCCGCGCGGCGGCGATGCGTTGAAGTGATTCCAGAACTCGGGCGGCTGGTCGCGGACGTCCCATCCGCCCTCGATGCCGCGCAGGGAGAACACGCGCTCCTTGGCGCGCGTCGCCTCTTCGTCGCGCCGAATTCCGGCGATCAAACCGTCAAAGCCGTGCTTGGCGAGCGCAAGCTTGAGGCCTTCGGTCTTGCGCGCCGCGGATCTCGCTGCCGGCGGCAAGGTTGGATCGACGTCTTCGATCGGCGGGCAGGGCTCGACGACAAGATCGAGCTGCCACTCCTTGCTGTAGCGTTCGCGGAATTCGTACATCTCCGCGAATTTTTTTCCGGTATCGACGTGCATGACCGGAAACGGCACGCGCCCAAAGAAGGCTTTGCGCGCCAGCCAGATCATCACGTTCGAGTCCTTGCCGAGCGACCACAGCAGCGCGACGTTCTTCAGCCGGGCAAATGCTTCGCCGAAAATGAAGATGCTCTGGGATTCGAGATCGTTCAGGCGGTTCATTTTTCTCACTCCGAGACCGGCGCCGAACCACTCGGAGGGACGGAAACAAGGACCGTCTCTTTTCTTGCTTCGACTTCCATTTTTCTTCCAAGTCAGCTTTTGTATTTAGTAGAATATTTTTCTATTTTATTTGCATATTTCTATGTTGCAGAGAAAATAATACCAGTCAAATGCGAACCTGTTGTGGAGCGTTGCCCGCGGAGCATTGGCCCGCCGATTGGAAAATCATGATGAAGTGTTGAGCGTATGCGCTAGGCCGCGGTCCGGTCCTGCTCGTTGAATACGACGGGCCCGTCGGCGAGCGCGGCCGCCACGCAATTGCGTCCGCCGCGCTTGGCCGCGTAGAGCGCCTCGTCGGCGCGTTTTATGAGTTCGGCCGGATCGTCCGCCTTGCTGTCGGCGCAGGCGGTTCCGATGCTGACGGTCGCGGCAATGGGGCCGGCTTTGCTCGCGAGCGGACGCTCGGCGACCGCCACCCGCAACCGCTCTGCGACGACCCGCGTGTCCAACAGACTGGTCTCCGGCAGCAGGATCGCGAATTCCTCGCCGCCGATCCGCGCCGCGACGTCCGAGTCGCGCGTCTGCATTCCGCAGAGCTTGGCGACCGCGACAATGACTTGATCGCCGACAGCGTGGCCATAGCGGTCGTTGATCGACTTGAAATGATCGATATCCAGCAGCAGCAGCGACAGCGGCCGCTCGTATCGGCGGAAGCGCTTCCATTCGCTATCCAGTCGGGCCATGAAATGGCGCCGGTTGTAGATGCCCGTCAGCGCATCGGTCATCGCCAGCTCGGCCATCTCGTCGGCGCTTCGCACCAGGTCGCTGACGTTGCCATAGGTCAGCATCCGGCCGCCGTCGGCGAGCACCTTGCAGCGCCTGCGGACCACGTCGCCATTCGCCAGCCGGATGTCGACCGGCCGTTCATTCCCGGCGCGGATGAGTGCGGTCTGCTCGGCCACGTAAGTGTCGAGCTGATCCGCCGGCACCGCGAAAGCCCTGGCGTTGCGCCCGTGATACATCAGTCCGACGAACGCCGGCTTGCGCGCGGCGGCGTCCTCGGGCAGGCGCCAGAGCCTTCGGAACGCGCGATTGATGAATTGCGCGCGCATTGCGGAATCAAGCAGCACGACGCCGACCTCGGATTGATCGAGCGCCGCTCGTAATGACGCAAGCTCCTTGTTGGCGGCGCGTTCATGCTTCAGCGCCCGTCGTGCGCGCGCCTGCAGGGCGCCGATCATGACGGCGATGGCCGGGGTGCAGATACCCAGGACCACGAGCCGCGCGAAGTTGTCCGGCGTGAAATCGAACAACGCATCGGGGACCGAGAACAGGACTGCGGCCAGCGCCAGCGAGATCGCGGCGCTGATGAGACCGGAGGCGACGCCGCCGAGATAGGCGGCGAAGGCGACGGCCAGGAAGGAGATCGCGCCGGGGTCCGGCACGTTGAACAGATAGCGGTCGGTCAGCAGGACTGCGGCCGCGACTGCGAGCGTGATCAAAGGCCCAATGATGATACGCCAACGGGTGGGTCTCATCGCTCCGATCCATCGAATGCATCCAGATTCAATGAGGACAACGCATATGCGGCGCAGGTCCGTAGCGTCGCTTTGTCCGGTGGTTAAGTTCTTGCTACCGAGGCCGTGGCGCGTAAACTGACCGGCGGATAACGGTTTCAAAGCCATTTTTATAAACATGTCGGCAAGCGTGCCGTGCCGGGGAGATCTCGCAATGAATTCCGTTCTGCTTCGCGCGGCGCAAATTGCGACCCTGGTCGCGGCCATGCTCGTGCCGGCATGGGCGCAGGCGCAGCAATATCCGAACCAGCCGATCCGCATCATCGTGCCGAATCCGGCGGGCGGATTGCCGGACACGCTCTCGCGCATCGTCGGCAAGCGGCTGCAGGAGCGCATCGGGCAGCCGGTGGTGATCGAGAACCGGCCGGGCGCGAATGCCGGCATCGGCGCCGCCGCGCTCACCGCATCAGCGCCGGACGGCTACACCTTTCTCATGACCGACGGCGCGGTGCTTTCGATCAGCCCGCTGATCTACAACAAGCTGCCCTACAATCCGAAGGACATGATGCCGGTCTCGTTCGTGGCGACGGCGCCGATCTGGCTCGCCGCCAATCAGAAGGTGCCGGTGACCAACATGAAGGAGTTCGCCGCTTACGCGAAATCCAAGGGCGGCCAGGCGACCTACGGCACTTCGGGCGTCGGCAGCTTCCACCATCTCTCGATGGAGGCGGTGCAGTCCGGGCTCGGCGTGAAGCTGACCCAGGTTCCGTTCAAGGGCTCGGCGGACTCGGTGACGGCGCTGCTCGGCGGCCACATCGATTTCGTGTTCTCGTCCTACGCCTCGCTCTCAGCCGGCGTCGAAACCAAGCGCGCGACGCTGATCGTGTCGAACGGCGCCAAGCGCGCCAAATTGACGCCGAACCTGCCCACGATCGCGGAGACGATTCCGGGCTATAACTTCGAGGTGAACCAGGGCCTGTTCGCGCGCACCGGCACACCGCGTGAGATCGTGCAGAGGATCGCGAGCGAAATCGCCGTGATCGTGAAGGAGCCGGAGGTCATCGCCGCGATGGACAAGATCGGCGCCGAGCCGGCGAGCGGCGGCACCGACGATCTCGGGCGCGCGATGAAGGATGAACAGGAACGCGTCGCCAAGGCGGTCGCGGCGGCCGGCCTCAAGCCGCAGTGAGGTCCGCCTCCGGACGGAGGCCAACATGAAGATTGGATGGCTGGTTGTGGCTCTCGCTTTCCTTGCCGGCGCGGTTGACGCGGCGGCGGAGGAGGCGTCATGCGCGCGTGAGCGCGCCGCGATGATCGAGACCATCCGCAGCCATGCGCAGAAGGATCCGGACGCGTTGCCGCAAGGCGTCTCGGAGGATGTGCTCAAGGTGATGGCGGAGATTGAGCGCCACAAGTTCATCCCGGACGGCACCTGCGGCATCGGCTATGTCGATCGGCCGGTGTCGATCGGACATCGCTCGACCATCTCGCAGCCGTTCATCGTCGCCCTGATGACGCATCTTGCCGAGGTCGCTCCCGACCACGCCGCGCTCGAGATCGGCACCGGCTCGGGCTACCAGGCCGCGATCCTGGCGCGGCTCGCCAAGCAGGTCTGCACTGTCGAGATCGTCGCGCCGCTCGCGGTCGGAGCCATGAAGATCCTGGGCGATCTCGGGCTCGACAATGCGCGGGTGCGGGTGGGGGACGGCTACCAGGGCTGGCCGGAATGCGGCCCGTTCGACGTGATCATCGTGACCGCGGCGATCGGTCATGTGCCGCCGCTCCTGCTCGATCAGCTCAAGGTCGGCGGACGGCTGGTGATGCCGCTCGGCCCTCCCGACAACGTTCAGTACCTCACCGTCGTCGAAAAGACCGCACCCAACGAGACCAAGGGCCGCATCGTGATGCTGGTGCGCTTCGTGCCGTTCGTGCGGCCGCCGAATTGACATATCGCAGGGTGGGCCAGTTTCTGGAACTTTTCATGCCGCCTGAAATTAACAGGGCATGGTCGTCACCTCACAAGAATACGAAGTAGCCGTTGCAGCCCACTTCATGGGTTACGACCTGATGCGTGGCCCTGACGGATATACGCTGTCTCGGCGTTATGGTGCCGATAACGACGTGGTGAAGGCACCGACTCTGGAAGAGATCACGAAGCACTTAAAGCATTAGGTCACCCATGACGACACACGAGAAGAACAAGAAGGCTATCCGCGAAGGCCAACAGGGAGGCCCTGCGCAGAAGAATCAGAACACGCAGTTAGGTCTCAGCGGCGAGGAAGCTCTCAATCATCCTGGAGGTGTGGAGCAGGACGAAGACACGTCCCAGCCACCACAACAACGGAAGCCCACCAACCCAGGGCAGACCGGCACTCCAGGTGGAAAAGGCAAGCAAGACGCTCCCCAGAACCAGAAGCGATGAACTAGGCCACCGCTGTTATCATGCCGGCGGGTATGGCGATGGCGGCGTCGCTAACGTGATCTGGTTGCCGTCGGGGTCGCGCACCTGCGCCAGCGTAGAATAGTCGCCCTGGAATATCGTCGCCAAGCGAGATGCCGAGATCCCGCAGCCTCTGGCGCTCCGTCGCGATGTCGCCGACTAGCAGAAACAAGGCTCCGTTACCCGCGAGATTGTCGTCGGTCGCGAGCTGCAATCCACCCTGAGCGAACAGGTCCCACTGGATCAGAGTTTCCATCGGCCGATAGTCAGGTCCGCGACCGAGCAGCTTCGTATACCAGCTTTCCGCCGCACTTAGATCAGTGGCGAGCAACGCGGAATAAATCTTCTGAAGCTTCATGGTAGCTCCGGCATAGGCGTGATTAAGCCGCACTGCTAACCGTAAGGGGAATAGCAAAGTTCCATTATCCATCCTCGCCAGTGGTGTCTGCGTGCTGTTGCCAGCAGAGATTGGCTGTGATGCCATCTCTCCATCCCGTCGCTTCTCACGGACACTAACCCCCATGAAGCGGCACAACCTCCACGGCCCTCGTTCTCAAGCGGGGGTCTTTTTTTGTGTCGCCGGCTCTCTTGGTGATGCGGGTTGAGTCACCGGCAAATCTTTGATGGCGACTTTGATGGCCTTGGCTTCGTCGGGCACTGAGACCTGACCCAAACGAGACCAAGGGCCGCATCGTGGTGCTGGTGCGCGGCGACCAAAGCGCAAGCAGCTAGAAGAATTCATCGAGGAACGCCGCGGCCGCGTCCGAGATGCCGACGATCTTGTTCGTTGCCTGACGATAGAATTTGAAATTGAGCTCGGTTCCGGGCCGACCGTCATTCCAGTCGGTGAGAGCTTTGAGCTCGCTCCGCCCCAGCCGCCGCTTTGCGAGCACAGTGCGTCTGATCGACAGGCTCACCCGCGGCGTTTGCCGGGTGATGTCGCGCTTCTTCGGGATGGCTTCGACGGAAGTGACAACGCCGCGCGCGATGAGGCCTTGCCCGCCCTCGTTCTCGCTCGCGAACACGAAAACCGTATCGCCTTCGGCGATACGCTTGCCGCCATACATCGTCTTTTGCGCGGTGAACGCGAACGCCTTCGCCCGCGCGTCGCGAACCTCAGCTTTGATCGCGAACGCCATGCTTCGTGCTAGCGCTTCGCGCCCGCGATCGCGGTCAGCGCCTTGTCGATGACATGCTTCGGCGTCGCGTAGATCCTGTTCACCAGCGCGTTGACGTCGGCGCCCGACATCGGCGCCAGCTCGTGGTTGGACTTCACGAAGTCGGCCTGTACCGCCTTGTCCTTGACCATGGCGTCGAAGCCGGCGCGCAGCGCGTTGAGCCGATCGGCCGGCACGTCGGCCGGCAGCACATAGGAGCGCGACATCACGAGATGCCCGAACAGGAAGTCGATCGCCTGCCGGTCGTCGTCGCTGGTCGCGAGGTTCTGCGCCAGCGGCAGGTTCGGGAGGTCGGCGTGCTTCGTTGGCCACTGCACCAGCGTGCTGACGGTCTTTTCCTTGACCCATTCCGGATGCTGCGAGACCACCGACGACCACGACCAGCCGCAGCGGCCGACAACTTCCGCGCGCTGCATGGCGAGCAGGATGCGCGGGCCATCCTGGTAGCCGGGGATGACCTTGAACTTGGTGCCGAGCAGGTTGTTGAACGCGTTCGGCGCCAGCTCGGAGTCGGCGCCGGTGGAGGCGCCGACGATCAATTCCTTCTGCATCGCCTCCTTGATCGTGGTCATGCCCGAGGTGTGCCAGGCGACGCAGACATGCACCTCGCTGTTGAGGTTGCCGATCCAGCGCAGCTTGGTCGAATCGTAGTCGGCGCCGACGAGGCCGAGCAGCGGCGCCTTGGCCATGCCGCCTTGCACCGCGGCGATGGTGAGCCCGTCAGGCGCCGCGACTTTGGCGATATAGCCCGCCGCGCGCAGTCCGCCGGCGCCCGGCATGTTCTGCACCACGAAGGTCGGATTGCCGGGTACGAACCTGCCGAGATGACGTGCAAGGAGCCGCGCAAAGGTGTCGAAGCCGCCGGATGGTCCGGATGCGACCACGATCCGCACCGTCTGTCCGCGGAAGAAGTTTTCCGCCGACGATTGCGCCATGGCTGGCGTGGTCAACAGCGCGATGATGCTCGCGGTGCAAAGCGCAAGCACCAACCTCCGCTCGTCCCCGCGCAAGCGGGGACCCAGAATCCTTGTCGATGGAGCTGCAAGCCTGGATTCCCGCTTGCGCGGGAATGAGCGGAGGAGAGAACGCAGTTTCATTTTTGTGTCCCCGATGGCCGCGCTACTTCATCGTGAATTCCTTGATCATCTCCGGCTTCGGGTCGAATCCGAGGCCGGGCGTGTCCGGCAGCGTAAGCCAGTCCTTGTCGAGCGGCGGCATGCCGGTGAAGATCGCCTCGCAGGTCTTCACCGCCGCGGTCTGGTATTCGAGCGTGGTGCCGGCGGCGCAGCCGCCCTGCACATGCATATTGTGCCAGAAATAGCCGCCGCCGTTGATCGGCACGTTGAAGGCGGAGGCGAGGCCGGCGACGCGCACGCAATTGGTGATTCCGCCGGTGACCGAGACGTTCGGCTGCAGCACGTCGATCGCGTTCGCCAAGCAGCATGTCGCGGAAGCGGAAGCCCAGGCCCTCCGCCTGGCCGGCGTGGATCGCCATCCGCGAGCGCCGGCGCATGTCGGCCATCAACAGCACGTCGTTCTGCACCAGCGGCTCCTCGAAGAAGCTCACGTGATAGGGCTCGATCAGCCGCACCAGCTCCATCGCATGCGAGAGGTCGAGGCGGCACTGCGCGTCGATGCCGATCTCGATGTCGTCGCCGAGCGCCTCGCGCAGCGCCTTGATGCGGCGCGCGTCGTTGCGCACGATCTCGATCATCGGCTTCTGGCCGCGCAGATTGTCGAGGCCGGGGCGGCCGACCTGCGTCTTCAGGCACTTGAAGCCCATCGCCACCAGCCGCCGCGCCGCTTCGCACAATTGCTCGATGTCGGCGCCCGGCACGCCGATGGTGGCGTAGGCCTGCACCTTGTCGCGCGCGCCGCCGAGGAGCTTCCAGATCGGCGTCGCGAGCGCCTTGCCCTTGATGTCCCAGATCGCGGTATCGAGCGCCGAGATCGCCCAGCTCGCATATTGCACCTGCGCGCCGCCGGAGAGCGTCCAGTACAGCACGTGCCAGATGCGCTCGTTATTGAGCGGATCGAGGCCATGAAGCTTCGGCCCGACATTATTGATCTGCACCGCGACCGCGGCCGAGTCGGAATGCTGGGTGATGCCGTGGCCCTTGAGGCCGGTGTCGGTCTCGACCTCGACGAAGCAGGCCGAGGCGGCGTTCTCCCGCTTCACGCCGAGCCAGGAGAAATCGCTGAGGATGCGCAGCGGCGTGGCGTGAACGCGGGCGATCTTGTGTTGGGCAGGCATCACAGCTCCCAGATCTTTTGTTCGCTCTTGTGCAGGTGCTCGACCGTGCCGTCTTCCTTGATCAGGAAGTTGTCGCAGATGAAGGCGAAGTTGGTCGGTTTGAAGAAGCCCGGATGCACCGCCATGTTCATGTTAGCGGCGAGCGGCATGGTCTCGTCGGAACGCAGAAGAGGACGCTCGACCAGGTCGTAGCCCTGGCTGTGACCGTACAGCCGCATCTCCGGCGGCGCGCCGCGGCTCTTCATGTAGTCGTTGTGGCTGGCATAGATCTCCGCGGGCTTGGCGCCGATCTTCAGGTTCTTCACGGTGTGCTTCTGCGCGTCGACCACGACCGCGAAGGCGTCGCGGAGTTCCTGTGACGCCTTGCCGATCACGAAAGTGCGCGCGAGCTCCGCATAGTGCCCGCCCGGGCCGTTGTTTTCGATCAGCAGCGTCATGTAGTCGCCCTGTTTCATGGTGCGGCCCTGGTAGTGCCGTCCGCGCAGCACCGCCGGCTCGCCGAGCGGCGCCGACGAGCAGCGGAACAGGCCCTGCTGGCTGCCGAGCAGCTCGCCCTCGTATTGCGCGAGCGCGGTCAGCTCCGAGTCGCGCATGCCGGGCTTGATCTTCGGCAGGATCGCCGCCCATTGCGCGTCCTGCATCGCGCAGGCGCGGCGGATCAGCGCGATCTCCTCCGCGCTCTTGATCGCCTTGATGCGGTCGACCCAGTCGGTGGCGTCGACGAACGTGACGTTGCCGGCCTGCTCCTCGGTGACGCGCACGAGGTCGTATTGCAGCCGGCCCTTGCCGACCCAGCCGACGGTCTTGCAGCCGCGCCGCTTGATCTCGCCGGCGACCAGCTCACCGTCATAGGCGTGGGTGTAGCCGACGGAATAGAACGACGGGCTGAACACCCATTCGCCGACACCGGGATTGAGCGGGTCCTTGCCGCCGAGCGTGTCGCGCCGGCCCATGCTGCCCATCTCCACCACGGTCATGAGGTCGTCGCGGTAGAAGATGACGTTGCGCGGATAGTCGTTGTGCGCCGGCACGTCGGTGAACCATTTGACATAGCCGCCGAGCCAGTCGCTCGAATTCTGCGTGATCAGCGCGTCGATGTTGAGCGCCTCCATCTCCTTGCGCACCGTGGCCCAGCGGCGCTCGAGCTCTTGCATGGAGGTGGGGAATTCGACGCGTTCGATCGCAGACATACGCAAGCTCTCCCTATCGCTTCACAATGAAACGCACGCGCTCCGGCTGTCCCGCCGTGAACGCGCGCAGGTTCTCGACCAGCAGCGGCATCACCTGGTCGCCATAGGTGTCGGCCATGCCGCCGACATGCGAGGTGATGAAGACATTCGGCATGTCCCACAACGGGCTCGCTTTCGGCAGCGGCTCGGTCTTGAACACGTCGAGCCCGGCGCCGCGGATCTTTCCGGCGCGCAGCGCCGCGATCAGCGCGTCCTCGTCGACCACGCCGCCGCGCGCAATGTTGATCAGCACGCCTGACGGTTTCATCGCATTGAAGACGCTCTCGCCGATAAGGTTGGTCGTTTCCTTCGTGTGCGGGATCAAGACGATCAGGAAGTCCGCCTGCGCCGCCGCTTCGTCGAGCTTCGCGCGCGGCAGGATCGCGTCGAAGTGGGGCGCCTCCTGGCGGCCGTCGCTCACCCCCACCGTGCGCATGCCGAACACCTTGCACTTCTGCGCCAGGTCCTCGGCGATCGAGCCGACGCCGACGATGACCGCGGTGCGGTCGACCAGCAGGCTTTGCTCGACCCGGTTCCAGCGATGCGCGGCCTGCGTCGCGAACAGGTCGCGAAAGTCGCGCGTGAAGTGCAGCAGGAAGATGAAGGCGAGCTCCGACATCTGCGGGCCGTGGAAACCGCGCGCGGCCGCGAGCGTCACGTGCTTCCCCAGATTCGGCAGCGCCTGGATGTGGTCGGTGCCGGTGGTGAGCGCCTGGATCAAGCGAAGCTTCGGCATCGCCGCGACCAGCTCGGCGAAAATCTCGTCGGTGCGGATGATCAGGATGTCGGCGCCGGCGCATTTCGCCAGCGCCTCGGCCGGGTCGTGTGCGGCATGGAAGCGCAGCTCGGGCAGCGCGGGGCCGAGCCGTTCGGCGAAGAATGCCGCGTCGCGGCCTTTGATCAGAACCTCGGATGGCATCCGCCGGTCATAATCGGTTGCAGCCGTTTGCGCCAGCGGCCAAGATCGTTTCCGAGAACGCTTCTGGAGAAGACCATGCGACGAACGCTGATCGCACTCGTCATTGCCGGTGCTCTTGTCCCGGCCACCGCGCCGGCGCAACAGGCCGAAGACATCGTGTTTGCCTATCCGAATGTCGCGCTGACGTTCTCGGCCGCCTATCTCGGCGAGGACCGCGGCTTTTTCGCCAAGAACGGGCTCAAGGTGAAGGGGCTGGTGATCGCCGGCCCGGGCGCCACCAATGCGATCATCTCCGGCAGCGCCGATTTCGCGCTGGCCTCGACCGTGGTGCAGACGCGCGCCGCCGCCAAGGGGCAGCGGCTCCTCTCGATCGCCAATCCGCTCGACCGGCCAGTGGTGCAGATCATCCTGCGCAAGGACCTGGTGCCGAATTTCGATCCGAAGGCGCCGCTCAACGACCGCATCCGGGCATTGAAGGGGCGTACCATCGCGGTCGACGCCATCGGCTCAATCCTGCACGGCTTCCCGCTGCTGCTGGCGAAGCGCGCCGGGCTCGACACCGCGACCGATTTCCGCATCTCGCCGATGGCGCCGCCGGCCGCGCTCGCGGCGTTCAAGACCAAGCAGATCGACGGCTTTGCGATGTCGATGCCGTGGCCGATCGGCCCGGTGCTCGACGGTGAGGCGACCTTGATCGCGAGCGGCGCCGACGGCGACCCGCCCGACATGGCGCCGTTCGGCATGGCGAGCCTGATCACGCAGCCCGCGACCTGCGAGAAGCGCAGGAGCGTCTGCGAGAAGATGGGCCGCGCGATCACCGAGGCGGCGAATTTCCTGCGCGACAATCCGGCCGAGGCGATGGCGCTCTTGAAGAAGCGGTTCGCCGCGCTCGACGACAAGGTGTTCGCGGCCGGCTTCGAGCAGATCCGCAAGGCGACGCCGGCGCGTCCGGTGACGGTGCGCGCCGCGCTCGAGAATGGCGAAAATTATAACGTCGAGGCCGGGCTGTTGCGCCCGGAGGACCGGCTCAAGAGCTATGAGGGGCTGTATACGGAAGCGTTTATTCCGTAGCGGGCTGAACGGTGCCGCGAACTCGGTCGGATTCCCTCTCCCCAGCGGGGAGAGGGAGCACGTCAGCGGAAGCCGCGATGTCGAGTCCGAAATTGGGAAGCGTTACTTCTCATCCACGATCCTGGTCCGCAGCGTGCCGATTCCGGTGATCTCCACCTCGAGCACGTCGCCGGCCTTCATCCAGACCTGCGGGTTGCGGCGGTGGCCGACGCCTTCCGGCGTGCCGGTCGCGATCACGTCGCCGGGCGCCAGCGTCGTGAAGTCGGAGCAGAACGCGACGATGTGCGGGATCGAATAGATCAGGAGATCGGTGCCGGAGCGCTGCATCTCCTGGCCGTTGAGCCGCGTCGTCAATGTAAGTTTAGTGGGGTCGGGGATTTCGTCTGTCGTCACCATCCACGGTCCGAGCGGGCCGGTGCCGGGAAAATTCTTGCCCGAGGTCACCGAGAATTTCTGATAGTCGCGCACGCTGCCGTCGACGAAGCAGGTGTAGCCGGCGACATGGTCGAGTGCGCGCTCCTTCGGGATGTAGCGACCGCCCTTGCCGACAATGACGGCAAGCTCGCCTTCGAAATCGAACTGGGTGGAAATCTTCGGGCGGATCATCTCGCCCTCGTGTCCGACCAGCGTATCGGTGAGCCGCAGGAACATCGACGGCTGTTTCGGAATCTCGCGTCCGGTCTCGCTCGCATGCGAGCGGTAGTTGATGCCGGCGCAGGCGATCCGCTCGGGATTTGGGATCACCGGCAGGAATTTGACTTCGGAGATCGTGTGATCGGGCTTCGCGCTCGCGATCGAATCCTTGATCTGCGGCAGCAGGCCTGACTTCAGCGCATCGCGTAGCGTCGCGCCGCGTCCGCCAAAGCGGCCGTTCATGGTGATGACGTCGTTGCCGCGTATGACGCCGAACGTCTCGATCCCGTCTACGACATAGCTTGCGAGTTTCATTTTGTCGCTCCCCACTTCTGGCTCTCCCCTCCGCTCATTCCCGCGTAAGCGGGAATCCAGCTAGCTCTTAGACTAGGTCCCCGCTTTCGCGGGGACGAGCGGAGTGTGTTTTACAAACTACAATTCCATCTCGCGTTCGACCGGACGCCAGCGCAGCGCCCAGCGCTCGATGCCGTTGAGCATCGCATTGATGACCAGCACCAGCGCCAGCGCGATCACGACGCCGGCGAACACGCCGGTGGTGTCGGAGACTTGCCGCGCGCCTTCGATATAGCGGCCGACGCCCTGCGTCGAGACCAGGAATTCGCCCACGATGGTGGCGCTCACCGCGCGCGGGAACGCGATCTTCAGCCCGGTGAAGAAGAACGGCAGCAGCGACGTCCAGATGATCTCGCGCGAGATGCGTCGTTCGCTTGCGCCGATCACGCGCGCCATGCTGATCAGCCGGCGGTCGACGCCGCGGATGCCGGCGAAGGTGGTGATGAACACGATGTAGAACACGACCAGCGCCACCACGACCAGTTTCGGCATGTCGCCGATCCCGAACCAGAGGATCAGCCAGGGGGCGAGGGCGTATTTCGGGATGCCCATGGTGAACATGATGGCGGGCTCGACCGCCTCGGTCGCGCGCGGCGAGCGGCGCAGCAGGAACGGCAGGATCACGCCCACGATCCCGGCGATGGCGAAGCCCGCCACCGCGACCCGTAGCGTCGCGATGATGTCGGCGACCATCTGGCCGTTCAGCGCCAACTCCCACAGGCGCTGCGCGGTCTCGAGCGGTGGCGCGAAGAACAGCGGTCCGAGCGTGCGGGCGCCGTATTCCCAGCCCGCGAGCAGCGCGATCGTCAGGACGATGCGGCCGCCGTAGACGAGCCATTGGCGGGAGACGACCGAGCCGCCGGTTGCATCGGCGATGGTGGCAGGGACATCGGTCATTGCACGTCCGCCCTGATCTTCTCGTAGGTCGCCGCAAATCCCGGCAGCGCGAAAATGTCCTTCACGTTGCGCGGGCGCGGGATCGGGATCGCGTGCTCGGCGGCGATGCGCGACGGTTGCTTGGACAGCACCAGCGCGCGGTCGCCGAGCGCGATCGCCTCGGTGATGTCGTGGGTGACGAAGACGATGGTCTTCCTCCCGAGGTCCCAGAGCCGCAGCAGGTCGGCCTGCAATTGCGTGCGCGTCTGCGCGTCCACCGCGGCGAACGGCTCGTCCATCAGGATGATCGGCGGATCGTAGACCAGGGTGCGGATCAGCGCCGTGCGCTTGCGCATGCCGCCGGACAATTCGTGCGGATAATATTTCTCGAAGCCGGCGAGCCCGACCGCCTGGATCAGCTTCTCGGCGCGCGCGCGGCTCGCATCGTCGAGCTTGCCCTGCACCTCGAGCGAGAACAGCACGTTGTCGAGCGTCGAGCGCCAGGGCAGGAGGTTGTCGTCCTGCGTGACATAGCCGATGCGGCGCTCGATCCCCGGCTTCAGCGCCCGCGGGTCGCGCGTCGTGACCGGCATTCCGTTGAGCAGGATGTCGCCCGCGGTGGCAGTGTCGGTCTGGGCGATGATGTTGAGCAGCGTCGACTTGCCGGCGCCGGACGGCCCGACGATGGTGAGGAACTCGCCGTCGGCGACCGAGAATGAAAGGTCCTGGATCACCCACGGCGACGGCTCGCGGCCGTGGCGCGTGGGAAAGCGCTTGCCGAGCTTTTTGATTTCGAGGAGCGCGGTCACGGGCCGCTCTCCATCACAGGCTCGACCGGCGGTCGCCAGCGCAGGAGCCATGCTTCCAACGCGTTCATCAGCCAGGTCGCCGCCTGCACCAGCAGCGTCGCCATCAGCACGGCGACGAACACGCCGGTGGTGTCGAAATTCATCGCGCCGTTCTGCACCAGGTAGCCGAGCCCGCGGTTGGCGGAGATCAGCTCCGCGATCACCGCCGAGGCGATGCCGTAGGGCACGGCGATGCGGAAGCCGGCGAAGATCGAGGGGATCGCGGCCGGAAGGACAATATGACGTGCAACGGCTCGCTCGCTGGCGCCAAAGATCTGCGCGGTCTGCACCAGCTTGGCGTCGAGCGCGCGCACGCCGTTCAAGGTCGCGAAATAGACGATGAAGAACACCACGCTGACCACCAATGCGATCTTCGAACTCCATGCCGATGCCGAACCAGACGATGAACAGCGGCGCGAAAGCGAGCTTGGGCGCGCCGTAGCCGCCGATCATGAAGGGGTCGAGGATCGCGACCATCACCGGATGCCGCCGCAGCAGGAGCGGCAGCAGCACGGCGGGCACGCCGCCGATCAGCGTGCCGGCGGCCGCCTCGGCCAGCGTATAGCCGGCGTGGCGGATCAACTCGCCGCTCGCGACCATTTCGACAAAGCGGATCGCGACTGCCCAGGGCGAGGACACCCAGTAGGTGCCGAAGCGCCAGGTCGCGAGCGACCACAGCGCGATGATGATGGCGAAGACGAGAACGTGATCGAGATGCGTGCGCCAGCGGATCGCATGCCGGGCAGGCGAGGGCGCCGCGGCGTCGGTCATCGCGCGCTCGCTGCGTGTTCAATCGGCGGCGCTTTGCTGAGTGAGGCGGCGGCGACCTTTCCTCTCCCTCCCCCCTTGTGGGGGAGGGTCGGGGAGGGGGGTAAAAGTTTGACGCGTGCGATCGCCGTCATCGATCCACCCCCACCCCTAACCCCTCCCCACAAGGGGGAGGGGAACAGGCTGCCCGCATGGCCCGGCTCTGCTTACCAATGATGTGCATCATCGCATCATCATCACATCATGCTCACGGCTTCGACGCCTGGCCGAAGATCGGCGCGAACAGGCTCTCGACCGGCACCGGCTTCTCGATCAGCGCCTGGTCGGCGAGATATTGCACCAGCGCGTCGAGCGACGGCCGGTTGGCGTCGATGCCGTAGGGCCAGGGATCGCCGCCGAACACCTCTCGATCTCCTCGATCTCGGCCGCCATCCACGGCAGCATGTAGCGCAGCGTGCCGAGCTCGCGCATCTTGCGGTAGGCGATCGCCTTGGCGTCGCAGCAGGCGTTGTAGAGGCTGGTCGCCACGAACGGATGCTTCTCGTAGAGGTCGCGCTTGAGCACCACGAGATGCATGATCGGGAAGATTTTGGTCTTGCGGTAATACTCGATCTCGCTCTTGCGGAAGTCCGGGAACAGCCGTCCGATATTGGGATTGGTCTTGACCGATTTCGGCAAGGCGGAGCCGATGACGGCGGCGATATCGCCGGACTCCAGCCGGTCGTTGAGCGACATCTTGTCGGTGTAGAGCTCGAGCTGCACCGGCCGCACCAGCGGGATCGTGCTCGGCGCGCCGTGCGGCTTGGTGTCGTTCATGCCGCCCTCGACCCAGGTCACGCCGGAGAGATCGACGCCGTAGTCGTGCTGCAGCAGCCCACGGATCACGATCGCCGCGGTCATGGCGTAGAGCGGCACGCCGATGCGCTTGCCGGCGAGGTCCTTCGGCTCGCGGATCACGCGCTTGTCGACGGCGATATAGCCGTGGCGGAAGACCCGTGACGGGAACACCGGGATCGCCACCATCGGACAGTCGCCGCGCGCCGCATGCCGGAAATAGTCGGAGCTCGACATCTCGGCGGCGTCGAATTCGAGATTGTTCGCCATCCGGTCGAAGATCTCGCGCGGATGGTCGATCGCCAGGAAGTTGAGGTCGATGCCGTCGGGCTTCACCTCCCCGGTGTGCAGCGCGAGCATGCGGTCGTAGAGCCCGCAGGCGAAGGTGATCGGCAGTCCTGACATTGTTGTTATTGCCCCCCTGGCGGTGTCTTGGCGGTCCCAGGCCGCATTATTCGTTATCTATGCGCATGGCCGCAACAGCGGGTATACAGCAGGAATGAAGGAGTCCCGATCCATGACTGCCCGTTCCACCCGCCTCGAATTCCGCGAACTGCTCCGGCCGGGCGCCGCCGCCGTGCTGCCCGGCGTGGCCAATGCGCTCGCCGCCCGCGTGGTCGCCGACCTCGGATTTCCGGCCGCCTATGTCACCGGGGCGGGGATCGCCAACACCTATCTCGGGATTCCCGACAACGGCCTCGTGACGCTGTCGGAGCTTTGCGATCATGTCGCCGCGATCCGCGACGTCTTCCCGGGGCCGATCATGGTCGATGCCGACACCGGCTTCGGCAATGCGCTCAACATGAACCGCACCGTCAAGCTGCTGGAGCGTGCCGGCGCCGACGCCATCCAGATCGAGGACCAGGTGTTTCCGAAACGCTGCGGCCATTTCGACGGCAAGGAGACGATCCCGAAATCCGAGATGGTCGCCAAGGTGAAGGCCGCCGCCGACGCGCGCACCGACCTCGACCTCATCATCGTCGCGCGCACCGACGCGATCGCGACCGACGGTTTCGAGGCGGCGATGGACCGCGCCGAGGCTTATCGGGAAGCGGGCGCAGACGTCGGTTTCATCGAGGCGCCGCAGACAGCGGAACAGATCGCCGCCATCGGCAAGCTGCCGTGGCCGCAGATCATCAATATCGTGCTCGGCGGTCGCACGCCCGAGTTCTCAAACGACAAGCTCCAGCAGCTTGGTTTCGCCGGGGTGCTCTATGCCAATCTCGCATTGCAGGCCTCGATCCGGGGCATGCAGCTCGCGCTTGGAACTTTGCGGGAAAAAGGTGCCGTTGGCGATGCTTCGCTGCTGGCAGTCGACTTTTCCGAGCGCCAACGGTTGGTCGACAAGCCGGGCTGGGACTCGCTCGAGAAAAAGTACAAAATCTAGTCGCCCATCGATCCCATGTTATTGCGATCGCGCTGGTAGTTTGAATTCATTCCATTCTATAGTCGAAGGACTGTCGGCTCTATGGGGGGCCGGCGATAGGGTTCCATGTCACCCAAGTTCAGCCTGCCTGTGCGGCTCGGTTTGCTCGTTGCCGGCACCGTGTTGCCTCTGATCCTGTTTGCAGGCGTCATTGTCTACCAGCATCACAACGAACGGCGGGAAGAGGCGTTTGCCCGCGTGCTGCAGCTCGTGCGTTCGACGCGGCTCGTCCTGGACAGCGAAGTCAAAAGCATGACCGCCGGCCTGCAGGTGCTCGCCCTGTCGGCGGCATTGCAGCGCGACGATTTCGAGAACTTCCGGCGCAACGCCGAAGCCTTCCTCAGTCAATTCCCGGAAAGCCAGTCGATCGTGGTCGCGGACCGTGAGGGCCGGCAGGTGTTCGACACGCGTGCGGCGCCCGGCGCGGTCTTGCCGGCACGCGCCACGCACACCGCAACCGGCGAGGTGTTTCAATCCCGGCGGCCGGCCTATTCGCCGCTGTTCCAGGGATCGATCTCGAAGGATCTCATCATCACGATCACCGTTCCGGTGTTCCGCAACGGCGAGGTCGTCTACGACCTGTCGTTCAATCCGTCACTCGCCGAGTTTCAGCGGCTCATCGAACGGCAGCGTCCAAGCGAAGATTGGACCTTCTCGTTTTTCGACCAGAGCGGCATCAGCTTCGCCCGGGTGCCGAATCCGGAAAAGACCATCGGCCAGCGCGCATCGCCCACGCTGTTCGCGGAGATGTTCAAGGTTCCGGAAAACAAGATCACGACGGTGTCGCTTGAGGGCGTGCCGCTGCTCACCGCCTTCGCGCGCTCGGAGGTCACCGGCTGGACCGTCGCGGCCGGCATCTCGGAAGCTACGCTGACCGCGCCGCTGGTGCGCCAGCTCATGTTGACGGCGGCGATCGGTACCGGGCTGCTGCTGATCGGTCTCGGCTTTGCCGTCCGGCTCGCGACGCGGCTGGCGCGTGCGGAGTCGATGCAGACGCTGCTGGTCGACGAGCTCAACCACCGCGTCAAGAACACGCTGCAGACCGTGCAGTCGATCGCGGCGCAGACCTTCCGCCAGGCCCATGACATTCCCGACGCCCTGCAAAAATTCGAGGGACGCGTGATCGCGATGGGCCGCGCCAACGGCCTGCTCAGCGAGGAGCGGTGGCGCAACGCGGACATGGCGCACCTGGTTGAGAGCGCGCTCGAGCCTTTCCGCGCCAAGGAGAAGGAGCGCGTGCACCTATCGGGTCCAAGTCTCCAAGTCGCGCCGCCGAGCGCCGTGATGATCTCGATGATGCTGCATGAGCTCGCGACCAACGCCGCGAAATACGGCGCCTTGTCGAACGATACCGGCGAGGTGTTCATCGACTGGCGTCCGGTAGGCAACGGCGACCGCGTGCAAGTGAGCTGGCGGGAAACCGGCGGTCCCGCGGTCGCGACGCCGACGCGCAAGGGTTTTGGCACCACGCTCATCCAGCGCGGACTCGCGGGCCAGCTCGGCGGCAAGGCCGATATCGAGTTCGCGCCGTCGGGCCTGCGCTGCACGCTGGAATGTCCGGTGCGCTGAGCGCGTCCGCCGAACTAGTCGAGCATGATCCTGTTCGAAAACCGGTTCCGACTTTTCGGGATCGTGCTCTACTCCGCCGTGATCTTCGCCTTGCGGATCACCGGTTCGAGCCGCCCGGTCTCGCCGGCCAGGAAGTCGCGCGCCGCCTCCGGCGTGCCGCCTGCGATCTGCAGCGAATAATTGGTCTCGAAGCTCTTGCCGCGCTCGCTTTTCAGAAAATCGTTGGTGGCGGCGTTGAGCTGCGCGATGATCTCCGGCGGCGTCTTCGCCGGCGCAACGAGCGTCAGTGACAGCCCCGATATGATGTCGACGCCTTCCTCGCGGAAGGTCGGCACGTCGGGCAGCACCTTGAGCCGCTCGGTCCAGGTCACGCCCAACACCTTCATGTGCGCGAAGCTCGGCGTGAAGCCGGACAGCGCCGCCTCGATCTGCCCGCCGGTGACGTCGGCGACCGAGCCGGCGGCGCCGCGGTAGTGCACGTGCTGGATCTCGATCCCGGTCAGCATCGCCATCTGCGCCGCCAGGATGTGCAGCGTCGTGCCGACGCCGCTGTCGCCGATATTGACCTTGCTGGGGTTCGCCTTGGCGTAGGCGACGAATTCCCGCAGCGTCTTCACGGGCAGCTTGGGCGATACGATGATCACCTGCGGAATGGTGCCGAGCAGCGCGGCCGGTGCGAAATCCTTCACCGGGTCGTAGTTCAGCGACTTGTAGAGCACGCGGTAGTAGCCGAGTGGTCCGGTCGAGGTGAGCAGCAGCGTGTGGCCGTCGGGCTGTGACTTCGCGACGGCGGCGGCGCCGATGGTGCCGCCCGCGCCACCGCGGTTCTCGACCACGACCCGCTGCTTGAGCCGCTCGCCGAGCTCGTTCGCCAGCACGCGGGCGACGCCGTCGGTCGGGCCGCCGGCCGGGAACGTCGCGATCATGGTGATGGGGCGGTTTGGCCAGCTCTGCGCCGCGGCCGGTCCGGCAATGGCGAGTACCAGTGCGGCGGAGAAGAGAAGGGCAGGCGGCGTCATCGCGGATGCTTCCGTTGAAATGCGGGGCATGCCGTGATGCTAGTGTCGATCTTCTGCCCGCTCAATCGGCGCCGCGCGGCGATAGCGTCGCATGCAAAAACCCCGCACCAAGGGCGGGGCTTTGCCGATCGCAATGAACGAAGCGTTACGGACGGACGGTCTGGCCGGTGGTGCCCGGCACCGTGGTCGGCTCGATCGTCCGGTTGCGCATTCCCCGCTCAGTCATCTGGGGTGGCGGATTGTTGGCGACCGACATGGCGCCCGCCTGATCGTCACCAAACATATAGATGATCACGCCGAGCGATATGAACGACGCCGCAACGACGCTGAACAGCACTTTCATGCTGGCGATGTCGACGTCCTGAAGTTCATCCTGTTTGCGCTGTTCCATTGCAGCACCTCCCGTCATTTTCGTTGACGGGTGCAATACAGCATCGACGTTAAAATTAGGTTGGCATGCACCCACACTGCGCAAAACCGCATGGCGGCAATGCGAATCCGGCAGCCTCCGACGCTTCATTAACAAGAAGCGTCAGAGGCGCGGAGCAGTTCACTTAGTGGAAAGGATAACGTCTGTAGCGATCCAGGGCGTCAGAGCGGCTTCACCGCGACCTTGCGGAATTTCACCACGCCGCCGCCATATTGCAGCGTGAAGTGCCCCTGCTCGAACATGCCGTTCTGCAGGTTCACGGTCTCCTTGCCGTTGAGCTTCACGACGATGTTGCGGCCCTTGGCAGTGATCTCGAACGTATTCCACTTGCCGCCCGCCTTCGGCATCGGGCTCACTTCGGAGAAGTAGACGATCGAGCCGGTGCCGTAGCTCGGGTCCGGACGCGTGTCGAAGATGTTGACCTCGTAGCAGGTCTTGGCGCCGATCTGCTTGGGATCGCAGCGCACGAAGATGCCGGAGTTGGCGTCGTCGCTGGTCCAGAACTCGGCATAGATCTCGTGATCCTTGTATGAGTTCTTGGTCACGAGATGGTTGCCGCCCTTGCCCTTGGACTTGTCGGCGACCAGCGCGCCGTCCTCCACCCGCCAGTTGACGTTGTCGTTACTCGGCGTCCAGCCGTCCATCGTCTTGCCGTCGAAGAGCTGGACCCAGCCCGGGCCGGACTGGCTATTGGCGCTCGGCGCGCCGTTGATGGCGGCGAAGCCGACGAAGAGCAGTGCAGCGATTGTCGCGAACACGCGTGTCATGTGAGTCCTCCCTACGCAACGATGGGCGTTGTCCCTGGCGGCGGGCGATTGCACACCCGTCCACGCATCGATGGTAGCAAGCATGGGAGGGGGGTGGAAGGCTTATAGCGCGATGGCTGTGGCGATGAGGATCAGGCTCGCAAAGCCAAGCGCGGCGCGCAGTGCATGCGACATCTCCCAGCGGTCTCGCAGCGCGGTCCAGTCGGCGGTCGTGCTGCTGCCGCGATTGAGTGGATCGAAGGCGAAGAAGCGCGCGCCGGCGCCTTTCAGCTCGTGATCCTTGAGCCAGAAATTGTTGACCGGATGCGTGAGCATCCAATACGTCGCGTGCGAGCCGGCGAGCGCCACGAACGCGCCCGCCGTCAGCGCGAATGCCGCCGAGCGCGGTGGCGTCAGCACCATGAGCACGACCAGGAGCACAAGTCCGAGCGGTTCCGCCACGCCGCCGAACGTGAAGCCTGGATAGTAGATCGGCTGCACCGCGAGATATTCGTCCTTCGACAGCCGCGCCTTGCCCGGCCACTCAAGCGCGTGTGCCAGCGTCAGCGCCATCGCGATGGCGACAAGGATCAGTGTTACGACCTGAAGCGTCACGAACATGGAACACCGCGGCGCAAATTACCGACGGTGGTCAACGTTTCAGCCGATCGCGTCGTTCCGCTTGGCGGCCGCGGAATCCGTGCCGGCGACGACCCAATCGCGGGTGATGAGGAGGCCGTCGTCCGGCTGGGTGTCGGCGGTGGCCGGCGACTCCACGCGGACGTTTCCGGATGGCTCGGCCGGTGTCCGCAGGACGAAGGCGTTTTCGATCGCATCGCGCAGCTCGAACACCTGCGCGCGGTCACGGGTGGTGATGGTCTCGGTTTCGCCACCGGCCGTCTTCATCACGAAGCTGTACTCGAGAACCGGGCGAAACCGCTGCCACGCGACGCCGAGGATGAGCGCGACCGGCGCCGCTATCGCGCTCCACCGGCTGTAGTCCGGATATTGCTCGCGTCCGAGATAAGCGAAGGCCGCAAACGCGGCGGCCGCCAGGATGAGCGTCACCGCGAGCGGGTGGAGCCGCTGCCGGTGATAGACGGCGACGCTGGTGATGGTCGCGACCTGATACGACACCGGGCCGGACCGGACGACGGCCGGCGTGACAAGAATATCGTTCGTGCGGAACAGAACATCGTCCATGGCGGCGCCCCCGTCAGACGCTGAATCAACCGCGTCTCGCCGATCAGCGCAATGCAATCCGACAAACTGATGGCATCGGAGTATTGAAATTTTTTTCGAGTGTGGCCGTTCAGGAGCGCGCGCCAATCAGCGCCGGTATGGCCCATAAGGTCCGTACGGATTGTGCGGTGCGTACGGTCCGGTCAGCGGCGGATAGCCCTGGGGCCCCGCGAGCCGCCGGTCGCCCGTTCGACCCGGAGCGGGCGGCCGAAGCGGTCGCGGATCACGATCAGCTCGTGGCCGCGCGGTGGTTCGCCCGCGCCGGCACTGCCGTCGCGAACCGGCGGCGTCTCCGGCGCGGTGTTGCGCGCCGCCACCCGCGGCGTCGCCGTCGTGGTGAGCAGCGCGAACATCTCCTCGTAAAAGGCGACCGATCCGCCGGGCGGCCACGATGCCGACGCCGGCGCCGCGGTCGCGGCCTGCATGAACAGCGACGGCAGCGGGGCCGCGGGCGATGCGGCGGTCCAGCCGTGCGCGCGGTGATAGGCGGCACCGGCGGCGCCGGCGAGCATGCATCCGATCGTGATCGCGGCAAATCTCAGGTTCATAACGGCGCTTTCGGACTGCGGAGACGGCCCGCGGGCCGGGTCGCACGCGGGTGAACGGGCAACCTAGGCGCGATGCCCGCGCGTCGCTGTGACGGCCGTCACGTCGCGGGCGATCGCGGGGCGGGGCGCGTTTACCCTCCGGGGAGCCCAAGGGGGAGCCAGCCTCGACCCGGGGGGGCCGGGCGCGCTACCCTCGCACCATCGAGCAGGCCAGTTGAGAGCAGGCCAAGGGAGAGCGACCATGTGGAAGTTGGCCTTGATGGCGGCCACGGCGGCGGGGATCGGCGTCCTGAGTCTCACCGCGCACAACGCCGGTGCCGAGAGCGCTGCCGAGAAGATCGCGGTGACCTGCGGCGGCGCGATCCAGAATTGCCCGCAGGGCAAGAAGATGTATTGCAACCGCTGGCGGCCCTGCAAAGGCAAGGCAGCCAAGGTGAAGCGCTATTGCGACCAGCCGGTCTGCATGACCGAACGCACCAGCAAGGACTAGCGCGCTCGCCGTCAAGCCCGCGACAGCGCGTCCAGCTTCGCTCGCAGCGCATCGATGGTCGGCTTCGCGACGCTCGCGACCTCGGGCGTCGCCAGGATCTTGTCGAACAGCTGGTTGAGCGTTGTCAGGGTCGGCTTAAGCGAAGCGGCGACGCTCTGCCTTGCCGCCGGAGGAAGCTCGGCCGCCAGAACATTGATCCGGTCGATCCGGGCGGCGGCCTGCTGCAGCCGCGGCAGGGCGGCACGCGCCGCATCGGGATTTGTCATGCCCTGGAGCGCCGTCCGCACCGAGTTGACCGACGTGCTCAGCTCCATCGTGAGCTCGCTCGCGGTGACGTTCGGTGTCCGGGCGCCGACGGTCGTTTCGCTTGCCAGCGTCGGCGGCGGGGCTTTCTGCTGCGCCACCTGCTGGCCGTCGTGGTCCGACAGGAGATACCAGCCGACGCCGAGGGCGGCGACGAGGCAGGCCAGCGCCCAGTAGGGCCAGCTCGATGACGCAGCGGCGCTGCGCGAAGCCGCATATGCCGCCTGGGCTCGATGCGACGCATCGTCCGCCAGGCCGGCCATTTGGCCGCGCGCTGCCGAGACGGTGTCGGCGGTGCGGCGCGCGCCGCGGCCGAAAGTCCCCAGCAGGTCGGTGGCGCTCAGCATTTTGGCGAAGCCGGACGGCATCGCGGCCGCGATCTGATCCTTTTGCGACGTGAGCAGGGACGCCAGGCCGTTGGCGTCGAGCCCGAGGTCGCGTTGCTGTTGGCCGACAGCGCCGGCAACGACCGGACCAAGCATCCCAAGCAGCGACTTGCCGGTATTGGTGCCGATGCCGGCGAAACTGCCAAGGGCGGCGGAGAGCGCGTTCAGGCCGCCGGTTCCGATCAGTTGCGACAAGAGCCCGGTGCCGCTCTCGGCGAGACTCGCCGGATTCGATCCGCTGATGGCGTGGCTGAATTGGTCGAGCGCCCGCGGCGACTGGTGCGCCAGCGAATTGGACAATTGCCGCGCGCCCTCGGGTGACGACGCGATGTTCGCGAAGCTGGCGAGGATCGCAGGGATGCCGGCGCCGATCGCCTTCTCGGCGATGCTGCGGTCGAGGCCGAGCAGCGACGCGATCTTTGCGATCATGTCCGGTGTCAGGGATTGCATGATGGACGTGACGAGATTGATGGCCATGGCTGTGACCTCCCTATGACGCGTGAGCGCATCGGTATGATGAGTTGCCGGTTCGCCGGCGTCCGTCGGGATCGACGGCTCACCGTGAGCGGCCCGCGCAGGCTTTTCAGATCGACGGGCGGATCAGACCGCCTCGACCTTTCGGCGGCGTAAATCCGATCCCGCGACTTATCGGGGGATTTGACTAAAGGTCAGGCTCAACACGGCGCGATGTTGTCCGTCATCCGATCGGCTCGCATCGTGCATTGGTCGAGCGTATCCGCCAATCGCGGGCGTTATGACCGTGACCGCCCTGAAGCTGGCGCGCAGGATGGATCAGCCCACACTTTTACGAATAATGTAAGCTCATCCGAATTGGCGCTCGCTCACACCATGGGAGGACGAGATGCTGCGGTCGAACCTGCTGGCTGCTTGTGTGCGCTATGCCTGTGCAATTCTCGGTGTGGCGGCGGCGCTCATGGTGGGCGCGGGGGAGGCGCAGCAGGCCAAGGGGCCGTCGAAACTGCCGCTTCCGAAGGCCGACCCTGCGCCGAAGCGCATCGTCACGCAGGGGCTGGGCAAGATCACGATCGAGGATCTGGTGCCATGCGCGGTCAACCAGCCGGGCATGAACATCCGCAAGAATCCGGTTGGTGAGGTCGTGGCGCAAGACGGCACGCGCTTTACGGTGCCGGTACCGAACAATTTCCAGGCCGCGCCAAAGCTTCCCGACCTCTACAACGAGTGCAACAAGGTCACGCCGAGAAATCTCTCCGAAGTCGATTTGAACAAGCTGCCCATCGTCGAAATCGACAGCGACGGTGACGTGGTCACCGGCTTTATGGTCGCGGACAACTATTTCGAGCTTTACATCAACGGCAAGCTGGTCGGCGTCGACGCCACGCCGTTCACGCCGTTCAACTCCCACGTGGTCCGCTTCCGCGTGAAGCGTCCCTACACGATCGCCGTCCTGGCGCAGGACTGGGAAGACAAATTGGGCCTCGGCATGGAGGTGTTCGGCGGCAATGATTGGCACTCCGGTGACGCCGGCTTTGTCGCGCGGTTCTCGGACGGCACCGAGACCAACAGCTCATGGAAAGCGCAGTCGTTCGCCATCGCGCCGCTCGCGCATCCCGACGACGTTGTCGAATATGGCAACATCCACGACACGTCCCACCTGGGACGCATCCATCCGCTCGCCAAGCTGCCGACCTGCCGCGAGCATTGCTTCGCGATCCGCTATCCGATCCCGAACGGATGGACAGAGCCGGGCTTCGACAACTCCAAGTGGCCGCAGGCGTTCGAATACCTAGACCAGGAAGTCGGCATTGTCGGGATGCCGGCCTATTGGCGCTTTCCTGAAGCCTTCCGTGGCAGCCGGTGGATCTGGACGATCAACCTGGTGTTCGACAACACCGTCCTGCTCCGCAAGACCGTGCGATAGTCCGCAGATTGTGCAATCAGACGCGAAGAGGCCGACCGGGCGCACTCGGGTAAGTCTCCCAGCCGGCCACACGTCGCTCCTGCGTCTTTGGGAGACCAACACTAGCGAACGTGCACAGGGAAACGGTATGGACGTGTGCGGAGTTCCTCTACCTATTGCGCTCATCTTTGTTCCAGTAGCAGGAACCAACGTCTCGGATGATGCCCAGCATCGCGGTTGCCGCTGCCCTTATATTCAACCTCGCTCACTTCGTAAACTTTAACGCCTCGCTCAACTTCTTCTCGCGATCCCGTTGCTCATGGGTTTCGATCAGTCGCGTGTACCGTTCGAGAAGGCGTTCGTATCGCGAGATCCACTCATCGGTGACATCGCTTCCTTCGAACTCGATCTTTTGACCCGACCTCAAGTCACGTATGGCTTGGGCGGCATTCTCCTGCTGCTTGCGCAGCCAGTTTATGGTCGTCTCGCTCGTCATTCCGGGCTCAAGGCTTCATCTGGCGCGGGTTCGATTTAGTATGCCGGGTTCTGTCTTCAAGATCAGCGCTAGCACAAACGCGGGTTTCGGCAACTTGATCAATCTGACGCTCTGTGCCGCCCCAATTCGGCCAACCATGTGCCTGACGATCTGATCGCTCCAACATATGTAAACCGAGGATTGGTGTGTGAGTACCTCAGCAGAGTCTCCCCGCAACCATGCCGCTCGCTTTCTCGCAATGGCAGCAGAGGCGCGCGAAGAAGGAAAATCCGGTGTTGCCGATCTCCTGACGGAGGTTGCCCGCCGCGTGGCAGCCGCAGAACCAGGACTGGCCCAAGCACAGCAGCAAGAGGCCGTCGTGGATCAACCGCAGCAGACGGGGGGCATCTGAGATGTTGTTGTTGACGCATGAACCTACGGATCTCGACAGATTGGCGGACGTCACCGGGGAAATCCGCGAGATCGTCCGGCAAGATCCGCGGGCTGATAGTCAGCAAGTGGCGGACAATCTCGCCTCACTGCTACAGCGGGTGGCGGTGACCTCGGTGCAGGAAATCGACTGCCTTATTGCCGAGCTGCAGACGCTGCGCGAAAAGCTGCGGATCGACGAGATGCGCGTGCAACGCGCAATCCTCAAATATGCGACCTTGAACCGATCGACCTTGCGCTCGACGACGGTCATTTCCGAGTGCCTGGCGAATTGGAAGCAACATTCCCGGCGCTCCGAGCGTGAGACGGTCGGCGCCGACTGAGTGCCCTCCGACCGCACCTTGCGACCGTCGCCCTGGTGTTGTTTCGCGGGCGTCACGCCTTCGGCGCGGCGATCGCCTGCGCCAGCCCGGCGTTGCTCTGCAGCCGCGCGACGATGAGATGCAGCAGGCGGAATCCGAATTGCGGATTCTGGAAATACAGTTCCTTGATCTGGTCGTAGCCGATGGCGGCGGCCTCGACGTCGGTCTTGCAGCGCACCGTCATGGTGCGGCGGCCGTTGGGCGTGAACAATCCGATCTCGCCGAGCAGGGTTCCCGCCCCGTAGGTCTGGTTGATCTCGACGACCTCGACCTCGCCCGCGACGACATAGAACGCCTCGGTCGCATATTCGTCGCGCGCCATCATCACGTCGCCGGCGCGGTAGTGCTTCGGGCGCATGTATTTCAGCAGCCACTCGGCGCTCATGTCGCTCTTGATCGCGGTGTCGATGCCGCGCACCAGGTCGATCATCTGGTGCAGCCGCCAGGCGTTGAGCGGCAACAGCAGCGCATTAAGCACGAAGGTGGGATAGGTGCCGTGTAACAGGCTGTAGCCCATGGCCAGCAGGTTGGCGATCACCGCTGCGATGCGCAGCGGAATGATGGTCTTGGCGTGCGCCGCGTAGAGGCTCGCGGCGGCCGCCGCCACGCCGATGATTTCCGCGTAGTAGTATTCCATCGTGACCTCGCACAGGTGCTGGTGGCCGATGTCGATTGGTCAGCGTAGCGCGGATGGGGGCATCCCGCGAAGGGAGGGACAGCGGCTCCTTACGGCCGCGCACCGACGCTGCTACAGTTCACTATCGGCTGGGGTGTAAACACGGGGCACAAAATGGTTGCAGGAAAACTCATAGCGTCTTCGCTCGTTGTCTTTGCAGCGGTTCTTGGGACGGCCGCAACGGCTGTTGCGCAGACCCAGACCGTGTCGATTCTGATCGTCCGCCATCCGGAATCCGACAACACCCAGCCGAGTATTCCGTTGTCCGACCGGGGCCACGCGCGCGCAGAACTTCTGATCGATACGCTACGTGGCGTGAAGTTCACACATTTCTATTCCAGCCACACGACGCGCTCCCGACAGGCCATTGAACGGATCGCCGCGGCGCACAATCTTCCCGTTGTGCAGCTCCCGGCGCCGGGCTCCATGCTTGAGGAAAAGCCAGTAACCGAGCAGACGACGCGCCGAGCGCCGATCGAACCAGTATCGGAGGCGCTCCTGAAACTGGCGGCGGGCAGCACGGCGCTTGTCGGGCTTAACAGCGAGAATATCTTCGCAATCCTCAACAAGCTTGGCGTACCGCTTGCTCCCTCCGGGCAGGCCTGCGCCCTCGGCAGCATGTGTGTGCCGTGCGCGAGCAATGAGTGCTATCCCGTGAAGGAATTCGACCACCTTTGGCACGTTGTACGTCAGCCTGGTCGCGCTGAACCACTTTCATATCTCGAACTTCGCTATGGGGTGGGTTGGCCTGGACCGCGCTCGTAAGCGGGCACGCTAGCGCGGATGTCGGCAGGCGACACAACATTTCTGTGGATGCCCATGTCAGGCGGGTGCCCGTGGGGTTTCGCTGCGCTTTCGCTGTCTTGCGCGATGCATGCATCAACAGCTTGCCAACAGCGCGCCGTGCACAACCTTCGCTTTCGTTTGACAGGCGCTTGCCTGCGTCTAGCGTTGCGCCATCCCGTTCGCCGAGGGTGCTCTTCGCGAGGCATCGTAAGGGCAGGGCGGGATGCGGTGGCCCGCGCGTTGCCTTGCACGCAAATCCCGGGAGGCTCCGGAAACCCGCCCTCCGCCTCGATCAGCGGACGCGAGAATTCGCAGGGATGAAGCCCACCGGTTTCATCCCGCGCGGGACCGGAAGCCAAAAATCCCGCGGTGGAGCGCCGAGAGGCGAGGGTCCTGATCGCAAGGGACTCGAGGCGTTCGCAAAACGCCTGCGGGGGAGCATCGCCGCGAACGGGTGCCGCTGCACCCGAGCGCCTGTCGGCGCTCCGCTCCCTCATTTCAGGAATGAGGGAAACGTCACACCTCGGAGGACATTTTGCCTCGCGAGAATGATGACGTCTGCGTGTTTCCGCCGTTGTGTGCGCGGGCTATGCTCGTCTCAAGAAACGCATCAGAATACGCGGAAAGAACAGGAAACGCCGTGAAACTCGCCCGCCGACAATTTCTTCAGCTCGCCGGCTCCGGATTGGCGCTCGCCGCCACCGGCGCCTTCGCGCAGTCGTACCCGTCGCGCCCGGTGCGCATCATCGTTCCGGTCGCCGCCGGCGGCCCGAACGACGTCAGCGCACGCATGGTCGCGCAGAAGCTGACCGAGGTCTGGGGCCACAACGTCTTGATCGAGAACATGCCGGGCGGCAGCGAGAACATCGGCATGGGCGCCGCCGCGCGTTCGAAGCCGGACGGGTACACGCTTTTGTTCGCCGCCGGCGCCTTCACCGCCAACCCGGTGCTTTACGCCAAGATCCCCTACGACCCGATCAAGGATTTTGCGCCGGTCACGCTCTTGGCGTCCGGCCCGCATGTGCTGTCGGTGCATCCGTCGTTTCCCGCCAACACCGTGCAGGAGCTTGTCGATGTCGTGAAGGCGAACCCGGGCAAATACACCTTCGCCTCGTCGGGCGCGGCGACCCAGGTGCGGATGGTGGGCGAGCTGTTCAAGCTCAAGCACGGTCTCGATCTCGTGCACGTGCCGTTCAACGGCGGCGGCCCGGCGATCAATTCCGCGGTCGGCGGCCACACGCCGATCATCGTGACGTCGTTGTCGGCGGCGGCGACCGTCATCCGTGGCGGCCAGTTGCGGGGCCTCGCGATCACCGGCAAGCGGCGCTCGCCGGCGGTGCCAGACGTGCCGACCATGGCCGAGACCGGCAACCCGGAGCTGGAGGCGGGCTCGATGCAGGGCATCCTCGCGCCCGCGGCGACGCCGCGGGAGATCATCGATCTCTGGCATCGCGAGGTCGCGCGCATCGCGGCCTTGCCGGACGTGAAGGAAAGGCTGGCGTCGATGGGACTCGATCCGATCGTGAACACGCCGGAAGAGTTCGCCGCCTACATCAAGGCCGACATCGCCAAGTGGGGCAAAGTGGTCAAGGACGCCAACATCCGTATCGAATAGCAGCCGGGCCACTCATCTATGCGCATTGTCGACATCCGCGAGACCGCGATTCCTTTGAAATCGTCGCTCGCCAATTCGAGCTTCGATTTCTCCGAAATGACGACGTCTGTCGTCGCCGTCATCACCGACGTGGTGCGCGAGGGGGGGCCGGTTGCCGGCTTCGCTTTCAACTCCACCGGCCGCTATGCCTGCGGCGCGCAGATGCGCGAGCGCTTCATCCCGCGCATCCGCGCCGCCAAGCCGGACGCATTGCTCGACGGCGACGGCAATCTCGATCCCGCAAAAATCCTCGCCTGCATGATGCAGCGGGAGAAGGCGGGCGGCCATAGCGAGCGCTCGATCGCCATCGGCACCATCGAGGTGGCGGTGTGGGACGCCGTCGCCAAGATCGCCGGCAAGCCGCTGCATCGCCTGCTCGCCGAGCGCTTCAACGGCGGCCGCGTCGCCGACAAGGTGTTCTGCTATGTCGGCGGCGGCTGGTACTGGCCGGGCCAGACCATCGGCGACCTGCAGGACGAGATGCGCCGCCATCTCGACGCCGGCTACACCATGGTGAAGATGAAAGTCGGCGGCATGGCGCTGGCCGACGATGCCAAGCGCGTCGAGGCGGTGAAGAGCATCCTGCCGCCGCAGGCCGAGCTCGCCGTCGACGCCAATTGCAAGTTCGGACGCGACGAGGCGCTGGCCTATGCGAGGATGCTCGCGCCGTTCGGGCTGCGCTGGTTCGAGGAGCCCTGCGATCCGCTCGACTTCGCGCTGCTGGCGGAGATCGCCAGCGTCTATGACGGCCCGCTCTCGACCGGCGAGAATCTGTTCTCGACGCCGGACGTCGAGAACCTGGTGCGCTTCGGTGGGCTCAAGCCCGAGCGGCGCGACGTGATCCAGGTCGATCCGCCGCAAGCCTACGGCATCGTGCAATACGCGCGCACGCTCGATGCGCTCGCGCGTCATCGCTGGCCGCGCAACCTCCTGTTTCCGCATGGCGGCAACCAGATGTCGCTGGCGATCGCCGGCGGCTTCGGTCTCGGCGGCGCGGAATCCTATCCCGGCGTGTTCGGCGATTTCGGCGGTTTCGCCGACGACGCGCGCATCGAGAGCGGCTTCATCACGCTGTCGGACCGGCCCGGCATCGGCTTCGAAGGGCAGGCCGCGCTCTACCGCATCATGCGTGAACTGGTGGGAGGCTAGGAAAGGGACTAGGATCGCCAGCGTAACAAAGAAAATACAATCAGGGAGGTCGCGATGAAATGCCGATCTTTGAGGATCGCCGTTCTGCTCCTCTGCATGTCGGGGAGCGCCATGTCAGCCGAACTCATCGTCCTGTCGAGCCAAGGCAACGCACCGGGGGTGAACGAGCTTGCCGCCGGTTTTGCACGCGCGAGCGGGCACAAGGTGACGGTGCTCAATGAAGCCGGCAGCGCGCTCCAGCAGCGGATCGCCAACGGTCCAGCCGACCTGATCATGGGCGGGCCCGAGGTGCTCAACGCGCTGGCCAAGAAGGGCACCGTCGTCGCGGGCAGCGTGACGCCATACATGCTCGCCGGTCTCGGTGTGTCGGTGCGCGCCGGCGCGCCGAAGCCCGACATCTCGACGGCCGAGGCCTACACCAAGACGCTCTTGGCGGCGAAGTCGGTCGGCTATTCGAGCGGCTGCAGCGGCGTGCATGCCGCCGATGGCATCGCGCAGCTCGGTCTCACCGAGCAGCTCAAGCCCAAGCTCACGGTGACCACGTCCGGCAAGGGCCCGGTGACGTTCTATCTGGCGCGCGGCGACTTCGAGATCGGCATCCAGCAGACCAACATCATGGTCGGCGTTCCCGGCACCGATTTTGTCGGGCCGGTGCCCGCTGGCGTCGACAAGCCGTGCCCTAACGGCGTCGCGTTGCTGACGGTTTCAAAGGAGCCGGATACGGCGCGCGCGATGATCAAGTTCATGATCTCGCCGGAAGCAGTGCCGCTACTGGCTAAAGTCCATGAGCTGCCGGCGAAGAAATAGCGCCGATCAACACAAGAACGAAGAAATTGGGGAAGCGCATGCGGGCGTTGTCGCCTACGGTTATCGGGGCATTCTTAAGTCTATCGGCAGGGAGCATTTCGTCAGCGGCCGAGCTCACCGTCCTGACCAACCTGGGTTCGGGCCCGGGTGTGCGGGCACTCGCCGCCGAGTTTTCGCGCACCAGCGGTCACAAGGTGACCGTCCTGCAGGAGACCGACAATGCGCTGAGCGCGGCGGAGCAGCGGCTGGGCGGTATCGCTGCGGACCTGGTTTCGCACAATCCAAGCGTGATCGCCGGCCTCACCAAGCAAGGCAAGCTGATCGCCGACAGCGTGGCGTCTTTCACGCGGGCCGGTCTTGGCGTCTCGGTGCGGGCCGGTGCGCCGAGACCCGATATCGGCACGGTGGAAGCTTATCGGGCGACGCTGCTGGCGGCGAAGTCGATCGGATATTCGGGCGGTTGCAGCGGCCAGAATGCCGCGGCGGGCATCGCGGAGCTCGGGCTGACCGAACAGTTGAAACCGAAGATCCAGGTGACCGGCGCCACCGGCCCGGTCACTTTCTTCCTGGCGCGCGGCGATTTCGAGATTGGTATCCAGCAGTCGAACATCATGATCGGCGCGCCGGGGACGGACTATGTCGGGCCGTTGCCCGGCGCCATGAACAAGCCGTGTCCATTCCGCGTCGGCGTGGTCACGGCGTCAAAGCAGCAGGACGCAGCGCGGGCGATGATCAAGTTCATGATCTCGCCGGAGGCTGCGCCGCTGCTGCGCAAGGCCCATGAAGAGCCGGTCAACAACTGACGCATCGGGAGGATGTCATGGTGAATTGGATTCTCGCGGCCAGCCTGGCCGTCGGCCTTGCGGCGGCGCCGCAGCCGGCGCACGCCGCCGAGCTCATCATCCTGGGATCGCAAGGTTCGATCACCGGGGTGCGCGACATGGCCGCCGCCTTCGAGCGCGCGAGCGGCCACAAGGTGGTCGCCCGCCAGGAGAAGGACGTGATGGCGACGGTCAATGCCGGCACGCCGGCGGATATCGCGACGCTGAACCCGCCGCTGATCGACAAGCTCATCAAGGAGGGCAAGGTCGTGGGCAGCCGCGTCGATTTCGCCCGCGCCGGCATCGGGGTCGCCGTCAAGGCGGGCGCGCCGAAGCCGGACCTGAGCAGCACCGAGGCGTTCGTGCGCATGCTGCGCAACGCCAAGTCGATCGGCTATTCGACGGCGGGTTCGGGTTTGATGGTCGCAAACATCATCAAGACTCTGGGGCTGACCGAGGAACTGAAGGCGCGCACGAAGTTCCTCGACGGCTTTCCGGCCGCCGAGGCGGTGGCGCGCGGCGAGGTCGAGATCGCGTTGCAGCAGATCAACGTGATCCTGCCGGTCGCGGGCGCGGAGCTCGCCGGGCCGCTGCCGGCGGAGCTGCAACAATACAATCACTTCGCCGTCGGGCTGCTGGCGGTGTCGAAGGAGCGCGAGGCGGCGGCCGCCATGCTGAAGTTCATGGCTGCGCCGGAGAATGTCGAGGTGCTGCGCAAGGGTGGCCTCGAGCCGCCGGCGCGCTGACGCCAAACACGCGAAAAACAAAAACCATCGGGAGGATAGGATGAAAGCATGGGCGACGATCGCGATCGGCGCGACATTGGCGGGCGGGTTTTGCGTTGGAGGGTCCGCAATGGCGGCTGACATCACGATCTTCACGTCCATGGGCTCGCTGTCTGGCGTGACCGATCTCGCCGCCGCCTTCGAGAAGGCGAGCGGCCACAAGGTCACGGTCGGCGCGCGCATCGGGCCGGCGCTGCCGAAGGCGCTCGCCTCAAACGAGCCCGGCGACATCATCGCGAATTTCACGCCGGCGTTCGACGCGCTGATCAAACAGGGCAAGGTCGTGCCCGGCAGCGTGGTGGAATTCGCCCGCGCCGGCGTCGGCGTCGCGATCAAGAAGGGCGCGCCGAAGCCCGACATCGGAACGGTCGAGGCCTACAAGCAGACGATGCTGAAGGCGAAATCGATCGGCTATTCCAAGAGCGGCAGCGGCCTGATTGCCGAACGGGGATTCCAGCAGCTCGGCATCTTCGATCAGGTGAAGGACAAGGTGCGGTATCTCGAAGGCACCCCGGTCGCGGTGTTCGTCGCGAAGGGTGAGGTCGAGATCGGCATGCAGCAGTCGAACGCGATCGTGCCGGTCGTGGGCGCCGAATATGCCGGCCCGTTGCCGGGCAATCTCCAGGAATATCTCTATTTCTCCGTCGGCTTGCTCTCGATCTCGAAACAGCCGGACATCGCGCGCGAGTTCATGCGCTTCATGGCCGCGCCGGAGAACGCCGCCCATCTGCGCAAGACCGCGATGGAGCCGCCGAAAGGATAAGAAAATTACGGCGGGTCAGCCGACGGTGTTGCGGGTCCGCTCGAACAGGCGGACCAGGTCGTCGGAGTCGCGCGCGGTCAGTGCGAGCCGTGTGAACAGTGACAGCGGCCGCTCCGGTGGATTGTCGAGATCGAGCGCGTCGACCTTGCCGGGGATCGGCTTGTTCTCGGCGGCGGCGCGCAGGTCGATATTGGCGGCGTCAAGGAACCTGTGCATCGCCGACTTATCCTGGTGCTTGCCGGTCGCGCGCGGCAGCGGCGGCAATTGCGCGGTGTCGCGCGCGATCACGTTGATCATCTGTTGCATCGCGATATTGTTCGCGCCGAACAGGCAGCGGCCGGGGATCATGCCGAACAGATGCATGCGGTGCACAGCGAATCCATTCGGAACGATGGTCAGCAGCACGCGCTCGCCGGACTCCAGCGTGAGGTTGGCGAGCGCGCGGTCCCCGAAGTCGAAATATTTGTGCAGGACCGGGTCGGACATGACGTGTGAGCTATTCTGCCGCCTGCGATGTTTCGCCGGCGTCGATAAAGCCGCCCGACTGCCGCCGCCACAACGCGGCATAATGTCCGTTGGCGCGCAGCAGCGCATCGTGCGTGCCCTGCTCGACAATGCGGCCGCGGTCGAGCACGACCAGCCGGTCCATGCGCGCGATGGTCGAGAGCCGGTGCGCGATGGCGATCACGGTCTTGCCGGCCATCAGCGTGCTGAGGCTTTCCTGGATCGCCGCCTCGACTTCGCTGTCGAGCGCGGAGGTCGCCTCGTCGAGCACCAGGATCGGTGCGTTCTTGAGGATCACGCGCGCGATCGCAATGCGCTGGCGCTGTCCGCCGGACAGCTTCACGCCGCGCTCGCCGACCTGCGCCTCGTAGCCGCGCCGGCCCTTCCAGTCCTCCAGCGTTGCGATGAACTCTTCCGCATGCGCAAGCTCGGCCGCGGTCGTGACCTCGGCGTCGCTGGCCGTGGGCCGCCCGTAGCGGATGTTCTCGCGGATCGAGCGGTGCAGCAGCGAGGTGTCCTGCGTGACGACCGAAATCTGCGCGCGCAGCGACTCCTGCGTGACCTGGGAAATGTCCTGGCCGTCGATCAGGATGCGGCCTTCCTCGACGTCGAAGAAGCGCAGCAGCAGGTTGACCGCCGTCGACTTGCCGGCGCCGGAGCGGCCGACCAGCCCGATCTTCTCGCCCGGCTTCACGGTGAGCGTGAAGCCGTTGAGGACAGCGAACGAGCGATGCCCATCTTCGCCCGCCAATATCTCGCGGCCGTAGCCGAAGCGAACGTCATCGAACACGATCTCGCCGCGCGCGACCTTGAGCTCGGGCGCCTGCGGAGGATCGGTCAAGCCGATCGGCGTCGCGATCGTCATCATGCCTTCCTGCACGACGCCGATGTTCTCGAAGATATTGGTCACCTGCCACGCGACCCATCCGGAGATGTTCACGATCTGCCAGGTCAGCGGCAGCGCCATCGCGACGGTGCCGACCTCGACCTTGCCGATCACCCACAGGTAGATCGCCAGCGCAGCCGTGCCGGTCACCATCATCGCGTTGAGCGAGGACAGCGTCAGGCCGAACAGCGTGTTGAGCCGCAGCGAGGCGTGGAACATGCCGGTGTGCTGGTCCACGGCGTCGCGCACATAGGCGTCTTCCTCGCGCGCACGCGCGAACAGCTTCACCGTCAGGATGTTGGTGTAGCTGTCGACCACGCGGCCGGTCAGCATCGAGCGGACCTCCGACATGTCCTTCGAGCGGTCGCGCATGCGCGGCACGAAGATGCGCAGCATCACCAGGTAGGCGGCGAACCAGATCAGGACCGGCAACGCAAGCCAGCGGTCGGCGGACGCGAGCAGGATCACGGCGGCGGTGCCGTACACGAGCACGTACCAGACGGCTGTCAGCAGCGCGACCAGCGTCTCGCGGATCGCCGGACCGGTCTGCATGACGCGGTTGGCGATGCGGCCGGCGAAGTCGTTCTGGAAGAACGCCCAGCTCTGCCGCACGACATGCCAGTGGCTCTGCCAGCGGATCATGTTGCTGACATTGGCCGCGATCGCCTGGTTGGCCATGATGTTCTGCGCGGTGAGCGCCAGCGGGCGGAACACCAACAGCACCACGGCCATGCCGGCGAGTACGTGCCAGTGATCGTCGATCAGTTGCTCCGGCTTGACCGAGGTGATCAGCGTGACGATGCGCCCGATGAACACCGGGATCATCGAATCGAGCAGCGCCACCATGAATCCGGCGGCGAACAGGCCGATCAGCAAGCCCTTGGCCTGCCGCGCAAAATGCCAATAGAAACCGACCAGCCCCGGCGGCGGCTCCGGGTGCTCGGGCATTTCGGTCGGTTTCAACAGCCTTTCAAACAGGCCGAACATGGCAGTCTCTCAAGCGCAAATAGCGGCGTGCCACGGGTCGGCGCCTTGCTGGGCGCCGAGTGGCACGGCCGATCGGTTTACCGGAACGGCGGGCGAATAGACGACGTTCTTGACGGGAGTGTGGCGGCTCACCGGGACGCAATGATGTTGTCGATCCAGCCGACAAGCCGGTTCAGCACCTCGGCGCGAACCTCGGGATCCTTGCGGCCGGTTTTGGCCGGCACGTGGAACGAATGATCGGCGTCGGGAAAAATTTCCAATGTCGCGCGGGCGCCGAGCGCCTTGCACAGCGGCTCGAGCTGATCGAGCGTCGCAAGCTGGTCGCGCGAGCCTTGCAGGAACAGCATCGGGATTTGCACGTCGAACAGGTGGTCGGCGCGCTCCTGCGAGGGTCGTCCGGCCGGATGCAGCGGAAATCCCAGGAATGCGAGGCCGCGCACATTGGGCAGCGGCGAAATCGCCTGCGCCTGCGAGGTCATGCGGCCGCCGAACGATTTGCCGCCGGCGATCAGCGGCAGCTTCGGCAAGAGCCGCGCGGCTTCACCGGCGGCGGCGCGCACCGCGGCGTGCGCGAGCTTCGGCGGATCGGGCCGCTTGCCGCCTTTCTCCATGTAGGGGAACTGGTAGCGCAAGGTCGCGATGCCGCGCACGGCGAGTTCCGTCGCGACCGCCGCCATGAAGGCATGATGCATGCCCGCGCCGGCGCCGTGCGCCAGCACGTAGCAGGCGCGCGCATCCTTCGGCGCCTGCAACAGGCCGGACACGCGCGTGGCGTCGTCGACCGCGATTGTGACGGCTTTTTGCTTTTCGTCGCTCACGTCCAAGTTCCTCTTCACCGGTCGTAGCAAGTCGGTCAGATCACGACTACATATCATGCCGACGTGCAGACGAGGACATTGAGACGATGTGCAGGAACATCCGTACGCTGTTCAATTTCGCGCCGCCCGCGACCGACGACGAAATCCGTGCCGCCGCGTTGCAGTTCGTTCGCAAGCTGAGCGGATACACGCGGCCCGCCAAGGTCAACGAGCCGGCGTTCAACCGCGCGATCGACGAGATCGCGGCGGCGGCCGGCCGCCTGCTGACATCGCTGGAGACGACCAGTCCGCCGCGCGATCGCGACGTCGAAGCCGAGAGGGCAAAGGCGCGGGCGAAGGCGCGCTTCGCTCAGGCCGCGGGCGTCTAGCGATCGGAGGAATCGCGGAAGGTCGCGGCAAACGCCTCGAGATCGGCGGGGCCGAGATCGGACACAGCCCAGTACGCGGTGTTGTCGTCACGCCAGCTCAGCACGTTGTATCCGGCAATCGTCCGGCGCGCGTCCGGTGGCGCACCGCTCGCGATCGGCGCGGCGATCAGGCTGATCAGATGCTGGCGATGGCGATAGACCAGTGTCGGCACGGGTCGCGTCCCGATCACATCGATGCGGCCGCCGACCAGCGGAAAACCCTTGTCGGTGAGATCGACAACCCGCGGCGCCTGCGGGATGCGGCCGCTGAACCACGGCTTTACCGTGTGACGGTCGGACGAGCTCACATCGATCGGCTGCGGCGCCATCATTGCGCGCACGTGGCTGGCCACGGCCAGCTCGGCCGACGCTTCGGCGGGATTTGGACGCAGCAGGAACCAAGTGGTTCCGCCCGTGATCGCCGCTGCGAGAATGACCGCAGCCGCAAGCGCCTGCCACGACGGACGTGACCGCTCGGGCCGCATGCCACCGATGTACTCGGCGAGGGTCACCAAGTCCTCCGGCGCCGGGTCCGGCAGAAGTTGCTCTTTGATCGCGCTTCGCAGCGCCGCGATGCGGTCGCGCTCTGCGGCGAGCGCCGGGTCGGCGGCAAGACGGTGCTCCATCTCGATCGCATGAACGGGGTCGAGCTCGCCGTCGAGATAGGCGTGTACCAGCAGGTTTGAATTGGTCGGCGCGGCCGGTGTCGTCATGGTGCGTCCTTGCCCATCGTGGCGATCAGACGATCGCGAGCGCGCGCAAGTCTCGACATGACGGTGCCGATCGGCACGCCGGTGACTTGCGCGATCTCGCGGTAATCGAGGCCTTGCACGTCGCGCAGCACCAGCGTCTCGCGGAATGGAATTGGAAGTTCGGCGATCGCGCGCTCAAGGCGCGCCCTGTCGCTTTTGGCGATGAGAGCCGCCTCGGGATTTCCGTCGCTGCCGCTTTCGGAAGTCCCGCAATCGGCTTGCGCGCGTTCGACGGCTTCGAGGTCGTCGACCATGATCAGGGCCGCAGAGCGGTTCTTGCGCAGCCATCTATAGGCGGTGTGGCGCACGATGGTCAGCGTCCAGGCGCGAGCGTTTATTCCGGCAAAGCTGTGAATCGAGTGCAATGCTTGCAGGCATGCTTCCTGCACCACGTCCTCGGCGTCGGCGCGGTTGCCCGTCAGCCAGCGGGCGAGCCCGTAGCAATCCGTGAGATAGGGCAGGACCGCTTGCCGAAAGCGGGCCTGATCCTGCTCGGTGGCGACCTTGCTCATGGCCCCTATGCGTGGTGGCGGCGTGTGACATCTTTTTAAAGGGTAGAAGACAGGCGGATTTATTCCCGCCTGATCAAAAAATTGCGATCCAAGCGACGGGAATATCCTGCCCGGCCGGCCGCTCTCCTCGCCACAACACAAACTCCTGCGAGGAACTTAGTATGAGCAACGATTTTGATCGCCGTGAACTTCTCGCAATCGCGGGCGTTGGCGGCCTTGGCGTGGTCTTCGGTTCGTCGCTTGCGCCGCCGGCGGCCGCGCAGGGCTATGAGCCCGGAAAGGCGGGGCCGGCCGAGGACTTCTTCTTCATCCAGCTTTCCGACACTCATTGGGGCTTCAAGGACGACAAGGTCAATCCGGATGCCGTCGGCACTTTCAAGAAGGTGGTCGCGGCGATCAACGCGCTGTCGCGGCAACCGGATTTCATCGCCTTCACCGGCGACATGACGCATACCACCGACGATGCCGCCGAGCGTCGCCGCCGCATGGCGGAGATGCGCGACATGATCGCCACGCTCAAGGTCAAGGACGTTCGCTTCGTGCCGGGCGATCACGACGCGCAGAAAGACCGCGGCGACGCCTATCAGCAGTTCTTCGGCAAGCTGAACTACACCTTCGACCACAAGGGCTACCACTTCATCGTTCTCGACAACACGTCCGATCCGGACCAGAAGCTCGGCGACGCGCAGATCGCCTGGCTCGCCGCCGATCTGAAGCAGCTCAAGCCGGGAACGCCAGTGGTCGTGCTCACCCATCGTCCGTTGTTCGAGCTCTACCGGCCGTGGGGCTGGTGGACGCCGGACGGCGACAAGGCGCTCGACCTGTTGAGGTCGTTCAAGCCGACAGTGTTCTACGGTCACGTCCACCATGAGCATCACACGACGGCGATGGGCGCGGTGCATCACGCGACCGCGTCGCTGATGATCCCGGTGCTGCCCGCCGGCACGCGGCCGGAGCGTACCGTGGTGCCGTGGAATGCAGCGGCGCCGTATCGCGGGATGGGCTGGCGCACGGTGTCGGCGCGCGGCAATGGTGCGGCGTGGGAGGTTATCGGTCAGCCCGTCTCATAAGCGACAAGCAAACGGGCGGCGGATTATTCCGCCGCCTGCGGGGTGTCGCCGGTATCGACCAGGAAGCCGCCGGACTGCCGCTGCCAGAGCGCGGCGTAGTGGCCGTTGAGCCGCAGCAACTGGTCGTGCGTGCCCTGTTCGACGATGCGGCCGTGATCGAGAATGATCAGCCGGTCCATGCGCGCAATGGTGGACAGCCGGTGCGCGATCGCGATCACGGTCTTGCCGGCCATCAAGGTGCCCAAGCTTTGCTGGATCGCGGCTTCGACTTCGCTGTCGAGCGCGGAGGTCGCCTCGTCGAGCACCAGGATCGGCGCGTTCTTGAGGATGACGCGCGCGATGGCGATGCGCTGGCGTTGTCCGCCCGAAAGCTTCACGCCGCGCTCGCCGACCTGTGCGTCGAAGCCGCGCCGGCCGCGCCAATCCTCGAGCGTGCCGATGAACTCGTCGGCATGAGCGAGATGCGCGGCGCGCAGGATTTCTTCTTCCGTCGCCTCCGGCTTGCCGTAGCGGATATTTTCGCGGATCGAGCGGTGCAGCAGCGACGTATCCTGCGTCACCACCGAAATTTGGGCGCGCAGCAACTCCTGCGTCGACTGCGAGATATCCTGGCCGTCGATCAGGATGCGGCCGGCTTCGAGATCGAAGAAACGCAGCAGCAGGTTGACCACGGTCGATTTGCCGGCGCCGGAGCGGCCGACCAGGCCGATCTTTTCGCCCGCGCGGACGTTGAGCGAGAAGTCGTCGAGCACGCCGATTTGACGGCCGTAGCCGAAACGCACCTTGTCGAATGCGATATTGCCGTCCTTGATGACGAGCGGCTTGGCGTCGGGAGGGTCGATGAGCTGCAGTGGACGCGCGATCGTCATCATGCCTTCCTGCACGATGCCGATTTCCTCGAACAGGTCGGTGATCTGTACCGCGATCTGGCGCGACGTGTTGGCGAGCTGCAGCGTCAGCGGCAGCACCATGGCAATTGCGCCGACCTCGACATAGCCCTTCTGCCACAGCAGCAAGGCCATCGCGCCGGCGCTTGCTATCAGGAAAGCGTCGAGCAGCTTCAGGAGAGTGCCGAACATCGTCAGCAGGCGCCGCTCGGCCAGGAACACATCGACGTGGCGGTCGACCGCGTCGCGCACATAGTTGTCCTCGTCGCGCGGACGCGCGAACAGCTTCACGGTCAGGATGTTGGTGTAGCTGTCGACGATGCGCCCCATCAGCGCCGAGCGCGCCTCCGAATTAATCTTGGAGCGGTCGCGTATCCGGGGCACGAAATACCAGAGTAGCGCGATATAGCCGGCGAACCAGGCGAGGATCGGGACGGTAAGCCACGCATCGGCCGTGGCCGTCATCACCACGGCGGTGATGCCGTAGACCAGCACGTACCAGACCGCGGTCACCGAGGTGACCAGTGTCTGGCGCACCGCCGGGCCTGTCTGCATGACTCGATTGGAGATGCGGCCGGCGAAGTCGTTCTGGAAGAACGACCAGCTCTGGCGCACGACATGAAAGTGCGCCTGCCAGCGGATCAGGCTCGAGAACGGCGCCGCAATCGCCTGATTGGCGATGAGGTAGCGCGCCAGCGCGGCGGCCGGCCGTGCGACCATGACAACCAGCAGCATGCCAATCAGCCACGGCCAGGTCTCCGCCAGGAAGCGGTCGGGCGGGATCTCCGACACATAGGTGATGATCCGCCCCATGAACCAGGGAACGGCCGCGTCGGTGAGCGCCGCGAAGAATTCGACGACAAACAGCGCGATGAACAGCGGCTTGGCCTGACGTGCAAAATGCCACAGGAACCCGAGCAATCCGGCCGGGGGTTCCGGGTTCGCGGGCGTAGCCGTCGGTTTCAGGAATCGTTCGAAGCGTGAAAACATCTGCTGCGAATATAGGAACTCGCGCGGTCTTTCTACAGCCGCTTGCTGGGGCCAGTACCGTGGGGATAGCCTAACCGGGCGAGTCGCAAAGGGGGCTGGAATGAAGGCACTCTGGAGCATCGCCGCCCTATCGGGGTTGCTTGCGGCGGACCCGGCTATCGCGCAGGGCACTTATCCGGACAAGACGATCCGGATTTTTGTCGGCTTTCCGGCCGGCGGTCCGCCGGACATCGCCGCGCGATTGCTGGCGGAACGATTCTCCGCAAGCTGGGGAAAATCGGTCGTGGTGGAGAACGCGACCGGCAGCGGCGGCAATATCGCGGTCGAACGCGCGGTCAAATCCACACCTGACGGCTACACGCTGCTGATGGCGAGCAATGCGATCGCCATCAATCCGAGCCTTTATCCTTCGCTGCCGTACAACGCGATGAAGGATCTCGTGCCGATATCGCTCGCGGTGATCATGCCGGTCATCCTGGTCGTCAACAACGATGTGCCGGCAAAGACCGCGCGCGACTTTGCGGCGCTGGCGCGCAAGGAGCCGGGCAAGCTCGTCGTCGGTCACGCGGGCGTCGGAACGCCGGCGCATCTGGCCGGCGAACTGTTCAAGTCGGTGAACGAGGTGGACGTACAGCAGGTCGCTTATCGGGGCATACCCGCGCTGCTGCCGGATCTGCTGGCGGGCCGTATCTCGGCGGCGTTCCCCAACATCTCGGTGGTGCTGCAACTGGTGCAGGACGGCAAGCTGCGCGCGCTGGCGGTCACGTCGCGGCGGCGGGCGACCGCGATGCCCGACGTGCCGACGATGTCGGAAGCGAGCCTTCCCGCGATCGACGCGGACGCGTGGTTCGGCTTGATGGCGCCGGTGGGAACGCCGGCGGCGGTCGTCGAGCGGCTGCATCGTGAAGCCGTGCGCATCCTGGGGCAGGGCGACGTGCGCAAGCGCCTGGCCGATCTCGGCATGGCGGTGGTGGCGAATTCGCCCGCGGAATTCGGCGCGCTTATCAAGTCCGACACGGCGCGCTGGGCGAAGGTGATCAAGTCTGCCGGCATCAAGGCCACCGGCGAATAGATCGAGAGTGTTCTCAAAGCGCATCCATGGCGACAGACATTTGCATTCGGTCGTTCGAACCCGGCGATCTGGAGGCGATGCAGCGAATACGGGCGGCAGCCTTTGAGCCTGTATTCCGATCCTTCAGGCAGATTGTCGGTGACACCGTATCGGCTCTCGCGTTGGGACGGGCCGACGCCGAACAGGCTGAGCTACTGGCAAGTGTGTGTGACCCGACGTCTCGACAGCAGGTCTACGTTGCGCTGATCGACAGCACGATTGTCGGTTTTGTTTCTTTCTCCCTCGATGCGGAGAAGCGGATCGGAGAGATCGGTCTAAATGCCGTTCATCCGGATCATGCTGGTCGAGGGATCGGGACCGACCTCTACAATTTTGCAATTGATCGGATGAAACGATCGGGGATGCTGCTCGCGACTGTCGGAGTCGGCGGCGACCCCAGTCACATCCCGGCGCGACGCGCGTACGAAAAGGCAGGTTTCGGCCCTTCGCTGCCCAGCGTCTGGATGTACCGAGTGCTGTAGACGCGGATGCGCCCTGGCTATTTCCCCGGCGACACGCGCAAAATGCGACCACTGGAATTGTCGGTCGCGAGATAGAGCGCGCCGTCAGGTCCCTGCCGTACGTCGCGGATGCGCTCGCCGACATTCCGCAGCAGCCGTTCTTCGTTGCCGACCTTCTCGCCGTTGATGTCGAGCCGGACCAGCATCTGCCCGGCGAGCGCGCCGACGAACAGGCTGCCGCGCCACTTCGGGAACAGGTCGCCGGTGTAGAACGCCATGCCGGACGGCGCGATCGACGGCACCCAGTATTTCACCGGCTGCTCCATGCCGTCGCGCTGCGTGCCGACGCCGATCTTCTCGCCGGAATAGTCGATGCCCCAGGTGATGACCGGCCAGCCGTAGTTCTTGCCGGCTTCGGGAATATTGACCTCGTCGCCGCCGCGCGCGCCGTGCTCATGCGTCCAGAGCTTGCCGCTCTGCGGATTGAGCGCTGCGCCCTGCATGTTGCGATGGCCGTAGCTCCAGATTTCGGGCTTCGCGCCTGCGCGTTTGACGAACGGATTGTCCGGCGGCACGCCGCCGTCGGTGGTGACGCGGATCACCTTGCCGAGATGATTGCCGAGATTCTGCGCCTCGTCGCGATAGCGGAAGTGGTCACCGGTGGTGAGGAAAAGATTGCCGTCGCGTGCCTGCACGATGCGGCAACCGAAGTGATTGCCGCTCGATGGCGGCCCTTCCTGCTGGAAGATCACCTTGACGCCGTCGAGCCGCGGCGGATTGCCGTCGATCAGCCGCGCGCGGGCCATCGCGGTCTGCGCGCCGCCGCTGACCGGCATCGCGAAGCAGAAATAGATGGTGCCGTTCTTGGCAAACTCGCGGTCAGTGATGACGTCATGCAGGCCGCCCTGGCCGCGCGCCGCAACCTGTGGAACTCCAGTCACCGGCGGCGAGAGACTGCCGTCCTTGGCCACGATCCGCAGGCGGCCGGCGCGCTCGGTGACGAGCATCCGTCCGTCGGGAAGGAAGGCGATCGCCCAGGGATTGGCCAGGCCTTTGGCCACGGTCTCGACCGTCAGGTTGTCCGCGGGCGGACTGCCGGACGGACGGAACTGGGGCTGAGCGTCGGACGGAAGCGCGCTGGCGACAAGGAACAGGGGCGCAGCGACGGCGGCCGGCAATTTCATGGGGAGGTCTCCTCGGGCGGCGCACGGCTGTGCGACCCGTCAACAACTATGCACCGCCCGGGAAGATTCCAACATCACCTGAGTTCAAAAGATCACGCGAAAACAAACTGACTTACGCTTTCCCCTTCGGGCTGTCCGCCATGAGGGCGGTGAGCCCACCCATCGCCAACAGCAGCAAACCGATCAGCAGCGCGATGGCGAGCGACGCCGAGTCTGCGTCCGTGCGAATGCCAAAGACATCGGCACGCGCGATGCCGATCGACACGGCCGCAACCGCGACCACCGTCGACAGCGCCAGCGCGACGGTTGCAATCAGCTCCACCAAGGCAACGGGCCGCCTGCGCGACTCCGCCGTCTCGAGGGCGCGGCGTTGAACAAGCGCCCTCTCACTCCTGGTCATTTCACTCTCCCGCGAATCACCATCGTCCTTGTCGCTGACGATTGCGGCGGATGCCGGCTTCCATTCGTCGGGACTTTGGCGAAGGAGTTGACGAATAGCGGCGATTTCGTGAATTGGGTTAATGAAGTATTAAGCCTGTCGGGCCGCGCACACATTTTTGGAACTGTGTGACCTCGAAGACTCATTTCGCCGGTTCGAGCTGACGATAGATCGCGCTCCACCGTTTGATCTCGCCGCCGATGAATCGATTGAGTGCGGCCGCGTCGGCGTCCATGGTCATCAGCGCATCGCGCACGAAGATCTGCTTCACCGGCGCGGTCGCGAGATAACGCCGGACTTCCTGGTTCACCCGGGCCTCGACCGGCTGCGGAAGGTTCTTCGGGCCCGCGAGCCAGAACCAGATCGCGCCGCCGATCTCCGGATATCCGGTCTCGTTGAGCGTGGGCACGTCCGGCAAAGCGGGATTGCGTTCGGTGGAGCTGACCGCGAGCGCGACGATCGTGCCGGTCGAGACGTGGGGCAGCATCGGCGCGATTGGCAGCGTCGCGAGCGAGACGTGATTGCCGATGAAATCCGTCTGCAGCGGCGCGCCGCCGCGATAGGGAACGTGGTTGATCCGGCTCGCGCCGACTTTCAGGCGAAACTGATCCACCATGAGCTGGCCGAGCGTGCCGGTGCCCGGCGAGCCGAAATTGACCGGCTTGTCGCTCGCCAGCCGGACGACATCGGCGAGCGACTTCACCCCGAGCGCGACGTGCGCCGCGAAGATGTAGGTCTCGCCGCCCATCATGACGATGTGGGTGAAGTCGGCGATCGGATCGTAGTCGGCCTTCACGCCGCTCGCGGGCCCGAGAATGTGCGGACCGAAACCGCCCGCCATCAGCGTATAGCCGTCAGGTTCCGCGCGTGCGACCTGCGCCGCGCCAACCGCGCCGCCGGCGCCCGGACGGTTCTCGACGACGAACTGCTGTTTGAAGACCCTGGTCAGCTCTTCGGCGACGAGGCGCGTCATCCGGTCGGTGCTGCCGCCGGCGGGGAACGGCACGACGATACGCACCGGCTTTTGCGGCCAATCCTGTGCGCGTGCGGCGCTCGAAGCGATCGTGATTGCCGCGAGCGCGGCAGCGGCAAGCAGAGCAAGCGTGCGCATCAATTCCTCCGCGGCGGTGTGGCGACGCCACATCCGGTCGGAGCATAGGCACTCATGATGCTTGTCAAAACCGGAGACGCTGCGTCACTGCGCCGCTTCGAGTGCGCTCGGCTGCCAATCCATGGCGACATGTCCGGGCTGTGCAGCGACCCGATCGAGCCAGCGCCGGATCGCGGGGAAAGTGTCGAGGTCGTAGTCGGCGAGATGCGCAAGATGCGTGTAGGCATAGAGCGCGATGTCGGCGATGGTATAGCGCCCGGCAGCGAAGTAGTCGTTGAATTTGAGATGGTTCTCCATCACGCGCAGCGCCCGGTAGCCTTCCTCCATCCAATCCTCGAGCGCGTGGCGCTGCAATTCGCGCCCGCCTTTCACCAGCCCCAGCCAGAAATAGGCGGCGCCGAGATTGGGCTCCAGGCTGTGCTGCTCGAAGAACATCCATTGCAGCGCTTCCGCGCGATCGATCCGGTCTTCGGGGGCAAGCGGCGTGCCGCCCGCCACGTACCAGAGGATCGCGTTCGACTCTGCGAGATGGCGTCCGGGCGCGACTTCGAGCAGCGGCACCTGGCCGCTCGGATTCTTCAGCAGGAATTCCGGCGTGTGGCTCTCACCCTTGAGGATGTCGACCTCGACCAGCCGGTACTGCAAGCCGAGGTGAGCGAGAGCAAGCCTCACCTTGTAGCTGTTTCCCGATCGCTGCATTGAGTAGAGCGTGTGCATGGTGTGCCCGGACAGCCCAATCCGAATCCGTGATGTGTGTAGTAGTCCCAAGCAATTGTAAGACTATGACATGAGGACGGCCGTGTCGTGTCAATTCACGACTCCGACAGCAGCGGCGAGATTATTCCGCGGCGCAGCAAAAGCAGCGTGGAGTTATTCTTTGTATAGATTCTCTACGAGTTTGTTGTGCCCCGCGGCGCAACAAGCGGCAATGACTGGTCGACCGTTGCCGAGCGTATCGACACAATCAGCACGGCGATCATCGCCCACACCCCGACCGGGAGCAGGGTGTACTCGGCGATGCTGCGCGCGGCGATAGGCGCCAGCCAAAGCATGGCGAGCGCGGTCTTCTGGCCGGGAGCAAACCCACGCTGCAATCCGTCCACCACCAGAAATGCAATGGCGGGCGCCAGCACCATCATGTCGTAGTCGAGCGAATAAGGTGTCGCCAGCACCGATGCGACGATCAGCACGCCGGCCTTGAGCGGATACGGTCGGTCGCTTCGCCACAGCTGCACGAGGACGACCGCCAGGACCAGCGTGACCATGGCGCTGAACGCATAGGCGAGCCCGATGGAGCCGCCCCACATCCGGACCCATGAGAAGACACTCTGAATCTTGTGCCAGCCGGTATTGCCGGTCTCGAGGACCACGACGCGGCTGAATTCCGTCGAGGTCAGGAACGCATTCCAAACCTGCGGCCCGAACATGACCGTGCTCGCGACCGCGAGCGCCGCGACGGTCAGTGTTGCGAAACCGAATACGCGCCAGCGGCCGGTGACCACGAGCACCAGCGGAATCAAGAGACCGAATTGCGGCTTGTAGCTCAGCAGTCCGAACAGGACGCCCGCCACGCTCGGGCGCCGATCGAGCAGCACCAGCGCGCCGCCGATCAATGCCGCGGTGAGGAAGCCGTTGTGGCCGTGGCCGGCATTGACCAGCACCGCCGGGAACGCGGCGGCGAACAGCAGCCATAGCGGGTCGACAGTCTTTGCGCCGGCCGCCAGGTTTGTCGGTTGCTCGCGCATCGCCAGGATCGCGCGGATCGACCAGAGATAGAGCAGGAACGTCGCCAGTTGCCAGACCGCCAGCGCGAGGGCGTAGGGCATCAGCGCCAGCACGGCCGCCGGGAACAGGAAGAACGGCGGATAGTGCCAACCGTAAAACGGCACATCCGCACCGAAGATGGCCCGCTCCCGGGCGTGCTGCCGGACCGGATCGAACGGTGCCTCCGGGTTGCCTTCGAGGACGTAGGTCCCGGCCGCGTAGACGTTGGAAAAATCGGTTCCGATCGGGTGACCGCGCCGATCGAGGGTGCCGTCCGACGTGGCAATGAGGGCGACCAGTCCGATCACCGAGGCGATCAGCACGCCGCCCGCGATCAGGATCATCCGTTCGCGCGTCAGCCAGTCGCCGGTTCGCAATGAAGCGAGAAAGCCGCGCATTGGCGGGGCACTCCAATCCAGGCGGGATCGGGCGCCGGGGGACCTTCGGCCCGGGCCCATGCGGTCGTCCGGTCCATCGCTAGCAGGACGGGATTGACCGGCCGTTAAGCAGGGCCATCCGGCAGAAAAACGCGCCAGTGCCGCCGATTTGAAGTTCCTACTACGGTTGCGGCAAATCCAGCCAGGAACGTCAAATCGAAAAGCGGCACTAGAATCATAGAGTTGCTAGTGCCCCTTGTTTCCGAAATTCGTGTGAGAGTGTGCTGCGGCGTTTCACGAACTGCGGAAACGGGGCACTAGTGCCGGAAAAGTCCGTGCCGGGGCCACACTAGGCCCAGATTCCGCTGTACGGGTGGATGCTTACCCTTGCCGGATTCGGGCAGGGGCCTTAGGAGATTGCCGTCCCTAAACCCGGGCCACAGAACAGGAGACAACGATGGCCTTCCTCGCCGAGCAGCTCAAGCGCATCAAGCCGTCGCCCACGATCGCCGTGACGGATAAAGCGCGCGCGCTGAAAGCGGCGGGCCGCGATGTCATCGGTCTGGGCGCCGGGGAGCCGGATTTCGACACGCCCGACAACATCAAGCAGGCCGCGATCAAGGCGATCCTGGGCGGCAAGGCGTCGAAATACACGCAGGTCGACGGGCTTGCCGAGCTCAAGGAAGCGGTGGCGGGCAAGTTCAAGCGCGAGAACGGCCTCGACTACAAGACCTCGCAGATCACGGTCGGCGCCGGCGGCAAGCAGGTGCTCTACAACGCGTTCATGGCGACGCTCAATCCCGGCGACGAGGTGATCATCCCGGCGCCGTATTGGGTGAGCTATCCCGACATGGTGCTGCTCGCCGGCGGCACGCCGGTGCCGGTCGTCGGCACCATGGAGAACGGCTTCAAGATCAGTGCGGCGGCGCTCGAGCGCGCCATCACGCCGAAGACCAAATGGTTTTTGCTGAACTCGCCGTCGAACCCGACCGGCGCCGCCTATTCGCGCGCCGAGCTGAAAGCGCTGACCGACGTGCTGGTGAAGCATCCGCACGTCCATGTCATGACCGACGACATGTACGAGCACCTCATCTACGACGACTTCAAGTTCACGACGCCGGCGCAGGTCGAGCCGTCGCTGTACGACCGTACGCTGACGATCAACGGCACCTCCAAGGCCTACTGCATGACTGGCTGGCGTATCGGATATGCCGGCGGGCCGGAGCCGTTGATCAAAGCCATGGCGATGATCCAGTCGCAGTCGACGACCAATCCGGCGGCGGTGTCGCAATGGGCGGCGGTCGAGGCGCTCAACGGAACGCAGGACTTCATCCCGAAGCACAACAAGATCTTCAAGGAGCGCCGCGACCTCGCGGTGTCGATGCTCAACCAAGCGAACGGCCTCAAGTGTCCGACGCCGGAGGGCGCGTTCTACGTCTATCCGTCCTGCGCCGGCACGATCGGGAAGAAGGCCTCGACCGGCAAGACGCTGAAGACCGACGAGGACTTCGTCACCGAGCTCCTGGAGGCGGAAGGTGTCGCGGTGGTGCACGGTTCGGCGTTCGGGCTCGGCCCGGCGTTCCGCATTTCCTACGCCGTGAAAACCGAAGACCTCGAAGAGGCTTGCCGCCGCATCCAGCGGTTCTGCGGCAATCTGAGTTAACTATACGTACTGGCTGCGAAAATTGACCGCCCGGAACTGGCGCTTCCGGGCGGTTTTCCGTTATCATGACACCTGAGGTTCCGAGGCTGCCTGGCCGTTTCCGGCAGCCACCAAGGACTGTGGGTGTGGGAGGATTATCATGTTTCGCAAGGCAACCGTTGCCGCCGCACTGCTGCTGGCATTCGCGGCGCTCGAACCCGCCGCCGCGCAGCGGGTCAGGACTGGCCTGCTCAATTGTGATGTGTCCGCAGGCATCGGCTTCATCATTGGATCGCAGCGGTCCCTGATCTGCCGATTTACGCCGGACGGCGGTGGACCGCCGGAGGTCTATACCGGAACGATTTCGCGGTTCGGGCTCGATATCGGTGCGACCGCCGGTGCTCAGATGGTGTGGTCGGTGTTCGCTGAATATGCCGGGCCGCGGCCTGGCGTGCTCGCCGGCGACTATATCGGCGCCACCGGCGAAGCGACGGTTGCGGTCGGTCTTGGAGCGAACGTGCTGATCGGCGGGTCGAACCGGCAAGTTGCGCTGCAACCGCTGTCGGTCAGCGGACAAGTCGGGCTCAATCTCGCGGTCGGCGTCGCCGATCTGCGCCTGCGTCTGGGCAACTGATCCACGGCCCGTGCGGCTTGGCTTGCAACGGCCGCCCGATCGGGCGGCCGTTTGCTGTTTTGCATTGCGCTATCGCGGCAATTGACCCGGAGCCGCCGGCTCGCGCCAGCCGGTGACGTCGAGTGCGAAGCCTGCAATCAGTGCAGCTTCGTCGAGCTCCACGAAGCGGCCCGACGGGCCGGAATGGCCGGCCGACAACTGCGTGATCAATATGATGCGCGCATCGTTGGTCTTCATGGCGCGGAGCTTGGCCACCCACTTAGCCGGCTCCCAATATTGCACGCGGGGATCGCTGATGCCGGCGGTCACCAGCATATGCGGATAGGCCTGGGCTTTGACGTTCTCGTAGGGCGAGTAGCCGGCGATGTTGCGGTAGGCCGCAAGGTCGCGGACCGGATCTCCCCATTCCGGGACATCGCTTGCCGTCAGCGGTAACTCTTCGTCCAGCATGGTGTTGAGTGCATCCACGAAAGGGACCCGTGCGACAATGCCGGCGAACAGGTCGGGCCGCATATTGGCGACTGCGCCCATCAGCAGGCCGCCTGCAGAGTCACCGCGCGCTACGATTCGCCCGCGGGAGGTGTAGCCGGTCTTGATGAGGTGTTCCGCGACCGCGATGAAATCGGTGAAGGTGTTGATCTTGTTCTGTCCGCGGCCGGCGTTGCGCCAGCGCTCGCCCTTTTCGATTCCGCCGCGGACATGCGCGATGGCGTAGACGAAACCGCGATCGACCAGCGACAGGATGTTGCCGTCGAACGTTGCCGCGAAGTTGTGGGCATAGGCGCCGTAGCCCTCGAGAAACAGCGGCGCCGAGCCGTCGAGCGCCAAGTCTTTCCGGTATAGCAGCGTGATCGGGACCTCTTCCTTGTCGGACATCACGGCGAACACGCGCCGCACCGCGTATGCGGCGGGATCGTGGCCGCTCGGAACCTGCTGCTCATGGCGCAACACCTGTTCGCGCGTCTCCAGATCGTAGTCGTAAGTGCGGAATGGCGTGGACGGCGAGGCAACGGCGAATCGTATGGTTGGAGAATCGTGCTCATAGGGAGCGGTGAACTGCAGGGTGTAGGCTTCGGCTTCGAACAAAACCGAATGCTCGACGCCGTCGGATTTCCGCCGGATGACAATCCGGCCCAGTCCGTTCTCTCGCTCCAGCCGGACGAGGTGGCCGGCGAAATCATCGGCTGACACGATACGCCGGCCCTCGCGATAGGGAACGAGATCGCGCCAGTTCTCGCGGCCGGGCGTGGCCAGCGGTGCGGTGACGATCTTGTAATCCTCGGCGCCGTCGGCGTTGGTCAGGATGGTGAGCCGGTCGCCTCCATCATCGACCCCGTACATCAGGCCCTCCAGCCGCTGCTGGACGAGCCAGGGTTTGCCCTCGGCATTCGCCGTTTCGACGATGCGGCTTTCGCTGGTGTCCGAGCTTGTGGTGTTGATCACGACGAAGCGGCCGCTGTTCGTCCGGCCTACCGAAACGGTGAATTGCAGGTCGGCTTCCTCGTAAACGAGCGGATCGTCGGCAGGATTTGTACCGAGGCGATGCCGGTAGACGAGGCGCGCCCGCAAGTCCTCGTCATGCCTGACATAATAGATGGTTCTGTCGTCGGCCCAGGCGAATCCGGACACCTGCTTGATGACATCGGGCAGGTCGCGCTTCGCTTCCAGGTCGCGCACCTGCAACGTGTAGCTCTCAGAACCGCTATCGTCGAACGTATACGCGAAGTAGCTGTGTTCCGGACTGTGCGAGCGGGAATCGCCAAAGGCGAAGTAGGGCTTGCCTTCCGCCAGCACATTGCCGTCGACAAGCACCTCCTCGTCCCCGCCGTCGCGCGGGGCGCGGACAACAACAAGATGCTCGCCGCCGGCCACATATTTCTGCCAGTACGCATACGGACCGTCGGGCATCGGAACGCCGACGTCCTGCGGCTGAAGGCGTCCCTTCATCTCGGCGACCAGCTTGGCACGAAGGGCGGCCAGCGGCGCCTGCACGGCGTCCGCATAGCGGTTTTCGGCCTCGAGATAGGCGCGGATGGCGGGCGGAAGCCGTGACGGATCCTGGACGACCTCGCGCCAGTTCTCCGCACGCAGCCATGCGTAATTATCTACCCGCGCGAAGCCGTGGTTTTGCAGGCGCACGGGTTTGCGCGCCGCGACCGGTGGCTCGATGCGGGCGGATTTCGCCGTTGCCGGCGCGTGCTGACTTTCGGCCGCCGCTGAAAATACCGGTGGAGCAACAACAAGAAGCGCTGCCAGCGCATACCAAGCGCGCATCGGCGCCTCCTTTGGGAACCGTAACAAGTTGATCGGAAGAGCGGCGGATTTGCCGCCGGTGTGAAGTTACAGGTATTGCGGCACAAATACTCGCCTCTTGCCAATCCCCCCGATGTTTTGAAACGATGGGTATCCGGCCCCGATACAAGAGCCAATTATCTTGGGAGGCGGAAATGGCACAGAACGGCACAAGAGCCACGGGCCCCCGGTGCATCGCGCTGGTAGGCCCGTTCCAAAGCGGCAAGACCACTCTCCTCGAAGCAATCCTCGCACGCACCGGCGCGATCCAGCGCCAGGGCACCGTCGACGCCGGAAGCACGGTCGGCGACGCGAGCAAGGAAGCGCGCCATCATCACATGAGCGTCGAGCTTGCGGTCGCGACGACGAACTTCATGGGCGAAAACTTCACGTTCGTCGATTGTCCGGGCTCGGTGGAGTTCATCCATGACATGCGCGCGGCGTTGCCGGGCGTCGATGCCGCCGTCGTCGTCTGCGAGATGGACGAAAAGAAGGTCCCGCAGCTGCAACTGATCCTGCGCGAGCTCGAGGACCAGAAGATTCCGCGCTTCCTGTTCCTGAACAAGATCGACAAGGCCAACTCCACCATTCACGACGTGCTCACGTTGCTGCAGCCGGCGTCGCGTTCAAAGCTTCTGCTGCGCCAGATTCCGACGTTCAACGGTGACATCGTCACTGGTTTCGTCGACCTCGCGCTGGAGCGCGCCTTTGTCTACAAGGAGCACACCGCTTCCGAAGTGGTGCCGCTGGAAGGTGACCTGGTCGACCGCGAGAAGACCGCGCGCTTCTCCATGCTGGAGACGCTGGCGGATCATGACGACGAGCTGATGGAGCAATTGCTCGGCGACATCGAGCCGCCGAAGGACAAGGTTTTTGACGACCTATCGAAGGAATTGCGCGACAGCCTCGTGTGCCCGGTGCTGATGGGTTCTGCGACCCGCACCAACGGCGTGCTGCGTTTGATGAAGGCGCTGCGCCACGAAGCGCCCGACATTGCGACGACCGCCAAGCGGCTCGGCCTCAAGGCCGGCGGCGACCCGCTCGCCTATGTGCTCAAGACGCTGCAAACCGCGCACGGCGGCAAGATGTCGATCGTGCGCGTCCTCAGCGGCCAGATCGGCGACGGCGTGACGTTCCTGACGCCCGAGCGCGAGGCCGGGCGTGTCGCCGGCGTATTCAAGCTCATGGGCCAGACCACCGAGAAGCGCCCCCCGGCCGGCGTCGGCGAGACGGTCGCGCTGGCCAAGCTCGACCATGCCGTGACCGGCGACACCATCGCCGCCGGCAAGCAGGCGCACAAACCGCTGGTGACGGTGACGCCCTGTCCGCCGGTGCTCGCGATTGCGGTCTCCGCCAAGGAACGCAAGGACGACGTCAAGCTCGGCCAGGCGTTGCACAAGCTCGTGGAAGAAGATCCTTCGGTCACCGTTGTCCACAATCCCGAGGCGCACGAGGTCGTGCTTTGGGGGCAGGGTGAGATGCACCTGCGCGTGGCGACCGAGCGGCTCGCCGACCGGTTCGGTGTCGCCATCACCACCGGCAAGCCCAGCGTCGGCTATCGCGAGACCATCAAGAAGCCGATCCAGCAGCGCGGGCGCCACAAGAAGCAGTCCGGCGGTCACGGCCAATACGGCGACGTAGTCGTCGACATCAAGCCGATGCCGCGCGGCTCGGGCTTCACCTTCGAGGAGGCGATCAAGGGCGGCGTGGTGCCGCGCAACTTCATCCCGTCGGTGGAGGAGGGCGTGCAGGACGCGCTCAAGCACGGCCCGCTGGGATTCCAGGTCGTCGATGTGTCGGTAAAGCTTATCGACGGCTCCTATCACACGGTCGATTCCTCCGACATGGCGTTCCAGCTTGCCGGCCGCCTCGCCATGCACGAGGGGTTGCCGCAATGCCAGCCGGTCCTGCTCGAGCCGATCTATACGGTCGACATCGTCTGCCCGTCGGAAGCGACCGCGAAGATGAATGCGCTGATGTCGGGGCATCGCGGCCAGATCCTGGGTTTCGACACCCGGGAGGGCTGGAACGGCTGGGACATCGTGAAGGTGCAGATGCCGGAGGCGGAGATCGGCAACCTCATCATCGAGGTGCGTTCGGCGACCGCCGGCGTCGGCAGCTTCACCTTCAAGTTCGACCACATGGCCGAGCTGACCGGCCGCACGGCGGACCAGATCATCGCGGCGCGCAAGGCAGCCGCGGCGGCGTAAGCGGTAGCGCGAGCGCAAGTTTCAACGGAAGCGAGTGGCCCGGGCGTTGTCCCGGGCCTTTCTGTAATCGCGGCAACCAATCGCAAAGTATCCCGCAACTCGATTGCGGCGCGTTAACCGTATCGCCGCGTCTGCACCCTACTAGTTCCGCATCGCGAACAAAAAGAATGCAGGGCGGACGCAACGGGAGTCGTGGCGGGTTTCAATGCTGAAATCCTTGCGCCGGATGTTTGGGCCAAAGGAAGAAGCCGTGGTCGCGCCGCCGGCCGACGGCAAGATCACGCTTGCCGACGTGCTCGCCCGCGGCTGGTTCGAGCTTTTTTATCAGCCGAAGATCGAGCTGCGGACCATGCGGCTCTACGGCGCCGAGGCGCTGGTGCGCGCACGGCATCCGCAGCGCGGCGTCATCCCGCCCGGCGTGTTCCTGCCGGGTGCCGGCGAGGCCGACATGCTGGCGCTGACCGAGCGCGTCATCCTCACCGCGCTCAGGGACTGGGAAGACTTCGCCGCCAACGGCCTGTCGCTGAAGATCGCGGTCAATGTGCCGGTCTCCGCGCTGATCAAGCTGCCGATCGGCGCGATGGTGCGTGAGAATCGGCCGGCGGCGGAAAGCTGGCCAGGCCTCATCATGGAAGTGACCGAGGACGAGATCATCGGCGACCTCAAGCTTGCCAACGATGCCGCCGAACAACTCTGCGCCGCGCACTGCTCGCTGGCGCTCGACGATTTTGGCGCCGGTTATTCTTCGATCGCGCGACTCAAGCAGCTTCCGTTCAGCGAGCTCAAGATCGACCGCGCCTATGTCATCAATTGCCATACCGATCGCGTGAATGCCGGGCTGTGCGAGGTGTTCGTCGAGCTTGCCAAGCGCTTCGGCCTCAAGACCGTGGCGGAAGGCATCGAGCTCATGCACGAGAGCCACAAGCTGCAGGCGATCGGTTGCGACGTCGGGCAGGGCTACCTCTACGCCAAGCCGATGCCGAAGGCGCAGCTTATCGGCGCCATGCGCCGCCGGCTGGTCGGCGGCGCGCCGCTGCCGGTGCCGATGCCCAAGCGCCGGCTCTCGGGGCTGATTGCGGGGCTGGGCGGGGGCTAACCGTCGCACCTTCCAAAGTCGCCTCACGTTTCCATCCCGCATCTGTGACTTGCGGGTGATCGCATGGACTCGTACTTCTCTTGGCAACCGACCGGAGGATCGCCATGCATGTCATCCGCCGCCGTGGCTGGGAAATTCCCGAACGCGAGGCCACGCCCGAGCACATTTTCCTGAACCGCCGCACCTTCCTGGCCGGGTCGGGCGCCGCCGCGCTGGCGATGTCGCCCGAGCTTGCCGCGGCGCAGCGTGTGACCGACGTGCCAGATCCGAGCCTCAGTCTCTATCCGGCCAAGCGCAACGACAAGTTCGGTCTCGACCGGCCGGTGACCGACGAGAAGATCAACACCAACTACAACAATTTCTACGAATTCGGTTCGACCAAGCAGATCGCGCGGGCGGCGCAGGCGCTCAAGCTGCGGCCCTGGCAGGTCAAGCTCGACGGCATGGTTGAGAAGGAGCAGCTGATCGATATCGACGACCTCTTGAAAAAGGTCGGGCTCGAGGAGCGCCTCTATCGCATGCGCTGCGTCGAGGCCTGGTCGATGTCGGTGCCGTGGACAGGTTTCGCGATGGCGAAGCTGGTCGAGATGGCGCGGCCGCTGTCGTCGGCGAAATACGTGCGGATGGAGACATTCAACGACCCCTCGACTGCGCCGGGGCAGCGCCAGCGCTGGCATCCGTGGCCCTATGTGGAAGGGCTGACCATGGCCGAGGCGACCAACGAGCTCACCTTCATGGTGACGGGCGCCTACGGCAAGCCGGTGAAGCAAATGGGCGCTCCGATCCGTCTGGCGGCGCCGTGGAAGTACGGCTTCAAGTCGGTCAAGTCGATCGTGAAGTTCACCTTCACCGACCAGCGGCCGAAGTCGTTCTGGGAAGCGCTGCAGGCGACCGAATATGGCTTCTGGGCCAACGTCAATCCGCAAGTGGCGCATCCGCGCTGGAGCCAGGCGACCGAGGAAGTCATCGGCACCAACGAACGTAAGCCGACGCTCTTGTTCAACGGCTACGGCGAATACGTCGCCGAGATGTACAAGGGCCTGGAGAAAGAGCGCCTGTGGGCGTGACGCGCTGAAGCGGCTACTTGCCGTCGCCCGCCTCGACCTCCGCGAGCTTGCCGCGCCAATCGCGCGTGACCGCCGAGATGGCGGCGAGCGCGAGCAATGCGGCGCTGATGAGCAGCAGCACCAGCGCGATCGGCCGCTCCAGGAAAATTGCCCAGGTGCCGTCCGACATGATCAGCGACTGGCGCAGCGACATCTCGAAGATCGGCGCGATCACGAGCCCGAGCACCAGCGGCGCGGGATCGAAGCCGAATTTCTTCAGCGCATAGCCGACCACGCCGAAGATCAGCATGATCCACACGTCGACGATCGAGTGGTTCACCTCGTACACGCCGATCACGCAGAACATGACGATCAGCGGATAGAGATAGGCGTAGGGAATCCGCAAAAGATTCACGAACACGCCGACCAGCGGCAGGTTGAGCACCAGCAGCATCAGGTTGCCGACATACATCGACGCGACGAAGCCCCAGAACACGTTGGGATGATCGTTGACCAGGTTCGGCCCGGGCGGGACGCCGTGGATGAGCAGCGCCGCCATCAGCACCGCGATCACCGGTCCGGTCGGCAGCCCGAGCGCGAGCATCGGCACGAACGCGCCGGTCGAGGCCGCGTTGTTGGCCGCTTCCGGTCCGGCGACGCCCGCGACCGCGCCCTTGCCGAACTGCTCCGGATGGCGCGACAGCTTCTTTTCCAGCGCATAGGAGATGAAGCTCGAGATGATGTGCGCGGAGCCCGGGATGATACCGATCAGGAAACCGAGCACCGAGCCGCGCGCGATCGGGAATGCCGATTGCCGCCATTCCTCACGGGTCGGCCAAAGCTCGCGCAGCTTCGGGCTGGTGACGTTGCCGGCGACCTGGCGGCTGGGCGTCGACAGCAATTCGCCCAGTCCGAACAGGCCGACCGCGACCGGCACGATGCCGATGCCGTCGCCGAGCTCGGAGATCCCGAACGAATAGCGGAAATGGCCGGTCATCATGTCGATGCCGATGGTGCCGAGCAGCAGGCCGAGCGCCGCCATCAACAATGTTCGGACCAGCGACGTCGTCGACATATAGGCGAGGAAGATCAGGCCGAGCACCAGCAGCGCGGTGTATTCCGGCGGGCCGAAGCGGAGCGCGAAGGCGGCGAGCGGCGGCGCCACCAGCGTGAGCACGATGACGCCGAAGGTGCCGGCGATGAACGAGCCGACCGCGGCGATGCAGAGCGCGGCGCCGGCGCGGCCCTTCCTCGCCATCGCGTTGCCGTCGATGCAGGTCATCACCGACGCGGCTTCGCCCGGGATGCGCAGCAGGATCGACGTGGTCGAGCCGCCGTATTGCGAGCCGTAATAGATGCCGGCGAGCATCACGATCGCCTTGGTGGCGTCGAGGCCGAAGGTCAGCGGCAAGAGGATGGAGATGCCGGCGAGGGGGCCGATACCGGGCAGCATGCCGACCAGCGTGCCGACGACACATCCCAGGAACGCGAACCACAGCACGTCCGGCCGCAGCGCGACCGAGAAACCGAGCATGAGACTGTCGAGGACGGTTTCCACGATCAGAACCAGAGCACGCCGCGTTCGAGCGGCGCCTTGAGCGCCTTGCCGAACAGCCAGTAGGCGAACAGTGTCAGCCCGATGCTATAGGCCGCCGCGATCAGGGCGTTGCGGCGCTCGACCACGACCAGCAGCGTGAACACCAGCAGCGACATGGTGACGAGGAAGCCGAGCCGTTGATAGGCGTAGATGCCGGCTGCCGTGATCAGCACCACCAGCAGCGCATGCCAGCGGTCGCTCCAGTCGATCTCGGCGAGCCGCTGGCTGGTGTGGCCGACGGCGAGGATCGCCCCCGCAAGCGCCATCATCAGGCCCGCCATCAGCTTCGGCAGCATGCCGGCGCCGGGCGATGAGATCGTGCCGAACGGCAGGTCGCCGCTCAGCGCGAAGACAAGGACGCCGAGCGAATGAAGAACAGGCTGGCGGCGTGATCCGCGCGGAGGGTCATAGTTGCTTCTCCGCTCGGCCCGCGACTTCGGCTGCGGTTTCAGTCGTTGTTGTTTTTCGAATTGATGCCGCAGGTTGGCCCCTCCTCCCACGCGCAGCGTGGCGGGGAGGGGTCGGGGGTGGGGGGGCTGCGCTCACCGCGTCATCGAGCGCTGATTGAATCCCGCTTAGTACGCCGTCGATGTTGGTCAACACATCATTGTTCCAGAATCGCAGCACGCGATAGCCGCGTGAATTGAGAAATTCGGTTCGAACGGCATCATTATCCCTTTGATGCGGATGTCCATGCTGTCCGCCATCCAGTTCGATGACGAGCCGCAAATCATGACAGGCGAAGTCTACATAATACGGCCCAATCGTTGCCTGCCGGCGAAAATGCGACCGCGCCGGAGCGACACGACGGAGATGCCACCACAGTTTTCGTTCGGCCGTTGTCGTATTGAGACGAAGATTGCGTGCGCGCGGAATGCGCGTGTCCTGCTCGCGAGGTTTGCGCTCCATTGCCAAATTCAGCGCCCCCCACCCCCGACCCCTCCCCGCCGCTTCGCGGGGGGAGGGGAGTCGCGGCGTCCTGCGTCCGTTACGTTCCAACAACAGCGAGCCGTACAAGAGGCAGGTGTGGTCTAACCCGCTACCTTGCCGATCGACTGCACGGCGTCGTCCGACCGCTTGCCGTCCTCGTTCCAGAACCTCGTGAAGTCCGCCGCATTGAGATACGTCGGTTCGAGGCCGATCTTGATGATCGCGTCCGCGAACTGCGCCGTAGCAGCGGCCTTGTCGAGGGCGCCGGCGAGCGTCGCGACGATCGGGGCCGGTGTCCCCTTGGGGGCGAAGATGCCGACCCACAGGTAGTAGGTGAGATCATAGCCGAGCTCTTTCAACGTCGGCACGTCAGGAAGCGCTTTTGATCGCTGTATGCCGAAGTTCGCCAGCGCCCGCAACTTGCCGGACTTGACGTGCTGGATCGACGCCAACACGGTCTGGGTGCTCGCATGGGCATTGTTGCCGAGCATCGCCGTGATCGCCGGTCCGCCGCCGGCGGTCGGCAGGTGCCGCATCTTGGGCAGACCCGCCGCCTTTTCCAGCATCGCTACCGGCAGGTGGCTGGCGCCATAGAGGCCGCCGGAACTGTAGACGATCTGGCCGGGGCGCTTCTTGGCGTCGGCGACAAAGTCCTGGAACGTCTTGAATGGCTGCTGCTCGTTGACCAGCAGCAGGACCGGATCGGCTGCGAGCCGGGCCAGCGGAATGAAGTCGGCACGGGTCGTCTTCGGCGGCCGGTCGAACAGTTTGTCGACCTCAGCGTAGCTCGCGAGCCCGTTGTTGTGTGAGAGCAGCGAGTAGCCGTCCGGCCTGGCGCTGGCGGCAACCTGCGCTCCGACGGCGCCCGCGGCCCCGGCTTTGGTGTCCACCACGACCGGTTGCTTGACGATGGTTTCGAGCGCGATGGCCATCGGCCGGGTGACCAGATCATTGGCGCCGCCGGGCGGAAACGCGTTGATGATGGTGATGGTCCGGGACGGGAAAGCATCCTGGGCGCGCGCCTCGCCGGATCCAATGGCGGCGGCCGAGGCGGCGGCGCCGATAACGAATTGTCGTCGATCCATGGTGACCTCCCGTTAGCCCGCAACTTTGCCGATCGACTGCACGGCGGCCTCGACCCGCTTGGCGTCGACATCCCAGAATTTCGCGAACTCCGGTTGGTCGAGATAAGCGACCATGTCGCCGAGATTGTCGATCGCCTTGCCGAACGCCGGCGCGGAAACCGCCTGCTTGGCGTCGGCGCGCAGCTTCTTCACGATCGCATCGGGCGTGCCCTTCGGCGCAAACAGGCCGACCCAGAGCGAGAACTCGATGTCGTAGCCGAGCTCCTTCATGGTCGGCACATCCGGCATCGACGCGGCGCGCTTCGAGGAGAAGCAGGCGAGCGCCTTGACCTTGCCGGCCTTGGCCTGCGCATTGGCGGCCGCGATCGACGACACGAGCACCTGCGCATTATTGCCGAGGATCGCATTCAGCGCCGGTCCGCCGCCGGCCGTCGGCAAATGACGCATCTGGATGCCGGCGGCCTGCATGAACAGCGCGGCCGGTAGATGCAGCGCTCCGTAGAGCCCCGACGACGAGAAGATCAATCCGTTCGGGCGCTTCTTGGCGTCTTCGACCAGCTCCTTCAGGTTCTGATACGGCTGCTTGTCGTTGACGACAAGCACCATCGGACCTTCGGTGAAGCGCGCGATCGGGATGAAGCTGTCGCGGGTGAACTTCGGCTCGCGGCCGAACAGCTTGTCGACCTCGGCGAAGCCGGAAATCGAAACGATGTGCAGCAGCAGCGTATAGCCATCCGGCTTCGCCGCGGCGACGAACTGCGCGCCGACAGCGCCGGCGGCGCCGGGCTTGGTCTCGACCAGTGCCGGCTGCTTCAGGAACGGCTCGATCGCCGCTGCGAACGGACGTCCGACGACGTCGGTCGCGCCTCCGGGCGGAAACGGATTGACGAACGTCACCGGCCGTGAGGGATAAGCGTCTTGAGCAGATGCAGGCGTGGTGGCAAGCGTTGCGGCTGCGGCGGCCGTGCCCACAACAAAGCTGCGCCGGTCGATGTTGCGCTGGTCCATGACTTCCTCCGAAAGCGGCCGTGAAGGGCCTGTTGTATGGTTGGCGCGATGCTATCGGGGGACGCAAAGGGGGGCAACCGCACATCCCCCGCAATGGCGCGGCATTTCGGCATGATTTTTCGACGGATCGCAGGGAACACCTAGACCTTGAACGCAACGTCACATCGGCGCGCTTTGGTGATCGGCGGGTCCATGAGCGGCCTGTTCGCCGCCATCCTGTTGCGGCGCGCGGGATGGGAGGCCGACATCTACGAGCGCGTCGATGTCGGGCTCATCGGCCGCGGCGCCGGCATCGTCACGCATGAGGAAATGCGCGCGGTGCTGCGCGCGGCGGGCTGCGATCCAAGCAAGGATCTCGGCGTCGACGTCACCATGCGGCGGACGCTCGACCGCTCGGGCGCGGTGGCCGGCGATTTCGTCTGTCCGCAGACGCTCACGTCGTGGGACCGCGTGTTCCGCATGTTGCGGCAGGAATTTCCCGACGCGCACTATCACATCGGCAAGGAGCTGCAGCGCGTCGAGCAGACCGGCGACCGCGTGGTCGCGCATTTCGCCGACGGCAGCTCCGCCGCGGGCGATCTCCTGGTCGGCGCCGACGGCTTCCGCTCCAACGTGCGCGCCGAGGTGCTGCCCGAGGTGAAACCGCTCTATGCCGGCTACATCGCCTGGCGCGGGCTCGTCGACGAGAGCGCGCTGCCGGCAAAGGTGCATGCCGACATCTTCGACGCCATGGTCTTCGGCCTGCCGCCGAACGAGCAGTTCATCAGCTATCCGGTCGCCGGTCGCGACAACGATCTGCGGCCCGGACACCGCCGCTGCAATTTCGTCTGGTATCGTCCGGCCGACGAGGCGACCGAAATGCGTCGCCTGCTCACCGATCCCAGCGGGACGTTCCATGCGCTCGGCATCCCGCCGCCGCTGGTGCGCGCCGAGGTCATTGCCTCACTGCGCGAAAACTCACGCACGTTGTTGGCGCCGCAGCTCGACGCAATCGTGAGCCTGACGCCGCAACCGTTCCTGCAGCCGATCTTCGACGTCGAGACCCCGCGCATGGCGGTTGGGCGGGTCGCGATCATCGGCGACGCCGCCTTCCTGGCGCGGCCGCATGTCGCTGCCGGCGTCACCAAGGCCGCGGAGGATGCGATGGCGCTCGCCGATGCGTTGCGCGCGCACGACGATATCGCAGGGGCGCTCGCCGCCTTCGAGCGGGAACGCATTCCAGCCAACCGGCGCATCATGGAGCGCGGCCGCGAGCTCGGCGGCTATCTGCAGCCGCATCTGCTGACGCCCACTGCGCTCGCGGCGGCCGAACGCCATCACACGCCGGCCGCGATCATGTCGGAAATCGCCGTGCTGGATTTTTAAAGAACGACTAGCGCTTCTTCCCTGCGCCGTTTCACGCCCGCCATTTTTTCCATCACCGCGCAGATCGCCGCGGTGTCCTGCATGGCGTAGCCCGAGTTGAGCGCCGTGTTGTAAATGCCTTCGGTCGCGGTGAACAGCGGCGTCGGGCAGCCGATCGCTTTCGCGAATTCGCCGATCACCGCCATGTCCTTCTGCCAGACCTTCACCTTCATGGTGGCGTCGTCGTAGTTGTCCTTGACCATCATCGGTCCGCGCAGTTCGAACACGCGCGAGTTTCCGGCGCCGGTCTTGATGGTCTCGAAGATCGCCTTGGGATCGAGCCCGGCCTTCATGCCGAGCACCATGGCTTCGGCAGTGGCGACGTTGTGAATCGCCACCAGGAGATTGGCGACGTATTTCATCCGGCTGGAGTTGCCGAAGGCGCCGAGATCGTGCACGCCGCGTGAGAAACCGGCGAACAGCGGCTTGAGCTTGCGGATCGCGCGCGCGTCGCCGCTCGCGTAGACGACGACGTCCTTCACCCTGGCCTGCGAGCCGGTGCCGCTGATCGGGCAGTCGAGCATCGTGTGGCCGGCCTTGCTCAGCGCGCGCTCGGCCTTGAGCTTGTCGTCGAGCGTGAAGGTGCTCGCCTCGGCGATTATGCGCGGCTTGACCTTGGCCGCGACGATCGCGGCGACGGTGGCGTGCAGCGCGTCCGGATGGGGCAGGCTGGTGATGATGACCGGCGCCTTGGTGGCGAGGTCCGCGATATCCTTGGCGATCTCGACACCCGCCTTCGCCGCCGCCCGGCGCGCCTTCGGGTCGATGTCATGACCGACGACCCGCCAGCCCGCCGACACCAGGTTGCGCGCAAACGCGCCGCCCATGATGCCGAGGCCGACGATGCCGACCGTACCCTTCGTCCTAGCCATTCCCCGCCTCCACTTGAATCGGCGCGGACGCTACACGGACTTTTCGCCAGCGTCATGCGCCAAACGGCGTAAACACGCCGCGTACAAGCAAGGCTGTGGAACGTCCGGGACGGATCGCGTATCGTTGATGGTCAATCAAAGGGAAGCATCGCTATGGACGTTGGAATTGCAGGCGTCGGCAAGATGGGCGCGGCCATCGCGCTCCGGCTGATGGAAGTCGGTCACAAGGTCACGGTCTGGAATCGGTCGGCCGACAAGGTGAAGCCGCTGGCGGACGCCGGCGCCGCCGTCGCCGCCACGCCGGCCGAGCTGGCCGCCAAGTCCGAGGCGATCATCACCATCCTCACCGACGCGCCCGCGATCGACGCGGTTTTTAGCGGCCCGTCGGGGCTGCTCTCCGGCAATGTGACCGGCAAGCTGTTCATCGACATGAGCACGGTGCAGCCCGCCACCGAGGTGGCGCTCGCGGAGAAGGTGCGCGGCAAGGGCGCCACTTTCGTGGAATGCCCGGTCGGCGGCACCACCGGGCCGGCGCGGCAGGGTCAGCTCGTCGGTCTGCTGGGCGCCGAAGCCGCCGACGCCGACCGCGCGCTTCCGCTCTTGAAGCAACTCTGCCGCCGCATCGATCACTGCGGCAAGGTCGGCGCCGCGGCATCGGTGAAGCTCGCGATCAATCTGCCGCTGATGGTGTCGTGGCAGGCGTTCGGCGAGGCCTTTGCGCTCTGCAAGGACACCAAGATGACGCCGGAGCAGCTGGTCAACCTGTTTACCGACATTTCGGCGACCACCAATGCGATCAAGGCGCGGGCGCCGATGATCCAGGCGATGCTTGCCTCCGCCGGCGGTGCCGATTCCGCAGGCGCGACTTTCACCATCGACTCCGGCCTCAAGGACCTGCGCACCATGGCTGCGGAAGGCAGGGCGCGCGGCATGAATCTGCCGCTGGTCGAGCGCGCGGCGGAGTGCTTCGAAGAAGCGGCGCGCAGCGGCTGGGGTCCGCGCGACGGCGCCGCGGTCGCGGCCTACTGGTCGAACCGCAAGAAATAACGACGATCCTTCGTCCACAACGTTTCATCGTATCGGGAGTCACCATGCAATCGCTTACGCTCGCGCAGGCTTCAACCATCGTCGATGTCGCCATCAAGACCGGCCGCGACAAGAAATTCCAACCGCTGTCCGTGGCGGTGCTCGATGCCGGCGGGCATCTCGTCGCCTTCAAGCGCGAGGACAAGTCGGGAATCCTGCGCTTCGACATCGCCTTCGGTAAAGCCTGGGGCGCGCTCGGCATGGGCCTTGGCTCGCGCACGCTTGCCGAGCGCGCGGCCAACACGCCGCAATTCTTCACTATGTTGGCGGCGGTGAGCGGCGGCCGCATGGTCACCAATCCCGCCGGGGTGCTGATCCGCGACGCCGACGGCGACATCATCGGCGCCTGCGGCATTTCCGGCGACACCGCCGACAACGACGAGATCTGCGCCATCGCCGGAATCGAAGCGGCGGGATTGAAGGCCGATCCCGGCGGCAGCAAGAAGTAACCGGGACTTCAGCGCGGCGCGGCGACCTTGCGTGCGCCGCGGCCGGGCTGACCGCCGCGCGCACGGTTCGGCGCGATCGCCTGACCCAGGACTCGATGGATGTGGGCGACCTCGGCCTCGAAGCGTTCGAGGAACAGCCGCGCCTGCGTGCTCAAGGTGCGCCGCGACGGCTGGATCACCACGAACTCGGCGTAGAGCGGCGGATCCGCGATCGGATTGACGACGAGGTTGCCGCTGCCGATGTCGTTCACCGAGATCAGGCTCGGCAGCACCGTCACCCAGTCGGAACGCTCGACGAATTCGAGCGTGCCGATCATGGCGTCCATCTCGAGCGAGGCTTCGACCTCGACGCCGTGGGTCTGGAAATAGGTTTCGAGATTGCGCCGGCGGATGTTGTCCGGGCCGGGCAGCACGACCTTGAACGGTTTGCAGTCCTTCAGCCGCACCGGAGCGAGCGGCGTCAGCCCGCGGCGCGGGCCCGACAGCAGCATCTCGCGATCGCGCACCAGCAGGCGCGAGCGCAATCCGATCTGGCCTTCGAACGCGGGCACCACGGCGAAATCGAGCTCCTCGGCCCGCACCATTTCGGTCAGCACGCCGCTGTAGCCCTCGACGATGTGCAGCCGCACTTCGGGGTGGCGCGGGACGAAATCGTCAAGCGTCGGCGCCAGCACGGCGCGGGTGAAGGTCGGCATCAGGCCGATGCGCAGGTCGCCGGTGACCCGCCCGGAGAGGTCGCGCGCTTCCTCGCGTGCGGTCTCGAGCTGGCCGACCGCCTCGACGCAGCGCTTGTAGTAGCGCAGCCCCGCCGGGGTCGGCTTCACCCCGCTCGCCGACCGCTCGAACAGCTTGATGCCGAGCGCCCGCTCGACCGCGGCCACATGCTGCGAAATGCCGGATTGCGTTGCGTTTTCGCGGTCGGCGGCGCGCGTGAACGAGCCTTCTTCGCAGACGGCGATGACGGCGCGGACCTGACGGAGGGATGTGTTCGACATTAGAAAATCTGATGCTCCCGGCCAGATTATATTATTTTGTTTGTGACCGCCACCCGCGTAGCATTTCCGTCAGCAGGCCGCGAGACCAACGCCGGCCGGTGCGGGGGAGGACGTCATGGGAGCGAATTTCGGCATTGCGGGCCTGGATTGGCAGCAGCGCGTCAACTGGGACCGCATGCGCACGTACCGCACCGAGCGGGCGCGCGAGATGATGAAGAAGCACGGCCTCGGCGCCATGCTCTGCATGTACGACGAGAACGTGCGCTACCTCACCGGCACGCTCACGCCCGGCTGGAACCGGCTCAAGCCGGGACTGCGCTACGCGATGCTGTGCGGCGACGGCGCGCCGATCCTGTTCGAGCAGGGCGACCTCGGCTTCCAGATCGAGCGGCATTCGCCCTGGATCCCGAAGGAGAACGTCCGTCACTCCTTCGCCTGGATCAAAGGCGCGGCCGGTCCGGCGGCGACCCAGCAGGTGACCAAGTTCACCAACGCCGTCCTCGAAGAGATGAAGCGGCACGGCGTCGCCGGCCAGAAGCTCGGCTGCGACTTCATCGACATCAACATGATCAAGATCTTCGAGGAGAAGGGGATCACCTGGACCGACGGCATGTCGCCGATGATGGAGGCGCGCGCGGTCAAGAACACAGACGAGCAGGAATGCTTCCGCATCGTCGGCGCGATCGGCGACGCGACGCACTGGGAGTGCATGAAGTTCCTGCGTCCCGGCGTTACCGAGAACCAGGTCACCGCGCACCTGATGCAATATCTCTACAATATCCCCGGCATGGAAGACGTCGAGGACGTCATCGTGTCGTCGGGTCCGAACACCTGGCCGAACTGGCGCAACTTCTCCGACCGCATCATCCAGCCCGGCGATATCGTATTCATGGATTTGGCCGCGCTGACGTGGAACGGCTACAAGTCCTGCTATTACCGCACCTATTGCGTCGGCAAGGAGCCGAGCAAGGAGCAGCAGGACACCTACGAGACGGCGCTCGGCTGGCTCTACAACTCGATCGGTGCGGTGAAGGCCGGCGCCACCACGCGCGACATCGCGCTGAAGTGGCCGTCGGCGATGGAGACCTGGGGCTACGAGGACGAAGACCAGGCCGCCGCCAATCTGTGGGGCCACGGCCTCGGGCTCGCGCAATACGATCCGCCGGTGATCTCGCGCATCTGGTCGCTCGATCATCCGATTGAGATCAAGCCGGGCATGACGTTCGCGCTGGAGACGCAGCACGGCAAGCGCTTCCGCTACGGTGTGCGCATCGAAGAGATGCTGATCGTGCACGACAAGGACATCGAGATCGTGTCGAACTTCCCGGTGAAGCAGATCACGGTCGTCGATCCAATCCCAGGCTACGGGGATCACGTGAAGTGACCTCGGCCGCTGCGCCGAGGTCATCCCGGGCCGCGCCGCAGGCGCGAGACCCGGGATCTCGACCGGTTCTTCCGAAACACGCGGCAGGGACCATGACCGATTTCATCATCCCGCTCGATGCACTGGGCGCCACCGATCCCGGCGTGGTCGGCCCCAAGGCGGCGAACCTTGCGGCGCTGGCGCGCGCAGGATTGCCGACACCGGGCGGGTTCTGCCTCACGGCGGACGCCTACCGGCACCAGATTGCGCATCTTCAGGCCGGCGGCCTCGTTGAACAGTTCGCGGCCGCCGCGCAGCAGGAGCAGCGCAGGCTGTCGGTCGAGATCAGGCTCAAGCTCTACGAGGGGCCGATCGCGCCGGAGATTCTCGAACCGCTGATGGTCGCTTGGCGCGCGCAGCGCGCCGCCAGCGGACTGCCGGGCGCGGTCCGTTCCTCGGCGCTGATCGAGGATCGCGAGGACGCCAATTTCGCCGGCCAGTTCGAGAGTTTCCTCGGCGTCACCGACGAGACGGAATTCCTCACCGTCGTGCGCGCCTGCTGGGCGGCGCTGTGGACCTCCAACGCCCGCCGCTACATGGACAACCACGACCTCAGCCCGGCCGGCACCGCGATGGCGGTGCTGATCCAGCCGACAGTCGCGGCGCGCGCGTCGGGCGGCGGCCTGAGCGAGACCGCCGAGGGGCAGATGCTGATCAGCGCGACCTGGGGCCTGGGCTCGGCGATCGCGCAGGGCGAGGTGGTGCCGGACCGCATCGTGCTGTCGCGCCAGGGCTTCGTGCGCAAGATCGAAGCCGGCCGCAAGGATCATCGCGAGACCTGCGGCCACGGCGGCACCGCGCCGCAGAAGGTGCCGGCCGAATTGGTGCGCGAGCCGTGCCTCGACGCCGGGCAGGCGGTGACGCTCGGGCGGCTGATCCGAAAAATCGAAACGCTGATGGACATGCCGGTCGAGATCGAATGGGCGCTCGACGACCAAGGCTTCAAGCTGTTGCAGGCGCGGCCGCTGCATGTGCAGGAGGCCCACGTGCCCGACGAGATCTGGCTGCGGCATCCGGCCTTGAGCGGTCATCCCGCCGGCATCGGCTGGGGCTCCGGCCGCGCCGTGGTGGTGAGCTGCGAATGCGAATTGTCGCGGGTCGCGCCCGGCGACGTGCTGGTGACCAAGGTTGCGGGTCCGGCGCTCAGCCACATCCTGCCGCGCGTCGCCGGCGTGGTGGCCGAGCTCGGCGGCTCGACCTCGCATCTCGCGTCGCTCGCGCGCGAGCGCGGCATTCCGATGGTGCTCGGCGTGCTTGATGCTACGCAGCACATCCCGGACGGCGCGCAGGTCGCGGTCGACGGCGTTGTCGGCACCGTGCGGTGGCTGCGCTGATGCCGTCCAAGACCACCAAGCCGCGCATTTTCGTTACGCAACCGGTCGCGGAGAGCGCGCTCAAGCGCTTGCGCGAGGTCGGCACCGTCAAGGTGTTCCCGGACGACAGCAAAATCATCCCCAAGACGACGCTGATCGGCGCCGTGAAGAAGGCCGATATTGTGTTCTGCCTGCTGCACGACCGCATCGACCGTGCCGTGATCGCTGCCAATCCGAAGCTCACGCACATCGCGTCGCAATCGATCTCGCCGTCGAATGTCGACGTCGCCGAAGCGACCGCGCGGCGCATTCCCGTCACCGTCGTGCCGCCGGTCACCACCGAGGCGACCGCCGACCTCAATTTCGGGCTGATGATCGCGGTGGCGCGGCGCATGGTGGAAGGCGACCGGCTCGTGCGCGCCGGAAAATTCCCCGGCGGGCAGTCGCGCCATCTGCTCGGCTCGATCGTCGCGGGCAAGACCATCGGGCTCATCGGCGGCGGCGGGCTGATCGGCAAGGCGGTGGCGCGCCGCGCCCACGGCTTCGGCATGCGCGTGCTCTACTGGACGCCGCGCCGCAAACCGGAAAGCGAGGAGCGTGAAGCGGGGCTCACTTACGTGCCGCTCGACCAGTTGCTGCAGGAATCCGATTTCGTGTCGCTGCACCAGCCGCTCAACGCCCAGACCCGCCACCAGATCGGCGCGCGCGAGCTCGGCCTGATGAAGAAGAGCGCTTTCCTGATCAACACCGCGCGCGGCGCGATCGTCGACGAGGCGGCGCTGGTGCGCGCGCTGAAGGGCAAGAAGATCGCCGGCGCCGGCCTCGACGTGTTCGAGCACGAGCCCAAGGTCCATGCCGAACTGAAGCGGATGAAGAACGTCGTGATCGTGCCGCATCTCGGCAGCGCCACCGTCGACGTGCGCGAGGAGATGGCGAACATCGTGGTGGACAATATCCTCGCGGTGCTCGAAGGCCGGCGGCCGCCGGACATCGTCAATCCGGACGTCTTGACATGACCCGTCCCATCATCGCCGTCACCGACAGCCCGTTTCCGTCGCTCGATCCGGTCAAGGCAGCGATGTCCAAGCTCGATCCCGAGCTCCGCATGTCGAAGAGCACCTCGGTCGACGACATCCTTGCCGTTGCGAACGACGCGGATGCCGTCATCGTCTGTTACGCGCAGATCACCGCCGCGCTTCTCGGCGGTCTGACGCGCTGCAAGGTGATCGGACGCACCGGCCTCGGCGTGGACAATATCGACGTGCCGGCCGCCGCGGCGCGCGGCATCACCGTGACCTATGTGCCGGACTATTGCCTGCGCGAAGTCTCCGACCACGCCATCGCGCTGCTGCTGGCGCTGGCGCGCAAGATCACGGTATCGAACAAGCTTGTGCAGTCCGGCCGTTGGGAGCTGCCGCCGATCGTGCCGCTGCGGCGGCTGGAAGGGCAGGTGCTCGGCCTGATCGGCTTCGGCAACATTCCGCGCGCGGTCGCGCCGAAGGCGAAAGCGTTCGGTCTCAATGTGATCACGCACGATCCATTCGTGTCGAAAGACGTGCTCGCATCGGCCGGTGTCGAAGGCGTGAGCTTCGACGACCTGCTGGCCCGCTCCGATTTCATCTCGGTGCATGCGCCGCTCATGCCGGCGACGCGCGGCCTGATCAACGCCGCCGCGTTCGCCAAGATGAAGAAGGGCGCGTTCGTCATCAACACCGCGCGCGGCCCGCTGATCGACGAGCCGGCGCTGATCGCGGCGCTCGATTCCGGCCACCTCGGCGGCGCGGCGCTCGACGTGGTGACGACCGAGCCGCTGGCGAAGGATTCTCCGTCTCATCGGCCGCGACAACGTGATCCTGACGCCGCATACGGCGTTCTATTCGGTCGAAGCATTGATCGAGTTGCAGACCAAATGCGCGACAGACGTCGCGCGCGTGTTGTCCGGCGAGAATCCGGTCTATCCAGTAAAGGCGTGAGCGCTCACGCAGTATAGCTATTTCGTAACACGGCTATAAAACATTTACGTCAGTATTGCTGCCGATTTGAGCGCGTTGGCCGCGATTTTTATTGCGCCAGTACTTGCGCGCTGCCGCCGATTTCAGCACGCTTCCCTGCGACAAGTTGACGCCGTTTGCGTCACCACGAACACGTGGGGCGCGCCGGCGGTTGGGGAACGCGGGTCTGCCGCTCATGTCGCGGTCAAAGGCATCGCCAGGAGCAGGCTTGTTGCGCCTGCCCGAGACGTTGAATCGCGCTGCCGCCTGTCAGCGGGAAGGGCGGCTGGCCGAAGCTGAGCGCTTGTGCCGCGACGTCCTCAAGGCGCGCCCCAACGACGTCGATGCCAGCCACCTGTTCGCCATCGTCTGCCATCAACAGGGTCGGACCGCCGAAGCAGTAGACGTGCTCGGCGCTGCGCTCAAGAGCGATCCTCGCGCGGCCGACGCGCTGTGCAATCGCGGTCTGATGCTGCAACACCTCGGACGCCACGAGGAGGCAGTGGCGAGCTTCGACAAGGCGCTCGCGATCCGGCCGTTCGACTGCGAGGCGCTGCACAGCCGCGCCCTCGCATGCACGGCGCTCGGACGCCACAGTGATGCGGCGGTCAGCTACGACCGGATCCTGGCGATCCGTCCGGCCGATGCCGAGGCCCACAACAATCGCGGCGTCGCGCTCAACGCGCTCGGGCATCATGCCGACGCGCTCGCGTGCTACGACAAGGCGCTGGCGATCAAGCCGGACTATGTGCACGCGCACTATAATCGCGGCCGCGCGCTGGACGAGCTGCAGCGCTACGACGAGGCGCTCGCCTGCTACGACAAGGTGCTGGCGCTCGACCCTCAGCATGCCGTTGCCCACAACAATCGCGGCGCGACGCTCGATACGCTCGGACGCTGCGAGGAGGCGCTGGAAAGTTTCGCCAAGGCGCTGGCGATCCAGCCGGACTATGCCGAGGCGCTCAACAATCGCGGGACGGCGCTGGTCGATCTCGATCGTCTGGACGAAGCGCTCGCAAGCTACGACGCGGCGCTCGCGCTCGATCCCGACTATGTGGAGGGCCATTGGAACAAAGGGTTGTTGCAACTTCGCATGGGATCGCTCGCCGAAGGCTGGGCGGGCTACGAGTGGCGGCGCAGGCAGGACATGTGGGACCCGCGCGATTTTGCCGGCCCGGAATGGGACGGCAGCGGCGCGCGGCCGGCGCGTGTTGCTCTATGCCGAGCAGGCGCTCGGCGACACGCTTCAATTCGCGCGATTTGCGCGAACGGTCGCAGGTGGCGGGCGCCGACGTGATCCTCGAGGTGCAGCCGCCGCTGGCGAAGCTCATGCAAACGCTGCAGGGGGGCGTGACCGTTGTCGCCCGGGGCGCGCCGCTGCCCGCGTTCGACTGTCATCTTCCGCTGATGAGCGTGCCGCATGTGATGCGGCTGCCGGACGTGTCGGCGGACGCGCCCTATCTCGCAGCCGAGCCGGAACGAACCGAGCGCTGGCAACGTCATCTGGGAGGGGAGGGCTTCCGGGTCGGGATCGCCTGGCGCGGCAATCCCAAGGCGCCGGGGCCGAGCCGCGCGATCCCGCTGGAGGCGTTCCTGCCATTGGCGCGGGTGCCCGGTGTGCGTCTCATCAGCCTGCAGAAGAACGACGGCGTCGATGAGCTTGCCGACTCTGCCCGACGGGATGACGGTCGAGACCCTGGGCGCCGGCTTCGACAGCGGCGAGGGCGCCTTTCTCGATACCGCGGCCGTCATGATGAGCCTCGATCTGGTGATCACCAGCGACACGTCGATCGCGCATCTTGCCGGGGCGCTCGGGCGGCCGGTCTGGATCGCGATGCGGCATGTAACCGACTGGCGCTGGATGGCTGACGGCGAGGCGACGCCGTGGTATCCCACCGCGCGCCTGTTCAAGCAGACCCGGCGCGGCGATTGGGGAGGTGTGTTCGAGCGCATGGCATCGGAACTTGCGAAGACTGCCAGTGGCCCGCCCGCCGACGGCCCCGCCGCGTCACCGGCGACACCGCTCGTGCCGATCTCGCTCGGCGAGCTGATCGACAAGATCACGATCCTGGAGATCAAGTCCGAGCGCATCGACGATCCGAAGAAGTCCGCCAATATCCGCAGGGAGCTTGACCTGTTGTTGGCCGTCCCGACGCCCGCGCCGACGGCGGAGGCGGCACGCCTCAAAAGCGAGCTCAAGCGGGTCAACGAAATGCTCTGGGAAATCGAGGACCTGATCCGCATCTGCGAGCGTGAGCAGGATTTTGGCCCGGATTTCGTCGCGCTGGCGCGCAGCGTCTACCAGACCAATGACCGCCGCAGCGCCATCAAACGGCAGATCAACGATCTGTCGGGCTCCACGCTCGTCGAAGAGAAGTCGTATTCGAAATATTCTTGAGATCGGCCGAGCTATTTTTCCCGGTCCCAGATCACGATCACCTTCACCACCGTGTTGTTGACATTCGGGTGCGGCATCGGCGGGCTCTCGATGAACAGCCGGTCGCCCTCGAAGCGGATGAAGCGCACCTGCTCGCCGCCGACCCAGGCTTCGTTCCAGGCAATCTCGACCTTGGTGATGACGCGGCCGTTCTCGACCCGGTAGCGGCCGGAATAGGAGATCATGGTGCGCAGCGCCTGCGCGCGCTGCTCGTCGGTCTTCGGCACCGGCCGCCCTTCGGCGGTGACCAGCGCGAGCCAGCGTCCGTCGGCGGTGGCGATCTGGCGGCCGCGCGGCTTCTCGCCGAGCACCGGCGTGCGCTCCTTGGTCGCCTGATCCTCGTAGACGACGGAGACGAGCGTCCACAGGCCGACGACCTGCTTGCGCAGCGCGTCGTCGTCCGCGCGAGCGGCGGTGGCCGCGATCGTCAGAACTGCCAGCAGCAATGCGCGCATGGTGCGTCCTCGCCTATTTTTCGTTATTCCGCCGTCCAGCCGCCGTCAATCACGAGCGCCGAGCCGGTCATCAGCGACGACGCGTCCGAGGCCAGGAACACGATCGCGCCGGTAAGCTCGTCCAATTGCCCAAGCCTTCCGAGCTTGATCTTTGACAGCACCTCGTCGCGGAACGCCTTGTTCTCGAAGAACGGTTTGGTCATCGGCGTTTCCAGGAACGTGGGGCCGAGCGAATTGACGCGGATGTTGTGCGGCGCGAGCTCGATCGCCATCGCCTTGGTGAAGCCCTCCATCGCGTGCTTGGACGCGCAGTAGACGGTGCGCCGCGCTGCACCGACGTGACCCATCTGCGAGGAGATGTTGATGATCGAGCCAGGCTGCTTCGCTTCCAGCAGCCGCCGTGCCACCGCCTGCGCGACGAAATAGGCGGCGCGCACGTTGAGGCCCATCACCGCATCGAAGTCCTCGACGGTGACGTCGGTCAGCAGCTTCGGCCGGTTGGTGCCGGCATTGTTGACGAGGATGTTGAACGGTTGCGCCGCGCCGATCGCAGCCTGCATCGCGGGCACGTCGGTGACATCGAGCGCCAGCGCATCGGCCTTGTCGCCGCGCGCGCGGATCGCATCGGCCGCGGCTTCGATCTCGGACCTGGTGCGTGCCGCCAGCGTGACATGCGCGCCGGCTTGCGCCAGCGCCGACGCCGCCGCTAACCCGATGCCGCGTCCGCCGCCGGTGATCAGCGCGCGCTTGCCGTCGAGGCGGAACGAAGGGGTGCTTGGCGAGGTCGATGGTCATGGACGCAATTCGTTGCTGCACGAGGGGTCTGCTCCCCTCCCCCCACGCGCAGCGCGGCGGGGAGGGAAGGGGTGGGGGGTGGCGCGATCGAGCACAATCGCTCGGCCCCCCACCCCCGCCCCCTCCGCCACCACTCGCAAGTGCTCGCGGAGGGAGGGGAGCCCGACGGAGTTCGCGGCGCGCGTGATGGCAAATTCTGCAACATCGTCACTCCGCCGCCTGCGCGTAGGGCACGTTGCGGCCGCCGTAACGGCGCACGCGCACGTTGGCCTGCTCCGCATGCGCGTAGAAACCTTCGAGGATGCAGAGCCGCGAGCAGTACTCGCCGACCAGCGCCGACGCCTCGTCGGTCAGAACCTTCTGATAGGTGCAGGTCTTGAGGAATTTTCCGACCCACAGTCCGCCGGTGTAGCGCGCCGCCTTCTTGGTCGGCAGCGTGTGGTTGGTGCCGATCACCTTGTCGCCATAAGCCACGTTCGTGCGAGGGCCCAGGAACAGCGAGCCGTAGTTCTTCATGTTGGCGAGGAAATAGTCCGGATCGCGCGTCATCACCTGCACATGCTCGGAGGCGATGCGGTCGGCCTCGCGCACCATCTCGGCCTCGTCGTCGCAGACGATCACCTCGCCGAAATCCTCCCAGGCCTTGCCAGCGGCGTCGGCGGTGGGAAGGATTTTCAGGATACGCTCGACCTCGGATATGGTCGCGCGCGCGAGCTTCTCCGAATTGGTGATCAGGATCGCCGGCGAGGTCGGCCCATGCTCGGCCTGACCGAGCAGGTCGGTGGCGCACATTTCTCCATCGACGCTGTCATCGGCGATGACCAGCGTCTCGGTCGGCCCTGCCAGCAGGTCGATGCCGACGCGGCCGAACAACTGCCGCTTGGCTTCGGCGACATAGGCGTTGCCGGGCCCGACGATCATGTCGACCGGCGCGATCGTCTCGGTGCCGAGCGCCATCGCGGCCACCGCCTGCACGCCGCCGAGCACGAAGATCTCGTCGGCGCCGCCGAAATGCATCGCGGCGACGATCGCCGGATGCGGACCGCCCTTGAACGGCGGCGCGCAGGCGATGATGCGTTTCACGCCCGCGACCTTGGCGGTCACGATCGACATGTGCGCGGACGCGACCATCGGATAGCGGCCGCCCGGCACGTAGCAGCCGATTGAATTCACCGGGATGTGCTTGTGGCCGAGCACGACGCCCGGAAGCGTTTCCACTTCCAGGTCGCGCATGGTGTCCTTCTGTTTCTGCGCGAAGTTCTTCACCTGCGCCTGCGCGAATTTGATGTCGTCGAGGTCGCGCTTGGCGACCTGCGATATGGCGCGTTCGACCTCCTGCGGCGTCAGCTTGAACGAGGCCGGCGACCAGTTGTCGAATTTCTGCGACAGCTCGCGGATCGCAACGTCCTTGCGCTCCTCGACCTGCGCCAGGATGTCTTCGACAGTCGCGCGCACCTTGGCGTCGGCGGCCTTGATTTCGCTCGCGTCCATTCCGCGCTTGAGGAAGCGGGCCATGGGCATTCTCCATTGCACTGCGTATCGGCCCCGCGGCAGCGGGCGCCCAGTATCCAACGAGCGGCGACCCTATCGCAACGCCCGATCGCTACGGATTGATCGGCGGTCCCATGTGGGAATAGAACGCGCCGTTCGGATCGTACTTCGCCCGCAGCGTCTCGAGCCGGCGGTGATTTGCGTCGGCGAGAAAGCGTGCCGGTCTTGCTGCGAGGTTCTCGTCGGCGACCTGGATGCCGGCGGAGAAAGGCTCAAGCTCCTTTATGCGCTCGGTCACCCATGCCTGGTGCTTGTCGTCCTCGGCCGGGTTCTCCCAGATGGAATAGAGCGCGATGTAGAGATCGGCTTCCAGCGAGAACGCCATATCGGGCCGTTTCTCGTTCGGCCCCCAGAGCATCCACATCATGTGCGACGGCGCGTTCGGAAGCGTCGACGCGATGCGGCGCATGCCCGGCAGCAGTTCTTTGCCCGTCGCATTCGTCCACATGTTGTCGGCGGCGTAGCGGCGCTGGCGCGGGTAGAGCATCTCTTCGCCCCCAGCCAGCAGGTCGTCGTATTCGGTCACGACGTTGACGTCGCGGATCAGCGCCTTCTTCACTACCGGGCACGTCTCCAGCGCCTTCAGCGCCTCGACCGCTTCGTCCTTGCTGTCCGCCAGAACCGGTCCCATCACCAGCGCGCCGGGTCCCGGATGACCGAAGATGTCGCGGCGCACGAACACCAGACCCTCCAGCACGCGCGCGAGCGACGGCTGCACCGCCCGCGCCCAGATCAGGACCTCGTCGAGCACGTCGATCGGGTAGAGATAGGCGCTGTTCATAAAAACCTTCGGGCGCGGATAGAGCGCCAGATGGAATTTCGTGACCACGCCGAAGAAACCCGGTCCCGCGCCGCGCGCCGCCCAGAAAAGCTCGGAGTTCTCGGTCTCACTCGCGCGCACCAGTTCGCCGCTCGCAGTCACGATGTCCATCGCCCGGATGCTCAGGCATGCCGGTCCCCACACCCGCGAGTTCCAGCCGAAGCCGCCCTGAAGCAGGAAGCCTCCGAGGCCGACGGTCATGCAATGTCCGGTCGGAAAGAACAGGTCGTGCTGGCGCAGTGCGCGGTTGAGGTCGGTGCCTTTGAGGCCGGGCTCAATCGTCGCGATTCGCGCGTCGCGATTCACTTGGAACGAATTCATGCGCGAGAGATCGAGCAGCATGCCGCCGTCGCGCACGAAGTTGGCGGCCCAGCTATGGCCGCCGGAGCGGATGGCGATCTTCCATCCGCGTTCGCCCGCCAAACGAACGGCGGCGATGACGTCAGCGTCGCTGCGCGCCTCGACCACGAGGTCCGGATAGCGCGCGGGGAGGCGGGCGTTCCACATTTCGCCCCGCCGCGCCTCCTCGTAGCCGGCATCGCCGCGGCGGTAGCTTGCGCAGGTGAGTTCGGAAGACATCGCTACGGCGCCTCGCGCTTGGCCAGCACGCAGCGGATGCCACCGCTCGGGTTCGGGACGTCGCCGGCGTAGCGCGGGATGAGATGGACATGCACATGCATCCGCGATTGGCCGCCGGCCTTCCCGATATTGACGCCGATGTTGTAGCCGTCAGGTGAATGCTCCCGCGCAATGTGAGCCTTGGCGCGGTCGAGCAGCGACAGGATCGCCGCCTTTTCCGCGGCCGTCATGTCGAAGAAGTCCGCCACGTGCCGGCGCGGGACCGCCAGCACGTGGCCTTTGCTCAGGCTGTTGTTGTCATAGCGGACATAGGCGAACTCGTCCTCGATCAGCACCATGTCGGGCGTGCAGAGCTCGCAGCCGTCGGTCACTTGATCGCCTGCGGATTGATCGGCGAGCCGGTGCCGCCGGTGATGATCAGCGGCGGGCCGCAGAAGAAGAACTCATAGACGCCGTCCTCGTCGCAGTCTTCGGCCAGCTCCTTGAGATAGAAGATCTCGCCCATGCACAGGCCCATGGCCGGGATCACCACCCAGTGCCACGGCTGGTTCGCTTCGGTGGTCTCGTTCGGCCGCACCTCGACGCCCCAGGTGTCGGTGCAGATCGCGGCGATCTGCTTGTCCTGGCACCAGTAGCAGTTCTCGAACTTCACGCCGGGCGCGTCGCCGCCGGCATAGCCGCCCCATTTCTTTTCCTGGAGGCAGCGCTCCATCTGTCCGGTGCGCACGATCACGAAGTCGCCTTTGCCGATCTGCACGTTCTGCTGCTTGGCGCATTCGTCGAGATCGTCGTTGGAAATGCCTTCGCCGTCCTTGAGCCAATCGACGCCGCGATGACGCGCGATGTCGAGCAGCACGCCACGCCCGACCATCTTGTTGCGCGAGTGCTCGATGCCGAGCACGCTCAAGCCGCGCGAGTCGATCAGCTTGGCGTCGTAGCCGTTGTAGGCTTTGTCCTCGTAGAAGATGTGGCCGAGCGCGTCCCAATGCGTCGCGCCCTGCACGCAGAGATTCAGCGTGTCGTCGGCGTAGCGGATCTTGTTCCAGTCCTGCTGGCCGGCGACGGCGTCGGTGCCGGTCGCCAGCATCTGGTGGATCGGATTGAAGCGGCCGCCGAACAGGCCGGTCTGCGGGCCGTCGCGGTCGAGCGGGATGCCAAGCGCGAACACCTTGCCGGTGCGGATCAGGGTCGCCGCCCTGACGATGTCCTCGGGCGTGATGTGGTTGAGCGTCCCGATCTGGTCTTGCTTGCCCCAGCGGCCCCAGTTCCTGAGCTTCTCGGTTGCTTCCCCGATTGCCTGCTTTCCGACCTTGATGTCCATGTGTTGTCGTCCCTTATTCCAGTTATTCCCAGTGCTTCAGTCCGCGCGAATTCTGACCGGCGCAAGCGGCCGCGTCCATGGCGAAAATCGAGCCCGAATCTGTTCAAAGCCGCCCCAGCGCCCGCAAAATCTTGTCCGGCGTGAACGGCATGTCGGTCAGCGGCGTCGCCCCGAGCGGGCGCAATGCGTCATTGATGGCGTTCATCACCGCACCCGGCGCGCCGGCGGTCCCGGCCTCGCCCGCGCCCTTCGCGCCAAGCTCCGAGTTGGCGGTCGGTGTGACCACATGGCCGATCTCGATGTCCGGCATCTCGCAGGCCATCGGCACCAGATAGTCCGCCATGTTGCCGTTGAGGAGCTGCCCGCGCGCGTCGTAGATGCAGTGCTCGAACAGCGCGGCGCCGATGCCTTGCACCACGCCGCCTCGGATCTGCTCGTCGACCAACTGCGGATTGATGACGGTGCCGCAGTCCTCGATGCACCAGTGCTTCAAGAGCGTCACCGCGCCGGTCCGGATATCGACGTCCAGCCAGCTCGCCTGGATGCCGTTGGTGAAGGCGAACGGCCAGGCGCGCGGAACGTAGTGCCGCGTCGCCACCAGCTCGGCCTGGATTCCGGCGGGCAGGGTGTCGGGCCGGAAATAGGCGATGCGCGCGAGCTCATCGAGGCCGAGGCGCTCGGCGCCGCTGTCTTTGTCGACGACGACGCCCTTGCGGATATCGAGCGTCTCGGGTTTCGCCTGCAGGATCGAGCCCGCGACCGCGAGCACGTTCATGCGCAGCGCCTTGCCGGCCTGCCACGCCGCTTCGCCGCCGATGCCGGCCGCGCGCGAGGCCCAGGTGCCGCCGCCATAGGGCGTGTTGTCGGTGTCGCCGGTGATGACGCGCACGCGCTCGATCGGAACGCCGAACGCGCTCGCCACGCATTGTGCCATCACTGCTTCCGCGCCCTGGCCCTGCTCGGTGACGCCCGAATGGACAGAACACTGCGCCGGTCGAGTCGAGCCGCACGGTGGCGCCGTCCTGCGATGAGATGCGGGCGCCGCCGACGCCATAGAACGCCGCCGACGGATTGGTCACCTCGATGAAGCTCGCAAAGCCGATGCCGCGATGGATGCCGGTCTTGCGTAGCCGCTCTTGTTCGGCACGCAGGCCCGCGTAGTTCATCATGGCGTCGAGATGCGCCAGCGACTCGTGATGCGACAGCTTCTCGAACTTGCTGCCGGACGGGCCTGAGCAGGGATAGGCATCGTCGGCAATGAGATTGCGCCGCCGGATCTCCAGTGGATCCATGCCGATCCTGGCCGCCGCGAGATCGACCAGTCCCTCGGTAACCGCGGTCGCGATCGGATGGCCGACGGCGCGGTACTGGCACATCACGTTTTTGTTCTGGAACACAACCTGCGCCCGCGCGCGATAGTTCGGGCAGGTGTACGGCCCGCCGGTGAGGTTGACGATCTGATTGGCCTCGATGCCGGACGTGCGCGGATAGACGGAATAAGGGCCGATGCCGGTGAGATCGTCGATCTCCCATGCCGTGATGGTGCCGTCGTTCTTGACGCCGATCTTCGCCTTCACCCGGTGGTCGCGGGCGTGGATGTCGGTGATGAAGCTCTCAAACCGGTCGGCGACGAACTTCACCGGACGCCTGAGCACCTTCGAGAGCGCCACCACCGCCATCTCGTCGGCATAGGTGTGCACCTTGATGCCGAACGAGCCGCCGACGTCCTTGGTGAAGACGCGCACTTGGTGCTCCTCGAGTCCGAGGTGCTTGGCGAACAGGTTCATCATCATGTGCGGCGCCTGGGTGCCGTGATAGACGGTCAGGCGCTGGTCGCCGGGATTCCAGTCGGCGACGATCGCGCGCGGCTCGTTGGTGACGCCGGTGTGGCGGCCGAACACGAAGGTGGTCTCGATCACCGCGTCGGCCTCGGCGAAACCCTTGTCGGGATCGCCGGCGCTATGGGTGCGCTCGAAGCAGAGGTTGTCGCTCATCGACGCATGGATGACCGGCGTTGCCGGATCGAGCGCGGTCTCGGCGTCGGTCACTGCGGCGAGCGGCTCATAGTCCACCGCAATCTTTTCGCAGCCGTCCTCAGCCTCGGCGCGTGTGCGCGCCACCACCGCGCACACGGCTTCGCCCTGCCAGCAGGCGCGATCGACCGCGATGGCGTGCTGCGGCGCCGACTTGATGCCCTTGAGATGCGTGAGCACGCCGACCCAAGGTGTGATCACCTTGGACAGCTCCGCGCCGGTGACGACGGCAATGACGCCGGGCATCGCCTTCGCCGCGCTGGCGTCGATCGCTTTGATACGCGCGTGGGCGTGCGGCGAGCGCACGAACGCGACATGAGTCATTCTCGGGAGTGTTACGTCGCTGACGAATTGCGCGCGGCCTTGCGTGAGCCGCGCGAGGTTCGGCCGCGGCACCGAGCGGCCGATATACGAATTGGGTCGGTCGAGCGCGGTGAGGGCGGACGGATTGTCGTCGGCGATCTTCATTTTCGCGCTCCGTGGCGCGCCATTGCTACGGCCTCGATGGCGTCGACGATCGCCTGGTAGCCGGTGCAGCGGCAGTAGTTGCCGGAGATGTGGTCGCGGATTGCGTCACGGCTCGGCACCTCGCCCCGTTGCAGCAGCTCCTGCGCGGTGAGCAGCATGCCCGGCGTGCAGAAGCCGCATTGCAGCGCATTGCGCTTCTCGAATGCCGTCTGCAGGTCGGCGATCTCGCCGGAATCCGACACGCCCTCGATGGTGTCCACCCGCGCGCCGTCGCACTGCACCGCCAGTGTCAGGCAGCCGCGCACCACCTCGCCGTCGAGCCGCACCGTGCAGGCGCCACAGAGGCCGTGCTCGCAGCCGATATGGGTGCCGGTGAGCGCCAGCGTCTCACGCAGGAAATCAACGAGGGTCTGGCGCGCATCGACTCGCTCGCGCACGTCCTCGCCGTTCACGGTCACCGCGATGTCGTGGAAGCGCTCGCTCATGGCCCGGCTCTGGTCAGCCGATGAAGTTCGATTTCATGGCCGACCCCTCCCGCAGGTATGATATGGCAAAGCCGGACGAAATGGAGGGTGGGTATGGCGGGAGAATTTCAGGGCAAGGTCGCGGTCATCACCGGCGGCAGCCGCGGCATCGGCCGCGGGATCGCGGTGGCGTTCGCGCGGGAAGGCGCGCAGACCGTGATCGCGTCGTCCTCGGCCGACAATCTTGCCACCTCTGCGAAAGTGATCGCGCAGGTGGGGCTTGAGCCGCTGTCGGTGGCCGGCGACCTGCGCAAGCTTGCCGACTGCGAGCAGCTCTTCGCCAAGGTGAAGGAGAAGTTCGGGCGCTGCGATATCCTGGTCAACAATGCCGGCCGCACCCGCGCCGGCAACTTCCTGGAGCTGCCCGACGAGGCCTTCTTCGACGGCTTCGCGCTCAAGTATCACGCCGCCATCCGGCTCACGCGGCTGTTCTGGCCGATGCTGAAAGCGTCGCAGGGCCACATCGTCAACATCGTCGGTGGCGCCGCGCGCTCGCCGGAGCCGGAGTTCACGATCGGCAGTTCGGTCAACGCGGCGCTGGCAAACGCCTCCAAGGGCCTGTCCAAGCTCGGCATGCGCGACGGGATCAATGTCAACGTGATCCATCCCGGCAACACCCGCACCGAGCGGCAGGAGGAATTATTGGCGCAGCGCGCGCAGGCGACCGGCAAATCGGTCGAGGAACTGCGCGCCGCCGCCTTGGCGCGGACCGGCATCCGCCGGGTCGGCGAGGTTGAGGACGTCGCCGCGCTCGCGCTCTTCCTGTGTTCGGAATCCGCACGTCATATCCAGGGCACGGCGATTGCGGTCGATGGCGGGGCCACCGTCGGGTATTATTAGGCCTTCAAGCCGCACTATCTTGCGCCGCCTGCTCGCCGCGCTTATGCTCGCATGAGTTGTGGCATGAAGGCGTGTCATGCGGGCTCTTTTGTATTTGGTTCTTGTAGTGGCGGGACTGTCGACGGCGACTCGCGCAGATACGCCATCGCCGAGCGCATTTACCGCGCAATTTGCTCGGGCACTGCAGGCCGCGATGCCATCAGCAAAAGTCCGCATCGTTCGCGACTTGCAACTCGACGTCGAACGTTCGGATGGCACAGCGGCGACTGTCAGTCTTGCAAACAACTACAAGGACTACACCCCTGATCCGAAGTGGTTCGATGCTGTCATCAGGGCCTATGCGGCGGCGCTCGCCAAGCCATTACCCGAGAAGGTGGCGGCCAACGTCGATATTGCGCGCATCGTACCCATCATTAAAGACCGCGCGTGGCTTGCGGAGCTCCAAGGCCGCTTCAAGAAGCACGATGCGTCGCAGCAGCCCTTATTCGACGATTTCAACGGCGAGCTCGTCGTTGTTTATGCTGAAGATACCGACAAGAGGACGCGCTATCTCAGTTCCTCTGAAATCGTCGGCGTCGAGCGCAGAAAATTGCGCTCGCTTGCGGTCGACAACCTGATGCGTCTGATGCCGCGGATCGAAATGCGCCAGCTCGCTGCCGGCGCATTCATGATCACGTCACATGCGGACTATGGTGCGAGTTTTGTATTGGTCGATAGCATCTGGTCCGGTGATCAGATCAAGGTGAATGGCGACATCGTCGTCGCCGTGCCAGCTAAGGATGTTGTTCTTGCCACCGGTTCGCGCGACCGCGAAGAATCTGAAGGCGATGCGAGCGACTGGCGAGCAATTCGCAAAAGGCAGCGGCGGCCTCGTCGATACATTTTTCGTCTACCGCAAAGGGCAGATTCGTGAAGTTCGACAGAGATTGAGGTAGTGTGGCATCGCTTCGCGTAGCCTGCGTGAGGCCTGCTCAAATTGCCTGCCAAAGCTGCGTCCACGCGGTCGTTGCTACTTTAGCGTTGGTCCGGGCACCGTAATGTGATAAAGACGCGGCCCAAGTGTTTGAGCAGTCCATGGCCGCGAAATCCAAAGCTACAAGAGCCGCCTGCGTCGTCGGCTGGCCGGTCGAGCATTCCCGCTCGCCGCTGATCCACGGCTATTGGATCAAGCAGTACGGTCTCGATGCCGAATACCGGCGCGAGGCCGTGCCGGCGGAAAAGTTCGTGGATTTCATCGACCACCTTGCCACGCGCGGCTATGTCGGCGCGAATGTGACGATCCCGCACAAGGAGGCCGCCTGCGCGTTGGCGAAGGCCGACGACCGGGCCGCGAAAGTCGGCGCCGCCAATACGCTCTGGCTCGACGGGACCACGCTGCGGTCGACCAATACCGACGTCGAAGGCTTCATCAACAATCTCGACGCCTCCGCCGCGGGCTGGAACCGCGGATTGGAGACTGTCGTGGTGCTGGGAGCCGGCGGAACGGCGCGTGCTGTCGTCTATGGACTGAGCGAACGAGGCGTCAAACGCATCCATGTCGTCAACCGCACGCTCGATCGTGCCGTGGCGCTGCGCGAGGAATTCGGCGCGCGGATCAACCCGGTGCGCTGGGAAGAGCTGGGCGGGCTTCTCTCCAACGCCGGCCTGCTGGTGAACACGACGTCGCTTGGAATGACCGGCAAGCCATCGTTGACGATCAACCTGAACAGGCTACCGCCCAGCGCGGTCGTCGCGGACGTGGTTTATGCGCCGCTGGAGACCGGCCTGCTCGCCTCGGCGCGTGCCCGCGGGCTGCGCGTCGTCGACGGCCTCGGAATGCTGCTGCACCAGGCGGTCCGCGGTTTTGAGCTCTGGTTCGGCGTGCGGCCGGAGGTGACGCCGAACCTGCGGGCTGTGGTCGAGGCCGACCTGCTCCGCGATCAGACCTGAAAACAACGGTATCGCCGCGCGGCCTGCGGGAATATGATTTCAACCACGGGGTTTGCCATGAACGAACCCGGGGTGCATTCGCGCAGTTCCATGCCGCGATGACGCAAAATAAACGTCGGAGGAACATGTCATGAAAACGCTATCGCAGGTTTTTGCCACCGTTGCCGCCGTGGCTGTGCTGGCCGCCTCGTCGGCGCTCGCGCAAAAGCCGCAGACGCAGGTGGTCAAAGGCAAGATTGCGGCGGTCGAAGGTTCGACCGTGGTGATCGATCAGGCCAAGGGCGCGGGCCAGGCCAAGGTGAAGCTGAAGGACAAGGCCGTCATCATGACGGTCGGCAAGGCTGACCTGAAGGAGGTCAAGCCCGGCGCTTATATCGGCGTCGGCGCCATGCCGCAGGCGGACGGCAGCCAGAAGGCGATCCGCGTGATGATCTTCCCGGAGATGCAGCGCGGTACCGGCGAGGGACACTATCCCTGGACCACGCCCGGCAGCGTTCCGAACTCGACGATGACGAATGCGACCGTCGATACCACGGTGACCAGCGTCGAAGGTCAGGTCCTGACGGTGAAGCACAAAGGCGGTACGCACAAGATCATCATCGGACCGGACGCCAGCATCGTGTCGAATATCCCGGGCAGCGCAGGCGATCTCAAGCCGGGCGTGGCCATCACCGTACCGGCAGCCGAGGTGACGGCGGACGGAAGCCTGGAAACGGCGCGCGTCAATATCGGGCGGGGCGACTTCGTTCCGTAACCGCAACACCGCGCGCCGCTCAACGCGGCGCGCATCGTTCATGGGAGGAGACCAGGAATGAACAAGAGACTTTGTACCGCGTTTGTCATGGCCGCCGTCGGCGTGCTGGTGACGACATCGATCGGCTATGCGCAGCAAAAGCTCGTCCGCGTCCGCGGCACCATCGAGAAAGTCGACGGGCAGAATCTCGAGGTCAAGTCGCGCGAGGGCAAGAACATCAAAGTCATGGTGGACGCGAAGGCCCGCTACACCGCGATCGTCAAAGCTTCGCTCGCCGACCTCACGCCCGACACCTATATCGGCGTCACCGCGATGCCGAATGCTGACGGTAGCCAGCAGGCGGTCGCGATCCACATCTTCCAGCCGGCGCAGCGCGGCACCGGCGAAGGCTTTCGGCCGTGGGACCTGCAGCCCGGCTCGACCATGACCAACGCCGCCATCGCGACCACGGTTGCCGGCACCGACGGCCAAGTGGTGACGGTGCGCTACAAGGACAATGACAAGGTCGACGAGAAGAAGGTGATTGTCACGCCGAAGACCGTGATCGTCCGCTACGTGCCGGGTGACCGCGCCGATCTCAAGGCCGGCGTGCACGTCTTCCTCAACAATGCCAAGCCGGTCGACGACAGCACGATCGAAGCGCCGACCGTGAGCTACGGTCGCGACGGCATCAGGCCGCCGATGTAAGGAGAGCATCATGATCAGGATTTTGGCAGGTACGGCCATCGCCGTGGCGCTCGTCGTCACGTCGGTGCAGGCGCAGCAGAAGACCGTTCGCGTTATCGGTACTATCGTCGGCGTCGACGGCCCGACCATCGTGGTCAAGCCGCGCGGCAAGGGCGACGAACAGCGCGTTACGCTGACCGACAAGGCCGGTGTGTTCGGCGTCGTCCGCGCGACGCTCGCCGACGTGAAGCCCGGCGCCTTCATTGGCGTCGGCGCGATGCCGCAGGCCGACGGCAGCCAGAAAGCGATCCGGGTGATGATCTTCGCGGAGGTGCAGCGCGGCACCGGCGAGGGACATCGTCCCTGGACGCGGCCCGGCTCCACCATGACCAACGCCACCGTCGACACCACCGCTGCGGGAGTCGACGGCCAGGTGCTGCGGGTGACCTACAAGGGCGGCGAGCAGCGCATCCTCATCGCGCCGGATGCCGTCATCATGGCCTACCTGATCGGCGACCGCAGCGAGCTCAAGCCCGGCGCCAATATCGCGATCAATGCTGCGGACCAGCAGCCGGACGGCTCGCTCTCGGCCTCGCGCATCAATGTCGGCCGCGGCGACGTGATTCCGGATTGAGTTGCGGCAGCTCAATCCTCGATCCGCCATCCTGAGGAGGCCGCCCGTAAGCGCGTTTACGCGCGTCTTCGACGCGCTATGGGCGGCCCTCGAAGGGCGACGGCCCAGCTGTCGCAACTCCTCGACCGTGCATCCTTCGAGGCTCGCTTCGCTCGCACCTCAGGATGACGGGTTGAGATTTGTGCTCTCTGCTAACGCGCCGCCGCGCCCCGGCCGTTCTTTTCGCGTGGCTTCTCGAACGTGATGCCGAGCGCCTTGATGCGCGACGCCAGCGTGGTCGGCTTCACGTCGAGCAGCTCGGCGGCGCCGCCGTGTCCGAACACCTTGCCGCCGCAGGATTCCAGCGCCGCGAGGATATTGGCGCGGTCGCGCTCGCGCCGCTCGTCGTCGGTCAGCAACCGGTCGGCCGGCGCCTGTGCGGTCGCGGTCGAAGTCTTTCCGGGGGGCAGGTCGATGCGCAGCCGGGCGTGGCGCGCCAGGATCGCGGCGCGCTCGATCACGTTCTCCAGTTCCCGCACGTTGCCGGGCCAGTCGTATTGCATCAGGCGGCGGACGTCGCCCTCGGTCAGCCGCAGATCGCTGCGCTTGAGCTTGCGGCATTCGCCCTGCACGAAATGCGCCGCCAGCAGCGGAATGTCGTCGCGGCGTTCTCGCAACGGCACCGAACTCGACCGGGAACACGTCGAGCCGGAAATAGAGGTCCTCGCGAAACCGGCCGCGCCGCACCTCCTGCTTGAGGTCGCGATTGGTCGCTGCGATCACGCGCACGTCGACGGTGCGGGTCTGCTGTTCGCCGACGCGCTCGAAACTGTTCTCCTCGAGCACGCGCAAGAGTTTTCCCTGCAACTCAATGGGCATGTCGGCGACCTCGTCGAGGAACAGCGTGCCGCCATCGGCCAACTCGAACCGGCCGACACCGTCGCGCAGTGCGCCGGCGAACGCGTCCTTGGCGTGTCCGAAGAACTCGCTCTCGAACGCCTCGCGCGGAATCGTCGCGCAATTGACGCGGATCATCGGGCGCCGGCTGCGCTTGCTCGCGTCGTGGATGGCGCGCGCAATCAGTTCCTTGCCGGTGCCGGATTCGCCGGTGATCAGCACCGTGGCGTCGGTCGGCGCCACCAGCTCGACCTGGCGCAGGATTTTCTGGATGGCGCCGCTGCGCCCGACGATGCCGTGGTGATTGCCTTCGATCCGGATTTCTTCCTGCAAATAGGCGTTCTCGAGCTCCAGGCGCTCGCGCAGCCGGTCGACCTCCTCGTGCGCGGCGCGGAGCTTCTCGTCGGCCTCGCGTCGCTGCGTGATGTCGCGAAACACGATCACCGCGCCGACCACCTGGCCGTGTTCATGGATCGGCGTGGAGGTGTATTCGACCCAGAACGACGTGCCGTCCTTGCGCCAGAACACCTCGGTGTCGACCTGATGCACCGCGCCGTCACGGAAGGCGGCGTAGATCGGGCAGTCGTGCTCGGGATAGTGCGATCCGTCCGGCCGGGTGTGATGCACGATCGAGTGCATGTCGTGACCGACCAGCTCCTCGGCGTTCCAGCCCAGCATGCGCGCGGCCGCCGGATTGACGAAGGTGGTTTTGCCGTCGGCGTTGACGCCATAGATGCCTTCGCCGGCGGCGCGCAGGATCAACTGGTTCATTGCCTCGCTGCTGAAATCGAAGGCGATTCCAGACCGATTTTTGCTCATTTTGTCATCATTCGCCGGTTTACCATTGGTGGCCATGACAAGCGGAATCCCTACGAGAGTTCGTAATATTCACCACGAACTGTCGCGCACCACGATATTTCGTAATGCGCCTTGCGCCTCCCAAGCAGAAATCGCGCCAAAACCCGGTGCGGCATCCGGGCAAGGCCGTCCTGACGGCAATGGCACGGTTGTTGCTCATTACCTTTTCGCAAAGCCACGGTTTGCAGGAGAGGTGCGATGTCCACGTTCGACAATCCGTTCGACCCGAAGCGCAGGCTGAATCGGTCCGGATGCAGTTGCGGCAGTCACGCGACGCAGGACGATCACGATCGCGCCGCGCAGCTCCAATGCGCCGCCGTCGAAAGCGAGGACAAGCGCTATGAAGGCGTCGTCGCCTCGGCGGTGATGCGAAAGATTTTTCCGCAGGACGCCGCGCGCCGCGCGTTCCTGAAATCGGTCGGCGCCTCGACCGCGCTGGCTGCGATCTCGCAATTCTTCCCGCTCGCAACCGCGACCGACGTGTTCGCGCAAAAAGGCCCAATCGAGAAGAAGGACCTCAAGGTCGGCTTCATCCCGATCACCTGCGCCACGCCGATCATCATGGCGGAGCCGATGGGCTTCTATAAGCGCCACGGCCTCGACGTCGAAGTAATCAAGACCGCGGGCTGGGCGGTCATCCGCGACAAGACCATCAACAAGGAATACGACGCCGCCCACATGCTGTCGCCGATGCCGCTCGCGATCACGCTCGGCGTCGGCTCGAAGCCGATCCCCTACACCATGCCGGCGGTGGAGAACATCAACGGTCAGGCCATCACGCTGTCGGTGAAGCACAAGGACAAGCGCGATCCGAAGTCGTGGAAGGGCTTCAAGTTCGCGGTGCCGTTCGACTACTCGATGCACAACTACCTGCTGCGCTACTACGTGGCGGAGCACGGGCTCGATCCCGACCAGGACATCCAAATCCGTGCGGTGCCGCCGCCGGAGATGGTCGCCAACCTGCGTGCCGACAATATCGACGGCTTCCTCGGTCCCGATCCGATGAACCAGCGCGCCGTCTATGACGGCGTCGGCTTCATCCACATCCTGTCCAAGGACATCTGGGAAGGGCATCCGTGCTGCGCGTTCGCGGCGTCGCAGGAATTCGTCAAGACGATGCCGAACACCTATGCCGCGCTGCTCAAGGCGATCATCGACGCGACGGCGTTCGCCACCAAGGCCGAGAACCGCAAGCAGATTGCCGAGGCGATCGCGCCGGCCAACTACATCAACCAGCCCGTCACGGTGCTGGAGCAGATCCTGACCGGCACCTTCGCCGACGGGCTCGGCAAGGTGCAGAAGGTGCCGAACCGCGTCGACTTCGATCCGTTCCCCTGGGAGTCGTTCGCGATCTGGATCATGACCCAGATGAAGCGCTGGGGTCAGATCAAGGGCGACGTCGACTACGCCGCGATCGCCAAACAGGTCTATCTCGCGACCGATACCACGCGGCTGATGAAGGAAGTCGGCCTCAAGCCGCCGACCACGACCACCAAGTCGTTCGTGGTGATGGGCAAGACCTTCGATCCGGCCAAGCCGGAGGAATACATCAAGGGCTTCAAGATCAGAAGGACCGCATAGACGATGCTGCACGCGCCGGGCGTTCACCATCACTCGCATGACATCGCTTCGCTGATCCTCGTCCCGCCAGCGCGGGCAGGAGAGGGGAGCGCGTCATGAACCTCTCCATCGGCATGCGCGCGGCCGTGGTGACGATCGCGATCTTCGTCGCATTCATGCTGACGTGGCATGTCGCCACCCAGGGCATCCGGGCCGGTCGCGCAGATGGACCCGGAATACGCCAAGCTTATGGGCAAGACGGCGACCCAGGGCACGTCGGCGATGCCGGGTCCGCTCGACGTGGCGGCGAAGCTCTGGGAGCACGCGCGTCAGCCGTTTTACGACCGTGGCCCGAACGACAAGGGCGTCGGCATCCAGCTCGCCTACTCGATCGCGCGCGTGTCGATCGGCTATTTCCTGGCGGTGGCGTTCGCGATCCCGATCGGCTTCCTGATCGGTATGTCGCCGTTGATGAGCCGCGCGCTCGATCCCTTCATCCAGGTGTTGAAGCCGATCTCGCCGCTCGCCTGGATGCCGCTCGCGCTCTACACCATCAAGGACTTCGCACCTCTCTTCGATCTTCGTGATCTTCATCTGCTCGGTGTGGCCGATGATGATCAACACCGCGTTCGGCGTCGCGGCGGTGCGCAAGGAGTGGCTGAACGTTGCGCGCACGCTCGAAGTGGGCACGCTGCGGCGCGCCTTCACCATCATCCTGCCGGCGGCGGCGCCGACCATCCTCACCGGCATGCGCATCTCCATCGGCATCGCCTGGCTGGTGATCGTTGCGGCCGAGATGCTCGTCGGCGGCACCGGCATCGGTTACTTCGTCTGGAACGAGTGGAACAACCTCTCGATCACCAACGTGATCACCGCGATCCTGCTGATCGGGCTGGTCGGCATGGTGCTCGACCAGATCCTCGCGCGGCTCACGCGCCTCGTCACCTTCCCGGAGTGAGGCGCCCAATGACGGAAAAGGCGGCCGACAAGTTCATCTCCATCGAAGGCATCACCAAGCGCTTTCCGGCGCCCGGGGGCGGCAGCACGACCGTGTTCGAGGACCTGTGGCTGTCGATGCGGCGCGGTGAGTTCACCTGCATCATCGGCCATTCCGGCTGCGGCAAGACCACCGTGCTCAACATCCTGGCCGGCCTCGACGTGCCGACCGAGGGCACCGTCATTGTCGACGGCCAGGCGATCGAAGGCCCGAGCATCGACCGCGCCGTCATCTTCCAGAGTCACGCGCTGCTGCCGTGGCGCACCGTCATGGGCAACGTCGTCTACGCGGTGTCGTCGAAGTGGCGGCATTGGACGAAGATCGAACAGCAGCGACAGGCGCAGAAATTCATCGATCTCGTTGGGCTCACCGGCTCCGAGCACAAGCGTCCGGCGGAGCTGTCCGGCGGCATGAAGCAGCGCGTCGGCATCGCGCGGGCGCTGTCGATCGAGCCGAAGATCATGCTGATGGACGAACCGTTCTCGGCGCTCGACGCGCTCACGCGCGGGACGCTGCAGGACGAGGTACGCCGTATTTGCATAGAGACCGGCCAGACCGTGTTCATGATCACCCACGATGTCGACGAGGCGATCTATCTCGCCGACCGTATCGTGATGATGAGCAACGGGCCGGACGCGGTGCTCGCGGAGATCGTCGAGAACCCGCTGCCCAAGGATCGCAAGCGCACCGACTTCCACAAGCACCCGCTCTATTACGGCGTGCGCAACCACATCATCGACTTCCTGGTGACGCGCTCGAAGACGATCCGCGACGAGGTCAAGGCGGGCGCTGCTTTCGACCGCCGGCATGTGCCGGTGGTGCGGCCCGGCGTACCGGTTGCGGTCGCGGCGAGCGCACATCGCCATCGCCGTCATCGATGCCGGGTCTCGCCCGATCGTCCGTCGCAAACGGATGAATTGATTTAATCGATGCGCGGCCGGTGCCGTGCGTCACACGCACACATGCAAGCCGGGAAAGGAGCCGACAATGAACCGTGCCGATCTCACCGAGAAGATCCTCGACATCAAGCGCGAGAAAGGTTGGAAGTGGAAGATGATCTGCGAAAAGATCGGAGGCTTCTCCGACACGCTGATCGTCGGCGCCTTGCTCGGCCAGATGAAGCTGACGAAACCGCAGGCGGCCAAGGCAGCGGAGCTGTTCGGCCTGTCCAAAAGCGAAGAGGCGTTGCTCAACGAGGTGCCGATGCGCGGCACCGGCACGCCGATGCCGCCGACCGATCCGCTGATCTATCGCTTCTATGAGATGGTGATGGTCAACGGGCCGGCGTGGAAGCAGCTCATCGAGGAGGAGTTCGGCGACGGCATCATGTCGGCGATCGACTTCGACTTCCTGATGGAGCGCGTCGCCAACCCGAAGGGCGACCGCGTGAAGATCACGATGTCGGGCAAGTTCCTGCCGTACAAGTACTACGGCGCCTCGGGCAACATCCCCGAGTATGGCTACAAGGAAGACTAGGACGATGGCCGCCGTCCATCGCACCTATCCAAAGAAGGCCGGCTTCCGCCTCGGCATCTACGTCTGCAAGGATGCCGAGATCGTGGACTTCGCCGCGCCGCACGGCGTGTTCTCGGTGGCGCGGCGCTTCGATCCCGAGCTCGACGCTTTCGTGGTCGCGGAGGCGCTGCGCCCGGTGCAGGCGCAGGCCGGCTTCACCGTGCTGCCGAACTACGGCTTCAATGACGCGCCCGACATGGATGCGTTCCTGATCCCCGGCGGCTTCGGGCTGCGGCAGGAGACCAACAACGGACGGCTGCACGCCTTCATCCGGGCGTTGCCGGAGACGACGCTGCTGGTCAGCGTTTGCACCGGCTCGTGGATTTACGGCCGCATGGGCTTGCTCGACGGCAAGGCCGCCACCAACCGCAAGGAGCCGGATCGTCTCGAGGCCTCCAACATGGGCAAGGTGCCGATCGATCGCCTCGCGGAGATCGCGCCCAAGTGCCGGATCAGCCGTGCGCGCGTGGTCGATTCCGGCCGCATCATTTCAGGCGGCGGCATCAATTCCGGCATGGAGGTGGGTTTCCACTTGCTGCGCCGCGCCGGCTACGACGAGGCGTTCATCGCCGACGTCGCGCGCGTGATGGAATACAAGGCTGCCTACGACGTCTATCGCGACGATATCGAGTACGACGGCTAATCCGCCCTCATCCTGAGGAGGCGCGAGGCGCCGTCTCGAAGGATGGGGCGGCCATGGTTCGAGACGCGCCTCCGGCGCTCCTCACCATGAGGCCGTGAGAGACTGAGCCTCGCGGGGGCGACGTCTATGCCGCCTGCTTCATCTCCGCGGCACGCTTCACGAACAGCCGCGCCAGCGGACTTTTCGGCCGCGTGGCAAGACGCTCGGAGGCAAGCGCGGTCGCGACCGACTGCTGGCCGGAGCGCAGCGCGGCCTCGATCAGCGTGAGGTCGATCACGTCGCGCTGGGCGTGACTGCCGCCGAAGCGGTGCGCGATGTTGCGCACCTCGCGCAGCCGCCGCAGCGTCTCCACGTAATTGCCGTCGCCGAAGGCCTTGATCGCCAGCACGACCGGATGGCCGACCTTACGCGTGAACATCGTGTTGTCGTCGTCCCGCTGCATCGCCTCTTTCTGCGCCTCGATCACGCGCGCGAGCGAGTCCTTCCGGCCGGCGCCGACAAAGGCCATTGCCGCATGCGCGTCGTTGAATGCGTAGTTGCCGACGTGCTTCACCGGCTCCCAGGCATCCGCGACCGCCTGCCAACGGTCGCCGACGTCGATCCGGCGCAGGTGCATCCGCCACAGCATCGCCGAGGCGTCGATCATTTCAAGGATCACGCGCGACTTCGCGCCGTAGACCGGGCCGTCGAACAGCTTGAGCGCCTCTTCGTTGTTGCCGAGATCGAGGTGATAGAGCGCGACGTGCCACCAGTTGTGGACCGCGAAGAAGTTGTCGCGCGACCAGCCCTCGGTGTTGCCGGTCATCCAGGCGATACCCTCCTGCTGGCGGCCCTGCATCTCCATCACATGCGCGACCGCGTGCTGCGCCCAGGCATCGCGACCGTCGAGTGCAACGGCGGTGCGGCCGGCGACCTCGGCGGCGACGTAGTCGCCGGTCTCCTCGAGACCGAAGGCATGCATGCCGAGCATCACATGGTAGCCCGGGACGCTGTTCGACCAAGCCGGCAGTGCGCGCGCAATGCGGTCGCGCAGCATGCGGGCTTCGCCGCGGAAGAAATCGAGCTGGTGGCCGACCTGGAGCGCGAGCAGGTCGCGCGGGCATTCGATCGCGACGTCTTCCATCACCTGCGCGGCCGCATGCCAGCGGCCGTCGATCAGATGGCCGATGGCGGTGAGGTGGCCCTGTTCCTGGGCCATGGCGGGAAGCTTCCAGGCGGCATCGAGCGCCGCGCGCGCGACCGGGATACCGGCCGGCTCGGTGCCGAGCAGGTGCAGCCACGCCTTCAGCGCGTGCGCCATCACGAAATCCGGGCTCTCGGTAATCGCCTTGTCGACGCTCGCGACCGGATCGTTGATGAACAGATTGAGCTCGCGCAGCGCTGTCTCGTAATGGGGCAGGCTCTTCTCGGTGGCTCCGGTGAGCCGATGACCCCGGCAATCCTTGCAACACGCGCGTTCTCCTTGTTTTTCTTACCCGGTTCCGTCCGGAAAGCCCCCTTAGTCGCGCAAGGGGGCGATTTGGTTCAAAAATATTTTTCAGAAATTTCGGGGGCCTGGCGTGGGCGCACAGCCCCGAAAGGGGAGGGACGTTACACGTCAACGACGAGGTATTGCTCCTCGACCGAAACCGGGAACGTCTCGGCGACGTAGGGCCCCTTCACCAATTCGCCGCCGGGCGCGACCGCCACCGGATATTGCCGGATGACGAGGTTCTTCGGGTCGCAATAGGATTGTCCGGTCGCGATTTCGAACTCCCAGCCGTGCCACGGGCAGCGCAGGAATTCGCCTTTGCGCACGATCTGGTAGTCGCCGGGGCCTTGCGACTGCGGGAGCCCGACGATCTCGCCCTCGCAGAGCGCGCCGCCGGCGTGCGGGCACCGATTGGCGAGTGCGTAGAATTGGCCGGCGACGTTGAACAGGCCGATCTCGCGGCCCTTGACCGTGACGAGCTTGCTGTTTCCCGGCGCGATCTCGTCGATGGTGGCGACGACGTGACGGCTCATGAGAGCCGATACAGCGCTTTCGCGTTGTCCCGGTACATCATGATCTTCTGCTTGTCCGTCATCTTGAACTTGATCGCGTAGCGCGGGTCGTCGAAGTCCCAGTGCGGGTAGTCGGTGGAGAACAGCATGCGGTCCCAGCCGAGCCAGTCGATCACCTCGACGAGATGCGCGGGATCGTCCGGCTCCTCGATCGGCTGGGTCGTGTACCAGAAATGCTCGCGCAGATATTCCGACGGCGGGCGCTTGAGGTGCGGCACTTCCTTGCGCATGCGCTCCCAATGCTTGTCCATGCGCCAGCCGAGCGCCGGCGCCCAGGTGTAGCCGGACTCGATCGACACCACCTTGAGCTTCGGAAAGCGCTCGAACACGCCTTCCATGATCATGCTCACCACCATCGCCTGCTGGTGCGGCAGGAAGGCGTAGTGCTCCTGCATGTAATAGGTCGGCCAGCCGGAACCGGTGGAGGGATGTCCGCCATTGATATTGGCGTTGTGCTGCCCGAGCGGCAGGCCCGACGCTTCGACCGCCTCATAGATCGGCCAGTAGCGCGCCCGGCCGAGCGGCTCGTTGGCGCGCGGCGAGATCAGCACCTGCGAGAACGAGCGGTCTGCCGCGCGCAGCTCGATTTCCTTGACGGCGGCCGCCGCGTTCTCCTGCGGCACCACCAAGCCGGCGCGCAGCCGCGGCTCCTTGCGTACGAAATATTCGAGCTGCCACTCGTTCACGGCATGCGCGAGCGCCGCGCCGTAGTCGAGGTTGCGCTCCTCGAAGCCGGACCCGTTGCCGGGAATCAACATGCCGACCTCGACGCCATTGGTGTCGAGGTGCTGCTTCTGCATGGTTTCGAGATCGGAGCCGGGTGCCCCGCCGCCGGGCGGGAAGGCGTCCTTGCGCCGGCCGCCGGCCATCATGCGCGGGTAGACGTTCTGTCCCGCCCACAGGCCCTGCCGGATGTGACCGCCGAACGTCGCCATGTGCTCGCGCCAGCGCGCTTCCATGAACGGCGCGAGATCGGACTTGGCGCGCTGCACGGGGTGGATGTCGCAGTCGATGATCGCAAGCTTCTGCGCGGCGGTGACGTCCCGGACCGGAATGTTCATGGGACTGCCTCCTTGTTTTTCGTCGGCGCTTCGCCCTGGGCCTCGCGCAGGCGCGGATAGGCCGCGCGCGGGTTGTCGACCAGAATCTTGGCGATCATAGCATCGGAGAGCCCGTCCGGCAGCACCTTGTCGCCGTCGAACTGCCAGTGCGGATAGTCGGTCGAGAACAGCAGAAGATCGTCGCTGCCGATATGTTCGAGCGTGCGGGCAAGCTTCTGCGGATCGTCTTTCGGCAGATCGAGCGGCTGCAGCGTAAAGCGCACGCGCTCGCGGATGATGTCGGCCGGCGGCCGGTCGAGCCACGGCACCTCGGCGCGCACGCCGCGCCAGGTCTTGTTGATGCGCCAGAGCAGCGTCGGCAGCCAGGTGAAGCCGAACTCGATGCAGACGAGCGTCAGCGCCGGAAATTTCTGGAATACGCCTTCTGCGATGAAGCTCAGCAGCAGGTTCTCGAAGCTGCCGCTCTGCGCGATGTAGTCCTCGACCTGATAGGACGGCCAGCCGGCGGCGGTCGGCGAGGTACGATACGTGCTGCCCGCGTGCACGCCGACGGTGAGGCCGTGCCGTTCGCACGCTTCATAGATCGGCCAGAACATGCGCCGCCCGAGCGGCATCTCGCCCATCACCGGCATCAGCACCTGCACGAAGCGCTTGTCGGGCGCGAGCCGCTCGATCTCCTTCACCGCGAGATCGGGATTGTGCAGCGGCAACAGAATCGACGCGCGCAGCCGCGGCTCGCGGTCGAGCCATTCCCTGGCGATGTAGTCGTTGACCGCCGAGATCAGCGCCGACGCCATGTCTTCGTTGAACAGCGAGATCGCGCCATGCAGCGTGTTGCAGATTGCGATGCTTGAGCCGAAGGCGTCGAGCGCCTGTGCCCGCAACAGGTCGAGGTCGCTGCCGGGCGAGCCGTCCTCCGACCGCCAGTCGGGACGGCAGGACAGTGGCGAGTTCGGCGGATAGCTCTGCAGATGGAACGACTGCTTGTGGATGTGACGGTTGACGATCTGGTCGCGCCAATAGTCGTCGAGATAGGGCAGCAGCGCCGCGGTGCTGGGCACCGCCGGGTGTATGTCGCAGTCGATGGCGCCGCGAGGGATCATCTTCACTCCATCGCCTTCTTGGCGGTCGCAAGCACGTCCGGCGACACTGCGAAGCTTCGCATCACGATGGTCTGTAACGCGTCGCCCGAGAGCGGCGCGACGTCGAGCTTGCCTTTTGCCGCCTCCGCGAGAAATCCGGCATCTTTCATGGTCAGCTCGAACGCCTGGCGGATCGCGGCGACGCGCTCTGGCGGCGTTCCCGGCGGCATGAAGAACGGACGGCCGAGTGCCGGCACCAGCGAGAGGAAATCGAGCACCAGTTTGTCGCGCTCATTGGTGCCGACATCAGGCAGCAGCGGGCGATCCTTCAGTTCCGGCGCCTTGCGCAGGCCCTGCTGCACCAGCACGTTCACCTTGCCGGCCGCGACCCAGTCGCTGGTGGTCTTGAGCCCGGTCCAGCCGGAGACGCGGCCGCTGACTTCGCCGCGCTCGATCGCGAGATCGGCCTCGGTCGCGCCGGGATAGCCGGTGATGACCTTGAATTTCGTTCCGATGAGCTGATTGAGGATGCGCGGCACGAAATAGTTTGGCGAGCCGTGACCGGTCGACGACAGCGGCACCTCGCGCTCGCGTACGTCGGCAAGCGTCTTCACCGGCGTCGTGTGCCAGACCCACAGCACGTTCACCTCGTCCGCGGGGCTGCCGACCCAGTGGAATTTGCGCAGGTCGTATTGCACGCCCTCGGCCTGCATCACCTGATCGGTGACGATGCCGGGCGTGGTGATGCCGATCGCGGTGCCGTCGTGCGGACCGACTTTCTGGAACAGGTTCGCGAGCCGCCGCCCGCCCGCGCCGGGCACGTTCTGCACGATGACAGAGGGCTTGCCCGGGATGTGCTGGCCCATGTGCCGCGCCAGGATGCGCGCATAGAGATCGAACACGCCACCGGAGCTGAATCCGACCGAGATGGTCACCGTCTTGCCGGCATAGAAATCCGCCAGCGCCTTGTCGCCCTGCGCGGAGGCAGGCGCGGCCGATACAAGAACAAAGACGCCAATAGCAAATGCGGAGCGCATATCTCACCCGAGAAATTGCGCTCACAACCTATTGCCCATGCCCCGGCGCTGCAAGCAGCCGGGGCGTGCGCTTCGGCGCTGACGGCTTGACTAGCGTGCCTGCGCCGTGCCTTCAGCGGATTGCGAATGCGCGCCGCCCGGCTCGGAAATGCTGCAGAGCGCTTCGCCGGCGTTGGCGGGGCCGTCCGTCACGGCAAGGTCGCCCAGCGAGACGATGCCAACCAGGCGCTTGCCCTTGTTCAGGACCGGCAGGCGTCGGACCTTGATGTCCGCCATGTTTTGCGCCACCTCGCCGACGTCGTCGTCCTCGAAGCAATATTTGACGTCCGCGCTCATCACGTCCCGCACCTTTGTGTCGGGCCCTTTGCCGAGCGCAATGGCGCGCACCGCGATGTCCCGGTCGGTGATCATGCCGACCAGGCGGTCGTTCTCGCCGACCGGCAACACGCCGGCATCGATTTTCGCCATCAAAATCGCCGCGTCACGGATGGACTGGTTCGGGTTTGCAATCTGTACGTCGTCGCTCATGGCGTCGCGAACTTGCATGGGTGCTCCTCCTTGTCGGCTTACCGCCCCTATCCGGGGGAAACGCCGCCTGTTCCCGGCTGTTCCGCAATTCCGGGATATTTTTGGGCCGTTGGTGTTTTGCGATCCCGGCGTATGACTGCGGCCGGCATTCGAGCTTTGGTTGAGCCATCAGCATGCGGTCTTCCTTCGTCGTCGCCCTGGCGGTCATGGCTGCCGCCGTCCAGCCCGCCTTGGGCCAGGACCACTACCGCGCGAAGACCATCACCCTGTTCGCGGGCCAGCCGCCGGGCGGCGGCATCGACAGCGAGATGCGGCTGGTCGCCCAGTTCTACGGCAAGCACATACCAGGCGGGCCTGGCATCGTGCCGCGCAACATGCCGGGCGCCGGTGGGCTGATTCTTGGCAATCATCTCTTCAGCGTCGCGAGGCCGGACGGCCTGACGCTCGGCATGCCCGGCCGCTCGGGCTTCGTGCTGGCGCCCATCATCAGCGCCGCCGACACCAAATACGACCTGCGCAAATTCACCTGGATCGGCAGCTCGGCGTCGAGCAATTTCGTGCTGTGGATGCGCCGGCCGTCGAACATCAAGACCTTCGACGATCTCAAGAACGCCAAACGCGAAATCATCATCGCCGGCAGCGGCTCGACCACGTCCAATTCGATCATCCCTGAAGTGCTGGCGAAATACGAGAACATGCCGATCAAGGTCGTGCGCGGCTATCCCGGCATCGCCGACGCGGTGCTGGCGGTCGAACGCGGCGAAGCCGACGGCGTGATGTGCCAGCGCGCGAGTTTGCGCCCCGACATGCTTTCGTCCGGTGCGGTGGTGCCGATCCTCCAGTTCTACGATGTGGAGCCGGGCGTGCCGCTGCTGCAAGACCTGGTCACCAATCCGCGGGAGAAGGCGCTGCTCGAATTACTGGCGGCGCCGCAGAAGCTCGGGCTTGCCGTTGTGGCGCCGCCTGGCATTCCCGCCGAGCTCACCCGCGTCTTGCGCGATTCATATCTCGACATGATCGCGACCGGCGAATACCGCGACGAAGCCACGAAACGCGGGTTCGATGTTGGGGCGCCAAACGACGGCGCGGCCATCACCGAATACGTGACGAACACGCTGACCAAATTTCCCGCCGAGACGATTGCGGAATATCGCGGCTACGTGGAGCGCAGATAGTGGATCAGCTCTCGTCGATCGCGTCGACGCGGCTGGGATAGAACGCCAGCCGTCCTGAAATCTCACCGACCGCGGGAAACGGCTGCTCGTAAGTCCAGATTGCGTTCTCCGAAACGCGGTCGCCGACGCGAATGGAGTAGTAGGAGGCGTCGCCCTTGTAGGGGCAATGCGTCGAATGGCTGGTGCGCTCGAACGCGGTCATGTCGGCGTCTTCGCGCGGAATGTAGTACACCGGCTTGTAGGTCGTTTCGCGCAGCACCAGCGCGCGGGTGGTGTCGGCGACAGCGCGGCCGTTGAACATGACACGCACCCGCTGCAGGTGCGGCTCGATCGAAATCGGATGGTCGGGACCGGGGACTTTCATTGGACGGAACTCCGTGGATGCTCCGCCTTATCTGGTCGGCGGCTCACATCTGCGCAATCACGTCTGCGCGATCACGCGCCGGTCGATATCGCGCACCCGGTTGACGCCGCACAGCGCCATGGTCACGTCGAGCTCGCTGCGGATGATGTCGATCGCCTTGGTGACGCCGGCCTGTCCGCCGGCGCCGAGCCCAAAAATATAGCTGCGGCCGATCAGGCACGAGCGCGCGCCGAGCGCGAGCGCGCGCAGGAGATCTTGCCCGGAGCGGATGCCGCCGTCGAACATGATCTCGATGTCGGAGCCGACGGCGTCGGCGACCTTCGGCAGCGCCGAAATCGAGGACGGCGCGCCGTCGAGCTGGCGTCCGCCATGGTTCGAGACCACGATCGCGTCGGCGCCGGTCTTGGCTGCGATCCGTGCGTCCTCCACGTCGAGCACGCCCTTGATGATGAGTTTCCCGGGCCAAAGGCTTTTGACCCATTCGACGTCCTTCCACGACAGCGCGGGGTCGAACTGGGTCGAAATCCACGACGCCAGCGACGCGACATTGGCGTCGCTCGGGGTGTAGCCGGCGAGGTTGCCGAAAGTCTTTCGCTTGCCGCGCAGCATGCCCCACACCCAGGCCGGCTTGGTCGCGATGTTGACCACGTTCTTGAGCCGGATCGCCGGTGGCACGCTCAGGCCGTTCTTCTTGTCGCAGTGGCGTTCGCCGAGCACCTGCAAATCGATGGTCAGCACCAGGGCGCTGCATTTCGCCGCCGCCGCGCGCTCGATCAGCGACTTCACGAAGCCGCGGTCCTTCATCACGTAGAGCTGGAACCAGAACGGCTTGTCGACTTCTTCCGCCACGTCTTCGATCGAGCAGATCGACATGGTGGACAAGCAGTAAGGCAATCCGGCCGCCTGCGCCGCGCGGCAGGCGGCGATCTCGCCGTCACGGTGTTGCATGCCGGTCAGCGCGACCGGCCCGAGGCCGAGCGGCAACGGCACCGGCTCGCCGACGATCGTGGTGCTCAGGTCGCGCTGCGAAACGTCCACCAGCACGCGCTGGCGCAGCCGGATGCGCTCCATGTCGGCGCGGTTGGCGCGTAGCGTCTCCTCGGCATAGGATCCGGCTTCGGCATAGTCGAAGAACATCTTCGGGATTCGCTGGCGCGAGAGCTGCCGCAGGTCTTCAATGCAAGTCACGGTGCGCATGAGCCACCATATCCGGCGGGTTCCGCGGGGGGAACGCCTATCGCGTGCCGCGCGTTGTCCCTTCGAGGGGCCTTTTCAGACCCATTGATGCAAAGGAGATTGTGATGGTGGACCGAAACCGGGCCGTTCCCAACGACACGGTGTCCCAGGCGGACATCGACCGGAAGCGGCGGCAGGAAGCCCGCGAGGAAGGGCGGGACAAGGGCCGTCACAGAGCGGACAAATCCCTCGAACGCGGCCTGGAAGGGACGTTTCCCGCCTCCGATCCCGTGAACGTGACACAGCCGCCAAAGTCGCCCGAGGACCGGAAGCCGGACCGCTAGGAGGACGCTGGAGCTTTCAAGCACCACCGCCGGCTCCGTCGGCGGTGTTTTGCCATGCGTGACAAGACCTTACCGGGGCGGGCGTTTTTTAAGAAATATGGCGTTGAATTGGGAGGCCGCGCCCGCTTTAAGCTTCGTTAGTTTCCCCACTTCGGGGGGAGGGGTTTCAGAGGTCCATGGCTCGCAAATACTTCGGTACGGACGGCATTCGCGGCCGCGCCAACGACGTGATCACGCCCGAGCTTGCGCTCAAGGTCGGGCAGGCGGCCGGGCTTGTGTTCAAGCGCGGCGAGCATCGCCACCGCGTCCTGATCGGCAAGGATACGCGGCTCTCCGGCTACATGATCGAGACCGCGCTGGTCGCGGGTTTCACCTCGGTCGGTATCGATGTGTTTCAGACCGGTCCGCTGCCGACGCCCGCGGTCGCCATGCTGACGCGTTCGATGCGTTGCGATCTCGGTGTGATGATCTCGGCCTCGCACAACCCCTACGACGACAACGGCATCAAGCTGTTCGGACCGGACGGCTACAAGCTCTCCGACGAGATCGAGAACAAGATCGAGACGCTGATGGATTCCGACCTCGGCAAGCGGCTTGCCAAGAGCGGGGATCTCGGACGCGCCAAGCGCATCGAAGTCGCGTCCGGCCGCTACATCGAGTTTGCCAAGCGCACTCTGTTGCGGACCATGAGTCTCGACGGGCTGCGCATCGTGGTCGACTGCGCCAACGGCGCCGCCTATCAGGTCGTGCCGGAAGCCCTGTGGGAGCTCGGCGCCGAGGTCATCGCGATGGGGGTCGAGCCCGACGGATTCAACATCAACCGCGACTGCGGCTCGACCTCGCCGGAGGAGCTCTGCCGCAAAGTGCGCGAGATGCGCGCCGATATCGGCATCGCTCTCGATGGCGACGCCGACCGCGTGATCATTGCCGACGAGCAGGGCCATATCGTCGATGGCGACCAGTTGCTTGCCCTGATCGCGGAAAGCTTCCAGACCGACGGCCGCCTGACGCAACCCGGCATCGTCGCCACGATCATGTCGAACTACGGACTCGAGCGTTATCTCGGGGGACTGAAGCTCAAGCTCGCGCGCACGCCGGTCGGCGACCGCTACGTGCTCGATCACATGCGCGAGCACGGCTACAACGTCGGCGGCGAGCAGTCCGGCCACATCATCCTGACCGACTACACCACCACCGGCGACGGCTTCGTCGCGGCGCTGCAAGTGATGGCGGTGGTCAAGAAACTGGATCGGCGGGTGTCGGAAGTCTGCCATCGCTTCGACCCGTTGCCGCAGATCCTCAAGAACGTGCGCTACAAGAGCGGCAAACCATTGGAAAACGCCAAGGTGCGCAGCGCCATCAAGGATGGCGAGCGCCGTCTCAATGGCCACGGCCGCCTGGTCATCCGGCCCTCGGGCACGGAGCCGGTGATCCGGGTGATGGGCGAGGGCGACGACAAGGTGCTGGTGGAGGACGTTGTCGACGGGATCGTCGCGGCCCTTAACCGTGTCGCGGCCTGACCGGGGCACCAAATCATTGAATCGAATGGAGTTTGCCGATCGCTAAGGTTGCCGGGCAACCAGATTGGAATACGTTTAAAAACGGCGATTTTTCTTGGCTCAGCGGTATCCGCTGAAGTATCGATAGTTTCAGAAACAACCAATAGCCGGGCTGGGGAAGCGCTGCGTCCATGATCGTATGCTCATGCAACGTGCTCAGTGACCGCGATGTCCGCACGGCGGTCAACGGTTCGGAGCCCCCGCGCACGGCCGGTCAGGTTTACGGCTGCCTCGGCTGTAGCCCGCAATGTGGGCGATGCGCCCGCACTATCCGCCGCATCATGGACGAAGCGGTGGCCGCGGCTGGCGGCTGTCCGTGCCGTCCCAACGGCGACTAACGCGCCCGATTCCTCAATATATTCACCGAACTTAGCCCGTCCGGGTGTTTCCCGCTTGTGCAGCGCGGGAACTGCGTCCACATTAGAGTATTACTAAACTAGCCCCACCCACCGGCAGGGCGAACCAGCACGGGACGCACCATGAAGGGCGACGCACGGGTCATCGAGTATCTCAACCGCGGACTGCGGCATGAGATGACCGCCATCAATCAGTACTGGCTGCATTACCGGCTGCTCGGGAATTGGGGCTACAAGGATCTCGCCAAATACTGGCGCAAGGAATTGATCGAGGAGATGGAGCACGCGGACAAGATCATCGACCGCATCATCTTTCTCGACGGCTTTCCCAACATGCAGGTCCTCGATCCGCTTCACATCGGACAGAATGTGAAGGAGGTGCTCGATTGCGATCTCGCCGCCGAGTATTCCGCGCGCTCGTTGTACGAGGAAGCCGCGACCCACTGTCACTCGGTCAAGGACTACGTGACGCGCGATCTGTTCGAGAAGCTGATGAAAGACGAGGAAGACCACATCGACTTCCTGGAGACCCAGCTTGAGCTCGTCGCGAAGCTCGGCGTCGAGCTGTATTCGCAGCATCACATCGGCAAGCTCGGCGACGAGCCACGATTGAGATCGTCTCACTCGAACCAGACGCCGTGCCGCGCTTTCGCGGCGAAGACGGTACCGTCATCCTTCGTTAACAAAGATTACCGCAGCGCGTGTTTGGCGCGCGCGCATTGATGGAACCGCGCGCGCGAAATTCATCTTGGTAAACATTCGCGGTTAAGAGTTAAGGTTAAGTCACGCTTAACCGTTCTCTGCGATCTTGGCTTCGTTGGTTCATCCCCCGTGGGGCGTAGCCCCTGCCGGACGAAAGGACGAAGTCATGGGTGCGTCTAAGATGTTGGCGTTCGCCGGAGTTGCGACCGCATTGATCACGACAACGGCGGCGAGCGCTGCCGATTTTCCCGCCCCGCCGCCGCAAATGCATGCGCCGGTTGAAGCGAGCGGTTGGTATCTGCGCGGCGACATCGGCATGACCAATCAGCAAGTCAAATCGTTGGACAACGTCTTGTTTCCGGGGACGCCAGGTCTCGTGATTCATGACAAGAATTTCGAAGCAGGCATGCTGTTCGGCGTCGGCGTCGGCTACAAGTGGAATAACTGGTTCCGTTTCGACGTCACGGGTGAATACCGGGGCGAGACCGGATTCCATGGGTTCGATACCTGGAACGACGGTGTTGGCGCCCGCTTCAACAACTACACGGCCAAGAAGTCAGAGTGGTTGGTTTTGGCCAACGCCTATCTCGATCTCGGCACCTGGTGGTGCATCACGCCGTTCATCGGCGCCGGCGTGGGCTGGAGCAGCGTGACGATCCACAGCTTCCGCGATGCCGGCATCAGCGGCCCGGGCGCCACCGGCTTCCCGACGATTGCGTACGCCGATGCCGCGTCGAAATCGAACTTCGCATGGGCGCTGCACGCCGGACTTGCCTACGAGGTGACGAAAGCCTTCACCGTCGAGGTGGCCTACCGGTACGTCAATCTCGGTAGCGGCGCTTCCGGCGACATCATCGCCTTCGACGGCACGAACAACGTCTTCAATCCGATGCAGTTCAAGGACATCACCTCGCACGACCTGAAGTTCGGCGTGCGTTGGATGCTCCAGCCCGAGCCCGCCTACCAGCCGCCGCTGATGCGTCGCGGCTGATCGGAAGTACTTCTCAATGTTGCAAACGGCGCGGGAGCTTCCCGCGCCGTTTGCTTTTTTCAGCACCGGAAAATTGCGTTGCGGACGCTCATCAAGCGGGGCCGGCTAACCGCTCATTAAGGTTAATCAATCATGATGACGGTGTTGCGGTGAGTACTGCGCGAATCAAAGGGACCGTCATGCGCCGTTTGTTGGTTGCTCTTTGCCTGTTTGGGTTTGTTTCGCACGCGAGCGCTCAGGACTTCGACACGCCGACGCTGCGCGGTACGTCGCCGTTCATCCCGGCGACGCCGAAATACACGCGCTGGGCGGGCTTCTATTTCGGCGCGCAGGCCGGTCAGAGCAGCGCCGGCATGGATTTCTCGGGCGCAACCCAGCAATTGATCAGCTACCTCCTGCGCACGACGGCGCTTGAGAACCAACAGCATCCTTCCGAATGGGGCGTGCTTGGGAAAAACAATCCTACCGGATCGAGCTTCGGTGGCTTCGTCGGATACAACGTGCAATTCAGCGACGTCATCGTCGGCTTGGATGTCCACTACAACAGCAGCAGCTTCAATGGTGTCGCGCCGGTAACGCCGATCACCCGTGCCGTCAACGCCGGCGGCAACAACTACCTTGTCACTGTCGACGGTGCGGCTTCGATGAGCATTACCGACTATGGCGCGGCGCGGTTCCGCGCCGGTTGGGTTGTTGGTAACTTCCTTCCGTATGCGACGCTTGGCGCTGCGGTCGGTCGTGCCGACATCAGGCGCACCGCGAATGTCTCGGGCGTAGAGAATCCCCGGCCGGTTACCCCGTCACGCCGTGCGGTGCCCCCTTGAATAACTGCGTCCCGTTCAGCTTCTCGACCACCGAGGCGAAGAAAGGGGCGTTCCTCTACGGCTGGTCGGCCGGCCTCGGCGTCGACGTGCTGCTGATGCCCAATTTCTTTGTGCGCGGTGAATTTGAATATACGTCATTCGTCGAGATCCAGGGCATACAGGCACAGATCGGCACCGCGCGTGTCGGCGCCGGCCTCAAGTTCTAACGGCGCTCGGCCACCCATCGCGACATATCTCATTCACGGTGTTGCGCCGGGGCGCTTGACTGCGCGCCGGCGCTTCCTTATCTCCGGCGGCGGGACACCCCTCCCCACCGAGGGGCATCTATCTGGAAGGATAGACGATGGCCAATACGATGCCCGCCATGCGGCCGGCCGTGCCGCATTTCTCCTCCGGCCCCTGCGCCAAGCGCCCCGGATGGAGCCTGCAAGCCCTCACTGACGCAGTCCTCGGACGCTCGCACCGCTCGAAGATCGGCAAGGCGAAGCTCAAGCGCGCCATCGATCTCACCCGCGAGGTGCTCGAGGTTCCCGCCGATTACCGGATCGGCATCGTGCCGGCGTCCGACACCGGCGCGGTCGAGATGGCGCTGTGGTCGCTGCTTGGCGCACGCCCCATCACCATGATGGCGTGGGAATCGTTCGGTGAAGGCTGGGTGACCGACGTCGCCAAGCAGCTCAAGCTCAAGGACGTGACCGTGCTCAAGGCCGGTTACGGAGAGCTTCCCGATCTCGCCAAGGTCGATTTTTCGACTGACGTGGTGTTCACCTGGAACGGCACCACCTCCGGCGTGCGCGTGCCGAACGCCGACTGGATCCCCGCGAACCGCGAGGGCCTGACGATCTGCGACGCCACCTCCGCGTGCTTCGCGCAAGCGCTCGACTTCGCCAAGCTCGACGTCGTGACCTTCTCCTGGCAGAAGGCCCTCGGCGGCGAGGGCGCGCACGGCATGCTGATCCTGTCGCCGCGTGCGGTCGAGCGCCTCAAGACCTACGCGCCGCCGTGGCCGCTGCCGAAGATTTTCCGGCTGACCAACAACGGCAAGCTGATCGAAGGCATCTTCGAAGGCGAGACCATCAACACGCCGTCGATGCTGTGCGTCGAGGACTATCTCGACACGCTGGCCTGGGCGAAGTCGATCGGCGGGCTCAAGAGCCTGATCGCGCGCGCTGACGCCAACACCAAGGCGATCGCCGACTGGGTCGCGCGCTCGCCCTGGATCGACTTCCTTGCCAAGGAGCCGGCGCTCCGGTCGAACACTTCCGTTTGCTTGAAGGTGGTCGATCCGGCCGTCACCGCGCTTGCCGCCGATGCGCAGGCGGCGTTTGTGAAGTCGCTCGCCGCGGCGTTGGAGAAGGAGGGCGTTGCCTACGACATCGACGCCTACCGCGATGCGCCGCCGGGGCTGCGCATCTGGTGCGGCGCGACCGCCGAAGCGCGCGACGTCGAGGCGCTGACACAGTGGCTCGACTGGGCCTTCACCAAGACCAAGGAAGCGCTGCCGAAGGCGGCGTAGCTCTCCACCCCTTTGCTTTTTGCAGCGAGAGGGTGCTGAGCGGCGCAGCCGCAGGCCTCTCGTTCCTGAGATCGGATCAAAATCATGGCCCCCAAAGTCCTCATCTCCGACGCGCTCTCGGACGCCGCCGTCCAGATTTTCAAGGACCGCGGCATCGACACCGTGTTCCAGCCTAAGCTCGGTTCCGACAAGGAGAAGCTCGCCGAGATGATCGGCGACTTCGACGGGCTGGCGATCCGCTCCGCCACCAAGGTGACGGCGAAGCTGCTTGAGCGCGCAACCAAGCTGAAGGTCGTCGGCCGCGCCGGCATCGGCGTCGACAATGTCGAGATTCCGGCCGCCACCGCCAAGGGCGTGATCGTGATGAACACGCCGTTCGGCAATTCGATCACCACCGCCGAGCACGCGATCACCATGATGCTCGCGCTCGCGCGCGAAATCCCGCAGGCCGACGCTTCGACGCAAGCCGGCAAGTGGGAGAAGAACCGCTTCATGGGGGTCGAGATCACCAACAAGACGCTGGGGGTGATCGGCTGCGGCAATATCGGCTCGATCGTCGCCGACCGCGCGCAGGGCCTGCGCATGCGGGTGATCGCGTTCGACCCGTTCCTGTCGCCGGAGCGCGCGCGCGACCTCGGCGTCGAAAAGGTCGAGCTCCCGGAGCTGTTCAAGCGTGCGGATTTCATCACGCTGCACACGCCGCTCACCGACAAGACCAAGAACATCGTCGACGCGGCGTCGATCGCCACCATGAAGAAGGGCGTGCGCATCATCAATTGCGCGCGCGGCGGACTGGTCGACGAGGCGGCGCTGCGCAAGGCGCTCGACTCCGGACAGGTCGCGGGCGCCGCCTTCGACGTGTTCGTGGAAGAGCCCGCGACGGAAAATCCGCTGTTCGGCCATCCCAACGTGGTCTGCACGCCGCATCTCGGCGCCTCGACCTCGGAGGCGCAGGAGAACGTCGCGCTCCAGGTCGCCGAGCAGATGTCCGACTATCTGCTCAATGGCGCGATCTCCAACGCGGTGAACTTTCCGTCGATCTCGGCCGAGGAAGCGCCGAAGCTGAAGCCTTTCGTCGCGCTGGCGGAAAAGCTCGGCTCGTTCGCCGGCCAGCTCACCGAAACCGGCATCTCCAAGGTGCAGATCGCCTATGAGGGCCATGTCGCGGCCATGAATACCAAGGCACTGACCTCGGCCGCCGTCGCCGGCCTGCTGCGACCGATGCTGCAGGACATCAACGTCGTTTCCGCGCCCGTGATCGCCAAGGAGCGTGGCATCGTCATCGAGGAGGTGACGCGCGAAGCGGCGGGCGACTACGAGAGCCTGATCACAGTGACGGTGACGACCGAGCGACAGTCGCGGCACGTCTCCGGCACGGTGTTCGCCGACGGCCGGCCGCGCATCGTCAACATCAAGGGTATCCGCATGGACGCGGAATTCGGCCCCTCGATGGTCTACATCACCAATCTCGACAAGCCGGGCTTCATCGGCAAATTCTCGTCGACGATGGGCGACGCCGGCATCAACATCGCGACCTTCCATGTCGGCCGCGAAGCGCCCGGCGGCAATGCCGTCGCACTGATCGAGATCGACGGCGTCATGCCGCCGGACGTGCTCGCCAAGGTACGCGCATTGCCGCAGGTGCAGTCGGCGCGGGTTCTGCGGTTCTAGCTGCGTAGATTTGCCCCTTACCGCCCGCAACGGGGCGGCCTATCATCCCTCCCAATTACAGATAAAGAATTGGGAGGATGACAATGCTCAGGATCGCCGTTGCCGCTGCGCTCGTCGTCACCGCCGCTATCGCTGGCGTGCACGCGCAGCAACCGTTTCCGTCCCGCCAGGTCACGCTCGTGGTGCCGTTCCCGCCCGGCGGCTCGACCGACGCCATCGCACGCATCATGGCGGATCGCATGCGCGGGCCGCTCGGCCAGCCAGTGGTGACCGAGAACGTCGGCGGCGCCGGCGGCTCGATCGCGGTCGGGCGCGTCGCGCGCGCCCAGCCCGACGGCTACACCATCGACATCGGGCAGTGGGACACCCATGTCGGCAGCATCATCTACAAATTGAACTACGACCTGCAGAAGGATTTCGACCCGATCGGGCTCTTGTCGGTGAATCCGCAATTGATGGTCGCCAAGAAGAATCTGCCGGCGAACAACCTCAAGGAGCTGGTCGCCTGGATGAAGGCGAACCCCGGCAAGATCACCTTCGTCAACCAGAACGCGGCGGCGCAGGTGACCGGCCTCCTGTTTGAGCAGGCCACCGGCCAGAAGGTGCAGTTCATTCCGTATCGCGGCGCCGGCCCGGCGATGACCGATCTCATCTCCGGCCAGGTCGACCTGCTGGTCGTGCAAGCCGCGGTCACGTTGCCGCAGGTGCAGGCCGGAACGGTCAAGGTGCTCGCCAATCTGTCGCCGCAGCGTTCGGCCGCGATCCCGGATATCCCGACTTCGGACGAAAGCGGCGTGCCGGGCCTCTATATGTCCGGCTGGTTTGGTTTCTTTGGCCCGCGCGGATTGCCGAAGGACGTGCTCGCGCGACTGAACGGTGCGATGAAGGATACGCTCGCCGATCCGGCGGTGCGCAAGCGCTTCGCCGATCTCGGGCTTGACGTTGCCACGCCCGAGCAGCAGACGCCGCAAGGGCTCGCCGCGTTTCAGGAAGCCGAGATCAAGAAATGGTGGCCGATCATCAAGGCGGCCAATATCAAGGGCGAATGAAAAAGCGGAGAATGCGTGACTGGAGTGAATTTCGTCTGGCGGCGGTGGCTTCGTCGCCGTCTGCCTGCAACCGTCGTCCGCGTCCGCGGAGGATTTCTTCGCCGGCAAGACCGTGACGCTCGTGGTCGGCTATCAGGCGGGCAGCCTCTACGACACCAATGCCCGTTTCGTGGCGCGCCATCTCGCCCGCTTCATTCCCGGCAATCCGACGGTGATCGTCCGCAACATGCCCGGCGCCGGCACCCTGACCGCCGCGAACAACGTCGCCAACCTCGCGCCCAAGGACGGGACGACGATCGCGCTCATCGCCCGTGGCATGTCGATTGAACCGCTGCTCGGCGGCCAGGGGGTGCGGTTTGAGCCGCTGGCGCTGAATTGGATCGGAAGCACCAGCCAGGAGGTTTCCGTCATTGCGGTGCGCACCGACACCGGCGTGAAGACCCTCGACGACGTCAAGACGCGTGAGGTGGCGGTCGCGGGGCCCGCGCCGGGCACCGACGGCGTCACGTTTCCGACCACGCTCAACAATCTGCTCGGCACCAGGTTCAAGGTTGTCTCGGGTTACCGCAGCGGCGCCGAGATGACGCTGGCGGTCGAACGCCGGGAGGTTGACGGCCGCGGTTCGTGGTCGTGGGCGAGCTTCCGCAACGACGGCATGGCGATGCTCAAGCGCGGCGAGCTCACGCTGCTGGTGCAGATGGCGACGATCAAGTCGCCGGATATTCCGCAGGTGCCGCTGGTCATGGACTACGCCAAGACCGAGGAACAGCGGCAAGTGCTGGAGCTGTTGCTGGCCGGGCAGGCGATGGCGTGGCCGGTGTTTGCGCCGGCCGGAGTCCCGCCCGATCGTGTGGCGCTACTGCGCAAGTCCTATCTCGATATGCTGAAGGACCCGGAGACGCTGGCCGATGCGAAGAAGCTCGGCGTCGACGTCGCGCCGGTGCCCGGTGCGGCGATCACCGAGATGCTCAAGCGCATCTATGCGACCCCGCCGGCGGTCATCGAAAAAGTGCGCGAGCTCGCCGGGCGAAAATAGAATCAACAAGAGGGTGGAGTTTCGATGTCGTGTGCCGGGCTCAAGGTTGCGATCGCCGCATTCGCGGCCGTTCTGGTGCTGCCGTCGGCTTCCGCGGCCCAGGATTTCTATGCCGGGAAGACGGTGACGATCTATCTCCGGTCATCAGCCGGGCAGCCTCTACGACACCAACGCCCGCTTCGTGGCGCGGCATCTCCCGCGCTTCGTTCCCGGCAATCCGACGGTGATCGTCCGCAACATGCCGGGCGCCGGCACGCTTGCCGCGTCCAACCATGTCGCCAATCTGGCCCCCAAGGACGGCACCGCGCTCGCGCTTGTCGCACGCGGCGTGGCCATTGAGCCGCTGATCGGCGGGCAGGGCGTGCGTTTTGAGCCGCTTAAGCTCCACTGGATCGGCTCGACCAGCCAGGAAGTCTCCGTCATCGCGGTGCGCGCCGATACCGGCGTGAAGACGCTCGACGATACCAAGGCGCGCGAAGTCGTTCTGGCTGCGTCGGGCGGCGACGGCGTCACCTTCCCGAATGCGTTGAACAAGCTCCTCGGCACGCGGTTTCGAACCCTGTCGGGTTATCGCAGCAGTGCGGAAATGGTGTTGTCCATGGAACGCAAAGAGACCGACGGCCGCGGCTCGTGGTCATGGTCGGCGTTTCGCAACGACGGCATGGCAATGTTCAAGCGTGGCGAATTGAATTTGCTGGTGCAGATGGGGCTCGCAAAGGTTCCGGAGATCCCGCAGGTCCCGCTGGTCATGGACCTCGCCAAGGACGCAGGGCAACGGCAGATCCTGGAGGTGCTGCTGGCGGCGCAGGCGATGGCGTGGCCTATGTTCGCGCCGGCCGAGGTGCCGGCCGAGCGGGTCGCGCTCCTGCGCGGCGCCTATCTCGCGATGCTCAAGGACCCCGAGGCGCTCGCCGACGCGGGCAAGACCGGTATCGAGATCGACCCGGTGCCGGGCCCGGCGATCAACGAAATGCTGGCGCGGGTCTATGTGACGCCGCCTTCGGTGATCGAGCAGGCGCGCGAGTTGGTCGCCCGCAAGCAATAGCCCGGTCGATCGGCCGCCGCGGCGCGGCCGTCAATTGCAGCGAATCTGCGCCGTGAACCCGCGCGCCCGGTCAGCGATCTGCGTGGTCTCGAGCTTCGTGGTGCTGGCCTCCGCCGATGCGGTGACGTTGCCGGCTTCGAGGAAGCTCATCGCAATCAGCGATTTGATCGCGAAGTTGACGTTCTGCGGAATGTCGCTTGTCACCCTGGCGATCCTGAGGGCGTTCAATTTCGACACCACCACCGCGATGACGTTGCCGTTCTGGTCGAGCACCGGACCGCCGCTGTTGCCGGGCTGCACGGGCGCCGACATCTGGATCATCGTCGTGTCGTCGCCCAGGCCGGCAACGGCGGTGATATTGCCGATGGTGAAATTCCCCGAGCTTGCGAGCAAGCCGGCGAGCGGAAATCCGTAGACGAAGACGCTCTCACCGAGCCGCGCGCCCATACGCAGGTTCGGCACTGCGCTTGGTTTCAGCCCGCTCGTCGTCAGCAGGGCGAGGTCGTTCTTCGAATCGCGGCCAATCACGCGCGCGGACTGCGAGATCGAGCCGTCCAACGCAACGACGATGCTGCTGCAGTTTTCGACGACATGGTGATTGGTCAGGACGTGGCCTTGCGCCGACACGAAGAAGCCGGTGCCGGTGCTGCCGCCCTTTTCCCGCGGCGAGGGGGACTCTGGCGGGGACGTCCGCGCGACTTGTGGCTGGCGCTGCGTCCTCTCCTGACCCGGGGGCGGATTCAATTGTCCCGCCCCGGGCGGCGGCGGTCCTACCCCGGGCGGCGGCGCCGCAGGCGCCGACGCGCTCGTGCTGACCCCAAGGGTTTTCAGTCCGGCCAGCGCGAGGCTGTTTCTGGCGTCGAGGGTCAGGGCGTGGCGGTAGTCCGCGATCGCATTCTCCCTCTGACCCTTCTTGCGCCAGATATCGCCCCGGTTGGCGTAGGCCCGCGCATACCGCGGATTGAGCTCGATCGCCCTGTTGTATGCCGCCATCGCGTCGTCGAGCTGTTTCATGTTCTCGAAGGCTTCGCCGCGATTGTTATGGGCGATGGCGTATTTCGGATTTATCTTCAGCGCTTGATCGAATTCCTGCAAGGCGCGCCTGTTGTCGCTGCGCGCCATGTAGATATTTCCCCGGTTGTTGTACGCCTCGAAATATCGGGGGTTGATCTCGATGGCGCGATTGTAGTCGGCGAGCGCCAGGTCGATCTTGCCGGTTTCGCGATAGCTGATGCCGCGATTGTAGTAGGCGGTGGCGTTGCGTGGGTTCTGTTTGATGATTTGCGTGCAGGCGCGGATCGCCAGTTCATGATTGTCCGATGCGCAATCGCGATTGGTTTCTGCGAGCGCCGGCGTGGCGATGATGAGAGCGGTCAGGAGAGCGCTAATCCGCAACATGGAAATCCCCATTTTGGCGCCGGACGCTAGGGGGTTTCGCCCAGGATCTTGAGTCCCGCCCTGGCGAGGTTGTTGTCCGGGTCGATGGTCAGCGCTTGCCGGTAGTCGGCGATGGCGTTGTCGCGATTGCCCATCTTGCGCCAGATGTCGCCACGGTTTGCGTAGGCGCGCGCGTAGCGCGGATTGACGTTGAGCGCCGCGTTGTACGCCGCCATCGCGTCTTCGAGCTGATTCATGTTCTCGAAGGCCTCGCCACGATTGTTGTGCGCGATCGCATATCGTGGATTGATCTTGATGGCCGCGTCGAATTCCAGCAGGGCGCGCTTGTTGTCGCCGCGGGCCATGAAAAGGTTCCCGCGGTTGTTGTAGGCCTCGAAATATTTCGGATTGAGCTCGATCGCGCGCGTGTAGTCGGCCATCGCGAGGTCGAGCTTGCCGGTCTCACGATAGCTGATGCCGCGGTTGTAATAGTTGGTCGCGTCTTTCGGGTTCTTCTGGATCAGCAGCGTGCAAGCGGGGATTGCCAGTTCATGGTTGTCCGACGCGCAATCACTGCTGGCCTCGGCGAACGCCGGTGGTGCGGCGATGACGAGAACGGCCAACAGCGTAGCGATGCGCAACATGAAAATCCCCTTCTGGTGCCTGGTGCCCCGACGACGATGCCGGTGTGCCAGTATAGCACACCACCGGCCGGGGCGGAGGCGTCCGCCGCGAAGTTGCCGCGGGATTGCCATCGGCAGAGCGGAATCGGTCCCCAGACCTGTGCATTAACGGGGGTTGGGCGCCGACTCGTCGACGGGACGGCCGCCCGGCGGGGATGTCTTGGTGGTAACGCCATCTTGCTTGGCGGGGCGGCATCTATTATCCCGGGATCGCCTGATGGTCAGGCCAATCTCTGTTGAAAAGCGCTTTTATCGCGCCGTTACGGGAAAGGGCGGCTCGTGGCCAACGTTGTCGTGGTCGGTTCCCAGTGGGGGGACGAGGGCAAGGGAAAGATCGTCGACTGGTTGTCCGAGCAGGCCGACATCGTCGTGCGCTTCCAGGGCGGGCACAATGCCGGCCATACGCTGGTCATCGACGGCAATACCTACAAGCTGTCGCTGCTGCCGTCCGGCGTTGTTCGCCAGGGCAAGTTGTCGGTCATCGGCAACGGTGTGGTGCTCGATCCGAAGGCACTGCTGGAGGAGATCGACCGGCTCCGGGGGCAGGGGGTCTCGGTCACGTCGGACAGCTTGCGCATCGCGGAGAACGCAACCTTGATCCTGCCGCTGCACCAGCAACTCGACGTTGCGCGCGAAACCGCGAGCGCGGCGAATCGCATCGGCACCACCGGCCGCGGCATCGGCCCGGCCTATGAAGACAAGGTTGGCCGCCGCGCCATCCGCCTGATGGATCTGGCGGACCTGCCGTCGCTCGACGGCAAGATCGACCGGCTGCTGACCCACCACAATGCGCTGCGGCGCGGGCTCGGGATCGAGGAGGTGTCGGCCGCGGCGCTCTCGCAGCAGTTGAAGGACATCGCGCCGAAGGTGTTGCCCTACATGGACTCGGTGTGGCGGCTGCTCGACCACAAGCGCCGCGAGGGCAAACGCATTCTGTTCGAGGGCGCGCAAGGCGCGCTGCTCGATATCGATCACGGCACCTATCCGTTCGTCACGTCGTCAAACACCGTGGCCTCCCAGGCCGCGACCGGGTCCGGCATGGGGCCGTCGTCCATCGGTTACGTCTTAGGGATATGCAAGGCCTACACCACGCGAGTCGGGAGCGGGCCGTTCCCCAGCGAACTTCCACAGGGCGATCCGATCGGGGACATGATCGGTGAGCGCGGCCGGGAGTTCGGAACCGTCACCGGCCGGCGCCGGCGCTGCGGCTGGTTCGACGCGGTGCTGGTGCGCCAGACCGTTCGCACCAGCGGTATCGACGGGTTGGCTTTAACCAAGCTGGACATCCTGGACGGGATCGACGAGATCAAGGTGTGCGTCGGGTACCGCCTGGACGGGCGGGAGATCGACTACCTTCCGGCCGGGGAACATGCCCAGGCCCAGGTGGAACCGATCTATGAGACCATCGAGGGCTGGCAGGCGCCGACCGCCCGGGCCCGGTCGTGGGCCGATCTGCCTGCGTCCGCGATCAAATATGTACGCCGCGTAGAGGAGTTGGTAGGTTGCCCCGTGGCGCTCCTATCGACCAGCCCGGAGCGGGAGGACACGATTCTGGTGACTAACCCATTTGAGAATTAAGCGGAAATCGGGGGGCGAAGAAGGTATGCTGGATACCGATGGCCGACTACTACCCACTGATAGCCCGAGCGGTCGCAGGGCTTGAGAAGAACACCGGCGACGGCCGGCGGGCACTGTATGAGCGTGCGCGCACCGCGCTGGTCGCGCAGTTGCGGAGCGTTAACCCGCCGCTGAGCGAGAATGACGTGACGCGCGAGCGCCTCGCGCTCGAGGAATCGATCCGCAAGGTCGAGGCCGAAGCGGCGCGCAAGACGTGGGTCGAGCCCGTCAACGGCGCGGCGCAGACGCGCGTCCGCGCGCCGGAATTCCCCCGCTGGGATCCGCCGCCACCCACCGCGCCCGAGGAGGACGAGGTCCCGCTGCGCCCCGCGGCGGAGCCGCAAGCGCGTCATGCGGCCGAGCGTCATGCGCCACAACCGCAAACGCGTCCCGCGGTGCAGCCGCGCGCCGAGCCGGTCAATGGCGGCCGGCCGGCGAGGCCGCCACGATCGTCGCCGGCGCCCGCCGCCGCCCCTGCACCCGCCGCGATGCTGGGCGAGCAGCGCTACGTCGATCCGGTCTTTGATCAGCCGATGGCGTCGGAGCAGGCGCCGAATATTCCCCCGCGGCCGGTGACCGCGCGCGCTCCGAAGCAGGACCGGCGCTCGCTTCAGGACGGCGGGCTCAAGAACTTCCGCGAAGTCGTTTCCGACAACGGCGAAGACAACGATCCGCTTCCGCGTGTTGTGAAGAGCGGCCCGCGCGAAAATGGCGCCGCGCTCCCGACCTCGCACGAGTTCGACCGTATCGACAGCCGGCCGTTTGATCCGCATGGGTCGCCGTTGTCGGAATATCCGGCGCAGCCGATGCTGGAGCAGGGTGCCGACTACGACGACGCGCGGCCGCTGCCCGGCAAGGCGCGGCAGAGCGTGGCCATGGAGCGCGCCTCGCGCCGCTCCATCGGCGACATGATCAGGGTCGCGCTCACGCTCCTGATCCTGGCGGGTCTCGCCGGTGTCATCGTGTGGCAATGGCCGAACATGAGGTCGCTTTATCAATCCGCCCGAACACCCGCTGCATCGCCGAGGGTGGTCGTCGACGATACCCAGCCGACCAAGACGCGCCCCAACAAAGTGCCCGATCGGCTGGAGCAGACGGGCGGTTCTCCCGCCGCGTCCCCGCAGACCACGCTCGCCGCCGTGCCGCCGACCGGTCCTGCCGCAACTCCCGGCGCCACCGTGGCGCAGAAGGTCGTGCTCTATGAAGAAGACCCGGCCGATCCGCAGGGTCGCCGTTTCGTCGGCTCGGCGATCTGGCGCACCGAGCGGGTGTCGCCGGGGTCGGGCCAGCCGGAAGAGGTGGCGATCCGCGCCGACGTCGAGATTCCCGACCGCAAGCTGACCATGACCTGGTCGCTGCGGCGGAACACCGACCCGTCGCTGCCGGCGAGCCACACGGTCGAGATCCTGTTCCGCCTGCCGCAGGACTTCCCGCCGGGATCGGTCACGAGCGTGCCGGGCATCCTGATGAAGCAGACCGAGCAGACCCGCGGCGCGCCGCTGGCCGGCCACGCGGTGAAGGTCACCGACAGCTACTACCTGATCGGGCTTTCGTCGTTCGACGCGGACCGCGAGAGCAATCTCCGCATGCTCAAGGAGCGGGGCTGGTTCGACATCCCGGTGGTCTACAGCAACAAGCGCCGCGCCATCCTCGCGGTCGAGAAGGGCACGCCCGGCGATCGCGCCTTCGCCGAAGCCTTTGCCGCCTGGCGACAGTAGAACTCTCTCAGTCGTCATTCCGGGGCGCCGCGAAAGCGGCGAGTTCGCATCCAATGTAGGTCTGCGGCCGTCCAAAGAGACTCAATCAATTATGCCTTTTACGCTCACAGCGGTTTCGCCGTTGACCGTCACCGGCAGTGGACCTGAAGGTGAGTACGTCGTCGAGCGGCGGGGTTACCACCCACAGCTAGGTAAAGTGTTTCGCTACAAAGACGAAAAGCGCGACTTCTATTTTTACGTCCAGCCGAAAGAGGGGCTGCGCACGCTAAGTGTCTGGCATACTTCTAGCGAACATTTCGCCGGAGTATCGCCAGCTATCAGTGCTGCGGACGTAGATTGTCTCAAACAAAACATCACGCATTACTTCGAGAACGTCAGCATTGTGAGTATCGACCAGGTGGAACCGCCAATTCCTGTTCCCTCGGTCATATTTGAGTGGGCGTCTCGGCGATGACGGGTTTGCTGATTGTCACGGTCGATGCTTCAAACACGATCCTGACCCACGAACGCCGTTGGGTGTGCATGCAAACCCGTGGTTTCAGTATTAGCCGCGCGCCGACACCAACGGCGCCGAAGCTCCCGCCTCGCGCGCGATCATCGACGCCAACAGCTTGCGGCCCTGGATCGGCGCCGCATCGACCCGGATCGAGACCGGGAACACGGCGCGGTCGGGATCGCCGCCGATGATGCGCTGCTGCGCCTCCAGCACCGTTTTGTCCTGATCGAAGGTCTTAGCGATGCCGTCGCGGATGTAGTCGGTCAGCGCCTGATCGTCGATCTTGAACTGGCGCACGATCGCCCAGAAGTAGTGCGTCGTCGTGCTGGTCTCCGGCGTGATGAAGTTGAGCACCTTGCGCTCGAGCGCGGCGCTCTTGTCCTTGGAGCCAGCCGGCATCGAGCCGTTCTCGATGACGTGCAGGCCAGGCGGCGAGAAGGTGTTGGTGTGCCAGCGGTCGATGCGGCCGGTGAAGCCGGTGGTGCGCTTGTAGAACGGCGGCGCTTCCATGTCGTACATGTCGCGGTGCATGCGCACGCGCTCGCCGTCGAGGTTGACGGTGAACGGCGCTTCCGCCACCGCCTCGTTGCCGATGGTGTCCTCATGCACGAAGCTCTCATGTGAGAGATCGAGCAGGTTGTCGTTGACGAGCTGATAGTTGGCGGCGAAGTGGTGATAGCCGTCGGCCACCGCCCAGGCCGGATGGTCGCACCAGTGCACGTCCGGGATTTTGCCGGGGTCGGCGAGCGCCTCGTCGCCGAGCCAGATCCATGCGAACGAATGCCGTTCCACCAGTGGATAGCTGCGCACCTTGGCCTGCCGCGGCACCGTCTCCTGTCCCGGCACGCGCACGCAGTGGCCTTCGGCGTCGAAGCACATCCCGTGATAGCCGCACTGGATCTGCTCGCCGGTAACGCGCCCGAGCGAGAGCGGCGCGAAGCGGTGCGGGCAGCGGTCGGCAAGCGCCGCCGCCTTGCCCGACTGGGTGCGGAACAGCACGACCTCGTCGCCGCAGACCGTACGCGCGAGCGGCGCGGCGCTGATCTCTCGCGAAAAGGCGATGACCTGCCAGCAGTTGCGAAGCCACATGTCCCAGTCTCCTGCGTGCAAGCATCTTAGCGCAATTCCAAGCGCCGCAACCCTCAAGCGCCGCGTCGGAGCACCGCGGCGCAGCCATCTTGTGCCCTCGCGCCCGATTGCGCATCGTAGCCACACCGGCGGGCCGGCCTGGCGCGCGATGGGAGGCGGCGATGGTGTCCATGACCCGGATTTTCGGCCTTACCTGCACGCTCGCGATCGTGGTGCCGCTGGCCGCTGCGCCCTCCACGGCGCAGGAGGACGCCGCGAAATTCTACAAGGGCAGGACAGTGCAGGCCGTGGTCGGCTACGGCCCGGGCTCCACCTTCGAACTCTATCTGCGGGTGCTGACCCGCTACATCGGCAAGCACATTCCGGGCAACCCGACCGTCGTCGTCCAGCAGATGCCGGGCGCGGGCTCGCTCAAGGCAACGAACTATCTCGCGGCGGTGGCGCCCAAGGACGGCAGCGTGTTCGGCATGGTGAACCCGGTGAACACCGTCGAACCGCTGATCGATCCGAAGAATTCGCGCTTCGATCCGCGCAGCTTCGTCTGGCTCGGGAGTCTCAACAGCGAGATCTCGACCTGCGCGTTCTGGAGCAAGGACATCCGCACGCTCGACGACCTCAAGAAGCGCGAGGTGGTGGTGGGCTCGACCGGGCCGGCGTCGGGCTCGACCATCGATGCGCGCGTGCTCGGCTCGCTCGTCGGCATCAAGTTCAGGGTGGTGCCCGGCTATCCCACGCTCAACGACATCAAGCTCGCCTCCGAGCGCGGCGAGACCGACGGCTTCTGCGGGTTGCTCGTCTCCGCGCTCAAGACCGACTATTGGGACCAGTTCAAGTCCGGCCGCATGGCGGTGCCGGTGCAGATGGGCCTCGCCAAGCACGCCGAGTTTCCGAACATCCCGAACGCCTACGAGCTCGTCACCCGCGAAGAGGACCGCCAGCTCTTCCAGCTCATCTTCGGGCCGTGGAGCTATGGGCGGCCGCTGTTCGCGCCGCCCGGCACCGATCCCGCGCGCGTCGCGGTGCTGCGCGCGGCGCTCCAGGCGACATTGAAGGACCCGGCCTATCTCGCCGAGACGAAGAAGATCAATATGGAGATCCAGCCGACACCGCCCGACACGATCGCAAAGCTGGTGGACCAGATCCTGCGCACCCCGGACCCCGTGGTGGAGCGCGCGCGGCAGGTGCTGGGCGTCGCGAACCGGTGACGCCACCGGCCATCCGCGCTACGATGGCGCCACAGCATTGGAACAGGCAAGAATAAGGAGCCTTTCATGAGCGTCGCCAGACACCCGCGCCCGCCCGAGCTCGTCGACATGCCGGTCGAGGAGATCATGAAGAAATTCGTCGGGCGCTACAGCGAGAAGCGCGCCGACTGGGCGGCGTTCGAGGACGCCAAGATCGAAGGCTACAAGCGCGCGCAGCACCGATTCATCGGCGCCGGCGGTTCCGGCAAGCACGACGATCCGACCGTGATCCCGGCCAAGAATTTCACGCTCTCGATCATGTTCGTGCCGCCGGGGCAGGGCAATGCCGCGCACACCCACGAGGTCGAGGAGTGCTTCTTCGTGCTGCAGGGCCATCTCGACGTCTTCGTCGAGGATGAGACCGGCAAGCGCATCACCACGCGGCTCGGCCCGTGGGAGTGCATCGCGTGCCCGGCCGGCGTGATCCACGGCTACCAGAACGACTCGCTCGAGCCGGTCTATTTCCAGGTGATGATCGGTCGCGCCAAGCCGGAGACCATGGGCTACGCCGACGACGATCTCTACAAGCGCCGCGACGCCCATCTCAAGGCGGTGTGACCGCCACGGAGTTTAACTGCTCAAGCGTTGCAACGCACGGAGCAAGCGGTCGCGGCTCGTGACATTTCGGTAGCGACAGCGCAGCCACGAAAAAGCGGCCCCGTTTGCACGGGGCCGCTTCTCATTCTGAAGAAATGAACGCCGCGGTTAGTGCGCGGACATCGCCGGCGCCGCCGGTGCAACCGGCGGCGATTCCATGGTGGCGACGCGGTTCTTCACCGCCTTCTGCACCTTCTCGAAGGCGCGCACCTCGATCTGGCGCACCCGCTCGCGCGACACGCCGAACTCGGCGGCAAGGTCCTCGAGCGTCATCGGGTCGTCGGCGAGGCGGCGCGCCTCGAAGATGCGCCGCTCGCGATCGTTGAGCACGGTGAGCGCGTCGGACAGCGCCATCCGGCGGTTGTCCGCTTCCTCGCTCTCGGCCAGGCGGGTTTCCTGGTCGATCTGATCGTCGGCCAGCCAGTCCTGCCATTCACCGGCGTCGCCGTCGTCACGGATCGGCGCGTTGAGCGACATATCCCCGCCGAGGCGGCGGTTCATGTCGATCACGTCCTGCTCGGTGACGCCGAGACGTTTGGCGATGAGCTTGACCTGGTCGGGACGAAGGTCGCCCTCTTCCAGCGCCGAGATCTTGCTCTTGGCCTTGCGCAGGTTGAAGAACAGCTTCTTCTGGTTCGCGGTGGTGCCCATCTTCACGAGCGACCACGAACGCAGGATGTATTCCTGGATGGCGGCCTTGATCCACCACATCGCGTAGGTGGCGAGGCGGAAGCCCTTGTCGGGCTCGAACCGCTTGACCGCCTGCATCAGGCCGACATTGCCTTCGGATACCACCTCGGAGATCGGCAGGCCGTAGCCGCGATACCCCATGGCGATCTTGGCGACCAGGCGCAGATGGCTGGTGACGAGTTTGTGCGCCGCATCACGGTCGCCATGCTCGCGCCAGCGCTTGGCCAGCATGAATTCTTCCTGCGGTTCCAGCATCGGGAACCGGCGGATCTCTTCGAGATAACGGGAAAGTCCTGATTCGGCCGTCAGGATCGGCATAGCAGCAGCGTGGGCCATGATAGCGCCCTCCATAAGTTTGCCCCCGGATTGATCGGCGGGCGGATCAGTGCCGACGCTTGATAGCCACCGGCACCAACGTGCAACCGCGATTACGATCGCAGGTGCAGCATACACGACCGAAGGGGGCGAAAGGAAGACAATCCCGGGTCACGTCGGCGTGACCCTGTTGAATGACGTCAAGTCTTTGATTTGACGTGCCCTTTACGCACCATCTTCGGCCCCTCAGCAGTCTGGGCACCGAGACACATACGTAAACGAGCCAGATCGCCCGGTAGTTCCGAGCGGAATTCCAGCGTCTGGCCTGTTACCGGGTGTTCGATGGCCAATAGATAGGCATGCAGGGCCTGTCTTCCAAGGGCCTCGACCGCAGCGGCAGCCTCCGGGGCCAGCCGGGCGACCTTGGTGCGGAAACCCGGCCCATAGACCGAGTCGCCGATCAGGGGGTGGCCGGCATGGGCCAGGTGCACCCGAATCTGGTGGGTGCGGCCGGTTTCCAGGCGGCAGGCGAGGAGGCTCGCGACCGGCTTGCCGTCCGGCCCCGGATAGCGCTCCAGCACCTCCCAATGGGTAATGGCCTCGCGGCCGCCGGAGCGGACCGCCATCTTGTCCCGGGCATGGGGGTGCCGGTCGATCGGCTGGTCGATGGTGCCGCGCGGGCGGTCGGGCCCGCCCCAGGCGAAGGCGAGGTAGCCGCGCCGGAGCGGCCCCGTGCGTCCATGGTCGGCGAACTGGGCGGTGAGCTTCGCATGCGTGCGGTCGGTCTTCGCCACCACCATCAGGCCGGTCGTGTCCTTGTCGAGCCGGTGCACGATGCCCGGCCGCCGCACGCCGCCGATGCCGGAGAGGCTCGCGCCGCAGTGGGCGATCAGGGCATTCACCAGCGTCCCGGTGGGATTGCCGGCGGCGGGATGGACCACCATTCCCCGCGGCTTGTCGATGATGATGATCTCATCATCTTCGAACACGATATTGAGCGGAATTTTCTCCGGCGCGGGCGCCGCCGGCTCCGGCGGCGGCAGCGTGACGGCGACGGCGTCGCCGGCGTTGACGCGATGGCCCGGATCGCGGAGTGTGCGGCCGCCGATCGTCACCTCGCCGGCAAGGATCAAGGCCTTGAGCCGCGAGCGCGACAGATCGGGAATCGCGATGGCGAGCGCGCGGTCGAGCCGCTCGCCCGCATTCGCGTCGGCGACCACGATTGTTTCGGTGCGATGATCAACGGCCATAAGCAATTCGCAACATGAGCGATCCGCGGGCAGACGACGAAAAGCCTCTCGATCCGGAGGCGGCGCGCATCGTCTCGCGGGTGCGTTGGATGATGGCGATCTCCGCGCTCACCACGCTGATCGCCATCGTCGCAGTCCTCGGAGTGGTCAGCTACCGCCTTTTGCGCTCCGATGGAAGCGCATCCGCAGGCGACGTAACCGCAATGTTGCCGAAAGGCGCCCGTATCGTCGCGACCGCGGTGGCGGAGGACCGCATCGCGGTCACGGTCGACGTTAACGGTGTCATCGAAATCCGCACCTTCGATCTGCGCAGCCTGAAGCCGGCCGGACGGCTTCGCTTCGCGACCGAGCCCTAGGCCCCGCCGCCGCCCCGCCTTGAACCGCCGAAGTCTTACCCGCGTCAAAGGACAATACGACAATTTCCGCCCAGCTTAGTCTTTCCCCAATAGCGGTGATCGACCATGACCGACGCCATCGCGCCGACAATCCCTCCCGCCGCGACCCCCGTTGCCTTCACGGGCGTTCGCCGCGACTTCAGGCGCCTGATCGTGCGCGGCGCCATGCTCGAGCTTGTTACGCTCGGCTTCTACCGCTTCTGGCTGGCGACCGACATGCGCCGGCACTTCTGGTCGCATACGTCGGTCGAGGGTGACGCGCCGGAATATACCGGCACCGCGATGGAGCTGCTGATCGGTTTTCTGATCGCGCTCGCGATCCTGGTTCCGCTCAACCTGGCCTACTTTTTTCTCGCCCTTGAAGTGGAGCTCTGGAAGGCGTTCGCCAGCATCCCGCTGCTCATCTTTGTGTTCCTGTTCTATCAGTTCGCCCGGTATCGCGCGCGCCGCTATCGGCTCTCGCGAACCATCTGGCGCGGCGTGCGCTTCTGGATGAAGGGCTCCGGCTGGTCCTATGCCTGGCGCGTCGGGCTCTGGACGCTGCTCGCCATCATTACGCTCGGGCTTGCGCTGCCGTGGTATCAAGCGGCGCTCGAGCGCTTCAAGATGGGGAACAGCTTCTACGGCGATCTGCCGGGACGCTTCGACGGCACCGGCGGCGGGCTGTTCAAGAAAGTTTGGTGGCTGTGGCTGGCGACCGTGCTCATGATCGCCGCGACCGCGGGGCTCGCATGGGTGTCACCGCCGGCGGCCGCGGCGTTTGGTACGCTCATCTCGCTCTGGCTGCCCTTCGGTTACGCGATCTACAAGGGGCTCGAATGGCGCTGGTGGGTTTCCGGCCTTCGGTTCGGTGACGTGCACTTCGAATCGAAGCTGAAAGACGTTGCGCTCGTGGACCTCTACTGGATTGTGATCGGCTGGAGCTGGCTGATCATGATCGTCCTGTTCGCGTGGATCATGGGGGTCTTCGGGGTCGCCTACCTCGTCGCGAGGGCGATGGGCGGTGCGGACTCGGACGCGCTCGCGGCGCTCGCGCAAAACTCAGTCGTGGTAGGACTCTTCATCGCAGTGTTTATATTGGGGTATCTTGCCTGCGCGCTGGCCTTCGGTGTGGTGATGCGGATGTATCTTCGTCGCGACGTATGGGCGCGCGTTGCCGCCTCGACCATCGTTCACAATCTCGCGTCGGCCGACAATGTGGTCGCCCGCGGCGACACCGTAAACGCATTGGGCGAAGGCTTTGCCGATAGTCTGGATATCGGCGGCTTCTAGGAATCCGCGCGGCCGACCCGTAACATCGCGTTGATCGTGGCGGGAATAGAGGACGACCGGGCATGACGATGCAGGATGTGCAGGAGGGCGCCGCCGTCTATTTCGACGGTGCGTCGAGCCGCAAGCATCAGGTGACGCTGCGTCTGGGTTCGGCGCTCGATATTGTCCAAGACGGTGCCGTGGTCGCGACCTGGCCGTTCGAGAAAATCCGCCGCGCCGACGGGCGATCGGACCGGCTTCGGCTGAGCTCGCTGTCGACCTCGCCCTTGGCGCGTCTCGAGATCGACGACCCCGCGACGATCGAAGCCGTGACCGCGCGTTGCACCGCGCTCGACGTGCATCGCGGCGGACCGAACCAGACGCTACGCATCGTGTTCTGGTCGGCGGCGGCGATCGCGTCGATTCTCGGCATCGTGGTCTTCGGATTGCCGTATGCCGCCGATCGATTGGCGCCGCTGGTGCCGTATTCGGTCGAGCAGCGGATGGGCCAGGCGGTCGACGCGCAGGTGCGGGCGATATTCGGCGGCAAGGTCTGCGAGGCGCCCGAAGGCAAGGCCGCGTTCGCGAAACTGGTCGAGCAAATCAGAACCGCGGGCGGCATCGAGCATCCGTTCGAGGCCAACGTGTTGCCAAGCAAGATCCCGAACGCGATCGCATTGCCGGGTGGCAAGATCTACCTGTTCGACGCGCTGCTGCAAAAGGCCAGCAGCCCCGATGAGGTCGCCGGCATTATTGCGCACGAGCTCGGCCATGCGCATCACCGCCACAACATGCGCACGCTGATCTACAACGGCGGGTCGTCGTTTTTGATCGGGCTGCTGCTCGGCGACGTCACCGGCGGCAGCGCTGTCATCTTTACGACCCGCTCGCTGCTGCAGGCGTCGCATTCGCGCGAAGCCGAGCAGGAGGCCGACGACTTCGCCTTCACGACCATGCGCAAGCTTGGCCGCTCGCCGGTGCCGATGGCCGAGCTCTTGTTCCGCATCACCGGCGCGGAGGGCAAGCAGCTCGGCGGCTTCAGCATCCTCAACAGCCACCCGCTGACGGAAAACCGCCTGGCCGCGGCGAAGAAGAACGACCAGGGCAACACCGGGCCGGAGCTGCTTTCAGAATCCGAGTGGCGCGCGCTGAAGGAAATGTGCGCAACGAAGTGACAGTGCATGATCCCGAAAAGTGGGAACCGGTTTTCGGAAAAGATCATGCACCCAATAAGAACTTATCGCTTCGCCGTGATCTCGATCTCGATCAGCTTGCCCGGCCGCGAATAGCCATCGACCTGTTCGACCTCGCAATTGTCGAGCGGCACGGTGCCCATCTTGGCGACGCCGTCGAGCAGCGCCTTCGGGTCTTCGTTCCGGTGCAGGAAAAACGCGACGTGCACGACGTTCTTCCAGTCGCAACCGGTTTCGGTGAGCAGCGTGCCGGCGCGCTTGAGCACGTCGGTGTATTGCTCGGGCAGCGTCGGCAGCGTCTCGCAGGTCATCCCGGCGAGGAACACCATCGGCCCCCAGGTCAGGTGCCGGATGAAGGGCTGCACCGGCGTGTGCTCGGACACCTTGCGGGTTCCGATCGACGGCGCCGTCATGGCGAAGAGGTCGAGCCCGACATCGGCGGCCGATGCGAAATAGGCCGGCGAGATGTAGCTCGAGGTGGCGGCGCGGGCTGCGCCCTCGAAGACCTTGCCGCGCACGCCGCTCACGACGTCGCGCGCCTCGCGGGTGCGGCCGAAGACGCGCGAGCGCACCACGTTCCGGTCGAGCGAGAGGCCGTGCCCCGACAGCGCCGCCGCAGCCCGGTCGAACAGGGCCTGCGACTGGCGTTCGAGGGTTCCTCCGGGCTCGGCCTCGATCGCGAGCGAAACGAAGCGCTGGCCTGAGAAATTGAACGCCTTCTCTCGCATGACGTCTCCCCGATGTTCGCCCGACCGGCGGAAATACCCGTCTTAAGGCTAGCGCCAATGCTTGGCGCCCGCCATCGCCGCCGCGGGCACTGCGCGCTTGCGCCGCTGCGCATTCGGGGCTATTTCGATGGCTTCGCAGCACGCTCCCTTCGTCTAGCGGTCTAGGACGCGGCCCTCTCAAGGCTGAAACACGGGTTCGATTCCCGTAGGGAGCGCCAGCAGCACTGATATGAAAACGGCGATTTCCTATCCAGCCGCGCTGAACTGACCTCAGCCATTCTCATCCCTCCGTGAGCCCACTCGTTGACACGGGTCGGGCGCCAGAATGTGATGAGGTTCTTGGTACACACATGCCGTTTGAAAAGAAGAAACAGCAAGTCGTGATTGTCGGCGGCGGCCCGGTTGGCATGGCGATGGCCATCGAGCTCGCCCAACGCGGGATTACGAGTGCGATCGTCGAGCGTCGCACACAGGAGCATCGCATCCCGAAGGGGCAGGGGCTCCAGCAGCGCACAATGGAGCATTTTCATTCTTGGGGGGTACTCGAGAAGGTGCGCGCCGCCCGCGTGCTGCCGCCAGGCTTTTCACTGAACGGCGTGACGGCGTACATGAACCTCAACACCGAATACTGGTATTCGCCGTCATTCCGCGAGGTGGTCAATCAGTACTATTTCCAGGAGAGCGAGCGGCTCCCGCAATATCTGACCGAACGCGTGCTGCGCGACCGCATGGCGGAGTTTCCCAGCATCGAAAGCTTTGTGGGCTGGGCGGTCGATTCCATCGAGCAGGACCAGGACTACGTCCGCGTCGGCATGGTCGCACCGGACGGCAGGCGCGAGGTGCTCGAGGGCGACTATGCAATCGGTTGCGACGGCAGTCATTCGACGGTGCGTGAGCAGGTCGGCATCGAACGGGGCGGGGAGGACTTCGACCAACTCATGGTGCTCACGGTCATCCGCTCCCCGGAGCTTGAAGCAGCCCTCAAGCAATTCCCGCCGCGAACCACCTATCGGGCGATGGATCCGGAGCTCAAAGGCCACTGGCGGTTTTTCGGGCGCGTCGACGCGGAGGATACATTCTTCTTCCATGCGCCGGTGCCGCCCGACACCACGAAGGACAACTACGACTTTCAGGGGCTCATGGAGAAGGCCACGGGGTTCAAGTTCAAATGTGAGTTCGACTATGTCGGCTTCTGGGACCTGCATATCGCGGTCGCTGACAAATACCGGGTCGGGCGAGTATTCATCGCTGGAGATGCGGCGCACAGTCATCCACCCTATGGCGGCTACGGCCTCAACAACGGACTCGACGATGTGACCAATCTCGGCTGGAAGCTTGCCGCGCGCCTCAACGGCTGGGGCAGCGAGGCTTTGCTGGACACTTATACGGAAGAGCGGCAACCGATTTTTTGGGAAACCGCCAAGGACTTCATTCTCGCGCGCATTCAGGCCGACCGGGATTTCCTCGATCGCTACAGCCCGGAGCGCGACCGCGAGGAATTCGAACGCGCCTGGAAAGCATCCATGACCGCGACGCCAACGCGGGCGATGACTTACGCACCGCACTATGAAGGCTCGTCGATCGTGTGGGGGCCTCCAGGAAGCGTGTGCAGCGCGAGCGGAACACATTCGTTCAAGGCCAGGGCCGGGCACCACCTGCCGCCGCAAGTGCTCTCCAGTGGACGGCATGTGTTCGAGGAGCTGGGACGGGACTTCACCTTGCTGGCATTCGGAGCGGACGATGCGGCCGTCGCGGCATTCGAGACGGCGGCGACGTCACTCGGCGTGCCGTTGAAAATTGTGCGCGACAGTCTGGCCGATGGGCGCGAAGCCTATGAAGCGCGTTTGATGCTGGTCCGCGCCGACCGCTACGTCGTCTGGGCAAGTAATGATGCGCCCGCCGACGCCACCAGGGTGATCGCCAAGGTCGTCGGCAGGTGACCATGGATCGCAATCATGCAGACGAAGCAATCATTGCAGACGAAGAAGGTGAGGCGCGCCGATGTCCGACTATCACCCGTTTGTTCCGCCAAAGGGAAAAGCGCGCTATTTCGGGCTGACGCACAGCCAGGTCCTCGATTCGCTGCCGCCACAACGGTTGGAGGGATGGAAGGCCCGGCTCAACTCGCTGCGCGCCGGACCATTCCGTGGCATCTCGACCGAGGGCCAGGTCGTGCCGGGGCTGTTCGCGCTGCGAGACGAAGGGGCGCCGACGGCGGATATTCTGGCGGCGGTCGCAACGTTGCTTGGCCGGCTGACGCCGGAGCAATTGAAAGCGGTCAGGCATCCCATCGACTCGCTTGCGCGGCGCCAGTGGGTGAATGAGGTTCCGCGTTTTGAGCGGTATGGCATCTGGCTGGATGAGGTGACGCCGGCGGTCCGTGACGCCGCCATGGGCGTGCTGCGCGCCAGCCTCGGCGCCGCGGGCTACGAGAAGTCGCGCAACGTCATGAAACTCAACGGATGTCTTGGCGAGCTTGTGGGGGCGCCGATCGCTCTTGGGGAATTCTGCTACCAGATGCATATCTTCGGCGAGCCGTCGGCGGCCGAGCCCTGGGGATGGCAATTGTACGGCCATCATCTCTGTCTCACCTGCTTCGTCGTCGGTACACAGATGACGCTCACGCCCACCTTCATGGGCGCGGAGCCCCGATATGCCGACACGGGCCCCCACGCTGGCCTTCGCATGTTCGACGACGAGGAGCGCATCGGGCTGGAGCTTATTCGCGGCTTTTCCACCGCGCAGCAGCGCAAGGCGATCGTTTACGACACCACCATTGCCGACGGGCTGCCGCCGGGCCGCCATCAGGGCGCCGATGGCATGAGCTTCGGCGGCTCGTTCAAGGACAACGCCGTCGTCCCCTATGAAGGAATTGCCGGGGCGGAGCTCGATCCCCGGCAACGGCAAGTCCTCCTCGATCTGACCGAGCGCTACCTTTCGACGCTGCCTCCCGGTCCGTTGCGTGCCCGCATGGGCGACGTCGAGCGGCACCTCGCGCAAACGCATTTCTGCTGGGCCGGCGGGCTCGACGCGGAAGCCGCATTCTACTATCGCATCCAGAGCCCGGTGGTGATGATCGAGTTCGACCATCACAAGGGCGTGCTGCTCAACAACGAGACGCCGCAGCGCTTCCACGTCCACACCATCGTCCGCACACCCAATGGCAACGACTACGGGATGGACTTGTTGCGACTGCACTATGAGACCGCGCCGCACCACCGGCACTCACACGATGCTCATGGCGGTCACCGCTGAGTTCACAACATTGCGAGGGCAGATCGCGCCACATCGCTTTACTGCCCGATGGATGTGACGCCTTTGGATTCAAGCATGGTCAGGATCGATCCGATCGGGATGCCCTGATTGTATTGCGCGCGAATTTTGGACGTTGGATCGCCCGCGTGGTGCAAGGCCACGAGATCGAGCCGCTGATCGAACACCCCGGACCCGGATGACCCGCCCAAGGTGTCGGCGTCGTAGCGAAACCGTACCGCGTTTTCGCTCTTCTGCATGATGCCGATCGACAGCGCCATGGGACTGCCGCTCGGATGCTGCACGATGAAAACCGGCGACTTGTCCGGCGGGATCGGCGGCGGGCGGTGCACGCGAAGATGTCCACGGAGCGCCCCGCCGCCGACGTCGTGCGCGCCCGCCTTCTCGCTCAGCCGCAGCAATGCGAAGTCGAGGCAATCGGCCTTGGCATTTCCGACGCCGGACGTGTCGGCGTTATCGTACGGGCTGCTGGCAACGATCCACGATGGGCCGGCGGCGAGCGAGACCGAGCGGCCTTCCTCCAGGCCCTTGGTGTCGCGCGCATAGTCGAAGCGGCAGATGATGCTCGCGGGATCGAGTTGCTTGGAAATGTGGTTTTCGACCACATGGTAGTTGGTGAGGACGCAATCGCCGGACACCAGAATGCCGGTGCCGTAACCAGTGCCGCGCGGCGTCGGGTATTCGACGCGGCAAATCGCCTGTCCGATCGTGCTCATCTTCTCGGCCCAAACCCGCAGATCGGCGAAACCACCGCCGCTGACGATCTTTTCCAGCGTCATTCCCGGCGCCGCGGGCCGCGGCGGGGCTTCGGTGTCCGCCAGCCGCAAGGCATCCGGCAGATTGCGCACCAGCGGATTTCGCGGCCGGCTGGCCTGGAGCGCGCCGATCAGATCGCCCGTCCACCCAACAGACTGGGCGTCGGCGATCATGTTGAACACCATCGCCTCCAGGTTTGCGCCGCCGGCGAAGTTCGCCAGCGGCGGCTTGCTCAGCTCGTCGTTGAGGAACATGTCGATCGCAGGCGCGCCCGTGAAAGCCGCCAGGATGGTCTGCCGCAGGATTTTCCGTTGTGCGCCGTTGAGCTGTTCGAAGTCCACGGGCTCACTCCTTCGCGGCTTTCAAATTCGTCTTGAAACAGCGTGTGGCGTTGGGCTGCGGCGCTGGAAACCTGCGGTTGCGAGCATAGGGGGTGGCCGCAGCGCGGGGCAAGTCCGGCGGCGGCGGCGTTGCAGGCGCTTGCGATCTCATGAAATTGCGACGTCACGCGTCAACGTGTGGCTTGCGCCGCGCGCCGCAATATCCGTAAAACTGCTGGCGGGGGTCTGCGGCCGGTGAGGGTTATGTCGATGAAACGTGGCTTGTTTGGCGTGATGGTGCTGGTTGCCGCGGTGGGGGTGTCGCCCGCGGCGGCACAAGCGCCGGCCGCGCCGGTGGGCGGCCAGGTCAGGATCGTCTACGGCGAGCCAAAGAACCCCGACCATCGCCTGATCTATGAGCGGCTGCAGAAGCGCCGCGTGCTCGAGGACCTCCAGGACTTCTTGTCGCCGCTGAAGTTGCCGCAGCCGCTCACCATCAAGACCGAAGCCTGCAACGGTGTGGTCAACGCCTACTACAGCAACGGCGCGGTCACGATCTGCTACGAGTACATCGCGTGGATTCATCAGGTCGCGCGCAAAGTGACGCTGTCGAACGAGATCTCGCTCGAAGACGCCGTGGTCGGGCCGTTCGTGGACGTCCTCCTGCATGAAGTGGCGCATGCGATCTTCGACCTTCTGAAGATCCCGCTGTTCGGCCGCGAGGAGGATGCCGCCGACCAGCTCGCCGCGTTCATTCTGCTGCAATTCGGAAACGACGTGGCGCGCCGGACCATCGTCGGCGCGGCGTTGCTGTTCCGGCAGATGGCGGTCGACCAGCAGCCGGGCACCGCCGACTACGCGGCGGTTCACGGGCTGCCGGCGCAGCGCTTCATCAACGTGCTGTGCATTGCCTACGGTGCCCAGCCCAAGCTGTTCGCGGACTACGTCAAGCAGGGCTTCCTGCCGGTGTTTCGCATCGGCTATTGCCGCTGGGAGTACCAGCAGATCGCGCATGCCTTCAAGACGCTCATCAGCCCGCACGTCGATCCGGTGCTGCAGGAGAAGGTGCGCGGACGTGAATGGCTGCGCGCGGACGACGGGAAGTAAAGGAAGAACAAGACAATGACCATCCGCATCGGAACGTCGGAACACGATGGAACCTTTCACAGCCAAGGACGAGCGCTGAAGGCTGTGCTTGACCGGCAACCTTCGTTGGCGCCGGTCGAGGTGCTGACGGCGGACACCGCCAGTGTCGAGAATGCCAACCGTCTGCACGCCGACGAGATCTCGTTCGGCTTCATGGCCGCGAACTGGATCGGCCGTGCGAAGAAGGGCGAGGCGCCGTTCCGTAGCCCTATCGATATCCGCATGGCGGCGCCGATGAACGCCGGCCCGCTGTTCTTCATCGTGCGCGCGGACTCAGCCATCCGTTCGGTGGCCGATCTGCGCGGCCGCCGCGTCGTGCTCGGGCCCGAGAAGAGCGGCATGGTGCAGCATGCGCACACCATATTCGGTGTGCTCGGCCTCGCGTTTACGGCGTTCACGCCGGTCTATCTCGATTTTGAGGCGGGCGCCGATGAGCTCGCGCGGGGGTCGGTCGACGCGCAACTGCAATGCCCGATCCCCAACAAAGTGATGACGGCGCTGAGCGAGCAATGCGACATCCGGGTGCTGCCCTATGCGCCGGGGCAACTGGAAACCTTGCTGGGCGCGGTCCCGTTCTACCGCCGCGTCGTGATGCGCAAGGGCGCACTTCGCGGCCTCGACGCCGATGTGGCGCAGCCCGGTGTCGTCAATATTCTCGCAACGCATGCGCGCACGCCGGAAGCGACCGTCCACGATGCGGTGTCGGCGATCGTCGCCAACGCGGTTGAGCTCGGTCGGATCAATCCGCTGTTCGAGGGGCTTGGCGACCTGTTCCAGCCGCTCAAGGCCGACGGCGCGAAGGCGTTCGAATTCGGCGGAGTTGCACTGCATCCGGGCGCAGCGCGCGCCTATCGCGAGGCGGGCCTGCTGGCGTAGAATAGCGGCAACCAGGACAACGCCAGGATGAAGACGGTCATGGCCTATACGCTCGACCAGTTCTGCAACGACGCCCGTTCGATCCTGAAATCGCAGCCGCAGGCCGCCGCGCTGCCGAAGGTCGCCGAGCGCCTGAGCGAGCTCCTCGGCAATCCTGACTTCGTCGCCGAAACCTTTTCCGACGACACGCCGGTCGGCCGCCGAGGGCTGTTCCACGATCCCGAGCTCGATTTCTACGTGCTCGCGCATGTGCAGGAAGGCGGCAAGACCGGCAGGCCGCACAGCCACGGGACGTCCTGGGCGATCTACGGCAACGCCAAGAACGTCACCGAGATGACCGAATACCGCCGCGTCAATCCGGAGAGCGAGGAGAACGTGGTGCTTGAGCCCGCGAGCAAGTATGCGCTGCGCCCGGGCCAGACCCGCTCCTACGGACCCAATGTGATCCACTCGACCGCGCATCCGCAGAAGGCCTGGGTGATCCGCGTCACTGGCACCGATCTCGACAAGCTCCCGCGCTATCACCTGCGCAAGCAGGACAAGGTGCTGGAGAAGACGTAGCGCCTACTTGCCCTTCTCCGCTCCGAGCGCGTTGTAGCGCGCGATCACGTCTTTCGGCGTCGCCGCCATGCGGCCGACCAGCCGCAGGATCTCGTCGGCGTCGACCGGGCTCATCTCGATACCGAGGTTCGCCGCCTCTTCGAGCACGCTCTTGTCGCGGCACATCGCCATGAAGGCCTCTTGCAAGGCCTTCACGCGGTCGGCCGGCACGCCGGGCGGCGCGACGAACGGCAGCGACATGAAGAACGGGATTTCGGCGAAATCGATCAGCGCGAGCATGGCGGGGTCTTTGGTCAGCTCGCGTCCGGTCGGGACGTCCGGAAAATCGGGATGGCGGCTGGTGCGGCCGAACACCACCGGCACCTTGAATGCGCGCTTTTCCCACATCTGGCGCTGGCCGGTTTTCACCGAACTGATTCCGACGAACTGACCGTCGATCTCCTTGCGCTGCATGGCGAGGAACATCGGCGCGGCGCCGGTATAGCCGCGAACGACGCTGACGTTCAGGTTCACCGCCTCCTTGGCGATAATGCCGAAGATGAGGTTCGACGATGCGGCGTTGTTGGCGCCGAGGGTGATCTTGCCGGGCGCGCCGGCGCGGATGTCGTCGACCGATTTGATCGCGGTGTCGGGGTTGAGCAGCATCAGATAGGCGTCATTGCCGTAGGACGACATGCTGCCAAGCCAGTTCAGTTTCATCGGGTCGAACTTGGCCTGCGGGTAGCCCTGGATCGCAAGCTGCGGCGTCGCGCGCTCCAGCTTGGCGAGCGTCAGCCCGTCGGTTTCCGAGGCGTTGGCGATCCGGTTGGCGGTCACGAGCCCACCGCCGCCGGGCGTGAACTGGACGTTGATCGTCGGGTTTCCCGGGATGTAGCGGCTGAAATGCTTGGCCGCGAAGCGCGCCGTGATGTCGTTGATGCCGCCGGGCGACGTCCCGACCAGCACGGTGATGGTCTTGCCCTTGTAGAACTGCTCGACGGTCTGCGCCGAAGCCTGCGTCATGGCCGCCCATCCCGCGGTGAGACCGAGCGTCGCGATCAATATGTGGAAATGGCTTCGCTTCATCGCACGTCGCTCCCTGTGGCTCTTATTCTTGTCACTTATGGCAAGTCCCGCAGCATACAGCCGAAGCCGCTGCGCGGCTCCCGGACATTTAGCCACTTCTGGAACTCCCAGACCCGCGCCGTGACCGGATGCACCACCGGCACCTGCAGGTCCTGCTCCAGCAGGTCGATGATCTGCAACGTGCGCCAGCCGGAGCCGAGCATATAGATCGCGTCGGCGCCTTTCGATTTGAGGAAGCTCTTCTTGATATGGGCGTAGATTTGCTCGCCCGACAGTTCCTGCGCCTTGTTGAAGGGCACGTCGACGCCGGCCATGCTGCGCACCTTGAAGCCGGCATCCTCGAAATATTTCGCGAATATCTTGTTGAGCTTGTCGGGGAAATAGGTCGCGCCGACGAAGCTCTTGGCCTTGACCGCCTTGAGCGCCCGCACATGGTTTTGTGCGACGCTGCTGATCCGCGTCTTGTACTTCTTCTCCCAACCCGCAACGATCTTCGCTTCGCCCTTGAAGCCATGCACCATGAACGGCGGCGCGCCGTTCGGATGGATGATGTCGCAGTTCTGCTCCGCGAGCAGCGCAATCAGCTTCTCGTAGTGCGGCATCATGGTTTCGAACTCGTCCTCGGTGCCGCGGCGAATATTGAGGAACAACGGGATCAGGCCGATGCCCTCGGGCAGCAGGCGGCAGACTTCCTCGGTCATGCCGGGACGCATGGTCGGGTTCACCATGCCCACGACGCCGCGCCAGCTTGAGAATGACATAGCCTTGCCTCCCGATTTTTTATTGCCGTTTGTTCATCTTGCCGGCCGCAACATAGCCTTCCGACGCATCGCGGGCGCGTGCCTCAGCGTCGCGCTTGGCCGGATCGCCGTAGCCGCCGCCGCCCGCACTTTGTGCCAGGAATTTCTCGCCCGCCTTCAGCTCGAAGCGCGCCGAGGCCGGCGTCTCGAATTCCTGATCGGTGCCGAGGCGGACGACAAAGCGGGCAGGGGTGCCGGCTTCGCCGCCGGCAAGCCCCGCCGGCGGAAACTTGATCTTGTTGAAGCGGCGGATAACGGTGGCGTCTTCCAGGAGCTCGTACTCCCGCGCCAGCGCGAGGCCGCCGCGCCATTGCCCGGCGCCGCCCAAATCCGGCACCACGTCGAAGCGGGTGATGCGGCAGGGATATTCGGATTCGAGAATCTCGATCGGCGTCGTGTGCAGGTTGCTCAGGTGCGTGGCGGTCGCGGTGGTGCCGTCGTGGCCGGCGCCGCCGCCATAGGCCGAGCCCATGATCTCGTATTGCATGGTCGACTGCCCCGGCCGGCCGCGCGACCAAGCGATGCTGAGCGCGCTTGACGCGCCGGAATGCGCAATCGCCCGCGCCGGGATGAATTTCGCGAGCGCCTCAAGGATCACGTCGACCAGCAGCAGGTTGACCATCTGGTAGTTCGAGACCGGCGCCGGCGGATCGGCATTGACCACGGTGCGCGGCGCGAACTTGAGGCGCACGACGTCGCGCATGCCGTCGTTGAAATGCAAGTTGGGCCCGAGGCTCCCGATCAGGGCATAGAACACGCAGGCTTCGACCATCGAGGGACGCAGGTTCACCGGTCCGCGCGCCTGCGGATCGCTGGCCGAGAAATCGAAGCTGGCGATCCCGTCCTTGATCGAAATCGAGACGGCGAGCTTGATCGGTTTGTCGAGTACGACACCGTCGTTGTCGAGCAAGCCTTCCGCCGCCGACTCTCCGGCCGACAGTTTGGCGATGGCGGTGCGGAGCTGGTCGGCGGAGCCTTTGAGGATCGCGGCGAACGCATCCGTCACCGTTGCGGCGCCGAAGCGGCCGCATAGCTCTTTCACGCGCGCCGCGCCCATCTGCGTGACGGCAATCTGCGCATGGATGTCGCCGCGCATCAGCTCCGGCTGCCGGCTGTTGGTCAGGATGATGCGCTCGATGTCGGGGACGCGCTGGCCGCCCTCCCAGATCTTGATCGGCGGCAGCAGCAGGCCTTCGTGGAACATCTCGGTCGCATTGGCCGAGGTCGAGCCCGGCACTGCGCCGCCGACGTCGGCTTTGTGCGCGATCGTCCCCGAAAACGCGACGATCTTGCCGTCCGCGAACACCGGCGCCACGAACGCCATGTCGGAGACATGCGGCAGGCCGCCTTCATAGGGGTGATTGGAGACGAACACGTCGCCTTCGTTGATCGCGCCGGCCTTGCCGTAGGTTTCGAGAATGCGGCCGACGAGATGGCGATAGACCGGCGCATGGAAGAACATCGGCGGCGCAACGATCAGCCGGCCGTCGCGATCGACGATCACGCAGGAGAAGTCGCGCGACTCCCGGATGATGGTCGAATAGCCGGATCGATAGAAATGGTAGTGCATCTCATCGACCAGGCTCGCGATCTTGTTGCGCAAGATCTGGATGGTGATGGCGTCCATGGTTACGCCTTCTGCAGGATGAGATTGCGGTAGCCGTCGACGCGGCCGGTCCAGCCCGCGGGGATCACGGTGGTCGCGTCGAACTGCTCGACGATGGCGGGTCCCGTGACCAGCGCGCCGACGCCGAGCTTGTCGCGCTCGTAAAGCGTGGCCTCAACCGCCGACTTGCCGCCAAAGTGAACCTTGCGTTTGCCTTTGGCCGCGACGTCCGGCGGTGCTTTCGGCAGCGCTCCTGCTGCGGCTGGTATTTCGGCACGTCGACCCGCACGCGCAGGCGATAGCTCACCACCTCGACCGGCCGCTCCTTGGCGGCGTGGCCGTGGATCTGCGCGTGGCGCTCGTCGAATCTCTCGCGCGCGGCGGCGAGCGACGCCGCGGTGAGGCGATCCGTGAACAGCCCGTCGAGCGACGTGCGCAGTTCATAGCCCTGTCCGGTGTAGCGCAGATCAAGTTCGCGCAAGAATGCCGCGGAGGCGGGGTCCATGCCCTCGGCCTTCAGTTCTTCGCGCGCCTTCGCTTCCAGTTGCCGGAAGATGTCCTCGGCATGGTCCGGCGTCACGTCGGCGAGCGGCTTGAGCTCGGAACGGATGTAGTCATGCACCACGTCGGTGCAGAGCAGCCCCAGCGCGGAGAACGCGCCGGGCCGTGGCGGCACCAGAATGCGCCGCATGCCGAGTTCCTCGGCGACGGCCGCGGCATGCACCGCGCCGGCGCCGCCGAACGGCAGCAAGGTGAAGGCCGAGAGATCGACGCCGCGCTTGGCGGCGAACACCCGCACCTCGTCGGCCATGCGCATGTCGACAATGCGCTGGATGCCGACAGCGGCTTCGAGCACGTCCATCTTCAGCGTGGCCGCGACATGCTCCTGCAACGCAGCGCGCGACGCGGCGACATCGAGCGTCTGCGAGCCGCCGAGGAAGTAACCGGGATTGAGATAGCCGCAGAGGACGTCGGCATCGGTCACGGTCGGCCGCGTGCCGCCGCGGCCGTAACAGGCGGGGCCGGGATCGGCGCCGGCGCTTTGCGGGCCGACATTGAGGAAACCGCCGCCATCGATCCAGGCGATCGATCCGCCGCCGGCGGAGATCGAGCTCATGTCGAGCGCTGGCACGTCGATCTGCCGGCGCGCGATGACGCTCTCGGTGCTTTCGAGCGGTACGCCGCCTTCGATGAAGGCGATGTCCGCCGAGGTGCCGCCCATGTCCAGCGTGACAAGCCCGCTCTGCGCTTCGTCGCGGGCGAGATAGGCGCTCGCCTGCGCGCCTGCGGCCGGGCCGGAGAACAGGGTGTGCACGGTGCGCCCGCCGCCGATCGCGGCGGTGAACGGCATCACGCCGCCGTTCGATTGCATCAGGAATCGCTGCTGCGTTCCGACGTGGGCGTCGTCGAGGCCACGGTTCAGATGGTCGATGTAGCGCACCAGCACCGGCTCGAGATACGCGTTCAGCAGCGTCGTCGACATCCGCGCCCATTCCCGGATGCGCGGCAGCACCTCGCTCGACAGCGACACCGAGACGCCGGGATATTCTTCCAGGATGATTTGCACGAGTGATCTCTTCGTGCGCCGGGTTCATGAACGCGAACAGGTAGCAGACCGCGATCGAATCGACTTGTCAGTTCTTTCAGTTCGCGCGCGGCACGCCGCACCGCATCGCGGTCGAGCGGCATGAGCACCGTGCCGGCATAGTCGGAGCGCTCGGGGATTTCGCGCGTGAGGCTTTGCGGCGCGATCGGCTGCGGCTTGGAATAGAAATAGTCGAACAGGTTGCCGTCGCGGGCCTGGTTCTGCACCTCCTGCACCGCGCGATAACCCTTGGTGATCATCAGCCCGACCTTGGCGCCGCGCATCTCCAGCAGCGCATTGGTGGTGATGGTGGTGCCGTGCGCGAAGAACTCGATCTCGCCGGGCGCGACGCCGCGCGCGATGAAGCGTGAGAGACCATTGAGCACACCCAGCGCAGGGTTCTTCGGCGTGCTCGACACCTTCTCGACCAGGAGGTCGCCGCCGCTCTTGTCGAGCAGCACGAGGTCGGTATGGGTGCCGCCCACATCGACACCAAGCCGGTAGCGCGCCGTCGTGCCGCTCATGGCGCGCGCCGATCGGGATGCGGCGACCCGTCCCGGCTGCACGCCTGGAGGGTATCGCTCAGGTCTGGTACTGATCGTTGTCCGCCTTTGGCGGGCCAAACAAGATACCGGGCAGGAGCACTCAGGATGCGCACGTTCACGGGCGGGACATTCGTTGTTGTAGCCTTCCTTGCCTTGGGCGGACTGGCGCCGTCAACTGCCGTCGCCGAGGCGGTCGCCGACTTCTACCGCGGCAAGTCCATCAGCATGGTGATCGCGACCGCGCCGGGCGGCGACTACGACCTGCGCGCGCGTCTGATCTCTCGCCACATGGGCCGCCACCTCCCCGGTAACCCGACCATCGTGCCACGCAATATGCCAGGCGGCGTCGGTATCCAGGCTATGAATTTCATGGCCAATGTCGCGCCCAAAGACGGCACGGCGATCCACGCCATCATGCAGAACATGTCGACCCATCAGGCGCTGGGGGGCACGGGCGTCGAGTTCGACACCCGCAAGTTCTTCTGGATCGGAAACACCACCGACACGCCTAACGTCATCAACTCCTGGCACACGACCGGCATCAAGACGATCCAGGACGTCATGACCCAGGACTTGGTGGTCGGCGCTCCAGGGCAGGCGACGAACTCGGTCTATTATCCGAAGGCGCTGAACGAGCTGGCGGGCACCAAGTTCAAGATCGTCTCGGGCTATCCCGGGCGGCAATGACGTGAACCTCGCGATGGAGCGCGGCGAGGTCGGCGGTCGTGGTTCGAATTCGTGGGCCTCGTGGAAAGCGACCAAGCCGGACTGGCTGCGTGACAAGAAGATATTCATTCTCGTCCAATTCGCCTTGCAGCGCGACCCGGAGCTTGCCGATATCCCGACCGCGATCGAGCTCACCAAGACCGACGCGGACAAGGCGGTGATGACATTCCTGTCGGCCGACATCCCGATCAGCCGCGCCTATGTGACGACGCCGGGCGTTCCGGCCGAGCGCGTGAATGCACTGCGCCGCGCGTTCGACGCCACCATGAAGGATCCGGAATTCGTCGCGGAGGCGAAGAAACTCAACATGGACATGCGCCCGTCGACCGGTGAGGAGGCGCAACGCTACTCGGACCTGATCGCCAATGCGCCCGCGCCGATCCTGGCGCGCGCGAAGGCGATCATCGAGAGCAAATAGCCGGATCTACTTCGGCGGCTTGTAGGTCAGCGCGTCGCGCGTGCGGTCGACGATGTCGCGAGGCAGCGAATACATTTTCACGACCAGCGCCTGGATATCTTCGCCGGACAGCGGCCGCACCTCGACGCGCATCTTCTGGGCTTCGGCCAGAAGGTCCGCATCCTGCGTCGCCGCCATGAACGCCTTGCGCAGCGCCGCCACGCGATCGGCCGGCGTGCCGGGCGGCAGGAGATAGGGTCGGCCGAACGCCTGCTGGGTATAGGCCAGCTCCATGATCTGCCGCGCTTCGGGAGTCTTCGCGAGGTCGATGGAACGCGGCACGCCCATCTTGTCGAACATCGGATTGCCGCCGAGGTTCTCCTGCACGAGCACGCGCATGAAGCCCTTGGCGATCCAGTCCGGGCGCTGGCTGTACATCGCGTCCCAGCCCATGCCGCAGACGCCCTGAATCTCGTTGCGCTCAATGGCGACCAGAATCTCCCGCGTGCCCGGATAGCCGGTGACGATACGGAATTTCGTGCCGAGCACGTTGTTGAGCAACACCGGCGCGTCGCGGGTCGAGCCGCCCTCGCTGGCGGAGCCTAAAATCACTTCGGTGGTGGTGACGTCCTGAATGGTCTTCACCGGCGCGTCGGCGCGGACGTAGCAATTGTAGGTGGCGGCCTGCGCGCTGCCGAGATGGATCAACTTGACCGGGTCGTAGTTGAACTTGGCCCGGCCGGCCTCGCCCGCCCACAGCGGGTCGGTGATGACGCCGGGCGTGGTCGAGCCGATCACGGTGCCGTCCTTGGCCGCGACGTTATAGATATGGCCGGCCGCGATATGGCCGCTGGCGCCCGGCATGTTGATCGGCACAATCGTCGGATTACCCGGGATATGTCTCCCGAGGTGACGCCAACAAGCCGCGCATAGCTGTCGTTGCCGCCGCCGGCGATGGCACCGATCACAAAGCGGATGGATTTGCCGCGATAGAAGTCGGCGATCGGGTCCTGCGCCTTGGCTACGGCCGTCAGCGGCAGCAGTGCCGCCATCAGCGCAATTGCCAGGGGCAGGGGCCTGGTCATTCGTCCGGGTTCATGTGCCAGTCGTGGCTCGGCGGCGGACCCCAGCCGGCGATGCCGCGGTTGGCGCGCGTCCAGACCTTCGGCCGCTGCGGCTGATCCTCATGCCACGGGCGCGGATCGAAGAAGCCGAGGTCCTCGTCCAGCAACTGGTCGAGCTCGGCGTAGAATTCGACCACCTGTCCGTCCGGATTGCGGTGATAGATCGATACGTTGTGTCCCGGGCCATGTCGCAGCGGTCCCCAGATGATCGGGATGCGGTTCAGCGAGAGCACGTCGCAGCCGTTCTCCAGGTGCGAGAAATCCCGGAGCTGGAACGCGAAGTGGTGCATGGTCGGCGCGCTTGCCCTTCACGAAATTCACCGTGTGGTGGTCGGGATTGCAGCGCATGAACACGAAGATGTCCTCGATCCAGTCGGACACGCGGAAGCCGAGGATGCGCTCGTAGAAATCCGCGATCGCCTGCACGTCGGGCACGACGAAGGCCACATGCCCGAACTTGAACGGCGCGACGCCGCCGACCGACTGGTTCGGCGTCAGGAATTTCCAGTCGGTGATCAGCTCGATCGTGGTGTCCTTGATGTCCTGGAAGGCGAGCGATTTCGACATGCCCGGGATATCGTCGCTCTGGATATCGCTCTTGATGCCTTGCGCGGTCAGCCATTTGGCGATCTCGCCGAAGTCCGATCCGGGCGCGACCTGGAACGCGAGCTTCGCGCAGCGCGCCCGTTCGCCCTTCACGAGCTGCAACGCGAGCTGGCCGACCTTGCAGGAGAGCAGCGCGCGATCCTTCTCGCGCGCGGCGACGACGAGCCCGGTGACCTTGGTGTAGTGCTCGATCTGCGCCTCGAGGTCGGGGGTCTCGAAGGTCGCGTGCGAAATTCGCCGGATACTGATCATGGTCGTCCTCAGCCGTAGGCCTTCAGCACATGGCGCGCGATCACCATCATCATCACCTCGCTGGCGCCTTCGGTGATGCGATAGCTGCGCTGCTGGCGCCAGAACTTCTCGATCGGCAGGTCGGTGGTCAGCGCGATGCCGCCGTGAATCTGCATGCATTCGTCGGCGGCGCGGAACGCCATCTCGTCCGCATAATACTTGCAGACGTAGCAGTCCTCGCGCGCATCCTCGCCGGCGTCGAGGCGGCTTGCCGCCTTGTAGACCAGCAGCCGCGCGGCCTGCAGGTCGATATACATATGCGCGAGCTTCCACTGGATCGCCTGCCGGTCGGCGAGCGGGCGGCCGAAGGTCGAGCGCTGCTTGGCGTAGGACGTCGCCATCTCCAGGCAGCGTTCGGCGACGCCGAGCGCCCGCGCGCCATGCTTCACGCGGCCGGCGCCGAGCCATTTCTGCGCGAGCCCGAAGCCGCTGCCTTCCTCGCCGACGAGGTTCTCGCCGGCACCCGCACGTTGTCGAGGATGATCTCCCAGGGACGGTCGCCCATCATGGTCTGGTAGGACGTGCCGAGCTTCACGCCGGGCGTGTCCATGTCGACCAGGAAGCATGAGATGCCGCCGTGCGAGCCCTTGGCGCGGTCGGTCGCCACCATGAGCTGCATGAACTGCGCCTTGTTGGCGCCGGTGATGAACCGCTTGGTGCCGTTGATGACGTAGTGATTGCCGTCCTTCACCGCGGTGGTGCGCATGCCGCCCGGATCGGAGCCGGCGTCCGGCTCGGTCTGCGCGAACGCGACCTTCTTCTCGCCGCGCAGCACCGGCATCAGGTATTTCTCGCGCAGCTCGCCCTTGAGCGTGAACAGGATGTGGCGCACCGACGGGCCGGTGATGCCTTCGCCGCGCGCGGGCAGGGCGATGGTGCGCGACAGCTCCTCGGTGACGATCGTGCGCTGAAACAGCGACAGTCCGGGACCGCCGAATTCCTCCGGCACTTCCATCATCCAGATGCCGAGGTCCTTGGCGCGCTGCTGGAGTTTGCCGAGGAACTCCGGCTTGATCTCCTCGCCTTCGGTGGTGAGCGTCTGGCGCTCGACCGGGATCAGCTCGCTGTTGACGAACCGCCGCAGCGAATCCTTGAACATCCGCAGTTCTTCGGGAAGCTCGAATTCCATCACCTGATCTCCCCGTCGTTTCCTGTTGTTATTTGGCGTCGCGCCAGATCACGCGCACGTCGACCGCGACCGCGCCTTTGCCCTGCGGGCGCACCATCAGCGGATTGATCTCGATGTCCTCGATGCGCGCGCGGTGATCGAGGTAGAATTGCGCGAGCGCCAGCACCGTCGCTTCCAGCGCGGCGCGGTCGGCGGCAGGCTTCCCGCGATAGCCGGCGAGCAGCTGGTTGAGCTTGAGGCCGTCGATCATCGCCGCCACGTCGGCTTTCGTGACCGGCAGCAGCCGCAGCGCGGCATCCTTGGCGAGCTCGACCAGGATGCCGCCGGCGCCGACCAGCAGCAGCGGCCCGTAGAACTGGTCGGTGCGCAGCGCCGACGATCGCTTCGACGCCGGACACCATCTCCTGCACCAGGAAGCCGTCGATGCTGGCATTGGGATAGGCGGCGCGCGCCGAAGCGGCCAGCGCCGTCGGCGGCCTTGAGCACGGCGTCGCTGCTGCGCAGATCGAGCGCGACGCCGCCGGCCTCGGTCTTGTGCAGGATGTCGGGCGAGCGGATCTTCAGCACGACCGGAAAGCCGATCGCCTCGGCGGCGGCGGCGGCTTCGGCGGCGGTCGCGACCTCGCGGCTTTGCGGCAGCGCGATGCCGTATTTCTTGAGCGTGGCGTCGAGCGTCGCCGGCGAAAGATCGCTCGGCGGGGCAGGGGGCGGCACTGGCGGCCGCTTGCCGGTGCGCTGCGGCGTGGAACCAGAGCCCGTTGAGCGCGCGGATCGTCGGCTCCAGTCCCTGCAGGAACGGGAAGCCCGCCTGCGTCTGCGCTTCGACCGCCTCCGGCGTCATCTGGTAGCTCATGCGGCCGAAGCCGACGATCGGCTTGTCGGTGCCCTTCACCATGGCCTGCAGCGTTTCGACGCCGTCCCAGGCGCCGGCCTTGCTCGGCAGCATGGCGGCCCAGGCGATCATGTCGATGTTGGGATCTTTCGCGACGACCTCGCAGACGCCGGCCGCCTGCTTCAGCCCGCCGGGGATGCCGAGGTCGAGCGGGTTCTTCGGCTCGATGCCTTCCTGCATGTAGGGCATCAGTCCTTTGAGCGTCTCCGCGGAATAGTCCGGCATCGAGGCACCCTCGGCCTCGGCATAGTCGTAGAGCAGGTCGACGGTGCCGCCGGAGGTCGTGACGAAGCCGATGCGCGGCCCCTTCGGCAGCCGGCCGCCGTCGAACGCCAGCGCCGCCTCCATCATGTCGTCGAGGTTGCGGCAATTGTAGATGCCGTAGCGCTCGCACATCGCGAGATAGGCGGCGTAGTCGCCGCCGATCGCGCCGGTGTGCGACTGCGCGGCGGCTTGCGACTTGGCGGTGGCGCCGGTCTTGATCGCGACGATCGGCTTGCCGGCTTCGAGCGCGCGCCCCGCCGCCGCCATGAAGGCGTCGGGCCGGCGGATGCCTTCGATGAACAGCGCGATCACCTTGGTGTTCGGATCGTCGACCAGGAAATTCAGATAGTCGGCGAGATCGAAGCTGATCTCGTTGCCGGACGTGATGCCGTAGGAGAACCGCAGGCCGCGGTCGGCGGCAGTCCGCAGCCAGAACTGCAACGTGCCGCCGGACTGGAACGCGGCGCTCACCGAGCCCGCCGGGAAGCGCGGGAGCTCGTTGTTGGGATAGGCGAAGATCTTCTCGTGATAGCTGTAGGCGCCCATGCAGTTCGGGCCCGCCACCTTGATCTTGCTGCGGCCGAGGAAATCCTTGAGCCAGGCGCCGCGCTTGTGCGACTCCGGATCGGGGCCGTCGCCCATGGCGGCCGAATAGATCGTGGCGGTCTTGACGCCGGCGGCTTCGGCATCCTCGAGCACGCCGGCGACGCCGACCGCCGGCACGATGACCATCGCATGCTCGACCGGGCCCGGCGCCTCGCGCAGCGATGGCACGCACGGTTCGCCGAACACTTCCTTCTGCCGCGGATTGACCAGGATCGAGCCGGCCCGGATAGCCGTAGTCGCGCAGGTTGCGGTAGATGATCCGGGCCCAGGGCGCCCGTTCCGAAGCGCCGACCATCGCGATCGACTTGGCCCGGAGAACCGATTGCGGCGACCGAAACATTCCCTCAACTGACACGCGTCTACCCCCGCTACGTCCTTGCTCGTTCTGAAACTGGTGTCTGTCTTAGGACCTCGACCGAACGCGGTCAAAGGGCCTGGGTAGGGCAATTGCGCGCCCCCGCTCCGCCCGCGTGGCGGTTCAGAGGTCCGCAAGTTCTGCTATAGTCTCGCAACGCAAGAAACTCCGGGAGCGAGACAGCCATGAAAATCATGCACCTTGAAGACGCCCCGCTCGTGCGCGGCCTCGAACACCGCGGCGGCACGTTCCATTCGCGCACCATGGCCGAAGGCACGCCGGGCACGCCGGGCAATTTCAAGTTCTCGCTGAGCTGGCTCGGCACCGACTATTCGGGACCGCGTCACCGGCACAATTTCGATCAGTACCGTTTCATGATCGAGGGCGAGTCCGACTACGGTCAGGACGGTCCGCTCAAGGCCGGCATGCTCGGTTACTACCCGGAAGGCGTGCCGTACGGTCCGCAGGTCAACAAGACCGACATCTTCTGCGCGGTGCTGCAATTCGGCGGCGCGAGCGGCTCCGGCTATCTACTGCCGCGCGAAGTCAAGGCCGGGATGGAGGAGCTCAAGAAATTCGGCGAGTTCAAGGACGGCATCTTCCATCGCAACGATGACGTGGCCGGCCGCCGCAACTCCGACGCCTATCAGGCGATCTGGGAGCACATGCACGGCCGCGAGATGGTCTACCCCAAGGGCCGCTACGACGCGCCGATCTACGCCGAACTCGAAGAACTACGGCTGGGCGCCGGTGAAAGGCGCGAAAGGCGTGTCCGAGAAACTCTTCGGCGTCTGGACGGAGCGGCGCACCGAAGCCGGGTTGCTGAGACTCGACGCCGGCGCGAGCCACACCGTGGGGGGCCGCGGCGTCTATCTCGTGATGTCCGGCGCCGGCGAGTGCGAAGGCCAGCCGCTGCAGAAATACACCACCGTGTTCCTGGAGACCGGCGAGACGGCGACGCTGCGCGCCAGCGAGAGCATGGAGCTCCTGCACTACGGGCTGCCCGACCTCTCGGATATGGATGCGGCCGTCCACACCTCGGGCGTTGCGATGCAGGCGGCCGAATAGCGGCCGGTGATATGACGTTCCGTCCGTCGCGCCGAGGAGTGCTGACCGGTTTCGGCGCGCTCTCGGTCGCGCTCGCCGGCGGTGCCGCGCGCGCCAACGCCTTCTACCAGGGCAAGACGCTCACGGTGATCGTCGGCTTCGCGCCGGGCGGCGGCGTCGACACGACGGCGCGGATGGTGGCGCGGCATCTGGTGCGGTTCATCCCGGGGCAGCCCGGCCTCGTGATCCAGAACATGGAAGGGGCGGGCGGCGTCATCGCTGCGAACCATATGAGCCGGCGTGTGGCGCCCGACGGGTTGACGCTCGCCGTTCCCGGCCGCTCGTGGTTCGTCGAAGGGATCGTGAAAAATCCCGGCGCGACCTACGATTCAACGCAGTTCGCCTATGTCGGCAGTCCCGGCGCGGTAAATTCGATGGTGTGGGTGCGTTCGAGCACCGGGATCAAGAGTTTCGACGATCTCAAGTCGCATCCGAAGACGCTGAGCTTCGGCTCGATCGGCAGCACCACGCCGACCGGGATGATCCCGACCATGCTTGCCGGCGACGGCGCGCCGATCAAGGTGATCTTCGGCTACGTCTCGACCGCGCGGGTATTGCTCGCGCTGGAGCAGGGCGAGATCGACGGCGCGTTCACGGTGGAGGATTCCTTCGCCCGCCGCCAGGATCTCATCAAGAACAAGATCGTCGTCCCGATCCTGCAGAACAAGCTGACGCTGCCCGGCGTCCCGCTGGTGCGCGACGTGGTGCCGCCGAGCCAACTGCCGCTGCTGACTTTGGTGCTGGCGCTCGAGAATTTCGGCTTGCCGCTGGTCGGACCGCCCGGCATCCCGCCGGAACGGATTGCGGTGCTGCGCAAGGCCTTCATCGAAATGTGCGACGACAAGGACTTCCGCGCCGAAGCCGCGCGCATCGACCAGCCGATCGGTGCGCCGCTTGAGGGCGGTTTGCTGGAAGCGATGATGAAGGAATTGGCGGCGGGCGCGACGCCGGAGATCGTCTCCGCTTACCGGCGGCTCAGCGCGGGAAAGCAATAAGAAACGGCGCGGTCGTTGGCGACCGCGCCGTAAACCGCACAGATCTGATTTTTGAAGCCTAGGCTTGCTTGGCGGCGTCGGTCCTTCCCGGAGCGGGCGCCTGGCTTGCGCCTGCCGCCTCGATAGCAAGGAAGTTGGGGTAATACTTGTCGATCAGCTTTTCGACGATCGCATAGATGCCGGCCACGATAAATACCCAGACGCCCATGGCGGCGCACTGGATCGCAAACTGTGAGAAGTTGATGTTCATACCAATTCCCTTCCGGGTCTTTCGAGGTCGGTGACTGTGAGCGATCCGGGCCTGGAGGGACCGGACCGCCGGTTGTTTAGATCGACGGCAGGAACTTCAGAGCCGGGAACCACTGCGCGATCAGTGTCGGCGGCCACGGGATCGACATCACGTTGTCGAACACGAAGCTGATCGCGAACACCAGTACGATCGCGTAGCTAATGACGAGCTTCCACGGCTCCCTGTTTTCGTACCGCATGAAGACGACGACGAAGAGGCCCACCGTCGGGACGAGGCCGATGACGGACATCACACCCATGAATGCGATGAGGTAGCCGAAGAAGCGGGCCGCTCTCTTCACGATGAGCTCAGTCGGCAGATGCTCGGTGTCGGACGCAAGGTCCATATGGATCTTCTGCTCGACCTGATGCTGGGCCGCCTCCGCCAGGCTCTCGGATGTCTGTAGCGAGGGCTTCCGGCACATGTCGTTGAACAGGCTCAGCAAGCACACGGTGATGCCGACGCCGCCCACGACCATCGGGACGATCTTGGCGCTGAAGTCCCAGCGGGTCGCCATCAACACCATCGAGGTGAGGATCGCGAGCATGAAGATCGTGAACAGCTGGCTCGGCTGGAACCGCGGTGCCCGGAAGCTCTTGGTCATCTGGACCACGCCACCCTGGCTCTTGATGTCCTGAACCAGAGGACGGAGCAGGCCGATGATCGCCATGATGAAGAGGATCGCGACGACCGGGCGTGCGAACCAGCTGATGCCGTAGCGTTCGACCGAGATGAACATGTAGCGCTCGATCGTGTCGCCGAGCACCGCGCCGAGAATGAGCGGCGGACGCGGCCACTTGAACTGCTTCATGCACCAGCCGACGAGGCCGAAGAACAACAGCGCGTAGAGGTCGCCCCACTGACGGGTCGCCTCGAACGCGCCGATGTAGATGATGCCCATCACCGCCGGAAGGATCAGGCTGAACCGCAGCGTCGCAAGCCGCGCAAACTGCGGGCTGAACGCATACGCCATGCCGGCGCCGAGGATGTTGGCGAGCGCCACCGACCACACCATCGAATAGGTGATGTCGAGGTTCTTGTGCAGCATGTCGGGGCCGGGCACGAGCCCGTGAATGAGGAATGCGCCCAGCAGGATCGCCATGGTGGCGCTGCCGGGCACGCCGAAGGCGATGGTCGGTACCAGCGCGCCGCCTTCCTTGGCGTTGTTGGAGCTCTCCGACGCAATGACGCCGCGCACGTCGCCCTTGCCGAAGGTCAGGGCCGCGCCTTTCTCGGTCTTCAGTGCGTGACCGTAGGCCAGCCAGTCGACGACCGACGCGCTGATGCCCGGGATCGAGCCGATGCCGCCGCCGATCCATGAGCAGCGCACGATCAGCCACCAGTGCTGCATGCAATCCTTCACGCCCTGCCACTGGCCTTTGTAGATGTCGGCCTTTTCAAAGCCGGCGGCGATGGCCTGTCGTGTAATCAGGAGGTCGCAAAGCTCTGGTAGAGCAAAGATGCCCAACAGCAGCGGGGTCAGCGGCAGCCCGTCCCACAGGTAGAGGCTGTTGAATGTCCAGCGCAGCGTTCCGGATTGCGGATCGGTCCCGATCATCGCGATCATGATGCCGAGGCAACCGGCGGCCAGCCCGCGTAGTGGGGCGTTGCCGGACAGCAACGCCACCATCGATATGCCCAAGACGGCGAACGCCAATAGCTCCGGTGATCCCAGGAACAGCATGACCGGACGCAGAATCGGAATCGAGATGGCGAGCAGACACGCGCCGAAGATGCCGCCCATCATCGACGACATGTAGCAGGCGCTGAGCGCTCGACCGGCCTCGCCTTTCTTCGCCATCGGGAATCCGTCCAAGACGGTCGCCGCGGATGCGGCACCTCCGGGCACGCCGAAAAGCACTGCGGGGATGGGGTCGCCGGTCGCGGTCGTCGAGCCGAGGCCGAGAAGCAGCGCAAAGGCGGAATAGGGGTCCATGTTGAAGGTGAACGGCAGCAGCATGGCCGTTCCGGCAAGGCCGCCGATGCCAGGCACAATCCCCAGCACAAGGCCCATAATGCAACCCGCCCCCAGGTACATCAGGCGGCCCGGATCCATCAGGATCAGAAACGCCTTGCCTGCAGCGGTTGCCATAAAGGCAATTTCGCCAGTGATTGCGTCCATGGTGCGTTACCCCAACCCAATTCCGACGGCTCGGGAGCCGTATGCTTTGTGCCGATAGCGCAAGTCGACCCTGCGCGCCCTTCGTAACGATGGAAGTTCAAGATAGTGGATCGTTGTGCTGCTACCGACTACAACTTGCAGCCAGGCCCGCGATCCAATGCGACGGCCCAGATTTCCTCCCGTCCCCAACACTTTAACCCCGCAACATGCAAACGGGCCGCACTAGTGCGCGCCGCCAAAGCATGGTAGCCAACCCCCCGGATTTTGAAGGGATGTAAGCAGAAGATCGCGTCATGCGAAAGTCGTTTCTTTTATGGATACGGCTGCACGCAATGACGCATGTCGTCGACGGAACCACAGTGGCATACCAGCGACCGAGACGGGTTTCCGCACAGGCCGGCTGGGGCCGAACGGGGTCGACGACACACGATTGTGGTCCGCCAGCGCCTGCGCTGAATGACCGCAGCCACCGATGCCATCAGCCAAAAGAGGAAAGAGAGAGAAGAAATGAAGTTGGATCAGATTGAAGGAAAGCCCGACGACAAAGTCGCGTGGGGCAGTGACATCGCTGCGCAGATGCTGCGCCGTTTTAACATTCCTTTTATCAGCCTCAACCCAGGGGCGAGCTATCGCGGATTTCACGACAGCCTGGTTAATCACCTCGGCAATCAGAATCCCGGCATCATTCTCTGTCTGCACGAAGATCATTCCGTCGCGATCGCGCACGGCTATGCCAAGGCGACCGGCGAGCCGATGGCGTGCGTCCTGCACAGCAACGTCGGGCTGCTGCACGGCATGATGGGCATCTTCAACGCATGGTGCGACCGCGCGCCGATGCTGATGCTCGGTGCAACAGGCCCGGTTGCTTCCGAGAAGCGCCGGCCGTGGATCGACTGGATTCACACGTCGCGCGACAACGGCGCGTATATCCGCTCGCTCGTGAAGTGGGACGATCAGCCGACCTCCGGCCCGGCGCTGGTCGAAGCCATGATGCGCGCGAACATGATCACCCGCGCGGCGCCGACCGCGCCAGTGTATGTCTGTCTCGACGCCGGATTTCAGGAAACCAAGCTCGACAAGGAGCCGGAAATTCCGGACGTGAAGCGTTACCAGGCGCCGCAACCGCCGCGGCCGTCGAAGGAGGCGCTGGATCAGGCCGTCGCGCTCCTCAAGAACGCCAAGAAGCCGCTGATCCTGTTCGGCCGTGGCTCGCGCCGGGACGAATTCTGGCAGCCGCGCATCCGCCTCGCCGAGCGGCTCGGCGCGGTCGTGTTTACCGATCTCAAGCAAGGCGCGATGTTCCCGAGCGACAACCCGCACCACTTCACCGAGCCGTTCAACGCGATCGTCAAGGAAGCGCGCGAACTGATGTGCGAGGCCGACGTCATCCTCGCGCTCGACTGGATGGACCTCGGCGGCGCGCTGCGTCAGGCGAAGAACGCCGGCACTGTGACGGCGAAGATCATCAACTGCACGCTCGACCAGAACCTGCATAACGGCGCCAACATGGAGTACCAGGAGCTGCCGCCGTCCGACGTGTTCTCGGCAACGACCACCGACGTGATGGTCGCCGAGCTCAACGCGGCGTTGGGCGAGGGCCGCAAGGATCCGTGGAAGGCCAAGCTGATCAAGAAGAAGAAGGATGCGAACGGCGCGCTGACCATGGAGGTCATCGCCCAGTCGCTGCGCGACCAGTTCAACGATCCGGAGAACGTGACGTTCTGCACGCTTGGTCGCGGCTGGCCGACCGAGATCTGGCCGTTCCAGAGCGGCATGTCCTATCTCGGCAAAGACGGCGGCGGCGGTCTCGGCTCCGGTCCGGGCATCTCGGTCGGGTCCGCGCTCGCGCTGCATCACAAGTTCCCGGACCGCTACGCGATCACGATGCTGGGCGACGGCGACTTCTGCATGGGCGCGACCGCGATCTGGAGCGCCGTGAAGCACCGCATTCCGTTGCTGGTGATCGTCAACAACAACCGTTCCTACTTCAACGACGAGCTCCATCAGGACCACGTCGCGCGCGACCGCGGCCGCGAGCCGAAGAATCGCTGGATCGGTTTGCGCATGGAGGATCCGGTGCCGAACATCGCGAAGTTCGCTGAAGCGCAGGGCGCGGTCGGCATCGGGCCGGTCACCAGCCAGGCGGATGCCAAGGCGGCGATCGCCAAGGGCGTCGACGTGCTCAAGAAGGGCGGCGTCTGCGTGATCGACTTCCACGTCGAGCCGCCGGCCGAGCGTCAGGCCAACCACGGTCTTGGCTACCGCGCGACCAACTGATCGCCACGGCCGCACCAACTTTCGACGGCCCCGGGCTTGCCCGGGGCCGTTGGCGTTTCGGAGATAGCGGTGGCGGTGCTGTTCGGGCTATGAGTCAGCCATGAGCGATGCGGCGAAGAAACCCTGGCCGACGGAACTGCGATTGCACAAGGATCGCAGGACGCTGACGATCGCCTTCGACACCGGCGAGACATTCGATCTCAGCGCCGAATATCTGCGGGTGCGTAGCCCGAGCGCGGAAGTGCAGGGCCACTCGCCGGACGAACGCAAGACCGTGGCCGGCAAGCAGAACGTCGCGATCCTCGAGGTCAATCCGATCGGCAATTACGCGGTGCGGCTGGTGTTCGACGACATGCACTCGACCGGCATCTTTAGCTGGGACTACCTGCACGAGCTCGGCCGCAACCGCGACGCCAACTGGCAGGACTATCTCGACGAGCTTGCCGGCAAGGGGCTGACGCGCTGACGACCGCTCGATCTATCGCTGCACGATCACCGTCGCGCCGACCGGAACGCGATTGTAGAGATCGATCACGTCCTCGTTGGTCAGCCGGAAGCAGCCGGACGACACCGCCTGGCCGATGGTCTCGGGCTCGTTCGAGCCGTGGATCCGGTAGAGCGACGATCCGAGATAGAGCGCGCGTGCGCCAAGCGGATTGTCGGGCCCGCCCGGCATGTGGCGCGGCAGGCCGGGTTGCCGCCGCCGCATCTGCTCGGGCGGCGTCCAGTCCGGCCATTCGCGCTTGGCGGACACCCGCGTGGTGCCGGCCCATGTCATCCCATCGCGGCCGACGCCGATGCCGTAGCGCAGCGCCTGGCCGTTGCCGAGCACGAGATAAAGGCGCCGTTCCCTCGTATTGATGACGATCGTGCCGGGCCGGAGATTAGCCGGATAGCTCACCGTCGTGCGCCCGACCGGCGAGACGCTGCCGCCGAAAAATCGGCCGAGCGGATCGGTGGTCTGGACCGTGTTGTCGTAGTTGCGCGACTTGCCCGCCGGGGCGGCAACGGCGGCGTTCACTGTCAAAATGCAGGCTGCAGCGGCAAGGCAGGCGAGGAAGCGGGAAAGCATCGGGAACCTCGTGACGTCGCGATCGGAGGGAATTGCCAGAACCAGTCTCGCTTGTGAAGCCGAAGATACCCGCAGATTTGGGCAAAAGCTCGCTGAAACAGCGCATCCGCGCGCGACATTTTCCCGTATTGATTTTGGGTTGGCGCGCACGAGCCCTTGTCATGGCGGGCGATGTCATTGATCTTTGGCGACGAATGGACGCAATTGCCACGACTTTCGCGATCGCACTGGCCCTCTATGTCGCCGCAGGTCTCGTAACGGGCCTGGCCTTTGTCGCGTTCGGCGTGACAACGGTGCAAAGCGCGCCGGTCACGGTGGGTGCGCGTATCCTCCTGTTGCCGGCGGCGACCGCCTTGTGGCCGCTCGTGCTCTCCCGCTGGCTCCAGTCACGTCGTCCGCGATGAGGCGCGCGCATCGGACCGCCCATCGCGTGCTCTGGCCGGTGCTGGCGTTGCTGGTCGGCCTCGGGCTGGCCATGTCGCTGATGATGCGCGCGCCGCCGCCGGCGCCACCGGCCGCGGTCGAGGGCCAGCGATGAGCGTCGGTTTCAAGGCGGTGCAATGGAGCCGCGATAAGTACATCTATGACGGCATCCTGCTCGCGGCGGTCACACTCTATATAATGGCCTTCATCGGCATCAGCTATCGGATCGAGCCGCCAAAGGACCTTCCGGCGGCGATCGACGTGCGCATCCGTGCGTTCGGCACATGCGCGTTCTTCATGCTCACCGTCATTCTGTCGATCGGGCCGCTGGCGCGGCTCAATCCCTGGTTCCGCAAGCTCTTGTTCAATCGCCGCCATTTCGGCGTGCTGACGTTTTTCGTCGCGCTCGCGCACGCATGGTTCATGATCGAATGGTACGAGGCGCAGGGAACCTTGCCGAACCTGCTTGCCGAGCTGACCACCTGGCCTGACTACGCCAAGTTCATCGGCTTTCCGTTCAAGGTGATCGGTTTCGCGGCGTTGCTGCTGCTGTTCCTGCTGGCGGCGACCAGCCACGATTTCTGGCTGTCGTTTCTGTCGCCGCCGGTCTGGAAGTGGCTGCACATGACGATTTATGTCGCCTACGGGCTCGTCGTGCTGCATGTCGCGCTCGGCATCATGCAATACGATCGCAACCCGACGATCCCGCTGATGCTCGCCACGGGCTTCGCGGTCGTGACAGTGTTGCATCTGGTCGCCGGCTGGCGCGAGCGCGCGCGCGATCGCGGCACGCCTGCGGGAGATGACGGCTGGATCGTTGCCGGCGTGCCAGGATCAATACCGGACAAGTGCGCGCTGGTCGTTGCCGCGCCGGGCGGCGAGCGCATCGCAGTCTTTCGCGACGGCAACGAGATCGGTGCGCTGTCCAATCTTTGCTCACATCAGAACGGACCGATCGGTGAGGGCCGTATCATCGATGGCTGTGTGACCTGTCCCTGGCATGGTTGGCAGTATCGTCTGTCGGACGGGCGTGCGCCGGCGCCGTTCACCGAGAAGCTCGCGACCTATCCGGTGCGAATCAGGAACGGCGTTGTCGAGGTCAGTCCGCACGCGCTGCCGCCCGGGACACCGGCATCAATTCAAGTTCCTCGCGGATGAAAGCCCCTGCCGGCCGGGACGACGCGCAGCCCTCAACGAGAGTGGCTGCAAAAATCGCCGCCTGAGATGCCAAACTCGATCGCGACAACGCCTGTATGAATGGCCGTTCAGCAGAATACGTTCGGCGCGTGCACCGCGGCGTGCGCGGCTTAGAAGTTGGCCAAATTCACGGTGAAGATATTGCCGGAAACACAGGGGCGACGCATAATCGTGTGCGCGGTGGGGCTATCGTGCGCGACATCAAACGAAGGAAAATTACCATGAGAAAGCTTGTGCTCGCATTGGGAGTGGTTTGCGCTACGGCGTTCACCGCCGGATCGGCGTCGGCGTTTCCCGGCAGCAGCGGATTGATCGACGCTCTCGCAACTCAGAACATGGTGCAGGACGTTCAGTATTGCCGTCGCGGCGCCTACTGGTGCCCTGGCCGTATCAGCGGCTGCTGCCCGGTCGGCTGGGCCTGCGGCTCGACCACCTGCTATCGTTCGGCGACCCGCAGCAGCGCTGCGGCGCGTAGCAACAAGATTCCGGGTCGTTGATCGCGACGGACATTTGTCCGCCGCATCGAGCGCAAACTTGACGTGGTTAGGATGCCCGTCGTCGAGCCGGCCGTTCAGCCGGTGTCGACGATGGGCATCCGCTTTTTCCGGACCGTCTTAGCTGACCGCGCTCCGTTGCCTTGAAAGCGCCTTGTCAGTGCGGCTACCAGGGCATAGCGTTTGCAACATCGTGCCATTGTCGGGATGGGCCTCTGTGCTTGCTGCGTTCGGCTGTAGCGCCAGCGGCGCAGCGCGAAGGGAGAACCGATCATGACTTCCAAGAAACCCGGCATCGCCTCGCTTCGATGTATCGTCGGTGTTGTCGGTGCGATGCTCGCGATCGCGCTGCCGATATCCGCGCTGCAGGCGCAGGCCCCCGCCACCAAGCAGGACTCGACCGCAGCCAAGAAGAAGATCTACTTCGGCGACGTCGCCAAGAAGGGCGCCTATCCCTTCATGGTCTCGATCATCAAGGCGAGCGCCAAGCCGACCGAAGCCGGCCTGCACGGCGCCCACTTCTGCGGCGGCTCCATGATCCGCCAGCGCTGGGTGCTCACTGCCGCGCATTGCGTGTTCGAGCTCGACCAGCAGCCGCCGCGCGCCCGCAAGCCGGAGGACATCAACGTCTACGTCGGGTCGAACGAGTTCAAGGGCGGCCAGCGCATCAAGGTCCGCCGCATCATCGTCCATCCGAAATACGACGTCGAGGAAAGCCCCGACAACGACATCGCGCTGCTCGAACTGGCGGAAGCGCCGGCGCCCGGCCGCACCTCGATCATCACGCTGGCGACTCCGGCGACCGAGAGCGAATACGGCGTTCCGGGCAAGCCGGTGACCGCCGCAGGATGGGGCGAGAACGAAGACGGAGAATTCCCGAAGGCGCTCATGGAGGTGAGGCTCGATGTGGTCGACGCCGGCACCTGCAATTCCAACATTCTGGCTTGGCGCCGCAATCAGTGGTTTGAAAACCAGGTGGCCGGGCTGCGCGCGAAGCTGTCGCTGTCGGAAGACACGGTCAACCAGATGCGCAAGCTGCTCGACAACTCGCCGCAGGACCGCGTCATCACCGACAACATGATCTGCACCGCGAAGTTCGCGACCCGGAAGGATACCTGTGTCGGTGACAGCGGCGGGCCGTTGTTCGCCGAGGTCTCCCGCGGCCGGTTCATCCAGGTCGGCCTGACCAGCTTCTCGGAAGCGGGTTGCGGCATGGCGGAGCAGGGCCTGTTCGGGGTCTACACCCGCGTCGCGCAATACATCGAGTGGATCGAACAGACGGCGAAGTAGCGGTCGGCTCAGACCGCGTATTTCTTAGCGAGCGGCAGCCAGAACTTCTGCTCATCCTGGATAAAGCGGGTCAACTCGTCGCCATACATCGGCTGGAATTCGGGGCCGGTTTCCTGCAGCCGCTTTTGCAGCTGAGGATCGTCGAGAACCTTGCGCAGGCTGTTGTTCAGGACCCGCATGATCGGCTCCGGTGTCCCCCGGCGCGCGGTGAGCGCCTGCCAGCCGATCGAGTTGAAGCCCGGAACGGTCGTGGTTGCTACCGGCAGGTTGGGAAGCAGAGGCGACGGTTTCGGCGAGAGGATCGCAAGCAGTGCGAGGTCCTTCGAACTCGTAGGCGCCGCGCAGGCTTGCCCATCCATCGATCACCGCATGAACACGTCCGCCCATGATGTCGCGGATCGCATCGGCAGTGCCGCCGGTCGAGTAGGGCACGACGGTGATGGCGGTCTTCGTCAGGTCGACGAACAGTTTCGCCGTGATGTGCGGCAGGCTGCCGGCCGGGTTGGTGCCGATGACCAGCTTGTCCGGCATCTTCTTGGCGAGCGCGATGAACTCGGCCAGCGAGCTGACGCCGAGCTTCGACGAGCAGCCCATCACCAAGCCCTCATACGCCGTCAAGCCGACCGGGATCATGTCTTTGTTGACGTCGAACGGCAGCTTCTCATTCTGTGCCGGCAGGATCATGTAGATCGACGCCAAGGCGGCAAGCAGCGTATAGCCGTCGGGCTGCTCGCCGAGCATGGCGCGGGTGCCGATGATGCCACCGCCGCCGGGGCGGTTCTCGACGATCACCTGCTGGCCCCACAATTGCGTCAGCGCTTGTGCGATCAGCCGATGCCGGACGTCGGGCGCGGAGCCGGGCGGTAGCGGCACAATCATCTTCACCGGACGTGTCGGGTAGGTCTGGGCCGATGTCGGCCCGGTGGTGGCTAGGCCGAAGCCGCTAGCGGCGATGCCGGCCAGTAGCGCCCGTTTGGTGAGCATGGTGATCCTCCCAGACTGTTAGTGGGGCGGTTCAATTGTTGCCCCTTTGAGCGTAAGCTTCTCTCAAACGCCGGCGACAAACAACAGTCGGCGATTGTGAGGGAGGCTTACGTGTCAAAACCAACGACCGGACAAGACCGTCTACCGCAAACCCATGAGGATCGCGCTGCGGCGTCATTGAGCCGGCGGCGCTTTCTGACCTCGGGCGCGGCGGCCGGCGCCGTTGCAGCGGCGGCAACGCCGGTCCAGCCGGCGCAGGCCGCTGCCGCCATCACCTGGGACCGCGAAGCCGACGTGGTCGTCATCGGCGCCGGCGCCGGCGGGCTGCCGGCCGCCATCGCGGCGCGCGAAAAGGGCGCGTCCGTCATCGTCGTCGAGATGAATTTCGACATCGGCGGCCGCTGCATGATGAGCTTCGGCGGCCTCTACATCGGTGGCGGCAACCGGATGCAGCAGGCGATCGGCATGCAGGACACGCCCGATCTCGTGTTCGCCGATTGGGCGCGTCCCGAGATGCCGATGGGCCGGTTCAGCGACCGCGCCCTGGTGCGTACCTATGCCGACGACAACCTCGACATGTTTGCCTGGCTGGAAAAGCACGGCGTGAAGTGGGAGGCCTACCGGCCCAAGCCCGATCGGCTCGATCGTTCGCGCACGCGGCTGAATTGCTTCGCATGGCCGAAGGAGGCCACCAATCCCATGCGCGGTTCGGGCTTCGTGCGCCCGCTGGCGCAGACCGCCCGCAACATGGGTGTCGACATCCTGCTCAAGCAGCGGATGACGACGATCCACCGGGAGCAGCCGTTCTCCGGCCGTATCACCGGCATCACCGCCATCGAGGTCGACGACTGGTTCAACCCGACTGGCAAGTCGATCAACATCCGCGCCCGCAAGGGCGTGATCGTCGCCAGCGGCGGCTGTGCCGACAACGTCGAATTCCGCACCATGTTCGACGTGCGGCTGACCGACGAATACCAGGCGGAGAACTCGGGCTGGTCGAAACGCACCGCCGACGGCGAGATCGCCGCCATGCAGATCGGCGCCGCACTGGGCGCGACGGCCTGTCAGACCACCGAAGACGACAACATGCTGAACAAGGGTCGTATGGGCATGAAGTCGAACGGCGCCGCGACGGTGATCCATCCGGACGCCCCGCACATGTTCCGTGCGCGGGCCGTCGGGCTCGCCGTGCGCGACTATCAGAACCTGATCCTGGTCAAGGAGAACGGGCTCCGCTTCCATGACGAGATGGCCGGCCAGCGCGACTACGATTATCTGGCCGCGGCGCTGGCCTGGACCGGCGATCCGAAGAAGATGAACGGCGGCGGCCCGATCTGGGCGATCTTCGACGCAGGCGCCGCGGCCCGCGAGAAGTGGCAGGTCAAGCCGCCTTACGTTGACCCCGAGGGCTACTTCTTCAGCGCGGATACGATCGAGGAACTGGCGAAGAAGATCGCCAACGAATACCAGTGGCGGCCGATGCCGCCGGCGGCGCTGCGCGCCACGGTGGAGCGCTACAATGCGTTCGTCGATGCCGGCGCCGACACGGACTTCAAGAAGCCGAAGCCGCTGCACAAGATCGCCACGCCGCCGTTCTACGCCGCGTGGCATACGCCGTGCATCCACGACACCTATACCGGCCTCCGCATCAACACTAAGGCGCAGGTCGTCGACCTGCACGGCAAGGTCATCCCCGGGCTCTATGCCTGCGGCGATTCCGCCGGCGGCTTCGGCCAGCACGGCATCTGCCGGGCGGCAACCTTCGGCCGTATCGCCGGGTTCGACGCGGCCGGGCAGGGCGTGTGATGGGTCGCGATTGAGAACGCAGAAAGGGCGACGGTGACTAAGCGCCACCGTCGCCCTTGTCGCGCCCTCGGACGGCAACCGGCCGTCCTAGGAGACATTACTCATTCATTGTCAGACGAACAGGAAGTCGTTCGAATGCAGGCTGCTGAGATGTGTGTGCTGCAGCGTGATCGTGTTGTCTGCATCGACCGTGATGACCACGCTGCTGCCGACTTGCTGGCTGGCCGCCCGTAGCGCCTGGAAGTTTTGGAACAGGCCGTCGTCGATCACGATGCGGTCGTTGTCCCTTAGGTCGGTGATGACATCCTTGCCGAAGCCGGCACCGAACACGAACAGATCGCTGTTGTCCCCGCCGGTCATCCTGTCGTTTCCGGCCCCGCCCGTAAGGACGTCGCGGCCGTCGTTTCCGCTCAGGATGTCGTCGCCGTCGCCGCCATTCATGGCATCGTTGCCACGTCCGCCTGCCAGTTCGTCGTTGCCGGCGCCACCGTCCATGACGTCGTCATCGTCGCCGCCGTCGAGCTTGTCGTTGCCCGCGCCGCCGGCAAGGATGTCCCGGCCGTCGGCCGACGCACCGCATCTGGTGATGTATCTCGATGCGACCGGCCGTCAGAACGCGCGCGTCCAGTTCAATGCGCGCGACCTCGACGGAAGCGCCGACAATGCAATCCAGCAGCTCAACGTGCAGTACCGGATCGGCGAGACCGACACCGTGCCCGTGACCTCGACCCTGGATGCTCGGAACGCCGCTCCAGTTGTCGGTGACGGTTATCAAGCCGGCGTTGCTCCAGTCTTGTGTCAGCGGGCCGCTCGCGAGATTGAAATAAGTGTTCGACATGAAGACACCTCTGCTTGATTTTGTTGCGGAAGATTGCAGCAGCGATGACCCGGACCACCGGAATACGGGAGGTCAACGCCGCGCGGACCATTGGTTGGCGGCGTTACATCCGCGTGACTGCCAAATCACATTGGAATGACTGCGTCTGATGGCTGGTGCCTGTTCCGAGCGGCATCCGACTGAAAGCAATGCGAAAAATCGAGACGCAGCGAGCGGAAGGAGCAGGAATCCGTCTTCTCAAGTTTTTCTGCAGGCGATTTGTGAAATGTGATGAAACAGAAATCGAATTGACACACAGTTGTGCCGTCAAGCGGAGCGCAGCTCAGGTTTTTCAGGCTTGCGGCATGCCGCTTTTGAACACCGGGACGATGGCGCTGGGCGTGTCCGACGGCACGACGAAGCAGGTCAACTATGCCTGCGGCGGCTCCTTCCGAGCTTGGCGGTCTCCCGGGGGTTGCTCAATTCCTCTGTGGATAGTTTTGCGCAACCTGCCGCTACTACCTGTAAAATCTGATTCGCCAACACCAAGCATGGAGGGTTGTCATGGCGAAGAAGGCAAAGAAGGCGAAGAAGAAAAAGGGTAAGCGAGCGAAGAAGAGGTAGTTTGTAGATTTGTAGGGCTATGCTGCCCCGAGGCCTCAGCGAAAGCTGAGGCCTCTTGGTTTTTGGGCCTTTGCTGGAGTTTCGGCCGGCAATCCGCGCCGTCACCTAGAACGTGAACTTTGACCCTTGCGGCTGCGGCGCATTTTGGGCGCTGGCCGGCGCCGCTGCCGGGGCGGGCGCGAGCTGCACCGTCGCACGCCAGCCGCCCTGTTGCGGGCGCTGGGTCTGCACCTGCTCCATGAACACGTCGAACAGAAGCAGCCAGCGCCGGGTGTTGGCGTCGCGCACCGGCTCGACCCCGTGGAAGGAGTTGTCGCCCTTGACGAAGGTGAACAGCGAATTCGGCAGGAACGGCATGGTGGCCATCCGCTCGAACCATTCGAACGGATAGTGCGGGCCGCCGGCGCAGCGGAAACTGATGTCCTTGGGGATATAGATCGAGGTGCCGAGGTGGGACTGCGACTCGTCCCTCGGCAGGTAGAACAGCATGGTGATGACCTTCTTCTCCGCGTCGCTGTGCGGGCCGAGCTTGTAGTTGGTGATGTCCTCGACCAGATAGGCCTCGTCGTAGAATTTGATCCCCGTCAGGTTCTTGAGGCGGTTTTGCACAAACGGCTGGAACTTGTTCATCATGAGGCTGCCGAGCCGCCCCAGGCCAGACTTGCCGCCGACCATCCAGGCGGCGATGTCCTGCCAGAACTTGCGCTTGGCGTCGGGCAACGCGGCGAGGTGTTCGCCCTTGTGCAGCTCCAGCACGAAGCGCTCGTTGTAGCCCTGCACCTGCCGCGCCTCCAGGATCGGGATCATCACCGCCGGGTCGGGCAGGTTGCGCTGGATCTCCTCGTAGAAATCCGGGGAGAACACATCCCGGACGAAGCAGTGCGGATAGGGGAAGCCGCGCACCGGTGCGTTCGCGATCTGATAGGAGGTATGGAGCTCAGCGCTTGAATACATGTTCCGCTACTCCCTTGAACGGCCCGTCATTGCGCATGGCACGTTTGACCTGGGCAGGATCGTGCCGAAAGCCTAGCGCGTTCATCGCGTCCACCAAATCCCGATGATCCGCCAGATTGAGATTGAGTTCCACCAGCACCGAGCGCACCGCCTGGTCGGCCAGCGTCTCGCGCGCGCCCGCGAAGACCTTCGGCTCGATGCCGTCGACGTCGATCTTGATGTGGGTCGGGGCAGGGATCAGCTTGGCCGACACCAGGTCGTCGAGCCGGAACGCGATGCAGCCCTGCGCGAAGGCAACCGGCAGCGGCTCGTATTTGTAGTCGATCGCCTCACCCATGGCGTGGCATGAGCCGCCGGCCATGACCTGCGCCATGTAGAGCTCGGTGAGGCCGGCCTTGTCGGAGAGTCCCAGGCAAAAGGCCTTCACGCGCTCCTGAAGATTGTTCAGGACGATATTGCGATTGAGCAGCGCGTAATTCTGCGCCTCGGGCTCGAACGCATAGACCCGCACGCCTTTGGTGGCGGCCGACCAGATCGTGTACATCCCGACATTGGCGCCGATGTCGACCAGCGTGTCGGAGCCCTCGAAGCCTGCGATCCACTCCAGCGTGCAGGGCTCTTTCTCGTAGATCGTATCGACACGCCATTTCGTGCCGGTATTCGGCGTCGCGAAAATCATGCGCGTCCCCGCATGCACGATCTCGCAACGCGGATTGAGCTGCTCGTATTGTTCGAGCGAAAGCGGAACGCTGGTCATGCAACGCAAACCCCGGCCACAGGGACGGGAATATAACATGCATTCAGAGGGTCCATAGGCAGGTCATTCGCCTTTCGCGCGCGCGTTGCGGATTGCGGTGGAGACGACGTAGATTTGATCCAAGATGCCCCTTGGCGTGGGGCGCTGGCATGGCAGGGGAGCGAACGGGGATGATGAAGCTGCTTTGGGCCGCCGCATGCGCAGCCGCACTGCAGGGTGTCGCACCGGCGTCCGCACAGCCCTATCCATCGAAGCCCGTCACCATTGTCGTTCCGTTTGCAGCAGGCGGACCGGCGGACACGCTCGCGCGACAGTTGGGCGAGCGGATGAAGACGGCACTCGGCCAACCCATCTTGGTGGAGAACGTGGCCGGCGCCGCGGGCTCGCTTGGTGTCGGACGCGTCGTGCGTGCGGCGCCTGATGGCCATACGATCGGTATCGGTCACTTGGGCACGCATGTCTTCAATGGCGCGCTATACAATCTTTCGTACGATCTCGTGAAGGACCTGGAGCCGATTGCGCTGTTGCCATCCAACTATTCCGTGGTCGTCACCAAGAAGGATGTTCCGGCGAAGAACTTGAAGGAACTGGTCGCGTGGTTGAAGGCAAATCCGAAGCAGGCTTCGGCTGCGACCGCAGGGATCGGCTCGATCGCGCATGTCGCCAGTGTCTACTTCGAGAACCAGACCGGCGTTGCACTGCAGATCGTGCCCTATCGCAGCGGGGCGGCTGCGTTCAGCGACGTGCTGGCCGGCCATGTCACCTTGATCTTCGACCAGTTCTCGGGCGGTTCTGTTGAGATGTATCGTAGCGGGAAGGTGCGGCCGTTTGCCGTGACCGCCAAGTCGCGGCTTTCGTCGGTGCCCGACCTCCCCACGGTGGACGAGGCCGGTATTCCGGGCCTCTATGTGTCCACTTGGTATGGCATGTGGGCTCCGAAGGGGACGCCGAGGGAGATCGTCGCCAAGCTCAACGCGGCCGTCGTGGAGGCCCTCGCCGAGCCGGAGCTTCGCAAGCGGTTGGACGCGCAGTCCTCCGTCGTTCCGCCACGCGAGCAGCAAACTCCGGAAGCGCTTGGTGCATTCCAGAGGGCCGAAATCGACAAATGGTGGCCGACGATAAAGGCCGCGAATATCAAGGCGGAATAAACGCTCCTCGCGCCCGTCCGTCCCAGCATGAACCGCCACGGCAAGCAACCTTTAGCTGATGCATTTTTTGTGTGGTCGCTCCAATTGAATTGACCGGGCGTCGCCGGGCATACTGTTGCGTCCCGCCACCTCACAATCCAGGTGAAACCCCGCCCATGCCCAAAATGTACGAAGCCCTCGCGGAAGCGTTCCATGCGGAAGGAGTCGACACGCAGTTCGTCCTGATGGGCGACGGCAACATGCACTGGTCCACCGCCTTTGCCAAACTGCCGGGCGTGCATACCGTCCACGTCAGGCACGAGCATGCCACCGTCGCGGCGGCGACAGCCTACAACGTAGCCACCAACAAGCTCGCCGTTGCCTCCGTCACATGCGGCCCTGGCGTGACCCAGTTGATGACGGCGCTGCCGGCCGCGGCTCGCGCCCGCCTGCCGATGGTGGTGTTCGCCGGCGAGGCGCCGATCAACGCCAAGTTCTACAACCAGGCCATCGACCAGGCGCCGCTGGTGACGGCGACCGGGGCGCACTACATCGCCGCGCATAGCGTGCCGCGCATGATGGAATATGTGCGCGAGGCCTTCCACATCGCCAAGTACGAGCGGCGCCCGGTGGTGCTGGGCATTCCCTACGATCTGCAGAAGGTCGAATACATGGCCAACCAGCCCTACGAGACCTCGGCGATGTATCAGCCCAAGGTCGGGCGCATGCACCCCGATCCCGAGGTCGTGGCCGAGGCGGTCGAGCGGCTCGCCGCCGCGAAGCGGCCGATCATCCTCGGCGGCCGTGGCGTGCTGTGGTCCGGCGCGCGCGATGCGGTGATCAAGCTCGCCGATCGCTGCGGCGCCTTGCTCTCCAACACGCTGCCCGCGCGCGGTCTCTTCCACGACCATCCGTTCGGGCTCGGCGTCACCGGCAGCTACTTCTCATCGGTGGGCAAGGAGATGTACGAGTCCGCGGATGTCGTGCTCGCGGTCGGCACGAGCCTGTCCTATTACGTCGGTGGCGGGCACAACTTCGCAAAGGCCTGCAAGATCCAGTTGGACGATGCCCCACGCGGCTTGCGCGATGGGCAGAAGGCCGCCGACATCTACGTCAGATCGGATGCGCGCATCGGCATCGAGGCGATCCTGGCCGGGCTCGACAAGAAGCTGGGCGTTGGCAAGCCGACCGCGGCGGCGATACGCACGAAAGAGCTGGCGCATCGCATCGCGACCGAGCCGGCGGACTCGGAGCCGTTCGACATCGCGCCCGGGGTGCTGGATCCGCGCAAGGTGATCGAGGCCATCGACGCGGTCGTTCCAAAGGACTGGGACATCGTCGTCGGCGGCGGCCATCAGGCCTATTTCAACACCCAGATGCGTGGCAGGCCGGCGGAACGCTACACGACGGTCCGTGAATTCGGCGCGGTCGGCAACGGCCTGTGCTATGCGCTTGGGGTTGCGGCTGCGCGCCGGCAGGGCCGCGAGGGCAAGATCGTGCTGTTCGAAGGCGACGGCGGGTTCTTGTTCCATGTCCAGGAGCTCGAGACGCTCAAGCGTCAGGGATATCGCATCCTGATGTGCCTGATGAACGACGGCGGATACGGCTCGGAGTTTCACAAGCTGCGCGCCGACGGCCTCGACGATAGCCTCGCGGTGTTCGGCCGGCCCGCCTTCGAAAAAATCGCACGTGGCTTCGACCTGCGCGGCCATGAGATTCGCGATGTGTCCGTCATCCCGAAGCTGTTCGCCGACTTCGCCGCGCAGGGCGAAAGCGAAATCTGGAACATCCAGATCACCGACCAAGTCACGGCACCGATCATGCGCCAGACCGTCAAGCGCGGGCACGGCAAGATGTAAGCATGCCGTTTCGGAACGGGTCTGATGTCTGAAAGACGGTAGCGAAGCAGACCTTGGAGAATGGTGGGCGTTGTAGGGATTGAACCTACGACCTCTCCCGTGTGAAGGGAACGCTCTCCCGCTGAGCTAAACGCCCGGTCCGAGGGCAGGATTTAAGCCACACAGGGCTCGTGTCAAGCGCGCTCACGCCGCCCGTTGGTATATGATGCCTGCCGGGAATATCAGGCCCGGCTCGGTTGCGGCACCTGCGACGCCCGGCTTTGCAGCGCCCGCATGCGGTCGGCGAGCGAGCCTTTGGCGTTTTCGCCGTTCCGTTTGTCGCCGTTGGCGGCCGACGCCAGCGGAACCGTGGTGGCGCGGGCGGCGTCGCCGGCGAGGATCGTATCGATCGGCGATCCGGGGCCTTCCAGCACGCTGGTGAGGCGCGCGACCTCCGCGGCAACGTCGTTGATGCGCTCGCGCAGCACCGAGTTCTCCATGCGTTCGGCCGCCCAGGTCGCTTCGACCTCGCGCTTCATCGACACCAGTTCGTTCTGCAACTTCTCCCGCTCCGCTTGCGACTGCTTGAGCTGGTTTTCGAGCGTCGTGCGCTCGGTCTCGAGCGACGCGATGGAGGCGCGCCGGCGGTTCTCGGCTTCCGCCAGCTCGGCACGCAGATCGGCCACGGTTTTATGCGCGGAGGTGGCGTCGTTGCGGAGCAAATCCGAGGTGTGCTCGCGCTCGGTGAGGAAGCGGCCCTGCTCGTCGAGCCTCGCCAGCAGTTCCTGGACCCGGCGTCCGAGCACTTCCGCCTCGGTGGTCTGGGCGACAACCTGGCGCTCGAGCTCCGCGGCCCGGCTGGTGAACGCTTCCGACTTCGCGATCTCGTCCGCCAATGCGTGGCGGGTCGCGTCAGCCGCAGTGGCTTCGATGGTCAGGCGCTCGTGCAGCTCCCGGCTTTCCTTGTCGTAGCTCTCGACCTGGCCCTTGAGGACCTCGATCTGTGCCCTTGCGGTCACCAGTTCGACGCGCTGGCTGTCGACCGTCAGGGCGGAGTCGTTCATGGACGTCGCGGTCGTGGTGAGCCTGCCGCGCGCTTCCGCCAGCAGGCGTTCCGCCTCCTGCAGGGCGGCGGTTTTTTCGTCGCGCGCCTGCTCCGCCTCGAGCAGGTCTTCGCTGAGCTGCTTTTCCTTGGCTTCGAGCGCGAACAACGCGGCGGTCTTTTCGCCGAGCTCGATCTTGATGCGTCCGATCGCTTCGCTCTTCTTGCCGATTTCGGCAAGCTGGCTGGTGGTCTTCGCCTTCATCTGGTCGACGCTCATTTCGAGGCGTCGGGTCGACATCGCGAATTCGGCGCGCAACTGGTCCTTGTCGGCCTGGATCTCCGCCATCGACATCGGCGTCACGGCTTCGAGGCGGCGCGTGGTCAGGCGCACGGCGCGCGCATGCACGACCGGGATGATGCCGATAATGAGCATGCACGCGACCAGGAATCCAATCGCGACGTACATGATCGGTTCGATCATCTGGCTACGCCTCCAACACCACCCTGAATTTTTACCACATTGGCACGGCGAGAAATGCTGCACCAGCGGTGCGGACAGTTAACCTAAATCATGCCCGTCGCCGCGCGGTTTTCGAGCTGCGGGGCTGAAAACGACGGGCGTCAGCGAGACGTCGTCAATCGTCAGAACGGGTTCCAGGTCGGCGCGCGGGTGAAATGCAGGTAGCCGATATTGGCGCCGAGCCGCAGGCCGACACCGGATCGGATCGGCACCAGCACGATATTGCCCGCGCCGAGCGCGGTCATTCCGAAGCCGCCCACGAAATAGGCTGATCCGTCGATGCCCGCGAACCGCTGATACACCGCTTCGGTCGACGGCAGTTGATAGACCAGGATCATGGTGCGGGCGCCTTCGCCGCCCCAGTCGAAACCGATCGAAGGACCTTGCCAGAACACGCGGCGGTCGCCGGCATTGCGGGTATAGAGCGTGCCTTCGCCGTAGCGCAGCCCGGCAACAAAAGCGCCGCCGGCTTCCTGGCCGAGGATGTAGCCGTTGGGCTGGCCCCATTGGCTCACCGCCTTTTCGATGACGCTGGCAAGTCCGCGCGATACCGTGCCGAAGAAACGATGACCGGTGGAAACGAGTTCGCCCGGCGGGTATTGCGACCCGGGCGGCGGCTGGCCGTCTTGCGCCGCCAGCGGGGTTCCCAGGCTGGTCAGAACAAGTAGCAAAATCACGGCCCGCAAAACGGCGCCCATCGGCAGCTCCATTGCATTGACTGACGGATTTAACGGCTTCGTCACGCCAATACCCTAGGTTTACGGCACGAACGCAACCAAATCGCCACAGGATCGGCAATACTATGGCCGCACGGCGGCATGCACGGAAGGCGGCCTTTCCGCGCGGCAGGACCGGCGCTGCCATCGTCACCTTCCTGGGGGTTCTCGCGACCGCCCTGCCGATCGCCGCGCAGACCACCGAGTATGTCGTGGTCGACCGCAACAGCGGGCTCGCCATTCTCGGTTTCGACCCGGTCGCCTATTTCACCAATCGCGCGCCGCTCATCGGAAAGGGCGAGTTCGAGCACCGGCACGCGGGTGCGGTCTGGCGATTTCGCAATGCCGGCAACCTCGGCGCATTTACCGCTGATCCGGAGGTCTATATGCCCCGGTTCGGCGGCTACGATCCCGTCGGAGTCGGGCGTGGGGTGGCGGTGGCGGGCGATCCGCGCATCTGGATGATCGTCGGCGATCGGCTCTATCTGTTCCAATCGCCCGAAAACAAAGCCGCGTTTGCTGCCGATAGCGAGCCGGCGGTGACGGCCGCAGACGAGGTCTGGCCGACCGTCCAGCGCACGCTGGCACCCTGAAAGACCTCAACGTCCGGCGGTGACAACCGAGGGGTCGCCCCAGGCAATAAAGCCGGGGACGCGCAGACCGGCAGTGTCCGGGCGATAGGACAGCGGCAATCGATCCGGGGTCGTAACGGCGCCTCCGGCGGCGGCGAGGACGGCGTGGCCTGCTGCGACGTCCCATTGATGGGTGGGCGCAAGGCGGGGATAGACGTCGGCGGTCCCCTCGGCGACGCGGCAGAGCTTGATCGCCGATCCGCTGGCCAGCCGCGTGACGTCGCCAAATTGTGTGCCAAGCCGCGCCAGGAACGCATCGGTTGCCGGGTCGAAATGGGAGCGGCTGACCGCCGCCACAATGCCGGATGCCGGCATGGGGCGGGTCCGGATCGCCGTGACCTCGGCGGCTGCTTCCGCCGCCGCGCCGGGGGACAACCGGAAACGCTGCGCGCCGCCCGCAGGGGCCGTTCGCCAGACCAGCCCGAGCGCGGGGGCCGCGACGATCCCAATTTCTGGACGGCCCGCCCTTACCAGACCCAGATTGATCGTGAACTCGTCCCGGCCGGCCACCAGTTCGCGGGTGCCGTCGACCGGATCGACCAGAATGAAGTCGTCTCCAATCGTCCCGACCGCGACGCGGGCGCTGGCTTCTTCCGAAATGACCGGCACGCCCGGCATCAGCCGCGCCACGCCGTCCAGGATGATGGCCTCGGACGCGTCGTCGGCGGCGGTCACCGGCGATTGATCGGACTTGGTGCGCGGGTTGAGGGCGCCGTCGCGGGCGGCGAGAATCGCCGCCGCAGCCTGAGAGACAATGGTCGTCAGGCGGTCGATGAGCCCGGCATCGGATGGAACAGTCATGTGCGGTGGTAATTCTCGTGCCTTGGCAGGATGAGCGGACGCGGTGTATCACACTAGCGCCCCGATTCCGAAGTTCGTACCGTCTAGCGGCGCACTCGCTTGCGAACTTCTGAACCGCCATTCGAGCGCGTTCGCGCCCTGTGAATTGAGTCGCGTCTCGCTCTCCCGTTCCGCTGAAATCCCGCATACCGGAGACATGTTCATGTCCGGCCCTGTGACCCTCGACTCGCTCGATCTTGCGGCACTCCTCTGCTCCCGCGTCTGCCACGACCTCATCAGCCCCGCAGGAGCCATCGTGAACGGGCTCGAGGTGCTGGATGAGGGCGGCGATGCGGAAACCCGCACCTTCGCGATGGACCTGATCAAGAAGAGCGCGCGGACGGCGTCCGCCCGGTTGCAATTCTGCCGGATCGCATTCGGCGCCGCCGGTTCCGCCGGCGCTCAGGTCGATACCGGTGATGCCGAAAACGTCGCGCGCGGCTTCATCGAGGACGACAAGGTCAAGTTGACCTGGAATCTGCAACGGGCGCTGCTGCCCAAGAACCGCGTCAAGCTGTTGCTGAACATGCTGGTCGTCGCCGGCGGCACGATCCCGCGCGGCGGCACGTTGACGGTGGACCCGATCGGATCGGGTGAGGAGGTCGGATTCCGGATCACCGCCGCCGGCATCAATGCGCGCATCGCGCAGGCGGTGCCGGGCCTGCTCGAAGGCCAATCCGAGAGCGGGACGGTCGACGCCCATGCCATCCAGCCGTTTTATACCGGTCTTTTGGCGAGGGCCTGCGGGCTCGCGGTCGGGCTGACCGCCGAAGGCGACACCGTCGTCGTGGCCACCCGTTAGATTCTACTCACGAATTCAGCGCGGCCTGCAATTGCTAACGGCTGCTTAACACGCGTGCCCAAATGCACGCGCGCCGTGCCCATGCACGGAAATTAAACCCTTTGCCAACACACTGATTACGCTCCCAAAAGGTCACGATTGGGCGGCCTTTGCGTTGCCTTGAAAGCCTCGACCGGCCATGGACGAACTGCTGCGGGACTTCCTCACCGAAACGCACGAGAGCATCGACGTGGTTGACGTCGAGCTCGTCCGCTTTGAGCAGGATCCCAACAACGCAAAAATTCTCAACAACATCTTCCGCCTCGTTCATACGATCAAAGGGACCTGCGGCTTCCTCAATCTGCCGCGTCTTGAAGCGCTGACGCACGCCGCGGAAGCGCTCATGGGCAAATTCCGCGACGGCGCCCGGGTCACCGGCGAGGCCGTGTCGCTGATCCTCGCGACCATCGATCGGGTCAAATTGCTGCTCGAGCAGCTCGAGGAAACCGAGACCGAGCCGGCGGGCGACGACCGCGATCTGATCGCAGAGCTTGATCGCGTGGCGGCCACAACGGTGGCGGCTCCGACAGCAGCGCAGCCGGACGAAGACGTCATCGAGAAGCTCGAGCGCGCATTCCGCGATACGCCCGGGCCGCGCTATCGGGAGACCAACGTCGCACCACAGCCCGCCGCCGCTGCAGAGGCGCCAAGCGCGCCCGCGGCGAGCGCACAGGCAGACGCCGCGGACCGCGGCGATGCCGCCGGCCGCGACGACGAGCGCTCCGACAGCAAGATCGCAAACCAGTCGATCCGCGTGCACGTCGACACGCTCGAATATCTGATGACCATGGTCTCGGAGCTGGTGCTGACGCGCAATCAACTGCTCGACATCGGCCGGCGGCACGAAGATTCGGAGTTCAAGGCGCCGTTGCAGCGCCTGTCGAACGTCACGGCGGAGCTGCAGGACGGCGTCATGAAGACGCGCATGCAGCCGATCGGCAATGCGTGGCAGAAGCTGCCGCGGATCGTGCGCGACCTGTCCGCCGAGCTTGGCAAGCCGATCGAATTCGAGATGCAGGGCGCCGAAACCGAGCTCGATCGGCAGGTGCTCGATCTCATCAAGGATCCGCTGATCCACATGGTCCGCAATTCGGCGGATCACGGACTCGAAATGCCCGCCGAGCGGCGCGCCGCCGGCAAGCCCGAAAAAGGTACGATCCGGCTCGCCGCCTGGCACGAAGGCGGTCATATCATCGTCGAGGTGTCCGACGATGGCCGCGGCCTCGACACGGCGCGCATCAAGTCGCTGGCGATCGCCCGCGGCCTGGTGACGGAGTCCGAAGTCGACAAGATGACGGACTCGCAGATCCAGAAGTTCATCTTCATGCCGGGCTTCTCGACCGCGTCCAAGGTGACGAGCGTATCCGGCCGCGGCGTCGGCATGGACGTTGTCCGCGCCAATATGGATCAGATCGGCGGCGTCATCGACGTGCGGTCCGTATTCGGCCAGGGCACGAATTTCATCATCAAGATTCCACTGACACTCGCCATCGTCTCCGCGCTGATCGTTCAATGCGCCGGCGATCGCTTTGCGATTCCGCAGCTTGCGGTGGTCGAACTGGTGCGCGCGCGCCACAATTCGGAGCACCGCATCGAGCGCATCAAGGACGCCGCCGTGCTGCGGCTGCGCAACAAGCTCCTGCCGCTGTTCCGGCTGAGCACCCTGCTCAAGGTCAACGACGGCGCCGAAAGCGAGGTCGAGAACGGCTTCATCGTCGTCACGCAGGTCGGCAGCCAGACTTTCGGCATCGTCGTCGATGCCGTGTTCCACACCGAAGAAATCGTGGTCAAGCCGATGTCGAGCAAGCTGCGGCATATCCCGATGTTCTGCGGCAACACCATTCTTGGCGACGGCTCGGTGATCATGATCATCGATCCGAACGGCATTGCGCAGAAACTGTCGGGCTCGTCGTCCTCCCGCCTTGTCGCAGACACGGCGGCCGAACGTGGTCCGGAAGACGGCTTGGCCGAATCCATGCTGCTGTTCCGCGCCGGCTCGCCTCAGCCGAAGGCGGTGCCGCTGTCGCTGGTCACGCGGCTCGAAGAGATCGATCCAAAGTCGATCGAGACGACCAATGACCGTTCGGTTGTGCAGTATCGCGGCCAGCTCATGCCGCTGGTGCCGGTCAACGGCGACGTGCGGGTCAAGACCAACGGCGCGCAGCCGCTCCTGGTGTTCTCCGACGAGGGCCGCTCGATGGCCCTGATGGTCGACGAAATCGTCGACATCGTCGAAGAGCGGCTCGATATCGAGCTGGCAAGCACGAAGACCGGCGTTCTGGGCTCCGCGGTCATCAAGGGGCAGGCGACCGAGGTGATCGATATCGCCCATTATCTGCCGATGGCGTTCGAGGATTGGCTGCACTGGCGGGATCATCAGACCGAAGCCGCGCCGCACCAGATCCTGCTGGTCGACGATGCTCCGTTCTTCCGCAACATGCTGGCGCCGGTGCTCAAGGCCGCCGGCTACGCGGTGACACCGGCCTCGTCGGTCGACGAGGCCGTCGCGCTGTTGCAAGGCAGCCGCCGCTTCGATGTCGTCGTGACCGATATCGAGATGCCCGGAAAAGATGGCTTCGAGCTTGTGTCGGCGGTGCGCGCCAATCCGCGCACGGCCAATTTGCCGGTCATCGGGCTTTCCTCGCTGGTCTCGGCCGAGGCAATCGAGCGCGGCCGGCAGGTCGGGCTGCACGATTACGTGGCCAAGTTCGACCGGCAGGGCTTGATTGCCGCGTTGAAGGAACAGACCGCGGAACTGGTTCGGGCCGCGTAGAGGACGAGATGAGTGAGGCGCCGGAAAATACTGTCGAATACGTCACCGCGACGGTGGGCGGACAACTGTTCGGTCTGCCCATTTCCCGCGTGCAGGACGTCTTCGCGCCGGAGCGGCTGACCCGGGTGCCGTTGGCGCCGCCGGAGATCGCAGGATTGCTTAACCTGCGCGGCCGTATTGTCACGGCGATCGACATGCGCCTGCGGCTCGGCCTGGAGGCGTTCGCGACGGACGCTCCCCGGATGGCGGTGGGTGTCGAATTCAAGGGAGAGTCCTACGGCCTGCTGATCGACGTCATCGGCGAGGTACTCAAGCTGCCGGTCGGAGGCCGTGAAGACAATCCGGTCAATCTCGATCCTGGGCTCGCGCGTGTATCGGCGGGAGTGCATCGACTTGAAGGCAAGCTGCTGGTGATTCTCGATGTCGACCGGGTGCTCGACATCGCGCCGCGAGCCGACGCGGCATGAAGAGCTGAAGTTGGAGAAGTGAACGAAAAACGGTGCTGGACACCGCTTGAAGCGAGGTAGTGATGAAGACCTGTTTGGTTGTTGATGACTCAAGCGTCATCCGAAAGGTGGCGCGACGAATTCTTGAAGGGCTCGACTTTGAAATTGTCGAGGCCGAAGACGGTGAGCAGGCGCTCGAGGCCTGCCGCGCACGGATGCCCGACGCCGTCCTGCTCGACTGGAACATGCCGAAAATGGACGGCTATGAATTTCTGCGGTCGTTGCGACGGCTGCCGGACGGCGATCGACCAAAGGTCGTGTTCTGCACCACGGAAAACGATGTCGCGCACATTGCGCGGGCGCTGCACGCTGGAGCGAACGAGTACATCATGAAACCCTTCGACAAGGAGATTGTCGAAGCCAAGTTTCAGGAAGTCGGCCTGATCTGACGTTCGCTAGTATCTGTGGCGTTCCGTAGCTGAGTTGAAGTACGCGATGAGTATCGCTGTCGCCTCTCCGTCGCCGCGTCCCGAGTCCGGCCATGAATCCATCCGGGTCATGGTCGTCGACGACGCCGTCGTCGTGCGCGGCCTGCTGGCGCGCTGGATCGAGGCGGAGACCGGGCTGCAGATCGTCGGCTCGATGCGCAGCGGCCGCGAAGCCATCGAGCAGCTCGAGCGCGCCAATCCCGACGTCGTCATCCTCGATGTCGACATGCCCGACACGGATGGCATCACGGCGCTGCCTCTGCTCCTGGAAAAGAAGCGCGACCTCGTCGTGATCATGGCGTCGACGCTGACGCGCCGCAACGCCGAGATCAGCTTGCGCGCTCTCTCGCTGGGCGCCGCCGACTACATCCCGAAGCCGCAGACCACGCGCGAGATCACGACCTCGACCTCGTTCCGCCGTGAGCTGATCGACAAGATCAAGGCGCTGGGATCGCGCCAGAAGCAACGCGCTGCCGCGCCGCCTGTTTCCCTTATTCCTCTTGCTCCCGTTGCGCTGCGGACCATCGAACATATTGAGGAACCCGCGCTGCGGCGGATTCCAAGTCCGTCGCTTGCGCCGCAAGAGGATGGAATACCTGGGACGCTGAAATTGCGTCCGCTTCCATTGATGCCGCCCCGTGTGCTTCTGATCGGGGCATCGACCGGGGGCCCGCAGGCGCTCAATCGCTTTCTTGCCAATGTCAGCGGCGTGATCGATCAAGCGCCGGTGCTGCTGGTGCAGCACATGCCGCCGACGTTCACGACCATTCTCGGCGAGCACCTGACGCGCGCGATTGGCCGGCCCGCGCGCGAGGCGATCGACGGCGAAGAGATCAGGGCCGGGCAGGTCTACATCGCGCCCGGCGGCCGCCACATGCGGGTCGCGCGCCGCGACGGCACGCCGGTCATCGCCATCGATGACGGTCCGCTCGTCAACTTCTGCAAGCCGGCGGTCGATCCCTTGTTCGACTCGGCGGCGGAAATTTGGGGCAACAAGAATCTCGCCGTCGTGCTCACCGGAATGGGCTCCGACGGCACGCGCGGCGCGGCCACGCTGGTGGCGGCGGGTGGTACGGTCATTGCCCAGGATGAGGAATCCAGCGTCGTTTGGGGCATGCCGGGCTCGGTTGCGAATGCCGGGCTTTGTTCCGCCGTGCTGCCGCTCGATCACATCGCGCCGAAGATCGTTCGTCTGTTCTCGGGGGATCGCTCGTGACGCCCCTGGATTACGACTATCTGCGCAAGCTCGTGAAAGAGCGGTCCGGCTTGGTCCTTACCGCCGACAAGCAATACCTGGTCGAGAGCCGGCTTCTGCCGGTTGCGCGCAAGGGCGGTCTCTCCGGCCTCTCGGATCTGGTGCAGCGGCTGAAGGGGCCGCAGGCGCAGGCGCTCACGGTCGAGGTCGTCGAAGCGATGATGACCAACGAGTCCTTCTTCTTCCGCGACAAGCTGCCCTTCGAGCATTTCCGTGACACCATCATTCCCGCGCTCATCGCCGCGCGCGCAAACCAGCGCCGGATCCGGATTTGGTGCGCTGCCGCCTCGACCGGCCAGGAGCCGTACTCGCTCGCGATGTGCCTGAAGGAGATCGCGCCGCTGGTTGCCGGCTATAGGATTGACATCGTCGCCACCGATCTGTCGACCGAGGTCCTCGAAAAGGCGAAGGCCGGCATCTACAGCCAGTTCGAAGTCCAGCGCGGACTGCCGATTCAATTGCTGATCAAGTATTTCATGCAGATCGGCGAGACTTGGCAGATCGCTCCCGAGCTTCGCGCCATGGTTCAGTTCCGGCCGTTCAATCTCATGAACGATTTTGCCTCCCTCGGGATGTTCGACGTGGTGTTCTGCCGGAATGTCCTGATCTATTTCGATCAGCAGACAAAGATCGGCGTGCTCGAACGCGCGGCGCGCGCCGTCGAACGTGACGGCTATCTCGTTCTTGGCGCGGCCGAGACGGTGGTTGGCCTCACCGACAGCTTCAAGCCGGTTCCCGATCGCCGCGGGCTCTATTCGCCGAACCTCGGCAGCAGGCTGAGCGATGGTCCGCGACTGGCTGTCGTCGCCGGCGGCCGCTAGTCCCGCGCAGTCTTCTCGACACTGTTCGCCGCGTGCCGGCGTCTTGCGCCGGCGCGGCTGGTCTCGCGTATGGCGTCGTCGTATGGTGAGCGTCCCACCTGTGCGTGGCAGTCGCCCACGCGCCAATACGAGGACCACCGCATGAAGGTCGCCCAAGCCATCAGCCGCGCGCTCGTCTCCGAAGGAGTCACGCTCGCCGCCGGCATCGCCGGTCAGTCGATCTGGCCGATCATCGACGCCATCGGCGATTGCGAGGAAGTCTCGCTGATGTATGCGCGCCAGGAGCGGGTCGCCTTCGACATCTGCGACGGCTTTGCGCGCGCAAGCGGCAACCCGGCCGTGGTGTTCACCGATGCGGGACCGGCCGCCGCCAATCTGATGGGCGGCATCGTCAATTCCTGGGGCAACTCGGTGCCCGTGCTGTTTATCGCGGGTCACAACGACCGCACCAAAGTCGCCAGCAAGTTCACCAAGGAGCTCCCGTTCCTTGAGATCTTCAGTCCCGTGAGCAAGTGGTCGGCCATGATCGACGATCCGTCGAAGGTGGCGGAGACGCTGCGGCGCGCCTTCATGCATATGCGGACCGGACGTCCGGGCCCGGTCGCGCTCGGCGTGCCGCTTGACGTCGCGCAGATGGAGGTCGGCAATTTCGAATATCTGCCGGTGTCGCCGCGCCCGCGCGTGCGCAGCGGCGCCGATCCCGAGGCCATCAGCGCGGCCATCGATTTGATCGGCCGTGCGGAGCGGCCTTACGTGTATGTCGGGGCCGGCGTGCTGTTTTCGGAAGCGACCGACGAGCTCGTGTCCTTTGCCGAGCTGCTGACGCTGCCGGTCGCAACGACGTTAAACGGCAAGAGCGCTTTCCCGGAGGACCATCCACTCGCGCTCGGCATCGGCGGCTACGGACGCGCGTCCTACAGCTCGCTGCCGGCCACGGTGACGGCGGAGAACGCGGACGTCATCCTCACCGTCGGCTGCGGCTTCAAGCAGCACGCGACGATGTCGCGGCCGAGCCAGCGGACCCGGCATATCCAGGTCGATGTCGATCCCACCGAAGTGAACCGCGATCACGTCGCGGACGTGGCGATCCTCGGCGATGCCAAGGTGGTCCTGAAGCAATTGACGGAAGCCGCGCGATCGAGACTCCCGGCGGCGCGGCTCGCACCGGTTGAACAGAGGAAGAAGGAGCTCCAAGGGCTCAACGAGCGCTGGCTGACGGTCTGCGAGCCGCTGTTGACGTCCGAGGAAACGCCGATCAATCCGTTCCGGGTCACGCACGAATTCATGAAGCTCGTCGATCCGGCGCAGACGATCGTCCTGCACGACGCCGGCACGGTGCGCGGCACCACCTCGCAGCACTACATCGCGCCGCGTCCGCGCTCGTTCCTCGGCTTCGGCGTGCAAAGCGCCATGGGCTGGTCGCTTGGCGCAGCAATCGGCGCCAAGAAGGCGCATCCGGACAAGCTGGTGACCGCCTTCATCGGCGAGGAGGCGCTGAACGAGACCGCCATGGATATCGAGACGTCGGTCCGCAACGACGCCCCGATCCTGGTGATCGTGAAGAACAACCGGAAGATTCCCGATCAGGACGGCGGCAAGAGCAAGAAGCTCGCGGTCGCGCGCTTTAAGCAGGGCGTCGACATCGGCGCGCTGGCGACCGCCCTCGGTGCGAAGTCCTATCGCATCGAAAAGCCCGGCGATCTCGCCGGGATGCTGTCGGCCGCGATCGCGGATGTGCGCGGCGGCCGCACCGCAGTCGTGGAGGTGATGACCGTGCGTATCAACGGCAGCCTGCATCACCTCTGGGATCCGAACGTCAAGAAGCGCAGCGGCGAGGCGTTGGGGTAGCCGCTACATCATTCCGTCGTGTTGCGAGAACACGACAAGGCACGGCTTGTCCGAGCGGTTCGACCAAGCGTGGTTGGTGCCGCGCTGGATCACGGTGTCGCCTTCCTTCAGATGCACCTCCTCGGTGTCGAGCATGAGTGTGATCTCGCCCTCGAGGATGTAGCAGAAGTCGAACGTCCGGGTGCGCTGCATGTAAGGATGCGGCGCGCCGGCTGAGCCGGTCGAAGCGCCGGGCGAGCCCATCGCCGCGAAATAGGCCTGCACATCGGCGGCGGTGACCTTGCCGATGTAGGACGCCTCCGGCGGGAACTCGACCACGCGGCAGACCGATCCGTTCGGCGGCGGCTCGATGGTGTGCAGTAGATGCAGCGTTTCACGCAGGCCTTTTACGCGCGCCGGCGTCGTCTCCGTCACCCAAAGCCGCGTCGAGGCAAATCCCGGCCGCGCGGGATCGAGTCTTACATCTGGCGACGGCCCGTCACTATGCGCCACCGCCTTGCCGGTTTTGTCTTCGCCGGCGACCACGCGCCTGATCGGTCTGGTCATGTTCTTGTCCTTGATTTTGCGTTTGCCGATTCAGTGATCAGTCGTAGGTCGCGCCGATCATGACGTAGCCCATGAGGCTGTCGCCGTCGGGGTTGCTCCAGGCGTGGTAGTTGCCGAGCTCGATCACGAAGTCGCCCTTGCCGAGCGGTATTTCCTGGTCGTCGAGAACGAGCGTGCGACGGCCGGCGGCGACGAAGCCGTAATCGACCGAACGAGTCTTGTGCACGATCGAACGTCCCGCCTGGCGGCCGCCCTTGTCGCCGCGGCCGGTGACGGGGTCGAACACCGGCTCGTGCAGCGGGATCGCGGTTGGATCCTTGGCCGGATCGTAGCCGGGCGGTACGCGCAATGAGCGCACGAACCGCAGGAAAGCGCCGTGATGCGGCGGATCGTGCGTGAACGGCGGAAGTCCGTCGTCACGATTTCCGGCAAGCGTGACCGGCACCTGATCGAAGCACCAGAATTCGACCATGCCGCCGCCCGGCCGGGTCGCATCCATCCGCGTGTTCGGCGCGGCGCTGTCGTAGAGCACGCAGGACTTTCCCTGGGCATTGTGGCCGGTCACGACGCGACGCATCGGCTTGAACTCGTCGGTCATCTTCGCTCCGTTGCACGTTGAGGGCGCCTCGATCGGGCGCGCATGAGGGGCGGGGGATCTATTTAAGGACGTCCACGATCGCGGCGGCGACCTCGGGCGAAGTGCCGAGCAGGCGCTTGACCTCGCTCTGCACCTCCTCGCCGCCGTCCGGTTCGATGACCGTCTGCAGCTTCGCCACCTCGGCGATGAAGGCCGGGTCCTTCACGGTCTGATCGAAGGCACGGCGCAGCACCGCGATCCGGTCCGCCGGCACGCCCGGCGGCGAGAAGATCGCACGCGCCGTCGCCGACTGCGCCATCCAGAACTCCAGCATCGCCCGGTGCCGCTCGGTCTTGGCGAACTCGATCATGGTGGGGACATTGGGGTGCGCCGCCATGCGCTTCGGCGCATTGATGGCGAGCAGATTGTATTGGCTTTCGGTCCAGTTCGGCGCCATCGCCGGAATGTTCTGCAGCGTCGAGCCGGTGCCGTCGACCTCGCCGCGCTCTACCGCGAGCACGCGGCCGGTCGAGTAGCCGAGCACGACCTTGAACTTCGTGCCGATGATGTGGTTCGAGAGCGTGAGCAGTTGGTAGATGATCGAGTTCTTGCCGGTGCCGGCCATCGGCGTCTCCCGCCGCATCGCGTCCTGCATCGTCTTCGTCTGCGACGTGTGCCACGTCAGGATCGTGCCGGTCGCCTTCTCCAGATTGCCAATCCAGGAGACTCGGTTGGCGTCGTAGCGGACCGGCTCGGGTGCGATCACCTGGTTGAGCGGCATGGTCGACAGCGGCATGCAGATGACCGTGCCGTCTTTCGGCGCGACGTTGTAGCACCAGTTGGCGAGGATCGTGCCGCCGCCGCCCGGCATGTTCACCACCACGATGTTGGGTTTCCCCGGCATGTAGGTGGTGAAATATTTCGCAAAGCTACGCGCGATGATGTCGAAGCCGCCGCCGGGCTCCGAGCTCAAATGGAAGCGAAGCGTCGCGTTGCGATAGAAGTCTTCGGCGGTCTGTGCGTTCGCCGATCCGAGGAGGCCGCCCGCCCATGCTAGGGCGGCAATCAATCGACAGGTCGCGATCCTCGGCACGGACAACCTCGCCTCAATTTGCGGCCGCTTGTGCTGCGGTCTCTTTACCAATCATGACACAAGGCTGCGCCGCTGCAACTGACCGCGGTGCCGCGCCTTGACGCGTGCGACTGCGCCGACCAATGTCCGCGCATGACCTTTGTCTCCCGGAGATCGGCAATGATCCGTTCGCGCGTAACACTGCCGGGGCTGATGTCCCTGGCCCTTCTGGCATCACCAGCCGAAGCCCAGCTTGGCACCGAAATGAAGCTCACCGACGCGGGCTTCGTGATGCGGATCGCGAAATCCCCCAAGCAGTTCGAGCGGCTCAACACTGTTCCCGCCCGCCGACTGGTGGCGCGCACCAAAGACGGGGTTCGTCATTATCTCTATGCCGATCCTGCCGGTTGCCAGTGCGTGTTGATCGGCGACGAGCGGGCGATGCGCAACTACCGCGACATGGTCAAGCCGCCGCCGCTGCCGCCGGGCGTGAAGGATTTCGAGGGCGCGCCGAGCGACACCGGCGTCAATGTCGAGCGCGAGATGATTCATGAGATGAATGAAGACGGGCAACCGGCCTGGGAGGACGACATCTTCCATCCCGGTTTTTGAAGCGGCAAATCGCCAGCGGCACTTTCATGCCGCTCAATTGGGTGGCGCCGATCCACGGCCAAAGAAAAACCCCGCCATATTCTGGCGGGGTTTCGGAATGCCCGAAGTCTGGGAGGAGAGCCCTTACGGCTCCGTAGAAGACGCTAGGCGGGTATCCTTGATTCCTCTTCGGCGGGCTCGCGCAGCACATAGCCGCGGCCCCACACCGTCTCGATGTAGTTCTTGCCGTTCGACGCGTTCGCGAGCTTCTTGCGCAGCTTGCAGATGAACACGTCGATGATCTTGAGCTCGGGCTCGTCCATGCCGCCGTAGAGATGGTTGAGGAACATCTCCTTGGTGAGCGTCGTGCCCTTGCGGAGCGAAAGCAGCTCCAGCATCTGGTATTCCTTGCCGGTCAGGTGCACGCGGGCGCCGTTGACCTCGACCGTCTTGGTGTCGAGGTTGACGCAGAGGTCGCCGGTGTTGATGACCGACTGTGCATGCCCCTTGGAGCGCCGCACGATCGCGTGGATGCGCGCCACCAGCTCGTCCTTGTGGAACGGCTTGGTCATGTAGTCGTCGGCGCCGAAGCCGAGACCGCGCACCTTGTCCTCGATGCCGGCGAGACCGGACAGGATCAGGATCGGGGTCTTGACCTTCGACACCCGCAGCGAACGCAGAACCTCGAAGCCCGACATGTCGGGCAGGTTCAGGTCCAGCAGGATGATGTCGTAGTCATAGAGTTTGCCGAGATCGACACCCTCTTCCCCCAGATCGGTGGTGTACACATTGAAACTCTCGGACTTGAGCATCAGCTCAATTGATTGAGCAGTGGCGCTGTCGTCCTCGATCAGCAAAACGCGCATGCCAGTCCCCTTCCTCGCCGCTTCGGGCTCAGGTCGGCACGCCGCAGCGGCGGCCCGTGAAAACGCTTTGGGACAACCCGACTCGGCACACTAATGCCACATGGTTAACAAAATCTGATTCCCGCGCGCAAGAACCCCCTGGGCAAATTTCGTCGAATCGCCCTAAGATATTGCGTGGCAGGGATTTTCTGACCAGTTGGCAGCTCATGTTGCACTTAAACGATCGGTTCTAACTGACTCAAAAAACTCAGCCCCCCGTCGACGCCGGCCAAAAACGAATGCCCGGCGGTCCCAGACGGTGACGCAATGATTAACGACGCGGGTAAACACGAAGTTAAGAACCGCGGCTAAAGCACGGCCGCTATCACGGCCGCCATAGGCTCGATCACATGAAAGCGCTCGCCGAACAGATCGCGGAGCTCGATGGAATCGAGACTTATGGCCGCGTCGTCGGGGTGCGCGGGCCTGATGGTCGAGGTCGCCGGACCCATCCATGCCATGTCGGTCGGGGCGCGGGTCGTGATCGAGACCGGCCGTGATAAGCGCGATATCGCCTGCGAGGTGGTCGGCTTTTCCGGCGAGAATGCCCTGCTGATGCCGTTCGGCGCGCTCGAAGGGGTGCGCCGCGGCTGCCGTGCCATCGTCCGCGCCGCCGCTGCGGCAGTCCGGCCATCGCCGGCCTGGCTCGGCCGCGTGATCAACGCGATGGGCGAGCCGCTCGACGGCAAGGGCCCGCTACCGCCGGGGCCGTCGCCCTACGGTTTCCGCAACGATCCGCCGTCCGCCCATGCCCGCCGCCGGGTCGGCGGCCCGCTCGACCTCGGTGTGCGGGCGCTCAATACCTTCACGACCTGCTGCCGCGGCCAGCGCATGGGCATTTTCGCCGGCTCCGGCGTCGGCAAATCGGTGCTGCTGTCGATGCTCGCCCGCAACGTGCAGGCCGACGTTTCGGTGATCGGGCTGGTCGGCGAGCGCGGCCGTGAGGTGCAGGAGTTCCTGCAGGACGACCTCGGCCCCGCCGGTCTGGCCCGCTCGGTGGTGATCGTCGCCACCTCCGACGAGCCGGCGCTGATGCGCCGCCAGGCCGCCTATCTGACGCTGTCGATCGCCGAATTCTTCCGCGATATCGACAAGGACGTGCTGGTGCTGATGGATTCGGTCACCCGCTTCGCCATCGCCCAGCGCGAGATCGGCCTGTCCGCCGGCGAACCCCCGACCGCCAAAGGCTATACGCCGACGGTATTCACGGAGCTGCCGCGCCTGCTGGAACGCGCCGGGCCCGGCACCGGGGCAGGCAGCATCACCGGCCTGTTCACGGTCCTGGTCGAGGGCGGCGACCACAACGAGCCGGTGTCCGACGCGGTGCGCGCCATCCTCGACGGCCACATCGTCATGGAGCGGCAGATCGCCGAGCGCGGGCGCTATCCGGCAATCAACGTGCTCAAGTCGGTGTCCCGGACCATGCCGCGGGCGGCCGATCCGGCCTATCTGCCGGTGGTGGTGCGGGCGCGGCAGGTGATGGCGACCTATGCGGACATGGAGGAGCTGATCCGGCTGGGCGCCTACCGGACGGGTTCCAGCGCCGAGGTCGATGAGGCGATCCGGCTGCACGAGCCACTGGAACAGTTCCTCGCCCAGGCCAAAGAGGACGCGACCGATCTTGGACAGGGATATCAACGCCTTGAGCAAATTCTGGGTACCTTGGAAACCGAAAACTAACACTGTCCGGCCACACTGGCCCCGAACGGCCTGCTGGGATTGGCGTTGTTGGCCCCTCCTGTGCGGCCCCAAAGCGTTTGTCCTCGGGCGGAATTGCGCGGTGCGCAATCCCGCAAATCCGGGACTTCGGGGGAGTTGGAGTCGATGAAGTCACGCGAAACGCTCATCCGCCTGAAAAAATTTCAGGTCGACGAAAAGCGCCGCCGGGTTGCGCAGATCGAAGGCATGATTGCCGAGTTCGATCGCATCTCCGGCGATCTCGATCGCGAGATCAAAACCGAACAGGATCGCGCGGGTATCCACGACCCCGGGCATTTCGCGTATCCGACCTATGCCAAGGCCGCGATGCAGCGGCGCGAGAATCTGCGCCGTTCGGTGTCCGAGCTTCGCAGCCAGCTCGACGAGGCGCAGGCACACCTCGGCGAGGCGTTCGAGGAGCTCAAGAAGGTCGAGCTTCTCGACGAGCGCGACCAGATGCGTGAGCGGGCCGAAGAAGAGGCCCGCGAGCAGGCCGAGCTCGACGCCATCGGGTTGATGCGCACCAGCGCTCGGGCCTGATTTTGGCTTGATTTGACAGATTTACATCGGCCGCGGCGCTTGGGCCGCGCGGACATTCATTGCCACGGCCCGGGTCAGTCGGCGATAATCGTCCCACCAGTATGGGGGTTGCTCGTTCCTTCGGTTCCAAAGTTCGCAGAGGCCACGTATTCGTGCGAACTTCGGAATCGGGGCACTAGCAATGTCCGGGGCAGGGGCCATGGGTAATGTCTACGTCTACGCCCGTTGAAATCTCACTGATGCTGGCTTCCGTCGCCAATGGCGACGCTGGCGCGTTCGAGCGCCTCTACCAGGCGACCTCGGCCAAGATCTATGGCGTCGTGCTGCGCATCCTGCGGCGGCACGACCTCGCCGCCGACGTGATGGAAGAAACCTATCTCCACATCTGGCAGACGGCGGGCAAGTTTGATCCCGCGCTAGCGTCGCCGATGGGATGGATGGTGGCGATCGCGCGGGCCCGCGCCATCGATCTGGCGCGCCGGCCTGACGTCGTTGCGAGCGACGCGGATCCGGAGATCGCCGACAACGAAAGTCCCGGCGCATTGTCGCGGCGCGAGCTCACCGACGAGCTGAAGCGCCTGCTTACTTGCATCGGCCGGCTCGAGCCGGATCGCCAGCGCATGCTGCTGCTGGCGTATTACGGCGCCTTCGCGCGCGAAGAGCTTGCCGGCAAGCTCGACATTCCGGTCAACCTGCTCAAGTCGTCGCTGCGCCGCAGCCTGTTCGAGATCGAACAATGCCTGACATCGTAAGCGACGACGAGTTGAACGCGCTCGCCGCGGAATATGTGCTCGGCACGCTCGACTACGAAGAGCGCAAGGGCGCCAGCGCGCTGCTTGAAGTCGATCCCACGTTCCGCGGAATCGTGCGGATCTGGGAGCGGCGGTTCGGCGAACTGCACCTGATGGTGGAGTCGGTCGAGCCCGATCCGCAGCTATGGATGACGCGCATCAGGCCGAAGGTGCCCGGCATCGAGCAGGTTCCGCCGGCGATACCGTCGCACGCCGACTCGCTCGCCGCGGCCCTCGCTGCCGCACCGGCAGCGCCGGCGGTGGAAAGGTCCGCCCCTGAACCGAAGGCTGACCCGGCCCCCGCCGAGCGCCCCAACCGCGCCTGCCCCAACCGCCTCCGCCCCAAGCGCAGCGCCGCCCCCAACAAGCGGACCGCAGCTCCCCGCATCCATGCCGGTCGCCATCGCGGAGACTGAGCTCAAGCTCGCAGAGCTCGCGGCACTTTTGCCAGTGGCGGCGGCCGCGCAAGAAAGCGCGGCGCAGCAGGAGGGCGGTACGGCGCCAGCGGAACAGCCGCCTGAGGACGGTCTGCCGGAGCGGGCGGCCGAGGAGATTCCGCGCGGGTTTGTGCCGCCGGCACCGATGAGCACCCGCGGCGCGCCGCTTGTCATCGAAAAGCCCGTCGCCAAGACTGGCCGTGGCTGGATGGCCGCTACCCTGGCGATGGGGCTGGTCGCGGTCGTGCTCGCCGGCCTGATCAGCGCCTGGCGGTTCTTTCCCGACCGCCTGCCGGCACAATTGCGGGCCTATACGGTCCTCAACCTGAATCCCCCGCCGCCGTCACCGCCGCCCCAGAAGGCGCGGCCCAAGCTTCCCGCGTTCGACGAGTGATTCCGAGCACGCTGGCGCCGGCCGTGTGCCCTGAATGAATAAGGCCGACCCCAGTGCGTTGGGATCGGCCTGAAAGACCTTGGACTTAAAACAGAATTCGTTCGGATCAGCGAACCGTATTGGCGTCGGTCGTGGCTGCGGTGACCGGCGCGGTCACCTTGATCACGGTGGCTTGCAGGCCGCCCGGGGTCGTGGTGCCGTCGGTCACGCGGGCGGCGATGCCGACCCCGGCGACCACGGTCGCGCAAACCAGCGCCACAACCACGATCTTGAGGTGGGTCATCCGATCCGCAGTGAACATCGAGGAATTATTCATGACATCCTCCCGCGAGGGGGTCCTTAATCGTTGGTCGCGGCAACCCGTAAAAAGGTTCAAAACTCCTTTACGCCCCTTCCTACGGGTACTCGGGCACACAAGTTTCCGGTCCGGAGCCCTTGCGGGCACGGTCGGACATTCCCCCCGATTTCACTGACGTTGAGTAACGTAGTACGGCCAAGGAGGTTCCCAAGCCCCTGGTTAATCCGCTCACGAAACCTTGAACAATCGGGGTCTGGTCGTCCGCTGCCGCGCACAAAACCAGGCAGCACCTACGACGAACTGCGCTAACCCGTTGGTATCCGCAGACTTTCTATCTGCGTTGGCCGCTGATCGGCCTCTATTGCAGGCTCGCTTCGCCGGCCATCAGATGCTCCCCACGGTCTTGAGCCGCGCCCGCGGATGGATTTCCGCCTGCGACAGCACCGGCGTCTGGGAGCGGAACCGCTCCACGATCCCGCGCACGAACGGCCGCGCCGAGGCCGAGGTGACCAGCACCGGCGCCTCGCCATTGCGGGCGGCTTCCTCGAAGCGCTCCCGCACGACCGTGATGAACTCGGTCAGCCGCGAGGGTTGCATGGCGAGCGTGCGATCGTCGCCCTGGCCCATGATCGATTCCGCGAATTGCTGCTCCCACCGCGCGGTGAGCGCGATGATCGGCAGGTGGCCGGCCGGCGAGGTGTATTGCGCGCAGAGCTGGCGCGCGAGCCGTGCCCGCACATGCTCGACCAGCGACGCCGGATTGCGTGTAAACGCGACGGCCTCGGCAATGCCTTCGAGGATGGTCGGCAGGTCGCGGATCGAGACCCGCTCCGCCAGCAGCAACTGCAGCACGCGCTGGATGCCGGAAACCGAAATCTGTGCAGGCACGATGTCCTTGACCAGGTCCTGCTGTTCCTTCGGCAGTTCCTTGATCAGCTTGTTGACCTCCGCATAGGAGATCAGCTCGGACACGTTCGCCTTGATCAGCTCGGTGAGGTGGGTCGACATCACCGTGGCGGCGTCGACCACGGTGTAGCCCTTGATCGCGGCGTCTTCCTTGAGCGCGGCATCGACCCAGGTCGCAGGGAGGCCAAACGTCGGCTCGGCGGTATGGACGCCGGGCAATGTCACCTGCGCGCCGGTCGGGTCCATCACCATGTACTGGCCGGGCCAGATGCGGCCGGTGCCGGCTTCCACTTCCTTGATCTTGATGATGTAGACGTTGGCCTCGATCTGCACATTGTCGAGGATGCGCACCGACGGCATCACGAAGCCCATCTCGAGCGCGAGCGAACGCCGCAGCGCCTTGATCTGCTCGGTGAGGCGGTCGGTGCCGTCGGACGAGTTGACCAGCGGGAGCAGTGCGTAGCCGAGCTCGATCTTGAGATCGTCGATCTTGAGCGCGGTCGAGATCGGCTCCTCGACCGGCGCGGCGGCTTGCACCGCCGCTTCGGCCGTTTTGACTTCGTCGACCGCCGCCTGTTTCCGGTGCTTGTCGATGAAATAGGCAAGTGCTCCGGCGCCGCCGCCCAGCAGCAGGAACGGAATTGCGGGAATGCCCGGCAGCGCCGCCATCACGATCATCACGGCCGCCGACATGCCGAGCGCCTTGGGATAGCCGGAGAATTGGGAAATCAGGGCCTTGTCGGCCGCTCCCGCGACGCCGGCCTTGGAAACGAGCAGGCCCGCGGCCATCGAGACGATCAGCGCCGGGATCTGCGTGACGAGGCCATCGCCGACCGTCAGCAGCGTGTAGGTGCGCGCCGCTTCGGCGAACGGCATGTTCTGCTGCACGATGCCGATGATCATCCCGCCGATGACGTTGATGAACACCACCAGCAGCCCCGCGATGGCGTCGCCGCGCACGAATTTCGAGGCGCCGTCCATGGCGCCGAAGAAGCCCGATTCGTCTTCGATTTGGCGCCGCCGGCGGCGCGCCTCCTCCTCGTTGATCAGTCCGGCGGAGAGGTCGGCGTCGATCGCCATCTGCTTGCCGGGCATGGCGTCCAAATGGAAGCGCGCCGCCACTTCGGCGATGCGGCCGGAGCCTTTGGTGATGACGACGAAGTTCACGATCACCAGGATCGTGAACACGATCACGCCGATAACGAAATTGCCGCCCATCACGAAATTGCCGAACGCCTCGATGACGTGGCCGGCGGCCGCGGTGCCCTCGTGGCCGTGCGAGAGGATCAGCCGCGTCGAGGCGAGGTTGAGCGCCAGCCGCAGCATGGTCGAGATCAGGAGCACGGTCGGGAAGGCGGAGAACTCGAGCGGCGCCTGGATGAACAGTGCCGTCATCAGGATCAGCACGGAGAAGGTGATCGACAGCGCCAGCGCGAGGTCGAGCAGCATCGGCGGCAGCGGCAGGATCAGCACCACCAGGATCAGCATGACGCCGATCGCCAGCGCGAGGTCGCCGCGCTTGAGGATGGTGCCGATCTCGCCGAGCCCCGGCAGATTGAATTTCTGTGCGGGTGCCGCTGTTACGTCTGTCATGTCCGCCGTACCACCCCGCCGGGCCCGTTCATGGGCGCCGAATGATTGTTGAGCGGCGGTGAGGCCGCTGATTCGCGTAAGTGGAACCGCGCCCGCTTCCAATGGGTCGCCCTCGATCCCAGCGTTTGGGGAAACTCAGTCGGAAAAAATTACCTCCCAGCCCTGGGCAAGATTTGCCGTGCTTATGGTTAATCGGGCGTTAACGGAGGTACCGGAGCGCCCACGTTTTTCGCTGCTGGTAGGGGAGTGTGTCTGCGCGGGCAACGATTTAGGACGCCCTATTTCTTCGGAAGCTGCGGCAATGCGGTCGGTTCGTGCCGCATTGCGGACTGAGGGGAGGTGAGGTCCAATCCTTCAAAACGCGTGCGCAACCGGGGGAGGCTCTCGTTCATGCCGATGTGGTTCTTGGCTCCGCTTGCGCTCGTGATGATCGGCGTATCGGGGGCTGCCCAGGCCGACCCGGTCGCCGATTTCTATCGCGGCAGGACCATCAGCATGGTCGTGGGCAATCCCGTCGGCAACGACTACGACTATCGCGGCCGGCTGATTGCGCGCCACATCGGCCGCCACATCCCCGGAAACCCGACGGTTGTGCCGCGCAACATGCCGGGGGCCGGCGGTCTCGTTGCCGCCAATTGGATGGCCAAGCTCGCGCCGCAGGACGGCACCACGCTGTTCATGATCGCGCAGCCGCATGCGCCGGGGCAGGCGATGGCGCTGCCGAACATCCAGTTCGACGTGCGCGCCTTTCATTGGGTCGGCAACACCATCGATACGCCCAATGTCGTCAATTCCTGGCACACGTCGGATGTCCGCACCATCGAAGACGCGATGAAGCGCGAGCTGGTGGTGGGCGGCACCACCGGCACCAATTCGGTCGTCTATCCCGCGGTGCTCAATGCGCTCGTCGGCACGCGCTTCAAGGTCGTCACCGGCTATCCCGGCGGCGGCGAGCTCAATCTCGCAATGGAGCGCGGCGAGATCCAGGGGCGCGGCTCCAATTCCTGGGCGGCGTGGAAATCGACCAAGCAGCAGTGGCTCGCCGAGAAGAAGATCATCATCCTGGTGCAGGTCGCGCTCAAGCGCGCGACCGATTTGCCTGACGTGCCGTTGCTGTTGGAGCTGGCAAAGAACGATTTCGACCGCCAGGTGCTTACCTTCCTGTCGGCGGACACGGCAATCTCGCGTGCCGTCGTGACGACACCGAACGTGCCGCGCGAGCGCGTCGAGGCGTTGCGCCGCGCCTTCGACGCCACCATGAAAGACAAGGCGTTTCTTGCCGAGGCTGCCGAAGCCAGGATGGACATTGTCCCGAGCACGGGCGAGGTCGCGCAACAGGTGGCGCAATCCATCATCGATGCCGATCCGGCCGTCGTCGCGCGCGCCCGCGACCTGATGAACGCGGTCGCGAAGTAGCCGCTCCAAGGGGTTCAGCGAACGGCGAGAAATCCCCCGCGCCGGGCTCGATTTGCCGTGCTTCTGCCGAGCAGCTAGTGAGTTGCGGCTTGGGAGCCCGAAATGCCGCGAAACACGATAGGTCTGGTCCTGGCGGGTTGTGTCGTTGCCTCCACCGCCGCTCTGCAGGGGGACGCGCGAGCCGAAGGGCTGCAGGCAGGCCTTTGGCACAGCGTTCAGACTCCCATCCTCAATGGCATCGTCGGTCCGCCGCGTGAATCGAAGCGCTGCCTTCGCGCCGCGGACGTCAACGATCTCAGCCGTACCTTCAGCCCCGTGTTTGGGACCACCAATTCCGCCTGTGAGCGGGTCGAACACGAGCTCACGCCGCAACGCCTGAGGTGGCGCCTGCAATGCCGGGGCCAGCTCGACATGGACGTCGCCGGTGAATTCGTCTTCGAGCGGCCCGATCGCTACACCGCGACTATTGTCGCGATCTCCTCGATGCTCGGGAAGACGATGCAGGAGGTGCAAACTCGGATCGAAGCGGAGCGTGTCGGAGAGTGCGAGTAGCACAGTCCGACGATCAGCTCGCCGCCAAGACTTGCCGCGTTCAGTCGAACGGCTCGATCTTGATGATCGATGCGCCGTGGTTGTTGCCGACCCAGAACGTCACCGGGGTGGTGGAATTGTCCACGAACACGCGCCGGACGTTGACGCGGCCGATCGCCGGGTCGCGCGGCAGCGGCATCAGGTATTCGACGAAGGTGCCGGTGCGCGGATCGAGCCGCTGCACCCGGTCGTTCTCCATGCCCGAGCTCCAGACCTCGCCGTTCCGGTCCGGCACCACGTCATAGGGCGCGGTGTAGCGGGTCGGCACCGGCCACTCGCGGAAGGTCTCGTTGCGGGTGTCGAACACGCCGATCTTCTCGCCGCCGAATTCGGCGAACCACACGCGGTCCTGCGCATCCATCCGGATGCGGCGCGGTCGCGCCCGCGTCGTCGGTCCCTGGAATAGCGTCACCACGCCGGTCCTGGCGTCGATCCTGCCGATGTCCTGACCGGCATAGTCGGAGAACCACGCATTGTTCTGCGAGTCCGACACCACCTGGTAGATGCCGCGCCGCCGGTTCTTTGGCTGTCCGACATAGGCGTCGAAGGTTTCCCATTTGCCGGTCGCAAGATCGAGGCGATGGATGCCTGAGAGGCCGACATTGGTCGTCCAGATCTTGCCGTCGACGTGGGAATTGTTGACCGCGACCTGATTGAGCTGTGTCGCTTCGTCCATCTGGTCGGCGGGCAGGTACCACGTCTGCATGGTCTGCGTTTGTTTGTCGAACTTCGCGACGCCGCCCTGGTACATCAGGCCCATCCAGAGATTGCCGTCGCGGTCGAATTCGAGATCGAGCTGACCTTGCGGGTAGCCGGGCCGGTGTAGCGGCAGCGGATATTCCTTCAACTCGCCGGTCTTCGGATCGAAGCGGCCGAGATTGAGCTCGCCAAAATTCGAATACCAGGCGATGCCGTCGGCATCGACCAGAACGTCATGCGGCTGGATTTGCGCGCGCGGCAGGAAATATTCGGTGACGATCGCACGGTTGCCGCGGCCCTTGATGCGCGGCAGCGTCTTGAACTCGTAGGTCCATTCCGGCGTCGCGCTGAGATTCACGGTGGCGAGATAGGCGGCGAGGTTCCTGATCTCGGCGCCGAAGCGGCCGGGATTGGGCGCGGTGACGCGCTTCTGCGGATGCGCGTCGGTCGTCATGTTGGCGTAGCTCGCCATGCGCACGAAGACCTGCAGCCATTCTTCCGCGTTGTGCCGCGAGCGCGCGATGCGGTCGACCGAATGGCAGTTGGTGCAGGAATAGACCGCTTCCTTCTGCGCCTCGGTGCCGGGCCAGCTCATGAACCATTCGGTGCTGGTGAGCTGCACCGAGAGGTCGGTGGTCTTGCGCAGCGTGAGGTCGAGCGTGGCGGTGCGCGCTGCGGCGATGTCGGTGGTTGCGGGGCGTTCGAGCTCGTAGCCGACGGCGCGGATCTGCAGCGAATATTTGCCGGGTGCGAGACGCGACTCGGGGAAGGTGTACACGCCACGCTCATTGGTGGACACGCTGACCGCGAATTGCGCGCCGTCGCGGCGCGCGGTGACCAGCACGCCCTCCATCGGGCCTTCTTCAGTTGATGTGACCTGTCCGCTGATGGCCGCTGGCGCCTGCGCAGCAACGGGATTTACGAGCAGGAGGGAAAGCACAACGGCGATAGCGATCGAACGCCAGGGATTCACGGGCAGCCTCCCAAGACTTTCTTTGATTTTGCCGCAAGCATAGACCTGCGGTGGAGGCGCCTTCAACGGTGATCGCACGAAAGGAGCCCGCTGCGTTACCGCAGCGGGCTTGTGGCGAGACGGCAGTTACGGGGGGACTGGCTGCCGCCCTCGGTCCACGGGAGTTGCAGAAGGTACGGCAGCGGGCAGGGCGCGGATGCGCTCAATCCCGGCAACGACGCATCGCTGCGTCACAGGTTCGTGAGATTGCCGTGGGCGATGACTTCGCCGGTGGGCTGGCCGGTCGGCGAGCCGCCGGGCGGTTCGAGCGACACCGCGAGCGTTGCGCCGCGGCCGACGTGTTGCAGCAATTCAGGCGGCACGTTGAGCCGCACCGGCTGGCCGGCCGCGATCAGGCCGAGCGACGCCGGCTTGCCACCCTGCGGGATCAGCCACAGCTCCATCGAGCGCTTGTCGGTGGTGAGGAGAGCCGCCGGCACGATCGTCAGGCTCACGCCATCGGCGCTGATCGCCGCGACGAAATTCGGTTGGTTGGTTTTCAGGCCGGTCAACGTGGCGAGCAGGGGCGCGCGCGGCGCCTGCGTTGGCGGTAGCGTGCCGATATAGATCAGCCCGGCGACACATGCAGCGGCCAGCGTGGAAGTGCCGACGCTGACGGCGCGCCAGAAGGCGAGGCTCTGCCAGATCGATGTCCCCGGCTGCGCAGCGGAGCTTGCCACCGGCCCGCCCAGCGACGCTTCGATCCGCAGCCAGGTCTGCGCCGGCGGCGTTGCGGGTGGCACATAGGACGCCATGCCGCCAAGTCGCTCTTCCCAACCCGCGACCTCACGCGCGAACGAGGCCTCCTCGGCCATGCGCGTTTCGACCTTGCGCCGCTCTTCGGCGCTCAGCACGCCAAGGACGTATTCGGCTGCGAGCACGCGGCCTTCGTCCTCAGGTGCGATATGGTCGATGTCGTCGCTCATGCTTCGAGACAGGTCCTCAATTTCAACAGTCCACGCCGGATCCAGCTCTTCATCGTTCCGAGCGGTACGCTCATGCGTTCCGCCAGTTGCTCATAGGTCACGCCGTCGAGGAACGCCGAACGGATCGCCTGCGACGTCTTTTCTTCAAGCTCACCCAGGCACTTGCCCAGCCGGACCTGTTGCTCCGCCTTCACCACCATGTCGAGCGCGCCGGGGCTGACGTCCCGGACCTCCGCAGCATCCTCGAGCGGCGCCGTGCGGCGGCTCTGGGCGCCCGACCGCAGCCGGTCGATCGCCCGGTTGCGGGCGATGGCGACCAGCCAGGTAATGGGGCTCGCTCTCTCCGGGTTGAAGAGGGCGGCCTTGCGCCACACCGTCACATAGACGTCCTGAAGCACGTCCTCGGCCTCGCTTCGGTCCTTCAAGATACGGAGCAGGACGCCAAAAAGCTTCGCCGAGGAATCCTGATAGACGATCCGCAACGCAGCACGGTCCCCGGTGCCGGTTCGCACCAGGGCTGCAGCAAGCTGGCTGCGCGCGGCATCTGCGTCCATCACTCTCCAGCCCCCGGGCGGCTAGGCCGCGTCCGGGGTGCCGGCGCGGCGTCCCCCACCTTTTATACGGTGAACCCGCGGTTGTGGATGCCAATTTGTGATCAGGGCTTCATTTGTGATCGCCGGGAATACGGCCGCGGGCGGTGGTGCCGGATAGATGGTTTCCGTGTTAGCCATCGGCGATGACCGTCTCCTTCCGCCGCGCGCTTGTGGCCGCGTCCATCCTGATACTTTTGTTGAACTGCCCCGCGCAGGCGCAGAGCCCCCAAGGCGTTGTGCCGCCAGGCTTCGTCGACGCCGCCACGGTCGTCGACGGGCTGGTCGCCGACATGCGCTATTTCACCGAAGACAATTTCGTCGGCGCCCGTATCGACGGATATGAGGCTTCGCGCTGCCTGCTGACGCGTCCGGCGGCGATGGCGCTCGCGCGCGTGCAGCAGCACCTCGCGCCGCAGGGGTTCGGCCTCAAGGTGTACGATTGTTACCGCCCGACGCGCGCGGTGGCGCATTTCGTGCGCTGGGCGCGCGACGTCAAGGACGTGAAGCGCAAGGCCGACTTCTATCCCGACGTCGACAAGCGCGACCTATTCCGGCTCGGCTACATCTCGAACCGTTCCGGCCATTCGCGCGGCTCGACCGTCGATCTGACGCTGGTGCGTCTGGGCCAGGGGCGCCCGCCCGCCGACGTCGACATGGGTACGCGTTTCGATTTCTTCGGCGTGCAGTCCTGGCCGTCGAGCGGCGCCGTCGGCGCGGAAGCGCAGGCGAACCGCAAGCTTCTCGCGTCGGCGATGCGGCGCGGCGACTTCCGGCCCTACGATCGGGAATGGTGGCACTTCACGCTGCGCAACGAACCGTATCCGGGCAGCTATTTCAATTTTCCGGTGAAGTAATCGCGCTCTGCGCCGTGCCGCCGATTTGAAGATCTACGGCAGCTGCAGCAAAGCCGACGAAAGGCGAGTTGCAATGGCTGCTTCTCTGTTGAGATGGTCAGCTTTTGCTTAGTAAGTGTCGTGGCTGATTAAATCCACTTCGTTTTGAAAAACGCAGACTTTTGGCGAGGCGGCCGCGAAGCTCTGCCTTATGTTGCGCGATTGTGGCTGCGACAAAGACAGGATCGGGTTTGTCGCCCGCCGAAGCCCCTCTCGCTTTGTTTTCCAACCCGGGGCTCACTTGATAAATGCCATGAGACATTGGCACCCCGCTCATGCGCTGGTTGTTAAAGCCCCGGGTTCACCCGGGGCTTTAAGTTGTTGAACGCGACGGTATCGCCGGATCAATAGCGAGCCGCAACCGGGGCAGCCGCGCCGCCGAAGCGCCAGTTGAAGCCGACCAGGACCTTGTCGAGATCGCGACGGACCTCTGCGGTCGTGCCGACAGGACCCAGGTTCGGGAAGAAGAAGGTCTTGTCCTGGGCGAAGATGTGGTCCCACTCAATCCATATCGACCAGTTGGGCGCGATCATCCACTCGCCGCCGACGCCAACATCGAAGCCGTTTTGCCTCCTGTTCGCGCTGGCAAGCTCCACGCCGGCCGCGTTCTCGACCGAGAAGTTGGTGCTATAGGCGCCCCAGCCGAACTTGCCGTACAACAGGAAAGACGGCGTAATGACGTAGCCGAGCCGACCCGTAAGTGTCCCAAACCCCCGCAGTTTGGCGTGAAGGGTATTGCCCGGGAACAGCACGCTCGCGCGGCTGGCTTCGATGTCGGTCCAGTCGGCCATGAACTGAACGCCGATCACCCAATTGGAGGCGAACTGATAGTCGCAGCCGATCTGTCCGCCGGCGGCAAACCCGTCGGCCGACCGGTCGAATTCGGCGAAACCGTTGAACGTTACTTCGGTCGAGACCCGAGCCCAACCGACGTTGCCGCCGATGTAGCAGCCGGTCCAAGTGGACACCGGCGCGACCATTACCGGTGGCGGCGCTTTCCTCGGAAGATCCGCAGCGTAGGCGTAATTCGCGACCAGAGTGGCGGCCGCTGCTAGTCCAGCCAGTACTGTCCTTTTCATGAACGCCCCCTATGATTGGTTACCTTGGGTTACTTATCTAGATACCTACGAAAGTTCCCCTCTTACTTTGCGACTATTTGTGAAATCTAACAGATTCACCCCAAGATGTCTGTTGCGGGAATATCACGACGCACAACATTCGTCGTGCAGCACGCCAACACCCAGGCACCGCCGCTTGACTGGCGAAATTCTCCTACTGACCAGAGCGACATTCGGAGTCGCGCTGGGCATGACGTTTTGGAATCGTTGATTGCCCCGGACGGTGCTGACACTGCTTTCAGGATTTCGGCTTGCGCATGACGAGTGCGTTGCTCGTCAGGGACGAATCAAATCCGCATTCCGTGTGTCGGCAAATTCTGTCCGCTGTGGATCGCACACGGAAATCCGCAGAATGAAAACAGAGAGTCCGTTTTGCATCCGATGGCGGACAGCTTCAGCGGTGATCTGTTCGTCGGCTTGCCAGGAGGCGAAGACGCGGCGGCAGGTCAGGAGCTGGCGTCCTGGTTCACCTTGGGCTTCGGGCGCTTGAGCGGAAATTCAGTGCTCTCGTAGAGCCGCTGGATATCGTCGACGTCGTAGCGCTCGTCGCCGACCTGCAGCCATGCGCCGAGCGTGCGGACCGCGGGAAGTTCTTCGACCGCGAAGCGGATCGCCTCCGCGGCGGTCCCGAAGCGGCGATAGCCGAGCGGTTGGCGGGAACCGCCCTTGCGTTTGGCCATGAATAATTCGGCCGGCGTTTCGTAGTCGAATTTCATCATCACGCTCTCACAATCCGGCCGACGAACCGGAACGCCGAACCTCGACTGGTGCGCACTAGTCCCTTGCGAGCTGGCTCTCCTTGACGACCCGCTCGTGCGGCTCGCTGGCGCTCTTGATCCGGTACTGGCGATCGTCGCCCTCGACCGGCAACAACTGGGTGATCTTGTAGACCCCGTTGGCGGTGCCGCGGCCGTAGGGCCCCGAGGTGTAGTGGACGGACTGCCCGATTTTGAATTTGTAATCGCTCACGGCGTGCTCCATGTCGCAAACGAGCGTCGTCGCCCGCCGATCCGGCGGGGCCGCAAACCGCTGCTGTTGGAAATCATGCCTATTGCTATCACAAACGCAGCGGAACAGGTGACTTTATTTGAGAAATATTGCGGGCTGCGGCGGTCAATACTGACTCCGAACCCCGCAAATACAGGCCTTTTCGCCATCGCCACAAAGGAATTTTCGCAGCCTGGTGCCCCGCTTCCGACGTTCGTGACACGTTGCAAACGCGCAGGATGGGTCAGCCCGCGGAGGTTCACCCTGCTTTGTTGGCGACGCGGATGTCCTGCAACGGCTCGAGGTGGTGATGCGCGCTGCGCGTTAGAAGTTGCAGGTCGCCGCCGATTGAAACGAAGCGGCAGCCGCTGGCGAACCAATTCCTCGCCGACGTCGGGTCGGCCGTGGACATGCCGGGGAATTTTCCTGCGGCTCGCACGCGCTCTACGCCTTGACCGATTGCGGCCACGACCTCGGCATGGGTAGCGTTGCCGAGATGCCCAAGATCGGCCGCCAAATCGGCCGGGCCGAACAAGATGCCATCGACGCCGTCAACGGTAGCGATCTCCGACACACGCTCGAGTCCCGCGCGAGACTCGATCTGCACGATGAGGCAAATCCTCTCCAGCACCTCGCTAAGATACGCTGCGTCAAGTCCGTAGCGGTTACCGCGGTGCACGGCTGCGGCACTGCGGTTGCCCTTTGGCGGATACCGTGTGGCGGCGACTGCGCGCGCTGCGTCGTTTGCGCTTTCGACCATGGGGATGACGAGGTTATTGATTCCGAGGTCAAGCAGCCGTTGCATTAGTAACCCGTCATTGCCGGGGAGGCGTACGACCGTATGCGACGATGCAGCGGCAATGGCGTTGGCTTGGTGCAGGATTGACATCAGATCGTTGGGCGCATGTTCCATGTCGAGATAAACGTAGTCATAGCCGCAGCTCGCCAGGGCCTCGGCGGCGAGCGCGCTGCAAAGCTGACTTCTGATTCCGATTTGCGGTGCGCCGGATCGGAGGCGCGACTTGAAGGATGCGTTCATTTCACCGGCCTGACGTCTCAGGCTGGACGCTAAGATTTATACTTAGTATAAGTCAAGCAGGATCCACGCAAGCGAAGGCGAGTGCAGTCTTGCAAGAGCTTGGAATGCTGCAATGACCGGTCCACGTACGCTGTTCGAAAAGATGTGGTCGGAGCACGTCATCGTGGTGTCGCCACAAGGCGAAGAGCTGCTCTACGTCGATTTCAACCTGATCAATGAAGGACAGTCGTTTCTGGCATTCGACCAGCTTCGGATCGAGGGACGTTCGTCGCGACGGCCCGAGCAACACTTGGCCGTGACCGATCATTATCTGCCCACCATCAATCGCGCAGCCGGGACCGCCGGAATGTCAAATCCGGAAATCCGGCGCGTCGTGGAAATGCTCGACGAGAACTCTGCTGCATTCAATCTGCCGCATGTCGGCTGGGGCCATCGCGACCAGGGCATCGCCCACGTCATCGCGCCGGAATTGGGTATCGCCCAGCCGGGAATGCTCATCACATGCAACAACTCCCATACCGCCACCAACGGCGCCTGTGGTGCGCTCGCCATTCCGATCGGCGGCGGCAACCAGCTTCGGCACGTGGTGGCGACGCAGACCGTGTGGCTGAAAAAGCCAAAGACCATGCGGATCACCATCGACGGGACGCTGCCGCCGGCGGTGACCGCCAAAGACGTGATCCTGTCCATCATCCGCGAGATCGGGGTCGGAGGCGCCACCGGATTTGCGGTGGAATATGCCGGATCCACCATTCGTGCGATGTCGATGGAAGGACGCCTGACCGTCTGCAACATGTCGATCGAGGGCGGCGCGCGGATCGGCATGATTGCGCCGGACGACACGACCTACGCCTTCTTGCACGGCCGCCGCAATGCGCCGTCGGGCAAAGATTGGGACAGTGCGCTCGAATACTGGAAGACGCTGCCGAGCGACGAAGTCGCGATGTTCGACCGCGAACTCGGCCTCGACGCCGGTCGTCTTGCGCCGATGGTCACGTGGGGCACCAGCCCTGAGGATTGCTCGCCGGTCGACGGCGTGATCCCCGATCCCGCCGGCATCGCCGACGGCGACCGTCGCCGCCATGTCGAGCGCGCGCTCGACTACATGAACCTCGCGCCGACCACGCCCCTGGAGAAGGTCACGATCGACCGCGTCTTCATCGGGTCCTGCACCAACAGCCGCATTGAAGACCTGCGGGCGGCGGCCGCGGTTCTCAAGGGCCGCCGCGTGAAGGTGCCCGGGATGGTGTCGCCGGGTTCGAGCGCCGTGAAGCGGCAGGCCGAGAGCGAGGGCCTCGACCGCATCTTTCTCGACGCCGGGCTTGAGTGGCGGGATTCCGGCTGCTCAATGTGCAACGGCTCGAACGGCGAGATCGTCGCGCCCGGCGAGCGCTGCGCCTCGACCACCAACCGCAACTTCGAAGGCCGGCAGGGACGCGGCGCGCTGACCCACATCATGAGTCCCGCCATGGTCGCGGCGGCGGCGGTCTTTGGCCGCCTCGCCGACGTGCGTATCTTGCCGCTGAACTGAGGGCGCCATGCTTCCATTCACCGTGCTGACTGCGGTCGCGGCTCCGCTCGAAATTGCCAAGATCGATACCGGGATGATCCTGCCCGGGCGCTATATGCGGCGGCACCGGCGGCCGGGCCACGACTACGGCGAGGCGTTTCTCTACGACCTGCGTTTCGATGAGAAGGGACAGCCTCGGGCCGACTTCGTGCTGAACCAGCCGGCCTACAGCGACGCCAAAATCCTCATCACGGATAGCGACTTCGGTTGCGGGTCCTCGCGTGAAGGCGCGGCTTTTGCGGCGATGGACTTTGGATTGCGGGCGCTGATCGGTCCAAGCTTCGGCGAGATCTTCCAGGTCAATTGTATTCAGAACGGCGTTCTCGCCGTCACCTTGCCCGAAGCCGACGTCCGCGCGCTCTGGCGGAAGCTCGGCGACAATCCTGGCGTGACCATCACCATCGACCTTCCCAATCAGCAGGTGATCGCGTCGGACGTCGAGCGCTACCACTTCGAGATCAGTTCGCTGCGCAAAGAGCGGCTGATGCGCGGGATCGATGATATTGACGTGACTTTGGAATATCGGGACGCGATCGAGCGCTTCGAGATGAACCGCCGGGCTGCTTATCCCTGGCTCCCGAGCGCTCGCCGCCAATAGGTCCGCCCCGCCGCCCTCCATCACATCAACAAGATAACAGGACGAGCAGCTTGTGAATGGTGCCGAGACCCTCGTTCGGACGTTGATCGCGTCGAACGTCACGACATGTTTTTCAAATCCTGGCACCAGCGAGATGCATTTCGTCGCGGCGCTCGACCGGGTGCCCGGTCTGCGCGGCGTGCTGTGCCTGTTTGAAGGCGTCGCGACCGGAGCCGCTGACGGCTACGGGCGTATGGCCGAGAAGCCGGCGATCACGCTTTTGCATGGCGGACCTGGGCTGGCCAACGGGCTTGCCAATCTGCACAACGCCCGGCGTGCGCGCTCGCCGCTCGTCAACATCGTCGGCGACCAGGCGAGCTACCACCGGCCGCTTGATCCGCCCTTGACCGCGGACACGGAAGGATGGGCGCGCGGCGTTTCGGGTTGGACCCGCGTTGTGGGCTCGGTATCGACCATCGGCGCCGACGCTGCCGCGGCCGTCCAGGCGGCGCGAACCGCGAATGGCCAGATCGCGACGTTGATCGCGCCGGCCGATACATGCTGGGACGATGGCGGCGCCGTCGGGCAGGCGCTCGCGCCGCCCCCGTTGGGGCGGGTTGCTCCGCACATCATCCGCCACGCCGCGGCGCTCTTGCTTGGTGGCGAGCCGGTCACCATCCTCCTGGGCGGCCATCCGATCTGCGCCGCCATGCTTGACGATCTTCACCGCATCGGCGCGGCCACCGGCGCGAAGATCGTCTGTGCGCAGTTCAACGCACGCGTTGAGCGTGGGCAAGGCCGCTACCCGATCATGCGATTGCCCTACGGCATCGACCAGGCGATCGCGGTGATCGCCGGCACCAAGCACCTCATGCTGCTGGGCACGCAGCCACCGGTCGCGCCGTTCGCCTATCCCAACAAACCCGGCTACCTGTTTCCCGAGGGCTGCGCGGTCCATACGGTCGCGCGCCCGGAGCAGGACATCGCCGATGCGCTGGCGAGCCTGGCGGAAGCGGTGGGGGCGCCGCCGGTCGCGGTACCCGGCCTGAAACGACCGGAACCGGTGCGGCGCGGCGCTATCACGCCGGAGGCGGTCACGCAGACGCTGGCCGCGTTGTTGCCGGACAATGCCATCGTCATCGACGAAAGCGTCAGTTTCGGCCGCGGGTTTTTCAACGGCCTTGCAAGTGCTCCTCCCCATGACTGGTTGCAGATCACGGGAGCGTCGATCGGGTGCGGCCTGCCGATGGCGGCCGGAGCCGCCATTGCCGCCCCTGGGCGGCGCGTGGTCGCGCTGCAGGCGGACGGTTCAGCGATGTACACGCTGCAAGCGCTATGGTCCCACGCGCGCGAGAAGCTTCCTATCACCACGGTGCTGCTTTCCAATCGCCAGTATTCCATTCTGCTTGGAGAACTGGCGAATGTGGGCGCCAACCCGGGACGGGTGGCGCTTGAAATGCTGAGCCTGGGCAATCCCGATATCGGTTGGGTAGGGCTGGCCGAGAGCATGGGCGTTGAAGCGGCACGAGCCTCCAACATGGAGGAATTCGTGGACCAATTCACCCATGCGAATTCTTCGGCCGGGCCTTTCCTGATTGAGCTGACGATTTAGATCGTGCTCTCGCTAAGAAATCTTGATCATGCCTTTGGCCTGACCCAGGGTTTTGGCGATCACCGGCAGGAAGTGCATTCGCAATGCGGCGGCGGCAGCATTGCGGATTTGCTCTGCGACGTGACGCCCTTCGCCGCGTCGGCAAGCAACCTCGATCGTGCGGTTGATCAGCCGTCCGGGCGGAGCGGTCACCCGAATATTCTCGCCGCGTTCAATGGCTCGAAATACCGCCAGCGGTGTCAGCAAGCACCAGCCCAGGCCGGAAGCGACCATCTGTAAGGCGGCGTCAATTGTGTCGAACTGGTACCGGGAGCGCAGATTTGCACCGTGCTCCTGAAGATAGCGATCCAATCGCGCCGTCATATACGCATCCCGACCGAACCGGATCATATCGAGGTCATTGGTGACCTGCTTTATGAGGACATTCGTTTTCCGGTAGGTTTTCGGCAACACCAATAGGAACGGCTCCGACAGGATGGGCATCCGCTCGATGTCGGGCGGCGCCGGAGATTCATCGGCTGTGATGATAAAGTCGACGCGCCGGGCGGTGAGGGCCTCAAAACGGGTGTTGAAATAGTTGGTCGTCACCGACCACTCGAGTGCAACATCACGCAGTGGATTGATCACATAAGGTCCAAGCGTGGCGGCAAAGCTGTTCATCATCCCGATATGAAGTGACGGCAGCTGACCCTTGCCGTCGAGAGCGAGCGCCGCTTCAAGCCGCTCGATGCTCTCGGTCACTGCGATCGCATAGGGGAGAAGCGATTTTGCCTGCAGGGTTAGTTTTGGCGGCCGAACCGTGCGGTCAAACAGCTGCGTGCCGGTCGCATTCTCAAGCGCGCTCACCGCTTGCGAGATCGCCGGCTGCGACAACCCTAGCTGCTCGGCAGCCGCGCTCATGCTGCCCGTTTGCGCAACCGCGACGAACGTTTCCAAGAGCCGCCGGCTCCAGGCGTTGCCGCCGCCAACTGTGCCACTCGGTCGCACGGTGCCGCCGGGCGTCGCCTTGGTTCGCTTTGCCATGAAGTCTCCGCCGAAAAAAGGAAACGCAAAGCGCAGAGTGATACGCGCGGGAGGCAGCCATGCAAGCCGGGGTCTGTCTTCCGCCTGCGACGACCTTGCTTGCGCGCGAACCCGGATTATACTTTATATAAGTACAATAATGAAGTCAGGGAGGAGGCAATGAAGCAGGCAACCAGGCGTATCGGGGTGGTGCCGATTTGCGTGGCCGCATTGACCATGCTGTGCACCACCGGTGCATTTGCGCAATTCGCTCCAAACCGCCCGATCACGATCATCATCGGCGTTCCGGCGGGGGGCGGTGCGGATGCAGTTGCACGCCTCATCGGACCGAAGCTGAGCGAAGTCTTCGGTCAACCCGTCATTATCGAGCCGCGACCGGGTGCAAATTATCTCAACTCGGTCAGGCCGGTCATCAACGCCGCGCCGGACGGTCACACGCTGCTGTTGGCGTCGAGCGGCTTTGCCATGCTTGCGGCCAAGCCCAACAATCCGCCGTATGACCTCGTGCGCGACCTCGCGCCGGTCAGCCTTGTTGCCCGAGGCCATGTGATCATGGTGGCCTCGCCGAAGCTGCCCGTAAATAACGTGCCGGAGTTCGTTGCGCTTGCGAAGAAATATCCCGGCAAGCTCAGCTTTGGCTCCGGCGGCACCGGAACGCTGTTTCACCTCGCCGCCGAGTACTTCAAGAGCATGACCAAGACCAATCTGTTCCACGTTCCTTACAAAGGGAGCGTGCCTGCGCTGCAGGACGTCATGGGAGGCCATATCGATTTCCTGTTCGACAACATTGGCTCAAACATCCCGCATGTCCGCTCGGGCGGCGTGAAGGGGTTGGCGGTGACGTCGTCCGAGCGCACACCGTCCCTGCCGGATATTCCCACCTTCCGCGAACTCGGCTATCCCGACTACGACGTGTCGCAGTGGTACGGCCTGTTCGCTCCGCCCAAGACGTCGCCGGAGATCGTCAATCGGCTCCAGGCCGAGGTGTCGAAGGCGCTGGCCGCCAGGGACGTCGCCGAGCGTCTCTACACCATGGGCAACGGCGGCGTTGGAACCAGCCCGGCCGAATTCACAAAGATCCTGCAAGACGAGAACGCGCGATGGAATCAAGTGATCCGCGAGAGCGGACTGGACTTGCAATGAGCGTGACCGACAACAACCACCGCGGCGTTCAATGAGCAAGCTTGAAGACATCGAATCGCCCGTTCCCGGCGGCAACGCCCAGATGGAATGGGCCAGCGACGCCATGGCCGAGATGATCCGGCGGCTGGACCTGAAATATGTCGCGATGAATCCGGGTGCCAGCTATCGCGGCCTGCATGACAGCCTCGTCAACTATCTCGGCAATCGCAATCCGCAGATGCTGCTGACGCTGCATGAGGAGCATGCGGTGTCGATCGCTCATGGTTATGCCCGCGTCACGGAACAGCCGATGGGCTGCCTGCTGCACAGCAATGTCGGGTTGATGCATGGGTTGATGGCAATCTTCAACGCCTGGATCAACCGCGCGCCGATCGTGATGTTCGGCGCGACTGGACCGGTCGATGCGGATATTCGCCGGCCTTGGGTCGATTGGGTTCATACGGCGCAAGATCAGGGAGCGTTGCTGCGCAATTACACCAAGTGGGACGACCAGCCGACGTCGGTACCAGCGCTGTGTGAATCATTTCTGCGCGCCATGCAGTTGGCCTGCACGCCCCCGAAGGGGCCGACTTATGTTTGCCTCGATGCCGGCCTGCAGGAATTGTCATTGAAGGGTCCGGTCGAGTTTCCCGATCCGTCGCGGTTCAAGCCCGGACCTCCTCCGGCGCCCTCGCAAGACACGCTTGAAGAGATGGCGCGGCTATTGACCGGGGCCAGCAGGCCATTGCTGCTGGTTGGCCGGGTGTCGCGTAATGTCGAGGATTGGGATCGGCGGGTGCGTCTGGCCGAAGCGCTGGGCGCCAAGGTGATCAGTGAGCTTCGCGCGGGAGCGGGATTCCCCACCGAACATCCGCTGCATGTCTATCCGCCGCGCTACACGCCCTCGAAGGAAACGCTTGAGCTCATGCGCAGCGCCGACGTCATCCTGGCGCTGGATTCCTTCGATCTCGGCGGCTGGTTCAAGCTGATGAACGTCAAGGGCGGGCCGAAGGCAACCGTCATTCATTGCAGCCTCGACAGCTATGTTCACAACGGCTGGAGCAAGGATCATCTCGCGCTACCGGCCGTCGACTTGCGCGTGCTCGCCGATCCCGATGCGGCCGTGCGGCTGCTGTTGCCGCTTATCGAGCGCAGCGTGCAAGCCAAGCCGAAGACGTGGGAAGGCTTCAAGGCCGCGCAATTGGCGCCGGCGCCTGCCAATGATGCGGATGGGAACCGAGCCATCACCAACCACGACCTCGCGCGCTGCCTGGCGCAGTTGCGCGAGGGCAGGAAGTTCACCTTCACACGCGTGCCGATCGGGTGGGCGAGCGACCAGTATCATTTCCGCGAGCCGCTCGACTATCTCGGCACCGACGGCGGCGGCGGGCTCGGTTCAGGCGCCGGCATGGCCGTGGGTGTGGGCCTGGCGTTGCGTGGGTCCGGTCGCGTTGCAATGACGATGATCGGTGACGGCGATTTCACGCAAGGGGCCACGGCGCTTTGGACCGCCGCGCACTACCGCATTCCGGTGCTGGTCATCGTCTCGAACAATCGCTCCAACTTCAACGACGAGGTCCATCAGGGGCAGGTTGCACGAGAACGCGGACGTCCGGTCGAAAACAAATGGATCGGCATGAGGCTCGCCGATCCGAACATAGACCTTGCCGCCATGGCGCGCGCGCAAGGCGTCGAAGCGGCGGGACCGGTCGAAAAGGTCAGCGACCTGCGTCCCGCGCTGGAAAAAGCGATCGCCGCGGTCGAGGCAGGCCGTCCGTATTTCCTCGATATCGTGGTGGAGCCGGGCTACGCAACCTTGCTCATGGTGCGGGCCAGCGGGCAGGGTGCGTCAAGCTGACGGCAAATTGGCAGAGTCCGTCGTAGGAACGCCAAATCGGCAGCACTAGAAACGCTCCACCCAGGGCCGCAACTCGATCTCGGTGGCCCAGGCGCTGCGCGGCTGATGAATGACGTGAAGATAGCTCGCCGCGATCGCATCGGGATCGAGCAGGCTGTCGGGCTTGTCCGGCGGCTCCGCGCGGCGCGCGCTCTTGATGCCGCCGTCGATCACCACATGCGCGACGTGGATGCCTTGCGGATGAAGCTCTCGCGCCATGCTCTGCGAGAGTCCGCGCAGCGCGAACTTGCCCATCGCGAACGGCGCCGACTGCGGATAGCCCTTCACGCCCGCCGACGCACCGGTGAACAGGATGACGCCGCGTCCGTTCGGCAGCATGCGGCGCACCGCCTGCTGCGCCACCAGGAATGCACCGAATGCGGTCACCGCGATCGACTTTTCGACCTCGGCCGGGTCGAGCTCCGCGAACGGCCCGCGGGTGCGGAAGCTCGCGTTGTAGATCACGATATCCGGCGCCCCGATGGTGGCGTCGAGGTTTTGGAACAGCGCGTCGACGTCGGCGCGCTTGGACGCGTCGCACGAGAACGTCTCGGCGCCGGCCTCGACCGCGATGTCGTGGAGATCGTCGGTCGAACGGGCCGCTAGCGCGACCTTGATGCCGTCCTTGCTGAGCACGCGCGCCAAGGAGGCGGACAGGCCGGCGCCCGCGCCGACAATGAGGGCGGTGGTGAACTTGGTTTCGGTCATTGCGGTCGCGTTACCTTCCTGATGTGAATAGCGGAAGCTAACATACCGGCCCCGCAAGGATCGACACCACGATGCGCTACATCATTGCTCTCGGGACCGCGATCCTCGTCGTCGTGATGGCGTGGCCCTATCTCCGCAGATACGTGCCCCGGCGCCAGTCGGCGGGGCCCAAGCCCGCGAGCAAGGGCGAGCTGATCTATTTCGCGATCCTGGTCACGCTGGGATTGAGCTTTGCGATCAGCACCATGCTGTGGGTGTTCGGGCGCTGACGGGCGGCGCGGTTCCGGCGGCACTCCGGCCAGCCGCTAACTCTCGCGGGCCCAGAAACTCAGTTGCGAGGCAAAGTCCTTGTCGGCCGGCTGGCCGCTCCACTGCGACAATTGCCCGTCGGCGTTGCGCGCGCTGATGATCCGGCGCAGGTGCTTGCCGGTGCGATGCATCACGAACGACAGCGGCTGCTCCGTGCCGCGGAAAAACATGATGCCATCCTCGATCTCGGGGACGACGACCGCGACGTAGTAATTCTCGTTTGGCGCCGAGCGGGTGACCTGCCGGGTCACGACGGCCATGTTGCGGAACCCGAGAATCTCCGGCCGCGCGAATTTGATCTCCTGCGGGCTTTGCAGCGCCTGCTGAACGAGATCGTCGAGCCTGTCCGCCGACAGCGGCAGGGCGGTCTGCGCGGCGGCGGGCGCGCTCAGTCCAAGCAAAGCAAGGCCGGCAAGCAGGTTGCGCCGGTCGAAAATGATGGGAGAAACGATGTGCGTCATGATCAAGCCTCGGTGGGGGAGGCTTGATCATAGGTGAGGAGAATGTTTTTCGGAAGGCGCGGAGCCGCGGAACGAGTCTACGCCGCGCCCCGCATCTCGCCGCCGCCCGGCGGCGGGATCGGCACGCCGTCGTCGGCATATTCGTTGAGCTTGTTGCGCAGCGTGCGGATCGAGATGCCGAGGATGTTGGCGGCGTGCGTCCGGTTGCCGAGGCAGTGCTTGAGCGTCTCCAGGATGAGGTCGCGCTCGACGTCGGCCACCGTGCGGCCGACCAGAGCGCGCGTCACGGTCTCGGCCGCGAGCGTCGCATGCGCGACGGTCGGGTTCTTGGCCTGATCGAGGCGCATCCCGTCCGGCGTCAGGATGCCGTCGATACCGATCTCGTCGCCGGTCGCGAGCAACACGGCGCGGTGCAGCGTGTTCTCCAGCTCGCGGACATTGCCCGGCCAGCGGTTGAGCACCAGTGCGCGCCGCGCCTCCGCGGAGAGCGGCCGCGCCGTGACGCCGTTGGCGTCGGCATATTTCTTGATGAAGTGCTGGGCGAGCTCCAGGACGTCGGCCGGGCGCTCCCGCAGCGGCGGAATTTTAAGGTTCACCACGTTGAGGCGGAACAGCAGGTCCTCGCGGAACGTGCCCGCGCGTACCGCCTCGACCAGGTTGCGGTTCGACGTCGCGATGATGCGGATATCGACCGGCACCGGCTTGGTGCCGCCGACGCGGTCGATGACGCGCTCCTGGATCGCGCGCAGGAGCTTGGCCTGCAGCCGCACGTCCATTTCGGAGATCTCGTCGAGCAGCAGCGTGCCGCCGGTCGCCTCCTCGAACTTGCCGATTCGGCGCGCCACCGCGCCGGTGAAGGCGCCTTTTTCGTGCCCGAACAGCTCGGACTCGAGCAGGTGCTCCGGGATCGCCGCGCAGTTGACCGAAATGAACGGGGCCTTGGCCCGGTTCGAGCGGCCGTGCACGTAGCGCGCGATCACTTCCTTGCCGGTCCCGGACTCGCCGGTGATCATCACCGAAGCGTCGGACGGCGCGATCTGCTGGGCAAGCTTGACCACATGCGCCATCATCTCGTCGCGATAGATCAATTCGCGCGCATCGTCGGTGACCGCCGCGAGCACCGCCGCGATCAACTCCGGATCGGGCGGCAGCGGGATGTACTCCTTGGCGCCGGCATGGATGGCGGCGACCGCGGCGCGCGCGTCGTTGTTGACGCCGCAGGCGATGATCGGCACCGCGATGCGCTCGGCATCGAGCCGCAGCACCAGATCGCGGATGTCGAGGGCGACGTCGACCATCAGCAGATCGGCGCCGCGGCCGGAGCGCAGCACGTTGAGCGCTTGATCGACGTCGCTCGCGTGCGTGACGCTTGCGCCGCGGTCCATGGCGATCTTGGTGGCGGTGGTGAGCTGGCCCTTCAGGGTCCCGACAATGAGGAGACGCATGGCATTGTTCCTTTTATAGCAGCGCGCGGTGCCGGCTTCTCAGGCCCCGCGCGTCAATTCCGCTCCGCCTTGATGATTTCCGTCATGGTCACGCCGAGCTTGTCCTCGACCAGCACCACCTCGCCGCGGGCGACTAGGCGGTTGTTGACGTAGATGTCGATTGCCTCGCCGACCTTGCGGTCGAGTTCGAGCACGGTGCCGGGGCCGAGCTTGAGCAGGTCCGAGACCTCCATGCGCGCGCGGCCGAGCACGGCGGACACCTTGACCGGCACGTCGAACACCGCTTCGAGGTCGGCCGCGCTGTGGCTCGGCGCGTCGGATGATTGCGGCTCGAGCGCGCTTACGTCCATTGGAGGTGCGGCGCCCGATTCAAGGTCGGGAAGCGGCACTTTGCCGTCGTTATCGCTCATCGGTTACCTCCACTTGACGCCCGGTATAGGCGCGCCGCCCGTCTCTGTTCCGCTTTGCCGCGCACTGATATATCGCGCCACCGCTTCGTCGATCGCCGCGGCGATGGCGGCGCTGTCGCGGTCGATGCCGCCGTCGGCCCATTCGATCCGGCAGTCGCCGACCGCGATCTCCGGTTCGGCCAGCACCACCAGCCGGGTGTCGGGGCTGCAGCGGCGAATGATCTCGTCGAGCTTGTCGCGCGCGGTCTCGTGCAGCGCGTCGTTCACGCGCACCACCACATGCGGGCACTTGACCAGGTTGCGGAAGCAGTCGATGGCGAGCGCCGCGATCTCCGCGAACGGCTCTTGTGCCAACAGCTCCGGCGCGAGCTTCTTCGCGACCGCGACCGCCACCTCGACGGCTTCGGTTTCAAACTTCGCTTCCACCGCCTCAAGCTGCTTGTCGAGCACGTTCATCGCCGTCGCGATGCGTTCGATGATGGCGGCCGAGCGCTTCTCGGCTTCCGCCCTGGCCTCGGTCGCGCCCTGGTCGAACCCGTGCGTAAAGGCGGCGGCTTCGGCCTCCTTGAGCCTGGCGGCGTGCTCGTCGAGTCCGATCGACGGCTTGCTGTCTCCGCCCCCTGGGCGGAAGTCGGTCTCGAACAGGAATTTGGCTGGCGCCGCTCTCATCCGCATGACCTCAATAAATCAACTCTTCGTCGCCGCGGCTCTTGGAGATCATGATCTCGCCCTTGGCCGCGAGGTCTTTCGCGAGATTGACGAGTTGCGACTGCGCCTCGTCGACGTCGCGCAGCCGCACCGGGCCCATCGCCTGCATGTCGTCGATCAGCATCTTGGCGGCACGCGTCGACATATTGCTCATGAAGAACTGGCGCACGGTCTCGTTCGCGCCCTTGAGCGCGATGGCGAGCTTGTCCTTGTCGATGTTGCGCATCATGGTCTGCGCCGAACCGGCATCGAGCCGCGTGAGATCATCGAACGTGAACATCAGCGTCTTGATGCGCTCGGCGGCCTCGCGGTTCTCCTCCTCGAGCGCGGTCATGAAGCGCGTCTCGGTCTGGCGGTCGAAATTGTTGAAGATTTCCGCCATGACCTCGTGGGCGTCGCGGCGGCGGGTCTGCGAGAGGTTCGACATGAATTCGGTGCGCAGCGTGTTCTCGACCCGCTCCAGCACCTCTTTCTGCACCGCCTCCATCTTGAGCATGCGGTTGACGACGTCGAGCGCGAGATCTTCCGGCAGGATCCCAAGCACCCGTGCGGCATGCTCGGGCCTGATCTTGGACAGCACCACCGCCACCGTCTGCGGATATTCGTTCTTGAGGTAGTTGGCGAGCACCTCTTCCTGGACGTTGGAAAGCTTCTCCCACATGTTGCGGCCGGCCGGGCCGCGGATTTCGTCCATGATGCCGCCGACCCGCTCGGGCGGCAGGAACTGGCACAGCAGCCGCTCGGTGGCGTCGTAGTTGCCCATCAGCGCGCCGGACGCCGACATGCGTCCGACGAATTCGAGCAGCAGGTTCTCGACCGCTTCCGCCTCGATTGTGCCGAGCGTCGACATGACGATCGACAGCTCGCGCAATTCCTCGTCGTCGAGCATGCCCCAGATCTTGCCGCCGTGCTGCTCGCCGAGCGCGAGCATCAGCACTGCGGCGCGCTCGGGCCCGCTCAATTTGCGAATATTTCTCCTGTCGCCGCCGCGGCTGGCGAGCGCCGCCATCGCGCTTTCGATGTCGCGTTTAGCTTGGTCTTGTTCGCTGGCTGTTGCCATAGCTGTCGATCAGGCTGCGCTCTCGTGGAGCCAGGTGCGGATGATGGAGACTGTTTCGCTTGGATTCCTGTCCACGAGGTCGCCGACGCGCTGCACCGACTGGGCATGGACCTGGCCCTGGACCTGCGCGATGTCGATCATCTTGGCGGTCTGGTTGGGCACGGCTTTGATTTCTTCGGCGGTGGCGCCGGCGGCGATCGCGGTCTGCATGTCGCCGCCCGCGATGGCGGCGGCGATCGTGGCTTCGTGATTGCGTCCATGCTCCGGCGCGATGACGCGACGGACCAGCGGCCGCACCACCGTCAGCAGCACCACCAGGCCAAGCAGCGCCATCACGAAGAGCTCGACGTAGCTCATGATGTCGGCCTTGGTGAATTGCAGGAACGACAGCCAGCCGGTCGGCTCGTTGATCGGTGTCGCGGGGGTTTCGGCGAAACGCAGGTTGACGACCTCCACCTGGTCGCCGCGGCGCTGGTCGAAGCCGATCGCCGTCTGCACTAGCTTGGAAATGCGGTCGAGCTCTTCCTTCTCGCGCGGCTGATAGGTGGCTTCGCCGTTGGCGCCGCGGGCATAGTTGCCGTCGACCAGCACCGCGACCGAGATCCGGTTGACGCGGCCGCCTTCGGTTACTTCGGTTTTGGTCGAGCGGGAAATCTCGTAGTTGACGACTTCCTCGGTCTTTTTGGACTGCTCGCGCGGAGTCTGGGTGTTTTCGGGGGGCCGCTGACCGCCGGGAAGCTCGTTGCCGACGGTGACCTGGTCCTGCCCGTTGCCGCTGGCCGACAATTCTTCCCGTGTCTGGCTCGACCGCATGACGCGGCCTTCCGGATCGAATCGCTCGGAGGTTTGGGTCACCCGGTTGAAGTCGAAATCGGCGGTGAGCTGCACCCGCGCCCGGCCGGGTCCGACCACGGAAGTGACGATCGTCTCGACCTGCTCTCGCAGGCGCCGCTCGTAGGCGAGCTGGCGCTCGTCGGCGGTGACGCCCAGGGCGTTGTCGCTCTTGGCTCCGTCCGCCAGCAGCCGGCCGGCCTCGTCGATGATCGACACGCGTTCCGGCTTGAGGCCGTTGACGGCGGACGCAACGAGATGCCGGATGGCGCGCACCTGCTGCGGCTCGAGCATGCCGCGGACCCTGAGCACGATCGATGCTGTCGCTTCCGGCCGGTCGCGGGAGAACAGTTGCCGCTCGGGCAGCACCAGATGGACGCGGGCCATCTGCACCCGGTCGATCGCCCGGATGGTGCGGGCCAATTCGCCCTCCAGCGCGCGTAAGTGGTTGACGTTCTGGACGAAGCTTGTGGCTCCCAGCGTGTCCGACCGGTCGAAAATTTCGTAGCCGACGCCGCCGCCCTTGGGCAGCCCGCCCTCCGCGAGCTTCATCCGCAGCCGGGCCACCCGGTCGCGCGGCACCATGATGGTCGCGCCGTCATTGCGCAGCTCGAAGGGGATGGTCTGCCGCTCCAGATCCTTGATGATCGCGTTGGAGTCCTCCAGCGACAGGTCGGAGAACAGCATCGTCATTTGCGGGGCGGACATCCGCAGGATCACGAATGCGAAGAACCCGATCAGCGTGACCGCCACCGCGACCATGGCCGCGATCCGGGCCGCCCCCAGAGATTTCAAAAACTCGACCAGTCCTGCCACTGACCCCGACCCCGCCCGGTAGTGTCCTACCCGGCAAGAATTGCCCGGTTGATGGTTACCGTCGGGTTAACGAATGGCCGGTGAGGCAGGAAAAGGTGATCGCCTACTCGATCACCTCGACCACTTTCTGGTCCTGGGGGTCGACAATGACGATCTGCTGCTGGGTCACATAGAAGCGATGCGACCTGATCTGCGGCACTTTTTGACCGATCAGCGCTGGAATGGGGAGCACCTGGACCTTGCCGGGCACGTCGTCGCCCGCCGCGACCTTCAAATCGTCCCCAGCCGGGGCGACTTTCAGGTCGCGAACCAGTTCGCGGATCACATGGCGCTGCTCAAGGGTGAGGTTGACGGTCCGCGTCGTCGCCGGGACCTCTGGATTCGCCGGTGTCTGGCTGTGAGCCGGCGCCGTGCAGAGCAAGGCTGCCGCCGCTACCAGCCCGAATCGCCAATCAATGCGTCGCATGGGCTGGTTCCTCCCGGGATATCGCCTGCGCCGGGAGACAATCGACATGTGCCGAAGAAAGTTCCATCGCCGTGCCCCGAAACGCGACAACGCCGGCCCGGGGCCGGCGTTGTCAGGAATTCGGTAATAGGTGTTTCGCAGACGTTACTGGCGATACTGCTGGATGCGCGTGGTGCGCAGGCCCGCGAGGCCGTGCTGGTCGATGGAATACTGCCAGGAGAGGAATTCTTCGACCGTCAGCGTATAGCGGCTGCAGGCTTCCTCAAGCGAGAGGAGGCCGCCGCGTACGGCAGCGACGACTTCTGCCTTTCGCCGAATAACCCAACGCTTTGTACCGGGCGCGGGCAGATCGGCGATCGTCAGGGGGCTGCCGTCAGGCCCGATGACGTACTTGGCCCTCGGTCGAAGGGGCTCAGTCATGAATCTACTCACGCACTCGACAGACAACTCACCACGAAAACTACATGCTGCCGCTTAAAATTTGCCTAAGCCCATCGCATCAATTGGGAAAATGTTGCCCATAAATTCTTGTCGCCTTGCGTTCAGGACGTCGCAGCGCCGGAACCGGATCGACCCTCAGCGCGTTACCGTTCTCAGGCGCTCCGCAGCTACCTTTCAGTAACGGATGTGACGGCGCCGGTAGGCCGGTAGAGGTGCGTGCGGGCGGGGAGGGATTATCTGTTTCCCGATTGAAGGGCTTTCGATTCACCTGAAACGTCGAGAGATCCCATCGATGATGTCGAACGGAGACATCGGAACGTCGCGCGGCCGGTTGCACGTAGGGTGGGTCTACGGCCTCGAGCTTTGCGTTATCGGCGTCGTCTACTTCGCATTGGCCAAGGCCGGGCTGATGCTCGCCTCGATCAATCCGAACACCTCGCCGATCTGGCCGCCGACCGGGCTTGCGCTTGCTGCGCTCCTTCTGCGCGGCCCGTGGGTCTGGCCGGCGATTCTGGTCGCGGCCTTCGCCGCCAACGTCACCACCGCCGGGTCGGTCGCGACGTCGCTCGCCATCGGCGCGGGCAACACGATCGAAGCATTGCTGGGCGCCTACCTGATTGGTCGCTGGTCGGACGGCAAAGACACCTTCCAGAGCCCGGCCGGCGTCGCCCGCTTTGCGCTGTTGTCCTTCCTGCCGACGGCATTGTGCGCCACCATCGGCGTCACAAGCCTTGCCATCGGCGACCAAGCAGATCCGGCGACGCTGGGCTCGATCTGGCTGACCTGGTGGCTCGGCGATTTGGCCGGCGCATTGCTGGTCACGCCCGTCATCGTGTTGTGGGCGTCGGCGGATATCCGGAAGCTTGACCGCCGCAAGACGTTCGAATCGATCGCCATCTTCTGTGTCGCGTGCGCGATTGGGCTGATCGCATTCAGCCCGATCTTCGAGACCGCCGAACGCCGGGCGCCGCTCGGGTTCCTGGCCGTGCTGCCGCTATTATGGTCGGCGCTGCGCCGCGGCCCGCGCGACACCGCCACATCCGCACTGGTGCTTGCCGGATTTGCGGTGTGGGGCACGCTCGCCGGCAGCGGCCCGTTCGGCCGCGAGACGCTCAACGAATCCTTCCTGCTGTTGCTGACGTTCCTGATCGGCGTGGCGGTGCCGAGCCTCGCGCTGAGCGCGGACGCGGCCATGCGCCGGCGCACCGAGGACGAGCTGCGCACCGTGCATGACGATCTCAACCGGCGGGTCGCCACGCGTACCACCGATCTGACCGAGGCAAATCTTGCGTTGAAGGACGAGATCGATCGCCGCAAGCGGGCCGAGAGCGTGCTTGATCGGCAAACCAGGAATTTGAGCGAGGCGCAGCGTCTCGCCAACCTCGGAAGCTGGGTGCGCAATCTCGAAACCAACGAGATCGTCTGGTCCGACCAGCTCTACGAGATCTTCGGCGTCGAGCGCGGCCAGGAAAACTCCGGCACGTTCGATGGTTATCTCAAGCGCATCCATCCCGACGACCGTGACCGGGTGCGCGAGCAGGTGCAGGCCGCGATCAAGGCGGGCCGGGGCTTCCAGGGTGACCGGCGGATCGTGCGTCCGAACGGCGAAATCCGCCATGTGCAAACCTGCGTCGAGCTGGTGAAGAACGACGCCGGCCGCGTCGTAAGCATGCACGGCATCTGCTTCGACGTCACCGAGCGCAAGCAGGCCGAGATCGAGCTCGAACGCACGCGCGAACAGCTTGCACAAATGCAGAAGATGGAAGCGCTCGGCCAGTTGACCGGCGGCATTGCCCACGACTTCAACAACCTGCTGATGATCGTCAGCGGGCACGCCGAATTGCTACGCCGGAAGCTGTCGGAGCCGAACCAGTTGCGCGCCGTCGACGCGATCATGGGCGCCAGTCAGCGCGGGGAGCGGCTGACCCGTCAGCTCCTGACCTTCTCGCGCCGCCAGCCGCTCAATCCGGTGCCGATCGATCTGCGGCAACGGGTGCACGAGATGCGGCCAATGCTCAGCAGCTCACTGCGCGGCAACATCACGCTCGCCGTCGAGCTTCCCGACGACCTGTGGCCGGTCGAAGCCGATGTCGCGGAGTTTGAGCTGGCGCTCGTCAATATTGCGGTCAATGCACGCGATGCGATGCCCGACGGCGGCACCTTCACGATCTCGGCGCGCAACGTTCCCGCCGGCGAGGGCCGCCTCGGGCAGCCGGCGAACGACCACGTGGTCATATCGTTCGCCGATACCGGCGTCGGCATCCCGCAGGACACTCTCAAGAAGATTTTCGATCCGTTCTTCACCACCAAGGCGGTGGGCAAGGGGACCGGCCTCGGGCTGTCGCAGGTCTACGGCTTTGCCCACCAGTCCGGCGGGACGGTCAGCGTGACCAGCGAAGTCGGACGCGGCAGCACGCTCTCGATCTATCTCGGCCGCTGTGACACCGCTGCGGTGGCAACGCCCCGGATGGGCGATCCACAAAAATTGGGGAGTGCCGAGGGCACGATTCTCGTGGTCGAGGACAATCCCGACGTCGCCGATGTGACCGCCACGCTTCTCGAACAGATCGGCTACCGCGTCCTGCGCGCCGGCAGCGCCGCCGATGCGCTGGAGACTATCAAGCGCGGCGACCTGATCGATCTCGTCTTCAGCGACATCGTGATGCCAAACGGCATGAACGGCATCCATCTCGCCCAGGAAGTGGCGGAGCACTATCCGGCGATCCGCGTGCTGCTCACGACCGGCTACAGCGACGTGGCCGCTGCCGGTGAAACCCGGTTTCCGATTCTGCGCAAGCCGTTCGAACTGCCGACGTTGGAGCAGGCGATCCGCAAGGTCATGGCCGGCCAGCCGACGCAGCCGCGCCGGACCGCAAGCGGCGCGACGCGCTAGTGGAGTGGATTTGGCATTCGCTACCCATCTAGCAGCGGGTTCGCGAGGCTAATGTCAAATCCAAAACTCCACTAGCAGTTAATACTTGCTAGTGGTCCTTTGATTCTAACATTCGCAAACTCGCCCGCGGAAACGGGATGCGAATGTTAGAATCGGACCACTAGGTCGACGAGGTCTGCGGACGGACCACGCGCTTGATCTTGTCGATTGTGAAGGGCTGGCCGCCAACCTTCAACTCGACTGGGTTTTTGGTCAGGTCAACGGAATCGACGACGCCCTCGATCTCGCTCGGGATTGCCACCGTCTGCCCGCTGGTATCCTTGCCGGTGACCGAGATCGTGTAGTTGCCGTCCGGCCATTGCACGCCTTGGGCGTCGCGGCCGTCCCATTGGAAGGTCTGCATCCCCGTGTTCATCGAGAAGCTGCCGGTATAGACGGTCTGCCCGGTCGAATTGCGAATGGTGACGGTAGCGCTGACCGGCTTCGGCACATTGAACGTCCATGCGGCGTGCTTGTTGGTGAGCGCGGCGGTGGCGCCGTCGATGGCGACCGTCGATCCCACATAGGCCAGCGCGGTGGTGGCCTGCGCCGACTTCTCGAGCGAGATCAGCGTCTCGAGCTGCGTGTTCTGCTTGATCTGCTGCTCGACCTGGGCGAACTGCACGAGCTGCTGGGTGAACTGGTTGGTGTCGAGCGGATCGAGCGGGTTCTGGTTTTTGAGCTGCGTGGTGAGCAGCGTCAGGAACGTTTGGAAATTATTGGTGAGGGTGTTGTTGGCGACCGAGCCCGCCGACGACGCGGACGACGAAGACGAATTCGTGTTCGCAGCATTCACCGCCGCCTGAATGTTGGACGTGATGTTGGGTATGACCGTGGCCATGTCGGGTTCCTCGGTTTCCTCAGACTCGGATATCGATGCCGCTGCCGCCGCGCATCATCTGCCCGTAGACAAGCGGCGCGTTGTCGGTGGCGGGCAGTTCGGGATCAACGACCCTCATCTGCTGTCTGTCAGAGCCGCCCTGGTCGTTGCGTCCCGTGAATGACTGATCGCGCAGTGAGAATTGCAGGCTGTTGTCCGATGTCTTCAGGCCGGCGTCCTGCAGTGCGCGTTCGAGCTGGTGGGCGTCGCGGCGCAGGACGTCGAGCGTCTCCACTTTGTCGACGATCAGCCGTGAGGTGACCTGACCGTTGCGATCGATGTCGAGGCGTACCTCGATGCGTCCGAGCTCCGGCGGATCGAGACGGATCTCGAACCGGTTGCGGCCGCCCTGGATGCGTGCCGCGAACTCGACCGCCACGCTCTCGAGCGGCACCGGCGCGGACGTGAGCGGATTGGAGGCATCGGCTTGCTGCGACGCGTGCGCGGTTGCTGCGACCGCCTGTCCGAAGTCGCGCCCGGTTTGCAGGTGGGGAAGGTGGGAACCGTCGGGCGCGGGCTGTGCGCTCTGAACGAATTCGCTGACCGCGCTTCTGGCCTGCTGACGTTCGGCCGGTTCCTGCGCCTGCGGTCCGGCCGCCGGTTGGGAGGGCTTCTCCGTCTGGGTCGGCTGATGATGTGGCGCAGCTTCGGTTTCATTGTCCGTGTGCTGCGCGTCGGCCGCGGCCGCCGCCATCGCGGTCCCATCCGGACTATCGGGCGCCGTGGGCAGGGCGACGTGCTCGGGCGTCTTGGTTGGCGCGTCCGGCACCGTCGGCGCGACGTCCGGTTTGGCCGGAGGCTTGGCGTGCGGTGTCGCCGGTGCCGTCTGGGTTGCTTCTTGCCCCTGTGCTGTCTGAGGCGGTGACGGCGGCGCTTGCGGACCCTGCTGCGTTTGCTGCAACGCCGGCTCCGTCAGCTCGTCTCCCATGTCGGTCGCAGGGGTGGCGACCGGAGCCGTGACCGCGCCCGCAGCGGGTGCTGGTTCGGCCGCGCCGGCCTCGTTTATAGCTTCGGGAGCAAGGGCAGGAGCAGTGGGAGCAGGGGCCACCGGTGCCAGAGACGGCGTCGTCGCCACCACCGGTTGCTCGGGCGCGGCGGGTATTTCGACCGTTGCTGCGAGCGCGGCGTCGACTGTGACGGTTTCATCGACCGCAGGGTCGCTGGTGCCGTCGGTTGCCGGCGTCGTTGCCTCGATGACCTCTTGCACTTGTCCGGCGGCGACGACCTCGGATTGATCCGAGGTCGCCCCATCGGGCTGCTCCGCAGTCGTTGCCTCGGCCGCCGGCGCTTCCGGCGCATCAGCCACCTGATCGTCTTGCGGTTGCGAACGCTGCGTGTCGCTGCGCGGGGCGTTGCTGCGCGGGCTGTCGGTGCGCGATGTCTCGCTGCGCTGGATCGGCGTGCTGCCCTGCGTGCGTGCGGATTGGTTTCGCTGCGGGGCAGGGGGAGCGCCGGTCTCGGCCAGCAGGATCGAAAACGGCGACGTATCCGCCCCAGCTTCGGCCGTGCGGTCGCGTTTGTTCAAACCGGCATGCTGCTGGGACTGAAGGATGTTCGCCTTGGACGCCACATGCGGCACGGTGCACCTCTCGACACGGAATTGGCCTCAGAAACGGTGCAATCCCCGGGCCATGCCGGAAACTTCGAAAAATTGCCAAAGTTTCAACGGCTTGTGCTAAAGGACCGCGGTTCCGGTCGGGCTGCAACCGGCACGACCTGCTGGTCCGGCGGCAAGAACTGCCGACTTCGGATCGGGACACCAGCCGCCTCCGATGCGATGGAGGGCGGGAATCCCTATAATAGGGGTGCGCTGCAGGGCCCGCCGGCCCACGAGATATGAAGGAGCGCGGCTCGGCCGCGGCCCGCGATGCTCAATACGCTCGACCTGGAGGGACGGCCCGAGGACACCCGCGTGGTCGTCGCGATGTCGGGCGGGGTCGATTCCTCGGTGACGGCGGCACTGCTGAAGGCCGAGGGCTATGACGTCGTCGGGGTCACGCTGCAGCTTTACGACCACGGCGAAGCCACCCACCGCAAGGGCGCCTGCTGCGCCGGCCAGGACATCCATGACGCCCGCGCGGTCGCCAGCCGGATCGGCATTCCGCACTACGTCCTCGACTACGAGAGCCGCTTCAAGGAGACGGTGATCGATCCGTTCGCCGCCAGCTATGTCGCGGGCGAGACGCCGGTCCCGTGCGTCCACTGCAACATGTCGATCAAGTTCAAGGACCTGCTGTCGACGGCGCGCGATCTCGGCGCGCGCGTGCTCGCGACCGGACACTACGTCGCCAGCCGGCCGCTTAAGGGCGGCGGCCGCGCGCTCTTCCGTGCCCGTGACGCGGAGCGGGACCAGAGCTACTTCCTGTTCGCCACCACCCCCGAGCAACTCGACTTCCTGCGTTTTCCGCTGGGCGACATGACCAAGGCGGAGACGCGCGAACTGGCGCGCCGTTTCGGATTGCAGGTCGCCGACAAGCAGGACAGCCAGGACATCTGCTTCGTGCCGACCGGCCGCTACACCGACATCGTCGAGCGGCTGCGGCCGGGCGCCGCCGATCCCGGCGACATCGTCGATCTCAACGGCCGGGTGATCGGCCGCCATGACGGCATCATCCATTTCACGGTCGGGCAGCGGCGCGGTCTCGGCGTCGCCGCCGGGCATCCGCTCTATGTGGTCCAGCTCGACGCGGCGACCCGGCGCGTGATCGTCGGGCCGCGCGAGGCGTTGCGCCGGAGCCGAATGCAGCTCCGGGAGGTCAACTGGATCGGTGAAGGGGCGATCGACCAGGCGCTGGCCGACGATCGCCGCGAGGTTTTCGTCAAAGTCCGCTCGACCCGGCCGCCGCAGCCGGCCTGGCTGCGCCGTTCCGCCGCAGCTGCCGCAGGCGCCTGGGGGGTCGAGGTCGAATTGGCCGGCGGCGAGGACGGGGTGTCGCCGGGGCAGGCTTGCGTCTTCTACGACGCCCCGGACGGCCAGTCGCGGGTCCTGGGTGGGGGATTCATCCAGAATGTGGCCGATCCGGAACGATCCCGGCTGATCGAGGTTTCATCGACGGTATCGGGTGAGAGTTTGCCTTAACCCCGGCTTGCCCGCCTGCTCTGAAACGGGAATCAAAAATATTTTATGACAAAGCCGCCAAACCCGGCTTCGTTTGATACGATGCCGAGTTGGATCGAGGCGGGGCCCGCACCAAGCGTGCAAGAGATCACAAGAAATCAAGTGAGTAAGGGAGTAGCGTGACGTGTCGATGACGGGCGAGCTTAGCAATGACTCGGTGGCGAAGACCTATGCGCAGTGGGCGCGGTTCGCTCCGATCTACGATCTCGTCTTCGGCCCGGCGCTCTCCCAGGGCCGCAAGGACTCGATCGCCGCCGCCGAGCGGGTCGGCGGACGCATCCTCGACGTCGGCATCGGCACCGGCATCTCGCTGACGAAATACTCCGGCAAGAACCGTGTGGTCGGCGTCGACTATTCGGAGCCGATGCTGCGCAAGGCGCAGCAGCGCGTGAAAGAGCACAAGCTCAAGCATGTCGAGGCGCTCGCCGTCATGGACGGGACGCGGCTCGGTTTCCCCGATGGCGCGTTCGATGCCGTGCTCGCGCAATACGTCATCACGACGGTGCCCGATCCGGAAGGCACATTGGACGAGTTCGCACGCGTCACCCGTCCGGGCGGCGAGATCATCCTGGTCAACCATCTGGGCGCCGAGAGCGGCCTGCGGCGCGACTTCGAGCGGTCGTTCGCGCCGATGGCGCGCAAGCTCGGCTGGCAGCCGGAATTCTCCTGGGCGCGGCTCGAACAATGGGCCACGCGCAACGGCTGCGTGCGGGTGATCGAGCGCCGGCCGATGCCGCCGCTCGGGCATTTCTCGATGATCCGGTTCGAGCGCCTGGCGATGGCCAAAAGGCCCCAAATGGCGGACGCTATCCTTGGTTAAAGGCGCCGTCGCTTGACTCCCGCCCGGGCGGTTTCTATATCGCGGCGCTCGCGCTAAGGCGGCGAACTCATTATATTTTCAATGCGTTCCCGGTCAGCCGGGTGCGTGGTGTGGCGGGGTAGCTCAGTTGGTTAGAGCAGCGGAATCATAATCCGGAGGTCGGGGGTTCAAATCCCTCCCCCGCTACCAACACCACCCCGACTTCGGTCGGGGTTTTTGTTTGGAGTGGATGCCCGCTGCCACACTCTTCAAATTGCGATGTATCGAGCGCGCTGGCGCCGCCAATCGGCTTTGAGGCGCGCTCTATTTTTTTCCGGCCCGCAGGAACGATCGGCGGCTCTCACTGTTATCCCCATCTACAGATGTCGACATGATCGCGATGTTGTAAGCGGGCGTGTTGAAACAAAGGTTCCAGCACGTGCCGCACAGCAAAGGGTCTCGCGCGAAAGCGCTGAGACCCTTTGCGCTTTTGGCGGTTGACCACAGCAACTGAAACTTCGCGCCAACGGTTTTTGCCGATGACATTTTTCCCGCGAGGCATCGCGGAACAAGTACAACAAGAAACCACCTTAGTTCCTCAGGAACGAAGCGATGCCGCGGGACGTTGCGGTCACATCGTCACATCCCCAAGGAGGAACATTTATGAAGCGAAGCCTGTTGATTACAGTTGCAGCGGTCTCGTTGCTCGCAACCACGCCGTCGTTCGCGCAAACGACCGTCATCGAGCTCAGCCCCGACCAGCGCACCACGATCCGCGAATATGTGGTGCGAGAGCGCGTTCCCGTGGCCACCATTCCGGGCGAGGTTCGCGTCGGTATGGCGTTGCCTGCCGGTATCGATCTCGTCGCTGTGCCGGAGATCTGGGGTCCGTCGGTGATGCGCTATCGCTACGTGCACTGGAATAACCGCGTCGTGCTGGTCGAGCCGTCCAGCCGCAAGGTGATCCAGATCATCGACTAATCAGTCAGGAAATCAAGGAAAGCGGCGCGCATCGAGCGCGCCGCTTTTTTTGATTCAACTTGTCGCTCGCGGGGACGCGCTAGTCGTGACGTCCCATGCGGCCGAGCAGGAATCCCACCGCTAGCGCCGCGAAGGCGACGGTGTAGGGCCGCTCCTCGATGATGTCGCGGACGACATCGCGCGCTTCGGCGGCGCCTTGCTGCGCCATCCGGCCTGCGTCGGAGAGTGCATCCTTGGCCTGGCCGTAGAGATCCTGCGCCGCGCCTTCGGCCTGCCTCAGCCTGCCCTTGGCCTCGTGGGCGAAATCTCCGGTCGCGCTCCCGTAGGCTTCCTGAACCTTGCCGCCGAGGTTCTTCGCAGTCCCGGCAATCCTGTCGTCTGACATTTGTCTCACTCCAAAAATGGGTTTGTGTCGTGTCCTCAACCGCTGAGTTGGGTTTTGGTTCAGGCGTGCAAATAAAGGCGGGTGGACGGGCCACCGCGCGGAATGGTCCTGCGCCGCTGGATAGGCTAGACATCCTAGGGCCGCATAGTTGAGGGGTTTGCGTGCGTGAGGGGTCAATGTTGAAGCGCCTGTCGGTTGGCTTTGCATTCGCAATCGTTGCGTGCACCGCGGCGCGTGCCGACGACCATTTCTACCAGGGCAAGACCGTTTCGATCGTGGTCGGCTACGGCATCGGCGGCGGCTACGACAACGCGGCGCGGCTGATCGGCCGACACATCGGCCGGCACATCCCGGGCAATCCCAACGTCATCGTGCAAAATATGGAAGGGGCGGGGAGCCTGCGCGCGGCGAACCACGTCTACAGCGCGGCGCCGCAGGACGGCACGGTGATCGCCGCCGTCAACCAAAGCCTGCCGATCTTCGACCTCGTCGGCGTCAAGGGCGTACGCTTCGAGACCTCGAAGCTGAACTGGCTTGGCAGCCTGCAGGCGTCGAACTCGGTGCTGGTGACGTGGAAGACGAGCGGCATCGCGTCGCTGTCGGATGCGATGCAGCGCGAGGTGCCGCTCGGCGGCTCCGGCGAGACTTCGGATTCGAACGTGCACGCGGTCGCGGTCAACAAGCTCGTCGGCACGCGTTTCAAGGTGATCAACGGCTACAAGGGTGCGCGCGAAATCCACATCGCGATCGAGCGCGGCGAGGTCGCCGGCCGCGCCGGCATCACCTGGTCGTCGATCGTCGCCTACGACAAGCCGTGGATCGCCGATAGCAAGATCAACGTCTTGGTGCAGCTCGGTGACAAGCCGGATGCGGACCTGCCGCAGGTTCCGATGCTGCAGGATCTCATGAAGTCGGACGAGGATCGGCAGGTCGTGACCGTGCTGACGCTGCCGGTCGTGCTCGGCTTCTCGCACTGGGTCGGGCCGGGCGTGCCGAAGGAACGGCTCGCGATCCTGCGCGCGGCCTACGATGCCACGATGAAGGATCCGAAATTCATCGAGGAAGCGGCCAAGGCGTCGATCCTGCTCAGCCCCAAGAGCGCCGTGGAGGTCGAGGCGCTGATCCGCGCGGCCACGTCGACGCCGCGGCCGGTGCTGGCGAAGGTCGGCGAATTGCTCGGGTGGAACAAGTAGTTCTCAGTCGAGCTTGAATCCCTTCTGCCGGACGAACGCTCCGAAATCCGCCCGCAGCGGCTCGGCATATTGGCGCGCCTTGTCTTCCGACCAGCCGTAGAACGAAGCCTCACCCCATTGCTCGGGCTTGCGTTGCTTCCACGGCGGGCGGCCCTCGTTGCGGCGGCGGTCATAGGCGTCGATGTCGGCAGCATCGTCACGCTGGCTGTAACGGTCGTAGTGCACGGTGGCTTCGAGGGAGAGCCGTGGCGTGATGTAGCCGCGCTCCGACGGCCAGCCGAGGCACATGCCGGCGAGCGGCACCACGCGCTCGGGCAATCGCAACAGCTCGCTCACGAACGCCGCATGGTCGCGGATCGCGCTGATCGGACAGCAGCCGAGCCCGGCGGCTTCGGCGGCGCGCACGAAGGTCGCGAGCACGATCGAGCAGTTCGACACGGCATTGAAGAACAGGTCGAGATGATCGTTCGGGAACGGCTTGCCGCGTAAATTTGATATGAACGGCTGGCGGCGGCCGTTGGCGAGGAACACCAGGAACGCCGGCGCGGTCCCGACCCAGGGATTGTCGGGAATTTTCGCCGCAATCGCACCGCGGATCGCTGGATCCTGCACCACCAGGATGTCGCTCTGCTGGAGGTCGCTCTTCGACGGCGCCGACAGCGAGCAGGCGCAGAGGAGGCGCACCAGTTCCGGCGACACCGGCCGCGGCAGATAGCGCCGATGGGTGCGGTGCGCGGCGATCGCGGTCAGCTGCGCCAGTCCACCGAGGCTTTCGTCGACCAGCAACCGCTCGCCAAAGCGCACATAGAGCGCATCCTGAAGGGGCTTGGCGAGGTCATTGTCCGGCATGGGGAAATCCGCTTTTGCATGGGAGGGTTGCACGACATCGGCGATCAACCGAAGTATAGCTTCTCCATGCAACGCACGTCCCCGCCTCGATTCCCGGCCGGCAATCCCGGCTTGCGCCCCCACCGATGAACTATCGCTTCCTCGTCCCCCTGATGACCACGGCGGTTCTCGAGCAGACGGTGGTCACCATCGTGCGCGTGACGACCAGCTATCGGGCGGTCGAGCTCGGCCTGTCGGTGGTCTGGCTGGGCATCATCACCACCGCCATCGCGGTTCTGCCGCTGCTGCTGGCCGTCAAGGTCGGGCGCTACATCGACCAGGGGAACGAGACACGGACCGCCGTGGCGGGCGCCGGCTTGTTGTGTATCTCCTGCGGCGGGTTTGCCGTGTGGCCGTCGCTGACCGGCCTCTTGATCTTCACGGCGCTGCTCGGCCTTGGCCACCTGATGCTGGTCATCAGCCAGCAGATCCTGTGCGCCACCGATCCGACGCCGGGTGCGCTCGAACGCAACATCGGCAACTACATGGTCTCGAACGCTATCGGGCAGGGGCTCGGCCCCTTTGTCGTGGGGTATGTCGGCGGCGACGCCAGCATCCCGCCGACGACGTGGCTGTTCGCGGCGGCGTTCGTCTGTTCGTTCGTGATGTTCGCGGCCTCGCTGATGCTGCGCGTGGGCGGTCCGCGAAAGCCGAAGGTGGAGAAATCCGATCCGATGCCGTTGCGCGATATTCTCGGCCTGCCGGGGGTTCGCGTGATCCTTTTCGTCGGCGTGACGGTGGTGTCCGCGCAGGAACTCATCATCGTCTATCTGCCGTTCCTCGGCGCCGAGCGCAATATGGCGGTCGAAGTGGTCGGGTGGCTGCTGGCGGCGCGGGCGATTTCATCGGTCCTCTCGCGCTTCCTGTTTGCCCGGCTCCATCAACTGATGGGCCATTGGCGCCTGATGATGACGAGCGTGCTTGCGAGCGCGATCTCCTACGCCGCGATCGCGCTGCCATTGCCGGTGTCGGTAATGCTCTTTGTCGTCTCGGTCGCGGGCTTCGCGCTCGGCATCGCCATCACCGCCACCATCGCGGCGCTGCTCAACGTCGCGACGCCCGAGACGCGCGGCACCGCGAACTCGCTGCGTATCATGGGCAACCGCGCCGGGCAGTTGGTGATTCCGTTTTCCGTCGGCCTGGTCGCCTTCGCGACCGGCGCCGCCGGCATCTTCGTCATCATCGGCGCGAGCCTCACGGTCTCGACCGTGATCATGATGCTGCAAAAGCCGAAGGAAAATTAGCGCCCGGTCAGCTCCGAGCCGGCGGTGGCCGGCAATAGATAAAAGACGATGACGGAGAGCGCCGAGAGCAGCCCGATGGCGAAGAAGCCGTACGACACGTCGCCGGCCGTGATGACGTCGCCGTGTCCGTGCATTACCGTGCTGATGTGAACCACCAGCGCGGTCAGGCCGACGCCGAAGCTCTGCATGAGCTGCTGCATCATCGAGGAGAAGCTGGTCGCACGCGCCATCACGGCGAGACGGGATTTCCGCATAGCCCAAAGCCTGCATGCCGGTGAATTGCGTCGAGCGAGAAAATCCGGCGACAAACAGCACCGCCAGCATGACGACCAGCGGCGTTTGCGCGGTGAACAGACCGCACGCCGCGAGACAGGCGCCGGTCAAGCAGACCGTTCCAGATCAGCATCTGGCGGAATCCGAGCTTGTTCAGCACCGGCCGGAAGGTGAAGCGCGTCACGGTCGAGCCGATCGCGCCCGCAAGTAGCGTCAGGCCGGCATGCAGAGCGGAAAAGCCGAACCCCACCTGAAGCAACAGCGCCATCAGGAACACTTGCGCCGTGGTGCCGAGGTAGAACAATCCGCCGCCCCAGATCGACGCTGCGAAGGTGCGATTGCGCAGCAGCGTGAGATCGATGATCGGATCGGACTTGCGTCGCGCATGCGCCAGATACAGCGCGGCGCAAATCGCGCCGATGCTGATCGAGGCGATAATCACCTGCGTCGGCAGTGCGCCACGCCCGATCGCGGCAAAGCCGAGCACCAGCCCGGCCAGTGCGAGCCCGGTCAGGACGAAGCCGCGCAGATCGAGCGGCGCGACCGTGTCCTCGCGGAGATCGGGAACGTAACGGTAGACCAGGATCAGCCCGGCGATGCCGATCGGCAGGTTGAGAAAGAAGATCCACGGCCAGGAGAAATAGGTGACCATGAAGCCGCCGACCGACGGGCCGATCAGCGGCGCGAGCACCGCAGGAATGGTGACATAGTTCATCGCGCGGACGATCTCGAGCCGTGGCACGCTCTTGACCACGATCACGCGGCCGACCGGCGTCATCATGGCGCCGCCGATACCCTGGACCGTGCGCCAGAGCACGATCTCGGCGAGGCTGCTCGAAAGCCCGCACAGCACCGAGCTGGTGGTGAACACCGCGATCGCGGCGAGGAACACGTGCCGTGCGCCGTAGCGGTCGGCCATCCAGCCGCTGATCGGCACGAACACTGCAAGTGCAAGGAGATAGCAGGTAATCGCCAGGTTGAGCTTGAGCGGGTCTTCGTTAAGCGAGACCGCCATGACCGGCAATGCCGTCGTGATCATCGTCCCGTCGAACTGGTGCATGAACTGGGCACAGCCGACGATCAGCGGGACGATGACGGAGAAGCGCGACGGAGACGGAGAAAGCGAAGCCATTGGCGTGGTAATGCAAGACGCGCGGCTGCGGCGCAAGCCTTAGTGCATGACGCTACAGCATAGCCAGCGGCACTTTCTTGCGTGGCGGCGGGAAGGCGCGGTCGAGTTCGGCCTGATCGTCCGGTGTCAGCGCGATGTCATAGGCCGCGCGGTTTGCCTGGACATGGGCCGGCTGGACCGCCTTCGGGATCGCGACCACGCCGGGCTGGTGCAGCAGCCAGGCGAGGGCGATCTGGGCTGGTGTTGCGTTGTGGCGCGATGCGACGGCTTTCAGAGAGGAGTTGCCCAGGAGGCGCGTCAACGCCGGCGGCGCGCTCACGAAGGGCGAATAAGCCATGACCGGGATGCCGCGGCTCCCGGACCACGGGAGCAAATCCCATTCGATCCCGCGGTTCATGAGGTTGTAGAGCACCTGATTGGTGACGATGCCGCGACCGCCCGGAAGCGCGGCCGCTTCCTCCATGTCGTCGGTGTCGAAATTGCTGACGCCGTAGTCGAGAATTTTTCCCGCCTGCTTGAGCGTCGCGAAGGCTTCCAGCGTTTCCGCCAGTGGGACGTCGCCGCGCCAATGCAGCAGGTAGACGTCGAGACGGTCGGTCTTGAGCCGCTTCAGGCTGCGGTCGCACGCCGCGACGACGCCACGGCGCGACGCATTGTGCGGATAGACCTTGCTGACCAAGAAGACGTCATCGCGCCGTCCCGCGATCGCTTCGGCGACCACCATCTCGGCGCCGCCTTCGCCGTACATTTCCGCGGTGTCGATCAGCGTGATGCCGAGCTCAAGCCCAAGCTTCAGCGCCGCGACTTCGGCGTTGAACTCGCTGCGCTTTTCACCCATGCCCCAGGTGCCTTGGCCGAGCACCGGCATCTTTCGGCCGGAGGGAAGGGGCAGCGACCGGATCATCAGTAGATCGCCCACAAGCCCGGCGTCGCGAGCTCGAGCAGGTGGCCGTCGGGATCGCGGAAATAGATGCTCTCGCCGCCGCGCTTCCAGGTGGTGCGGCCTTCGATCGCGATGCCCTTGGCGCGAAGGCGCTCCTCCCACTTCGGCAGCTCGTCCTTGGCGATCGCGAAGGCGACATGCAGCGGGCCGGAGCCGTCGTGCGGCGGGATGGTGCCGCCCGGCATGTGCACGGTTTCGAGCGATCCGCCGCGCGGAAACAGCAGCAGCACGTTGCGGTCGCCGACCGAGAACGCGCACAGACGGCTGTCCTGATAGAGCGGCTTGAGTTCGAGCACGTCGCTGTAAAAACGCACGGCGCGGTCGAGATCGTCGACATAGAGCGCGGTTTCGAGAACGGCGTCGAGCTGCGGCATCCAGCGATCCTAGCGATCAATGTGCGCTAGGTCACGAACCGTGTCCTTGACCGGCCGCGGCGTGATGCCGAGCTCGCGCAGTCCCGGCATCTGCGGCGAGGTGACGGTGTCGACTTCCATCAGCTCGACCTGGTTGCGCGTCACCGGCGGGTGCGGGAGGTTCTCTGCAATCCGCGCCAGTACATGCCAGGCGCCGAATGGCAAGGGAACCAGGAACGGCCGCAAGCCCGCGTCACGCGCGACGCTGCGGAGGAAGTCTTCATAGGTGAAGACGTCCGGCCCGCCGAATTCGTAGAGTGCGGGCTCGCGCTCCGGACGAAGCAAGATGCGAGCGATGGCGTCCGACACGTCGTCGACCGCGGCCGGCTGCATCCGCGTCTGCCCGCGCCCGAACATCGGATAGGCTGGGAGCTTGCGCATGAGATCGAGCACGGTGGTGACGAAGCCTCCGTCTTCGCCGAACATCACCGCCGGGCGCACGACCACCGCGCCGGGAAACGCCGATTGCACCGCATGCTCGCCTTCGGCGCGCTTGCGGACATAGAGCGAGGGCGAGGCGGTGTCGGCGCCGATGCCCGACACCTGGATCAGCCGTTCGACCCCGGCCTCGCGCGCCGCTTGCGCAATGGCGCGTGCCGCCTTGACGTGGATCGCATGGAACGTGTCCGCGCCGTGCTCGATATAGAGGCTCACGGCGTTGACGACGCCCCAGGCGTTCACCAGTGCGGCTTCAATCGAAAGCGGGTTGCGGATATCCGCCCGGATCGCCTGGATCCTTGGATCTCGGTGCTCTGCCCGGTCCGGGTGGCGGGAGGCGGCGCGCACGGTAAATCCGCTCGCCCGCAGCCGGCGGACAACGTGCCGGCCGAGGAACCCGGTACCGCCAAACACCGTAACAATGCGGTCGTTCATGCTTGGTCACCCAAGCGTCCGGGCGAAATAGCCCGTTCTATCCTAGCAACTCAATGACCGGCGCTGCTGTTCCCGCTATTGATCAGCTCGACGATCTTGTGCGGCATCAGCGGTGTTTGCGCAATGCGCACGTTGAACGGCTGCAACGCGTCCTCGATGGCGCCGATCACGGCGGCGGCGGTCGGGATAGTGGAAACCTCGCCCGCGCCCTTGGCGCCGAGCGGATTGAGCGGCGAGGGCGTTTCCTGGAAGATCGTCGTCATCGCCGGAATTTCGGTCGCCGTCGGCAACAGATAGTCCGCGAAGGTCGTGGTCACCGGCTGCGCGTCGTCGTCGTAACCCATCCACTCGTAGAGCGCGTTGCCGATGCCATGCGCGATGCCGCCCTGAACCTGGCCATCGACCAGCATCGGGTTGATCAGCACGCCGGAATCCTGCAGCGCCACGTAGTTGAGGATGCGCACCGCGCCGGTTTCGACATCGACCTCGACTTCGGCGGCGTGACACGCATTGGCATAGGCCAGCGCATCGGTGCGCCAGTTCACATTGGCGTCGAGCCCGGGATCGACGCCGGGCGGGAAGCCGTAGCCCGGCGCGCCCTTGAGGATGCGTGAGAGCTCGGCGAGCTTGACCGACAGCTCCGGCGCGCCGACCACGCGCACCTCGCCGTCCTTCAATTCGAGGTCGTGCTCGGCGGCTTCGAGCAGATGGCTCGCGAGCTTCTTCGCTTTCTCGGCGACCTGACGCGAGGCGAGCAGCACGGAATTGCCGGCGGTGACCATCTGGCGGCTGGCGAACGCACCGAGCCCGAGCGCGGCGCCCGAGGTGTCGCCGGGCACCACGGTGATGTCTTCCGAGCGCAGGCCAAGCTCGCTGGCGGCGATCTGCGCCAGCACGGTGCGCAATCCTTGCCCAAGATTGGCGGCGCCGGTGAATACGGTGACCTTGCCGGTATTGGAAACGCGCACGATGCCGGACTCGAACGGCCCGCGTCCGGTGCCTTTGATGCCGTGCGCCATGCCGATGCCGATGTAGCGGCCCTGCGCGAGCGCTTCGGCCTGGCGCTTCGGGAAATCGTCCCAGCCCGCGGCCTTCAGCACCGCCGCCTGCGATTTCGGATAGTCGCCGCTGTCGTATTGCATCGCCGCGCCCGAGCGCGCCTTCAGCGGCTTGGTGTAGGGCATCTTCTCCGCGGGGATGAGATTGCGCCGCCGCACCTCGGCGCGGTCGAGCTTCAGCTCGCGCGCGATGCGGTCCATCATTCGCTCCATGGAGAATGCGGCCTGCGGATAGCCGGCGCCACGGATCGAGGACACCGGCGTCTTGTTGGTGGCGGCGACGACGACGTCCATGTGCAGCGACGGGACGATATAGGGGCCGCTCATCATGGAGGCGGAATTGAAGGGGATGTTGACGTCCTGCAGCGCGAAGGCGCCGACGTCGTGGACGAGGTTGCCACGGATGCCGAGCACCTTGGCGTCGGCGCTGACCGCAATGTCGATCGACCAGTACTGATCGCGCTCCTGCGCCGCATTGGTGAAATGCTCGCGGCGGTCCTCGATCCATTTGATCGAGCGCTTGAGCAGCTTCGCCGCCGCGACAACGGCGATGTCCTCCGAGTAGATGCAGAGCTTCGGGCCGAAGCCGCCGCCGACCTCCGGCGTGATCACCCGCAGCTTCAACTCGTCCATGTCGAACAGCGAGGTGATCGACTGGAACAGGTCGTTCGCCTTCTGGGTGGACGCCCAGGCCGTGATGCCTTCGGTGCCGCGGTGGTATTCGGCGACGATGCCGCGCCCTTCGATCGGATGGCCGGCGCCGCGGTGCTGCCAGAGATCGGTGTGGAACACATGCGCGGCCTTGGCGAAGGCGGCGTCGGGATCGCCGAAATTCACCTTGTAGGTGGCGACGGTGTTGGAGTTGAGCTCGCGCCGCACCGCGGCCGCACCGGGCGCGATCGCCTTGCGGCAATCGGAGACCGCGGGCAGGAGATCGTAGTCGACGTCGACCAGCGCGGCGGCGTCCTCGGCGATGTAGCGGCTGTCGGCGATGACGATGGCGACCGGCTCGCCCACATAGGAGACCTCGCCGTCGGCGAGCGCGAAGCACCACATGCGGTCGAGCGGCGTGCCGGAATTGGAGTGCCGCATCATGCGGCGCTTGGCCATGACCGCCGCGAGGTCGTCGAGGGTGAGCACGGCGTGCACGCCCGGCAGCGCCAGCGCGGCGTCCTTCGTGACGCCGCGGACCGCGGCATGCGGATGCGGGCTGCGCACGAATCCGGCATGCAGCACATCCGGCACGACGATGTCGTCGATGAAGCGGCGCTCGCCGCGCAGAAGCGGCGGATCCTCGACGCGGTTGACGCGCGCCCCGATCAACGAAGCCATGGAGTGCTACCTCGCGATCGCCTGGCTGGCCTTATGAATCACGTCCTTGGGCGTGGCATATAGCTCGGCGAGCAGCTTGTCGATCTCCGGCCCGCTCACGGGATTGACGTCGATCCGCGATTTCTTGGCGTCGGCCAGATAGTCGGCGTCCTTCATCGTGGCGTTGAAGGCGGCGATCAAGGCGGCGGCACGATCGCGCGGAATATCGGGCGGCGCCGCAAACGGCCGCGCCATTTCCTGCGCCGCCAGGATCAGTTTCAGGATCTGAAGCTTCTCGGTGTCCTTGGTCAGGTCCATGACCAGCGGCACGTTGCCGATTTCGGGATCCTTTTTGAACGACGCCTGCACCAGCAGATTGATCTTCTTCTCCTTCAGCCACTGCAGATGCCGGGTCTGGATCGTGCTCCAGGACAGCCCGCACAGGCCATCGACCTCACCGCGCTCCATCGCAAGCGTGATCTCGTTGGTGCCGGGGTAGCCGGGCACGAGCTTGATCGGTGCGCCGAACACGTTCTTGTAGAGATTGGCGAAGATATCCGGCTCGGAGCTTGGTGCCTGGCCGCCCATGGCGGTCGGCACCTTCAGGAAATTCTCCCAGGTGTTCGCCTTCGACGTGTGCCAGGTCACGCAGAGCGAAATGTCGTTGGTGACGCTGCCAAGCCAGGTGAACTTGGTGCCGTCGAAGGTCGCACCGCTTTCGAGCAGTGGATTAAGGCCGGTGGTGCGCGCGAAGGTGCCGAAGGCGGTGCCGTCCTTCGGCGCCGCCGAATAGATGAAGTTCGCGGCGCGGAGACTGCCGGCGCCGGCCATGTTCTGCGGCACGATGGTTGGGCGTCCCGGAATGTGTTTGCCCATATGGCGTGCAAGATGCCGCGCATAGAGGTCGTAGCCGCCGCCGGGCGTGAAGCCGATCGCGAGCGTGATGCTCTTGCCCTTGTAGAATTCTTCGACGCTCTGCGCGTGCGCCGGGATCAGGGCGGTAAGAAGCAGAGCAAGGGTGAGGGCGGGAAGTCGAAAATTCATCGGACGTTCTCTTCTGGTTGGGGCTTGGTCCCGGTCACTTGGTTGCCGCCTGCGCCGCCCGTTCGAGCACGTGCTTCGGCGTGGCATAGAGCTCCTTGAGCATCTTATCGATGGCGTCGGCGCTGATCGGATTGAGGTCGACGTTGAGCTTCTTGATCTCGGCGAGGAATTCGGGGTCCTTCAGCATCTTCTCGAAGGCAGAGATCAGCGCAGCCTTCGCGATCCGCCGGAATGCCGGGCGGCGCCGCGAACGGCCGCGCCATTTCCTGGCCGTAGAGGAAGACCTTGAGGACCTGTCGCTGCTCCTCGGTCTTGGCGAGATCGAGCGCGAGCGGAACGTCCGGGATATCCGCCTCTTTTTGAAGCGCGGCCTGCACCAGCACGTTCATGGTCTTGTTCTTGAACCAATCCATGTGCCGGGACTTCACGGTGCTCCATGACAGCCCGCAGAATCCGTCGACCTCTCCGCGCTCCATCGCCAGGATCATCGGATTGGTGCCGCGATAGCCGGCGATGATCTTGATCTTGGTGTTGAAGACGTTGTTGTAGAGGTTCGCGAATACGTCGGGATCGGCGCCGGGGCCGTCGCCGGCGAAGGTCACGGGATGCTTGAGGAGATCGCTCCAGGCTTTCACCGGCGACGTGTTCCAGGTGACGCAGGTCGACACTTCGTTGGTCACGCTGCCGAGCCAGGTGAACTTGGTGCCGTCGTATTGCGCGGCGGGATTGAGCAGCGGCGTGATGCCCATCTGGCGGCCGAAGGTCGCGATCGCGGTGCCGTCCTTGGGCGCGATCGAATAAAGGTGCTGCGCCGCCCGCATGCTGCCGGCCCCCGGCATGTTCTGCGGGACGATGTTGGGCTTGCCCGGAATGTGCTTGCCGAGCTGGCGGGCGACCAGCCGGCCATAGAGGTCGTAGCCGCCCGCCGGCGTGAAGCCGATCGACAGCGTGATGGTCTTGCCGGTGTAGAATTCCTCGACGCTCTGGGCGTGCACCGGTGTTGCGAGCAATGCCGATACGCAACGCCGTGCCGTAGGCTGCTTGTCGGTTTGTCCAACGCATCACCGATGACTCCGATCGCCCGTTGTCCGTCAGCCGGTCAGCGGGCAATGAGCGACCGGGCCTTGGCCAGGATCGCCTCCGGCGTCTTGTAAAGCTCGGCGAGCATGCCCGCGAGCCTCGTCCCGCTGACCGGAGCGACTTCCATCTGGTGCTTGGCCGTTTCGGCCAGGAAGCCTTCATCCTTCATCGTCGCTTCGAAGGCCGCGATCAATGCGGCGGCACGCTCCGGAGGGATGCCGGGCGGCGCGGCATAGGGTCGCGCGAACTCGTGTGCGGACACGAACAGCTTCAGGATCTGCAGCTTCTCGGGATCCTTGGTCAGCTCCATGATCAGCGGGACGTTCGGCAGGTCGGGGTCCTTGCGGAAGGCCGCCTGCGCGATGACGTTGATCTGCTTGTTCTGGATCCAGCGCTGGCGTTGCGCCTTGATGCTCGTCCAGTCGATGCCGCATACGCCGTCGAGCTCGCCGCGTTCCATCGCGAGCATGATCTCGGCGGTGCCGGGATAGCCCGACACGAGCTTGATGTTGGCGCCGAACACATTCTTGTAGAGGTTGGTGAAGATATCGAGCTCGCCGCTCGGCCCGGTGCCGCCGAGCGTGACCGGCTTCTCCAGAAAATCCTTCCAGGTCTTCACCGGCGACGTATGCCAGGTGACGCAGACGCTGATCGAGTCGGTGATGGCGCCGAGCCAAGTCAGTTTCGAGCTGTCATAGGTCTGGCTCGGATCGAACAGCGGCGCGATGCCGGCCATGCGCGTGAAGGTGCCGAAGGAGAGGCCGTCCTTGCGGTGCCGCCTGGGAGTAGAATTGCGCGACCCGCAATCCGCCGGCGCCCGGCATGTTCTGCGGCACCAGCGTCGGATTGCCGGGGATGTACTTGCCCATGTGACGCGCGAGCGTGCGTGCATAGAGGTCATAGCCGCCGCCCGGACTGAAGGCGATCGCCACCGCGACGTTCTTGCCCTTGTAGAAGTCTGCGGCGCTCTGCGCGTGAGCGGAGGCGAAGCAGCAGGACCAAGCGACAAATGCCGCGAAGACGGACCGCGCAAAAATGGCTGGTACGTAACTCATCATGGATGCCCTCAACGCGTCATCGCGATCTTGGCTTTCGCAAGGATGTCTTCAGGCGTGGTGTAGATCTCGGCGAGCATTTCGGCGAGCTTCTTGCCGCTGACGGGGGCCACTTCCATCTGATGCTTGGCGGTTTCCGCGAGGAAGTCAGGATCTTTCATCGTCGCATCAAAGGCGGCGACCAAGGCGGCAGCGCGGTCGGCCGGAAGGCCAGGCGGCGCGGCGAACGGCCGCGCCAACTCCTGCGCCGACACGAACAGCTTCAGGATCTGGAGTTTCTCGGGGTCCTTGGTCAGCTCCATGATGAGCGGCACATGCGGCAGGTCGGGATCTTTCCGGAATGCGGTCTGGGCGAGGACATTGATCTGCTTCTGCTTGATCCAATGCGGGCGCTGTGCCTTGAGCGTGGTCCAGTCGATGCCGCAGACGCCGTCGAGTTCGCCACGCTCCATGGCAAGCATGATGCCGGCCGTGCCTTGATAGCCGGACACGAGCTTCGCATTGGTATTGAAGACGTTCTTGTAGACGTTGGTGAAGATATCGATCTCGTTGTTCACACCAGTCCCCCCGAACGAGACCGGCTTTTCGAGGAAATCGTTCCAGGTCTTCACCGGCGATGCGTGCCAGGTCGTGCATACGCTGACCGCGTCGGTAATGGCGCCGAGCCAGGTGAACTTCGCGCTGTCGTATTTCAGGCTGGGATCGAGCAGCGGCGCGGTGCCGGCCATGCGCGTGAAGGTGCCGAAGGCCAGTCCATCCTTCGGCGCGGTGGTGAACAGGAACTGTGCGACGCGCAAGCCCCCCGCGCCCGGCATGTTCTGCGGCACGATCGAAGGATTGCCCGGGATGTGCTTGCCCATGTGTCGTGCAAGCGTGCGCGCATAGAGGTCGTAGCCGCCGCCGACCGGGAAGCCGATCGCCAGCGTGACCGATTTGCCCTTGTAGAAATCCGCGACGCTCTGCGCGTGGGCAGGGACGGCGGTTGCGACGGCGAGGGCGAAACCAGCGGCGATGGCGCGTCGCATGACGATCACATCGGCGGAAAGATGTGGGGGAATTTGGCCCGGAGCTTCGCGCGCAGATCGTCGCCCACGTCGACCACGGTCGGGAAGGTGCCCTTGAGCTTCATGTCGTAGGGGATGCAGGCGTCGATCAGGATGCGGTTGTTGAAATTGCCGGGCAGGAACAGCGGATCGCGCTTCGATGCCCACGCCTTCTGGATGAGGTCGATGTCGACGTTCGGATCGAACCGCGTGCACATCGCCCACAGCACCTGGTCGAGCTCGCCGGCGTCGATGTCCTCGTCCACCACCACCGTCCATTTGCCGGCATAGGCGCCGCCCTGGCAGGCGGCGGCGATGTGCAGCGCCTGCCGGGCGTGACCGGGATAGCGCTGCTTGATCTGGATGACGGTGAAGCGCGTCGCCGGACCGGCTTCGTGATTCCACACGCCGAGAATTTCCGGCACGCCCGACGCTTCGAGCGCGTTCCAGATTTGCGCGGCGCCGGCGACGCCCTTGAGCAGGCCGGTCTCGTCGACCGGCTTGTGCTGCGGGGCGCAGCAGAGGATCGGATCGTTGCGATAGAGGATCGATTTGACGTTCACATAGGGCCGCGGCTGGGTGTCGTCGGAGTAGTAGCCCATCCACTCGCCGAACGGCCCTTCCTGCCGCACCTGGCCGGGCACGGTCTCGCCTTCGAGCACGATCTCGGCGTCGGCCGGGATCGGGAAGCCGGTGTAGGGTCCGCGGATCACGTCGATCGGTTCGCCGCGCAGGCCGCCCGCGATGTCGAGCTCGCTGATCTCCGGCAGCGGCGACGAGGCGAGCAGAAACAAGCAGCGGATCCTGGCCGCACACGATCGCTACTTTCATCGGCTTGCCGCGTTCGAAATTCTTGTCGCGATGGATGCGGCCGTGCTTGCCCTCGGTGATCTGGCAGCCGACGGTGTTGCGATCATAGACCTGCGAGCGATAGGCGCCGAGGTTGAACCAGCCGGAGTCGGGATCCTGGGTCATGACGCAGCAGGCGGTGCCGATGTAGCGGGCCGTGTCTTTCTCGTGGTGCAGCGGCACCGGAAACTTCAGCACGTCGATCGCGTCGCCTTCGAGCACGTTCTGCAGCACCGGCCCGTCCTTCACGAAGCGCGGCGGAAGCGTCTTCAGGTTCTGCATGCGGTGGTGGTAGCGCTGCACGATATCGACCTTGCGGTCGTGCTGGAGCGGCAGCCCGAGCGTGAGCGCGAGGCGTTTGAGCGACGAGAAATGGCCGTAGAGGGTGCGATAGCCCTTGGCGTATCCCGGGATTTCGTCGAACAGGATCGCCGGCGCCGTGCCGTTCGATTTCTCGGTCAGCATCTGCGTGATGCTGCCCATCTCGACGTTCCAGTCGGCGCCGTTCACGCAGAGCAGCTCGCCCATGCCCTGCACCTTGTCGAGCCAGTCGCGCAGACCGCGATAGTGGACGTGCGATTGCGTGGTGGTGTCGGCAAAGGCCATCATTGCTCTCCCTGCGCGAGCTTCGGCGCGCGCGGGAAGCGCGCCCGGGGCGACGCATTATTGCGTTGGCATTGGACCAAACCCAATTGTATTCGTTTGTATACATTTGTAAATAGAAGGCGAGTCAGCCTCAGTCATAAGCTGCCCCTGCCGGGAGGAATTGGAATGGCCACAGCGCCAGCGCGAGCACTGACGGCGATCGACGCGGAGGCGTTGCGCACGCGTTCGCGGGCGGACTTCGTCTTTGAAAGCCTGCGTGACGCGATCTCGGACGGGCGCATCGCGGTCGGCGAACGGGTGCGCGAAGAAGAGATCGCGCGCAATCTCGGCGTCAGCCGCACGCCGGTGCGCGAAGCGCTGCAGCGGCTGCATCAGCGCGGCCTGCTGGTGTTCGGCAACGGTCGTGGTCTTGTGGTCGCGGAATTGAGTCAGCATCAGGTGCTCCAGCTCTACGCGATGCGCGAGATCCTCGAAGGCTCGGCGGCGCGGTTCGCCGCCCGGCACGCGGACGCGACCGACATCACCATTCTCTACCGGCTGCAGAAGGAGCTCGCCGAGGCGAAGCCCGACGCGCTGCTCCTGGTGACGCTCAACCGCCGCTTCCATCAGGCGATCTATGAGGCCGCGCACAATCAATACCTGATGCAGACGCTCAACATGCTGCACAACTCGCTTGCGCTGTTGCACAACGCGACGTTCCGGGTTCCGAGCCGCCGCTCCGAATCTGACGAGGAGCATCGCAAGATCGTGGTCGCGATCGAAAAACGCGACCCGGATGCGGCCGAGGAAGCGGCGCGCGAGCACATCCGCCAGGCGCAGCGCACGCGCTTCGAGGGCGGGGCGTAGGGAACTACTCCGCCGCTTTCGGCGCCGCGCCCTTGCCCGGCTGGTACACGCCCTCGATGAACTTGCTGATGCCGTGGTCAATCCAATTGGCGTTCTTCTGCTCGTAGGTCATCTGCAAAAGGCGCGCCTTGAGCCAGGAACGGGCGTCTTCGTAGCTCATGGTGCGGATGTCGACCGCCTTGAAGGCGTCCTTGGTGGCGCGCAGCGCGTGGCGATCCTTGCCCTTGAGCGTGTTCGCGACCGCGAGCGTCTTGGCCTCGAGCTCCGCGCGCGGCACCGACATGGTCGTGAAGCCGATCTCGACCGAGCGCTTGCCGTCGAATTGCTCGCCGGTGAGGCTGTAATAGAGCATCTGGCGGTAGTTCATCTCGGTGGAGATCGCCTTCGCCACCAGTCCGCCGGGGATGCTGCCGAAATTGATCTCGGACAGTCCGAACGTCGCCTCGTTGGCGGCGATCGCGATGTCGGATGATGCGACGATGGTGAAAGCGCCGCCGAAGCAATAGCCGTTGATGCTGGCGATGGTCGGCTTCGGGAAGGTGTTCAGGATCTGGTGTCGCCACTCGTGCGAGATGCGCTGGATTTCCTCGGTCTGCCGGACGCTGTCCTTGTTGTCGTAGAAATATTCCTTGAGGTCCTGTCCGGCGCAGAAGGCGTCGCCGGAGCCCGTGATGACGAGCACCTGGGTCTCGTCGTCGAATTGCAGGTCGCGCAGCGCCGCGTGCATCTCACGATGCAGCGTCGGGCTCATCGCGTTTTTCTTCTTCGGGCGGTTGAGCCGGATCGTGGTGATGCCGTCCTTCTTCTCGACCAGGATTGTTTCGTAGTTTGTCATTTTTTCCTCCAGTGAACGGCGATCCGGTTGCAACAGCGCTATCGGATCTTGAGAATCATGCGCGCGAGCGCCATGCGCAGCACTTCCACCGCGCCTTCCGTGATCATCATGCTGCGCTGGTCGCGGAAGAAGCGCTCGATCGGCAGTTCCTTCGACAGCCCCATGCCGCCGTGGATCTGCATCACGCGGTCGGCGGCCCAGAACGAGCGTTCGTCGCCGAAAATCTTGGCCATGAACGCTTCCTCGCGGCAGTCCTCGCCGCGGTCGTACTTCCAGGCCGCGTGGTAGAGCATCAAGCGAAGCTTATGCATGTCCATGTAGATTTCGGTCAGCGGCCATTGCACCGACTGTCGGTCGGCCAGCAGCGCGCCGAAGGTCTTGCGCTGCTTCGCGTAGGTCGAGCCAAGCTCGAAGCAGCGCTCCATGACACCGAGCGAGCGCGCGCCGTGCCGGATGCGCCCGGAGTTGAGCCAGGATTGTGCATGCTTGAAGCCGTCGCCTTCCTGGCCGATACGCTTCCAGGCCGGCACGCGGACATTGTCGAACACGATCTCGCAGGGCTTGTCGTCGACCATGAGGTCGTAGGAGGCGGCGACCTTCAGGCCCGGCGTGTTCATGTCGACCAGGAACCCGGTGATGCCGCCGCGGGCGCGCTTCTCGGTGTCGGTCACCGCGAACACCTGCGCGAAATCGGCTTCGTCGGCGCCGGTGATGAAGCGCTTGACGCCGTTGATGACGTAGTCGTCACCGTCGCGCACGGCGTTGGTGCGCATCGCGGCCGGGTCGGAGCCGGCGTCGGCCTCGGTCTGCGCGAAACAGCTGGTCTTCTCGCCGCTGATGACCGGCAGCAGATATTCGTCGCGGGCGCGGCCTTCGAGCGTGTACAGGATCGGGCTGACCGGGAAGCCGAAGATGCTGAGGCTGCGTGAGGGCAGGGAGGTGGTGCGGGAAATCTCGGTCCACACGATGACCTTCGCCATCATGCCGAGGCCGAGCCCGCCGAATTCTTCCGGCACGTCGTATTGCCAAAGCCCCAGTTCGTCGACCTTCGGGCGGAGTTTCTTCGGCAGTTCCTTCTGCAACTTGATGTCATTGACGACCTCGCGTTCGAGCGGGATCAGTTCCTTGTCCACGAATTTGCGCAGGTTGTCTTTCAGGAGCCGAAGTTCTTCGGGCAGTTCAAAGTCCATTGCAGTCCTCGTCTGGCGTTGTCAGTGAGCGCGCCGTTCTTGGTTGCCGGTTTCTAGCGCTCGCGCAAGCCCACCTAACAAGCCTCACTTGATGGCGTCTTTGACGCGGTCCATGACCGACCGCGGCATGTTGAAGATGCGCTTGAGGACGTCGTCGATTTCCTCGCCGCGCACCAGCAGCACCTGCATTTTGCGCTGCTTCGCCTCGGCGAGATAATCGGGATCGTCGAACGTCGCGTTGAACGCCTTGCGCAGCGCCGCCACCCGCTCGGCGGGCACGCCGGGCGGCGCCACGAACGGCCGCGCGAACAGATTGGGTGACACCACGAATTCGATCGCCTGCTTGTCGGCCTCGGAAGTGGCGAGGTCGATCGCCAGCGGCACGTCCATGTGGTTCTTGTTCTTGGTGATGCCGAGCTGCACGAGCTGGTTGACCTTCTTGTCGCGCACCCAATCGGGCCGGGTGAATTCGAGCGTGACGAAACCCATCGAGCAGAAGCCCTCGGTCTCGCCGCGCTCCATGGCCAGCAGGACCTCGGCCGAGCCGGGATAACCGGGGATGACCTTGAATTTTGCGCCCAGCACGGCGTTCAGCACCTTTGGATAAAAGTGCGCGTTGCCGCCGGTGCCGGTCCCGCCCACGAGCAGCTCGCGCTTGAGCACGTCGGCGAAGGTCTTCACCGGGGACTGGTGCCAGGAGAAACAGGTGCTCACGTCGTTGTCGGTCGAGCCGATCCAGTTGAGCTTGAGCGTGTCGAAGCGCGCACGCTCCGGCGCCACCAGCGGCTCAAGTGGGATCGCGCGGTCGAAGGTCGCGATCTCGGTGCCGTCCTTCGGCGCGGTGTTGAAGAGCTGGTTCGCGAGAATGAGCCCCGCGGCACCCGGTACGTTCTTGACGACGATGTTCGGGTTGCCGGGAACGTGCTTGCCCATGTGGCGCGCGAGGGTGCGGGCGTGCAGGTCGTAGCCGCCGCCGGCGGTGAACCCGACGCCGATGGTGATGGTCTTGCCGCGATAGAAGTTGGCGACGGCATCTTGTGCCGCCGCGCCGGTGGCGATGACCCCGACGGTGCAGGCGACGAGGCAGCCGACGACGCCGCTCGCCGCAAAGCGCCCGATATCCATGCGATCTTCCTTCCCCGGCAGTCTCTATTTGCGGCCTTATGGCTGGCCTTGGTCTGTATACAGCAGAATACCAAGGCCGGCAGCAAGCAAAAGCGGAGGCCTGCCATGACGAAGGATCGTCCGGCGCCGCGGCAGGTAGTTCGAAGGTCCGTCTTATCCGGCGGCGATCAGCGCCCGCAGCCGCGCCGGCGTCACCGGCAGTTGCGTGATCGCGCCCGGCCGTCCGATGGCGTCGTCGATGGCCGAGGCGATCGCGGCGCCGACGGCGTTCACGCCGCCTTCGCCGGCGCCCTTGAGGCCGAGCGGATTGAGCGGGCTCGGCGCGTCTTCGGTGAGCAGCACGTCGACCGGCGGCACCTCGTGCGCGGTGAGCATGCAGTAGTCGGCGAACGTGGTGGAGACCGGCGCACCGCTGTCGTCGTAGATGAACTCTTCCGACACCGCGCCACCGAGCCCTTGCGCAAAGCCGCCAACAAGCTGGCCCTCGACCAGCACCGGATTGACGGCGCGGCCGACGTCATAGGCGATGAGGTAGCGCTCGATCTTGAGTCCGCCGGTGTCGCGGTCGACCTTCACGATCGCGACATGGACGCCGTAGGGGTAGGCCATGTGCGAAGTGACGTGCCAGCCTTCCGATGCCAGCCCGGGATTGCCGCCGTTCAGGAATTTCGAGCCGGGCGCGCGCCGCCGCGCGATCTCCGCCAGCTCGATCGAGGGACCCGACGGCGCGTCCTTCCGCACGACGCGTCCGTCGGCGATGGTGAGCGTATCGGCCGGGGTCTGCATCAGTTGCGACGCGGTATCGAGCGCCAGCGCCCGCACCTTCAGCGCGGCGACATGCGTTGCCGAGCCGGTCATCACGGTGGCGCGCGTCGCGTGCGCGCCGATGCCGTGCTCGATGCGGTTGGTCTGGCCGTGGATGACACGGATACGGCTGTAGTCGACGCCGAGCGCGCCGGCGCAGATCTGCGCCATGGCGGTCTCGAAACCCTGGCCGAGCGCCGAACCGCCGGTGACGACCTCGACCACGCCGGTCGGATCGACGCTGATGCGCACGCCGTCGGTTGGACCAAGCCCGCTCTTCTCCACGAACACCGCGAGCCCGGCGCCGACCAGCTCACCGTTGCGTCGGCGCTCTGCGAGTTTCGACTGCAGGGTCTTCCAGTCGATTGCCTTCAGCGCCTTGTCGAGTAGCGCGGCGTAGTCGCCTGAATCGTAAACCACTTCGTCGCCGAGTGCGGTGAGCGGCCGCTCAAACGGCATCTCGGATTTGTCGATCAGGTTGCGCCGCCGCACCTCGACGCGGTCGATGCCGAGCTTTTGCGCAATCGCGTCCATCAGCCGCTCGCGCGCGAAGGTGCTTTCGTAGCGCCCGGGTGAGCGATAGGTCGCGGCCGGTGTCTTGTTGGTCAGCCGGTAATGGCCCGCAGCCCGATAGGCCGGCACATGATACGGACCGGGCAGCATGCCGGCGGTGAGGTCGACCACGCGCGCGCCATGGGTGCGCACATAGGCGCCCTGATCGTGCACGAAGTCATCGTCGATCGCGAGGATGTGGCCGTCCTTGTCGACGGCGGCGCGCAGCTTGTGGCGCTGCTGGCGCGAATGATTGGCGGCGACGAAATGCTCTTGCCGGTCCTCGATCCATTTCACCGGCCGCCCGAGCCGCAAGGCAGCGAGGCAGACCAGCACGTCTTCGGGATAGAGCTCGCCGCGCACACCGAAGCCGCCGCCGACATGGCCCTCGAACAGATGGATCCCCGACAGCGGCCGATTGAGGATCTTCGCAAGCTGCTCGCGATTGCGATGCGGCACCTTGGCGGCGCCGTGCAATTCCAGGAGATCGCGTGACGCGTCGTAGTGCGCGATGGCGCCGCGCGTTTCCAGCGGCACCGCCGAATGGCGCCCGATCGCGACGTCCGCCTCGACCACGGTGTGAGCAACGCGGAACGCGGCGGCGAGGTCGCCGTAGCCTTTCTCGATGATCATCGGCTCGGTCGAGAGACCGTCGACTTCCACCGGATCGTCGTCGGCCGACATCACCGGCGGCAGTTCGTCGAGCTCGACGGTCACCCGCTCGGCCGCGTCTTCGGCGCCATAGGGGTCGCTGGCGAACACCACCGCCACCGGCTCGCCGACATAACGCACGCGCCCGCGGGCCAGCACCGGCTGCCGGTGCGGCACGAGCTTCTCGACCCGGTCGTCGCGGAAATCGATCGGGGAGATGTCGGCGAGGTCCTCGCCGGTCCAGACCGCGATCACGCCCGGCGCGGCGCGCGCGTCCGTGGCGTTCACCGCCTTGATCCGCGCATGCGCCAGCGGCGAACGCACGACGCGCATGTGAAGCTGCCGCGGGAACGACACGTCGGCGGCGAACAGGCCGCGCCCGCGCACGAGGGGAGGGTCCTCGATGCGAGTCACCGCGGCGCCGACGATGCCCTGCTGTTCGGATTGTTTCATCGGCCCTGTGTGCCACCAGCGTGCGCATAGGGCGCACGCTATCCCTTACGACTTCGGTGGCGCGTTTGGCAACGTCGGGCGGCCGGCGCGGTGCCGCGCTTTACTCGGAGATGATCGCCCGGGTTTCGTCGACGACGTCCTGCGGCGTCGCGTAGAAGTCCTTCAGCAGAGCGCCGATGGCGTGCCAGCTGATCGGGCCGACATCCAGCTTTTTGGCCGTCATCTCGGCGAGATACTCCGGGTCCTTCATTGTATCTTCGAACGCCTTGCGCAACGCCGTGGCGCGGTCTTCCGGGATGCCGGGCGGTGCGACAAAGGGGCGACCCAGCGTCTGGGCGTTCAGGACGAACCTGAAAATCTGCTTGTGACGGTCGGCTTTGACGAATTCCATGATCGACGGCACGTCGGGCAGTTCGGGTGAACGCTCGAGCGCAAGTACATTCAGCACCTTGATCTTCTTGCCTGCGATCCAGTCCGGCCGCGAGATCTTGATGCTCGACCAGGCCCACCCGCAGCGGCCGTCGAGCTCGCCGCGTTCCACCGCAAGCACCATCTCAGCGCCGCCGGGATACCCGGAGACGAGCTGCGCCTTGATGCCCAAGAGCTTGCGCAAGATCTTGGTGTACATGTCCTCGTCGGAGCCCGGGCCCAGGCCACCCAGCGTGAACGGGTGTTGAACCGCGTCGGCCATCGAATTGATCCTGGGATTTCCGAGCAGCGCGCAGACCGTGAGATCGCTCGCGCCGCTGCCGAGCCAGGTAAATTTCGTCACGTCGAAAGCGGCGCCACCGGCCGAGCCGAGCAGCGGCGCGATAACTGGCGCCCGCGTCAGGGAAATAACGGTGCCGTCCTTGGGCGCGACATTGTAGACGTGACTGGCGGCGCGCAGGCTGCCGGCGCCCGGCATGTTCTGGACCACGATGCGCGGCTGGCCGGGAATATGCCTGCCGAGATAGTTCGCGATCACGCGCGCGTAGAGGTCGAAGCCACCGCCGGCTGAATAGCCGGCGATGAGCGTCACGGACTTACCCTTATAGAACTCCGCGACGGATTCGGCGTGCGCCGGGCCTGCCAGAGCCGCCGCCAATGCCAAGCCACCTAACCAGTTCGGGAATGGAACGCGCATGACGACACTTCTCTGTCAGCGGGAGAGGAGTTGCTCTGGTATCCCTACTTTCGGTTCATGGCCTGCAAGAGCTGTTCCAATCGGCGGCCTCTCTCAGGGAGGCCGCCGGAACGCGGCTGCCTATTGCATGGACGCGTGGGCGCGCTTCTGGACCTCGATGTTCACGAGCTGTAGCGGCGACTCGGTCTCTTCCAGCATGCCCCAGCTCTTCACCCACTCGTAGGTGCGTTGCAGCTCCTCGGCCGGGATCGGTGCCGGATCGACCAGCACGATGCGGCCCTCGCGGAGGTCCTCCGGCTTGAGGGTGCCGATCTCAGGGTCCTTCGCCTTGTGGTAGTCGATGAAGTAGTGGAGATACGCCTTCTTGTTGGCGTTGATGCGTCGCACCGCTTCTTTCACCGCACGGTTGAATGCGGCGTAGGTCTCGGCATCGACCCGGTCGGAGGCGACTTCGGTGCCGTGGAAGAACGCCGAGCAGATCACCCGGCAACCCTTCTTCTCCGCCAGCGTGATGTAGGGCTCGGTCAGCGTCGTCGCCTCGATCTCGCCCTTCATCATCAGGTTGAAGCGGTTGCGCGACCCGTTAGGCGCGCTGCAGACATTGATCATGTCGCGCGGCATGAAGCCTTCGAGGAGATGCAACGCGAGATAATGCGTGCCGGCGTAGAACGGCACGCCAACGGTGCGCCCGGCAAGCTGCTGCGGCGTGTAGACCGGCGAGTCCGGTCGCACCACGATGGCGGCGTAGGTGACGATGGCGCGGCGGCCGACCTGCCGGCTGCCGACGCTGGTGCCGCCGGCGCGGCAGTAGTTGCCCCATTCGCAGGCGTTGTACATGTCGGCCTTGCCCTGTTCGAGCAGCGTGCCGTGGCTGCCGAACATATTGGTGGCCTTCGCATCCTTGATCGAGGTGTCGGCGGTCTTGATGCCGGCTTCGTCGCGATCAGCCCACTCGACTTGAACGCCTTCCTGGGTGAACAGGCCTTCGTCATAGGCGACGAGCTCCGCCAGACCCTGGAATGGCGAGGTGGTTTCGAGCACAAGCTTCTTCATTGGTTTTGCTCCGTCGTCGGTTGCGCGCGATCGCTGATGTAACGGGAGAATAGCAGAGTTTCTCGCCGTTCATCATGCCATTTCCGTAGGCAGGCTTGCGTGTGGATCAAAACCGCCGGACCGGCGTTGTCGCTCCATGCGGGCAACGCTGTTTCACAACCCCACCGCGGGCGGGGGCAAGTTTACGAAAAAAGAACTCATGACGGCGCTGCGGCTTGGCGGGCTGTCGCCGCGCTATGCCTCGACCAAGGGGCGCGCGCTTCAAGGAGGCGCTGGCTCAGGCCGAGGGTCTGGTCGTGGTGGCGGGCGGCGACGGCACGGTCGGGAAGGTGATCGCGCAGATGCCGGACCGCGGTGTCCCGGTCGCGATCCTGCCGCTCGGCAGCGCCAACAATATCGCCCGCTCCTTCAACGTGGCCGGCGCGCCCTACGAACTCGCGGAAATCCTTCATCCGCTCTATTGGCAGAAGCTCAGTATCGGCACGGTGCGCGGTCCCTGGGGCCGGCGCCGTTTCGTCGAGGCGGTCGGCTTGGGGCCGCTCGCGCGCATGATGAAGAGATCATCGCTTGACGGAGCGCGGGGCGTCGACAGTTTGCGCGGCGGCCGTAACGAGCTTCGCAAGATCATGCGGAAGGCCAAACCACTCGATATCGACGTGCGTGTCGACGGCAAGCGGCTGCCGGGCGGCATCCTCGCGATCGAGATCATGAACATCGTCTACACCGGTCCGGGCCTGCCGCTGGCGCCGTCGGCGGATCCCGGCGACCGGCTGCTTGAAGTGGTCTATGTCCGCCCGGCCGACCGGAAAGCGATGACGGCCTGGATCAAGGAGCCGCAGCATCGCCGGCCGCCGGTTTCGACGCGGCGCGGGCGCAAGGTCGACATCATCTGGCGCGGCGACCCGATGCGCGTGGACGACGACGTCGTCGATACGCCCGATGGCGAGGCGACTGTCACCGTCATGCTGGAGCGCGCGGCCGCGAAAATCATGGTGCCGCCGCCGCGCGGCATTCCGCGGCTGTGGCCGGGCGTGCGCTGACCGCAGTTGGGGCGGTGAATCTCATCGCCAGCGCGGCAGCAGCGTGAGCGCGTTATCGCGCTCGATCTTGCGCAGGTCGTCCTTGCTGAAGCCGAATTCGCCCAGGCCCTTCACATAGGCGCTGCCGGGACGGAACGGGAAATCGGTGCCCCAGAGAATCTGCGAGATCGGCACCATGCGGGTGATCGCCGCCAAACCCATCGGATGCTCGATTTGCGCGACGTCGTAGTAGAACTTCTTCAGCTCCGGCCAGACGCCGTTCGGAACGTGCGGCGCATTCACAGGCAGCCGGCCGGCGCGCACGAAGCGGTCGGCGAACATCGGCAGCGAACCTCCGCCGTGCGAGAAGATCCAGCGGATGTCGGGAAATCGGTAGGCGGTGCCGGTGAACAGGATGCGCGCGATCGCGCGCGCGGTGTCGGTGCCGTATTCGATCACCGCCTCGTTGATGCCGGGAATCAGGTTGCGGCAGCAGAGCGGCGCTTCCGGATGGGTGAACACCAGCGCCTTGCGGCGGTTGAGCTCTTCCATCACCGGCTCGAAGGCTGGATCGCCCAGCCATTTGTCGCGATAGCTGGTGAAGAGGACGATGCCGTCGGCCTTCAGCACGTCGAGGCCGTATTCGAGCTCGCGCAGGCTGCCTTCGACATCGGGCAGCGGCAGCGCCGCGAACATGCCGAAGCGGCCGGGATGGTCGGCGGCGAGCTTCGCCGAATAGTCGTTGCAGTCGCGCGCGACGCGGCGGCCCTGCGCGTGGTCGCCGATCCAGACGCCGGGCGTGGTGATCGACGTGATCGAGGTCGCGACGCCGGCTTCGTCCATGTCGGCCAGCGTTTTTTCCGGCGTCCAGGCAATCGTCGGCGGCTGCAACAGCGCGCGCATCTCGTCGATGTATTTGGGCGGCGCGACGTGATGATGCACGTCGATGCGGTGCGGTCTGGTCGCGCTGGCGGTCGACGAGCCGCTCTGCACGCCCGCGGCGGGGGAACCGCCGGCGGCCGCCGCGGCGAAAACCCGTCCGCCCGACGACGCCGCGCCGGCGCGAACGCGCGGCGGGGCCAACGGACGGCGCTGCGACGACGCAATCAGCGGCGTGCAGCAGACGCAGCCGCGAAATGACAACCGTCGGGCAGATGGCATCGTTCGTATCCTGTTGATCTCGTAGCGGCCGATTTAAGGCGCTGCCGGTGTTTTAGGCAATGCCGGACCGCCACAGCACATCGGTGCCATCGTCGCGGACCGCGACCATGGCGGAGATGACGGCATGCTGGCCGGCGCCGTCGGTGAGGCCGGCGCGCACCGAATAGACCTCGCCGGGCTCGAACACCGTCGGCGGCGGCGCATCGAGCGACAGGCCCATCGCGCCGACCAGCGCGCCTTGCGTCACCGGATGGTGGCGATAGGGCGCCCCGACGGCGACGATCTTGGCGAGGTGTGCGGCCGGCAGTCCCGCGCGGATCGCGGACAGCGCGTTGTCCATGAGCAGCGCCGCCAGCGAGAGCGCCGGGTGCGGCTCCCTGAAGAAGCACGCAAAGCCTTCCGCCCAATAGTTGAACCGGCGCACCGCGACGTAGACCTGGAGCGGATCGGAATGGCGGTCGTCGAGCCTCTCGAACGGCCGCAGCGTGCGCCCGCCGTCGAGGCTGAACAGCGTGCGGATATCCTGTGCGCCGGAATCGATGGCGGCGCGTTCGCCGGCCAGCACAGCGGCGGCGGCGCTGCTGCCGGATCGCGCCGCGTCGCGGATCGCGGTCATGGCCTTGTTCAAGGTATCGCAGGCGTCGCGGATGGCGGCGAGCTCACTTGGTGATTTGTGCCGCATCATCGTCCGGACCTGCGCCGTGACGTCGTGCGCCGTGCCGTTGGTGGCGTCGTCGACCGTCTTGCGGAGTGCGCTCGACATGCCGCCACCGCCAATCAGCAGCGGCGATTTCCATCCGGCAATGAGCTTCGCCAGCGCATTGAGCGGCGCCATGTCGGCGATGAAGGTGAGGGGCTTCATCGCGCCGATCATGTTCGGGCCGCCGCCGAACAGGAGTTTGTGATTGCCGTCGCGAGAGAGGAGGGCGATGCCGGGCTCGAGCTTCGGCACGAAATTGGTGAGATAGGCGAGCTCGCCGTGATGCGCGGCGCTGCCGAACACGACCGCCTGCGATGCGGTGGGAAATGCGGCCCACAACGCGTTGATGCGGCGCTCGAATTCCGACTTCGGCGCGCGGCTCTCGTCCCAGTCGGACGGGCCGATCAGCAACGTGGGATGCTGCGTAAACACGCTAGCCCGCCACCGTTGCGAGCGACGCTTTCTGCGCGGTGAGCGGTTCCGCGCCATCGCGCGTCAGCAGCACCGGCTCGCCGCAGAGCAGATAGCCGGTCTCCGGCAAATACTGGTTGGGGTGGATCATGAAGACCATGCCGGGCTCGAGCGGAGTTTCATTATCGAGTGCAACATCCCCCGGCCGCATCGACGCAAAGCCGAGCCCGTGGCCACGGCGGCGGATGTGCGGCGGGTGGCAGAATTCCGCGTAGCCCTTCGCTTCCAGCACCGTGTTGATGGCGCGGCAGACCTCCGCCATCGGCACGCCCGGTTTCGCGGCGGCGATACCTTGATCCATGGCGTGCACGACGAGCGCGTATTTCTCGGCCAGCTCGGCCGATGCGTCGCCGACGACGACGGTGCGGCAGATCTGCGCAAGCTGACCGTGAACGCTGGGCGTGATCTCGGCCAGGATGATGTCGCCTTTCTGGAATTTCCGGCCGGTCGAGGGTTGCACCGCGCGATTGTGCGGCCCCGCGCAGAGCAGCAGGAAATTGTCATCGGCGCCGAGCGTCTTCATTTGCCACTTGAGCTCGAACGCAAGCGCGTCCTCGCTCATGCCGGGCCTCGCGATATCGAGCAGGTGGCGATAGCCGAGCTCGGCGATGCGCGTGGCCTCGCGCGCATGGGAAATCTCTGCGTCGGTCTTGGTGCGCGCGGCGTCGAACACGAGCTTGTCGGCGGACGGTGCCGCGGGCAGGGCGGCGGCCACGCGCTCCGCGATGAACGAAGGCAGAAAGCGCATGCCGGCGAGGCCGGCGTTCTTGCGTGCGCCATTGCTCAAGCGCAGCGGCCAGCGCCTCGGCAATGTCCTCCGCGCCGGCGACGCGCGCTTGCGGGCATTGTTCGGTGGCGCGTTCGGCGTCCCATGCCGGCGTGACGATCAGCGTCGTCGCGCCGTCGCTGCGCAGGATCGCGGCCGCCGGACCGAGCGACTTGAAGCCGGTCAGCACCGTCACCGGGTTCGGCTTCTCGATGAAATGAGCGCCGTCATGCAGCGCGACGATGGCATCGAGCTTCGCCTCCCGCATGCGGGCGAGGATATCGGCGAGGCGTTCGTCGAAGGTCATGCCTTGCAACGCATGCGCTAAACCTCCTCCGATCCCGCGGCGTCGCCGAGGTCGGTGTCCTCGAACAGCTCCTCCAGCGGGCGTTGCTTAGAGATCATACCCTGCTGGTGCACGTAGCGCTGGATGGTTTCGAGGTTCTTGCGGTTCTTCGGCGTCAGCCCGTATTCCCAGGGATCACGCCCCAGCGTCGCCCATTGCTCCTCGACCGCGGTGCGCACGAAGGCGAGCGGCACCATGCGCGGATTGGCGATGCGCTTGTAGGCAAGCTGCTTCGACGCCTCCAGCGCCTTGACCAGATTGGTCGCCACCCAGGGATACTTCTCCGCGATCTCCTGCTTCACCGTGGTCACGTGCATGATCGGGAAGATGCCGGTCTGCTTGAAGAAATCGATCTCGACCTGTTTGTAGTCGGGGAAGATCCGCCCGACGCGCTTGTCGCCGTTGACGAAGGGCGTCGGGATCGACGGCGAGATCATCGCCGGGATGTCGCCGTCGACCAGCATGTCGTTGAGCGGCTTCGAGGTATCCATCACGATGTTGAGGCCCTTCGGCGCATCGAACGGGATGTCCTCGCTGCGCTCGGTGATCCAGGTCACCGAGCGATGCGGCAGGCCGTAATATTCCTCCAGGATGCCGCGCATCCAGATGTTGCCGGCCGGCATGAAATTGGTGCCGCCGATCTTCTTGCCGATCAGATCCTTCGGCTCCTTGATGCCGGCGTTGGTGTTGATGAACACGAAGCCGTGGCGGAAGCGGCGATGCATGAACACCGGGATCGCGGTCAGCGCGTGGCCCTGATCGCGGGCGATGAAATAGGCGCCGACGTTCTCCTCGCAGATGTCGAACTCGTGCTTGCGCGCCAGCCGCCAGTGGCGCTCGCGCGGGCCCATGTCGGTGAGGAAGATCAGCTCGATGCCGGCGGCCTCGACCAGCCCTTCCTTGAGCGGGCGCACGATGTCGTAGTCGCCGCAGGCGATCGTCAGTTTGAGCTTCCCCATCGTTTCTCTCCCCGCCGAGACTTCAGGTCTACCGGCTGCGTTGTTTCTTTGTCGCTTCCACGTCGACCGTAAGGTCGTCACGCAGCACGACGCCGTATTTGTCGCGCGCCGCATTGCGCGACACCAGTTCTTCCATCACGTCGGCGCGCACCAGCTCGGGATCGCGCTCGAACGGATCGCCCCAGCCGCCGCCGCCGCCGGTGCGCACGATCGCCGAGGCGTGCAGCGGCACTGGAATGTGGGCGCCGACCATCATCTTGAAGTCGTTCTCGCCGGGAAGCCGCAGCAGGTAGGCGCTCGGGTCGCCTTCGCCGCCGCCCCAGAGACCCCAGGGCGGGCAGATGTTGCGGCGGGTCTGCTCGAAATTCCAGCGGCCCTCGACCAGGTTCTTCACCTGCATGTCGATGCCGAGTCCGCCGCGGTGCTTGCCGGCGCCGGCGGAGTCCGTGCGCAGCGCGCGGCCTTCCACCAGCACCGGGCATTTCAGCTCGATGCCTTCGATCGAGCCGTTGCGCACGTCGCCCTGGCAGACCGACACGGTGGCGGACTCGCCGTCCTCGTAGGGGCGTCCGCCCCAGCCGCCGCCCTCGATGCTCTGCACGACGAAGCGGCGTTTGGTCTTCGGATGCACGCCGAAGAACACGACGGCGCCGCCGAGCAGGCCGTGATGGCCGGCCGGCACGCGATCGCGCATCGGTTTCGCCAACGCCTTGACGATGGTGTCGACCACCATCGGGATCATGATGCTCCAGGACGACATCGGCGCCGGATAACGCGCCATCATCACGCTGCCCTCCGGGATGATCACGTTGAGCGCGCGGAACGAGCCCTCGTTGACCGGATCGTTCGGGGCGGTCAGCGCCTTGTAGGCGACGCGCGCGCCGGCAAGGGTACGCGAATTCACGCCTGACTTGCGCTCGGCCGAGCAGCCCGACAGGTCGATGGTCATCTCGCCTTTCTTGATCGTGACCTTGGCGCGGATCGGCACCGGCTCGCCCTTGAGCACGCCGTCGTCGTCGATCGCGGATTCGGCTTCGTAGACGCCGTCGGGAAGCTGCGAGACCATGTTGCGGCATTTCAATTCGGTCTCGTCGAAGATCGTCTCGATGGCGGAGAGGATGGTCTCGCGGCCGTATTTGTCGAACATCTCGTCCATGCGCTTGGCGGCGAGGCGGCAGGCCGCCATCTGCGATTTCATGTCGCCGAGCGAGGATTCCGGGAAGCGGATGTTGTCCTTCAGCACGCGGTAGAGCGTGTCGTTGAGCTTGCCGCCCTCGTAGATCTTCAATTGGTCGAGCTGCAGCCCTTCGAGCCACGGATCGGCGACGGTCGGGCCGGCGCCGAAGCCGGTCGACATGCCGCCGATGTCGATCCAGTGCGCGCGCACCATCATGAACATCAGGAGCTCGCCCTTGTAGAAATAGGGCGCGTAGATGACCACGTTGTTGAGGTGCTGACCGGCGACCGCCTGGTGGTTGGTGATAACGACGTCGCCCGGCTTGAAGCCCTTGCGGCCGTAACGCTGCATGCCGTCGGTGATGATGACGCCGAGGTCGGCGACGAAGTGCGACACGCCGCCGACGTTCTGCGACACAAGTTTCCCATCGGGATCAATGAGCGCGGTGCAGAAGTCGCGCACCTCGTAGATCATCATATTGTACGACGTGCGCTGGAGGTCGGCCGCCATCTCGTTCGCGACCGCCGGCAGCGCGTTGCGGATCACTTCGAGCGTGACCGGATCGAGCGCCTTGCGCTTGGTGGAGCGCTTGAGCTGCGGCTTGCGCTTGAGCGCCGCCTGCTTGCGGGCCTTCGCCATCACGCGCCTCCCACCTTGATGATCAATTCGCCGGATGGCGCGACCGTGCACGCATCCTTCTGGAACAGCACCGTCGTGGTGCCGTGCTCCTGCACCAGCGCCGGCCCGACGATCTTCGTGCCGGCCGTGAGCTTCTCGCGCTGATAGACCGGGCAGCGCACCGCTTTCTTGGTGTCGGTGAAGTAGACATCGCGGCGATGCGAGATCGCGCTGGCGCGGCCCTTGCCGAGCCGCGGAAACTTCAGCGTCGGCCGCTTGCCGATGACCGACAGCCGCATGTTGACCATCTCGACCGGGTCTTCCGGCGAGGAATGCGCGTAGCGGTGCTCGTAGAGCTTGTCGAAGGCGGTGCGGATCGCCTTGCGGTCGCCCTTGCGGATATCCTTGACCGAGACCGGGACCGACAGCGTGAAATCCTGCCCGACATAGCGCAGGTCGAGCTGGACGCGCTCTTCGGCATTCTTGGTGTTGCGGAGGCTTCCCTTGGCGCCGTCACGCATCTCCTCGTAAACCTTTACGACCTCGCCGAAGTCGAGGCTGGAAAGATCCGAGTAGTAGGTGCGGATGAAATCGTGGCGCTCGTCGGCGGCGAGCATGCCGAGCGCCGAGAAGTGCGAGGGGAACTGCGGCACGATGACAGTCGGTATATGCAGCTCGCGCGCGATCGCCATCACATGCAGCGCGCCGGCGCCGCCGGAGGCGACCAAGTGCGAAGTCGCGCGGGTCAAAACCCTTCTGCACCGAGACCTCGCGCACCGCGAGCGACATTTTCGAGATCGCGATCTCGACGATCGCCTGCGCGGCGGCGACAGTGTCGATCTTCAGAGGCTTGGCGATCTTCTCGGCGATGCCGCGCGCGGCGGCATCAGCGTCGAGCTTCATCTGCCCGCCGAGGAAGTTGTCGGGATCGAGCCGACCGAGCACGACATTCGCGTCAGTGATGGTCGGCTCGGTGCCGCCCCCGCGGTAGCAGATGGGTCCCGGATCGGCGCCCGCGCTTTGCGGGCCGACCTTGAGCGCGCCGATGTCGTCGATCCAGGCGATCGAGCCGCCGCCGGCGCCGACTTCGACCACGTCGATCATCGGCAGCATCACCGGATGGCCGGACGCGTAGCCGCCGACGTAGTAGCCCGGCGCCAGCGTCGGCTCGCCATCCTTGACCAGGCTCGCCTTGGCGGTGGTGCCGCCCATATCGAACGAGATCACGTTGTCGTAGCCGAGCGCTTGCCCGACCTGCGCCGATGCAATGATGCCGCCGACCGGGCCGGATTCCATCATCGCCACCGGCCGTTCGGTCGCGACCTCCGGCGTCATCACGCCGCCGTTCGAGCGCATGATCGAGAGATTGCCGTCGAAGCCGATCTCGCCGAGGTTCGACTTGAGGCTCTTCACATAGCCGCCGACCTTCGGGCCGATATAGGCGTTGACCACCGTCGTCGACATCCGCTCGAACTCGCGATACTCGCGCAGGATGTCGTGCGAGAGCGAGAGATACGCATCCGGCATGACCTTGCGGATCATCTCGCCCGCCTGCTGCTCGTGGCTCGGGTCGAGGTAGGAATGCAGGAAGCACACCGCGACCGCCTCGACGCCTTCGTCCTTGAGCGCCCGGCAGGCATCCTCGACGCTGGCGCGGCGCAACGGCTCATGCACGTCGCCGGACGCGAGCACGCGCTCGTCCACCTCGCGGGTGAACTGGCGCGGCACCAGCGGACGGTGGCGGTGGAACAGCAGGTTGTACGCCTCCGGGCGGTTGCCGCGGCCGATGATGTACACGTCGCGGGTGCCGCGCGTGACGATCAATCCGGTCTTCGCGCCCTTGCGCTCGATCAGCGTGTTGATGGCGATGGTCGAACCGTGGATCAACTCGTCGATCGCAGACGCTTCGATGCCGCTCTTGCGCAGGCAGTCGATGATGCCCTGCACCAACTGGGCGGGTGTGGTGAGGCTTTTGGCCTGCACGAACGTGCCGGCTTTGGAATCAAAGCCGAGCAGGTCGGTGAAGGTGCCCCCGATGTCGATGGCGACGACAAGCACGCGCGCGTTTCCCCCAAGATCACGATTGTTGCGCGCACAATGGGTTGCCGGGGCTATGCAAGCAACGGGATTTGGAGCTACATACTTGTAGCCATATGGCTACAAGTACCTGTTCCGATGATTTCTGCAAGTCCGCGCCGCCTCTCCGTATTCAAGAGTGTCGTCGAGCGCGGCGGTTTCAACGCCGCTGCCGCGCAGCTCGGCATCGCCCAGCCCTCGGTCGGGGCGCACATCCGCGCGCTTGAATCGCAGGTCGGGCAGCCGCTGTTCCACCGTCAGCGCGGCAGCCGCCCGAGGCTGACCAAGGCCGGCGAGGCGCTTTACACGTTCGCGGTCGACTTGCTGAAGAGGTCCGAGGAGGCGACGCATGCGCTCGACGATCTCCGCAAGATCGACGCCCACGAAGTCGCCGTCGCAGTGCACCGCGACCTGTTGGCGGATCGCTATTCCGGCTGGCTTGCGGCTTTCGCAAAACGGCATCCAAAAGCAAAAGTCGTCACGCGCATCGGCACCATTGAGGACGTGATCGAGCTCATACGCGAGCGCGAGGCCGCGCTTGGATTTTTCCTGGCGTCCGGACCCGTGGATGGACTTCGTTCCGAGGTCCTGTCCCACGAGCCGCTGCTGCTGGTCGTGTCGCCGCGGCACCCGCTGGCGTCCCGCTCGTGCGTCTCGCCAGAAGAGGCCGGCCGTCATCCGTTTATCGCGGGGCTACGCGGATCGCGATATTTCGAGTTGGCCGACGCGGCACTCCGCGGTATCGGAATAGGAACGTACGAAATCGCGATGGAGCTGCAGGAGTCCACAGCAGTGAAGGAAATGGTCCGTCATGGCGCCGGTATTGCCTGTCTGCCCCATTGTACTGTGCGCGCCGAGATCAGCGCCGGTTCGCTCGTTGCTCTCAACCTGAGCACCGACTTGCCCGGTCTGGAGGTCCGCTATGGGTCCTCCGCGCCCCTGACCGGCGTTGCGCGACAGTTCGTGTCGGTCATCAGAGGTCATAAATGACCGAGTGGAAGTTGCGTACCAAGAGGCCCGCCGCCATGCGCCTCGCCGCCGATATCGGCGGCACCTTCACCGACATTGCGGTGTTCGACGACAAGACCGGCGCGCTAAGCTTCGGCAAGGCGCTGTCGACGCCGCAGCGGCTAGTCGACGGCATCAACCGTGGGGTCGAGAAGGCGGGCAGCGACTATCGCTCGGCGGGGCTGTTCCTGCACGGCTCGACGGTGGCGATCAACGCCATCCTCGAGCGCGCCGGCGCCAAGACCGCGCTGCTGACCACCGAAGGCTTCCGCGACGTCTACGAGATCGGGCGCATCAACCGGCCGGATGCGTACAATCTGTTCTTCCAGAAGCACGCGCCGCTGGTTGAGCGCGCCCTGCGCTTCGAGGTGCACGAGCGCGTGCTTTCCGACGGCGAGGTCGAGAAGCCGCTCGACGCCAAGGAGATCGCGGCGCTCGGCGCGGAGCTTGAGCGGCGCGGCATCGAAGCCTGCGCGATCCTGTTCATCAACTGCTACGCCAGTCCCGACCACGAAGCGCGCGCCAAGGCGATCCTGGAGAAGAACCACCCGGACATGTTCGTCTCGGCCTCGCACGAGCTCAGCCAGGAGTATCGCGAGTTCGAGCGCTGCTCGACCGTGGTTGCCAACGCCTATATCGGGCCGAAGGTGCGCCGCTATGTCGGCGAGATCGACCGGCACATCCGCAGCGAAGGGTTCGATGGTTCGTTCCTGATCGTGCAATCGACCGGCGGCCTCTACGACGCGTCGCAGGCGCAGAACCAGTGCATCCGCATGCTCGAATCCGGCCCGGCCGCGGGCGTGATCGGCACGCAGGCGCTCTGCCACACGCTCGGCATCGATAACGCCATCGCCTTCGACATGGGCGGCACCACCGCCAAGGCCGGCGTCATCTACAAAGGCGAGGCGCTGACCACCTCGAAGGCGCTGATCGGCGGCTACGACAAGGCGCTGCCGGTGCAGATCGCGATGATGGATATTTTCGAGGTCGGCACCGGCGGCGGCTCGATTGCGCGCGTCGATCACGGCGGCCTACGCGTCGGGCCGCAGAGCGCCGGCGCGGCGCCCGGACCTGCGTGTTACGCGCTCGGCGGGACGCAGCCGACCGTCACCGATGCCAACCTGGTGCTGGGCCGGCTCGGCGCCGATCGCTTCCTCGGCGGCGAGATGCCGCTCGACGTCGCCGCCGCGGGGCGCGCGATCGCAACGATCGCCAAGCCGCTCGGCCTCGACGTCACGGCGGCGGCGGACGGCGTTCTGCGGATCGCCGCGACCGCGATGTCCTATGCGGTGAAGGGCGTGACCACCGAGCGCGGCCTTGACGCCGGCGATTTCGCGCTGGTCGCCTATGGCGGCGCCGGGCCGCTGCAGGCGGTGCAGGTCGCGCGCGAGATCGGCATCCGCAAGGTCATCATCCCGCTGGCGCCCGGCGTGTTCTCGGCCTTCGGCATGCTGTTCTCGGATCTGCGCTACGATTTCGTGCGCACCGCGCTGATGCGGCTCGACGAGGCGCCGTTCGACCGCATCGAAAAAATCTACCGCGAGCTGGAAGCGCAGGGCCGCGAGGCGATCGCCAATACGTCGGTCAAGCCCCAGAAGGTCGTGGTCAAGCGCGCCGCCGATATGCGCTACCAGGGCCAGGAGCATGCGGTGACGGTCGATCTGCCCGACAGCGTGTTCAAGCGCCGTGACCGCAAGGCGATCAAGCGCTTGTTTGATGAAATGCATGAACTCCGTTACGGCACCTCGGCGCCACAGGAGAACGCCGAGATCGTCAGCCTGCGTGCGACCGTCACCGGCCTGATGCGCAAGCCCAAGCCGGCGAAGATCAAGCGCGGCACGGCCGCGCCGACAAAGGCGGCGTTCACCGGCAAGCGTTCTGTCTATGTTGGCGGCAGCTTCCGTCCGGCACCGACCTACCGCCGCGCCGCGCTGTTGGCCGGCAACAAGATCAAGGGGCCGGCGCTGATCGAGGAGCATGCCTCGACCACGGTGCTGATGCCGGGCGATGCCTGCGAGGTCGACGCCTACGGCAATCTGGTGATTGCGGTCGGCCGCGCGCGTTAATCCACCGTCGTCATGGCCGGGCTTGTCCCGGCCATCCACGCCTTTCTTCGAAGCCAAGACGTGGATGCCCGGCACAAGGCCGGGCATGACTCAGCAATACTGTGGCGCTTACTTCTTCCGCTTCAGCTTCATCGTGAAGGAGAGCCCCGAGCCGCCGCAGCACGGGCAGTTCATCGCGACCAGGATGCTCTGCTTCTGCTCCTCGCTGAGGTCGGAGCGGTCGAGCATGGCCATGGTCTGCTGCTGGAACAGGTCGTGCAGCGAGACGTCGCCGGTTGCGGCCGCGCTTTCGTCGAGCACGGGCATCGCCTCGAACATGTCGGCCACGCGGCGGCCGCTTGGGCTCGGCACGCTTCGCCGGTCGCTTGCGTTTTGCCACCTTGCGTGTTGCCGCTATTCGCTTCGCCACGGAGAGCCTCGCTCCCGTTACTTGCGGACCATATCCCGCATGCCGTCGATATCGCCGCGCAGGAAGCACTCCATATTGTGCTCGACCGTCACCAGCGCCAGATCGGCATAGACGTCGCAGAAGCCGCCGAGATGCGGCGTGATGACGACGTTCTTCGTCGACCAGAGCGGATGCTCCGGCGGCAGCGGCTCGGTCTGGAACACGTCGAGCGCCGCGCCCGCGATCTTGCCGGCGTTGAGCGCCTCGATCATGGAGTCCTCCTCCACGATCCCGCCGCGCGCCAGATTGATCAGGAACGCGGTCGGCTTCATGGCGGCGAACACCTTCGCGCCGATCGAGTGTCGCGTCTCCTCGGAGTAGGGGACGAGCAGCACGAGGTAGTCGAGCTCCTTCGCGGTCGCGATCAGGTCGCTGCGCAGCAACATCCTGTCGATGCCGGGCACCTCGCGCTTGGTCGACGAGTAGCCGACGACGGTCATCCCGAACGCCTTGCAGCGCGGCGCCAGCGCCTCGGCGATCAGGCCGATGCCGTAGATGCCGACGGTCTTGTTGTCGAGCAGCTTCGGCGGCCATCGCGTCCAGCTGTTCTGGTCCTGGCAGCGCACCGAGCGCGGCAGGTCGCGCGAGAGCGCCAGCATGCCCATGATCGCGGCTTCCGACACCGGCGCGCCATGGATGCCGCGGATGTTGGTGACGGTGACGTGCTTGCCGAGCGAGGGCTGGTCGATGACGCCGTCGACGCCGGTGCCGAGCGCCTGCACCCATTTGAGCTTGGGCGCATTGGCGAAGACCTCGTCGCGCATCATCGGGCCGAAGGTGAGCAGGATGTCGGCGTTCGGCGCCAGCGGTGTCGCCTTCGAGAAGTGATCGGCGATGTCGATCTCGAGCTCGGGAAAGCGCTTCTTCAAGCGCGCCGCGTAGTAGTCGCGGACGTTGCCGGGCAGCGTGAGCAGAATGAGCAGGCGGGGCATGAGAACCGCTTAGTTGATTTCGAAGATCTTCTTATCGGTCTTGTGCAGGCAATCGCTCACGCCCTTGGCCTCGACCATGTAATTGTCGCAGATCGTCATCCACATCGTCGACGTGTTGTAGCCCGGGTGCACGGCGAAGTTCATGTGCTCCTCGAGCGGCATCGTCTCGTCGGCGCGCAGCATCGGCCGCTCGACCATGTCGTAGCCCTGGCTGTGGGCGTAGAGCCGGATCTCGAGCTCGAATCCGCGCTTCTTCATGTAGTCGTCATGGGCGTTGGCGATGTCGGCGCACGACGCGCCCGGCTTCATCAGCGACAGGGTGTAGTCCTGCGCTTCCTTCATCGCCACGAAGCCGTCGGTCAGCTCGTTCGACGCCTTGCCCAGCACCAGGGTTCGCGCGATCTCGGCGTAGTAGCCGCCGGGGCCGTTGTTCTCGATCAAGAGCACGAGGTGATCGCCCTTCTGCAGCGTGCGGCCCTGGAAGTGGCGGCCAGCGAAGCGCGCCGGCTGGCCGACCGGCGCCGACGAGCCGAGGAAGATGCCTTGCTCGCTGCCGCGCACGCGGCCTTCGTGCTCGGCGAGCGCAGTCACGTCGATGTCGCGCATGCCGGGTTTGATATTGGCCGCGACCTTGGCGAAGATCGCGTCCTGCATCTCGCAGCATTGCTTGATCAGGACGATCTCTTCCTCGCTTTTGATCGCCTTCAGCCGGTCGACGAATTCGGTCGCGTCGACGAATTTGGTGCTGCCGGAGAGGCCGTCCTTCAGCCGCGTGACGAAGGCGTGCGGCATGCTGCCGGGACCGACCAGGCCGATGGTGCCGTAGTTGCGCGCCTTCAGGCCGGGCAGGATGCAGTTGGCATGGAAGGGGTCGGTGTAGTTGACCGCGAAGAACGACGGCGAGCCGATCAGCTCGCCGACGCCGCGGTGCACCGGATCGTCACCTTTGAGATTGCGGACGGCGTTGAAGCCGCCCATCTCGACCATGGTCATCGGGTCGTTGGCGTGGAACACGACGGTCTTGGGATAGCCGTTGGTCGCCGGGATGTCGGTGAACCATTTCACATAGCCGCCGAGCCAGTCCGAGTTGTTCTGCATCACCAGCGCGTCGATGCCGCGCTCGCGCATCTCCTTGCGCGCCGCCGCCCAGCGGCGCTCGAGTTCCTTGGTGGAAATGGCGGTGGTGATCCGGTCGTTCGGGCCGCTCATGAGGGTGTCCTTGTCCTATTTTAGTTTGAACAGTTTGGCCGCATTGGCATAGGCGATGTCGGCGCGCACCTTATCGTCGAGCGCGACATTGTCCATCCAGTGGCCGGCTTCCTCCGCCTGCTCGAACGGATAATCGGCGGCGAACATGATCTTCTCGTGCCCGAGCGCGGCGATCGCGCAGTTGAGCGGCTCGGCCGAGCACATGCCTGATGTCGTCACCAGGATATTGTCCTTGATGTAGTCCGACGGCGCTTTGGCGAGCTTGATGCCGTAGAGCTTGGCGCGGCTGTCGAAGCGCCACAGCAGATAGGGCAGGGTCTCGCCCATGTGGCCCAGTGCGATGCGCGCGCGCGGATAGCGGTCGAACACGCCGCCGAACACCAGCCGCAGCGCATGCGAGCCGGTCTCGAAGGTCCATTCCCAGGTCGCGCGCCGCAAGCCTTTGTGGCCGTCGAGGGCGGGCGAGGGCGACACCGGATCGGTCGGATGGATGTAGATGATGGCGCCCGAGCGCATCGACCCGTTCCCAGAACGGCGCCAGCGACGGATGGTCGAGATATTGCCCGTTGGTGTGGCCGTTGATCATGCAGCCCGCGAACTTCAATTCGCTCATGCAGCGTTCGAGCTCGTCGGCCGCGCCTTTGGGATCCTGCATCGGCAGGTGGCCGAAACCGGAATAGCGCTCCGGCCGCTTCTGAACTTCGCGGGCGAGGAAGTCGTTGCCGGCGCGCGCGACCCGCACGGCGGTGGCGGCGTCACGCTCGGCCTGCACGCCGGGCCCGGCGAGCGAGAGCACCGAGCGCTCGATGCCGGCGCCGTCCATGGACTTGAGCCGCAGTTCGCCAAAGTCGGAGAGCCGCGCGACCACCTGCGCCAGGATTTTCGGATCGACGTCGCTGACCGTGGACTTCCAGTAATCCTCGAAGCCCGGGCACAGGAAATGCTCTTCGAGCGCGATCTTCGCAACCATTCAATCCTCGTGCGTTTCCATTCGGGCACCTTGTACCGTAGTTTGGACATACTGTACCAGTCCGCGAAACAGGCATCTCGCGCATGGACCAGCGCGTTTCCAACGGCCGAAGCCAAATTCAAGTGATCGCGCGGGCGGCGTCGATCCTGCGCGCGCTGGAGAACCAGGCATCCGGACTGAGCCTCGGGCAAATTGCGCAACGTGTGGGTCTGGCACGCTCGACGGTGCAACGGATCGTCGCCGCGCTGGAGGCCGAGAAGTTCGTGATCGCGGCGTCGCCCACGGGCCGGGTGCGGCTCGGTCCGACGATTCAGCGGCTGGCGATGTCGGTCGGCGCGGATTTCGTCTCGGCCGTGCGCCCGTTCCTGGTCAAGCTGTCGCAGGAATTGAACGAGACCGTCGACCTGGCGACGATCCGGAACGATCATCTGGTGTTCGTGGATCAGGTGATCGGGCCGCAGCGGCTGCGCGCCGTGTCGGCGGTGGGCGAGGTCTTTCCGCTGCACTGTACCGCGAACGGCAAGGCCTATCTCGCCGAGCTCAGCGATGAAGACGTCGCCCGCCTGATCGGCAAGAAATTCGAGCAGCGCACGCCGAAGACCATCACGACGCTGAAGGATCTGCTCAAGGACCTCAAAGCGGCGCGCAAATCCGGGGTCGCGCTCGACCGCGAGGAGCACACGGCCGGCATCTGCGCGGCCGGCATTGTGCTGCGCGATTTCGCCGGCAATCACGTCGCCATATCGGTGCCGGTTCCCGCGCAGCGGTTCTCCGAGCAGCAGGCGCGGGTCGCGCAGCGCCTGCTCGCGACCAAGCGCGCGCTGATCGACGAGCTGGCCGCGCCGCGCGATTGACGCGACCGGGCGGATGTGTTCGCATAATGGATCGGTTGTATCGTATGATGGTACAGGTGGATCGACGGGCGGCGACAATGCCCGCGCAGCCTGCCTGGAGGAACCGCCGGTGACCGCACCGAACGTCAGCATCCGCGAGCATCGCATCCCGAGCGCGGGGAGCGCCCCCTATATCTGCGTCGAGGGTCCCGACCGTTGTTTGTGGTTCTGCGAAAGCGGCACCGGCAAGATCGGCCGGCTCGATCCGAAGACCGGCGCCTTCGCGGAATTCGCGCTGTCCGATCCCAAGGCGACGCCGATCGGCATCACGGTCGGGCGCCGACGGCAATCTCTGGTTCGCGCAGAAGGCGGCGAACAAGATCGGCCGCATCACGCTCGAAGGGCGAGATCGCGGAATTCCCGCTGCCGACGCCGAAGGCCGGGCCCGACGGCATGATCCTCGGCCCCGACGGCAATGTCTGGTTCTCCGAAACCGAAGTGAGCCAGATCGGCCGCATCACGCCGCAAGGCAAGATCACCGAATTCAAGGACGGCATCTCGCCCGGCGCGCGGCCGCTCTCGATCATGGTGCGCGACGGCATGCTCTGGTTCAGCGAAGCCTCCGGCAACCGCATCGGCCGCATCACCACCGACGGCAAGGTGACCGAGTTTCCGATCCCGAGCCATGACAGCCAGCCGCGCGCGATGATCACGCATCCCGACGGCTCGATCTGGTTCGTCGAGACCAGCACCAACGCGCTCGGCCGCATCGACCGCGACGGCAAGATCACCGAGCATCCGGTGCCGACGCCGAACTCGTCGCTGCGCGGCGTCACCGTCGGCCGCGACGGCAATCTCTGGTACACCGCGAACGCCGCCAACAAGATCGGCTGCATGACGACGAGCGGAAAGGTGCTCGGCGAATTTGCGATTCCGACGCCGGCGAGCGGCGCGCGCTGCATCGCCTCGATGTCCGACGGCCGGCTGTTCTTCACGCAATGGGACGCCGGCCTGATCGGGGAAGTCGTGGTTCACTGATTGCTGCAAGAAAACGAAGCGGGAGGAATGTCATGACCGGTTTCCTGCGTGCGCTTGTTTGCGCGGCCTTTGCAGTCGTTGCGTCGTCCGCCAATGCGCAGACCTATCCCGACAAGCCGATCAAGATGATCGTCTCGATCGCCGCCGGCAGCGTCACCGACGTGATCATGCGCGCGGCCGCGAACGAATTGCAGCCGCGGCTGAAGCAGACGCTGGTGATCGAGAACCAGGGCGGCGCCGCCGGCATCCTCGGCGGGCAGGCCTGCGCGCGCGCGGCGCCGGACGGCTACAACATCTGCGTCATCTATCATTCGACGATGTCGTACAATCCGCTGCTCTTCACCAAGCTGCCGTACAATCCCGACACCGACTTCACGCCGATCGCGCGGCTGTTCTTCCTCACCGAAGGCGTGTTCGCGTCGACGGCGCTCGGCGTGAACAGCATCGCCGAACTCAAGGCGAAGGCGCAGTCGGGCGCCGCGCTCAATTACGCGACGCTGGGCGAGGGCTCGTTCCCGGACTTGTTCCTGAAATGGATGAACAACCAGTGGAACACCAAGATCGTCGGCATACCCTATCGCGGCGGCGGCCCAGCCGCGCAGGCGCTCGCCGCCAACGATGTGCAGATCACGCGCTTCGGCGTCGGCAATTTCACCGGCCTGCTCGAAGGCGGGAAGGTGAAGGCGTTGGCGGTCGGCCTGCCGGCGCGCTCGCCGGTGTTGCCCAATGTGCCGACGCTGGATGAGGCCGGACTGCCCGGCTTCCCGGGGCAGGGCTGGTGGGGTCTTGGCGGCGCCGCGCGGCACGCCGCGCGCCGATTATCGAGCGGCTCAACAGCGAGTTCGCGAAACTATTCAGCGAGCCGAAGTTTAAGGCGTTCCTGGACAAGCAGGCGGTGGCGTCGGCGCCGACAACGGCGGCCGGGTTTGCGGAGTTTCTGAAGGAAGACCGCAAAGCCGCGCAGACGCTGATCCGGATCGCCAACACCAAGCCCGAGGAATACAAGCCGGAGAAGTAGGACGCTGGCTTGCCATCGGGACCGTTCTATACTGTTTTGACTTGAGGGAGTTTCTGTCGTGGCCAAGAAAATCCGTGGCGTGTCGTTCGAGGAGAACCACAACAACAGCATGGGGCTTGAGTTCTACAACCTGTCCCATCGCTTCGGTTACCAGTCGCCGAACTGGCCGTACTTCGAGGACGTCAAGATCGAGCGCATCCACTATCACGCCAAGTCGGGCGTGCTGTCGCAGCGCATCACCACCTCGATGCACAACACCACCCATATCGACGCGCCCGCGCATGTGGTGCAGGGCACGCCGTTCATCGACGAGGTGCCGCTGCCGCATTTCTTCGGTTCCGGCATCGTGGTGTCGATCCCGAAGAAGAAGTGGGAGCAGATCACCTATGACGATCTTGAGAAGGCGGCCGGCAAGATCGTGCGTCCGCGCGACGTGGTGATCGTCAACACCGGCTGGCACAAGCTCTACGAGGACAGCGAGGACTATTTTTGTCGCGCGCCCGGCTTCGTGTCGTCGGCCGGCGAGTGGTTCGTCGAGAAGAAAGTGAAGGTCGTCGGTCACGACACCCAGGCCAACGACCATCCGCTCGCTACCGCGATCGGCCCGCAGCGCAACGGCCCTCTGCATCCGCATCTTGCAGACGAGTACAAGAAGTGGTCGGGCGGCCGCGACTGGAAGGATGATTTCCCGGAATGGGAGCCGGTGCACCGCATCCTGTTCAAGAACGGCATCCTCGGCATCGAGAATATCGGCGGCGACATCGACAAGGTCACCGGGCGGCGCTGCACCTTCGCGTTCTTCCCGTGGAACTGGGAGCGCGGTGACGGCTGCATCGTGCGGCTGGTTGCGATCACCGACCCGAGCCAGAAATTCCGGATCGACAAGGGGGAGAAGTTCTGATGATCGTCCGCACATTTTCCGAGGCAAAGGCCTACGAAGCGCCGAACCATCGCGACTACAAGTCGTTCCGGCTGTTCGGCGCCGAGATGGGCGGCTCGCAGTCGCTGATCTTCGGCATCTCGCACTTTCTGCCGGGCGGCGGCGCCGGACCGGATGCGTCGCCGCCGGAGAAGATCTACTACGTGCTCGCCGGCGAGCTGACGGTGATTGCCGGCGGCAAGGAGATCGTCGCGGAGGCCGGCGATACCGTCTACATCGGGCCGAATGAAAGCCGCGAGATCGTCAATCGCGGCCACGAGGTCTGCACCATCGCTGTCGCGGTCGCGCCGGTGAAATAATCCTCGATCCGTCATCCTGAGGTGGCCGCGTAGCGGCCCTCGAAGGATGCGGCCCGGGCCGTCGCCCTTCGAGGCTCGCTTCGCTCGCACCTCAGGGTGACGGAGAGAGGACAGCACAAGTTGAGAGTAGAGCCATGTCCGACGAATATCTGAAAGACCCGCTGTCGCTGTTCAGCGTGAAGGGCAAGACCGCGATCGTCACCGGCGCGTCGGGCGCGTTCGGCGCAATGGCGGCGAAGGTGCTCGCGGGCGGCGGCGCCAATGTCGTGATCTCCGCCGGCGGCGCCGACGCGCTCGACAAGGTCGCGCAGGAATGCGCCAAGCTCGGCGGCAAGGTCGAGACCGTGCCGGTGCGGCCGTCTTCGGAAGCCAATTGCGACCGGATCGTCGACGCCGCGGTGAAGGCGTTCGGCCGCGTCGACATTCTCGTGGTCGCGTCCGGCATCAACAAGGTGTCGAAGATCGTCGACCAGAAGGCCGAGGATTTCCTCGACGTGATGGACGCCAATGTCACGCAGTCCTGGCTGATGGCGCGCGCTGCCGGCCGGCAGATGCTCAAGCAGGGGCAAGAAGGCAAACCCGGCGGCAAGGTCATCCTGATGTCGTCGGCGCGCGGGCTGCTCGGCCATCCCGCCGGCTACACCGCCTATTGCGCGTCGAAGTCGGCGGTCGACGGCATCACCAAGGCGCTCGGCTGCGAGTGGGGCAATACCGGCATCACCGTCAATGCGCTCGGGCCGACCGTCTTCCGCTCGCCGCTGACGGAATGGATGTTCGCCGACGACGAGCGCGGCAAGACCGTGCGCGCGGGCTTCCTCACGCGCGTGCCGAAGGGCCGCCTCGGCGAGCCGTCCGATCTCGCCGGGCCGCTGCTGTTCCTCGCGTCGAAGGCGTCGGACTTCTACACCGGCCACATCCTTTACGCCGACGGCGGCTACACGGCGGGATGAGCATGGCGAAGGCCCGCATCGCAGTGATCGGCGCGGGCCTGATGGGCCACGGCATCGCGCAGGTGTTTGCGGTCGCCGGCCATGACGTCACCATCACCGACAGCGTTGCGGCGAGCCTCGACACCGTGAAATCGCGGATCGCCGCGGGCCTCAAGGACCTCGGCGACGATCCGCGCGCGGTCGAGCGCGTCACGCCGCACGGCGATCTCGCGGCCGCGGTGCGCGACGCCGACTACGTCGTCGAGGCGGTGTCCGAGAATCTGCCGCTCAAGCAGAAGCTGTTCGCGGAGATCGAGAAGCACGTCCGGCCGGACACGATCCTTGCCAGCAACACGTCGGTCATCCCGATCACCGACATCATGGGCGGTCTCAAGCAGCGCGAGCGCGCGCTCGGGACGCATTGGTGGAATCCGCCGACGCTGGTGCCGCTGGTCGAAGTCATCGGCACGCAGTGGACCTCGCCGCAGGCGATCGACTTCACGATGAAGCTGCACGCCGACGCCGGCAAGAAGCCGGCGCATGTGAAGAAGGACGTGCCCGGCTTCATCGGCAACCGGCTCCAGCACGCGCTCTGGCGCGAGGCGGTGTCGCTGGTCGAGCGCGGCATCTGCGACGCCGAGACCGTCGACACCGTCATCAAGGCGGCGTTCGGGCGGCGGCTGGCGGTGCTCGGCCCGCTGGAAAATGCCGACCTGGTCGGCACCGACCTGACGCTCGCGATCCACCAGACCGTGCTGCCCGACATCGAGCACCGGCCCGGCCCGTCGCCCTATCTCGAAAAGCTTGTGGCGGACGGCAAGCTCGGCTTCAAATCGGGCGAGGGGTTCCGCAAATGGACCCCCGAGCAGCAGGCTGCGCTGCGGGCCAAAGTCGTGCAGCATCTCAAAAAGGCGCGCGCGGACGACGCGTGACGATAAAGTAACGAGGAAACGCCCATGCCCCAGCTCGCCAACAAGGTCGTCATCACCTGCGCGATCACCGGCTCGATCCACACGCCGACCATGTCGGACGCGCTGCCGGTGACGCCCGACGAGATCGCGACCCAGGCGATCGACGCGGCTGCGGCCGGCGCGGCGATCCTGCATCTGCACGCGCGCGATCCGAAGGACGGGCGGCCGTCGCCGGACCCCAAGGTGTTCCGGCAGTTCGTGCCTCGCATCAAGCAGGCTTGCGACGCCGTCATCAACATCACCACCGGCGGCAGCGTGACCATGACGCTGGAGGATCGCCTGGCGGCGGCGACCGACCTCTCGCCCGAGATGTGCTCCCTCAACATGGGGTCGATGAACTTCGCGCTCTATCCGATGGCGCGCCGTTACAAGAATTGGAAATACGACTGGGAGCTGCCCTATCTCCTCAACTCCGACCAGAACATCTTCCGCAACACCTTCAAGGACATCGAGAGCATCGCGAAGCTCCTGGGCGAGGGGCACGGCGTCAAATTCGAGCACGAGTGCTACGACACCGGCCACCTCTACAATCTCGCGCACTGCATCGACCGCGGGCTGTTCAAGCCGCCGGTGTTCCTGCAGCTGATCTACGGCATCCTCGGCGGCATCGGGCCAGACCTCGACAATCTCCTGTTCATGAAACGCACCTGCGACCGGCTGTTCGGCAACGACTATCTGTGGTCGGTGCTCGCCGGGGGACGGCACCAGCTCAATTTCTGCACCAACGCCACCATGATGAACGGCAACGTTCGCGTCGGACTTGAGGACTCGCTCTATATCGGCCCCGGCAAGCTCGCCAAAAGCAATGCCGAGCAAGTGGCGAAGATCCGGCGCATCATCGGGGAGCTTGGCTTCGAGGCGGCGACACCAAACGAGGCGCGGCAGATGCTGGGCCTCAAGGGCGCCGACCGGACGAACTTCTGACGTCGGGATTTAAGTGATGAGCACCATCATCGACATCTTCTGCCACATCTTCCCGGAGCGCTATTTCGAGGAGATGACCAAGGCCGCGCCCAATCTCGAGAACATGGGCAAGCGGCTGAAGCAGGTGACCAAGCTGTTCGATCTCGACGCGCGCTTTCGCGAGATGGACCAGTTCGGCGACTATCGCGAGATCATCTCGCTGCCCAATCCGCCGATCGAGGACATCGCCGACGGCAAGCTCGGGCTGACGCTGGCGCGGACGGCCAATGACGCGATGGCGGAGCTGTGTCGCAAGCATCCGGAACGGTTTCCGACCTTCGTTGCCGCGGTGTCGCTGAAGGACGTCGAGGGCTCCGTCGCGGAGGCGCGGCGCGCGGTCAAGGATCTCGGCGCCTGCGGCATCCAGGTCTATACGCCGAACGCCGGGCGGCCGCTCGACGATCCGATCTTCGAGCCGGTGTTCGCCACGATGGCTGAGCTCGATCTGCCGATCTGGCTGCACCCCGCGCGCGGCGCGAATCTCACCGACTACCCGGCCGAGGCGAAGTCACGCTACGAGCTGTGGTGGTGCTTCGGCTGGCCCTACGACACCTCGGTCGCGATGGTGCGGATGGTGTTCTGCGGACTGTTCGACCGCTATCCGAAGCTCAAGATCATCACCCACCACCTCGGTGGCATGATCCCGTACTACGACGGCCGTGTCGGCCCAGGGCTACAGGTGCTCGGCCAACGCACCTCCGACGAGGACTATTCGAAGGTCCTGCCGTCGCTGAAGCGGCCACACCTCGACTACCTCAAGGAGTTCTATGGCGACACGGCGATGTTCGGCGGCGGCACCCATGCGCTGCGCTGCGGGCTCGAATTCTTCGGCGCCGACCACGTGGTGTTCGCGACCGATACGCCGCTCGGCCCGATCGCCCCGACCATCGAGGCTGTCAAGCGGCTGGACCTGCCGGCCGATCAAATGCGAAAACTGTTGGTCGGAAACGCCGAGCGCCTGCTCAACAGAAAGTTCAACTAACCACACAAAACGAAGCAACGGGGACACAATTCAAATGCCACAGGCAAAAGGGGTACGCGAAGTCGGCTGGGTCGATTGCGCCGGCGGCGGACAGATCACGGTCGAGAAGGGCATCGCCTATGTCGGCCACATGTCGGCGCCGCACGGCACCAGCATTTTCGACGTGCGCGACCCGAAGAACGGCAAGCGCTGGCCTCGATCGAGATGCCGAAGGGCACGCACTCCCATAAAGTGCACGCCAAGGACGGCATCATGGTCGTGAACCATGAGCAGGCGGGGCAACCGTCGCCGGACTGGCGCGGCGGCTTTGGCGTCTATGACGTCAGCGATCCGTCGAAGCCCAAGCCGATCACGCGCTGGGAGACGGTCGGCACCGGCATGCATCGTTTCTCCTTCGATGGCCGCTATCTCTACGGCTCGCCGACGCTGGAAGGCTTTGTCGGCAACGTCATGGGCATCTTCGACCTGAAAAATCCCGCGAAGCCGGAGCTGGTCGGGCATTGGCATATGCCCGGGCAATGGACCGCCGGCGGCGAGACGCCGAGCTGGCAGGCGACGCACCACCGCTGCCACCATCCGCTCCGCCTCGGCAACCGGCTCTACACCAGCTACTGGCAGGGCGGCTTCGTCATCATCGACATTTCGGACATGAGCAAGCCGAAGTTTGTTTCCGGCCTCGACTGGTCGCCGCCGTTCCCGTGCCCGACCCACAGCGCAATTCCGGTACCGTTCGAAATCGGCGGCCGGAAGATACTGCTGGTCGCCGACGAGGACGTGATGCACCAGTTCGAGGGACCGCCGGCGTTCCTCTGGGTCGTCGACATCACCCAGGAGGACCGGCCGGTGCCGTTCGCGTCGTTCCAGGTCGAGGAGCTCGACGGCACGCCGGCGCCCAAGCACTCGGGTTGCCATCAGCCGATCGAGAAGATCACCGGCACGGAAATTCCCGCCGCCTGGTTCATGCACGGCATGCGCATCATCGACATCGGCCGCCCGCGGGCGCCGAAGGAGGTTGCGCGCTTCGTGCCGGACGCGCCGCAGGGCTTCGATCATCCGCTCTCAAACGACGTGTTCGTGGACGACCGCGGGTTGATCTTCCTGCTCGATCGCCAGCGCGGGTTCCACATCCTGGAGCGGTCGTAGGCGCAACTTCGCTCGGCCCTCATGCTGAGGAGCGTTGCGAAGCAACGCGTCTCGAAGCATGGGCCGCCCCAGTCCTTCGAGACGCGCTCTTCGAGCGCTCCCTCAGGATGAGGGCGGAGAGGGGCTTGATTCCCTGCCCCTTTGGCAGCAAGAAACAGGCCGGACCTTGTGGCCGTGGCCGCGCACATCGAATGAACGGGGAGAAGAAACTATGAAGCTTTGTCGTTTTGACGAGGACCGGCTCGGCGTCGTGAAGGGCGATATGGTGCACGACGTCACCGCGGCCCAGGACGAGATCCGCAAGAGCGCACGCTACGACATGAAGGGCGACGCGGTGATCGCGGCGCTGCCGGCCTGGCGCTCGCGCATCGAGGAGATGGCGGCGAAAGCGCCCGGCAAGCCGATTTCATCGGTAAAGCTTCTGTCGCCGGTGGCGCGCCCGTCCAAGGCGATGGCGGCGCCGACCAACTACAAGAAGCACATCGAGGAAATGCGCAGCCGCACCGACCTGCCGAAGGATGCCACCCGCATGCCGCCGAACATTGAAAAGGCCGGCATCTTCCTGAAGGCGAATTCGTCGATTGTCGGTCCGTCGGAAGGCATTTCGCTCCGCTTCCCCGATCGCCCGAACGAGCACGAGATCGAGCTCGTGATCATCATCGGCAAGCAGGGCACCGACATCCCGAAGGCCAAGTTCAAGGACTACATCGCCGGCTACGCGCTCGGGCTCGACATGACGACGCGTGGCTCGGAAGACCGCAGCTTCCGCAAGTCGATCGACGGCTATTCAGTGATCGGCCCATGGATGGTGACTGCCGACGAGGTCGCCAATCCCGACGACATGCTGATCACGCTCCACTGCAACGATGAGCTGCGGCAGACCGCCGACACCAAGGACCTGATCTACGATTGCGGCCGGCTGATCGAGTTCGCGTCGTCGTTCTACACGCTGTATCCGGGCGACGTGTATTTCACCGGCACGCCGCACGGCGTCGGCCCGGTCAAGGCCGGCGACACGCTGTATGGCAGAAACGATGTGCTCGGCGAGCTGAAGATCGCCGCGCGCCAGCACAAGATCGGCGGATGAGGTAGAACAAGAAGCAAGAACAGGAGGAAGCCATGATCAAGGTCAGACGCCTCGGCCATGCAACGATCTCGACGCCCGACCTGGACGGCCAGATCGACTACTACGGCGGCATCCTCGGCCTGCGCGTGGCGGAAAAGAGCAAGGATCGGGCTATCCTCGTCAGCAAGCAGGGTTTTGAGGCGATCGAGCTGGTGAAGGGCGAGAAGGGGCAGCTCAAGCGGCTCTCCTTCCAGATCGCACCGGGCACCGACCTCAACGACGTGGTAAAGGAGCTGTCGAAGCTCGGCATCAAGTCCGAGAAGCGCAGCGGCATTTCGCCCGGCATCGCTGAGTGCGTCACGCTGACCGATCCCAAGGGCACGCCGGTCGACCTCTATGCCGAATATAAGTTCTACGAGGCGGCGCAGCCGGCGTACTTCAACATCTTGAAACTCGGGCACGTCGCCTATCGCGTGCTCGACGTGCAGCAGATCGTAAAGTTCTATTCGGAGGTGCTCGGCTTCCGCGTCTCAGACTGGCGCGGCGATTTCTTCGTGTTCATGCGCTGCAACACCGATCATCATACGCTCAACTTCATCATCGACGAGAAGCCGCAGCTCCATCACATCGCCTTCGAGGTGCTCGACTGGTCCGAGATCAACAAGGCCGGCGACTGGCTCGCGCGCAATAAGATCCATCTGGTGTGGGGCCCGGGCCGCCATGTCATCGGCCACAACGTCGCGACCTACCACCGCAACTCCGATGTGGTGCGGGTCGAGATTTTCACCGAGATGGACCAGATGAAGGACGAGGCGCTCGGCTATTTCGATCCGCGCCCATGGCATCAGGAATTCCCGCTCTATCCCAAGATGCACGGGCCGGAGACGCTGCGGAACTACTGGGGTTATGGCTCCGAGCGCGTGATTCAGGGCTACCAGACCAACGAGCTTCCGCAATACGAGGCGATCCGCGGCTAACTTTTACGCCGCCTTGGCCGGCGCTTCGTCTGTCGCCCATACCGCCTTCACCGCCGGCCGCTCGCGCATGCGCGCGAGCCAGGCCGTGACCTTCGGCGCTGCCGAGACGTTGAGCATGTCCGGATAGAACTCCGCGAAGCGGTCGACGAACGGAATGAGATCGATGTCGGCAAGCGTGTATTGCTCGCCCATCAGCCACGGGCCTGTGCCGAGTCCTAATTCCATCCGCGTCAGGATCAGCGATGCGGCCTTGCGGCCGGCGTCGAGATCCTGCTCGCCGAAGCCGCCGCGCGCGACTTTGGTCCAGCGCTCCTGCCGCTCCGTGAGCGGGATGCGGCCGAGCTTCTCCTTGAGCTCGTTCGGGTTGAGCTTGTCGGTATATGTCTTGAAGCCCGGCCAGACCCGCGGCACCACGCCGGATAAGCCGTGATCGCTGGCAAGCTTGGTCCACACCCGCATACGCGCCTTGTCGAGCGGGTTGTTCGGGCGCAGCCGCGTGTGCTGGTCGTATTTCTCGTCGAGATATTCGTTGATCAGCATGGAATCGACGACCGCTTCGCCGTCGTCGATGAGCGTCGGCACCACGCCGTTGGGATTGAGCTTGAGATAGGCGGGGGCGTGCTGCTCGAAGCCGCGCAGATTGAGGAAATGGCTGGTGTAGGCGAGGCCTTTTTCCTTGAGGCACAGCCGCGCCTTGCGCGAGCAGGTGGTGTGGCCGCCGTGATAGAGCTCGAGCATCGCTGATCCCCGGACTTTTTGCGTTTGAGCATGATCTTATCCGAAAACCGGTTCCCACTTTTCGGGATCATGCTCTAGAACTTCGTCGTCAGCTCATTCAACCACACCGGCGACGCTTCGACGAGGGCGGTTTCGATCGCCTTGTCGGCGCCGGTGACGATCAGCAGCCCGGTCGCGGCGAGCACCGCGCCCATGGCGAGCTTGCCGCGCCGACCGGCCGCGAGCAGGCGTGCGCGCCACCGCATCATCGCTTCGCGCGAGGCCAGGCCGAGCAGTACCAGCGGCAAGGCTGCGCCGATCCCAAACGCCAGCATAGTCACAGCGACCGAGCCGAGCTGCGATTGCTGCGACGCCAGCACCGATGCGGCGCCGAGCGTCGGTCCGACGCACGGGCTCCATACTGCGCCGAGCAGGAGCCCGACGGCGAACTGGCCGCCGAGCCCGGCGGTCGAAAAGCCGCCGAAGCGTTGCTCGGTCCAGTTTCCGACCGGGCCGGCGGCGAGCGCGAATTGCGCTTGCAGCCGTGGCACCAGGAGCACGACGCCGACCGCGATCAGCAGGACGCCCGCGACCATGCGGAATACGCCGGCGTCGAGGCCGATCGCAAAGCCGACGGTCGCGACGACAAGCCCGATCACGACGAACGATAGCGCCAGCCCCGCCGCGAGCGCGAGCGGCCCCGCGCGATGCTCGCTCAGCGCGCTGCCGAGCACGATCGGCAGCAACGGCAGCACGCAAGGCGACAGCGTCGAGAGGAGGCCCGCCAGGAATGCCAGCGCGGTCGTCGCCATGCGTGCTCCGAACGCCTGCTAGAGCGACTTCGCCACCAACGCCTCGATCGACGTCTTGTTGGTGTCGCCGGTCGAACGCGCGATCTCGTTCTTGCCCTTGAATACGATCAGCGTGCTCTGCTTGTGCACGCGGAATTCGCGTGCAAGCTCCTTGTGGCGATCGAAGTCGATCTCGAAATAGGCAATCTTCTGATATTTCGGATTCTGCCCGAGCGTGGTCAGGAACGGGCGCTGCACTTTACAGACCGGACACCAGGTCGTGTAGAATTCGACCAGGATCGAGCGGCCCGACGCCCGCGCCGCGTCGAATGCCTGCTGGTCGAACGGCAGCCGGCGGGTGAGGGCGTCGGCCCCGGCGGCGGCGAAGACGATCGCGGTGGACACGAATCCAGCCAGCAGATGGCGACGTTTGATCATGGCGTTGCTCCCCTAAGAACGAGGATCACCTATACAGGTCCAGTGTCGCCGCCCGCGTTCACAAACGGCGGAGGCCCATTCACATGGGCGTGTGCAATCGAGCTTGAGGTATTTCATTTCACCAGCTCACGGATGCGCGCGATCACCGCCGGCGGTGCGGTGTAGACCCGCTCCAGCAGGGCGTTGATCTCGGTGCCGGAAACCGGGTCGATCTCCATCTTCTGCTGCTTGGCTTCCGCCAGGAACGTCGCGTCCTTCATGGTGGCGTCGAAGGCCGCGCGCAGGGCGGCGACGCGATCCGCCGGCACGCCCGGCGCCAACACGAACGGGCGGCCCATCACCTGGTCGGTGAAGACGATCTCGAACATCTGCTTGTGCTCGGGCGACGAGACGAGGTCGATCGCCGTCGGAACGTCGGCGAAGCGCGGATTGCGCTTCATGCCCATCTGCACGAACACCTTGGCGTTGCCGCTGTCGACTTGGGCCACCATCCGCGCCAGCGTGGGTGCGCTGGTGCCGCCGGACACATAGGCCTCGACTTCGTCGCGCTCGAACGCGATCAGCAATTCCGGCGAGCCGGGATAGCCTTCGATCACCTTGATCTTGGTGCCGTAGAGCGCGTTGAGCATGCGCGGATAGACCGAGGTCGGCGCGTTGCGCGACGTGGAGGAGGCGGTGACCTCGCGGAGTCTTGAGATCGTCGATGCTGCGCAGGCCCTTCTTGGTCGAGAACAGGCCGGTGCCGATCTCCTGTTGCGGCGAGCCGATCCAATGCATCTTGCGGGCGTCGAACTGGATCGCCGGGTTGCCGGTCTCGTAGAGTTGCACGAGGCCGATATTGCGCGAGAGCGCGCCGATCGCGGTGCCGTCCTGCGGCGCGACGGTGAAGATGTAGTTCGCGGCCTTGATGCCTTCGGCGCCGGGCATGTTCTGCACGATGATCGTGGGCTCGCCCGGGATGTAGCGGACGATGTGCTTGGCGAGCAGCCGCGAATACTGGTCGTAACCGCCGCCGACCGTCGACGACACGTACATGTTGATGCGCTTGCCGCGGAAGAAATCCGCGGTCGATTGCGCGGACGCGCCGCAGGGCAGGGCGGTCGCGGCGGCCCATACCACCGCGATCCAGCGAGCGGGTGTCGCAGGGCGCATGACGTTTCCTCCTTTGTGCGGCGCGCGTTGCTCGCGCGCCGTCGAATTCTTCTATTTGTCCAGCATCGGGTCGAGCACGATCTTGCCGGGCACCTCGCCGGTTTCGGTCAGCCGGTGCGCTTCCGCCGCCTGCGACAGCGGCATGATGCGCTCGATCTGCGGCTTCACTTTGCCCTCCGCGGCCGCCGCGAAGCATTTCGGCAGGTCGCCGGGATTGTTGCCGGGCCGGCCGCGGATGGTGATCTGCTTGTGATAGAGGTGCGCCATATTGATGGTGACGTTCGGCCCGCCGTGCGCGCCCGCGGTCACTAGCCGGCCGCCGAAGCCCAGCCCCATGAACGCGAGCGGCAGCACCTTCGGATTGGCGATGTTGTCGTAGATCACGTTGACGCCCTTGCCGCCGGTGAGCCGCAGCAGCTCGTCCTGGATATTGTGGGTATTGTAGTTGATGGCGTGGTCGGCGCCGAGCGAGCGGCCGAGCGCGCAACGATCGTCGGAGCCGGCCGCCGCGATCACGTTCGCACCGGCGACGTTCTTGGCGAGCTGGATACCGACGGTGCCGAGATTGCCGCCCGCGCCCATGATCAGCACGGTCTCGCCCTTTTTCAGCTCGGCGATGTTGAACAGCAGGTTCCAGGCGGTCGGGACGTGGCGCATCACCACCGCGGCGTCGCGGAAATCGAGACCCTTCGGCACGTCGACGGTGGCGCAGGACGGGACGCAGACCAGCTCCGCAAATCCGCCCTGCCGCTTGATGCCCATCATGCCTTCCGGGCCGGTGTAGCCGGAGCAGTCCTCCGGGCAAACGTCGAGCGGCATGCCGCCCGCCGCCGCCACCCGTTCGCCGACCTTGCGCTTGGTGACGCCCGGGCCGACCGCGTCGATGATGCCGGCGCAATCGACGCCGGGGATGAGCGGCAGAGTCGGACCGCGGAACATCTCCTTGCCGGCGCGCAGGCTCACGTCGAGGACGCGGTTGACGGTGGCGGCGTGGACGCGGATGCGCACCTCGCCCTCCCGCGGCACCGGGTCCGGCCAGTCCTGGTATTTCAGATTTTCGGGCGGGCCGAATTGGTGAACCACATTCGCTTTCATGCGTCGCGTTGTCCTCGTTCGTCGTGATTAGATCGGTTAGTCGCGCCCGCGATTGAGCTCGGGCAAGGGCGGCAGGCCCCAGCAGTTGTTGAGCCCATGCGGCCAGACCTTCGGGCGCTGCGGCGTGTCGTGGTGCCAGGGGCGCGGCACGAAATAACCGAGCTCCTCGTCGAGCATCTGATCGAGCTCGCAATACAGTTCGATCACCTGATCGTCGGGATTGCGGTGGTGGATGGCCATGTTGTGGCCGGGGCCATGCCGCAACGGCCCCCACAGGATCGGATGCTTGCGCTGGCCCATGAGATCGCACGCGGATTGCAGGTGCGCCATGTCCTTCAGCTCGAACGCCATGTGATGCATTTTCTCGTTCTTGCCGCGAATGAAATTGAGCGTGTGGTGATCCGCGTTGCAGCGGATGAAGACGAAGAAATCGCCGATCCAGTCGGACTCCCGGAAACCGAGCACGCGCGCATAGAAATCGCAGGTCGCCTTGGGGTCGTTCACCACCCAGGCGACGTGTCCGAGCTTGAGCGGTCCGACGCCCGACACCGGCGTATGCTTGCCGAGATAGCTCCAGTCCTTGAACAGTTCGACGGTCGTTCCCTTGTTGTCCTCGAACGCGAGCACTGCGCCGACGCCCGGGAGGGCATCGTTGCGCGGTTCGCTCTTGATGCCGTCTTTCGCGAGTTCGCGCGCAACCTCGCCGAAGTCGGAATTCGGCGCGACCTCGAAAGAGAGCTTCAAGCAGCGCTCCTGTTCGCCCTTGTTGAGCTGGATCGCGAGCTGGCCGATCTTGGTGGCGAGAAAGACGCGGTCTTTCTCGCGCTCGGCGACGGCAAGGCCGAGGAACTCGGTGTAATAGTCGGTCTGCCGCTCAAGGTCGGCGGTCTCGAAAGTCGCGTGCCCGATGCGTTTGGCTTTCACCATGACTGTCCTCTTTACCTCCCGGCCGACGGCCGTGGCCCCGTGCGCGCCGAACGGCGTCTCCCTTGATGCCGTGCCGATATGCGCCGGTAATCCCGTCACTTGGCTTACCAAGCCATGCTCGTCCGGCCAAGATGCCCTGCGCGCGGGACCGCTTGAGTTGGATTGGAAGCCCGCTAATGTGCGGCGCATCGCCTACAACTTAAACCCAAGGACGCCACCCATGACGATTTCCATGTACAAAGTATCGGTGCCGATTTTCGTGCAATTCCTTACCGGCCAGTCCAATTGCATCGACAAGGCCGTGGCGCATATCGAAGCCAAGCAGCTCGACCCCAATTTCCTGTTCAACATGCGGTTCTTCCCCGACATGTACCCCTATTCGCGGCAGGTGCAGCAGGCGACCACCCACGCCATGCGCTGCTGCAGCGCGCTGGCCGGGACCGAGATGCCGAACATGCCGAACACCGAGGTGGATTTCGCCGCGCTCAAGGTGCGCGTCGACAAGGTGGTCGACTACGTGAAGGGCTTCAAGCCTGACCAGATCGACGGCACCGAAGACAAGGACATCACGCTCAAGCTCGGCAGCAACGAGCGCAAGTTCACCGGGCAGGCGCTGCTGCTCAACTTCATCCTGCCGAACTTCTATTTCCACTGCACGACAGCGTACGATCTCCTGCGTCATTGCGGGATCGAGCTCGGCAAGCGCGACTTCATGAGCCAGCCCGTCAATCTCTGAGCCATAACCGCGACGGGCGCGGCGGTTTGACGCCGCGACCCGTTCGCGGCGCGGGTTGTATGGTCCGCGCCGCCGGATGACACTGCACAGGTCTGGTAAATTCGCTTTCGATACGCGTGGAAATCGGAGAACCGCATAATGGTGGTGAAGAAGCTTAGCCGTGCGCTTGGCGCCGGACTCTGCATGGCGTCGATCGCGTGCGCGGCGCTCGCTGTCGGTGCGAGCGCGCCGGCCGCGGCGCAAACACCGGCGGAGTTCTACAAGGGCAAGACCGTCACGATCATGCTCGGCCATCCGCCGGGCGGCTCCTACCATATGTACGCGACGCTCGCGGGAAATCATCTGAAGAAGCACATCCCGGGCAATCCGAACGTCATCCTCGAGCATCGTCCGGGCGGCGGCGGCGTGCGCGCGGCGCGCCACTTCTATACCAACACCCCACGCGACGGCTCGGTCATCGCCTTGTTCCCGGAGACACTCGCGCACACCGAGATCCTCCAGCCCGAGGTCGGGCAGTGGAAGACGCTCGAGATGAATTACATCGGGACGTTCTCCGGCGTCGGCGCGGTGATGATGCGGCGGCCGAACGCGCCGGCCAAGACCGTCGCCGAAATGCGCAAGGTCATGTCGAGCGTCGGATGCACCGGCAAGACGTCGCAGGCCTATCAGACGGCGGCGTTGATGAAGAACCTGGGCGACTTCCAGTTCAAGATCATCTGCGGTTATCCGGGCTCGGCCGAGTATGTGCTGGCGATGCAACGCGGCGAGCTCGACATGGTGGCGAGCGCCTGGCTGCAGTGGCGCGCCACGCACACCGAAGAAATCGCCAAGGGGACCATGGTGCCGGTGATCCAGACCGGGCTGCGGCGCAACCGCGAGCTGCCCGATCTGCCGCTGATGCAGGAGGTGATCGAGGATCAGACCGCCAAGCGCGTCATCGAATTCGTGTCGGCGGGTACCGCGTTCGGCCGTGCGCTGATCGCTCCGCCCGGCATTCCCGCCGACCGGCTGGCGGCGCTGCGCGGCGCATTCGACAGTCTGGTGAAGGATCCGGCGTTCCTCAAGGACGCCGAGCGCGCCAAGGCGCAGATCGATCCGACGCCGGGGACGGAATTGCAGAGCGATCTGATCGCGCTGTTCAAGGCGCCGAAGGATATCGTCGAGCGCGCGCGCGTGGCGATGGATTGACGGCGACGCGCAGGAGGCGGCGAGCGCGCCGGTCTTAGCGCTTCCGCCGTGCGTCTTCGGCTTGCAATTCAAGCATGTGGGCGACGATGCCGCTCCACACGATGAACGGGAAGTAGATCAGCAAGGGCATGGGCAGGTCCTTTCCGGCCTGACAACGACGGACCGGGACGCAAGTTCCTTGACGCGCCCGCCGAGGCGCGGTCATTCGCCGGTTTCGAGGAAGGTTCGCACCACCGCGATCGTCGCGGTCGGGTTTTCCTCCATGATCCAGTGGCCGGAATCCGGGATGATCCCTTCGCGCACATTGCTGGCGGCGAACTGCATGATCTTCGCCACGCCCGCGCCAAAGGACTTTTCGCCGCCGATGGCCAGCACCGGCATCGCGAGCTTGCCCTTGGCCAGGAATTGCTGGTTGTCGATCGCATCCTGATCGAACGCGGCGAACTGCATGAAGCCGGAATGCATCGCGCCCGGCAGTGCGTAGAGTTTCGCATAGTGCTCGCGGGCCGCTTCGCTGAAGCGGGCAGGGGTTGCCGAAAATTCGTTCCAGAACCGGTCGAGATAGATGCGCTCGCGGCCGGCGACCAGCCGTTCCATGTCCGGCCCGCCGAAGCGGAAGTGCCAGAGCAGCGGGTTCTTGAGGATCTCCTCCCACGGGCCGATGCCCGGCAGCGGGGCGTCGATCAACACGAACCGCGTGATCCGGTCGGGATATTGTGCGGCCAGCGCATAGCCGACCATGATGCCGATATCGTGGGTGACCAGGTCGGCCCGCTCGATCTTCAACGCGTCAAGTACACCCGCCATGTCGACGGCTTGCGTCTTTTTGTCAAAGCCGCCGGCGGGCTTGGAAGATAGCCCCATGCCCCGCAGGTCAGGCACGACAACGGTGTGGTCGCGCGCCAGATCGGCCGCCATCGGCGCCCACATGTCGCCGGTTTCGCCATAACCGTGCAGCAGGAGCACGGCGGGACCGCTTCCGCCGGAGCGCACATGGATCGTGGTGCCGTTGGTTGCGATGTCCCGCTTCTGGAAGCCAGGCGGAAAGTCGAAGGCATTCATGATGATCTCCGCTGGGCCACGCGATCGGCGCGCCGATACAACATCGTTGTATCGTGTCGCGAAGGTGGCCGCAGCGGAATCCGGTGAGGCGCGCTGGCGCGCGTCAACGCAGCCAAGTGTACGCAACCCTGCGTAGGCTTAGATGCAATGACGCGCTTTGGTGCAATCCGGTAGGTGTGTCAGTTCGCGGCGAAGCAATAGAGCAGGCCGGCGCCGCCCGACGCCACCAGTTGCGGGTGGCTGCAGCCGCGCGACGGATGCGACGAATTCCACGACTTCGACGGCGCGTCGTCACGGGTGCCCATGCGGTCGGCATGGCCGACCAACGCCTGGCCTTCGCTGCCGCTGGTCCAGTTGTTGCAGGTCAGGTCCTTGCCGGCCGGCGGCGCGGTGCCGTCCATCTGCGTTCCGGTGAGGATGTCGTGCTGGTTGACGACATAGAGCCGGCTCGGAATGAGCCGGCCGTTCTCGGCGAGGATGGTTTGCGCGGTGATCTTGTTGTTGTCGGAATGCAGGTCGGCGACGCTCGACGCGATCTGCACGCCGGCGGTGTTGACCCACGGACCGTTGCCGATGCGGTCGCGCGCGTTGACCGCCTTGGCGCCGCCATTGGCCTGGACGCTCAGATAGGCGCGCCAGGTCTTGGCGCCCGCGCCAGCCTTGGCGGCGAGCGCCTGGCAGTGCTTGTCGGCGCCTTCGATGCCGCCGAAATTGGCGCCGTTCGGCCCGCCGGTTGAGGTGATGAAGAAGGTCATGTTGGGAAACTGCGGCGGCTGCGGCGGCGGCTGTTGCTGCGCCTGCAGGTCCCCGGCCAGCATCATCGGCACCATCGCCGTTACGAATGCGAATACCTTCAGCTTGGTTTGCATACTTTCCTCCCTCTTTTGTTTCGTCCGGCCATTTCCGATCCGGCGGTAGCAATACTCTAGATCAATCTGCACTCTAATTCTGCGGCCCGCTTCCGCCGATGTCGGCCATGGTGGGCTCCGCAGGCTTGAGTCCGGTGGCGCGATTGACCAGCACCGTCACCACCCACAGCACGACGCCGATGGCGAGCAGAATCCCGGCAATCTCGTACTGAACGGGGTTGCGGCCGGTCCACGGACCGACGAGGAACGCGCAAGACAGAGCGCCCAGCACCGGCAGGATCGTCGGTGAGCGGAAATGCTGGTGATCGACGGGGTCGCGACGCAGGACCAGCACGGCGACGTTGACGACGGTGAATACGCACAGCAGCAGCAGCGCGGTGGTGCCGCCGAGCGCCGGGACCTCGCCGACGAACGTGATGAGGCCGAACGCCAGCAGCGTCGTGAAGCCGATCGCGATATAGGGTGTCCGGCGCGACGGGTGGACCTTGCCGAGCACCGTGGGAAGGACATGTTCGCGGCTCATGCCATAGACCAGACGGCTCGCCATCAGCATGTTGATGAGCGCGCTGTTGGCGACGGCGAACATCGTGATGATGCCGAAGATCTCCAGCGGGAAGTTCGGCGCGCCGGCCTGCACGACCTGCAACAGCGGCGTCTCGCCTTCGCCGAGCTGCTCGGGCGCGACCAGCGTGATCGCCGAGATCGACACCAGGACGTAGATCGTCCCGGTGATCACCAGTCCGGCGAGCAGGACCTTCGGAAAATGGCGGGTCGGGTCCTTGCATTCTTCCGCCATGTTCACGGAATCCTCGAACCCCACCATGGCGAAGAAGGCGAGCGTCGTTGCCGCGATCACCGGCCAGAACATGCTGTCGCCTACGGTCTTGAAGTCCACGACCCGCGACACGTCCCCTTGGCCGAGCCCGATCGCCCACAGGCCGATGATGATGATGATCAGCAGGCCGGTCAGCTCGACCACGGTCAGGACGACATTCGCCTTCACGCTCTCGCCGACGCCGCGGAAATTGATCGCCGCGACTGCCGCCATGAACACGAGCCCGACGATCGTGATGCCGACGGTCGTGTAGTTGAGACCGAAGGCATGCGACATGTTGGCGGCGAAGGCGCGCGACGCGGTTGATGCGGAGGTGATGCCGGAACACATGACAGCAAAGGCGACGATGAACGTCACGAAGTGGATGCCGAATGCTTTGTGGGTGTAGAGCGCGGCGCCGGCGGCGCGCGGATATTTCGTCACCAGCTCGAGATAGCTGAAGGCGGTGATCACGGCGACCACGAACGCCACCAGGAACGGCAGCCAGACCACGCCGCCGACCTGTTTCGCGACCTGTCCGGTGAGGGCGTAGATCCCGGTGCCGAGAATGTCGCCGACGATGAAGAGAAGGAGCAGCCAGGGACCCATGACCCGGGCGAGGCCGGGCTCGATCGTGGGCGCACTCTGACCGCCGCCGGGGATGGATGCGTCCGCCATGAGAATCCCTCCTCGCCGCGCAAATCAGGAGAGCGCCTGATCCGGCGGCAGTGTCCCACGGCGGCGCGGATGCCTCAAGCGGGGAACAGCAATGCAACGCTTGCGCACGTAGTCCGCGCTTATCACTCATTCGGACTACTTTGCTTTGATTCAGAGGGCGTCAGGATCGACGAACAGCTCCTCGATCGAAAGCCGCCGCGGCATCAGGCCTTGCTGCACCGAATAGTGGATCAGGGCTTCGATACTGTCGCGATTGGGCTCGATTCCATAAGGCAGCGGATCGTCGCCAACGAGCGGGATCAGATCGCGATAGACCGCGTCATCGGCCGAATTTGCGGTGCCTGATCGCAGTGCAGGCAGCCAGCGCGCTTTGGCTTCAACGAACGCGCCGTACAGCGCCTTCGCGATCCCGGGATGCGCGTTGAGGATGTCGTCTTTCACGACCATCAGGCCATGGAACGGGTAAATCCCGGTGCGGCCGTACCACTCGGCTTCGAGATGGCGTGCGTCCGGCAGCAGTTCGGTGTAGCCCGCCGTGCTCGGCCGCTGCTTCGCCTCCCAGCCGGCTTGCGGCGGACCCTCGCGGCCGATGCCCGCGTTGCCGGTGAATGCGGCGTCGATCTCGCCCGCGGCCATCATCGCGGCAAGAGATTTTCCTGCGGGGACATGAACGACGTTGGGCGGCAATTTCAATTGCGTGACGTGTTCCTCGTCGTCGACGACCCATGTCACCTTGGACGCATCGAGCCCGTAGTCGTTGGTCAGAATCCCGCGCGTCCAAACTCCCGTGGTCACGGAGTAGGCGCGCACGCCGACCTTCCTGCCTTCGAGGTCTTTCGGCGCCTTGATTGCGACGCCGCCGCGCACCACCAGGCCGTGGTGATGAAAGCGGCGCGTCACAAAGATCGGCAGCGCCTTGAACGGTGCGCCATAGGCGCGCGCGATGTAGTAGGTCGTCGGCGCCAGCTCGCACATGTCGAATTCGAGGTGCCGCACCATCCGGCGATAGGCGGCGATCGACGGCGTGACGTCGATGAAATCGAGTGCGACGCCGTCGACGGCAATCTCCCCGTCGTTGAGAGCGGCCGTATGCGCATATCGGCGCAGCACCGTCTTCAGATGCACGGGGGCCGTCACGCCGGCACGGATTCAAGCGGCATCGGCGCCTTGAGGCCGAGCATCTTTGCAACGTATTCTCCGATCGCCAGCGACGACGTCAGCCCGGGCAACTCGATGCCGAACAGGTTGACGAGATGCGGGATGCCATGGTCGCGCGGCCCCCGGATCCAAAAATCGGCGGGCGCTTCATCCGGCCCGGTGATCTTCGGCCGGATGCCGGCATAGGCGGGCGCAAGCGCGCCGTCGGGGAGCGCGGGCCAGAAGGTGCGGATCGAGCGATAGAACGCCTCGGCGCGATTGGGATCGACCGTGTAGTCGAGCCGGTCCACCCACTCGACGTCCGGCCCGAACCGGACATTGCCGGCGAGGTCGATGACGGCATGGATGTCCATGCCGCCTGGCCCGTGCATCGGATAGATCAGCCGCTTGAACGGGCGGCCGGTCACGCTGAAATAGACGCCGCGGCGGAAAAAGTTGCGCGGCACCTTGTCGGCCGGAACGCCGGCGATCGCGCGCGCCAGCGGCGGCGCGCCGTGGCCCGCGCAATTGATCAAGGTTTTGCACATCAGCGTCGTCGGGTCGGCGCCGCCAACGTCGACGCGAATGCCGTGCGACATCACTTCGCCGCCGGTGACCGGCGCGCGCAGCACGACGCGCCCGCCACGGTTTTCCACCTCGCCCTGATAGGTGAGCATGAGGGCGTGGCTGTCGACGATGCCGGAGGAGGGCGAGAGGTAAGCGGCGTGGCAGGAGAGATTGGGTTCGAGCTCGCGCGCCTGGTCCGGCGTGAGCCATTGCAGGTCGTCGAGGCCGGCCTCGGCGGCATGCGCCATGTGATGACGCAGCGGCTCGACCTCTTCGGCGCGGCGCGCGACGACGAGCTTGCCGAGGCGCTTGTGCGGCACGCCATGCTCGGCGCAGTAGGCGTACATCAGGCGCGGGGCGCGCGGGAACAAATGCTGCCGCAGCGTGCCTTTCTTGTAGTAGAGCCCAGCGTGGATCACTTCGCTGTTGCGCGAGGACGTGTGCTCGCCGATCCGCGGTTCCGCTTCCAGCACCAGCACCTCGCGGCCGGCGGCGGCAAGCGTTCGCGCCACCCCGAGCCCGACCACGCCGGCGCCAACGACGATGCAGTCCGCTGTCTCCATGAACGCCACTCCCCGTCATTTCTCGCAGGATGCAACACAGCGCATCCGCCATCTCAGGGCAATAGTCAGCGACGCTATTCGCCGATCGTCAAGAGACGCGACAGCTCCGTCATGTTGTCGCAATCCTCGACGTGGGAGACGACCAGGGCGATCTCTTTTGCCCGGCGAACGCCCATGCCCGCGGTCAAGGTCAGGAACTTTTCCATGAGCTGCGCGGGAGACATCGGGTCTTCCGGGCTTCCCGGACGGAACAGCGTCGTGGTCTCGTGCTCCTTACCGTTCTTGCAGCGAACGACCAGCCGGCAGGCCACGCGATAGCGCCCCTCTTCGAACTGCGGCTCGTGGGCGACCTCGATGCGTTCGATGAACTTCAAAATCTGCGGGTCGCGGATCTTGCTCTCGGCAAACTGTTCCACGCCCGACCGGCGCTCGAGCGCCATCACCGCCAGGCCGTAACGGAGATTCATCTGTGCGGACAGGACGCTCTGGATGCGGTCCGGCTCGTAGGGCCAGCCGCAGTGATGCAAGGTATTGTCGCTCACAAACGCCGTGATCTTGCCGATGTCGGCTGCGGCGAGATTGTGCTCGCGCATGATCTTGTCGATCGAGGTCATCGCGGTGATGCTGCCGTTCGACGCTGGCGCCGGCTTGAAGCCGACCCGCAGGATCTCCCAGCGCGAGCCGAGATCGGCGGTGAGTGCCGGCTCCGACCAGTCGTCGACGAACGAACTGAAGAACGCGCCGTAGGGCGCCTCCAGCACATCCGGGATGCCGGTGTAGCCGAGCCGCGCAAGCTGTGCGGCATAGACGCCGCTCTGCGCCGCACGTCCGGAATGGAACGATTTGGTCATCGCGCCATCCTGAACCGCCATCAGGCCGGCCGCTTGCGAGCCGGCAATCCCGAGCGCGTGCTGGGTCTGATGCGCGTCCAGCCGAAGGACATGCGCGGCGGCCGCCGCCGCGATGAACACGCCGGTCGTGCCCTGATTGTGAAAGCCGGTCTTGAACATTCCGCCTTTCGCCGCCAATCCAACGCGGATGCCGACCTCATAGGCCGCGACCATCGCGGCGATGAGATCGCGCCCGCCCACGGTGGTGTCGTTTTCGGCAAGCGCGAACGCTGCCGGCAGCGCCAGCGAGCCCGGATGCAGGGTCGACTCAATGTGGATTTCGTCGAGCTGGAATGCATGCGCGCTCGTGCCGTTCACCAGCGCGGCGAGCGACGCGCTGGTCCGGAGCGGCATGCCGAACGCCGCCGACTGCGGCGCGCAGGCTTCCGTCGCGGCCATGTCGGCGAGCTTCTGCACCTGGGGGAGGGAGGCGCCGAAGATGCAGCAGCCGAAGGTATCGAGAATGCAGAGCTTCGCCTTGGCCACCACGTCGCCGGGAAGTTGGTCGAAGCGGAGCGACGAACTGAACTCCGCCAGCCGACGCGTCGGCTGCGTGCCGGATGCGATGCGATGGGGTTCACTCACATCCGCCTCCGGTCCGGCCTATTTGTCCGTCCGCAGGACGGAGAGCGTGGACGCGAGCTCCTGATATTGCGTGTCGAGAAAATTCTGCGCATCAGCGCCGGTCCTGAAGTCGGCGTCCCAGCTGTTGCGGACCAGGCTTGCCTTCCACTCGTCCTTCTTGACGATCTCGGCCAAGCGTCCGCTCCAGAACGCGACCTGTTGCGGCCCGAGATTCTTCGCGCCCACCACGCCACGCCAGTTGCCTTCGACGACGTCGAGGCCTTGTTCGCGCCATGTGGGGATATTGGCGTGCTGGCCGGTGAGGCGCTGCGGCGCGGCGAGCGCAATCGCGCGCAGCTTGCCGGCGGCGAGATGCGGGTCCAGCACCGACATGGTGGCGATGACGACGTCGACATGCCCACCGAGCACGGCGGTGACCGACTCGTTCGCGCCCTTGAAGGGTACGATCGTCAATGCGCCGGGATCGATCCCGGCGGCGCGCGCGAGCCGCAGCAGCGCGACGTGGGACGAACTGCCCATGCCGGGCGCAATCGCGACCGAGGGAGGCTTCGGCCCCGCCAAGGCCAGCGCCAGATCCTTGCCGGTCTTGATCGCACTGTCGGCGTTGACCGCGAACGCGCCATACTCCGTGAACAGCTGCGCAATGGGCGTAACGTCCTGGTAGCGGAGATTGCCGATCTTGAGGACGTCATTGGCCAGCAGGGTCGGGCCGCTGATCGCGAGGTAGTGTCCGTCGCCGGCCCGCTGGCTGACATAGCTCCATGCGAGCGCGCCGCCGCCACCCGGCCTCGCCTGAACGGTCATCGTGGTGGTGACGAGCTGATTGCGCTGCCACAGATCCTGGATCAGGCGCGCGAGCACGTCCATGCTGCTGCCCGCGGCGGTCGGCACGATGAACTCCACGGATTTCTGGGGCGACCATCCGGTTTGCGCCAGGACTTGAGTTGCCGCCACGCCGCACAGGAGCATGGCGGCGGCGGCAGTGCGGAAGAGCCGGGTGCGGCGGCTCGCGGCGATCTCCATCATGGCGGTCACTTCCGCAGCCCGGCCGAGGTCAGGAATTCGCGGTTGGAGGCGATCTCCGAGCGCACCCGCGCCTGCATCGCATCGAGCGAGATGCTCATCGACGACTGCATGTTGAGCGTCGAGAAATCCTGCCACTGTTTGGTGGTCTTCATCTTGTCGACCGCCGACATCAGCGTATCGAGGACATTCTTCGGCGTTCCGGTCCTGACCATCACGCTGCGCCAGATTTCCTCGACGACGTCGTAGCCTTGCTCCTTGAAGGTCGGCACATCGGGAAAGTATTCGTTGCGCCCGGCGGAGCTGATGCCGAGCAGCCTGATCTCGCCGCTCTTGAGCTGCGCCAAGCCCGAGCTCGGCGTCATGACGGCGACATCGATATGGCCGCCCAGCAAGGCGATGGCGGCGTCGCCGCCGCCCTTGAACGGAACCCAGATCGATTTGAAGGCGCCGACCTGCTGCAGGCGATAGAAGACATATTGGTGAAAGCCGGCCGACGAGAAGCCGCCGACCGAAATCTTGTCGGGCTGGGCGCGGATGGCGTCGATGAAATCCTTCATCGTCTTGAACGGGCTGTCGGCGCGCACCGCGACCGCGGACGGCTCGGCCTGCAGCGCCGGCAGGATGATGAAATCGGCGGGGCTGAATTTCATGTGGTCGCTCGCGGCCATCGCGAACGACATGCTGGAGGTCGTCGACAGGATCGTGTAGCCGTCCGCCGGCGAATTCTGCAGCAGCGACATCGCCAGCACGCCTTCGCCGCCCGGCCGGTTCTCCACCACGAAGGTCTGGCCGAACATCTCGCCGAACTGCTTGCCGATCTGCCGCATCATGACATCGAGCGGCGAGCCGGCGCTGGTCCAGCACAGCAATCGCACGAGCTTCGAGGGATAGGCCGTCTGCGCGCCGGCGCTTTCTGTCCACAGCGCCGCGACAAGAGCGACGACGGCAATGCAGCGTTTCATGACCAACTCCCGTTTCTCTTTATTGTTTACGCAACCTGACATGCCTGCTTCGACGCCCGATCAGGGGCCCTCGTCCTTGGGCAGGCGGAAGGTGCGGGGCGGGAACTGCTGTCCCTTCGTGGCGCGGATCACGCTCTCGTCGATGTCGAGACCGAGGCCCGGACCTTGCGGCAGCGGGAGGTAGCCATTGACCGGCTTCAGGAGGTTAGGGGCGATACGCGCGCCGAGTTCCTCGAACGGCAGGAAATATTCGGTGATGATGAAGTTCGGCATGCACGCCGCGGCGTGAACGGTCGACGACAGCGACACGGTGGTCGAATTGTAGTTGTGCGGCGACACCGCGATCTGTTCCGACTCGGCGGCGGCGGCGATGTACATCAATTCGAGGATGCCGCCGCAGTTCGAGACGTCGGGGTTGATGATGTCGACGGCGCGGGCGCGGAAGATGCGGCGGAATTCCGCGCGCGTGTAGATCGCCTCGCCGGTCACGACCGGAATCTTGCTGTTGCGGCGGACTTCGGCCAGCGCTTCGATGTTGTCGCACTGGCACGGCTCTTCGAGCCAGTACGGCTCGAATTCGGCGAGCGCATTGGCGACATCGATGGCGTGCATCGGCGCCAACCGCCGGTGCAGCTCGAGCAGGATATCGACGTCGGGGCCGACTGCCTTGCGCACGGCGCGCACGACCTTCACGGCGTGCCGGACGTGCTCCTTGGGGATGTAGGTGCGCCAGATGCCGGGCACCGGGTCGAATTTGAGCGCGGTGAAGCCACGCTTCACGACCGCCTCCGCCTTGGCGGCGTATTCGTCCGGCTGCTGGACCTTGTAGCTCCAGCCGTTGGCGTAGACGCGGATTTTATCCCGCACCGGACCACCGAGCAGATTGTAGACCGGCTGTTTCGTGGCCTTGCCGCAGATGTCCCACAGCGCCTGCTCGATGCCCGAGGTGGCGCAATAGAACTCGAGCGAGCCGCGGCGCTGCGCATAGTCGTCGAACGCGATCTGCAGGATATGCCGGATCTGGAAGGGATCGCGGCCGATCAGGTAGCGGCCGAGCTCTTCGACCTGGGCGGCGACGGCGCGGTCGCGATCGTATTGGCTGTACGCCTCGCCCCACCCGACGATGCCGGCATCGGTCTCGATGCGCACGAACACGAAATTCTTTCGCCAGCCGGAATGGACCGGCAGGCACTCGATACTCTTGATCTTCATTGAACGCCCTACGCCCTTCTCCGGCTTGATTGGCCGGTCACGCTTTCCTTCAAGACGAGCTGGCCGGTCGCCGACATCGCGCGGATGAAGCGGTCGCGGCCATTCTCGATGTGTTTCTCGACTTCCTCGCCGGCCGCTTCGCAGTCGCCGCGCTCGATGGCGGCGAGGATCGAACGATGCTCGACATTGGAGACGGTGAGCCCGCCGCCGAATTCGAGGCCGTGCCGGCGATAGATCCGGAGCTGCTTGCCCATCTGCGCATCGAGCGCGGCAAGCTGCGCGTTGCCGGTGGTGCCGTAGAGGGCGGCGTGGAATGAGATGTTGAGGCTGATGTAGCGGTCGGCGTCGGACGCGCGCGAGGCGTCGTCCATGGCGGCGATCAGGTCGCGCATCTCCTGAAGCGCCGCGCGCGTGACGGTCGCGGCCGCGAGTCGTCCGGCGAGCCGTCCGAGGCAGGCGCGGACGTCGAACAGATTGACGATCTCCGCCACCGACAGTGCGCAGACGAACGAGCCCTGGTTCGGGACGATGTTGACCAGGCCCGAGCGCTGCAGCAGCCGGCACGCTTCACGCACCGCGCCGCGGCTGACGTCGAAGCGGGCGGCGAGCGCGTTTTCGTTGATCCGCGCCCCGGGCTGGTACTCGCCTTCGAGAATAAGGCGCTCGAGCTCGCGTTCGAGACGGTCGGCGGTTGATGGGGGTGTTTCGGCGGTCATTGCCGACAAAGTGACGACTGGCGGATCAGTTTGTCAACAATTGGCTCCCGGATAGGACAATATGTGCGCTATAAGGTATTGAAATACCGGATTGCGCTACTGCAACCCCGCGGCCTTGAGATATTGCAGGTCGACGAAGCGTTCGGCGGCGGGGAGCGGCGCCTTGAGCGCGCCGGTCACGCCGAGCAGCTCGATCACTTTGGCAACCCCCGGCAGGCTGATCTCCGCCTGCCGGGGCATCACGCCGCGATCCGGCTCGTAGTAGAAGGCGAGCATCGCGCGCGCGACGTCGGGCGGCGCGCCGGTGGTTTCGACCAGGATTGCCGTCACCTCGTCGCGGCTCTTCGGATCGCGCATGAAGCGGTAGGCGTCGCCGAAGGCGCGGGCGAAGCGCACCACCAGGTCCTTGTGCTTCGCCGCCCAGTCGCGGCGCGCGGCGATCACGTTGAACTGCAGCACCGGGATCACTTCCAGCAAGTCGCCGAGCTTGCTGTAGCCCTTGGCGACAAAGACGATGTCGTCGGGCTGGCCGAGCGGCACGGCGTCGCATTCGCCGCCGGTCAGGCATTGGGCGCGCGTCTGGGTGCCGACCAGCTCGGTGGTGCGGTAGTCGGTGTCCTTGAGCCCATGCTTGGCAAGCAGCAGGCGGCTGGCGATCGAGATGGTGTCGACCGGCAGCGACATCGCAAACATCTTGCCCTTGAGATCGGCGATCGACTTGATGCCGGGTTTTGCGATCACGCTGAAAATGGTGTTGGCGGGGCCGCCGACGACACCGACCGTGCCCGAACCCTTCAGCACGCCCTCGATGAGATAGGGCGTGGCGGTGTGGCTCACGTCGACGGTGTTGTTGTCGAGCCCCTCGATCATGTGATGCACGCCGGGCAGCCGGACGACTTCGAGATCGATATTCTCGCGCGCCAGGAAGCCCTTGCGCTGCGCGGTGTAGAGCGCGAGCGAAGAGACGCTCTTCACCGAGCCGACGATCTGGCCGTAGCGCAGCTTGTCTTTTGGCTTGTCCTGCGCCTGCGCGAACGACGCGGAGAGGAGGAGGGTGGCGATCGTAACCAGCAACCGGCGGCTCATGGAGTCTCGTTCCCTCGACTATTTTCCGATATAGCGCTTGGCCTGTTCGACCAGCGGCCTTGGCGTCGCGACGTATCCGGCGACCATGGCCTGAACTTCCTCGCCGCTCAATGGCTCGAGGTCGAGCCCGCGTTTCTTGATCTCGGCGATCAGCTCGGGATCCTGCATGGTCGCCGTGAACGCCTTGCGCAACGCCGCGGCGCGCTCCGGTGGAATGCCGGGCTCGGCCACCAGCGAGCGGCCGATGTCGGGGCCGCTGCCAAGCAGTCCCAACAGGCTTCGGCTGCGGTTGTCATGGGCGAAATCAAGCAGGCCCGGCACGTCCGGCAAGCTCCTGATGCGGTTTGCGCCTTGCGCGTAGAACACCCTGACCTTCTTCTCGGTCAGCCAGTCCTGGTGATTGGTCTGGATCGCTTCCCAGCTCATGCCGCCGATCGAATTGACCTCGCCGCGCAACATCGCCAGCGCCTGGTCGGGCGAGCCGCGGAAACCCATGATCACCTTGATCTTGGTCCCGATCAGATCGTTGAGCGCGACCGGGATGAAATTCGAGGTGTTGGACGGCACCGTGCCGGCCATCAGGATTTCCCGTTTCTTGGCCTCTTCGATGGTCTGCACCGGAGAGGTGTGCCAGACCACCGACACGGTCGCGGTCGAGACGATGCGGCCGATCCAGGTGAGCTTGACCGGATCGAATTCGCCCGGCCCGCCGAGCACCCGGCCGAGCGTCAACGCGTCGAGGAACAGGCCGAGCGACGTGCCGTCCTGGGGGGTGATGTTCGTCATATAGGACGCGCCGCGCACACCGCTGCCGCCCAGCATATTCTTGATCACGATCTGCGGATGGCCCGGGATGTGGCGGGTGAAATGCGGTGCGATCACGCGCGCGTAGAGATCGTAGCCGCCGCCGGGCGGGAAGCCGACATAGAGACTGATGGTCTTGCCTTTGTAGAAGTCCGCGACAGGATCGGCCTGCGCCGACGGGAAGGCGAGCAACAGCACCGCGCCCACGCACGCGAGACGCCGTATCGCGGACATCGGCTGCATTGGCGCTCCCTCTCACGCTTTGAGCAAGATCTTGTCCGAAAACCGGTTCCCACTTTTCGGGATCATGCTCTAGATCTTCAGCAGTTTCTTGGCTGTCCCGCCGAGAACCATGGCCTTGTCCGCGGCGTCGAGGCCGAGCTCGTCGATGATCGCGCGGCCGCGCTGCTTCAACGCAATCAGCATGGGGGAATCCGTTCCGAAGATCAAACGGTCGGCGCCGACGGTCTTGATCGCGCATTCGATCGCCGGCGCGTGATAGGCGACGGTGTCGAAATACATCATGCGCAGATATTCGCTGGGTTTGCGGGTGATATGGACGGGCGGGCCGTAGGGGCCGAGGATCAGCGGGTTGTCGCGCAGCTCATAGGCGTAGTCCATCCGGCCGATGATCTCGCAGATGCCGCCGCCAAGATGGCTGGCGACGAATTTGATCTTTGGAAACTCCTCGAACAGGCCCTTCACGATCAGCCGCGCCAGCGCGAGGCAGGCGTCGAACGGACGGCCGACGCTCGACGCGAGGCGAAACTCCTTCATGCGCTCCTCGCCGAAGCCGACCGACGGCGGATGCATGAACACCGGGATATCGAGATCACAGCAGAGCCGGAAGAACGGCTTGGCGTCGTCGTCGTCCGGATAGGCGCGGCGGTGGCTCGACGTGATGATGACGCCGCGTAGGTCGTCCTGCTTCACGGCGCGCTCGAGCTCCCGCAGATGATCGTCGCCGCCGCCCGGGATCGCGACCGCGATCGCGACGACCTTGTCTTTGTGCTTGTCGCGCAGGGAGGCGAGATACTCGTTCGACGCGCGGATCGCCGGCACCGCCTCCTCGCGGCTGAACTCCCTCAGATAGTGACCCGAATTCGAGATGACGCTGAGATCGAGGCCGATCTCGTCGTGCAGCCGCAACACATTGTCGATGGTCGCCGGGCATTGGCCGTTCCAGCGCGGATTGGCCTGCTCGCGCAGCGAATGGACGTGGGTGTGCCAGTCGATAATCATGTTTAGGGCCTGATGTAGCGTTTGACTTGCTCGACCAGCTCGCGTGGCGTTGCCACGGCGGCCGCCACGATCGATTGCAGCTCGTCGCCGGTCAATGGCTCGATGCCGAGGCTGCGCTTGTGCATGTCGGCGATGAAGTCCTTGTCGGCGATGGTCGCCATGAAGGCGCGGCGCAACGCGGCCGCGCGCTCCGGCGGGATCCGCGGCTCCGCCGCGATCGAGCGGCCGATCTCGGGGCTCACGCTGACCAGCCGCAGGATGCTGCGCGCTTTGTCGTTGGCGGCGAATTCCACGACCGCGGGATCGTTCGGCAGATCGGCGATGCGCCGCGTCCCGTGGGCGTAGAGCACCCGGATCTTCTTGTCGGCCAGCCAGTCCTGCTTGCCGGCCTGGATCGCTTCCCAGGCCATGGCCCCGATGGCGTCGACCTCGCCGCGTTCCATCGCCAGCGATTGCTTCGGCGAGCCCTGGAAGCCGCGGATGACCTTGAATTTGGTGCCGATCAGGTCGTTCAGCGCGGTCGGGATGATCGACGACGCGCTGCCGGGCACGCTGGCCGCGACGATGATCTCCTTCGATTTCGCGTCTTCGACCGATTGAGCGGCGGCGGTGTGCCAGACCACGGCGACGGTCGCGGTCGACGTCATGCGGCCGATCCAGGTGAGCTTCACCGGATCGAAGTCGCCGGGGCCGCCCAAAACCTTGCCGAGCGTGATGCCGTCGAGGAACATGCCGAGCGAGGTTCCGTCCTGCGGCGTCACGCTCGAAATGTAGCCCGCCGCCCGCACCCCGCTGCCGCCGTCCATGTTCCTGACCAGGATCGCCGGCTGGCCCGGAATATGGCGGCCGAGATGCGACGCCAGCACGCGCGCATAGATGTCGTAGCCGCCGCCCGGCGGGAAGCCGACATAGAGGCTGATGGTCTTGCCGCGATAGAAGTCCTCGACCGCGTCAGCGAGCGCCGGCGTCGGCCTGAACAGTGTCAGCGCGCACAGGCCCACTGCGCACAAAGAAAACGCAATCCGCTTAACGACCATTCAGGTTCACCGATCACGTCATGTGTCGCAGTGTAAGCATGACCTCGCGCGACGTCATCTGCGGAGGGCTGCGGCATTAACGATGCGCCTTATGCGACTATCGGCGCATGCGTGTTTGCGTTGCCTTTGACGGCGAGTACCGGTAGCGTTCGATCACACCTCTATTTGTCCGGAGTGCGCAATGGCCGGCCACCGAAGGTTCCCATCGATCGGACCTCTGGTTGCGCGGCTGTTTGTCCTTTTGACCGTGCTGTGCCTGCTGCCGGCGGCGCCCGGCGTTGCGCAGAGCAATAACAGCCGGGCCGCCGAAATCGCCGCCTATCACGGGCCCGACCGCGAGAAGCGGCTCATCGAGGGTGCGAAAAAGGAAGGCGAGCTGATGCTTTATGGCTCGATTCCGGTCGCCGACCTCGCGGTATTGACCGAGGCCTTCACCAAGAAATACGGCATCAAGGTCAAGGCGTGGCGCGGGGATTCCGAGTCCATGCTGCAGCGGGTGCTGAACGAAGCCAAGGCCCGCCGTTACGAAGTCGGCGTCATGGTCGCGTCGAGCTCGGCGCTCGAGCCGTTGTCGCGCGAGAAGCTCCTGACCCAGGTGAAGTCCCCGTTCCTCGCTGACCTGATCCCGGAATCGATCGCGCCGAACCGGGAATGGGCGTCGGTCTATCTCGCCGTCTTCGTGCAGGCCTACAACACCAATCTGGTGCGGAAGGACGAACTGCCAAAGGCTTACCGCGACCTCCTCAATCCACGCTGGAAGGGGAGGCTCGCGGTGGAGGCGGAGGACTACGACTGGTTTGCGCAGGTCGTGCTCGGCCTCGGCGAAGCGCAGGGCCTCAAGCTGTTCCGCGACATCGTCGCCACCAACGGGATTTCGGTGCGCCGCGGCCATTCCGTGCTGAACAACCTGATCGTGGCCGGCGAGATTCCGCTAGGGCTCTCGTCTTACGGCTTCCTGGCGGAGCAGGCAAAGGTTAAGGGCGCGCCGCTCGACTGGTTCGTCATTCCGCCCTTGATTGCACGCCCGACCGCCGCCGGCGTGTCGCGGTTCGCGCCGCAGCCGCATGCTTCCGTGCTGTTTTACGATTTCCTGATCAGCGATGCGCAGCCGATCCTGGCGAGCCGGCAATTCGTGTCGCCGAGCAAGAAGATCGAGTCGCCGTTCCCGCGTGATCAGTTGCAGCTCATCGACTCGGTCGAGATGCTCAACAACGCGCAGAAGTGGCAGGAGCTCTATCAGTCGATCATCATCCGCGCCGCGCGCTGATGCGCTTGCCGACCTTTCCCGCAGTCACGCGGGGGGAGGGGTGACTTCGCGGCGCGACCGTCCTTCAACCGCAAGTCCGCGCAGGCCTCCACCAGCTTCTGCCGCATCCACGCATTGGCGGCGTGGTGCGTCCGGGCACGGCTCCACACCAGTGCGATCTTCATCGGCTCGATGTCGAACGGCAGCGGCGAGAGATAGAATTCGTCGTCGGCGAAATGCTCGGCGACCGTGCCGAGCATACAGGCCACCAGATTGCGGTTCCGGATCGTGTTGGGCACGGCGAGGTACTGCGTCACGTTCAGCACGACCTTGCGGCCGGCCTTGTGCCGCTTGAGGCACTGATCGATCACGCTGGCGGAATCGAGCGGCCGCAGCGCCAGGTGCTCGGCCGCCGTGAATTCGGCGCGGGTGATCGGCCGTCCGGCCAGCGGATGGCTGCGATGCATCATGCAGACGTATTGATCCTCATAGAGGTCCTCGCGCTCGAATCGCCGCGGCAGCCGCGGAATGATGCCGACGGCGAAATCGACCTCGCCGGAATCGAGCTGATCCTCGATCGTGGAATTTCGCTTCGGCAGGACGCGCAAGCGAACCTGCGGCGCCACGCGCTGCAATAGCGGCAGCAGGCGCGGCAGCACCACCACCGTGGCGTGGTCCGACAGTGTGAGCTTGAATTCGGAGCCGCCGTCGGCCGGAGTAAATTGCGCGGGTTCGAGCGCTTCCTGGATCTGCTTGAGCGCCCGCGTGATCGGCGGGCCGAGTTCGAGTGCGCGCGCGGTCGGCCGCATGCCCTCCGCGGTGCGCAGGAACAGCTGGTCCTTGAGGAGGTAGCGCAGCCGGTTGAGCGCATTGCTCATCGCCGGCTGCGACATGCCGAGCCGTTGGGCCGCGCGCGAGACGCTATGCTCGCCCATGATGGCGTCGAACACCACCAGGAGCTTCAGGTCGACCGTGGCTAAATTCACCAGCATGATAATGCACATCACAAAATAAAGTTGTGAGATAAGACCCAAGGCGGCAACCTCTGTCAAACCAGGGAAACGCCGGGGAGGCTGGGCCGCGTCAAAATGCGCCGGCATTCTCGCAAGGTAGAGGCGGAGAATACCGCATGATCATCGACTTCCACGTCCACGTCCTGCCGCCGGAGGACATGGCGGCCTTCACCGGCACCCAGTTCCACCGCAACATCGGCGCGCAGAACCGGCGCTCGCCGACGACGATCGAGAACGCGCTCGAAGCCGCCAAGATCGGCGGCGTTGACATCACGGTCATCAGCAACCCGATCCACAATCTGCGCGACATGGATCCCCAGCAGCAGTTCGATCGCTGTGAGCGCCAGAACCGTTTCAATGCCGAGTGCCAGAACAAATATCACGGGCAGATCGTCGGCATGGCTTCGACCGTGCCCTATGGCGGCGACAAGTTCCTGCGCGCGTTCGAGCGCGCCATCAAAGAGGACGGCTTGAAGGGCGCATGGATCACGTCGAGCCTGCAGGGAAAATATCCCGACGACGATGAGGCGATGCCGTTCTTCCAACTGGCGCAGGAACTGGACGTCCCGGTGGTCATTCATCCGCCGTCGGTCGGCTTCGGCGAGGAGCGGATGCGCGACTACCGGCTGGCGTCCAGCATCGGGCGGCCGATGGATGGTGCGCTCGCGATCTCGCGGCTGATCGTGCGCGGCGTGTTCGAGAAATTTCCGAAACTGAAGCTGGTCGGAACCCATCTCGGCGGCGGCATCTGCGAGATGATCGGACGCATGAACTATGCCTACCGTTTGCAGGATGAGGCGTTCTTCCTCGGCTCCTACGAGCCGATGCTGATCAAGCACGAGCCGCTGCACTATCTGAAGATGATGTATCTGGAATCGACCTGCTATCATCCACCCGGGGCGCGCTGCGCGATCGACACCGTCGGCGTCGATCATTTTCTTTTCGGCACCGACTCGCCGCCGCTGTTCGTGCTCAAGCAGGAAGGCGTCGACCTGATCAACAAGCTCGGGCTCACGCCCGAGGAGAAGGACAAGATCTACTATCAGAACGCCAAGAAGCTTCTAAAGCTCTGACAAGGAGGAACACGATGGAGCGCAGGACTTCCATCGCCATTGCCGGCATCGCGGCCGCGTTCCTGAGTCTTTCCGCGCGCGATGCGAGGGCTGACGACTATTTCAAGGGCAAGGACATCTCGATCTTCGTCGGTTCGACCGCCGGCGGTCCGTACGACGCCTACGCCCGCATGCTGGCGCGCCACTGGGGCCGCAACATCCCGGGCAACCCAAACCTCGTGGTGCAGAACATGCCGGGCGCCAGCGGGCGGCGGCTGATGGGGCACATCCAGGGCATCGCGCCGAAGGACGGTACCGCGATCGCGGCCGGGCATCGCGCCTTGCCGTTCGATCCGCTGATGGGCGTGAAGGCCAAGTTCGATCCCACCAAGGTGACATGGATCGGCAATGCCAACGACGAGGTCAATATCTGCATCGTTTGGCACGCCTCGCCGATCAAGACCTTCGACGATCTCAAGAAGCACGAGATGGTGGTCGGCAGCGGCGGGCCCGCGAGCACCGACACCATCTATCCCAACATCATGAATGCGATGTTCGGCACCAAATTTCGCGTGGTCCACGGCTACGAGGCCGCGGCGCAAACGCATATCGCGATGGAGCGGGGCGAGGTCGATGGTCGCTGCGGCATGACCTGGGACACGCTGCAGGCCATCAAGCCGGAATGGATCGCGGAAAAGAAGGTGCGCATCCTGGTGCAGTTCGCGCTGGAGAAGCATCCTGACCTGCCGGACGTTCCATCGGTGTTCGATTTCGCCCGCAACGAAGAAGAGCGCCAGATCCTCGCCCTGTGGTCGGCGCCCAACAAGATGGGGCGGCCGTTCTATGCGCCGATCGAGCTGCCGAAGGACCGCACGGAGCTTCTGCGCCGCAGCTTCGACCGCACCATGAAAGACCCCGCGCTGCTGGCGGAAGTGGACAAGACCAAGCTCTTCGTCGCGCCGACCACCGGCGAAGAGATCCACGCGCTGATCGAGCGCATCTACGCCACGCCCGCGCACGTCGTCGCCAAGGCGCTCGAAGCCAGCAAGGGCAACAAATAGTGTCATCCGGAATTGAGGAGAACGGTTCATGAGCAAGCCGGCATTCGCCTGGCCCGAGGGTCGCCGCGTCGCAGTCATCGTCAGCGTCCTGTTGGAGACCTGGTCCGAGGGAAAAGCGCCGAGCTATTTCCCGCGCACGACGCCGAACAAGCCGGGGATTCCGGATATCGCCGGCATCAACTGGTCGACCTATGGCGGCAAGGAAGGTGTGTGGCGGCTCGCGCGCATCCTCGACGAGGTCGAGCTCAAGGCGACGCTGTTCTGCAACGGGCGCTCGGCCGAAATCTATCCGGATGCGGTCGCGCAATATGTTCGCGCCGGGCATGACGTGGCCGGGCACGGCTACCTGCAGGATGAGGTGTTCGCGCAGTTGACGCCGGAGGAAGAGCGCGGGCGGATCAGGCAGACGCTCGACGCGATCGAGAAGGCCGGCGGCAAGCGTCCGACCGGATGGATCACGCCGATCTACGGCTGGTCCGATCACACCATGGATATCGTCGTGCAGGAGAAGCTCGTCTGGTGCTCCGATGCGCTCGACTCAAACCTGCCGTATCAGCAGAAGACCAAGAGCGGCTCGGTCGTCGTCATTCCCTGGAGCGATTTCGTCGACAACCGGGCGCTGCGCGCGAGCCCGCAAATCTATTTCGACGTCTACAAGGAAACCTTCGACTATCTCCATGCCTGCGAGCCGGGTTCGCTGATCAATGTCGGCGTGCACAGCCATTTCGGCGGCCGCCCGCTGATGTCGGCGATGTTCCGCAAGGTGCTGCAATATCTGAAGGGCTTCCCCGACGTCTGGTTCCCGCAGCACGCCGAGGTGGCGCAGTGGATGCTCGACAACAAGATCGAACATCCGACCTACGCCAGCCGGTTCTTCAACTGGCAGTGATTTGGGTCTGGCGGTGAGCACTCGAACCGCTCGGTCACCTCTCCCCGCTTGCGGGGAGAGGTTGCGGAGAGAGCGGCCGCTCACTTCGCCAGAGGATTAGGCCGCACCTGGATCTGCACCGCCCGCGGATGCTGACCCTTGCCGCCTTCCATCAGCCAGGGCGTGCGGTCGCCGCTCGCGCTCCACAGGCCGCGGCCCTTCCAGCCAGCGTTTGGGTCGTCGATGCGCGCATCGAGACCCTTGGCGTAGAAGCCCATCGGGTAGGGGATGCGGATGCGGACCATCTCGCCGTTCACCAGCGCGGCGAAGCCGTCGTAGAGGTTGGCGGTCGAGATCGGCACGTCGCGGCCGAACCCGACTGCGTTATGCTGGTCGACCCAGGTGTAGTAGCTCGCTTCCGCGCTGTTCGTTCCGATGTCGCGGAAGCCCGGCCCCGGATACTGATGGAACGTCCAGCCCTCCGGGCAATGGCCGCCGGTGGCCTTCGGTCCGTTGAGCGGGCCTTTGCATTTGCGCCGATCGAAGGCGCCGAGATGGCCGGAGCCGAGCGACACCCACACCACGCCCTGCGAGTCGATGTCGCCGCCGCGCGGCGAGAAGCCGGGCATCGGCACTGTGAAGAGCTCGGAGAGCTGTGTCTTCGGATCGTAGCGCAGCACGCCGGCCGGGCCGCCGAACACATTGAATGTGTACCAGACCGACCCGTCGGCGGGGTTGGGCATCACCGCATAGGGGCCGGAGCCGCCGACGCGCGTGTCCTTGCCCGGTTCCGGCTTGCCCGGTTCGCTCCATTCGTCGCGCACGCCATTGCCGTTGGTGTCAAGCACGAACGGCGCCCAGCCTTGCGACTTCGCCGCGTCGCCGGTCTCCAGGAACATCTTGGCGTCGAGCCAGGCGGCCACCGGCCCGCTGCCGCTCACCCACAGGATGTTGTTCTTGTCGAACTGCAGGTGATGGGTGCCGAAGCAGGTGTCGATGAAGGTGTACTGCATCGTCTTCGGATCGAGGATCGAGAGCTGCCGGCTGCTCATGTCGAGCGGGAACAGCTTGGCCGACGGATGCGCGGAGCCCTTCTTGCAGAAGTCCGGATTGGGACGGTCGCGGATGGTGGCCGCATTCCACACCCGGCCTTGCTCGTCGAACATGGCGTTGTGATTGTTGGCGCGGGTGTCCCAGAGCTGCCGGTCACCCCAATAAGGCGATGGCGCCCCCACGTCGATGCTCGCGGCATGCCCGGCGCCGAGCGCCAGCGGCATCTTCGGATCCCGCACCGGCATCCTGAAGGTCGTCGCCGTGTGCGTCTTGGGATCGAGGATCGGCATCAGGTCGGTCGAGTACTCGGGCGAGCCGTAGAGCCTGCCGTTGGCATTGACCGTCGGATTGCGCCGATCCGAGGAGATCAGGTCGTGCATGTACTTGTCGGGCGTCGACCACGCCCATGACGTGACAACGATGTTGCGCTCGATACCCTGCGGGCGCTGCGGCTTCGCGAATGGCAGCTCGCCGTTGGCGATGCGCTGGGTCCAGTCGCCGAAATATCGGTACGGCACGCTGCCGAGCTCGCCGGCGAGGCGGGCAGTCATCTGCTGGCCGAACTGCCCCGACTGGACGCGGCGGACCCAGGCGTCGGCGTGCGTCTCGAACTTGCCGAGTTGCGCGGGGATCGTGCGGGTCGCCTCGTTTCCGAGCTGATGACAGCCGACGCAGTCGACGTTCTTCAAGCGCGCGATCCAGGTGGTGCGAGTGATGTTCGTCGGAATGTCGCCGGTGCCGCCGAACTCGGACTCCGGCGGAATCCGCAGCATCGAATACCAGTAGATCGCGGGGTAATAATGCGCCGCCGCGGCGTCGTTCGGCGCCGCCACCGCGGTGTGATTGATGATCTGCCCGGGCTTGGCGCGGAGCTTGGGCGAATCCACCAGCCCATAGCCGCGCACCCAGACCTGGTAGTTCGCGGTCGGCAGGTCGGGGATGACGTAACGGCCCTGATCGTCGGTCACGACCGCCTTGATGAAGTTGGTCGGCAGGTCGGTGGTCTCCGCGATCACCCACACGCCGGCCTCCGGTCCTTTCGGCCCGGTGACCACGCCGCCGATATCGTCGTTGTCGATGGCGACCGCTTGTTGCGCCGCCGCCGGCCGGACGGTCAGGCTCGCCAGCGGCTGGACCATCGACAGCGCGGTGGCGGCCAACAGGCCGAGATAGAATGCCCTGGTGCGTGACATCTCCCACTCCGTTTGTTTGGTTGACGCTCGATCCGGCAGTTTCCGGCACGATCCGACCGGGATGGTAGATATTTTCGATGGCGCTTGAAAGACGGTTCCATCGGTCCTGTCGCAACGGGATGCTGCATGGCACACTGGTACCAACACACACTGGGACGGAGACGCGCCATGCGGAGGATCGTCGTCGCGACGGCGGCGCTCGTGCTTGCGATCGCGTCCGCACGCGCCGATCCGGTGGCGGAGTTCTACAAGGGCCAGCAGGTCAAGCTGATCGTCGGCTACGGCACCGGCGGCGGTTATGACGTCTACGGGCGGCTGTTCGCCCGCCATCTCGGCCGACACATACCGGGCAACCCCAGTGTGATCGTGCAGAACATGCCGGGCGCCGGGTCGCTGCGCGCCGTCAACTTCCTCGCCAACTCCGCGCCGCGCGACGGCACGACGATCGCGACCTTCTCACGCGACATGCCGCTCCTGGCCGTCATCGGCCACAACGCCAATGTGCGGTTCGATGCGCGCGCGCTGACCTGGCTCGGCTCGTCGTCGAGCTACGCCAACGACGCCTATTTCCTGTTCGTCCACAAGGACGCCAAGGTGCAGTCGCTCGAGGATGCGCGGCGGCCGGGCGGGCCGCCGCTGGTGCTCGGCGGCACCGCGGAGGGCGCGACCGGCAACGACGTGGCGATGGTGTTGCGCAGCGCGCTCGGCCTCAACCTTCGGCTCGTCTCCGGCTATCCGGATTCGGGCGGGCTGTTCCTCGCGGTCGACCGGCGCGAAGTCGACGGCCGCTTCGTCGGGCTGTCGGCGACGGCGTCCTCGCATCCGACATGGCTGGCGCCGGCGAGCCACATGCGCAAGCTGTTGCAGTTCGCGCGTATCACGCGGCATCCGGAGTTCCCCGATGTGCCGACCGCGCGGGAACTCGCCGCCGACGACAAGACCCGTGCGCTTATCGCGCTCGCCGAATTGCCTTACCGGCTGTCGCGGCCGTTCGCCGCACCGCCCGGCGTGCCGCAGGATCGGGCGAGGGCGCTGCAGGCGGCGTTCCTCGCAGTGCACCATGATCCGCTCTATCGCGAGGACGCGGCGCGGCTCAAGGTCGACATCAGCCCGATCGGCGGCCATGAGGTCGTGCGCGCGATCGAGGATATCGCCGGCGCGCCCGCCGACATGCTCGACGTGATCCGCACCATCATGATGGACTCGAAAGGAACCGGCGAGGGGAAGCGGTAACGTTTGCCCTTAACCGCATCCGCCGACTCCCGTTGCTCGTATTCCCTGAACCACATAGTCTTAGCCGCAAAGAAGCGGCGGCTGGGGAGAGGAACGGGCATGCCCGCGCGTTGGGCAAGGCGAACGCTGACGGCGTTTGCGTGGATGGCTTTGCTGGCGCTGCCGGCGAAAGCCGACGCTGTTTCCGACTTCTATCGCGGCAAGACGGTGACGCTGGTCGTCGGCTATGGGCCGGGCGGCGGCTACGACGTCTATGCGCGGCTGGTCGGCCGTCACCTCGGCCGCCATATCCCCGGCCATCCCACCGTGGTCGTGCAGAACATGCCGGGCGCGGGATCGCTGCGCTCGGTCAACTGGCTGAACAATCTCGCGCCGCGCGACGGCACCGCGATCGCGCATTTCGCGCGCAACATGCCCTTGATGGGCATGCTCGGAAACAACGCCAACGCGCAGTTCGATCCGCGCAAGTTCAACTGGCTCGGCTCCTCGTCGAGCTTCGCCAATGACGCCTACATCCTGATCGTGCGCACCGACATTCCGGTGAAGACCATCGACGACGCGCGCCGGCAAGGCGGCGAGCCGCTGGTGCTCGGCGGCACCGCGGAAGGCGCGACCGGCAACGACGTGCCGATCATCCTGCGCGACACCATCGGGCTCAACGTCAAGCAGGTGGTGGGCTATCCCGACTCCGGCGGAATTTTCCTTGCGATGGAGCGCGGCGAAGTGCACGGCCGCACTACCGACCTTTCGTCGGTCAAGGCGATCAAGCCGGAATGGCTCAAGCCCAACAGCGGCTTCCATGTCCTGGTGCAGTTCGCGCGCGAGACCCGGCACCAGGACTTCCCCAACGTGCCGACGGCGCGCGAGCTCGCGCGCAACGAGGGCGCCCGCCTGCTGATCGAGCTCACCGAGATTCCCTACAAGCTGGCGCGGCCATTCGCCGCCCCACCGGAGATTCCGGCGGCGCGCGCGGCGGCGTTGCAGCGGGCGTTCGCGGCCACCCACCGCGATCCGCAATATCTCGCGGATGCCGCCAAGCAGCGGATCGATGTGAGCCCGCTCACCGCCGCCGAGGTCCTGGCCTCGCTCAAGCGTATCGAGAGCGCGCCGCAACAGCAGCTCGACTATCTCCGCCGGCTGTTCGCCGAGTTCGAAGGGCTGAGAGCGCCGCGGGCCGCTGGAACGTTGGCCTGCTCGTTCTGTATGCCCAAATCAGCCAGTTGAGGATCCGCGTCGCAGCGGGGGCATGGCTGGGATCGGAAACCAGCGCTCTCGCATGCCGTGATTTCGACGTACCAGCTCATTTTGAGCTTCGCAGTGCACGCTGCAAAACCGCAAATGGTGCCACGTCGACCCGTCCCAAAGATTTCGAAAGCGAACACCGAGCCCGAGTTTCCCCGCGCACTCCGCACAACGATGCTTCCGTTTCATCGAGCCTCTCTGAGACGTCTGATGGCGAATTGTCCGAAAGATAAACACTGGTCCGCCTGTGTGTCTTCGGACCACCGGAAGTTCCTTGTGGAGATCGCAAGATTGGCCACGAAAGAGCGCGCGTCGACTCCGTTTTCGATCATGGCCGCGCCAACCGGATGTCGGTGCAATTGTCACTTGGCGGCGACTCATGTCTCATATGAATAACCCGGCGCATCAACCCCGCCGTTCCTGTGCGCGATCCCTTCAAATCTCCTAGAGCAAGCGTCAATAGAGCCGGATGTCCATCAACCAGCCTCCCGCCAGCGCTACGGTTTCGCAGATCGCGCCGTCAGAAACACGGAAGACATCGAAGCGGCGCTTCGCTGACTACGCATCCATGCAACGCGTGAGAGCCGGTTTCGTCAAAATCGAGTCCGCGACAGCATTGCTCGGCTTTGCTGCCGTATCCGTTGGTGGGGTTCTGGCCATTGGCTGCACCGCATGGGCTATTCACGAGGGCGTGCCTTACCCGCTGGCCATTATGGTGGGATATTGCACCGTGATCGGCAGCGCATGTTTGTGCGCGGCGCTGCTAGCCATTCAAAAGGGCCCCGCTAAAGCAAGTCCGGTTACCACGAAACGCGAGCCGAACTACGCAGCCTGGAAGCTCGTCAGCAAGCTCAGGATCTCGGATGCGTCGCGTTTGTGGTGCGACATCGAACCGGGCTGGCCCGCAACCCAGGAATCGACCGCTTGGGGGATCGCGATGTTGGATGCCGTCAAGCGCGGTGAACTGCGGGCGATCGCGGGCGCGGGCGCCGGTCAGGCGGCCGGCGGTCAAGAACAAAGAAATGCGAACTGGAGTACCGAGATTGGACGCGAGGCGCTGATGTCGTGGGCGAAAGCTCACGGACATTCACCGCGGTTCCTGCAAAAATAGGAACGATCAAGACCGCGCGTCCGACGAGTGGGTCGTCCTGATTTGACGTAGGACAACTATCCGTCCAAACCCAGCGTCCAGACCGCTCGCGCATGAGCAGGCGTCTGCTGTCCGGTCGTCTTGCCCGCGCACGATCGCGGGCGCCAATCTTCTTGCGACGAACGCTAAGCTGCCGGGCCAAGGGCGTTCAGCCCCGTCTTCGGCTGGCCATGCCCGGCGCGATGTGGAGCGATTGTCCGCCGTTGCGGATTTGCTCTAACATCCTGCCGGGGAAACCAGGGAGACATGCATGCCCAGGCTTTGCGCCGCGTTCGTTCTGGCTATCGCCGCTTTTTTCACCACGGCAGCGCAGGCCGACGACGTGGCGGATTTCTACAAGGGCAAGCGCGTCACGCTGCTGGTGAGCTATGGCCCGGGCGGCGGTTATGACGTCTATGCGCGCGTACTGGCGCGCCATATCGGCCGGCATATCCCCGGCAATCCCAACATCGTGGTGCAGAACATGCCGGGCGCGGGCTCGCTGCGCGGCGCCAACTACCTCTACAACGTCGCGCCCAAGGACGGCACCGTGTTCGGCACCTTCGCGCGCAACATGGCGATGCTCGGCCTGCTCAAGAGCGGGCAGAACGTCCAGTTCGATCCGATGAAATTCACCTGGCTCGGCTCGTCATCGAGCCTCGCGAACGACGCCTATGTGCTGATCCTGCGGCGCGACGCCAAGGTGAAGACGATCGAGGACGCGCGCCGCCCCGGCGGGCCGCCGCTCATCCTCGGCAGCACCGCGGAGGGCACCTCGAGCGATGCCATGGGCGTGCTGCTGCGCGAATGGCTCGGCTTCAACCTCAAGGTGATCGCGGGCTATACCGACTCCGGGGTGCTGTTCCTGGCGATCGAGCGCGGCGAGGTCGACGGCCGCACCGTCGGACTGTCGTCGGTGAAAGCCAACAAGGGCGACTGGCTCAAGCCCAACGGCTTTGGCCGCGTGATGGTCGTGTTCGGGCGCGCCACGCGCTTCCCGGAATTCCCGGACGCGCCGACCGCGCGCGAGCTCGCCAAGGACGCCGCCGATCGCAACCTCATCGAGATTCTGGAAATGCCTTACGCGCTGTCGCGGCCCTATGCGGCGCCGCCCGACGTGCCGCCGGATCGTGCGCGCGCGCTGCAGCAGGCGTTCATGGCGACGCACAAGGATCCGGCTTATCTCGCCGACGCCGAGAAGGTCGGCATCGAGGTCAGCCCGATCGACGGCGCGGCCATCCGCAAGCTGATCGACCAGATCGCCAAGACGCCGGCCGACCAGCTCAAGCGGATCGAGAACCTGATCACGGCCGGCGGGTAAAAACAAAAGCCGGCACAGTTGGGGAGGGAAACGATATGACGACGAAATTTCCGCGCCGCACATTCCTGCAGATGGCCGCGGGCGGTGCGCTCGCGGCGACATCGCGCCAAGACTTGTCGCGTCCAGCCTTCGCACAGACCTATCCATCGCGGCCGGTGCGCCTGATCGTTGCCTTCGTGCCCGGCGGCGCCACCGACACGCTGGCCCGCCAGATTTCCGAGGATCTCAAGCAGGCGCTCGGCGAGCCCGTCGTCATCGAAAACCGGCCGGGCGCGGGTGGATATATCGCGTGGAGCCACGTGGCGTCGTCCGAGCCGGACGGTCACACGCTGCTGCTCGCGGAAAATGCGCTTGGCATGAGCCAGGCGCTCTATCGCGGCAAGACATCCAATTTCGATCCACTGGCGCAATACGATGCAGTCGCCGGCGTCGCGACCTCGCCGTCGGCGCTGATCCTCGCGCCCCAAATTCCGGTGAATTCGGTAGCCGAGCTCGTGGCATACGCGAAGACCGTGAAAGGGAAGATGAACTACGCCTCCGCGGGAGTTGGCAGCGTCTCGCATCTGAATTTCGAGGTGTTCAAGGATGCGGTCGGCATCGAGGCGGTCCACATCCCGTACAAGGGTGGCGGAGCAGCGATCGCCGACGTCGTCGCCGGGCACGTGCCGATGACGATCACGTCGGTGCAAGGCACCAAGGCGCTGGTGGAGTCCGGCAAGCTCAAGGCGCTCGCGGTCACGAGCCTGACGCGCTCGCCCGCCATGCCGCACGTTCCGACCATGCAGGAAGCCGGCGTGAAGACGACCGCGGACGTGGAACTGCGCTTCTGGTTCGGCATCTTCGGCCCGAAGGGCATGCCGGACGCGGTGAAGGCCAAGCTCGACGGCGTGTTCAAGACGATATTGGCCGACCAGAAGCTGCGCGCGCGGCTGGCCAATCTCGACATCACGCCGGACTTCACGTCCGGTCCGGCCTTGCGGGCACGGCTCGAGACCGAAATCCGGAGCTGGACGAAATTCGTCGACGAGAAGGGCATCAAGCCGGAATAGCGCGGCGCGACACCCACCCAGTCCCTGAATTACTGAACCACGTCCAGCTTGACCTTGGCGACGCCCCTGCCAACCATTCCGAGCAATTCAGCGGCCGCGTGCGAGACATCGATCACGCGTCCTTTGATGAACGGCCCACGGTCGTTGACGCGAACCGTAACCGACCGCCCGCTGTTGACGTCGGTGACGCGCACCTTCGTACCGAACGGCAGTGTCGGGTGAGCCGCTGTCAGTTCGCGGGCATTGAATCGCTCGCCGCTCGCGGTCCGCTGACCCTGGCTGTAGAAGCTGGCCACGCCGTCCGACGAATGGTGCGTCCGGGTGGTTTGCGTGCGCGAATTCTGCGTGCGAGCGGTTTGCGTCCGGGTGGCCTGCCGGTTGCGCGCGGCGCGATAGTGCGTCCGCGCGGCGGTCTGGACATGCCTTGACGACGCCTGCCGGTAGCCGCCGGACGATGCCGACATGTCGCCGAGGAACCCTGTCTGCGTGGTCTGCACGCAGGCCGGAAGTGTCGCGCCGACAAGCGCGATGAACACTATTTTTCGAGCGGTCTGACAAGACCCCATTTTCGCCCCCAATCCACACACCCAGGAAGGAAATGGGAGGCGAACTTTGGCCTGATGACGGGCCAAATGTGGCAGCCACAATGTTGTCACACGATAGTCAGCGGCCGTGGCTTTTTTGTCACGGCAAACAAGGGTTTGCGGTCGTTCGCTACCGCTTCGGTGCGTCGCAGGGGTGTCTGCTGTGGTTAACTAAGCCGCGACCGCAGGACCACGACTTTGGCGCCGAGCGGGGTGCGGGCGTAGAGGTCGATGACGTCCTGGTTGAGCATGCGAATGCAGCCGGACGAGACGCTCTGCCCGATGGTGTGAGGCTCGTTCGTGCCGTGGATCCGGTAGAGCGTGTCCTTGCCACCTTGCCACAGATACAGGGCGCGGGCGCCGAGGGGATTGCCGGGACCGCCGGCCACGCCGATGCCGCTGCGCAGCGTGCTGAGCTGCCGCTTGAGCTCGGGCTGACGCTGGATCATTTCCTTGGGCGGGTACCAGTCCGGCCATTCCTGCTTGTCGCGGATGTTGGCGACGCCCGACCAGCCAAAGCCCTGCCGCCCGACGCCGATGCCGTAGCGGATCGCGCGTCCGCCGCCCTGCACGAGATAGAGATAGTGACTCTGCGGATCGACGATGATCGTGCCGGCCGGTTCATTTGAGGGGAACGACACGGCCGCGCGCAGATAGTTGGGATCGACCTCGGACATCGGCACGGCCGGAACGGCGAAGCGTTCGCCGGCGACCGGCCCGTAGGCCGTGCCGGACCGCCGATCGTAGCCGCGCTCGTAGGAGGGAGCGGTGTCCCGCGGATCGGGTGCGTCCGGTTGGTAGCGGGGCTCAGCCGGTCGTTGCTGGCACAACCAAGGGAAGGGGAAACACTCTTGCGCCGATGCGCGACCGGAGATCGCTGACGCGCTACCCGCGATGACGATGAGGCCGATGGCCAATACGCGATAGTCCCACATTCTGGTGACCTTTACGCCGCGTGTTACAGACCTCGCTATTTATGCCACCAACTCGCCCGCGAGGCGAGGGACCGGAATACCGTCTGAAAGGCCAAGGTTAGCGGGCCGCGACCAGGGCAATGACGGCGTGCGGTACTTCGACATCGATCTCGAGCGTCGAAACCGTGTCGCCGCGCTCCATCGTGACGCGGACCTGATCCGGGTCGACGTTGATGTGCTTGGTGACCACCGCCAGGATTTCGTCCCGCAGACTGGCCAGCAGGTCGGATTGCCCGCGACTGGTTCTTTCGTGGGCCAGCAGGATCTGGAGCCGCTCGCGCGCCACCGGGGCGCTGCCGCGACGCCGGAACAGATTTAAAAGGCTCATGCCGCTCTCCGTCCGAACAGCTTGTCGAGAAAGCCCTTGCGGTCGCTCGGTATCGTCATCGGCACGTCATGGCCTTTGAGCCTGCGCGCCGCATCGCAATAGGCCCGGGCCGGTGCGCTGGTGGCATCGCCGAGCGTGACCGGCGTGCCGATGTTGGAGGCGCGCAGTACTTCCTCGCTCTCCGGAATAATTCCGAGCAGCGGCAGCGACAGGATGTCCAGCACGTCGTTGATATGGAGCATTTCGCCGCGCGCCGCGCGCGCAGGATCGTAGCGCGTGATGAGGATGTGCTTTTCGACGCGCTCGCCCTTTTCGGCCCGTTCGGTCTTGGAATCGAGCAGCCCGATAATGCGGTCGGAGTCGCGGACGGACGAGACTTCCGGATTGGTGACGATGACGGCCGTATCGGCGTATCGCATCGCCAGGGTGGCGCCGCGCTCGATGCCGGCAGGACTATCGCAGATGACCCAGTCGAATTTCGCCCGCAGCTCCTTGATTACGCGTTCGACGCCTTCTTCCGTGAGGGCGTCCTTGTCCCGGGTTTGCGAGGCCGGGAGAAGCGAGAGTGTCTCGACGCGCTTGTCGCGGATCAGCGCCTGATGAAGCTTGGCGACGCCCTGCACGACGTTGATCAGGTCGTAGACGACCCGCCGCTCGGCTCCCATCACCAGGTCGAGGTTGCGCAACCCGACGTCAAAGTCGACGACGACGACCGACTGGCCGGTGGCCGCGAGCGCGGCGCCAAGCGCGGCGGTCGAGGTGGTCTTGCCCACGCCTCCCTTACCGGATGTAACGACAATGACCTTGCTCATGCTTGTGACCTCCTGCTCAATCCAACGGAGCAACTCTCAACACACCATCTTCAAGCCAGGACTGGACCGCCTGCGAGCGGACTTGATCCAATTCCTCGGCGGTCCGGTAATAGCCGTTGATTGCAAGCAATTCGGCTTCGTTCTTCCGGCAGAATATCCGTGCGCGCCCGTCGCCCTTCGACCCCGCCATGGCGCGCCCCCGGAGCGTGCCGTAGACGTGAATGGAGCCGCCGGCGACGATTTCCGAACCCGAAGCGACCGAGCCGAGCACCGTGACGTCGCCGTTCGGAAAGAACACCGTCTGGCCGGAGCGGATCGGCGTTTCGATCAGCAAAGACGTCGGCTCCTCGGGCGCGGCGGCTTTCTCGCTAGGGGCATCGGCAGCGGGCGCGGGCGTGGCTTGCCGTTCCGCCGTGCGTCCCCCGGTCAGGAGCGGTGGCAACGACGGATCGAGTTGTGAAGCGTCGGCGCCTTCAAGACCTATGATGCGGATGTTGCGCTCGGCGAGCTGTCCGAGCAGATGGCGAATTCCGACCTGGCCCAATTTGACGGTGCTGAGGTCGAGCACGACCGGCCTGCCGGCAAAGAACCCCGGCGAATTTTTCGCCCAGTTGTCGAGCTGAGCGAGCCACTCAATGATCGGCGCCTGAGGAGCCAACACAAACGCGATGTACGAGCGAATACAAAACCGGATCGAGTTGTTCGCATCGTTGGTGTTGGTCACGACGGCCTTCGATTTTTTTGTGTTGGCGAGTGGATCGAGCAATAGATCGGGATGGTTAACGAGTGATTAATTTCAAATAATTCATGAAGATGATCGGAATGTTGGCGGTAGTATACTCCCGGAAAGTTAGGTCGCCGGTAAGCGCATCCGGGCTCGGGTATCCGGTTACATCTCTCGAGTGTTGGCGCATTACTGTAAAATTCGCCAACAGCATTGCTGCGGCGTGACGTGACCGGCGGTGGCTCTTCTTGCGTTGCTTTGATTCGCGCCGGCGATCAATCCTTGTTTTCATTGCGATCGTCGACGAAGCGGATCGCGATCGGCCGGCCGGCGATCGCGCCGCCCATCTCCTTGCTGAACGGCATCGGCGTGCAGCGCTCGAGCGCCGCGTCGATGGCGCGGCCATAGATGCGTCGCGTGTCGGGATCGGCCTCGGTGCTGGTGTAGGTCACCCTAGGAGCGGCGACGGGTTCGCCGGTCCGCTTGAAGCTGAAGAGCACCGACATCTGCATTCCGGAAAACGCCTCGTTCAACGGCGGCGGCTCCCAGCATGCCCGCAGCGCCGCGTAGAGCTCGCGCAGCGAATTGACCGGGCCTTCGGGCGCGCGGCCACGCTCGGCGCTGCGGCTATGAACGGTCAGGCGCAAGCCCTGTCCAAATGACGGCGTCGACGGCACGCAGGGCCAGGGCCCAAACACGCCGCAAAACGACGGCGTGCACGGCGCCGCATCGAACACGCTGCACGGGGCCGAGGGGTTCAGAGGATCGACGGCCACCGCCGGACCGGCATCAAGCATCGCGCCTGCCATGGCGGCGATGAACAGCGCACCGGTTCGACAAGCCAATGCCATCGTGTCTCCGCCTGGCAGCGCGCGCGATGATAGCCGACGAGCGGGCCGGCTACATCCCCCGGCGCGTGCCTGCGGTTCCGCAGGTCGAACTGGGGAATTTGGTTCGATATGGCGGCGATGGGGCAAAAGCGTGGTGCGGAACGAAATGAGATGCGGGGGCATTGGTACCTGTTGGACGGCCGCAACGCGAACGCGGCGTTGCTCAATGAACGGAGAATTGGTCATGAGTAGATCGATTAAAATTGTCGTTGCGGCGCTGATGACTGCGGCGATGCCATTGCTCGTTGCGCCCGCCGGAGCGGCGCCACTGTCTTCGCCGATGGCGCTGAAGGACGCGGCGGCGTCGCCGATCGAGAACGTGCAATGGCGCCGCGGTTGGGGTTGGGGGCGGGGCGGATGGGTAGGCCCTGCTGTTGCAGGCGCCATCATCGGTGGAGCGATCGTAGGCGCCACGCGGCCTTACGGCTACTACGGCGGCTACGGCCCCTATGACGGCTATGCCTACGCGCCCGGTTACGCCGGCTCCGGTTACGCCGGCTATAGCGGGGGTTACGTCGCGGCTCCGGCGTACGGTGGCGGCGACGACGTTGCCTATTGTCAGCAGCGCTTCAGGTCCTACGATGCGCGCTCGGGCACCTATCTCGGATACGACGGCATGCGTCATCCGTGTCCGTGATGCCCAGGTCTTCGGCCTGACGTAAGACCGAACACAGAAAATGAAAGACCGCCCTCCGGGGCGGTCTTTTGCTTTTGCAAAGCGCGCGAAGCGAAGCAGTGGCGCTCAGAGCGACTGTCGCGCTTTAGATGTTCTACTTGCGCGACCTACGATCCTGGACCTCGGCCCAAGCCAGCGCTGCGCCCAAGCCACCGAACGCAAACATGGCGACCGCGAGCACAAAGACGGCGTCCATCGGCATGGTGTTCTCCCGGCTCTCCTTAACCGGCAAACCGTTCGCCGGGATCGGCCGCGACAATCGACATCACGCTGACAGGTAAGCTCTCGCCGCCCGCTTAGGAAGGGCCCGACGATGGCAATCGAGACCCCGTCCGCCCCGTCCTAATACACGCCGAGATGCTGGGTGAGGTCGACGCCATCGCGGGTCAGGCCGGAAGGAGTCGAGACCACCGCAACCCGTCCGCTGTTGAGGATCGCGATATCGTCGGCGACATCGAGGACAAGCCGCGGATTTTGCTCGACCAGGATGATCGAGAGGCCGCTCTCCTTGAGCTTGCGGATCGTCGCCATCACGTCGGCGACGATCTGCGGCGCCAGCCCCTCGGACGGCTCGTCCATCAACAGAACCCGCGGATTGGCCATCAGTGCGCGGCCGATCGCGAGCATCTGCTGCTCGCCGCCGGAGAGATGCGCCGCATATTGATGTTTGCGCTCGGCGAGGCGCGGGAACATGGCGAACACCGTGTCGGTGGTCCACGGCGCGTGCCGGCTGCCGGGGCCAGGCGGCCGCGCGGCGACGATCAGGTTCTCGCGCACGGTGAGGCTCTTGAAGATGCGGCGGCCTTGCGGGACGAGCGCGATGCCGCGCGCCGCGATCGATTCCGGCGGCAGGCGGGTGATGTTGGCGCCGAACACCTCGACGCTGCCGCCGCGGGCCGGCAGCAGGCCGACCACGACATTCATGCAGGTCGACTTGCCGGCGCCGTTGCGGCCGAGCAGCCCGAGCAGCCGTCCTTCGCCGAGCGCGAACGACACCTTCTGGAGGATGTGGCTATCCCCGTAATAGGCGTCGATGTCGTTGAGGCCGAGCGCGCTAGTGGCCAAGATAGACCTCCCGGGTGCGCGGATCGGCGACCACCTCGGCACGCGTTCCTTCGAGGATGACCTCGCCGAAATGCAAGAGCGTGATGCGCTCGGCCCAATCGAGCGCGACGTCCATGTTGTGCTCGATCATCACCACCGTCACCTCGCGCGGGATCGCATTGAGCAGCGTGCGCACGTCGCGCCGCTCGTCGATCGACAGTCCCGCGAACGGCTCGTCGAGCAGCAGCACCTTGGGGTTTTGCGCCAGCGCCATGGCGATCTCGACGCGGCGACGCTCGCCGTAGGAGGTCTGCGACAGCGGGCGGTCCGCGAGATGCGCGAGGCCGACACGGGCGAGCGCGTCGCGGGCGCGTTCGATGACCGCGTGCTGCTGGTCGAGGTCCGTGAACAGCGACCAGCGTAGCGGTGACAATCCGAGCAAGGCGAGGGTGACGTTGCGCAGGATGGTGTCCTGGTCGAACAGCGTGATGATCTGGTAGGTGCGCGCCATGCCGAGATGCGGGCGGCTGTGGCTCGCCACCCGCGTGATGTCTCGCTCGAACAGCACGATCGAGCCGGAGTCGGGCGCGAGCTCGCCGGTGATGAGGTTGAACAGCGTGGTCTTGCCGGCGCCGTTGGGGCCGATGATCAGCCGCCGCTCGCCCGGTGCGACCTTAAGGTTGACGTCGGCGGTGACGCGCAGGCCGCCGAACGCCTTGCACAATTGATTGACGGCGAGCGCGTTCATGGCTGGCGCTCCTCGGCCGGCCGCGCCGATGTTCCGTTCAGCCGCGTCTTGGCGACGTGCCAGCCCCAGCGGCAAAGCCGCACCGTACCCGGCACCAGCCCCTCCGGCATGAAGGTGATGATGACGATGAAGATCACGCCGAGCACCAGGTTCCAGCGCTCGATATAGGCGCTCACCACGTTCTTCATCACGACGACGATGACCGCGCCCGCGATCGGTCCGAGCAGCGTGGCGGTGCCGCCCGAGATCACCATCAGGAGCACCTCGGCCGAGGCGGTGAGCGCCGACACCTGCGGTGAGATGAACTGGTTGTAGTAGATGAACAGAAGCCCGGAGATTCCGGTCCAGAAGCCCGAAAACACGATCGCCAGGAAGCGGATCAGCCAGACATTGTAGCCGAGCGCGTTCATGCGCCGCGCCTGGTCGCGGGTGCCGCGCAGGCTCGCGCCGAACGGCGAGCGCACGAACAGCATCATCGTCCCGAACGCGAGCAGGAACACGACGAGGCAGGCGAAGTAGAACGAGGGCGCGCTCGACAGGCTTAGCCCGAACGGCGCCGGCCGCGTCGTCACGTTGACGCCGTTGTCGCCTCCCGTGAGGCTCGCCCACCGGTAGGCGATGCCCCAGACGATCTGTCCGAGCGCCAGCGTGATCATCAGGAAGCCGATGCCGGTCGAGCGCAGCGCCAGCACGGCAAAGATCGCGGACGATGCGAGCGTCACGACGATGGCGGCGCTGTTGGCGGCGAAGTGGCCGTAGCCCGCCTGCAACAACAGTGCTGCGGTATAGCCGGCGATGGCAAACAGGCCGGCGTGCCCGAGCGAGACCAGGCCGGCGTAGCCGACCAGCACGTTGAGCGCGAGCGCAAACACCGCGAACAGCAGGATCTGGCTCGCGATGTTGATGTAATAGGTGTTGCCGACCCACCAGGGCAGGGCAACGAGCAGCAGCAGCGCGATGCCGATGGCCGCGTATCGAAGCCGTCCGTTCATGCGACGACCCGGCCGAACAAGCCTTGCGGGCGCAGCACCAGGACCAGCAGCATCGGCAGGAACAAGATGACATAGGCGAGGTCGGGGAACATCGCCTGGCCGAAATTGTAGAGGAAGCCGAGAATGAAGCTGCCGACCAGCGCACCGAGCAGGCTGCCGGTGCCGCCGAGGATCACCACGATCAACGCCAGCGGCAGCATTTCGAAATCAAGGCCGGGATAGACCGACAGGAAGGGCGCACCCATGACGCCGGCGAACGCGGCGAGCGCCGCGCCCAGGCAGAACACCAGCGTGAACAGCTGCGAGACCTTGATGCCGCACACGCGCGCGATCTGAGGATCGTCGACGCCGGCGCGGATCATGGCGCCGAGCCGCGTCCAGTCGACCATGATCCAGAGCGCGATCGCTACGACGACCGCAACAGCGAGCACCGCCAGCCGATAGCGCGGGAAGAACATGCCCATCGCCTGCACCGCGCCGCGCAGCTCCGGGGGAGGCGTCGGTTGCCAGGGGTCGCCGGTCCAGATCATCAGGCAGACGTCGGCGATGATGAAGGCGAAGCCGAGCGTCAGCAGGACCTGCGGCAGCACCTGGCCTTCGAGGCGGCGCAGGAGGAAGCGTTCGATGATCGCCGCCAATCGCGGCCATCGCGAGACCGCTGAGCAGCGCCGCGAGCCAGAAGTTCATACCCCAGTCCAGGAACGACACGCCGAAATAAGCGCCCAGCATGAAGAAGGCGCCGTGCATCAGATTGGGGATGCGCATCAGCCCGAAGATCAGCGAGAAGCCCGCCGACAACAGGAACAGCAAGCCGCCAAGCGCGAAGCTGTTGATCGCGAGGATGACGGCCTGCGCCGACGTGATCTGCTGCATCATTGGAAAAGCGTCTCCGGCCCCCACAGAGCCGCCCGGCCGCCATCAGCGTTCTAGTCAGCTATTCCAGATACTTCGCCGGCGGATAGTCGCGCGCATAGACCGGATTCTTCAGAAACTCGGTCTCGTTGTAGGTCCAGAACTGGCTGACCTTCGGATAGGTCTTGATCACCGTGTTGACGAGCTGCTTGCCTTTGCGCTCGCAGCGGCGGATGAACACGTCGCCGATGACGTTTCCGTATTTGTCGAACTGTATCGGCCCGCGCGGCGTGTCGGTCAGCGAGACCTGGTGCAGCGCCTCGGCCAGCGCCTTGCGGTCGTCGGCCTTGCCGTCGAGCTTCTGGATCGCGGCCTCGACGCACTGGCCGGCGATATACATGCCGGCCGAGTAGCCGCCGGGCAGCACCTTGTAGTCCCGCTGCATGTCGGCGACGAAACGCTTGTTCGACGGGGTGTCGAGATCGGCCGAATAGTAGGCCGCGGAGATCACGCCGACCGCCTCGTCGCCGAGGCTGCGCAAGAGCGCATCGTCCATCGCGGTCCAGCCGGCGAGCAGCGGGATCTTTCCCTGCAGGCCGAGGTCGGCATAGGTGCGCATGAACCGCACCGGATTCGACCCGGCAAAGCCGTTGAACACGCAATCGACCTTGCCGATCTGCGCGATGTAGGGCGTGTAGTCCGGCGTCACCAGCGGTGGCCACAGTTTTTTCACGACGCGCCCGCCATTGTCCTCGAACACGCGCTGGAAGCCCGCCATCTGCTCGTACCCGAACGCGAAGTCCTCCGAGATCAGCGCCGCACGCTGGCGCTTGAGCTCCTTGGCCGCGTAGTCGCCCATGACGTGACAGCACTGCGCAGACGTCGCCGAGGGACGGATCACGAACGGATTGGCCGCCCGCTGGGTCACGTCCTCCGCCGCGGCGAGGCTGATTAGCGGTGTCGCGTTGTCGCGCACATAATTGGTGATGGCGAGGAGCTCGAAGGCGGCGAGCGGCCCGAGGATCACGTTGACCCTGTCGCGTTCGACCAGCTCTTGCGCCTTGGTGCGGGCACCGGCCGGATTGCCGCCGGTGTCGGCCGAGATGAAATCGATCTTGCGCCCCGCGAGCGCGTTGCCCTTCTCCTTCAGGAAGGTGAGGATTCCCTGTTCCATCTGGATGCCGCCCTGCGCCAGCGGGCCGGTCTTGACGGTGAGCAGGCCGATCTTGAACGGCGCCTGAGCGTGGACGTAGGGCGCCCGCATTGCCGCAATCGCGGCGCCGGACGCAGCCAGACCTTTCAAGACACGGCGGCGATGAATAGCCATAATTGTATCCTCCCTGACTGGTCGTCTTATAATTGCGGCCAGCATGACTCGGTTTTGTGGCCTCCGCTAGCCTCCTTGAGGCCGGGGACTGCGTCGACTGGAGCCACGCTGCCGCGGTGAACGCACCGGCGCACAGTAATGCGCCATAACAATTTCGGGGTGAGGGGAGCATTGCGATGAAGCTATTTTCGTTCTGGCGTTCGCTGGCGACGTTTCGCGTCCGGATCGCGCTCAATCTCAAGGGGCTGTCGCCCGAGGTCGTCGATGTCGATCTGCTGAAAGGACAGCAGCGCAATCCCGAGTTTCGCGCGGTCAATCCGCAGATGGTCATCCCGGCGCTGGTCGAGGACGACGGGCGGATTCTGTTCCAGTCGCTGGCGATCCTCGAATATCTCGACGAAATCCGACCCGACCCGCCGCTGTTGCCGAAAGACCCGTTCGACCGCGCGCGGGTGCGCGGGCTCGCGCTGATCGTCGCTTGCGACGCCCATCCACTGGTGGTGCCGCGGATCCGTGGCTATCTCGAACACGAGTTGAAGCTCGACGAGCCGACGCGGCTGAAATGGATCCGGCACTGGAGCAACGAGGCGCTCACCGCGCTCGAAACCCATCTCAGCCGCGACAAGCAGACCGGACGCTATTGCCACGGCGACACGGTGACGATGGCCGATATCTGCCTAGTCACCCACGCGGTCGGCGCGAAACTGTTCGAGGTCGACCTCAAACCCTATCCGACGGTTTCGCGGATCGTCGATGAATGTCTCAAGATCGACGCCTTCGCACGCGCGCATCCGCTCAAGCAGCCGGGCGCACCGGCGGGTGGCGCGCACTAAGGGCCTCTGTTCCGCTCGTTCCCGCGCAAGCGGGGACCCAGTTCTTAAGAGCAAGATTTTGGATTCCCGCTTTCGCGGGAATGAGCGGAGGGAGAGAGCTCGTCCCGCTTCAGAACATCACTGCGGCTCGATGCCGGCGGCCTTCGCCACCTTGCGCCACTTGTCCAGTTCGCTGCGGATGAGCGCGGCGAATTCGTCCGGCGTCGTGGGCGACGGCTCGGCGCCGTCGTGGGCGAGCTTCTCTTTCATCTCGGCCGAGTTCAGCGCCTTCATCAACTCCGCGTAAATCTGCGCGATGATCGCGGCGGGCGTGCCGGCCGGCGCCAGGAAGCCGTACCACTGCACGGCCTCGTAGCCGGGAACGCCGGCCTCCGAGAGCGAAGGAATGTCCGGCATTGAGCCTGAGCGCGTGGCGGTCGACACGCCGAAGGCGCGCACCTTGCCGGCCTCGATCTGCGGCTTGGCCGAGAGCGCGGTCGAGAACATCGCATTGATCTGCCCGCTCATCACGTCGGTGAGCGCAGGCACCGTGCCGCGATAGGGAATGTGCTGGAGGTCGACGCCGGCCATGCTCTTGAACAGCTCCATGCACATGTGCGGCGAGGTGCCGATGCCCGGCGTGCCGTAGGTCAGCTTGCCTGGTTGCTTCTTCGCGAGCGCGATGAACTCGGGCAGGGTCTTCGCCGGCACTGACGGATTGACGATCAGCACGTTCGGCGCCTTGGCGGCCAAAGTGATCGGCGCGAAATCCTTGATCGGATCGTACGACACCTTTTTGTAGAGCACCGAATTGAGCGACAGAGTGCTCGCCGTCATCAGGAAGGTGTAGCCATCGTTGGCGGCGCGGGCGACGCTCTCGATGCCGATCATGTTGCCGGCGCCGGGGCGGTTCTCAACAAAGAACTGCTGCTTGAACGCCTTGGAGAAATGCTCGGCCATCACGCGCGCGACAATGTCGGTGCCGCCGGCGGGCGGCGAGGGCACCACGATGCGCACGGGCCGGTTAGGCCAGGACTGGGCTTGCGCCTCAGCGATCAGGACGACGGCGCCGATCGCAAACGACAGAACAATCCTAAGCATGGACGTCTCCTTTGACCTTCTGAACCTTTTTTGGCCTGCCAGCGGCTTTCTTGGCGAGCGGCCTGACGACATCGCGGGCGGTATTCGGCACTCAGCCGAACTTCTGGTCCATCGCCTTTATGACGGCGGGTCGTGCAGCCACACGTTTCAGCCAAGGCGCCACGTTCGGATAGTCCGACACTTTCACGCGCTCATGGGCAATCCCGTTGATACGGGTGAAGGGTATGATGTCGGCGACCGAATACTCCTCACCAAACCAGTCGCGTCCCGCGAGATGCCGGTTCATGGCATCGAGCTGTTCCTTGCAGCGTTCCTCGAGCGAAGATTCGGTGTTGCCTCTGAGCTGCCCCATGGTCGGCAGCACGTTGGTTGCGTGAAACATCGACCACTTGAGAACGTTTGGATGATCTTCAGGCGTGCCCAGAAATTTGCCGACCTTTTCGGCCAGGTAGAAGCAGATCGCAGCCGACTCGAACACGATCGCCGGCTTTCCGCCGGGCCCATCGCTGTCAACCAGCGCAGGAATCTTCCGGTACGGGTTGATCTTTTCATAGGCGGCGGTTTTCTGATCGCCCTTGCGGATGTCGATCTGATGCAACGTGAACGGCAGGCCGGATTCCTCGGCCATGATCAAGCCGCGGCGTCCGTTGGTCGTTCCCCACGCATAGAGGTCGATCATTCTATTTTCCTTTCAACCGGCGTCGGCCCAAATACATGAGGCTGCGGTGGGTGCCTAGTTCGCCGCCGTCAAAAGCTTGCCGCCACGCTCGACCGGCTTCGCTGCGACCAGCACGAACGCGACCACGCACGGCTCGGTGCCGCGGTTGATCCAGTTGTGGATGGTGCCGCGCTGCACCAGAACGTCGCCCTGCTTAAGCTTCACCGTGGTGCCGTCCATTTCCATCTCGATCTCGCCCGAGAGCACGATCGCATAGTCGACCAACTCGGTGCGGTGATTGCGCGGCGTCACGCCCGGCCCGTATTCGACCAGCCGGAACACCGTGCCGCCGGGATCGACGGTGCCGACCTTGCGCAGCCCATCGTCGGCATCGCCATCATTGTCGGCGGGAAACTCGCCCGTCGTCCAGATCACGCAGCTCTCGTGGTTCGCCCGCCGCGAGATCACGTTCTTGCTGATCTCGTCGATCGACACCACGGCCTTGCCGCTGGCGTCGTGACCGGTGACGACGCGCCGGATTTTCAGGGACATTGTTTGGAACTCCTTGGCACGCAAACGGAAGGGGAGAAGGCGGGTTTTCGGCCGGGAGCTTGTCTCCCGCGCCTGACGCTGTCAAATGATGCAGCCGTCCAGGGAAGTGCGACAAAAATCCATGCACGATACGCCCGAGCAGACCCATTGGCATGAGCCCAAGGCCGGCGAGAACGCCGGCTTCGGCAAATTTCTGCGCAAGCCGATGCCCTACGACAGCTTCATGGAGGCGGAGGGCGTGCCGGTGTTTCGCGGCATCGGCGTCAAGCGCGTGCAGGACCTGCCGATGAAGCCGTGGCCGCGTCTCGGCGGCCGCGGCTCATACATCCAGCTCTACGGCACCGAAGGGTTGTGGGGCATGTATGTCGTCGAGATTCCTGGGGCCGGCGCGCTCCATGCCGAGCGGCATCTCTATGAGAAGGTGGTGCTGGTGGTCGAAGGCCGCGGCACCACCGAGGTCTGGCAGGAAGGGCAGAGCAAGCGTCATTCATTCGAATGGCAGCGCGGCTCGCTGTTCACGATCCCGCTCAACGCGTTCCACCGCCTCGTCAATGCGGCGAGCTCGCCGGCGATGCTGCTTTGCGGCACCTCGGCGCCGAATGTGATGAACTTGCTCGACAACCCGAATTTCATCTTCAACTGTCCGCATAATTTCACCGACCGCTTCTCCGGCGCCGACGACTACTTCAAGCCGAACGAGGACATCGAGCCCGATCCGGTGCGCGGGCTCGCGATGCGCCGCACCAACCTGATCCCCGACGTGATCAATTGCGATCTGCCGCTCGACAACCGGCGTTCGCCCGGCTATCGCCGCGTCGAGCCGCACATGGCCGGCAACCGCTTCTATCTGTTCGTCGGCCAGCATGAGACCGGCCGTTACGCCAAGGCGCACAAGCATCATTCGACGGCGGTGTTGATCTGCGTCGAAGGCAAGGGCTACACCTATACGTGGCCGGATGCGCTCGGGCCGACGCCGTGGCAGGACGGTAAGGCCGACAAGATCCTGCGGCAGGACTACGAGCCGGTCGGCATCGTGTCGGCGGCGCCGATGAGCGGCGACTGGTTTCACCAGCATTTCGGCACCAGCAAGGGGCCGCTGCGGCTGGTGGCATGGCACGGACCGAACAACCATCCCGCGCTCAAGGCCGGCCGCCCCGGCGAGAAGATGGCCGACATCTGGGCGATCGACCTGAACAAGGGCGGCAACGCCATCCCCTACCACATGGAGGATCCGGCGATTCGCGCCGAGTTCGACGCGACGCTTCGGAAGGAAGGCGTGACGAGCCGCATGAACCCGGCATTCTATGAGCGGCCGCCGGCCGACGGCGAGGACGTGCCGCCGGACATGTGATGGCGTCCCGGATCGGCACAAGGTGTTGTTTTTGGGCAACGTAGCTGGATACCGGTCCGTCATCAGCCTTGCTTGTGACGCGGAAAAGTCCGAACATTTACTCCTAGTTAAGGATGTTCGGGGGTATGGCACCAACCAGACTCATTGCGACGGCGATCGCCGTGGGCGTTGCGCTTGCATGCGGCGCATGCAGCAGTTCGCGCCCGTCGCAAGGCATGCTGACCCCGGTCGCCGAAGCCGCCGAAGGATCGACGCGCGTGCAGATCCTCGCCGCCACCAACAGGCGGCGCTCGACAACCGACCCTGGCGAGATGTTCAACGGCGAACGTGCAGACGACACCTCATACGCATCGGTGACGGTCGCGGTACCGCCGGACAGCACGCGCAGGAATGGCGAGCCCCAGTGGCTGGCGCCGCTCGCGGGACATCCCCAGCGCGATTTCGTCACCGTCGGAGCAGACCATCTCGACAAGCGAGCTTTTTCCGCCGCCATATCCAGCGCCGCAAAGCAGGGCGGGCGAAGCAAGGTGCTGATCTTCGTGCACGGGTTCAACAACCGGTTTGACGATGCCGTCTACCGGTTTGCGCAGGTCGTGCACGACTCGAAGGCCGAAGGCATACCGGTGTTGTTCACCTGGCCGTCGCGCGGCGAACTGCGTCTGGGCGCCTATGGCTACGACAGAGAAAGCGCGATCTATTCGCGCGATGCGTTGGAGCAGCTCCTTGATACGCTCGCATCCAATCGCGATGTGAAAGAGGTCAATATCCTGGCCCATTCGATGGGAAACTGGGTCACGCTCGAGGCGCTGCGTGGGAAGGCCATTGGCGGCGGCAAGATTGGACACAAGATCAAGAATGTCTTTCTGGTGGCGCCTGATGTGGACGTCGACGTGTTTCGCACGCAGATTCGACGCATGGGCAAGGCGAGACCGCGTTTCGCATTGTTCGTCGCGCAGGACGACAAGGCGCTCAGCCTGTCCCAGTTCATCTGGGGTGGCATGCCGCGCATCGGTGACATCAACCCCGAGCAAGAGCCCTATCGCGACGTCCTGGCGCAAGAGCAAATCACGGTATTCGACCTGACCAAGCTGGAGGGCAACAACGCTCACACCAGGGCGTTTGACGACATTACGCAAGTCGTGGTGATGGTCAGGGAGCAACTCAACGAGGAGCCGGTCGTGACTCAGGGGGGGAGAATTGCCGGCGCTCGCACGAACGATCGAAGCGGGTCACGAGCAGCACTGACAACTGCTGATTAAGCGGGGCACTTCAAGAAAACACCTACCCTGGATATGAGCAGATTGCGAAATGTCAGAAAGCTGCCATCGCTAATTTCCGGAGCCCTGATCGGCGCATTGGCGGTTGTTGTCGCGGGCGACTGTGCATACGCACAGCCGCAGTCCCGCGAGCTTGCCATCGGGGAACAGCCCGGTGTCGTACCGAATCCGCGCGATGAGCAGTTGTCGGCGGCCTATCAGCGGCAAGCTGTGTTCTATCGCACGAACGAACCGTTGGGCACGATCATTGTCGATACGGTGTACCGATATCTCTATTTCATCAATGAAAGCGGCCGAGCGATCCGCTATGGCATCGGCATCGGTCGCGAAGGCTTCGAGTGGCAGGGATTGCTCCGCGTAACCCGGAAGACGGAATGGCCGGATTGGACCCCATCGCCGGACGTGCTGAGGCGGCAACCACAATTGCCACGATCCATGAAGGGTGGTCCTGGCAATCCGTTTGGCGCACGCGCGCTGCATCTTGGCACGGACTATATGATTCATGGCACCAATCAGCCGCAGACGATCGGCAACGTCGTCTTCGCCGGCTGCTACCGGCTCACGAACGCCGACATCATCGACCTGTACGGCCGTGTTTCGGTCGGGACCAAGGTCGTCGTACGGCAGCGACCAACTCTGTAAGCGCTTGCGGTGAACGCCGGAGATTCCGCCACCCAGGACAGGTGTGGAGAGGGTCCGCGATTGCTGTATACTGCGCCCACACACCCACAATCAGCGCAAGAGCCCCCCTATGCACGACATCACCGGTTCCCATTGGCACGAACCCAAGGCGGGCGAGAACGCCGGCTTCGGCAAGTTCCAGCGCAAGCCTATGCCCTACGACACGTTCATGGAGTCCGAGGGCGTGCCGGTCTACCGCAACATCGGGGTACGGCGGGTGCAGGATCTGCCGATGCAGCCGTGGAAACGGCTCGGCGGACGCGGCAGCTACATCCAGCTTTTCGGTACGGAAGGGCTGTGGGGCCAATATGTGATCGAGGTGCCGGGCGCCGGTGCGCTCAATGTCGACCGCCATCTCTATGAGAAGATCTGCCTGGTCGTCGAAGGCCGCGGCTCGACCGAGGTCTGGCAGGAAGGCCAGACCAAGAAGCACGTATTCGAATGGCAGAAGGGCTCGCTGTTCGCGATCCCGCTCAACGCCTACCATCGCATCGTCAACGCCTCGAGCGCGCCGGCGCTGATCCTGTGCGGCACCTCGGCGCCGAACGTGATGAACCTGATCGACAATCCGAACTTCATCTTCAACTGCCCGCACAATTTCAGCGAGCGGTTCTCCGGCGCCGACGACTTCTTCAAGCCGAACGACGACGTCGAGCCGGATCCGATCCGCGGGCTCGCCATGCGCCGCACGAATTTCATCCCCGACATCGTCGGCACCGAGCTGCCGCTCGACAACCGCCGCTCGCCCGGCTACCGCCGCGTCGAGCCGTCGATGGCGGGCAACCGCTTCTATGTCTGGATCGGCGAGCACGAGACCGGCCGCTATTCCAAGGCGCACAAGCACGCCTCCGCCGCCGTGCTCGTATGCGTGAAGGGCAAGGGCTACACCTATACCTGGCCGGAAGCGCTCGGCACCCAGCCGTGGCAGAACGGAAAATCCGACAAGGTACTGTGCCAGGAATACGAGCCGGTCGGGCTGGTGTCGGCGGCGCCGATGGCGGGCGACTGGTTCCACCAGCATTTCGGCACCAGCAAGGATGCGCTCCGCATCAGCGCCTGGCACGGCCCGAACAATCAGCGCGCCCGCAGGGCCGGCGTGCCGGGCGAGCAGCTCGCCGACTACGGTGCGATTGACCTGAACAAAGGCGGCAGCGCCATTCCCTATCACCAGGAAGACCCGGCGATCCGCAAGCAGTTCGAGGAACGGCTGGCGCGCGAGGGCGTCAAGAGTTGGATGAATCCGGAATTCTACGAGCGCCCGCCGGCGGAAGGCGAAGCGGTGATGGGCGACGTGATGTAATCTTGTCTGGCTCGGCCGTCAGACCCGAGTCATCGCGGAGGAAACAACGGACTCAGGGCCATGAATGAGTTCCTACCGCCGGATCGGCAATGTCGCCGCCAGAGTGTACGCGGTGCTCGTTTTCCTTTTAGGCTTGGCTTTCGCTTTCTTCGCATACCTCCTTCTCAATACCATGCATGTCAGCGAAGCTGCTCCGGTTCCGTTGATCCCGGCTTCGGTGCTCGTGGTCTTGAGCATATTCATATGGCGCGGAGCGACGTGGGCGATGATCCTGGTGGCAGCGCTCGCGCTCGGATTTGTGTTCGTCGCGCGGGGAGATCCAAACTTTGTTGCACTGCTGGCCGTTCCGGCGGGTTTTGCGGCGCTCACGGCGACATACATCGGCTGCAGAGCAAAGAGTTCCGCAGCTTGAAGCAGCAATCTACTGCACGCCCAAGCCCAGCCGCTTGATTAACTCGCCCTTCGATTTGTAGTCGGCGACGGTCTGCGCGTGGAAATCCGCGCCGTTGAGATATTCGATCGACTGGCCGGTATTCGCCATCACCTTGGCCACGGACTCCTGCTTGAGAGCCGCGCGGCAGGCGCCTTCGAGCGCGTTGCGGACGTCTGCCGAGAGACCGCGCGGCGCAAACAAGCCGTTATGTCCGGGCGGCACGCTGGTCGCGACGCCGAGCTCCTTGACGGTCGGGACGTCGGGATAGGCCGGGTGGCGCTTCTCGGAGAAGATCGCGAGCGGTCGGATCGACGGCTGCGGGCGGATGGTCGACACCCCGGCTGCGGCGAAATCGACCTCGCCGCGGAGCAGCGCCGGAACCAGCGGCGCATCGCCGCGAAACGGCACCGCCGCGAATTTGTGGTTCAGCGCTTCGGCGGCGTTTTCCATGGACAGGTGCGGGATGGTGCCGAGACCGGCATGGCCGTAGGTCAATTGGCCCGGGTTCGCCTTGGCGGCGGCGAACAATTCCTGTGCCGAGGTGAACTTCGACTTCGGTCCGACCGCAATGGCAAAGACGTTCTCGAACACTTGGCAGACATAGGTGAAGGACTCGACGTTGTAGCGCACGCCCTTCACCAGATAGGGCGCGTTGGCGATCGGGGTGGTCGGCCCGAACGCGAGGGTGTGGCCGTCGGAAGCAGCGGCCGCGAGCGTGGCGAAGCCGAGCGTGCCGGCGGCGCCATCGCGGTTGAGCACCACGACGTTCTGTCCCGTCTGCTGCGCGATCGCCGCCGCCACCGAGCGGCCGATCACGTCGACGCCGCTGCCGGCGGGGAACGCGATAATCGTCTCGATCTGCTTCGAGGGCCAGCTCTGCGCCTGAGAAGTCTGCGCCTGAGAAGTCTGAGCAAGTGCGCTTTGCGCGGCGCCGTTGCCGGCGGCTGCGGCCAGCAGGAGCGCGGCAGCGATCCATCGCATCATGACGTCCCTCCCATCGTTTTCGCGATGTTAGGCGATCCGGCCATGCAGTGGAATGCGTCCCACTGCGATTGCGCAGCGGCAGCGGAGCGCTCTTGTGGTTCGGCCGTGGTCGGCTATCGTACGCCGTAAGTTGAGTAAGGGAGGCGTGATCACGCAATGAAACGAAGCACCAATCGCATTCTCACCACCCATGTCGGCAGCCTGCCGCGGCCGGCCGATCTCCTGGAGATGATGGACAAGGGTGGGGGAGGCGATCCGCAAGCCTATGAGCAGCGCTTGCGTTCGGCCGTCGCGGAGATCGTGAACAAGCAGGTCGAACTCGGCATCGACGTGATCGACGACGGCGAATACTCAAAGCCGAGTTTCGTGACCTATATCAATCAGCGGTTGGGCGGTTTCGAGACCGATACGACCGGGACCGTCACCAACCAATGGTCGACGTCGCGCGAAGCGCTGGCGTTTCCGGACTACTACAACGCGCCCGCCAATGCCGGACCGCCGCGGCCGCCGAACATGGTCTGCACCGGGCCGGTCACCTACAAGGGCCACGATCTCCTCAAACGCGACATCGCGAATTTCAAGGCTGCGCTCGGGAACGTGAAGGTGGAGGAGGCGTTCATGCCGGCGATCTCGCCGTCGAACGTCGAGGACCGGCACCAGAATGCCTATTACAAGACGCAAGAAGAATTTCTGTTCGCCATCGCCGATGCGCTGGCGGAGGAATACAAGGCGATTGTCGCCGCCGGCTTGCTTGTCCAGATCGACGACCCGCGGCTCGTTTCCTACTATGCGCTGAAGCCGGACGTGAGCGTCGCGGACTGCCAGAAATGGGCGGGACCGCGGATCGCCGCCGTCAACCACGCGCTGCGGGATATCCCGACCGAGAAGATCCGCTTCCACACCTGCTACAGCATCAACATGGGGCCGCGCATCCATGACATGCAGCTCAAGGACTGCATCGGCATGATCTTGGGCATCCGCGCCGGCGCCTATTCGTTCGAGGCGGCCAATCCGCGCCACGAGCACGAGTGGAAGGTGTGGGAGAGCGCGAAGCTGCCGAAGGACAGTGTCCTGATCCCCGGCATCATCTCGCACTCGACCATCCTGGTCGAGCATCCGGAGCTGGTGGCGGAGCGCATCGGGCGCTACGCGAAAGTGGTCGGGCGCGAGAACGTGATCGCCGGCTCGGACTGCGGCTTCGCCACCTTTGCCGGCTCCAAGGAGATCCATCCCTCGATCGTGTGGGCGAAGTTCAAGTCGCTGAGCGACGGTGCCGCCATCGCCAGCAAGCAGTTGTGGGGGTGACCTCTCCACGTCATGGCCGGGCTCGTCCCGGCCATCCATGTCTTTGACCGCTCGCGATTTAAGACGTGGATGCCCGCGACAAGCGCGGGCATGACGAGTAAACACCACCACCATTCGCAAAAAAATCATGCCCGGCGCTGAGGCCGGGCATGATCACTTTGCATCGATGATTACGGCGCTCAGCCCGGAGGCTGACCGCCGGGCGGTCCGCCGGGCGGACCGTCCCCGGGACCGCCGGGTTGTCCGTCGCCGCCGGCCATCAGCCCGGTGATGTTGCGCACCTGCACCCGACGGTTCTCGCGGCTGGGCCCATCGGTCGCGACGCGCAGGTGTTGTTCGCCATAACCCTGCGTCACCAGATTCTCCGGCGGGATATTGAAGTTTGTGGTCAGGATTTCCGCCACCGCTTCGGCGCGGCGGTCGGAGAGCGACAGGTTGTCTTCCTCCGAGCCGACAGCGTCGGTGTGACCCTCGATCATGAACACCGTCGACGGGTTTTCCTCGATGACTTTCAGCATCGCGTCCGCGAGCGCCTGCAATTGCGGGATCTGGTCGGGTGAGACCTCCCACGAGCCGGTCGCGAAGTTGATGGTGTTGATGTCGACGCTCCGCACGCGGTCGCGCAACTCGACATTGTCGCGGATCTCGTCGAGCGAGTAGGCGCGCTCCATCGGCACCAGCGGCGGCGCTTCGAGCGCTTCGTAGAGATAGGTCGGCGGCGCGCTTCCCATGTCGACGACGTAACGGTCGCGCGGGATCAGGATCCTGGGCGCCGCCAGGCCGAGCAGCACGACGCCGCCCACGACCGCCGCACCGACGGCGAGCCGCCGGCGATTGTCGATCAGCCCATATTCACGGCCGTCGGGGAAGCGGCGGTAGCGCCGCAGCAGATGACCGCGGGAATCCGTGATGGTGACGATCTCGTAGCCGCCACGGTTGACGACAGTGTAGCGCTCCTGACCGCGCGTTTCGAAGCGCGCGTTGCCCCAGCGGCGCATCCGCTCGCCTTCGTCATGACGGATGACGAGGCGGTTGTTCTCGCGGATCAATCGGCGATTGCCGGGCTCCACGATGATGACCTGGTTGCCGACACGCTCTTCCTTCCGCTTGCCCTTAAGCTCGTTGACGTTGCCAACCTGGTTGGCCGGCGTAACCCTCGGCTTGCCGAAAGTCTGCGGCTGGATCGGAGGTTGGGTCGTCTTCGGCTGGACGGTCTGCTTCGGACCGAATTTTGGATCCTGCGTCGGTGCCAGCTTCGGCTGGTCGACGGTCTTCGGTGCAAGCTTGGGCTGATCGACGCTCTTCGGCGCGAACTTGGGCTGGTCGACGGTCTTTGGCGCGAGCTTGGGCTGATCGACGCTCTTCGGTGCGAGCTTGGGTTGGTCGACGCTCTTTGGTGCGAGCTTGGGCTGCTCGACGCTCTTCGGCGCGAGCTTGGGTTGATCAACGCTCTTGGGTACGAACTTGGGCTTCGGCTGTTCGACCTGCTTCGGGGCCAGCTTGGGTTGCGGCGTGGTCTGCTGCACCTTCGGCTGGGTCGGTGGCGTTGGCGGCGTGACCTGCTTCGGCTGCGGGACCGATTTCGGCTGTTGCGGCGGCGTGACCGACTTTTGCACCGGCGGCGGCGCCTTCGTCGGCGGCGCGTCTTTTTTCTTCTTGGGGTCTTCCTTCTGCTGCGCCAGGATAATGCGGCCCGAACTCGACGTATCGTCAAAGGCCTTCACGATCTGCGGCAGTCCGATCGCGGACACGACAGTGGTGGCGAGCAATACGCGTCGATAACTCACAATGGTCTTTGCGAACCTGACGGACAATTCGGGCAATCCAGGCAATTCAGCCTCCTCTTGGGACTTCTGCAGCAGTCGATTGGGCGGATCGGTAGCGATATATTGCGGCCGGATTGGGTTTTTCTGCCTGAGGCAGCCCCGATTAACAACCGTTCAGTCCCCACCGACAGTGCCGCGCCGGGCGGTCCACTGTGACACGGCGCCGCTGCTCCTTTAACATCCGCCATCAAATCCCGGATGGTGATGCCGTACCGGGGCACGGAACACGCCGGTGTTATTAACGCGGCGGTGGGCGTTCGGTTCCACCGGACGCGATCCTGGCAAGAGGAAACGATAATGAACGCACGCGTCGGCCTCATCATTCCGTCGTCCAACCGCATGGTCGAACAGGAGATGGTCCGCGCTTTCCCCGCCGGCGTGCATCCGCACATCACGCGGCTGCGCATGACCGGACCGAACCGCATGGGGCACGACCAGCTCATTCCGCGCGTCGAGGAAGCGACGCGCGCGCTCGCCGACGCCAAATGCGACGTGGTGGCGTTCCATTGCACCGCGAATTCGATGGAGGAAGGGCAGGGCGGCGAGGCCCGCATCCTGTCCGCGGTGCAAGGCTCGGGGGCGCGTCACGCCACCACCACCGCGACCGCGATCCGCCGCGCGCTCGACGCGCTCGGCGCGCGCAAAATCGCTCTGGTCACGCCGTACAGCCAGGCGGTTACCGACCACGAGGCGGAATTCCTCAACGAGGCCGGCTACGACGTCATCTACGCCAAGGGTTACGAGCTGGCCGGCAGCGACGCCTATTGCGCGACGCCGCCGCAGGTTTGGCGCGACCGCGCGATCGCCGCCGCCCGTCCGGATGCCGACGTCTATTTCCTGAGCTGCGCCAATATTTCCGTGTTCGGCATCATCGAAGAGCTGGAAAGCCGTCTCGGCAAGCCCGTCATCACCAGCAATCAGACCGTGATCTGGGACGCGCTCGCGCGTCTCGGATGGAGCGACCGCCGCGGCTGCCCGGGACGATTGTTCGCAACCCCCGCCATTGCGGAGACGGCGCCGGCGGCGCAACGTGCGTGACGAAATAGACCGGGGAGTGAGCGATGAACGTCCGTCTTGCCGCGTTGGCAGCCGTATTGGTCATGTCTGCCGCCGTGCCGGCCGCCGCGCAGGATGACGTCGCCGCCTTCTACAAGGGCAAGCAGGTCCGCCTGATCGTGGGCTCGGCGGTGGGCGGCGGCTACGACCTCTATTCGCGCGCGCTCGCGCGTCACATGGTCAACCACATCCCCGGCAATCCGACCATGATCGTGCAGAACCAGCCGGCGGCCGGCGGCATGATCCTGACCAATCAGCTCTACAATCAGGGCCCCAAGGACGGCACTGTGTTCTCCGCGCCGCTCAACAGCATGCCGACGGCGCCGATGCTGATGAACGGCGCGCAATTCGACGCCATCAAGCTGAATTGGCTCGGCAGCCTCAACCGCGAGGCCTATGTCGCGTTCCTCTGGCACACCGCGCCGGTGTCGCACATCGCCGACATGGCGACCAAGGAAGTGCTGGTCGGCTCCACCACGGTGGGCACCACGATGAACGACTTCCCGCTGCTGCTCAACGATCTGCTCGGCTACAAGTTCAAGCTGGTGCGCGGCTACAAGGGCACGCCGGAAATCAACATCGCGATCGAGCGCGGCGAGATCCAGGGCAATGCCGGCGTCGGGCTCGCCTCGGTCAAGACGCTGTCGCAGAAATGGATCGACGAGAAGAAGATCAAGTTCATCGCCCAGTTCAACGAGCAGGCGCAGCCCAACCCGGAGCTCGCCGGGGTGCCGTTGGCGATGGATCAGGCCAAGACCCAAGCGCAGCGGCAGGCGATGCGGCTGTTGTTTGCGCGCACCGAATTCGCGCGTCCCTATTTCCTGCCGCCCGACGTGCCGGCCGAGCGCGTGCAGGCGATGCGGCGCGCTTTCGACGCCACCATGAAGGATCCGGCCTTCCTCGCCGAGGCGGAGAAGCTCCAGATCGAGATCCTGCCGATGACCGGCGAGGCGCTGCAGAAGCTCGTCGGCGAACTCGCCGCGACACCGCCGGAGATCGTTGCGCGCGTAAAAGCCGCGCTCGACGCGCCGGCCGCGAAGTAACCGTCCCATGCAAGTGACATCGGTCGATGCCGACAACGCCGCCCTGCGTTCACGCCGGGCGATGCACGGCGGCAACACGCTGCAGATCGGGCTGTTCGGTCCCAATTGCTCTTCGGGCCGCGCCGTCACCACCGCGCCGGAGCGCTGGACCGGAAGCTGGGCGGAGAATCTCGCGCTCGCCCGCATGGCGGACGAGGCCGGCATCGATTTTCTGCTGCCGATCGGCCGCTGGAAGGGCTACGGCGGCAACACCGACTATCAGGGCGAGACGCTCGAGACCATCAACTGGGCGTCGGGCCTTTTGGCATCGACCAAGCGGATCACGGTGTTCGGCACCGTGCACGCGCCGCTGTTCAATCCGATCATCGCGGCCAAGAAGATGGTCACCGCCGATCACATCGGGGCCGGGCGCTTCGGCCTGAACATCGTGGTCGGCTGGAACGAGGGCGAGTTCGAGATGTTCGGCGTCGAGCAGCGCGAGCACGAGGCGCGCTACGACTATGCCCAGGAATGGATCGACGCCATCAAGCTCGCATGGTCGGAGCGCGAGGATTTCGATTTCGACGGCCGGTTCCTGAAGCTCAAAGGCATCCGCGCCAAGCCGAAGCCTTACGGCGGCACGCGGCCGGTGATCATGAATGCCGGCGCGTCGGCGACGGGGCAGGCGTTCGCGATCCGCAACTGCGACGCCTTCTTCGTGCGTCCGTCGCGCGTGTCGATCGACGAGACCGCGCAGCGGGTCGCGACCGTGAAGCAGGCCGCCAAGGACCTCGGCCGCGAGATCGGCGTCTATACCGTCGGCGTCATCACCTGCAAGCCGAGCGAGAAGGAAGCGAAGGAATACTACCAGCATTGGAGCGTCGATCTCGCCGACTGGACGGCGGTCGACGGCATCCTCGCGATCAAGAACATCACGCCGGAGACCGTGCCGATGGCGGAGTTCAACCTCAAGCGCCGGCAATACACCGAAGGCATGGGCGGACTTTCCATCGTCGGCGACCCCGACCAAGTCACGAAGCAGCTCGCCGATCTCTCGTCGGCGGGCCTGACCGGCATCGCGGTGTCGGGCGTGAACTATCTCGAAGAGCTTCCCTTCTTTTGTGAGGAGGTGCTGCCGCGCCTGCAGCGCCTTGGCGTGCGCGTCGCGGCACGGGCCACCTGATGCGTGAGTTTGTACGGAGAACAAAAATGAAGAAACTGGCTCTGCTGCTTGCGATCGCCTGCGGCGTGACGGGGACCGCCTTCGCGCAAAGGCCGGAATGGCCGGCGAAGCCGATCAAGATGCTGGTACCCTATGGCGCGGGCGGCGCGGCCGACGTCGCGGCGCGGCTGTTTGCCGAGCACCTCGGACAAACCTTCGGCCAGCAATTCGTGGTCGAGAATCGCACCGGCGGCGGCGGCCTGATCGGCGCGCTAGCGCTGGCGCGCTCCGACCCCGACGGCTACACGGTCGGCAGCGGCGGCATGTCGGTGCATGTGCTGGCGGCGGCGCTGAGCGACAATCCCGGCTTCGACCCGGTCAAGGATTTCAACCACATCGCGTTTCTCGGCGGCGCGCCAAGCGTCATCGTCGCGCATCCTTCCATCGGCGTGAAATCGATGCAGGACATGCTGGCCTATGCGCGCTCGCAGGCGAAGGAGATGCCCTATGTGTCGTCCGGCACCGGCACCGTCGGGCATATCGTGTTCGAATACGTGGTGGTGAAGGAGAAGCTCAACGCCGTGCACATCCCGTATCGCGCGGGCAGCGCGGCAGTGATCGATCTCCTGGCCGGCCGCGTGACGGTGGGCGCGCTCAATTGGGCGACGGCGCGCCAGCACATCCAGGCGGGGACGCTGATCCCGCTCGGCGTATCGTCCGGCAAGCGGCTGCCGCAATTGCCCGACCTGCCGACGCTGAGCGAGCTTGGCTATCCCGACATCGTGACCACGACCTGGACCATGATCAGCGGGCCGGTCGGGATGCCGAGGACCATCGTCGAAGCGATCAACCGCGAGGTTCGCGCCATCGCCGTGAAGCCGGCGCTGAAGAAGCACTTCGAGGACGAAGGTGAGGAGCCGCGGCTGATGTCGCCGGCGGAGCTCACCGATTTTGTCAGGGCCGAGGTCGCCCGCTGGGTGCCGGTGGTGCGGGCGATGGTGAAGAAGTAATTCAGCTCCGCAGGCCGGGCGCCTCGTGGCCGGTGCGTGCCACGTACTCCGTGTAGCCGCCGCCGTACTGGTGGATGCCTTCGGGCGTCAGCTCCAGCACCCGGTTGGATAGCGCGGCCAGGAAGTGCCGGTCGTGCGAAACGAACAGCATGGTGCCCTCGTATTGCGAGAGCGCGGTGATGAGCATCTCCTTGGTCGCCATGTCCAGGTGGTTGGTGGGCTCGTCCAGCACCAAAAAATTCGGCGGGTCGAAGAGCATCTTCGCCATGACCAGCCGCGCCTTCTCGCCGCCCGACAGCACCCGGCACCTCTTTTCGACGTCGTCGCCGGAAAATCCGAAGCAGCCGGCCAGCGCGCGCAGCGAGCCCTGACCGGCCTGGGGGAACGAGTTCTCCAGCGACTCGAATACCGTTTCCTCGCCGTCGAGCAGATCCATGGCGTGCTGCGCGAAATAGCCCATCTTCACGCTGCCGCCGAGCGCCACCGTGCCGTCGTCCGGCTCGGTGGAGCCCGTCACCAGCTTCAGCAGCGTCGACTTGCCCGCGCCGTTGACGCCCATGACGCACCAGCGCTCCTTGCGGCGCACCAGGAAGTCGAGACCCTCGTAGATGCTCCGGTTGCCGTAACTCTTGTGCACGTTCTTCAGGTTCACCACGTCCTCGCCGGAGCGCGGCGCGGGCAGGAACTCGAACAGCACCGTCTGGCGCCGCTTGGGCGGCTCCACCCGTTCGATCTTCTCCAGCTTCTTCACCCGGCTCTGCACCTGCGCGGCGTGCGAGGCGCGTGCCTTGAAGCGCTCGATGAACTTGATTTCCTTGGCGAGCATAGCCTGCTGACGCTCGAACTGGGCCTGCTGCTGCTGCTCGTTCTGCGCGCGCTGCTGCTCGTAGAACTCGTAGTTGCCCGAGTATGTCGTCAGCGCGCCGCCGTCGATTTCCACCACCTTGGTGACGATGCGGTTCATGAACTCGCGGTCGTGCGAGGTCATCATCAGGGCGCCCTCGTAGCCCTTGAGGAATTGCTCCAGCCAGATGAGGCTTTCCAGGTCGAGATGGTTGCTCGGCTCGTCGAGCAGCATGGCGTCCGGACGCATGAGGAGGATGCGCCCCAGCGCCACGCGCATCTTCCAGCCGCCGGACAGCGCGCCGACGTCGCCGTCCATCATCTCCTGGCTGAAGCCGAGGCCGGCGAGGACTTCGCGCGCCCGGCCTTCGAGCGCGTAGCCGCCCAATTCCTCGAAGCGCGCCTGCACCTCGCCGTAGCGCTCAACGATCTCCTCCATGTCGTCCGCCCGCTCGGGGTCAGCCATGGCGGTCTCGAGCTCTTTCAGCTCGGCGGCGATGACGCTCACCGGGCCGGCGCCGTCCATCACCTCGGCCGCGGCGCTGCGGCCCGACATCTCGCCCACGTCCTGGCTGAAGTAGCCGATGGTGACGCCCCGCTCGACGCCCACTTGGCCCTCGTCGGGCTGCTCCTCGCCCGTGATCATTCGGAACAGCGTCGTCTTGCCGGCCCCGTTGGGGCCGACGAGGCCGACCTTCTCCCCCTTGTTGAGCACCGCTGAGGCCTCGATGAAGAGGATCTGGTGACCGTTCTGCTTGCTGATGTTGTCGAGTTGAATCATAGGGACACGGATTCCGGAAGCGGTTGCGGCGCCCTTATGCCATGGGACGCGGCTCGGGAAGAGTGTTCCGAGCCGCCAGGCCGGGGGGCCAACAATAAGGAAAGGGTGAGGGGCCAGCCCTCACCCAATGGGGACTCGTTGAGATGTTTTCAAGGACGCGCCGCGCGGCGCGGTCCGGCTGCTCCTACAGCCGCGTCACCGTCACATGCAGCACGGCGGTGCGGCCGCCTTTCACTTCCTTGATGGCGCGGTCGAGCGCCGCCGGCACCTGCGCCGGATCGGTGATCTTCTCGCCGTAGGCGCCGAACGCTTCGCCGATCTTGGAGAAGTCGACGTCGCTCGGCAGGTTGGCCGCGAACTCGTCCTCGACCTTGGCGTCGCCGTCCGGATAGACGCGCAACGTCAATTCCTTCACCGCCGACCAGCCGCCGTTGTCGAGCACGATCGAGAGGATCGGTAGCTTGTATTGCTTCGACGCGCCGTAGACCGAGCTCGGCACGTTGAAATAGAAGCTGCCGTCGCCGACGATCTGGATCATCATGCGGTCGGGCGCCGCGAGCTTGGCGCCAAGCGCCATGCCGCCCGATGAGCCCAAGCCGCCGCCGCCGACGCGGGTGACCGTGCCGGGCAGGGGCCGCGGGATCTGCTGCTGGATCGCCGGCGAATTGCGCGCGGCTTCCGCAAACACGATGTCCTTGTCGGCGATGCGCTTGGCGAGCTCGGCGCAGAGATAATGCGCGTTGATCGCGCCGACCTTGCCCTGATTGGCCGCAAGCTCGGCGGCGCTTTGCTTGCGCTTGGCCTGCTGCTCCGCCATTTCCGCAACCCGTGCTTTGGCGGCATCGCGGAACGCCGGCGACGCCTTCTGCTTCACGGCGTCGTAGAGCTGCTCGACGATGCGTGCGCTGTTGCCTTGCAGGCGCAGGTTCGCCGGGAAGCTCCACATCGGCGAGCCGCCCTTGAGCACGTCGACGTCGATCTGGCCCCAGAAGGTCTTCTCGTTGACCTTGGTCTCGCGCGGGAAGAACGGAACGTCGACGTCGACCAGCAGGCCGAAGTCGGCCTTGCCGATGTGCGCCCCGCCGCCGAAGCCACCGAAGCACGGTCCTTCATGGCCGAAATTGTTGACCATGTTGGCTTCGAACAGCCGGATGCCCGCGAACTCGGCGAGCTTCTCGATTGCCTCCGACGCGCCCGGCGTGCGGCCGGCATACGATGCAAGCAGGATCGGATAGCTCGACGCGAGCAGCGCATCGGCGAGCTTGTCGACGAGCCGCGGGTCGACGCCTGCCGGCTCGGTCGCGCCATAGCGTTCGCCGGGGTATGAGCGTACGTCGTCATCGGCCCAGACTTCGGTGAGGATTTCGCGCGGCAGCATCAGGTAGACCGGCCCCTTCGGGTCGCTCTGCATCACCGTGTGCGCGCGCCGGATCACCTCCTTGGCGACGATGCCGGAGGGGAGCGTCCATTCCCATTTGGTGTAGGGGCGCACCAGGCTGCCCTGGTCGAACGGCTCCTGCACGAAGTGCACGTAGTTGTCGCGCGTGCCGGTCAATTCGCCGTGGGTGGTGAACGGCGCCTTGCCGGCCATCAGCAGCACCGGCAGCCGGCTGCGATAGAGGTTGTGCATGGCGTTTGCGGTGTTCGCGGTGCCGACGTCGACATGCACGAGCACGCCCTGGCCGCGCCCGGTCATCAAGGCGTAGCCGCCCGCCATATGCGCGGCGGTGTTCTCATGCGGGCAGACGACGATGGTCGGGATTTTCTGGCCGCGCCGCTTGCGGCCGGCGAAGGCCTCAATGATGGGCGCGTGATCGGTGCCCATGTTCGAGAACAGATAGTCGATCCCGACCTCGTTGAGGCCTTCGATGAAGTAATTCGCGGCCGAATAGCTCGCGACATTGGCGCCGGTATCCATGGGGGAACTCCGTGATTACGCGTTGTTGTTGTGGCTTATTGATCCATTTTCAAGAGATGGCTGTTTTCCTTGAGAACCTGCGACCAGCGCGCGGTCTCGCTGCGGATGAACGCGATCAGCTCGTCCGAGGTCGAGTTGACGGCATTGATGCCGACCTTGTCGAGCCGCTCGCGGGTCGGCTTGTCGGCATAGATCTTGGCGACGGCGTTCTGGATCTTCTCGACGATCGGGCGCGGCGTGCCCGCCGGCGCCGCGATCGCGATCCAGGTCGAGCTTTCGTCGATCGAGGGGAGGCCGGCGGCTTCGCTCAGGCTCGGCACGCCGGGAAACATCGGCAGCGGCTGGTTGGTGTACTTCGCCAGCGCGCGGTATTGCCCGCCCTGCACCAGCGGCAGCGCGGTGCCGGTCGAGTCGAGTGCGAAGTCGACGGTGCCGGCCAGCACGGCCTGGCCGATCTCGGCGCTGCCTTTGAACGGAATGAGCTGCACGTCGATGCCGGCGGTCTTGGCGAACAGCACTGCGCCAAGCCGCGACGTGATCGTGCCGGCGCCCATGTTCATCGTCCCGGGCCTCGCCTTGGCCTGGTCGATCAGCTCCTTGATCGACTTCGGCCCGCCCGCCATCCGCGTCACGACCAGCGACATGTTCTTGGTCAGCATGGTGACCGGGATGAAATCCTTCAGCGGCTCGTAAGGTAGGTTCGGCAGCGTCAGCGGATTGAGCACCATGGTGGTGTCCATGGGGATGAACAGCGTGTAGCCGTCGGGCGCAGCGCGCGCGACCTGCTGGGCGGCAATCGCCGTGTTGCCGCCGGGACGGTTCTCGACCACGACGGTCTGGCCCCAGTCCTCGCTCAGCTTCTGTCCGACGAAGCGCGCGATCACGTCGGCCGGGCCGCCGGGCGGGAACGGCACGATCAGCCGCACGATCCGGTTGGGATAGCTCGCCGTGTCGGACGCGCCCTGCGCCAACGCTTGACCGCCGGCGGCGACGCAAGCGAGGGCGCAAGCCAAGCTGGTGGCGAGCGCGCGGATGACGGTCATCTGTTTCCTCCGCTCTTCTTGCTTACTTGGCGCCGCGCAAACGGCCGAGCAGTTCCGCGGTCGGCCAGGAATCCGCCGGCAGCTTGAGCTTGACCTGCATGGCGCGGACCGCCTGGCGGCTTTTCAGCCCCAGTATGCCGTCGATCCGGCCGACATCAAATCCGCGCTTGGCGAGCAAGGTCTGCAGTTCGCGGACCTCGTCGCCATTCAAGCCCGGAATCTTCTCGCCCATGCCGGGGTTGTAGGCTGGGGCGCCGGCCAGCCGTGTCGCGTAGTAGGCGGCGGTCAGCGAATAGATCAGCGAATTATTCCACTCAGTGTAGACCTTGAAGTTGTCGAACGCGAGGAACGCCGGCCCGAACCGGCCCATCGGCAAAACCAGCGACGCCGGCAGGTCGTCGGTCTCGAGCGGCTTGCCGTCGGCGCGGGTCACCCCCCACTTCGCCCATTGCGATCGCGGATGCTGGATCGAAAGGTCGGACTGGTCCCACGCGAGGTTCTGCGGAACGCGCACCTCCTGGATCCAGGGCTGATTGCGCTTCCATCCCAGGTGCATCAGGTAGTTCGCCGTCGAGGCGAGCACGTCCGGCATGCTGGTGATCAGGTTGCGCCGGCCGTCGCCGTCATAGTCGACGGCGCTGCGGTAATATTCCGACGTCATCATCTGGGTCTGGCCGAGCTCGCCGGCCCAGGAACCGATCATTTCCTCCGGGCGGAGGTCGCCGCGTTCGATCATGCGCAGCGCGTCGAACAGGCGCGGGCGGAACAGTTCGGGCCGGCGGCAATCATAGGCGAGCGTCGCCAGCGCAGGCAGCACCTGCTCCTTGCCGGCGCTGGCGCCGAAATCGCTCTCCAGCCCCCAGAACGCGACGATGACCGGGGCCGGCACGCCGAAATCCTTGTCGATGCGCTGGAAGATGTCCTTGTGCTTCGTGATCAGTTGCCCGCCGCGCTGGAGGCGATAGGTCGGGATCAGCTTCTTGGAGAAGTCGAGGAAGTTCTGCGCGAAGAATCGCTGCCCGCGGTCGATATTGATGATGCGCTGATCGAATTTCAGGAACGGCGAGGCGGCGGCGATCGCCGAGGCGGAGATCTTCTGGGCGGTGGCCTCGCGTTTGAATTCGGCCAGCCACTGGTCGAAGTTGGCCGTGTTGCGGCAGTTGGGCTGGGCGAAGGCCGCGGTCGGAGCCAAAGCTGTGAATATCAGCAGGGGGAGGGCGAAGCTCAGATACAAGCCCGAAAATCTGCGTCGCATAGTGCCGTCCGTTGTGATGCTGGCCATTGTTTCCCCCGGAACGGTGGCCGCCGCAAGCTTCGCACGTCTAAGCATCCTTGCTGGCCTTGCCGCAACTCGCCTATCTTAGCCGTTATTCGCTGGACCTTGCGCAGGCGCGGCAGTATGCCCGCGAATTGCGCCGGGAACGGCATGGGAACGGCAGTTTCCGACCACATCGTAACGGCGGCGGCGGCGTTGCGGATGGGATGGTCTTGGGATCGGGAGGCTTGAGATGCCAATGCGCATTCTGATGGCGTTGATGATCGGGGCGGCGGTTTGCGCCGCCGGACCGGTGCTGGCTCAGCAACCGGCGCCAGCGGCTGCGCCGCCTCCGGCACCCGAATACGGCCTGCCAATGTCGAGTGAGCAGGCCAAGGCGGCCGCCACGGCGGCGCTTGCAGAAGCGCGCAGGAACAACTGGCGCATGGCCGTGGCCGTGGTCGGCCCTGAGGGCGGCGTCATCTATTTCGAGAAGATGGACGGCACGCAGAATGCGTCGTTCCAGCTTGCCACCGCCAAAGCCCGCACCTCGGCGCTGTTTCGCCGGTCGAGCAAGGTGTTCGTCGACCAATTTGCCGCCGGCAACGTCGCTTTCATGACCTTTCCGGACGATGCGCGGCCGACCGCATCCGAAGGCGGCCTTCCGATCATCGTGGACGGCAAGATCATCGGCGCCATCGGCGTAAGCGGGGGCACCGGCCAGCAGAACGGCGTGGCCGCAACCGCAGGCGTCAACGCGGTGAAATAGCCGTACCGCGACGTGACCGAATTTTAATTTGTTCGCTTCGCCCGATAACCCGTTGGATCATAATGTATTTCAGGCTCCGGCGAGGTAGCCTTGTTGGTTCTTCCAAAAAAGCACCCCATCTGTCCGTCATAACGGACCGTACATACTGGAATGTACGGAACCCTCGGCCTGCATAGGCCGTTTTCGTCTTCAAACGGGGGCGTTCGTCATCACCCCAAAGGGGATTTGGCATGGCTTTCTCAGCCATTCGTAACTTTCGCGGCCAAAGCAACATCACCCCGATGCCGGGCACGGCCGCGGCTCGCGGCAGCAATGTGCGGAACGCCTGGGCCGAGGCCTTCCGGGAGGTGCGCGGCGAAACCGAGCGGCGCGCGGCGCCGCTTTCCGACGAGGACCAGATCGTCCAGTCGATGCCGGACACCAGTCCGACCAAATGGCATCGGGCGCATACGACGTGGTTCTTCGAGCAATTCCTGCTGCTGCCGTATCTGCCGGGCTACCGCATCTTCGACAAGCAATTCTCCTACCTGTTCAACTCCTACTATGTCGCGGCCGGGCCGCGGCATGCGCGCCCGCAGCGCGGACTGGTGACGCGGCCGGCCAACAGCGAGGTCGCGGCCTATCGCGCGCATGTCGATGCTGCGGTCGTGCGGCTCGTCGACGAGGCCGGGGGATCGCAGCTCAACGAGGTGTTGCGCATCCTCGAGATCGGTCTCAATCACGAACAGCAGCATCAGGAGCTGCTGCTCACCGACATCCTGCATGCGTTTTCGCTAAATCCCATCGCACCGACTTATGACGCCAGCCGAATTCCCCCGGCAGCGAAGAAATCCGCGGCCGGATTTGTGGCGGTGCCGGAAGGGCTGCACAGCATCGGTTTCGCCGGCGACGGCTACTGCTTCGACAATGAAGGGCCCGCGCACCAGACCTATCTGCGGCCGGTCCGGATCGCGCGCGCGCTCGTCACCAATGCGCAGTGGCTCGATTTCATCGCCGATGGCGGTTATGCGACGCCGTCGCTGTGGCTGTCGGACGGCTGGGCGATGGTGCAGGCGGAAGGCTGGGAAGCGCCGGGCTACTGGCGCAAGGTCGATGGCGTGTCGCACACGCTCACGCTCGCGGGCCTGCGGCCGGTCGATCCCGCCGCGCCGGTCTGTCATGTCAGCTACTACGAAGCCGACGCCTTCGCGCGCTGGATGGGCAAGGACCTGCCGACCGAGCAGGAGTGGGAGGTCGCGGCGCAGGCCGGTCTGATCGACGACGCGTTCGGGATCGTGTGGCAATGGACGCGCAGCGCCTATTCGCCTTATCCCGGCTATCGCGCCGCCTCCGGCGCGCTCGGCGAGTACAACGGCAAGTTCATGGTCAATCAGATGGTGCTGCGCGGCTCATCGCATGCGACGCCCGCGGACCATTCCCGCCCAAGCTACCGCAATTTCTTCTATCCGCCGGCGCGCTGGCAGTTCAGCGGCTTGCGGCTTGTCGACTACGGCACTTGAGAGAGTAGGGAGGCGACCATGGCTGCACTGGCCCAGACTGCGCTTCGACATGTGCCCGATGTCGTGGAGTCGAATTTCGCGGGTGACGTCATCGCCGGCCTGTCAGCGCGGCCGAAGCAGCTCTCGCCCAAATATTTCTACGACGAGCTTGGCGCGCAACTGTTCGAAGAGATCACGCGGCTGCCGGAATACTACCCGACCCGCTGTGAGCTCGCAATTCTCGAGAAGCACGCCGCCGAGATGGCGGCCTTCGTGCCGGCCGATGCCGCGCTGATCGAATTCGGCTCTGGCTCGACGCGCAAGGCGCGCATGGTCCTCAACGCGGCGCCGACAATCGGCGCCTATGTGCCGGTCGACATTTCATCCGAGATGCTTCAGCAGGAAGCGGCCGAGCTTCGGCGCGACTATCCGCGTTTGACGGTGCTGCCGGTCGAGGCCGATTTCACCAAGCCGTTCAATCTGCCGCGCGGGATCTCCGGGCGTCCGCGGGTCGGATTCTTCCCGGGATCGACCATCGGCAATTTCGAGCCGCACGCGGCGGCCGCGTTCCTCAGCCATGCGGCTTTGATGCTCGGCAAAAATTCGACGCTGATCATCGGATTCGATCTAGTCAAGGACGTGAGGATTCTGAACGCAGCCTACAACGATGCCGCCCATGTGACCGCGCGCTTCAACCTCAATCTGCTGACGCGCATCAACCGCGAGCTCGGCGGGAATTTCGATCTCGGCGCGTTCTGCCACCAGGCGTTCTACAACACCGAACGGCACCGCATCGAAATGCATCTCGCCAGCCGCAAGCGCCAGAAGGTGAGGGTGGCCGGACGCTCCTTCGAATTCCGCGCCGGCGAAACCATCCATACCGAGAACAGCTACAAGTACACGCTGGAGTCCTTCGGTGCGATGGCGCGCGGCTCCGGCTGGACGCCGGTCGCCGCCTGGACCGATCCGAACGGCTATTTCTCGGTGCAGGCGCTCAAGTCCACAGCGGCCTGACGGACTGCTGATCCGCTACTTCGCGTCGTGAAAGATGATGCCGGCGGTCTGGCGATGGCCGGAGCGGAGCGCGCTGACGCCGTGCCGCATGGTGACCCGATAGGTCCCGCGGGTGCCCTGCATCGGGCGATGATGGACCGCGAACACCGCGGCATCGCCGCGCTTGAGCGGCACGACTTCGGCCCGTGACTGCATGCGCGGCCGTTGCTCGGTCAGCACGAACTCGCCGCCGGTGAAATCGTCGTCCGGCTCCGACAGCAGGATCACCACCTGCAGCGGAAAGACGTGCTCGCCATAGAGGTCCTGGTGCAGGCAGTTGTAGTCGCCGGCGCCATACTTCAGGAGCAGCGGTGTCGGCCGCGTCTGGCCGGCCGCGTGGCAGCGTTTGATGAAGTCGGCGTGGCTCTTCGGATAGCGCACCGCGATCCTCATCGCCTCGTTCCAGCGATTGGCGATCGGCATGAGCCGCGCATAGAGCGTCGGGCGCAGCGCCGCGACGATGCCGGGCAGCGGGTAGGCGAAATACTTGTACTCGCCGCGGCCAAAGCCGTGGCGCGCCATCGCGATGGTGCTGCGGAAGCGTTTCTCGTCGTCGTAGAGAGCGGCTAGCGCCTCGCATTCTTGCGCGGTGAGGAGGCCCTTGAGAAGCGCCCAGCCGCTAACGTCGAGGTCGGTATCGACGCGTGCCCAGTCCATGCCCGCGACGCGCGTCCCGATGCGCTCGTCCAAGCCTGCATCCTGCTTTTGTTTCAAGGCGGTGCTCAAAGCTCATGCCTCCTTGGTCTAAGCGGGCATCGTGCCGCACGGCAGGGCCGGCCGCGACCCGATTTCTGCAATGGCATCAAGCCCGCAGGACCGAAAATCGATCCCGTTTTAGAGGTTTGGCGTATAGACGCGCTATCCGGCGCTTTTTATAGTCCCGCCCCTCAGCAGACGAGGGAGCTCTCAGAGCCATGAAGATTGTAGGATTTGAATCGAGTGAGGGATTGCGCTTGGGCGTGGTCGACGGCGACAACGTGATCGACCTGCAGGCGGTCGACGCCAAGGTGCCGACGAACCTTGCGGACGTGCTGGCCCAGAGCAACGGCGACCTCAAAGCCCTCGGCGACATTGCCAAGAAAGCTCCCGCTGGCGCCCGCAAGCCCCTGAAGGGCTTGAAGTTCGGCCTGCCGGTATCGCGGCCGCCGAAGAACATCTGCCTCGGGTTGAACTATCTCGAGCACGTCAAGGAAGGTTTCAATCGCGACAACATTCCGAAATTCCCGACCATCTTCTTCCGCTGCCATACCTCGCTTGTGCCGCACCTGCAGCCGATCGTGCGGCCGAAGGCGTCCGACACGCTCGACTACGAGGCCGAGATGGTGGTCGTGATCGGCAAGAAGGCCCGGCACCTCACGATGGACAACGCCTATTCCTGCATCGCCGGCTATTCGGTCTTCAACGAAGGCTCGGTGCGCGAATTCCAGCGCAAGACCACGCAGTGGGACATGGGCAAGAACTTCGACAAGACCGGCGGTTTCGGCCCGTGGATGATCACCGCCGACGAAGTGCCGCCCGGCGGCAAGGGTCTGAAGATCCAGACCCGCCTCAACGGCCAGACTCTGCAGTCGGACAACACCGACAACATGATGTTCCCGGTCGCCGAGATGCTGGTCTACATCACCCAGGGCATCACGCTCGAGCCGGGCGACATCATCATCACCGGCACGCCGTCCGGCGTCGGCTTCGCCCGCAAGCCCCCGATCTTCATGAAAGGCGGCGACACCTGCGAGATCGACATCGAAGGCGTCGGCGTCCTGGTCAATCCGATCGAGGACGAGAAGTAAGCGCTGATCTCTCAACAGTCATGGCCGGCCAACAGGCGCGAAGCGCCGTCTTGTTCGCCCAGTGTCCCGGCCATCCACGTCTTGGTTGCTGCTCAGTAGACGTGGATGCCCGGCACAAGGCCGGGCATGACGACCGAGAGAGCAAAAGCGCCGCAAGGGGAGGGCATTGCATGACAAGTCGGTTCCGCATTGCGGTCGCGCTCTTCGTTGCCGCCTCTTCCATCGCTGCCACGTCCGCGCAAGCGCAGGACTGGCCGGCACGGCCGATTCGCATCGTCGTCGGCTTCGGCGCCGGCGGCGGCACCGATATTGCCGCGCGCATCATCGCGGAGCCGCTGTCAAAGGCGCTCGGACAGCCCGTCGTGGTCGAGAACCGTGTCGGCGCCGGTGGCACCACCGCCGCCGAGCAGGTCGCGCGCTCGGCCAAGGACGGCTACACCGCGCTGATGATGAGCAACGCGCACGTCATCGCGCCCGCGATGTACAAATCGCTGCGTTACAATTCGGTCAACGATTTCCAGATGGTGTCGATGGTCGGCACCGCCGGCCTGATGCTGGTCACGGCGCCGGACTTTCCCGCGAAGGACGTGAAGGGTCTCATCGCGCATGCGAAGAAGAACCCCGGCAAGCTCAACTTCGGCAGCCCTGGCGTGGGCACCACGCAGCATTTTGCATCCGAATTCATGAAGCAGATGGCCGGGCTCGACATCCAGCACGTGCCGTACAAGTCGACACCGGCCACGCTCACCGGCCTGATCGCGGGCGAAGTGCAGATGGTGATCGAGCTGATCCAAACCGTGCAGGGCCAGGTACAAGCCGGAAAGATGCGCGCCATCGGCGTGACGTCACCGCAGCGCTTTCCGACCGTGCCGGATATTCCGACCTTGGCCGAGACCGGTCTGCCCGGCTACGACGTGACGAGCTGGTATGGCCTGGCGTTCCCGGCCGGCACGCCGGCGCCGATCGTCGAGAAGACCAACAAGGCGCTGCGCGACCTGCTTGCGACCGACACGGTGCGCGGGCAGATCGCCAAGGTCGGCGCGCTGGTGAAATCCTCGACGCCGGACGAGTTGCGTGCGCATATCGTGTCCGAGATCGATCGCTGGAAGGCCGTGCGCGAAAAAGCGGGCATGGAGCAGCAGTGATTTTCGAAAATGCGATGCCCGGATCATCCGGCCATCTGTGTGTTGGGTAACAGGGGAGTTCCATGGCTGACTTGAACATCGTTTCCATCTGCGGTTCCTTGCGCAAGGCGTCGTTCAACGCTGCGCTCCAGCGCGCGCTGCCGTCGCTCGCGCCGGCCGCGTTGAAGATCACAGCCGCGCCTTCGTGGGCCGAAATTCCGATCTACAATTTCGATATCCAAAGCGCGGGCTTCCCCGCTTCGGTGACGGCCTGGGCCGACGCCATCCGCAAAGCCGACGGCGTCATTATCGTGTCGCCGGAATACAACTGGACGATCCCCGGCGGAACTCAAGAACGCCATCGACTGGACCTCGCGCATGAAAGAAGACCCGTTCAAGGGCAAGCCGGCTGCGATCCAGTCCTGCGCCGGCGGTCTGCTCGGCGGCGCGCGCATGCAATACCACCTGCGCCAGTGCCTCACCTCGGTCGAATCGGTGATCCTGATCCGGCCGGAGGTGTTCGTGAACTTCTCCGCCAAGAAGTTCGCGGAAGGCTCGCTCGAGCTGACCGATCAGGCCACCAAGGACATGGTCAAGCTGCAGCTCGAGGCGTTCGAGAAGTTCGTGCGCCAGCACACCGGCAAGAACTGACCATGGGGCGGCTCGACGGACGCTGCGCCATCGTCACCGGTGGCGCCCGCGGCATCGGGCGTCACTATGCGACGGCGCTCGCGGCCGAAGGCGCCGCGGTCATGATCGCCGACATCACGGACGGGAGTGACTTGGCGGAGGAGCTGGCCGCCAAGCACGGCCGCAACGCCACCGCCAGCATGGTCTGCGACGTCAGCGATGAGGCGCAGATCAAGGCGTTGGTCGCCAGGACCGTCGAGCGTTTCGGCAAGATCGACATCCTGGTCAACAACGCCGCGCTCTATTCGCAGCTCGAGGAAACCGAGTTCACCAACATCGACGTCACGCTGTGGGACAAGGTGATGGCGGTGAACGTGCGCGGGCCGTTCTTGATGGCCAAGCACGTGGTGCCGCACATGCGCGCCAAGGGCTACGGCAAGATCATCAATATCGGATCGGGCTCGACGTTTCGCGGCATGCCGCAGATGCTGCACTACACGACGTCGAAGGGCGCGGTCATCGCCTTCACGCGGTCACTCTCGCGGGCGGTCGGCACGTCCGGCATCTGCGTCAACACGCTGGCGCCGGGCTTCACGCTTTCCGACAGCGTGGTGGAGAACAATCCCGGACACGTCGAGACCTCGCGCGACAACGCCATCCAGCGCCGCGCCATCAAGCGCGACGGCTATCCGCAGGACATTTTGGGCGCGCTGGTGTTCCTCGCCTCAAGCGACAGCGACTTCGTCACCGGCCAGGTGATCGCGGTCGACGGCGGCGCGGTGAATACCTGATCAGCGCCGCACGCGGTCTCGCTGTTCGCGGCAGATCAATCCCGTCGTCGATGGCTTGGCGGAATGAGATCGCGTCCCTGAGGAATTTCGAACCAGTTGCGTTCGGCCTCGGTGAATGGCTGGACGGCCTGTCGCTGTCGCGGATCGCGTTGCGCATTTGCTGCCGACACAAAGGACGTGGTGGCCACAAGCGCGGCGATAACAGCAATCATAGTGGTCTTCTGCATTTGGTCCTTCTCCATTGTCTGCTGCTGACACCTTCTGGTGCAGGCCAATAGTCGCTCTTCGGATGTGGCAACTAAATCAGCAGGAGGTCTTGGGACCTCGGGATCCAGAGTGGTTGATCGACGGAGAAGTAGCTGGAAATACTGCGGCTAGGGTAACGATGGACCCAAGCATGCTTCGGGCATGAAGTATGATCTTGCGCCATCAGCGCCCGGGGAACCTACTCCGCCTTGATGCCGGCGGTCTTGATCACCTTGGCCCATTTCTCGGTCTGCGCCTTCACGAAGGCGTTGGCCTCGGCAGAGCTCATGATCACCGGCGAGGCGCCGACGTCGGCGAAGCGCGCCTTGATGGTCGGATTGGCGAGCCCGGCATTGATCTCCTTGTTGAGCCGCTCGACGATCTCTCCCGGCGTGCCGCTCGGCACGCCGACGCCGGAGAACGTGCGTACCTCCAGGCCCGGGATGATCTCGCGCGCCGCCGGCAGATCGGGCAGCACCGACGTTCGTTCGGCGGACAAGAGCGCGAGGCCGCGGATGGCGCCGCTCTTGATGTGCGGCAGCGAGCTCGGCAACGAGTCGACCGCGGCCTGAATCTGTCCGGAAATGAGATCGGCCATGATCTGCGCGCCGCCGCGATACGGGACGTGAACGACGTCGACGCCGGTCGTCGCCTTGAAGAATTCGATGGCGAGATGACTGATGGTCGCCGCGCCGAACGAAGCGACATTGACCTTGCCCGGATTGGCCTTGGCGTAGGCGACGAATTCCTTGAGGTCCTTGACCGGAAGTTTCGGGCTCACGTCCAGGACGAGGGGCAACTCGGTCAGCCCCGAGACCAGCGTGATGTCGCGCAGGAAGTTGAACGGGAGCTGCTGTAGCGACACGTTGATGGTGTGCGTCGACGCGGTGAAGAGCAGCGTGTAACCGTCGGGCGGCGAACTGACGACGGCCTGGGTGCCGATATTGGTGCCGCCGCCGGGCCGGTTGTCGATGATGACCGGCTGGCCGAGCCGCTCGGTCAGCCATTGCCCCATCAGGCGTGAAACGAGGTCGGTCGCGCCGCCCGCCGGATAGGGCACGATCCAGCGCACCGGCCGCGTCGGGTAGTTTTGCGCGATGGCCGCGCGCGGCACCACGGGGAGGGCGGCGGCCAATCCGGCGAGAAGTTTTCGGCGTGAAAAATTCATTGCGGCACCTTACGAACTAACGCACCTCGCCAGGCGTCGCGCCGGGGGTCGGCGCGCTCCAAGCCTTGAACTCCTCGGGCGAGACCGCCGCGATCTTGCCGACAAAGGCGACGATCGTCCAAATCTCCTTGTCGTCGACATAGCCGAAGGCGGGCATGCCGGTCATCCCGATGCCGTTCTTCACCACCCAGAACAGTTGGCGGGGTTCGCGATCCTTCACGATCTTCTTGAGGTCGGGCGGATCGGGGCGCAGGCCCTCCGACCACTTGCCCCATCCGACGCCCGGGGCGCCGTGGCAATTGATGCAGCCGCGCTCGGCATAGGCGCGCGCGCCCGTGCGCACCATCGCCGCATCATCGAGTGAGCCCGGCGGCCGCTCGGTCGCATGCCGGTCGACCGAGGCCATCCGGGTGCGCGCGAGCGCCCAGGCCACCACGTCCGGCTCCTTCTGGCTGGCGGCGACGTTGTAGAAGCCAAGCAGAAAATAGCCGGCCCCGAAAAGCGAACCGATGATCGCGACGAGGCCGATAAGCGCCAGAAGTCTTCCTTTCCATCGCATGGGACTTCTCCTCGCTGGTGTGACGCGGCTCTTGTCACTCCGCCGCGGCCTGCTGCTTGCCTTGCGGCAGGCGGTTGCGGAAGTGCGGCAGAATCTCTTCGGCAATTGCCGTCATGTTGGCGCGAGTCATGTCGTTCGGCAGCGTTCCGAACTGGGTCTTGGTCAGCGACGTGTTGAAGCCGGCGAGATCCTGGTACTCGGCGAGTTTCTCGCGCACGGTGTTAGGCGAGCCGACGATGACCACGCCGGTCTTGTTCAAGTCCTCGATCGACATCGTCTTGCCGGTGACCTTGGCGGCACGCACGCGCTTCATCGACTCGATGTTCGAGTAGCCCGGCGGCAGCAGCATCTCGACCGGCATCTTGAGGAAGCGGTTGACCAGTGCTTCGAGGTGCGGCTTGGCCTCGCGCATCGCTTTCTCGTCGGTCTCGGCCACGTAGATCGTGTTCGACCAGGCGAGCTGATCAGGGGAGGGCGTGTAGCCCACCTTCTCCGCTTCGTCGCGATACATCTGGAAGAAGCGCGCCACCACCGCGATCGGAGAAAGCGTCTGCGCATAAGTGTAGCGCTTCTGCGCCGCCCATTTGATGGTGCTCGACGAACCCTGCGAGGGAATCCAGATCGGCGGGTGCGGCGTCTGGTAGGGCCGCGGCCACGGGTTCACGTAATTGAAGTGGTAGTGCTTGCCTTCGTAGGCGAACGGCCCGCGCTCGGTCCACGCGCGCACGATCAGGTCGTGCGCTTCCGCGTAGCGCTCCTGCGAGACCACCGGATTGATGCCCATGGCGTGGTACTCGGCGCCGATGCCGCGCACGAAGCCGGCGATGAATCGCCCGCGCGTGAGATTGTCGAGCATGGCGTATTCTTCCGCGACCATCAGCGGGTTGTTGAGCAGCGGCAGCGCGCGGCCGAGGATCGCCAGCTTGGCGCGCTTGACCGAGCGCGCGAGCGCGCCAGCCAGCACGCCCGGGATCGGCATCATGCCGTAGGCGGTCTGGTGATGCTCGTTGAGGCAGACACCGTCGAAGCCGAGCGTGTCGGCGAACTCCATCTGGTCGAGATACTCGTGATAGAGCTCCGCGCCTTTCATTGGATCGTAGTGGCGGTTGGAATAGGTCACCCAGGCGGAACCGTTCTTGTCGATCGCGTCGAGGTCCGCGTGGCGATAGGGCATGAGATGGAAGTTGAAGAATTTCATGCCGCTTTCCTCATGCCGTCGATGAAACCGGTCAGCTCGCCGACGAACATGGCCGCCTTCTCCACCTGCGGGATGTGTCCGCATTCGGGAATAACGACCGCCGTCGAGCCGGGGATCGTCTGCTGCCAGGCGTAGGCGTATTCCATCGGGAACACGCGGTCGTTGGCGCCCCACACGATCAGGGTCGGTATGTCGATCCGGTGCAGCCATTTGCGCAGGTGCGGATCGTAGGCGCGCGGCTGCCACGCGAGCTTCGCGGTGGCGATCCGGTTCTTCATATTGGCGTCTTCGAATTCCGGACGCAGGATCCGCGCGATCATCTCGTCGGCGCACGCCGGATCATGGAAGAAATCGCGGATGCGCTGCTCGTCGCTGCCCAGGAAGAGGTCGACCTGCTTGGCGCCCGGCACATGGATTCCGGCGGCGCCGACCAGCGTCAGCGACGAGAGCCGGTAGGTGTCGCGCACCGCCAGCTCGGCGGCGATCCAGCCGCCGAGCGATGCGCCGACCAGATGGACGCGGTCGAGATCGAGCTGCTCCATGAAATCGAGATAGAAATAGGCGAGGTCGTGGATGGTATCGAGCCAGTCCGGTGTGTCGCTGTCGTTGAAGCCCGGATGCTGGGGGACGATCACATCGAACCGGCTCGCCAGCGACTGCATGAACGGCAGCCAGGCGCCGGCGCCGCTGGCCCCGTGCAGGAACAGCAGCGGTGGCCCGGAACCGCCGCGCATCAGCTTGATGTTGCAGCCCCGCACCGCAATCGTGGTGGTCGCATGATCCGCCATCTTGCCTCCTAAGCTTGGCCGGATCGTAACATGCAGACGCTGGCAACGTCATCGCCGGAACCGCCGGCGATGACGTGGCACAGTGCTATTTCGGATTTCGCGGGAAGGGGATGAATCCGTCCCGGTTGGGCATCCGCACCTTCGGCAGCGACTGCGCGTCAAGCACGTCGTTCGCGGCGACGATCCCGTTGAGATGCAGAATGTAGGCCGACACCGCGTAGAGCTCGTCGTTGGTGAGCGATTGCGATTCCTGGAACGGCATCGCTCGCCGCATGTAGTCGAACAGAGTCGTGGCGTAGGGCCAGAAGCTGCCGACCGTCTTGATCGGCACCTTGTCCGGCGCCAGCGAACCCATGCCGCCGACGAGCTGATCGTTGGGTTTGCCGGTGCCTTTCTCGCCGTGGCAGGCTTGGCACTTGGCGGCGTAGATCGCTTCGCCCTGTGCGGCCGTGCCGGTGCCGGGCGGAAGACCCACGCCGTCCGGTCCGATGCTGATATCCCACGGCGCCACATCGGCGGGCGCGATCGGCTGTCCGAACTGCGGCGCTTGCGCGAGTGCCGGTGCGGCGGCGACGGCCGTGATGCAGACTGCGAGAGATTTAAGCGTACACATTGCTGGCCTCCCCCTTGGCATCGATGCTCCAGCTTGCGATGGCGTTGTAGTGGTATTGGCCACGCAAGCCGCGAGCATCGGCGAACTGCGCGCGCGTCGGCTGCACCATGCCGGTGTCGTCGGTGGCGCGGCTTTGCAGCACCGCGGGACCGCCATCCCACTGCCAGGGCGCGCGGAAGCGCACCGGCGCTTTCGGCAGGTTCGGACCCGTCAGCGCGGCGGGCGCCCAGCTCTTGCCGCCGTCGGCCGAGACGTCGACCTGCTTGATGCGGCCGTTGCCCGACCAGGCGAGACCCGAAATCTCGTAGAAGCCCGGCCCCTTGAGCGGAATGCCCGGTGCCGGCCGCGTGATCAGCGACTTCACCTCCATCGGGAAGACGAACTGCCAAGCCTTCTCGTCCTTGAGCACGACGGTGTATTTCGAGGTCTCGTCCTTGGCCATCACCGGTGCGGCGGTCACTTTGATCCGGCGCAGCCATTTGACGTTCATATTGCCCTCGAAGCCCGGCACCAGCAGCCGCACCGGATAGCCGTTCGACGGCCGCACGCGTTCGCCGTTCTGGTAGAGGCAGACGAGCGTGTCATCCATCGCCTTGCTGAGCGGGATGCTGCGGCTCATCGCGCACGAGTCGCCGCCTTCGGCGACGATCCAGCGCGCCGAAGGATCGACGCCGGCTTCATCGAGCAGCGTCGACAGCTTCACGCCGGTCCATTCCTGGCAGCCCAGCAGTCCGTGGATCGCCGCCATTCCGAGCGGCGCGGCCTTGGGTGCGTTGAGCGCGCCGGAATTGCCGGCGCATTCGATGAATGCGATCCGGGACTCCATCGGATAGCGCGACAGCGCTTCGAGGGTGAACACTAGCGGCCGTTTCACCAGGCCGTGGATGACGACGCGATGGCGGTCGGGGTCGATGTCCGGAATCCCGGAATGGCTGCGCTCGAAGTGCAATCCCGATGGCGTGATGATGCCGTCGAGAAGATGCAGCGGGGTGCGCGCCACCCCGACGCCTTGCGTGGCGGGATTTGCCGGCGGCGGAATGAGGCGCGTGACCTTGCTTTCGAATTTCGACGGCTGGCCGTAGCCCTCGAATCCCGCGCCGGGCGTTTTCATCCACGGCTCGACCGTGAGCGGCTGCGCCGCAGCGGTCGCCGCCCCGGCAGTTGTAGCGCCGGCGGCGAGCGCGCCTTCGAGAAAGACGCGGCGGCTCAGAATACCGTTGCCGGCAACCGGCTCGTCCGGTGTTGATCCTGACTTTTCCTGTGCTCTCATGGGATTCCTCCTTTCGCAGCGTCGTTGCGCGGCGAATTTCTTGTTTCTTTGTCTGTAAGGCGATCCCCTTGGGGACCTGCGCGAACGCTATCACTCGGGCGTTCGCTGCCAAGCCCGCTGAAGAGGTATGCCCGCCGACGGCCTGGCCGCGGGGCTGATATGCGGTTCGAGAGCGCCCTTGAAACATGTGAGGGAGGAGATAGTTTCATATTGTACTATCTCCCAGTTTTAGGTTATTCTAATCTGGACCGCCCGCACCAAGGAGGCCGACCCATGCCGACTGTCTCAGCCACGAAGCCAAAGACCAACGGCAAACCGGGGCCCAAGCACAATATCGACGCGGTGCGTGAGGCGTTCTACGAGCGCATCTCCAAACGCGACCTGGCCCCGCTCTGGAAGGTGATGAGTTCCGTCGTCACCAAGGAGCCGGTGACGCGCGTCGCGCCGCACGTCTGGCGTTACAGCGACGTGAAGTCGCTGGTGATGGAATCGGGCGGCCTGATCACGCGCCGAGGAAGCCAAGCGCCGCGTGCTGATCCTCGAAAATCCGGCGATGCGCGGCGAGTCGAAGGCGACCAACACGCTGTTCGCCGGCGTTCAGATGATCCTGCCCGGCGAGGTCGCACCGGCGCACCGCCACGTCTCGTCGGCGATCCGCTTCGTGCTCGACGGCGAGGGTGCCTACACCGCGGTCGAGGGCGAGAAGGCGTTCATGGCGCCCGGCGACTTTGTCATCACCGCCAACTGGGCGCCGCACGACCACGGCAATCCGTCGAAGAAGCCGATGCTCTGGCTTGACGTGCTGGATTTCCCGGCGGTGAATTTCTTCGAGGCGTCGTTCGCGGACACCTTCTACGACGAGGACAACAAGAAGCAGAAGACGACGCGCGGCGACGGCAACTCCGAGGCATTCTATGCGTCGGGCGTGCTGCCGGACGGCGCGCCGACGCGCCTCAACCGCAGCCCGGTCATCAATTACACCTATGCGCGCACGCGGCCGATCCTCGACCGCCTGAAGAAGGCCGGCGAGATCGACAAGAGCCACGGCGCCCGCGTGCACTACGTCAATCCGGTCAACGGCGGCCCCGTGCTGCCGACCATGGGCGCGAGCCTTGCTTTGTTCCCGAAGGGGTTCAAGGGCGAGAAGTATCGCGCGACCGACGGCACCATCTTCGTCTGCACCGAAGGCGGCGGCACCACCAATGTCGACGGCAAGGTGCTGGAATGGGGCGTCAACGACGTCTTCGTCGTGCCGCCGTGGAAGGCCTATTCGCACCAGGTGAACAAGGAGTCGGTGCTGTTCTCGATCTCCGATCGACCGGCGCAGGAAGCACTCGGCATCTGGCGCGAGGAACGCAAGCCGAGCTAGCGGCTCGCGTTGCTGTGCGGCGGCCAGATTAGCTGCCGCACCAGCGCGTTGTGAGTCTCACGCTATTTCGCCCGCTTTGTCAGCGAGGCTACCTTAGTCCTGGATGGCGGCGCCGACTTGCTTGGCGATCGGTGCTGCCGTGAGGCTACCGGCATTCCTTTCGAGGCTCGAGCGGGCCGTGCGGTCGATCGACTGTTCCGGGCTTGCCGCCGGGGATTCGCTAGATTGCCGTTGGCATTGACAGGAACCACCGTGCGGTCCGCGACAACAGTCGCGATCGCGGTTGCTGCATCGGCGATGAACCGGCTCCCGACTTCGAACATGCGCTTCACGTCGATCGGTCCGGATCCTGCTATGGTCTCCCGCAACGGATTTTCCGACTTTACCGCCGTGAGGTGCGTCGGTTGGCAGTGATTCCACTCCATCCGGTTTCGGTATCCGTATGGACAAACGATGCCATACCCGGCGGCAATCTCGTGCCATTGCTGCGCTTCCGGACTGCCCGGGCGGCCGATGCCAGCCATATCCACGGCAAGTCCATAAGCGTGCAGCGAGTAGTATTTGTCTGCGAAGCCGCCAACTCCGAACACCGGCGGTCTATAAGCCGAAAAAATTCCGGCCTCGGTTAGTCCCACCCTCCGGGCCGATTGGATGGCGCCGGCAAGACGCTTCGCGAATTCCGGGTGCAAACGTTCGATCGCAAGGTCTGGACCTTGCCGAACCATTGTTCCACCTGGTCGGGCAGTCCTGACCAGGTAATCTCGTGCTTGCTGAAGATCCGTGTCGGCGCCACAAGATCGACCGTCGCATCTCGATATGGACCCGGTGACGAGCGAAGCGCCTTCGTCCGCAACGGCAAAGTTAAGAGCCGGCGAGATGAACAATCCTGCAAGCAGCAGGGCTTTGAAGTATTTCATTTGCTCCCACGTGCATTTTGAAAGAAGCGATCATGAGGTTCGAGAACCGCATGAAAACGCCTCCAGGACACGACCAACTCGCTATGGCAAGCGGAGTGCCGATTGCGGCGGAAGTGGACGAACTCACTCGAAGAGACAAAGCGCAGCCCGGAGGCAATACGCGACGTAATTCGAGGCGTCTGCTGAAACTGAAATAGTTCCCGTCCCGCCGGAGCGATGGGCGGCGATATAACTAATGATCGTTCAAATGCAAGGCTTTTGTGCGCGCAGTTTGTTCTAGGTTAAAGTCGCTATGGAACTTTGCATCGACAAAAGCGCCGGGCGCTTTCGTGTTCTATGAAGTGGCTTGGTTATGGCCAACCTCAATCCGGCCGCGCGCCGGAGAACTTCACCACCTTGGCCCACTTCTCGGTTTCGTCGGCGACCAGCTTGTGGAAATCGGCGGGCGAGAGCGGCAGCGTCGTGGCGCCGAGCTCGGCCAGCCGCGCCTTCATCTTGGGCTCGGCCAGGATGGCGCCGATCTCCTTGTTCAGTCTGTCGATGATGTCGGTGGGCGTCGCCCGCGGTGCGCCGACGCCGTAGAAATTGCTCGCCTCGAAGCCCGGCACGAACTCGCTCACCAGCGGGAGGTGCGGCAGGGCCTCCACTTTCATCGCCGTGCCGACGCCCAACGCGCGCACCTGACCGGACTTGATGAATGGCATCGATGCGGAGGTGGTGGTGAACAGGACCTGCACCCGTCCGCCAATGAGATCGGTGATTGCGGGCCCGCTGCCGCGATACGGCACATGCACCATGTCGACGCCGGCCATCATCTTGAACAACTCGCCCGCCACGTGGCTGACGCTGCCGTTGCCGACCGACGCCATGCTGATCTTGCCGGGATTGGCCTTGGCATAGGCGATGAACGCGGGGACGGTCGTGGCCTCGAACGACGGGTTCACCAGCATGACGTTGGGCTCGCGGTTGATGCCGGCGACCGGCGCGATGTCACGCAGGAAATTGAAGTTGAGCTTGTCGTAGAGCGTGGCGTTGATCGCGACCGGCGGGCCGACCCACAGCAGCGTGTAGCCGTCGGGCGCCGCGCGCACGACCGCCTCGGTCGCGATGTTCGAGCCGGCGCCCGGCCGGTTCTCGACGACGAACGGCTGACCCAATCGCTCCGCCAGCGACGGGCTCATCAGCCGCGCGACGACGTCGACACCGCTGCCAGGCGGAAAGCCGACGACGATGCGCACCGGCCGCGACGGATAGGCCTGCGCGAAAGCGCACCGCGCAGCGAGAGGCAGCGCGGCGGCGCCCGCCGCAAGCTGCAGAAAAATTCTGCGACGACGATTCACAGCATCCTCCCCACACGGAGCCGCGGGTCTTGCCGCCCGCGTGCAAACTACTCGCCCTTGATGTTGGCCCCCTTCACGATCGGCCACCATTTATCGATGTCGGCTCGTTGCAGGGCGCCGAGCGCTTCCGGCATCTGCTGCGCGCGCGGCGGAATGTTCTGGCCCAGCTCGCCGAAGCGTTTTTGCACCGCCGGATCGGCGAGCGCCTCGACCGCCGCGGCATTCAGCTTGTTGATGATGTCCTTCGGCGTGCCCTTCACCGCCCACAGCGCATTCCAGACCGTCATGTGGAATCCCGGCAACCCCGCGTCATCCGTTGTCGGGATGTCGGGCGCCGACGGATAGCGATCTTTGCCGAGCACCGCGTAGGTCTTGATCTTGCCGGCGCGCGCCTGCGGCAGCGACTGGACCGGCGAGTCGATCACGAGATCGATCTGCCCGGCGATCATATCCTGTAGCGCCGGCGCGGTGCCGCGATAGGGCACGAAGCGGAAGCGGGTGTCGGTCAGGTTCTGAAGGGCGATCCCGGCGACGTGCGGCGGGCTGCCGGGCCCGACGGTGCCCATCGTCGTCTTGTCCGGGTTCGCCTTCATCCAGGCGATCAATTCCTTGAGGTTGTTCGCGGGCAGGGTGACCCTGCCGACGAGCACGGGCGCGCTGGTGGCGAGCAGCACCAGCGGCTCGAAATCCTTCACCGTGTCGTAGGACAGGGCGTAGATCGCCGGGTTGACGACATGCGTGGCCCAGGTGCCGACGCCGATCGTGTAGCCGTCAGGCGTCGCGCGTGCGACGCGGCCGACGCCGAGGGTGCCGTTGGCGCCGGACACATTCTCGACGATGACGGGCTGGCCGAGCGTTGCCCGCATGCGTTCCGCCATGATCCGGCCCAGCGTGTCGTTCGGCCCGCCGGGCGGGAACGGCACGATCATGGTGATCGGCCGCGCCGGGTAGTCTTGCGCGCGCGCGATCCGCGATAGGGCGGGGAGCGCGATCGCGCCGGCCGCGAGATTCAAGAAGCGGCGGCGCGGAAACGTCATCGCGGTCCTCCGAAGAACTCAAGCAGCAGCTTGCTGGTTTTTTCCGGTTGCTCCTGCTGCACCCAGTGGCCGGCGCCATCGACGAAATGCGTGCCGCGCCACTGCGTGCAGACGGTGCTCTGCATCGCCTCGAGCGCGCCCGGCGTCTGGTACGAGCCCCAATCGCTCTTGCCGGCGATGAAACACGCCGGGACGTCGACGGTGCGGCCGGAGAAGGTGCGCAGCTCGGCAATGGTCCTCGGATGTGTGCCGCGGCGCGACCGGTAGCCCTGCAGCGCGCCGGTGAATTGCGTTCGTGCGTATTCCGTGACGTACACACCCACTTCGGCGTCGGTGAGCCATTGGCAGGCCGCGATCTCCGCCGGCGACGGCATGAACGGCGCGACCGTCTCCGCCATGCCCTTGTCGCGGTCCATCACGTAGTAGGTCGGGATCTTCGCCATCTCCTCGGCGGAACGCGACTTGAGCGGATGCGGCTTGTTCTCTTTCCAGTCGGCGCTCTTGTAGTGGTAGTAAGCGCGGAAGAACGCGTGCAGCCCCTGCGGCGCGTGCAGCATATCGTCGTTGGCGCCGGGCAGTCGCTGATGGTTGTGATAATACTTGCGCGGACGCGGCAGCTTGGCGAGCTCGGCATCGAGCTCGTCGTCGGTGGGAGCGCGTTTCGGCATCGCGCCGCCGTTGGCGGTGTTGAACGGAATTGCCGGCGGCCCCGGAAACGGCGAGCTCATGATCGCGAGCTTGGTAAAGATGTCGGGCCGGATCAGCGCACACCAGCACGCGACCGGCGAGCCGGCGTCATGCCCGGCGATGCCCGCCACCGATTTGTAGCCGAGCGCATAAACGAGCCCGGTTGCGTCGCGGATCATGTTGAGGATGCGGAACGGATCGCCGTCGGCGTCATAGGATCCATCCCAGCCGGTGGTGCGGCCATAGCCGCGCTGATCGGGGGCGATCACGTGATAGCCCGCGGCCGCGAGCGGCAGCATCACCTTGCGCCAGCTATAGGCAAGCTCTGGAAAGCCGTGCAGCAAGAGGAGACACGGCCGGCCCGGCGTCTCGAAGCCCGCCTCCAGCATATGCACCATGAGACCGTTGTTGTTGTCGACGGTGCGGGAGCGGATGCCGGCGGGAAGGGTGCCGTTGCCGTAGGGCGGTAGACTTTCAATCTGCTGCGCGACGTTCATTCCAGGACCCCGGTTCACAAGCGACCTTACTCACCTTTGATGTTGGCCGCGCGGATGATCGGCCACCATCTTTCGATCTCCGAGCGCTGCAACGCGCCGAGCGCCTCCGGCTTGAGCTGCTCCGGCGGCGGCATGACGGCGCCGAGATCGGTCAGCCGCTTGCTCACGGCCGGATCGGTCAGTGCGGCGACGGTGGCGGCATTGAGCCGCGCGATAACATTGGCGGGCGTGCCCTTGGGCGCCCACAGCCCGAACCAGTACGAGGCCTGGAAGTCCGGCAAGCCGCCTTCATGCAAGGTCGGAACGTCGGAAGCCGACGCCAGCCGCTGGAGTGCCGTGACCCCGTAAGTCTTGACCTTGCCGCCGCGCACCAGCGGCAGCGCGCTCGACGCCTGGTCGAACACGAGGTCGATCTGTCCGGCGATCAGATCCCCCAGCACCTGCGGCGTGCCGCGATAGGGGATGAGCTGGAACTGAACGCCGAGCGCGTTCTGGAAGTACACCGCTGTCAGGTGCGACGGCGCGCCGGGACCGGCGGTCCCGATCGTGACCTTGCCGGCATTCGCCTTGAGCCACGGGATCAGCTCCTTGAAATCCTTCGCCGGCAGGCCGCTCTTCGCGAGCAGCAATTGGAAATTGGTGGGCAGCAGGCAGACCGGCTCGAAGTCCTTCACCAGGTCGTATTGCAGCGAATAGATCGCGCCGTTGACGACGTGGGTGCCGAGGTTGCCCATGATCAGCGTGTAGCCGTCGGGCGCCGCGCGCGCGACGCGGCCGACGGCAATGCTGCCCGCCGCACCGGAGACATTCTCGATCACGATGGGTTGACCGAGCGCCAGCCGCATCGGTTCGCTGAGAATCCGTGCCAGCACGTCGGCCGGTCCCGCCGCCGGGAACGGCACGACCATCGTCACCGGGCGCGAGGGATAGGCTTGAGCCTGCGCGCGCTCCGAAAGCGCCGAGAACGCGGCGGCGCCGGCCGCAAGATGCAGGAATTGTCTCCGCCGCAGTCTCATGCTCGCCTCCCTCACTATTACGCTTTTAACGCCAACGGTCGCACGCTGACGGTTTGGTTTGCAAGCGGGTGGCGCCGCCCTTATTGCCGTCGCGCGGTCCTTCAAACGGCCGCCGGATGCGATAGACTGCGAATGACGCAGAGCGCCGACAGAGCGCCGCGTAGGGGAGGTTGCCATGAAGAAATATCTTGCCGCCGTCATCGTGCTTGCAGCGAGTCACAATCTTGCGGCTGCGCAGAGTGGCGATCATGCCCAGGCGATCAAGTTATGGACCGGCGTCGAGACGCAGTGCCGCAATTGCCACGGCGCCAAGGGTGAGGGCGGGTTCGGCCCCGATCTTGCCGGCCGCAAGATGACGGTCGCGCAGTTCACGCAGGCGGTGCGCAAGCCCTGGGGCATCATGCCGGCCTATATCGAAAGCCAGATCAGCGACAACGAGCTGGCATTGCTGACTCGCTATTTCGAGGAGATGCCAGCGGTCGCGCAGCCGGCCAAGTGGCGCTTCGAAGTCCCCGCCGGGGCGCCGCACGGGCAGGTGGTTGCGCTCACCTCCGGCTGCGGCCAGTGCCACGGCCCGATCCTCAACGGGCCGCGCTCGCATCTCGGCGGCATCGATGCGGATTTCGCGTGGTTCAAGAACGTGGTCTACGAGCACACCAATGCGATGCCGAAACACGAGGAGCTGATGCATGAGCCGCCACCGGTGCGGCTGCGCATGGGCAACTACGCGCCGACGCGGATGTGGGAATCGCAACTGCGCGCGATCTATGACTGGGCGCGCGACATCGGTTTCCGGCCGCGCATCCTGGCACGGTTGGGCAAGGGTGAGGCGGGCGCCAACGGCGTCACTTACAGCCTCAATGTCACAAACAACGGTTTGCCGGGCAAAGGCCTGGCGGTCGAGGACGTGACGATTGCGCTCGCCGTGCCGGAAGGCACCAACGTGGTCGCGACGACGGGTGACGGCTATCAGGGCCTCCGCATGGACGAGAAGGCCAAGCGCAACACCGCTGTGTGGACGGTGCCGCGCATGGCGCCCAAGGACAAGCAATCGTTCACGATCACGCTGTCGCGCGCCGGGACCGCCGCCGACAATCTGCGCGGCAGCGTCCGTTGGACCAAGCCGACGGTGAAAACCGGACCGTTCGACGAAGCCAATATCAACCCGGCGCCGCTTTAGTCCGCGTTGCGCGTCAGTCCGCGCTACGCGTCGATCTTGAGCAGCCGCGCTGCGTTGCCGCGCAGGATCAGATCGCGGTCCTTGGTCGGCAGCTCGGTGAGCTTCTCGACCGTGCCGACGACGTCTTCCACGCTCATGTCGGCCGGGAAGTCGGTCCCGCAGACGACCCGGTCGGCGCCGACCTGACGGACAAGGTTCATCAGGATCGGCACCGAATGCGCGACGGTGTCGTAGTAGAAACGCCGCAGATAGTGCGACGGCGGATTCTTCAAGTGCTTGGTCTCGGGCCGCACGCTCGCACCGTGGTCCCAGCGGCCGATCAGTTGCGGGAACACACCGCCCGAATGCGGCAGCACGACAACGAGATTCGGGAAATCGTCGAACGCGCCCGAGAAGATGAAGGACGCCGCCGCCAGCGCCGACTCGGTCGGATTGCCGATGAAGTTGCGCAGATGATACTCGCGCATGCGCTCGGCGCCGACCGGATTGACCGGATGTAGGAGGATCGGCAGGCCGCGTTCCTGCGCGCGCGCATAGACCGGCCAGAATTCCTTCTGATCGAGGTTCTTGCCGTTGATGTGGGTCGCCATGTAGAGGCCGCGGATGCCTTTGAGCTTGGCGACGCGGTCGATCTCCTGCACTGCGAGCGCGGGATCCTGCACCGGCACCATCGCCAGCCCGACGAAGCGGTCGGGATATTGCGCATGGAGTGCGTCGCAGGCGTCGTTGTAGGTCTGGCAGAGCTTGAGCCCGAACGCGGGCGGCGCCCAGAACGCCATCGGCTGTGTCAACGACAGCGCGTGCATCGCGACGCCGGCCTTGTCCATCGACGCAAGGCGGGTCTTGATGTTGGTGTATTGATCCTGGAACACCACCGAAAGGCCGGGGATGGTGGCGACAAGCTGGCCGCGCGCGTTGCGGCTCATCTTGGCGCCGTTGGCGTCGCCCTCCTTTTCCATGAGCGCGAGCCATTCCGGCGGATACCAGTGCGCGTGGACATCAATGACGCGCACGCGCGTTTGTTTCGCGCCGTCCTGGGCCGATGCATTGATCGAGCCGGCGGCCAAGACGGCAGCCGAGCCCGCGAGCAACTCGCGGCGTGTGAGCATGGAAACCTCCCGTGATTATTTTTTGAATTGCTGGCGATTATAGAAGGTCGCGCCGCTCCGTCCATCGGGCGCCGCAGTCGCTCTCAGCGACGGGAATGGACTATAAATTTCAGCGCGACGCTGCGTAGTGCGCGAGCGCGGCCAGATCGTCGTCGGAAACGCCGATCACGACATTGCTCATTAGCGTGTCGGCGCCGGACCGTTTGTTGTCGCGGAATTCCCTCAGGGAATGGATCAGGTAGTCGACGCGTTGCTTCGCCAGCCGCGGCATCTGGTCCTGCCCGGCGAAGCTCGGCAGGTGGCACGACTCGCAGCGCATTGGCTCGACAAGCGCCGCGCCGCGCTTGGCCAACGCCGGATCAATCGGCTCGTCGCTCGCTTTGGGCTCGAACTTGGCAAAATGGCTGGCCAGCGCCACCAGGTCGTCGTCCTTGAGGCCCTTCAGCAACTCCGACATTCCTGGAATTTGGCGCACACCTTCGCGGAACAGGAACAACTGGTTCGTCAGGTAAAATTCAGGCTGACCCGCCAGCGACGGGATGTTTGGCATCCGCGAATTGCCGTCCTCGCCATGGCACGCGCTGCACAGCTTGATCCGCTCGGCGATCGGCATGTCCTGTGCCGCCGCCGATGTGCTCGAAAGCGCGGCAGCCGCCAGCGCGAACGCCAGCGGCCGCCACCAACCTGTCACGAGGTGTCTCAAGGCGCAGCTACTTCCCAGAATACGAGATCCGATAGGTCGCCCCGTGGAGCTCGTCGGACACCAGGATCGAGCCGTCGGCCATCTGCATCACATAGCTCGGCCGGCTGTGGTGTTCATTCTTCTCCTCATCGAGCATGCCGGTCATGAACGGCTCGAGCGTCGCCTTGCCGCCGTCGGTTTTCGCCATCACGACATCGTAGCCGAAGCGCTTCTCCCGGTTCCACGAGCCGTGCCGTGCAATGAACGCCACGTTGCGGTAGGCCTCCGGGAACATCGTGCCGGTATAGAACCGGATGCCCAGACCGGCCGAATGCGGTCCAGTCAGCGCCGCCGGCATCACCACGCCGGCGCAGGCGTTTGGCATGCGGACGTCCGGATCGGCAACGCCATTGGCGTGGCAATAGGGGAAGCCGAAATTCGCGCCCTCCTGACCGGACGGGAGGCGGTTGAGCTCGTCTTCCGGCCCGTCATTGCCGGCCCAGTCGCGTCCGTTGTCGGTGAACCACAATTCCTTGGTCACCGGGTGCCAATCGAAGCCGACCGTGTTGCGAACGCCGCGCGCGACAATCTCCATCCCGGTGCCGTCCGCGTTGTAGCGGCGGATCTGTCCGTGGATGCCGGGATTGATCTCGCAGATGTTGCAGTTGGCGCCGACCTGCACGTACATCTTCCCGTCCGGACCGAACGCGACGTATTTCCAGTTGTGATGGACGGTGTCGGGCAGATCATACGCCTTGGTCAGTTCGACCGGCTCGCCCGGATTGTCGAGCTTGTCCTCGATGTTGTCGTAGCGAAACACGCGATTGATCGCGAACACGTAGAGCGACCCGTCGCGGAACGCGAGGCCGTTGGGTTGCGTCAGGCCCTGCAGCAGCACCTTGACCTCGCGCTTGCCGCCCTGGTTGGTGATCGCATAGACCCGGCCGATCACGCGCGTTCCCATGAACATGGTGCCCTTCGAGCCCATCACCATGGTGCGTCCGGCGGCGTGGCCATGCGACCAGACTTCGGCCTTGAACCCGGGCGGCAGCTTGATCCGGCCGACGGGAATCTTCTCGAGCGGCGTCGCCGTCGCCGGTTGCGGATTTCCCTTCAAGTTCCGGTTTTGCTTGCTTTTGGCCTCATCGGTTTTGTCGATGGTGCTGAAGCCCGGCCTCTGCTGCGCGTTCAGCGCGCCGCTGCCGAAGGCCAGCGCCGCGGCGACTGCCGCCACGGCCAATGTCTTAAGCGTCAGATTACGCATACTGGTTTCCTCCCGGTTTGATCGTCCCACAAATGACGCGGTTCTCCCGCATTTAGGCGCAGCATAGGCAGACTTGGCATCGATGAGAAGTGGGGCCGGGCCGGCCCCGGCGATCTACGAAGCCCGCCGCGATACGATCGGCGTTCCACGCTTCTTGCTATAGCCGTGAATGTCGAGGCGATCCCACACCCCGTTGAGGTGATACGGGTCGCTGCGCACGAAACGCTCGACCCCAGCGCGGCTCCCGGCATCGATCACGAAAATGCTGCCGCAGGGTGTTTCGCCGTCGTCGGCGAGCAGCGTCCCGGCGGTCACGACGTCGACGTCGTAGTCTTCGGCGCGGTCGAGATGGATGCGGTGGTCGCGGTAGTGCTTCGCCCGCGTCGGCATCTCGCCTTTCTTGTCGAGGGCGTGGATCACGAACAGCATGGCAGCATCCTCAATGCGACTGCCATGCTAGCGCATTCAGCCGGCCGGTTCGACCCTGAATCCCTGCCCGGCTTCCAGCGCGATATGGCCGAGTTCCGCCGCCGAGGCCCAGCGCGCGGTGCGGACCAGTCCGCCGAACGAGAAGAAATGCGCCCGCACGTCGCCGAGGCGTTCACGCTCCGCCGCCAGCGCGCGCACGATGGCGTCGGGTGCCGACATCGCGAACAGGTGACGCATCATGCCGGCATGACGCGCCAGTCCCTGCATCGAGGCCGCGACGCCGCAGCGGCTGGCGTAGCGCATCAGCGTTGGCAGGCTGGTCGGGCCGGCGAGGCCGATCCGGACCGGCGTGTCGTAGCCGAAGTCGCGCAGCCTGCGCACCCAGCCGATGATCGCCGCGGCGTCGAAGCAGAATTGCGTGACGATGTGGAGCCGCAGCCCGGTTGCCTCTGCGGCTTTGATCTTGTCCGCAAGCGCGCGATCGAGCTCGTCGCCCGGGATGCGCGGATGTCCTTCGGGATAGCCGGCAATCCCGGCCTCGCGGATGCCGTGGCGTTGCAGCAAGCCGCTGTCGATGACATCAAGCGCGCTGCGCAGCGAACCCGCGGGCGGATCGCGGTCGCCTGCGATCACGAGGACTTGCCGCACGCCCGCCTCCGCGGTCAGTCGCTTCAGAAAGCGGTCGAGCGCGACGTCGCTGGTGAATGCGCGCACCGCAAGATGCGGCACCGGCTCGAAGCCGCCGCGCCGCAATCGCGACGCGTGTTCGATGGCCTCGTCCGCGCGCTGCGCCGGCACCGCGCTCACATAAATGCTGGTTCCCTTCGGCACGATGCCGCCGAGCGCCGCGATATCGTTCGCCGTCGGCCGTGTCGCTTCGACCGAATACCCGCGCATGAATTCGGTGATGGTCCGGATCGCATCCGCGCCGTCATCCTTCATCGCCAGAGCCACGGTTTTCATGGTTGCTCTTTCAGTCACGCCGCCGCGAGATCACGAAGGATTCGTCGTAGAACCAAAGGCCGCCACGCTCTTGCAGTACCTCGCTGGTGGCGTCGAGATAGCGTCCATCGGACACCACGTCGCCCAGCCGGTCGTCCTCGATCTGCGCGACGTAGATCGCGGCGTTCCAGGCCGCGAACAGCGTCGACGTGCCGATCGATTCGGAAATTTCCGACGGCAGCGTGTGCATGTCGTAGCGGAACAGCGAGCGGTTGTCGGCGTAGGCGTTGAAGTTGAGATCGCGCGCGGCCGCGCCCAGTTCGTGCTTCACCGCCTTGAGGAGCTGATGCCGGTCGTGCACGAACGGGTTGTCGCCCGGCCAGACCTTGCGGATGATCTCCATACCGGGATCGTTGCCGTGCGAGTGAATGGCGATCAGCCGTCCGCCCGGCCCGAGCGCCTTGGAAAGCGGCGCGATCACGCGCCGCGCCTTGAATTCGAGCGGCGCGCGCGCGCGATAAGGTTGCGAGGCGATGACGAGGTCGTAGTTGGCGACGGTGCCGCCCGGCCGCGGGATGATGGGATCGAGCAGGAATTTATGATCCTGGCGGTAGAGTACCAGCACCACCGGCCGCTCGTAGACCGGATTGCCGGTCTTGCCGCTGATGCCGGCCTTCCAGTTCTGCGACAGGAACGGCACCAGGTCGGTGATCTGCTGCTCGAAGGCATGCGCGCTCTCGCCGGTCAGCGCCGCTTCGTGCCAGACCAGGCTCGAGGCCGCGTTCAGCGACTTCACATGCAGCCACGGCGCGTCCGCATAGGCCAGGTTGGTCAGCACCAGCACCGTCGCCGGGTGCTCGCAGAAGCGGTCCGACATCTTCTGCAGCGCCAGCCGGACATCCTCGAGGCTGATCTCCTTGCCGACGATATAGAACGGCATGTGCGGAAAGCGGTCGTGCATCGCGCGCAGCGCCCGCAGCATCACCGTGCCGTCGCCGACGCCGGCGTCGAACATACGCACCGCCGGCGGCCGCGGATGGATATTGCCGAGCTCCAGCGCCACCCGGTTCGCAACCACCCATTTTTCGCTGCAGGTGTTCACGAACAGCAGGTACTTCTGCCGGTTGTCGAAGAAGCGGAAATTGCGCTGCGGATCGCGCTCGCCGGCCGGTAACGCGGCGGGGCGCGGCGCATGGGCGCGCAGGGGCGGCGGGCGTTCAATGATCGGCGGTCGCGCGGCTGCGCCGTCCACGCGGTTGTCGTCCATGAAGGTGCGGATCCGGTCGAGCGTGTAGGTCGTGATCCGCCCGCCATTGCGCAGCCGCGCGGCGAGCTTGCCGTCGTTCACGGCGCGGCGGCCGAAGGTCGACTCGGCGAGGCCGGTCTTGCGGCAATAGTCGGAGATTTCCTGCAGGAGCTCTTGGTGATTCATCCCGGGGTCAGCCGCATGTTGGTGAGCAAAGGCGCGGTTGTGCCGTCGAGAATGCGGCAGGGAGGTATAGGGTCAACCACAAAATGGCCCATCAGGGTGGTGGGCGGATTGATGGGATATAGCCCACCACAGGATAGAAGATACTGATCAATATGTTATGCGGATATCGTCGATCGTGCCCACTGTGATCAACCCCGAAACGGCGAAATTGGGGATGCTGCCCACCAATCGTCGGCCCGGGAGAGCGGTTTTCCCGGCGGGTTGGCACCCTGGTCGAAAAATACGCTAGTCAGAACGATCTGCTGCCCACGCCCAGAAACCAGCGACGTCCACACCATGCCCCGCCTTGCCGCCAATCTCGCCTACCTGTTCACCGAGCGCCCCTTCATCGAGCGCTTCGCTGCCGCGGCCGCCGCCGGCTTCACGGCGGTCGAGCTGCAATTCCCCTACGACCACGCCGCCAGTGCGGTGAAAGCCGAGCTCGACAAGCACAACCTGACGATGCTCGGGCTCAACACGCTGCCCGGCAATGCCGAGGCCGGCGAGTTCGGGCTTGCCTGCGTCCCCGGTCGCGAAGCCGAATTCGCGACGGTGTTCCAGCGCGCACTCGACTATGTGGTGGCGATCGGCGGGCGGCAGATCCATGTGCTGGCCGGCAAGTTGCCGCCGGAGCAGCGACCGGCCGGCGAGGCCGTCTTCGTCCGCAACCTCATGCAGGCCGCCGACCTGGCGGCGGCGAAGAACATCACGCTGTTGATCGAGCCGATCAATGCGCGCGACCGGCCGGGCTACTACCTCAACCGCGTCGAGCACGCCGCCGACATCATCGCGAAGGCGGAGCGGCCGAACATCCGCATCCAGTTCGACTTCTATCATGTGCAGATCGTGGGCGGCGATCTCACGCGGCGGTTCGAGGCGCATTTCCCGGTCATCGGCCATGTTCAGGTGGGAGCGGTCCCCTCGCGCCACGAGCCGGACGAGGGCGAGGTGAATCTCTCCGAGATGTTCGCGATGCTCGATCGGGTCGGCTACCGCGGCTATGTCGGTGCCGAATACCGCCCGCGCGGGCGCACCGAAGACGGTCTCGGCTGGGCCCGGCCGCATGGCGTCGTTCCCAAATAGCCGATCAGGAACAACGGGTTGTTCGCTTTGCTTCGGTTCGCTTTGCGGTGGCGGTGGTCATTGGTAGGTTGTCGGCATGTGGGGACGAAAGAATCAGGCGGCGGCCGAACCGGCCAAGGCAGATGAGCCGCAACGCCTGAAAGATGCATTGCGCAAGGCGCGCATCGACGCCGCCGAGCGGACCGGCGTGGTCGTCGATCTGCACGACGCCGAGGTGGCCCGGCTTGAGCTGCTCAACGAAGCGCTCGACCCGGTGTTCGCGGAAATCCCGGCGGAGGTCGACGTATTCGACCGCGGAATTTCGCGCGGCGAGACGCCCCGGCTGTGGGTCGACGCGATCGCCCACGTCTCCATGGGGCGCGACAAGCGCATCTACCGCTTCCTCCAGGACACCCGCTACGGCCGCAAGGTGCTGGCGGAGAACGTCAACATTCCGGAGATCACGGAAGCGGTGACGAAATACGTCGCGCAGCGGCTGATCGAGCGCGAGCGCGGGCTCGCCGAGACCAGTGCGCCGATCGGAGACCTGCGCCGTGAGGCGCGGCTGCTGCACCGCCGCCGCCGCTCGCGTGCGTTTGGCGCATTCGTGCTCGGCGTGTGCGCGGGTATTGCGGTCCTGATCGCGCTCGCGCTGCTGTATCCCGGCCCGCGCTAGCCGTCCGCCAGCACCGTCCTGTCCAGTTCGATCACGCCATTGCCTGACACGCCGCGCGTGATGACGTCGCAGCGCCAGGCGCCGCGTTCACCGGCGATTCGATAGAGGTTGTAGCCGGCGGGATCGTGCTCGCCGGGCGGCGCTTCCGACGCCGACGGCACGCCGATCGCCGGAATGCGCCCGGACGGTCCATCGAGCCAGACGGTCTGGCGGCGATGGTTGTGGCCGTGGATCACAAGCTCCGCGCCGTGGCGGGCGAGCACATCTCGCAAGCGCGGGCCGTCGGTCAGCCGCTTGAGATAGTGCGAGCGTTTGCTGGTCGGTGGATGGTGGATGAGGATGACGCGATAGAGCCCTTCGCGGGCGCTCGCGTCGAGCATGGTTTCGAGACGCTGCAATTGCTCGGCGCCGACGCGGCCGATCGCCATCAGCGGCAGACTCGGCACCGATGTCGACACGCCGATCAGCGCCAGCGGGCCGCGCCGCCGCACGAACGGGAAGCCGGCGCCGCGGCTCCTCGTCGCCGCGCATGAAGTCGCCCCAGTGCGCGAGCGACGCCGCAACGCCGCTTCGCACATAGGCGTCGTGATTGCCGGGGACCAGGGTCACGTCGGCAGGCGAACCGAGCGCATCGAGCCAGGCGCGCGCCGTCTGGTATTCGCGCGGCAGCGCCAGATTGACGAGATCGCCGGTGACCGCGATGTGATCGGGCGTCTGCGCTTTGAGATCGGCGACGACGCGCGCCAGCACCTCCGGCCGGTGGATCGCTTCTCGCTTGCGCCGCCAGTTGACGAATCCGGTCGCGCGTTTGCCGATCAGCTCGACAAGCCGCGGCTGCGGCAGCGGCGCAAGATGCGGATCCGACAAATGCGCCAGCAGGAATGACATGAGTGAATCTAAGAACTGCCTATCAATATGCCTGCGAGGAACACCAGCGTTCCGCCCAGCACCACCTGGAACGCCGCGGAGAGGAACGGCGTGTCCATGTAGCGATACCGGATATAGGAAATGGCGACGAGTTCCAATGCGACCACGATAATCGCGACCACGGTGGCGGTCCAGAAATCCGGGATCAGGTAGGGCAGGGTGTGGCCGACGCCGCCGATCGTCGTCATGATCCCGCAGACCGAGCCGCGCAGCCACGGCGCGCCGCGTCCAGTGAGCGAGCCGTCGTCGGAGGCGGCTTCCGCAAAGCCCATCGAGATGCCGGCGCCGACCGATGCCGCCATGCCCACGAGAAAGGTCTCCCAGGTGCTGTGGGTCGCGAACGCCGCCGCGAACAGCGGCGCCAGCGTGGAGACCGAGCCGTCCATCAAGCCGGCAAGCCCCGGCTGCACGTATTGCAGCAGGAACATGCGCCGGGCGGTTTCGTCCTCCTTGGCGCGCGCCGACGGCGTCAGGATCGATTCTTCGAGCTCGTGGGCGATGCTCTCGTGCTGGCTTTCGATCTCGGCAAGCTCGAGCAGAAGTTGCCGGGTCGAGGCGTCGCGCGTGGTGTCGGCCGCGCGCCGGTAGAAGCGCTCGGCCTCGAACTCCATGTTCTCGGCGAACTTCCGCACCTCGTCGAGATTGAGCTGAGGCATCAGCCAGAGCGGGTGCTTGGTGATGAAGCCTTTGACGTCCTGGCGGCGGATCAGCGGCAGGTACTCGCCGAATTTCGTGCGGTAGAGGTCGAACAGCATGGTGCGGTGGCGCACCTCCTCGTCGGCCATCTCGTCGAACACCTTGGCGGAGGCCGGGTATTGCTTGCGCAGCCCCTCGGCAAAGCCCCGATAGATGCGGCTGTCCTCGTCCTCGTTGGAGATCGAGAGCGCCAGGACTTCCTGTTCGGTGAGATCGGCGAAACGTTTCACGCGTGGCCTCAAAAATGGGTCTGAAAAATAGATTAGAAAAATTCTAAACTATTGATCCGGCCCGATCAACGGCCGTGGTCGCGGGCCTTCCACGCCTTTTGGCCGGAACGTGCGCGAAAGCCATGGATGCCGGGCGCAAAGCCGGGCATGACGAGCCGAAGGGCAGGTTTTGGGGCGTCAAACGTGACCGAGCGCATGACCATTCTCGACCGGATCCGGCAGGCATGCGAGCCGGCGATCCGGCGCACGTTCCATGCCTACTGGCGGTTCCAGCGCGGCATGACGCTCGGCGTGCGCGGCCTCGTCATCGACGAAGCGGGCCGTGTCTTCCTGGTGAAGCACAGTTACGTCACCGGCTGGCATCTGCCTGGCGGCGGCGTCGAGCCCGGCGAGACGGTGATCGACGCGCTGATCCGCGAGCTTGCGGAGGAGGGTAATATCGAGCCGACCGCGCCGCCGATGCTGCACGGCATCTTCTTCAACGGCCGCGTCTCGCGTCGCGACCATGTCGCGGTGTTCGTGCTGCGCGATTTCCGCCAGACCGCCGCGCCGGTGCCGAACCACGAGATCATCGCGCACGGCTTCTTCAAGCTCGACGAATTGCCGAACGACACCACCGCCGGCACGCGCGCCCGCATCATCGAGGTGATGGGGCGCGCGCCGGTGAGCGAGCGGTGGTGAGTGCGGTCAGAACGGTGGCGTGCGAGCGCGCGATCGTGGCGGGCTCGGCGGCCTTCGCGCGCAGCGCCCAGAACACGTTGATCGCGAACATCAGGCCCGCCGCCCAGATCCCCAGTTGGCCGACGATCAATGCCGGCTCGGCCCACGTGTGGCCGGCCATGACCAGCGCGAGCCCGCCGAGACCGATCGGCATCGACAGGTTGTAGGTCCAGAACCAGACGGTCGCGAGGCGCGTGCGCGCCGTTTCGGGGAAGACGTGGAACACCAATGCCGCGAGTGCCAGCGAAGCCCAGCCCAGCAGATTGACGTGCGCATGCACCGAGCGGAACAGGAAATTGTGGGTCATGCCCATGCCGACGCCAAGCGTCATGCCGATGACGAGATAGACGACGGCGATCTTGATCAGGCGAACTGCCATTTTTTTATTCCTTGAATTGACACGGAGGCCTTCGCGCGGAAGGCAAGCTTGGTCGCTTCAAGTCGGGAAAAGGTTCAATGGCAGGGCTTCTACCGGGCTCAGGATGCCTGGTGCTTTGCACGCCAGGCCGGCCCGGGGCCGCGCATATAGTGGCGTTCAGGGCGGTATCCCGCGAACAGATCGTGGCGGAGGCGGGCGACCATGTCCGACAGCTCTGACCAGAGACCGGGTACAAGATCGTGCTTGAGGTCTGTCTGGAACAGCGTGCGGTCGGTGCGCATGGTCGCCTCTCCGTAGCGGATCAGAAGGCCCGTCTTGCCTTCCACTTGTCCTGTTTGTCGCAGGAAGCCGCCAAATCGGATGTGACTCGCGTCACAAAAAGTTCGATGCCCGCGACCATTGCAGGGTTGCCGGCGACGACGATGAATGACGGTTCAGGCCGCGGGGCGGGGACCGCGGGCTACTTCTTCAAGAACGGCGGCGCCGCCGACAGCGTGTTGCCCGCGACCGCCGCGAACAGCTTTTCGTCGGCTTCGCTGACGACGCAGTTGCGGCTGGCGCGCTTGGCCGCATGCAGGCACAGCTCGGCGGCTTCGAGGAGCCCCTGCGCATTCAGGCCCTTGTCGAGCGTGGCGACGCCGACGGAAAGCGTCAGCCGCGCCTTCTCGCCGGTGGTGCGCCGGACCAGCTCGCATTTCGTGACCGCATGGCGGAGCTGCTCGGCGATACGGACCGCCGGCGGCAGGCTGGTCTTCGGCAGGATGATTGCAAATGCGTCGTCCTGGTAGCGCGCGGCGACATCGCGTCCGGTGATCGCTTCCTTGACCACCATGGCGATAAACCGGAGCACGCGATCGCCGACGATGTTGCCGTAGTTTTCGTTGATCGACTTGATGTGGTCGACATCCGCGATCAGGAGCGTCAGCGGCTCGTTGGTGGCGCGGCTCTCGATGATCGATCGATCGAGGGCGGAGAGGAAGAAGCGGCGGTTGCCGAGCCCAGTGAGGGGATCGGTCTGGCTCTCCACGCGAATGTCCACGATCTCGCGGCGAAGCTGCGCGATCTCCTCCGACATCGCCTGCAACTGCGCCTGCAAGCGCGCGTTCTTCTCCGCGGCGGTGCGCGTGGCGATCGCCAGGGCATCGATGATGGCGCGAACATCGGCGCGATCGACGGTGCGGGCCAGCCGTTGCGCGGCGTTCGCGAGGTCCCGCGTAAAATCGCCAGCGGTGTCCTCCGCGACCTCGACCGTTGCCAGGATCTGGTCGATCTCGCCGGCCATGCGGGTGCCGACGCGGTCGGTCTTGTCCTGGACGCGGCCGGGAGCGACGTGGGCGTCGTGCAGTTCCTCGACGTCGCGGGTGCTCAGCGTTCCATTGCGGGCGAGACGGGTGTTGATCGCCGCGGACAACAGCCCGCTGTCGCCGGAGGCGTATTTGAACCACAGCGCATAGCTGCGCGGATCGGCCGGCTGGCCGAGCTTGTCGATCTTGCCGAGCGCGGCGTCTGCGAGCGCAATGGTATTTGCGTATTGCTGGGTAGGCTGGGCCATTCTGGATTCCGCCAAAACCGGCCGCAAATCCTCGTCGTCGAGCGGCCAAACGCTACAATGCGACGGTTTCTCTCAACAACCTCTTAACCAATGGGCGCTGGGCGCTATCCCCCGAAGCGTCCGCGGTCATGCGGTGCATCGAACGCGACCGCCGGCCCAACCGGGCCGAGCGGAACGATGCCGGTCGGATTCACCCGCTTCTGGCCGTAGTAGTGGCGCTTGATGTGGTCCATGTTGACGGTCTCGGCCACGCCCGGCTGCTGGTAGAGATCGCGCACGTAATTGGACAGGTTGGGGTAGTCGATGATCCGCTTCAGGTTGCACTTGAAGTGGTAGTGATAGACCGCGTCGAAGCGGATGAGCGTCGAGAACAGCCGCCAGTCCGCTTCGGTGATCTGGTTGCCGACCAGCCAGCGCTGCCGCGACAGGCGATCTTCGAGATTGTCGAGGGTGTTGAACAACGCGCGGCAGGCTTCCTCGTAGGCATCCTGCGCGACCGCGAAGCCCGAGCGGTACACCCCGTTGTTGACGGTGGTGTAGACCAGCTCATTGACGCGATCGATCTCCTCGCGCAACGCCGCCGGGTAGTAGTCGGTCCGGTCGTCGGTATAGCGATCGAACGCCGAATTGAACATGCGGATGATCTCGGAGGATTCGTTGTTGACGATCGTCCGGCGTTCTTTGTCCCACAGCGTCGGCACCGTCACGCGGCCGGAGTAGCGCGGGTTGGCGAGCAGATAGACCTCCCACAACTCCTTCGTCCCGTTGACGGTGTCGGGGACGCTGCCGGGCTCGTCAACGAAGCGCCAGCTTCGCTCGCCGTAGAGCGGCGCCGCGATGGTGATCGAGATCGCGTTTTCGAGTTTCTTGAGCTTGCGGAACAGCGTGGTGCGGTAGGCCCAGGGGCAGGAATTCGAGACATAGAGATGGTAGCGCCCGGGCGCGGCGGGAAACCCGCCTTCGCCGCTCGGGCCGGCGCTGCCGTCGGCGGTGATCCAGTTGCGATACACCGACGGTGTGCGCACGAACCGCCCGCGCTCGGACCGGTTGGCCGGGGTATCCTCGTGCCAGACGCCTTCGACGAAAAATCCCATGCTCCGCTCCCGTTATGCGCGCCACTCTACACGCCCAGCTTTCTGATTGAGCAGGGTCTTTTCCCGAAAACGGCTCCCACCTTGCCACCGGCCGATGGACCAGGACCCCGCCGGATGCTAACGGATCGCCCGTCCCATGAGTGATCTGTCCCTCACCATCTTGCCGGAAACCACCGACGACGCGGTCGCCATCGAGCGCCTGCACGAGCGCACGTTCGGGCCCGGCCGCCTTGCAAAGTCGGCCTACCGGTTGCGGGAGGGCCACGACCACAGCCTCGACCTGTCGTTCACCGCGCGCATCGGCACGTTGCTGGTGGGGTCGGTGCGGCTGTCGACGATCCGCGTCGGCGACACGGCTGCGCTGCTGCTCGGGCCGCTGACGGTCGAGCCGCCGTTTCGCCAGCACGGCATCGGCAAGGCGCTGATCGAGCGCGCGCTCGCGGAGGCGAAGGCGCGCGGTCACCGCCTGGTCATCCTGGTCGGTGACGAGCCTTATTACGGTAAACTCGGTTTCAAGAAGATTCCGAAAGGGCAGGCGAAGCTGCCGGGCCCGGTCGACCCGGCGCGGCTTTTGGTGTGCGAGCTTGCGGAGGGCGCGTTCGGCGGCGTTTCGGGCCCGATCACGCCGGATTGGGCGTCGGCTTGATCCGCCAGTTTACTGTCCGTTTATTCCAATGATTTGTCTAGATATTGCAGTGCGGAATGTTTTTGACGCGAACTCGGCTGAAGAGTAGCGTCGTTTTCGACTTCTCCCAGACAAGGTGAGCACCGTGAAAATCTTTAGCGCCATTGTGACCGCGGCCCTGCTTGCGGCGGCGACGCCCGCGCAGGCGCAGAAGGTCGATCTGTCGACCATCACCTGCCAGCAGTTCCTTGAAATGAAGCAGGACAGTATCAGCCTGATCCTGATGTGGATGGCCGGCTACTATTCCGATCAGGATGCGCCCCCGATCGTCGACTTCGACAAGATGAAGGAAGACGCCGGCAAGCTTGCCGCGTACTGCGCGAAGAATCCGTCGGTCGGATTGATCACCGCGGCGGAAGAGACGATCGCGGAATAACGCGGACCTGTCTGCGTCCGATCCTCACCGGCTGGTCTTTTCTGCCGTCGCTGTTCCAGCAGCCGCAAGCGGCGCAACATTGTTGGCCGTGTTGCGCTGGATGAGCTTGATGTAGGGGTCGATGCCCACGAACGCGGGCTTGCGGTCTACGACAAGCTCGATCGACTGCTTGCGGCCGACGATGCGGTGCTTCTCCAGACGGATGACGTCCTTTGCGGAGAATTCTCTCCGCCGCGGATCGGCGGTGAACAGGCCGATGTCGATCGCCTGATCGAGCGGCGCCTCTTTCTCGCCGCCGCTGCTATCGGCGACAAGCTTGCGGGCCTGAACGTCGACGCGAACCCGCCACTTGCCGTCGTCCGTCGGCTTCGCCTCCGAGCCGACAACCTGCAGATCCCAGAGCACGATCCGCTCGAACAGGTCGGTCACGAGCTGCTGGTGCTCCTTGCCGACTTCCTTGCGCAGCAGGCGGATGAAGTCCATCGCCGTCGTGTAGGGATTGGTCTTGAGGCCATGCTCGCGCACGAGCTGCGCCAGCACGCGATTGACGGTCGCTTCGCCGACCGCATCCTTGAGCGCGTACATCGCAACGGCGCCCTTGTTGTAGCGGATGTGGCCTTGGCCTTCGGCGCGAATGAGCGGAGGCTCGCCGCGCTGCGAGAGGCCGCGCGCCGACAGATATTTGTCGAGCTCGTAGCTCAGAAACTTCCGCATGTGGGCGGCGCCGTATCGGCGCTCCATCACCATGAGCGACGCGTACTGCGCCAGCGCCTCGGAGAGGAACCCTTCGCCCGGCAGCGCTGCGCCGGCAACCTGATGACCCCACCATTGGTGCGCGACCTCGTGGGCGGTTAGGTACCAGACATAGTCGATCAAGTCGGGGTTTCGATTGTCCGCGATGAACCCGGACCCCTCCGAATAGGGCACCGTGTTCGGGAACGATTGCGCAAAATCGAAGTATCCGGGGAATTCGACGATCCGCATCTGGCGGTGCTGGTAAGGCCCGAAGTTTTCAGAGTAATAGGCCAGCAACTCCCTCACGGCATCGATCATGCGGAGCACGTTGGTTTCGTGCCCGGGATGGAAATAGATGGCGATGTCGACGTCGTTCCATTTGTCGCGGGCCACCGCATAGCGCGCCGACAGCACCGACCAGAAATTCAGGATCGGCGTGTCCATCGCGTAGCGGAAATAGCGCCGCCCCTCGGCGCTCCATTCGCGCTCGACATAGCCCGGCGCGAGCGCGATCTGGTCGGCGCTGGTCGACAGCGTGATGGCGAACCGGATGAAGTCGGAATCGCCGGCCCAGTGGCCGCGGTTGCGCAGGATCTTCTCGTCGAGCTTGGTCTCGGCGAACGGCACCAGGCCATGCGCCTTGCGCTGCTTCTCGTCCTGCAGATACCGCGCCGACGATACGCCGATCGACGGCGCCAGCTGATTGTTGCGCACGAAAGTTCCGTTGAACAGCACCGACGAGTGGTCCGCCTGGCTCTTGAAGCCTTTGGGGTGTTTCGACACGGCGAACGTCAGCGTTCGCTCCTCGCCGGGTGCAAGCGGCGTGGCAGGACGGAAGATGTAGTGATTGAAGCGGGACTGCGCATCGAGAAGAGTGGAATCGGCTAGCTCGACCTTGTCGACGGAAACATCAGTGGCGAACCACACGTGGACGGTCTCGATGGGCGCGCCGCTTCGATTCACCAGCACATGGCGGCCACGCGACACGAAGCTGCGGGTCTGCGGATAGAGATCGACCTCCATCTCGACCTCGGTGATCCGCGGCTGCGGCAGCGCCTCGAATTGCCGGTAGGCCTTCTCGTAATCGACGGCGCGCTGCCTCGCGTTCGCGGCCGAGATGTCCTCGTTGAGGACGTGCGTGTTCCAATAGATGTATGAGCCGGCGGCCGCCGTGCCGACGACGGCAGCGACCGCGACCGCCGTCACGGCCGGCGTCATCGCTGTTCGCATGCCGCGCAGCCGCGTCCAGAACGGCGCCGGAATACCGCGGATCCAAAGCGTGTGCGTGGCGACGCCGAGGAGCACGCTCACGCAAGCCCAGTAGGCCAGGAACCAGAACGCCGCCGGCAGGAAATGACCGAACTGGTTCATGTCCGAGAGCGGCACATCCGGATGGGTTGCGAAATCCAAGAGCGGCACCCGGACCTCGAACCCCTGGACGGTGAGCGGGATCACGATCACCAGGATCAGGATAGCCACGAGGCCGATATATTTCTGGTTCACCAGCGCCTGCACGAAGCTCGCCAGGACGGCGATCATCACCATCTGCAGGCCGATCAGCACGAACAAATTGACAAGATAGAAGTGGGCATCGATGCGGGTGACGCCTTTGGCAAGCTGATAGGCGACCCCGACCACCGTTGCCACGCCAAGAATGGCGAGCACCATCAGCGTGACCGCCACGAGCTTCGCGGCCAGAAAGACAAAGTTCGGCACCGGTGTCGCGTCGACAATCTCGGCGATGCCGGCCTCCCGCTCGCGCCATACGATCTCGGTGCCGAACAGGACCACCAAAATCAGCAGCAGAAAATAGCAGGCCTGCTCCAGCGCCCTGACGACCACATGCGTCAACGGCAGCAGCGGCGTGCCGTAACTTTCGCCGAGGTTCATCAAAACGGTTACGCACCCGGCGACCCCCAGCACAAGCAAGGCCAGGAACGTCCAGCTGCGCAGAATGGCGCGCGTCTCGAACCGCGCGCACGCCACGAATTGCGCCCAGATGCCGGCGCCGCCGGAGGACGCAACCGGGACGCGGCGCGTGCGGACGGCCGCCGCCGGCCTTGGCGCGGCTTCGAGGGCGCGCAGTACGCGGCCTGCAGGAAGCCGGCGGCGATAGAGCGCCATCGACAACGCCAGGAGCGCCGCACCGATCCCGACGCACACCAGACGATTGAGCGCGAAAGTGCCGGTGAACGGAATGAGCTGCGTGCCGCGCTCGGCCACAGTCCAATAGCGGGTGACATTGTCGAACGCGAAGCGGCCGATCGGATCGATCATGCCGACGAACCAGCGCATCGCCGGGTCGCCGATCGCCGAGCCGGCGAAATGGCCGACCAGAAGCGCGACGAGGGCTACATACGTCGCCAGCATGCTCCGCGTCATACCGGCGGTCGTGAAGAACAGCGCCCCGGCAAAAAATAGATTCGGTAAGGCGATGGTCGCCAGTGCACTGAGGTAGGCGTCGTATCGGAAATTCCCGATGACCGCAGGATCGACCCACCACATTTTCGTCCCGGCCGCGAGGCCGACGAAAGCGCCGCAGAATACGAACACAGTGATGATGAGCGCGCCGATAAACCGGCCCAGCAGATAGGTGCTGATCGGCACCGGTGCTGTGCGGATCAGTTCGTCCATCTTGGTTCGCCGGTCGCGCAGCGCCGCACTCGCGAGAATCGCAAGCGGGATGAACAGGCCCAAGATGCTGAGAGTACGCATCGTCGCCGCGACCATGATGGGCGCATTCAAGGTCACGCGCGCGGTCGCGTGCCTGACATCGCCGATGGCAACCAGCCATCCGAGCAGCCCGAAAATGACGAAATAGACGTAGGTGCTGGGCTGGCGCAGGTGGTAACGCAGCTCGAAGCCGACGATCTGTACGAACGTGGCGGCTTGCCGGGCCAGCATGTCAGGCGTCGGCTTTGTCGGCTTCGGCGGTCATGGCGAAATAGACGTCCTGGAGCTCGCCGCTGACCGGCTCGAAGCCGACACCGGGGCTCTCGTTGCCGAGCACATGAAGCACCGCGTTCGCCTCGGTGTATCGGGTCGAGAGCACGTTGAAGTCGCGCCGGTGCGCTTCGACCTCGCTCCGCGGCACGGTCTTGCGCCAGATCCGCCCGTGCAGCGTTGCGACCAGCGACGACAGCTCGCCATGCGCAACCACGCGGCCCCCGAACAGGATGGCGGCGCGGGTACACAGCCGCGATACGTCGTCGAGAAGATGGGTCGAGAGGATGACCACGACCGTCGCGCCGATCTCGGACAGCAGCTCATGAAAGCGATGCCGCTCGGTCGGGTCCAGCCCCGCCGTGGGCTCATCGACGATGATGATCTGCGGGTTGCCGAGCAGCGCCTGCGCGATGCCGAAGCGCTGCCGCATGCCGCCGGAGTAGGTCGAGACCGCGCGCTTGCGCGCGTCGTAGAGGTTGGTTTGCTCCAGCAGCGCGTGAACCTGCTCGCGCCGCACTTTGGCGGGGCCGACGCCCTTGAGCACCGCGAGGTGATCGAGCAGGTCCTCCGCCGAAACGCGCGGGTAGACGCCGAACTCCTGCGGCAGATAGCCGAGCACGCGGCGTATCGCGAACGGGTCTGCGATGGCGTCGGCGCCGTCGAAGGTGACGCTGCCGGCGGTCGGCTGCTGCAAGGTGGCGACGATCCGCATCAGTGTCGATTTGCCGGCGCCGTTCGGCCCGAGCAGGCCGTACATGCCACGCGGCACGTCGAGATCGACGCCCGCGAGCGCCTGGACGCCGTTCGCGTAGGTATGCACCAGATTTCGGATTTGCAGCATCGGCGCCGGCGGGACCGCGCTTGCCAAGGGCGGGCCGTCCCGCTCGCGTGCCGTGTGCATGGCACACACTCTCCGATGCCAGCACGGTGTCGGAATAGGCACCGCTGCCACGTCGTGGCTAGCATACGCCGAACGCCCAATTTAATGGCGAGCGGAGGGAATCCGTCAGCGGCCTTCTCTGGCCCAGGTTGCCGCGAGCGCGCCGATCAGCAGCAACAGCCCGATCGCGCCTGCGAAGATGGGCAGCACGCCGATCCCGCGCACGACGCTCGCCTCGCGCATCCGCAGTCCGATCCAGTCTTCGCCCCGGAAGGTGTCGCTCGACCGCACCGAGACGATGCGCGGCACGTTGATCGTGCCGGACGCGTCGGCGATCCGCATCGATGCGCCGCCGGTCGCGTCGGTGAGGGGGGCCATCACCTGCGTTGTCGATGTGACCTCGGTGAACTCGCGCGGATTGGCGGGGCCCACATTGGCGAGCGCGGTGAGCTTGCCGTCGGTGGCGCGCCACAGCCCGAGCTCGTTCGCCTCGATGGTGGTGCGGAATACGCCGGGATCGCCTTCGGTCAGCGTCAGCGTGCGTGTCTTGCCCGACGGCGCCGTGAGCGTGATCTCTTCGACGGTCTCGGCCATGGTCTGTCGCTGCACCGTGAGGTCGCGGCCGCGCACCAGCAGGCGCAGCGCTTCCTCTTCGAGGTCGGGCTGCTTCATCAGCCAGTGCGAGAGCCGGCGCATCAGGTCGATATGCGGCCCGCCACCCTCATAGCCGCGCGCCCACAGCCAGATGTGATCGGAGAGGAGCAGCGCGATACGTCCTTCGCCCTCGCGCGAGAGCTGGAGCAGCGGCTTGCTTTCGGGGCCTTCCATCACGGTCATGCCCTTGGAGGCGCGCGCGTCGACCAGCCGGAACCATCGGCTCCATTGCGGTGGATCGCTCTGCGAGCCTTCGAGCCCGCGCGTCACCGGATGGCGCTGGCCGAGCTTCGAAAGCTTCGCCCGATAGGCCATGTCGGTGGTGCGGCCTGACGGTTCCGCCGGCAGCACCGCTTCAAGCGGCGTGCGCCACAGGCTGGTCTGGCTGGCGTAGTCCGGCCCGGCCGCGATCAGCACCGCGCCGCCGCCGCGCACGTAACGCGCGATGTTGTCGAAGTAGAGGATCGGCAGCACGCCCTGCCGTGCGTACCGGTCGAAGATGATGAGCTGGAACTCATGGATCTTCTGCTGGAACAGCTCACGGGTCGGGAACGCGATCAGCGAGAGCTCGTGGATCGGCGTGCCGTCCTGCTTTTCCGGCGGACGCAAGATCGTGAAGTGCACGAGGTCGACGGCGGCGTCGGATTTGAGCAGGTTGCGCCACGCGCGCTCGCCCGCGTGCGGCTCGCCGGACACCAGCAGCACGCGCAGCTTGTCGCGCACGCCCTCGATCGAAACGACGGCGCGGTTGTTGACCGTGGTCAGCTCGTCGTCGAGCGGCGCGGCCTCGATCTCGACGATGTTCGGCCCGGCATGCGGGATCTGCACATTGATGCGGACCTCCTGGCCGACGCGGACGTTGCGCTTGTCGATCACCTCGCCGTCGCGGCGCACGGTCACCTGGCTCGTGCCGGCCGGCACGCCCTGGTCATCGACGCGGTAGGCGATGGTCTGCGATTGCCCGACGATGCCGAAGCGCGGCGTCGTGACCAGCACCACCCGGCGGTCGCGTTCGTTCGGGCGGCCGGTGATCAGCGCATGCACGGGCGCGCCGAAGCCGAGTGTCGCGGCGTCGGTGGGCACGTCATGCACGCGCCCATCGGTGAGGAAGACCACGCCGGCCACGCGGTCGTGCGGGATGTCGGTCATGGCGGAGGTCAGCGCCGTGAACAGGCGCGTGCCGTCGCTGTCGCCGCCGGACTCGCCTGCTTCGATGAAACGGACCTCGAGATTGGCTATCCGCCCGAGCCGCTCGGACAGCGCAGCGCGCACCGCTTCAGTCTGCTGCGTGCGGTCGCCGAATTCCTGGCTCGCGCTCTTGTCGACGACCACGATCGCGATCGAGGTGAGCGGGTCGCGATCCTCGCGGGTGAGGGAAGGGTTGGCCAGGGCCAGCACGAACAGCGCCATCGCGACGGCGCGCACCAAGGCGCCGCGGCTGCGCGACGCCAGCAGCAGGATCACCAGCGCGACCGCAATAACCAGCGCCGACCACACGAGGTAGTCAGGGACGAGTGGGGCGAATGAGATGCCGATGTTCACGGAACTCTCCTACTGCCCCAACCGCTCGATAAGCGCCGGCACGTGAACCTGATCGGCCTTGTAGTTGCCGGTCAGCGTGTACATCACGATGTTGACGCCGGCACGGAACGCGAATTCGCGCTGACGCGGTTCGTTCGCGACGATCGGGAGCATCGCCTGGCCGTCCGGCCGCAGCGCCCAGGCGCCGGCGAGATCGTTCGACGAGATGATGATCGAGGAGACGCCGTCGCCGGTGCGCGCCGGGCGCTCCTGCGTATCGTCGTCGCGTTCCGTTGCGCTGGCTTCGACCCAGAGCTGCCCGGCGGCATAGCGGCCTGGAAACTCCTTGAGCAGATAGAACGTCTTGGTCAGCACGTGGTCGTGCGGCACCGCCTCGAGCTCGGGGATATCGAGCGAGGACAGGATCGTGCGCAGCGCCGCCGTGTTGGGTGAGACCGCGCCGGTGCCGGGCGAGCCTTCGATTGCGTCGCGGGTGTCGAACAGCACCGTGCCGCCGTTCTTCATGTAGGCGTCGATGTGCTCAAGCGCTTCGCGCGAGGGACGCGGCGTGCCCGGCACCATCGGCCAGTAGATCAGGGGGAAGAACGCAAGCTCGTCCTTGCCGGGATCGATTCCGACCGGATCGCCGGCCTCAAGCGCGGTCTTTTGCGCGAGGAAGAGCGTCAGGCCTTGCAGGCCCGCGCGGCTGACCCGGTCGACCTCGTCGTTCCCGGTGATGACATAGGCGAGGCGGGTTTGCAGCGTCGCGCGCAGGGCGGCGGTGTCGTCCTGCGCCTGTCCCGGTTGCGGCAGCAGGAACGCCGCGCCGGCGATCGCGAGCGCAAGGGCGGCTGCGGCCGGGCGAGGGCGGCGGCGGAGCAACTGCCCGAGCCCGCCCGCAAGGAAAAAGACCACCAAGGCATCAAGCGCCAGCAGTCCCATCGCCGCCAGCATCACCGGACCGCGCAGGTCCTGCGGCTCGCTCACGCGATAGACGTCGCGGCGCGCATTGAGGCCGGCCAGATCGAGCGGCGCCAATCGGTCGTCGGGCGCCAGTGCGTTGACCGCCAGCAGCCCCTCGGGCGGACCGTAGAATCCGGGCGGGTTGTCGGCCGTTGCACGGCCGGTATAGCCGGCGACGACCGGCCGCGCGTTCGCGGGCGGCGGACCGAACACGCCGAAGCCGTCGAGGATGCGGGTCGGCGGAACCACTTCGCGACCGGCGCGCGTGCCGTCGCCGTCGGTCGTCGCGGCCGAGCCGGCCAGCGAAACGATGCGCTTGAGCATGTCCACGAACGCACCCGACAGCGGCAGGTTCGACCAGCGCGTGTCGGCGCTCACATGAAACAGGATGATCAGGCCCTTGCCGCGCGCTTGCGCGGTGACCAGCGGCGTCCCGTCGGCGAGCGTCGCCCAGGTGCGGTCGGTGAGTGTCGAGTCGGGCTCGGCCAGCACCTGCCGGCTCACCGTAACATCGCCCGGCACCGCCATGTTGGCGAACGGGCTCTCGCGCGAGAACCCGGCGAGCTGCTGTGGCTGGTCCCAGCTCAGCGCGCCGCCGAGCGCGCGGCCGCCGCGCCGGAGCTTGACCGGAATGAGATCGTCGTCGCCGGCCGCGAGCCGAGGGCCGGCGAAGCGCACCAGCACGCCGCCGCCCTCGATCCACTTGGTCAGGCGTTCGCGTGCTTCGGCGACGTTGCCGACGTCGGCGAGGATCATCATCGGCAGCCGCTGATCCATGAACTGGTTGACCGCCTGCGCCGCCGAGCCGCGATCGGCCTGCCGCACGTCGGCGAAGGGATTGAGCGCGCGCGTCAGGTAATAGGTCGAGGCGAGCAGCGGCTGCGCGGTGTCGGCGGTGGCGCCGGACACGAGGCCGACGGCGCGCCGGCGCCAGCGCTTGTCCAGAAGCTGCACCGCGCCGGCCGAGCGTTCGGCGCCAATGTCGAGCCGCGCGACGTCGTTGCGGATTTCGACCGGCAGCGCCAGCGCCGCTTCGGTTTCGGTGTCGTCGGCGCCGAAGCTGAATGTCGCTTCGCCGAGCGGCAGACCCTTGAGGTCGAGCCCGCGCAGCATGCCGGATTGCGCGCTGCCCTTGGCGGAGCGCAGAACCTTGACGGTCAGCGCGCCGGCGGTGTTCTCGGCGCCCGCGAGCGCAAGCGCCGGCGGGAGGCCGCCTTCGATCACGCTCATCGCGCGCGTTCCGACGATGCGGCCGAGCGCCGCGACGAAGTCGGAGCCGCCGCCGGAGTCGATTCCGTCGGTGAGCCAGACCGTCTCGACATCCGCGGTGGCGCCGAAGAAGCGGCTCAATCCCGGCAATGCATCGGAGCGCTGCAGCGCGTATGGCTTCGGCTTGAGCTGCTTGAGCCGCACCCGCGCCGCACCCGGCGTCTCGAATCCGATCTCACGGCTCGTTTCCGACAAAGGAATGAGCGCGACGCCGCGGCCGTCGGTTTCAGCACGATTGATGAGATCGTCGGCGGTGCGCATGCGCGCGTCCCAGGTGCCGGCGGCGGGGAAGCCGTCGTCGATCAGGATCGCAAGTGGCGACGATGACCGCACCACGTCGGCGGCGGGATTCCAGAGCGGACCGGCGGCGGCGAGGATGACGAGCGTCGCAAGCGTGAGGCGCAGCAGCGTGAGCCACCACGGCGTGCGGCGCGGCGTCTCCTCCTGCGGCTTGATATCGAACAACAGCCGCGTGGGCGGGAAATCGATGCGCGTCGGCTGCGGCGGGATCAGCCGCAGCAGCCACCACAGCACCGGCAGGGCCAGGAGGCCGAGCAGCACCAGCGGCGAGGCGAAGCCGAGCGGCAGCCACGGCATCATGCCGACCTCCGGGTCTGCACGCGGCCGCCGACCACGGCGCCGGGCGGGGGAGCGGCCATGCGCGCGTGCAGCGCCAGCAGCAGTTCGGTCGCCGGCCGGTCGGTGCGATGGATCGCAAAGCTCCAGCCGAGCTTGTCGGTCTCGGCGCGCAACTCGGCGCGATGACGCGAGACGCGCTTGTCGTAGTCGGCTTTCCAGGCTTCGGCGCGGCCGGCGGTGACCGAGCCGCCGCCTTCGGGCTCGATGAACTCGACGCGGCCGGAATAGGGGAAGGTCTCCTCGGCGGGATCGACCACCTGCACGGTGTGGCCGTGCGCGCCGGTCGCGGACAGCCGCGAGAGCGTCGGGCGGATTTCGCTCATCGGCGACCAGAAGTCCGACACGATGACGATTTCGGAGAGCGCCGACGGCACGAACGAGGGCGGCAGGCTTGCGCGCTCGGTCACGTCATGCACGATCGCGTTGCCCATCTTGTCGAGCACGTTGCGGCTGCCGGTCGGCCGCATCACGCCCGGCACGCCGACGCGCTCGCCCGCGTGCACCAGCACTTCGGCCAGTGCGAACGTGACCACCAGCGCGCGGTTGAGCTTGGATTCGCTCGCGAGCGCCGAGGTGAAATGCATGGATGGCGAACGGTCGGGCCAGATCCAGACCGTGTGCGCGGCTTCCCATTCCTGCTCGCGCACATAGAGGATGCCGTCGCGCGCGGAGCGCCGCCAGTCGACGCGGCGCGCGGGTTCGCCGGAGAGGAAGCGGCGGTACTGCCAGAAATTCTCGCCCGGTCCGGCCCGGCGGCGGCCGTGCAGGCCGTGGATGACGGTGGCGGCGATCTTGCGCGCTTCGAGGATGAGCCGCGGCAGCGTTTCGGCGAGCGTGCGCGCTTCGCCGCTCGCGTGCTGCGTGGCCTTGATCTCCTGCTTGTCGGCACGCCGCGCCATCAAATCCTATCCGATCCGCTGCTTGAGCCGGCCGATGACGCCTTCCACGGTTTCGCCATCGGCGCGGGCGGCGAAGGTCAGCGCCATGCGGTGCTTGAGGATCGGTTCCGCCATGTCGAGCACGTCGTCGATCGACGGCGACAGCCGCCCGTCGATCAGGGCGCGCGCGCGCGCCGCGAGCATCAGCGATTGGGACGCACGCGGGCTCGGGCCCCAGGAGATCAGCTTGCCGAGCTCGCCGGTCTCCGGTCCTGGACGCGCCGCGCGCACCAGGGTGAGGATGGCGTCGACGACGGACTCGCCGACCGGCAGGCGGCGCACCAGGCGCTGCGCGGCGAGAAGCTCGTCGGCGGTCATCGTCGCCTTCGGCTTGCTCTCCTCCATGCCGGTGGTGTCGAACACGATCTTCCGCTCGTTCTCGAGGTCGGGATAGTCGACGTCGATCTGCATCAGGAAGCGGTCGAGCTGCGCTTCGGGCAGCGGATAGGTGCCTTCCTGCTCGATCGGGTTCTGGGTCGCGAGCACATGGAAGGGGCGTGGAACGTCGTGGCGATTGCCGGCGACGGTCACATGCAATTCCTGCATCGCCTGCAGCAGCGCCGATTGCGTGCGCGGCGAGGCGCGGTTGATCTCGTCGGCCATCAGCAGCTGGCCGAAGATCGGGCCGGGAATGAAGCGGAAGCTGCGCTTGCCGCCGGCGCTTTCTTCCAGCACCTCGGAGCCGACGATGTCGGACGGCATCAGGTCCGGCGTGAATTGGATGCGGCGTGCCTCAAGTCCCAGCACGATACCCATGGTCTCGACCAGCTTGGTCTTGGCGAGACCGGGGAGGCCGACCAGCAGCGCATGGCCGCCCGACAGCACCGTAATCAGTGCCTGTTCGAGCACCCGTTCCTGGCCGAAGATGACCTTGCCGATCGCAGCCTTGGCGGCGGCGACCTGCGCCCCCGTCGACTCGGCCGCACGCACGATCATGTCTTCGAGTTTTTCCAGCCCGTCTCCGGCTGCCGCCATGTCATTTGCTCCTTAAGTTCCGGACACATGTTTAGGGCAGTGTCGCGTACCGAGCCTCACCGGCCTGACTACAAAACGTGCAACATTCGCGCCAAATGCCGCAGGACGACGGCTATGCATCTCGCGGGCTGTGTCGCCCGGGCGCACGAATCCCCGTAACTGCCTGGAGATTACGCTAGTTTTCAACGGGTGCGATCCTGCCTTGTTGCAGTCCTGTCACGATCGCCCCGGGGTTGGCCTCTCTCGGCGCTACGATCTCCTGTCGGCTGCGGCTTTTCCAGGCCAAGCCGGGCTTTATCTCCCGGCGGTGGATAAGCTTGCGCGCGATCGCGATCGCGGAGAAAACGGCCAGTCACGAGCCCACGTTCCAGGCAAACAATGGCGAAGGAAGGGCAGGGAATTCAAGGATTTGAGAGCATCCAGGCGGCGGCCGGCGAGGCCGCCCGCAAGGGTCCTCCGCCTGTGCATCTATGGAATCCGCCCTTTTGCGGCGACCTCGATATGCGGATTTCCGCAGATGGAACATGGCATTACCTGAAAACCCCGATCGGGCGGCCGGCGTTGGTGAAGCTGTTTGCCTCGGTGCTGAAGCGGGAGGGCGACAAGTATTTCCTGGTCACGCCGGTCGAAAAGGTCGGCATTACGGTGGACGACGCGCCGTTCCTTGCCGTTGAACTGAAGGTGGAGGAGGGAGCCGGGTCGCGGCGACTGTCCTTCCGCACCAATGTGGATGACTGGGTTGCGTGTGGAGCGGGGCACGCGCTGCGCTTCGAGCCGGAACCCGACACCGGCGGGCTCAAGCCCTACCTGCACGTGCGCCGCGACCTCTGGGCCAAGGTGACGCGCGCGCTGTTCTACGACCTGGTCGAACTGGGTGAGGAACGAGACGTGAATGGCGTGCGCATGTTCGGCGTCGCGTCGGGCGGCGAGTTTTATGCAATGGCTCCGGCGTCGGAGATCGAAGCGTTTCTGTGATCGCGGGTCGAACGCGATTATTTCCCGATCATCACGTCGGACGCCTTGATCACCGCCCAGGCCTTGTCGCCCTTCTTCAGCTTGAGCTCGGCAACCGCATCATTGGTGATGGCGGACGTGATGATGACACCCTTGCCGATGTCGAGCTTCACATGCGACGTCGTCGCGCCTTTCTTGACGCTGACGACCTTGCCTTCGATCTGATTGCGCGCACTGAGCTTCATGTCCTGCTCCATCGTTTGGCCTAGTGAGTGTACCACACCACGCGCCGTCGCCTCATGTCACCAGACAACGACCGGGCATAGGGCAGCGACCGGCGCGCGCCCTCTTTACAATACGCAATATTCCGACGAATATAACGGGAGTGGAACGCGAAGGAAAGTGGCGTCCCGATCATGCAGCAGGACGGCATCGATTTTCCGACGGTCGAGTTCGTCGAGGGTGGCATGTCCTCGGACGGTGAGGCGGTCCTGTTGCAGCTTTCGTCCGCCGGACAGCCGATCCAGTTCAGCCTTCGTGCCGCCGATCTCGAGCCTTTCGTGACGTTCATCCTGCAGATGGCGGCGAGTACGCCGGCGCCATCACTCACGCAGGACCGCTCCCAGTACCAGCCAATTCCACTCTCCGCCTTGAGCGCAGGCGAACTTGAAGACGGCAGTTGCGGCCTCGGCGTCACCATCGGGGGCACCGAGCTGATGTTTCAGATCCCGGCGAAGGTCCTCTCGGAGGTCGGGCAGACGCTTATGCTCGTTGGCGCGCCGGGCGGATCCCGGCCTTTGACTTGATCGATGTCTTGCTGATCGTGCCTCGGCCCTTGGCGCGCAGCGACGTTTCGAGGTCGCGCAATTGCGCCTTGGCGGCCGCCGTCGCTTGCGTCTCGATCGCCCGATATTTCCGGATCAGTTCTTCGCCGAACGCCGTCAGCGCGGCGCCGCCTCCTTGCGCGCCGCCCGGCTGAGCCGCAACCACGGGCTCGCAGAAGCAGCGGTTCATGTCGTCGATGAGGAGCCAGGCGCGGCGGTAGGACATGTCGAGCGAGCGCCCCGCCTGCGAGATCGATCCGGAATTCTTGACGGCTTCCAGCAGGCAAATCTTGCCGGGGCCCAGCGCCCGGTCGGATCCGAAGTCAACGCGAACGGTGAGCCGGGTTCCGGCCATGGGGGGCGCCTCGTGTCAGGTGCCCGGCACGTTATCACCAACATGGTGCGCGGCTGAATAGGCTCGTCGGTCGCTAGTTGCGCGCCGGCTCGGCGGCGGCCGCTTCCGCGTCGATCGCCGAAATCCCGGCGAGCAGGCTGGTCAGGCTCGACGTGCGCAACGGCACATAACGCTTGCCCAATTGACGGCAGGTCCGCTTGAGCGCGGCTACCGCTTCGTGACTGACGCAGTCGACCGGAAACACGGCCAGGTCGGCGCGGCTGACCAGCCCTGGCAGAAGGGCAGGGTTGTGCTCGAGCCCACCATCGTGGTGGAGGAAGTGGCCGTTCGACAGCTCGACCAGAGACTTCATCTGCGGAATCAGGTTCGCGCGGCCGCCGACATAGAGCAGCGTCACGCCGCCCAGGGCCGACGTGGCGATGGCGGCGTCGTCCTCGTCCGGGACGACCATCGAGATTCTGGCCTCGACAGATGCCAGCTCCAGTCGCAGCGCCTCGTGGTCCCTGGCGGCCTGATCGCGGGCGCGCAGCGCCTCGTCGCGTTCGGCCGTCATTTTTGCCAGACGCTCCTCAAGCCGCTCGCGCCGCGCGGTCTCGCGGACGAGGCGTTTGTCCCGTTCGGCAAGCGCCTGCGACAGGGTCGCAGCCTCGTCCGAACCGTCGTCCGGTTCGGCGATCGTGCCCACGGCCACCCTGCTGGCGAGTGCATCGCCCAGGCGGCGGATGGTCTCGTCGCGCGACGTGAAACCGTCACGCAGTTGCTGCTGCTGACGCTCGATCTTCTCGGCAAGCGCGGCGTTCTCCGCTTCGAGCTGCCGCAATCGCTGGATATCGGCCCGGTTCGCCGCGCCGACGAGGTGGGAGAGCATGTGCACTTCGCCGAAGGCGCGTTTCACCAGCGCTTCGGTGGTGGCGGGATGCGTGATCACGCTCCAATAGGCGCCGGGGATGTCGCCGGTCTTCAGGGCGTCATCCCAGAGCGCTTCGAGCGCGGCGGTGTCCTTCGCCTTGGCGAACTGATTGAGCGCGAGCCTGTGCTTCCGATCGAGCGCCTTCTGCAGGTGCTTGGCCCCGATGCTCGGGCCTGAGGCCAGCATGACGCCAAGCTGGTGGACGCCGTGGTCGTCCAGCGTTTCCGCGCTGTTCATGTTGAGGCGGAGCAACAACCGCCGCAGCTCGCCGGTGGTCAGGCAGGTGCCGACGATCGAGCAATGCAGGCTGTGATGCACCTCGCGGATCTGCGCCCGGCGTTTCGATGCGATCGCCGACGGGTCGATGACGCGCGGCTTCTGCTCGCCGTGATGCGCCGGCGGGATGTCGGCAATCGATAGCGCCGGCTTCACCGCGCCGGTGGGCCGCCATGACAGTACCGAGGACAGGTTGGGCGAGGATGACATCGCTGCGCGCTATATCCAACAGAATATAGCGACTATGGCACAGGTCCCGCCGGATGAAAAGGGTGGTCCGAATACGCGCTCGGCCGGCCGTTGGTCCCGTCCGTTCGCTTGAACAGGCATCATCTTCCATGGAAGATGCGGGTCTCAACTTCCGCTCCCGTCGCCGATTTTTCGTTTTGCAGGGTCCCCATGCGCAGCTACCGGATCGCCGCCATTCCCGGAGACGGCATCGGCACCGAGGTCATTGCCGCCGGCGTCGAGGCGCTCGCGGCCTGCGCCAAGCGCGACGGCTTTGCGCTGACGTTCGATCATTTCGACTGGAGCTCGGAGCGCTACAAGAGGACCGGCGCCTTCATGCCGGAGAACGGCCGCGACCTCATCAAGAACCACGACGCGATCCTGTTCGGCTCGGCGGGCGCGCCCGACGTGCCAGACCACGTCACGCTGTGGGGCTTGCGGCTCGCGATCTGCCAGCCGTTCGATCAATACGCCAATGTGCGCCCGACCCGCATCCTGCCGGGCATCACCAGTCCGCTGCGCAACGTCTCCGGCCCGGAGCTCGACTGGGTGATCGTGCGCGAGAACTCGGAGGGCGAATATGCCGGCGTCGGCGGCCGCGCGCACAAGGGATTGCCCGAGGAAGTCGCGACCGACGTGTCGATCTTCACGCGCGCCGGCGTCACGCGCGTGATGCGCTTCGCCTTCGCGCTCGCCCGCTCGCGGCCGCGCAAGCTGCTGACCGTGGTAACCAAGTCGAATGCGCAGCGCCATGGCATGGTGATGTGGGACGAGATCGCCGCCGAGGTTGCGGCGGAGTTTCCGGACGTCACCTCCGACAAGATGCTGGTCGACGCCATGACCATGCGGATGACGCTTAAGCCGCAATCGCTCGATACCATCGTCGCGACCAACCTTCATGCCGACATCCTGTCCGACCTTGCCGCGGCGCTCGCCGGATCGCTCGGCATCGCCCCGACGGCCAATCTCAATCCGGAACGGAAATTTCCTTCGATGTTCGAGCCGATCCACGGCTCGGCCTTCGACATCATGGGCAAAGGTATCGCCAACCCGATCGGAACGTTCTGGTCCGGCGTGATGATGCTGGAGCATCTCGGCGAGAAGGGTGCGGCGGCCCGCCTGATGCGCGCCATTGAAAGGATCACGGCCGACAAATCGCTGCACACCCCCGATCTCGGTGGCAAGGCGAAGACCGCCGATGTCACCAAGGCGGTGTGCGAGATGCTCGCCGGCGACAACCAGAAATACTAGGGAAAAAACTTCAGGGAGAACGACCATGCGAAAATCGATGGGATGGCTCACACTCTCGCTGGTGGTGGCAGGGGCGCTTGCCGCCGCCGGCGCGACCCAGGCGATGGCGCAGGCCTATCCGTCGCGTCCGATCACGGTGCTCGTGCCCGCGGCCGCCGGCGGACCGACCGACGCGATGGCGCGCCTGATCGCGGAGTCGATGGGCCGCACGCTTGGCACGCAGATGGTCGTCGAGAATGTCGGCGGTGCGGCCGGAACCATCGGCATGGCGCGCGTCGCCAAGGCCGCTCCCGACGGCCATACGGTGGCGGTCTGGCATATCGCACAGGCGACGGCGCCTACGCTCTACGACAATCTCCGCTACAACGTGATCAACGACTTCGACTCGATCGGCCGCATTGCCGACGCGCCGATGACGATCGTCGGCAAGGTCAACCTCGAGCCGAAGAACGCGACCGAGCTGATTGCCTGGGTGAAGCAGAAGAACAAGGCGGCGACCTTCGCCCATGCCGGCGTCGGTTCGGCGGCGCACCTGTGCTCGCTGATGTTCCTGAGCGCGCTCGGCACGCAGGCGACCGCGGTTTCATACCGCGGCACCGGTCCCGCGATGACCGATCTGCTCGGCGGCCAGATCGACCTGTTGTGCGATCAGACGACCACCACGGCGGCGCAGATCAAGGAAGGCAAGATCAAGGGCTATGCCGCGACCACGCGGCAGCGCCTGGCGGTGCTGCCCGACCTGCCGACGCTCGACGAGGCCGGGCTGAAAGGCTTCGAGGTGACGGCCTGGCATGCGATGTGGGCGCCGCGCGGCCTGCCGGCGGAGGTGTCGCAGAAGCTTGTCGCTGCGCTGCAAGCCGCGCTGAAAGACCCGAAGGTGACGGGGCGCTTCGATGCGCTCGGCGCCATCCCGGTGTCGCCGCAGCAGCAGACGCCGGAAGCGCTCGCCGCCCATCTCAAGGCGGAGGTCGCCAAATGGTCGCCGGTGATCAAGGCGTCCGGGGAGAAAGGCACGTGACAGAAACAGCGGTGCCGCATAAGGACTGTTGAATGACGGCTCCGCCTGTTGCTGCCGCGGCCTCCGACTTCTTCGCGCGCGTCCGAACGCGGCTCACGCTCGATGTGCCGGCGGGCATCACCGACGCGACGATCGTGCCCGCGCGCGGCGACCACGATCTCGATCCGATGACGGCGGCGATCGCTGCGGTGCGCCCGATCCGGCCGGCGGCGGTGCTGGTGCCGATCGTCGCGCGCGACGAGCCGATGGTGCTGCTCACCCAGCGCACCGCGCATCTGAAAGACCATGCCGGGCAGATTTCGTTTCCCGGCGGCAAGATCGATCCGACCGACGCCTCGCCGATGGCGGCGGCGTTGCGCGAAGCGGATGAGGAAATCGGGCTTGCGGCGCGCGTGATCGAGCCGATCGGCTATCTCGATCTCTATCTCACCACCTTCGGCTTCCGGATCGTGCCGCTGGTGGCGCGCGTCGCTCCGGACTTCTCGCTCACGCTCAACCGCAACGAGGTGGACGACGCCTTCGAGGTGCCGCTCGCCTTCCTGATGGCGCCGGAAAACCACCAGCGGCACAGCCGCGACTGGAACGGGCTCACGCGCCATTTTTATGCGATGCCGTTCGGCGAGCGCTACATCTGGGGAGCAACGGCGGGAATTTTGCGCAATCTCTACGAGCGGATTTACGCAGGATGAGTGCGCAATCGAGCCGCGCCGAGCGCACGTGGCAATCTCCGACAGACTTTCAACGGCCGCCGTGCTAAAGCTCCCGCCGGAGACAGTGGGGAGCGCGATGGAGGTTCTATCCGTCGCGTCTGAATCGAATGGGACGACCGGCGCTGACATCGCAATTCAACGGCGCGGCTGCACGCATGGCAGTCGCGGGACTGACCATGGCGTTCGCGGCGCTGCTCGCCGCAACAACGCCGTCCATTGCAGCCGATATCCAGGTCCTCACGTCCGGCGCCCCGTCGGCGGTGCAGAAGCGGCTGGCACCGGCGTTTACAAAAGCGACCGGCCACAACGTCGTCATTACGGCGGAGACGATCAATCTCATCCTCAAGCGGCTGGAGGGTGACGCCAGCCCCGACGTCGTGGTGCTGCCGCGGCCGGCGCTGGCCAAGTTCGAGAAATCCGGCGCGTTGCGGCCGGGCAGCATGATCGACGTCGCGCGCGTCGGCATCGGCGTCGCCGTGAAGGAAGGCGCGCCGCTGCCGGACATCTCGACGGTCGATGCACTCAAAAAGACGTTGCTGAACGCCAAATCGATCGCGCATCCTGATCCGAAAGGCGGCGGTTTCACCGGTGTGCATATCGACCGCATGTTCGAGCGTCTCGGGATTGCCGATGCCGTGCGGCCGAAGGTCAGGCTGGGCTTTGCGTTCTCGGGCGGCGTTGCCGCCATCGCGAAGGGAGAATCCGAGATCGGCCTCTTCAACATCAGCGAGATCGTGCCGATCAAAGGCGTTACGCTGGTGGGGCCGTTGCCCGCCGAATACCAGAACTACATTGTGTTTTCCGGCGCGCTGCATAGCCGCGGAGCCTCTCCCGAGCCGGCAGCGGCATATCTTCGCTCACTGATGGAGCCGAGCGCTCAAGCAGCGTGGAAAGCCGGTGGTATGGAGGTCATGGTCTCCGGGCCATGATCGCGGCGCCCGTCTTAACCCTGTGCGCTTGTGTACCCTTCCGGCCGCTCGGCCTGCCGGGTAGGTTGGCGCTGCCGCGGCCATCAACCCGGCATGGGGACTGAAGTTAACGGACTGGGAGACATCATGTATCGCGTCGTCTCTGCGGCAGCAGCGCTGCTGTTTTTTGCATTCGTTTCGGCGACGACGGCGAATGCAGCCGACATCAAGATTTTATCTCCGGGCGCGACCGAAGGCGTGCTCAACGAGCTGCTCCCGCTGTTCGAGCAGTCGTCCGGTCACCGGGTGACGATCACCTACGGGCCTGCCGGCAACATCGCCAATCGCGTGCGCAAGGGTGAGGCCGTCGACGTCCTGATCTCGTCGGAGACGGAGGCCGACCGGCTGCGCAAGGAAGGCAAGACCGTCGACGGCAGCCAGGCGATCGTGGCCAAGACCGGCATCGGCATCTTTGTCCGCAAGGGCGACCCGAAGCCCGACATCAGCACCGCGGATGCATTCCTGCGAACGCTGGCGACGGCCAAGGTGATCGCCTACGCCGATCCGAAGCTCGGCGGCTCCGCCAGCATCGTGGTTGCCGATATTCTGCGCTCGCTCGACGTCACCGGCTCGATCGGGGACCGCACCAAACTGGTGCCGCCGGCGAAACCGCTGGTCGATCTGGTCGCGGGCGGCGGCGTGGATTTCGGCTTCCAGCCGATCCCGCAGATTTTCCTCGATCCGCGCATCGAATATGCCGGGCCGCTGCCCGCGCCGTACCAGACTTACACGAACTACGTGGCGAGCCAGGTTGTGACCAGCAAGCAGAATGAGGCCTACAAGGCGCTGCTGACGTTCCTGGATTCGCCGCAGGCGGCGAAAGTCTGGCGGTCGCAGGGATTCGAGCCGCGCTAAACAGCGCGGCTCAGGCCGCCATCACGCCGCTTCGCAGCGCGTCCGGCTGATCGAAGGTGAGCGCCGACAGCGGAACCGGCCGGCTGAACAGATAGCCTTGCGCGAGCTGGCAGCCGGCGGTGCGTAGGAACGCAAGCTGCTCCGCGGTCTCGACGCCTTCGGCCGTCGTCTCGATGTCGAGCCCGCGTCCGAGGCCGGTGATCGCGCACACGATCGCCGCGCTGTCGGAATGCGTGGTCATGCTCTGGATGAACGACTTGTCGATCTTGATCTTGTCGAACGGGAACATCTGCAGGTAGCGCATCGACGAGTATCCGATCCCGAAGTCGTCAAGGACGATCGACACGCCGAGGTTCTTGATCTCGTGCAGGACGGCGAGATTCTCCTCGCTCTTTTCCACCAGCACGGTCTCGGTGATTTCGAGCTCGAGCCGCCGCGGCGCGAGGCCGGATTCCTTCAGCGTCGATTTCAGCATTTCGAGAAGATTGCTCTGCTTGAGCTGCACCGGCGACAGGTTGACCGCCAATTTGAGGTGCGACGGCCATTGTGCTGCATCGTAGCAGGCGCGACGCAGGATCCATTCGCCGAGCGGCATGATCAGGCCGCTTTCCTCGGCCAGGCCGATGAACTGATCGGGGAACAGCAGGCCTCGCTCCGGATGACGCCAGCGCACCAGCGCCTCGGCGCCGCAGCATTCCTTGCGGCCGACGTCGACGACGGTCTGGTAGTGCAGCTCGAATTCGTCGCGCAACAGGGCGCGCCGCATGTCCTCTTCGAGGTCGCGGCGGTCGCGCGCCTCCGCCTCCATGGCGGTCTCGAAGAAGCGATACCGGTTGCGGCCTTCCGACTTCGCCTTGTAGAGCGCAAGGTCGGCGTGGCGAACGAGCGCATCGGCGTCGGCGGCGTCCTGCGGCGCAAGCGTGATGCCGATCGAGGTGCCGATGACGATCTTGCGCCCGTCGATGTCGTAAGGCTCCGTGATCGCCGAAAGAATGCGGTTGGCCAGGACGGTGGCCTGGTCGCGCTGGTTCATGTCGGAAATCTGGATGATGGCGAATTCATCGCCACCGAGCCGGGCGACGATGTCCAGATCGCGCACGAGCCGGCGCAGACGTTCTCCGACGGCCTTCAGCAGAGAATCGCCGATCGCGTGCCCAAGCAAGTCGTTGACCGCCTTGAAGCGGTCGAGGTCGAGCATCAGAACCGAGAACGGCTCGCTGTGACTGACCATGCGTGCGAGCGCCTCGTCCACCTTCTCGATGAACAGCGCCCGATTGGCGAGGCCGGTCAAGGCGTCGTAGCGCGCCATATGGGCAAGCTCGGCCTCGACCCGCTTTTGCGCGGTGATGTCCTGATGGACCGCGACCCAGCCGCCGTTGTCCATGCGCTGATGATTGATGGCGACGACGCGCCCGTCGCGCAGATGATCGACGATGGAATAGTCCTTGCCGACCGACATTTCGACGATCCGATCGGCGGCATAGCTCCTGGACGCCGGAGAGGCGCCCGCGGCGACGCGGGCATCGAGAACCTCGCGAGCCGTCGTCCCCGGCTTCAACTGTTCCGGCCTGAGATTGTACATGGCCGCGTATTGCGTGTTGCAGACGACCAGCCGCTGCTGGCGGTCGAACATACTGATGCCGTGCGCCATGTTGTTCAGCGCGGCGTCGAGCTGTTGCGACGTTCGCTTCAGGGACGATTCCGATTTGCTCAGGTAGCGCACCTGGCGTGTGATCGCGATCAGCAGGTAGATCGAGCAGAGCAGCAAAGCGGCGCTGCCGAGGCCGATCATCGCCGAGCGCCGGAGCCAGCCCGCCAAAGCCATGTTCTCGGTGACCGAGATGTTGACGAACAGCGGATATTCCGGAACGGCCCGGGACGAAACATAGCGATAGTTGTTGTCCGCTTTTGCAAGAATCCGGTAGCTCTTTACGCCGCGCTCTACCGCGTCCTGCCAGACCGCTTCGGCCGAGAGCTTCTTTCCCGCGTAGCCGACCGGGTCCGGATGACGGAACAGGATCGTGCCGTCCTCCCTGATGAGCTGGAAGATCATGTTGTGAACGGATTTCGTCGATCCGTAGATGGCCTCGAAGTAGTTGGAGTTCACGCTGGCGAAGATGATGCCGGCGAAAGCGCCGCTTGAGGTGTCCAGGCGCCGGGCGAATACGATGGTCTGGCTGCCGTCGATCCTGTTCTTGATCGGAACCGACGTGCTCAGCTTGCCGTCGAAGCGCGACTGGGCGGTCTTGAAGTAGTCGCGATCGCCGACATTGATGTCCGGGGTCGGCCAGGCCGCGGTCGAGGTGACAAGCTGTCCGTTCGCGTCCGCGACCACGATGTTGAAGATGTGCGGGACCGCGGCGAGATGCGTGCGCATCGTCGCGTGCATCTCCTTGGTGCCGTAGATCGAGCGAAGCTTCTCGGGCGTATCGACGTCCAGGCCCTTGCTGGTGCCCCTGATCTCCAGGAGCATCGCGTCGATCGTATGCAGCGATCGCGACATCTGGCCGGCCAGAACCGCGGCGATATTGCCGGTGTCCGAGACGGCGGCCTGGATCGCGTCGTTCCTGAGCTGCCAGATCGTGAAGCCCACCGCGCCGACGGAGAGGCCAAGCAACAGAATCGCGGCCCACCACAGCCGCCGCAGCGGTATGGGCTTCAACGCCGACCGGATGTCTGTCGGCGCGTCGTAATCATGTTTGATGTCGCTAGCGATTTTGTCGAGCATACCCGCAAGCCAAGCCGGCCGGTCCGTTGCCGGGCGTATGCTTCATCTTTATGCGACGGAGCAAAATATCCACTCACTTAAAGTGTTGGGTTAACTTATCGCTAACCCAGACGTAAATCCGTCGCTCTTGCCGCTTTACTTGCACGAGATGCGAGCGTAGCCGCGGTTCCGCACGCGGCGGCTGCGATCTATGGCCGTCGTGACGGTATCCGGGAGCGCATGTGCCGCAACGCCGCTCGCCCATCCGGAAGCCTCGGCAGCAAGGTTCCAACCATCACCATGAACACGGCGATCAGGAATTGCGGCGTCAACGGCTCGTCGAGGATGAGATGGCCGGCAGCAACGCCAAACAGCGGTGTGAGGAACGTCAGCGCCGCCAGGCGGTTCGCGGAATAGCGTTGAACCAGTCCAAACCAGATCAGGAACGTGATGAAGGCGACCCACGCCGTCTGAAAGATCAGCGACGCGATCGAGAGATTGGACGGCATGCTGGTGATGCTCTCACCCAGCAGGAAGACGCAGAACGCCGAAACCGGGACGGCAATTGCAAGCTGATAGAAGAGCGTCTTCTCGTAAGGTGCGCGGCACAATGAGCTAGCCTTGGCGACCAGCGTGGTGCCCGCGGCGCCGATAGCGGCGAGCACCATCATGGCGTTGCCAAGCGCCTGTTCGGGCTTCGCGAACGGCGAAGACTCGCCGAACGCGATGACGATGCCCAGGAACGACAGGGCAATTCCCGCCCATTGCAGCCAGGTGAAACGTTCGCCCGGAAGGAACCAGCGCGACGCGATGACGACGAAGATCGGCGCGGTGTAGAGGTAGACCACCGATCGGCTGGCGGATGTGTAGAGCAGGCCTTGGTAGATGAGGATGTACTCGAAGGTGAACAGAAGCCCGATCAGAATTCCCGGCTTCAACGTGCCGTCGCGAAAGTCGAACTTGACGCCGCGTACCAGCATCCAGATCGCGAGCATCAGCGTCGCCCCGGCGGCGCGGATCGTCGCCTGCATGACCGGCGGCACGTCGGGCAGCGCCAGCTTGACTGCGACCTGATTGAGGCCCCAGCTCACGCACAGGATGATGGTCAGGGTGATCGCCAGCAAATCGAGCGGCCCCGCAACGTCGGGCGTGGGCCCGGGCGCGGCGATCACTTCGTCCGGCGTGGTGTTGATCGCCGCCTGTGCATCCTGTGGGTTCGTCGTCATGGAATCCCGACCCGCGCGCTGGTGCCGACCTGCAGCTTCCAGTCTTTGATCGGCGTCGATGCGACGTTGAGCCGGCCCGCAAGGTAGTAAAGCCGCGCGGTGTCGTCGCTGCGCGACGTGCAGAATCGGTCCTGCAGATAGTAGGGCGGCGTGGCCTGATAATAGAGCGTCGCGCGCACCGCGGCGGCCCGGCCGCCCAGTTGGGCGAGCGGGATGCGGTAGGTCACCGTATCGGCGCCGCTGCCGCTGCCGTAGTCGGGGTCGTCGCCAATCGCCACCGGCGCGACTTCCTCGGCGAGCTCGTGATTGGCGCCAAGCGCGTCGGCGATGCTGACGCGATCGTCAAGCCGCAGGAAGCCGTTCGGCAGCAGCCGGTTGTCCTTCACCTTGGCGCAGAGCGACAGGAAGCTCGTGGTCAGCTCGCCGGCCGGCTTCGCGCCGATGCCGCAGACCGGCGCCGGCCCGTCGGCAGGCTTCGCCACGAGCTCTTCGTAGATCTGCGCCTGATCCTGCCGGGTGATCACCTGGAAGTGCGGCTGATGTGCGCGCGCGGCCGGGTCGATGCGCGCCGAACAATCGGCTCGCCACCGCAATTCGCCCGCAATCGGTGCGCCGCGTTCGTTGACGATGATGCCGTTGGCATTGGTGCGGCCGGACGACCACAGCACGCGGTCGCGCGCATCGAGCACGCTGAACTCGATGAAGGCGCGGCGGAACGCGACGCCCGAGGGGAATTTGTGCCCGGCCATGTTGGTGATCGTCACCTTGGCGCTCAGCACACCGCGATCGCGCCTGACCTCGTCGACGCTGACGTCGGCGGTGCGATGCCTAGCCTGGTACAGCATGGCATTTTCGGTCGTGGTCAGGGGATCGATGCCGCGCTTGGCCGTCAGCATGGGATCTTCGGTGCGGATGCCGAGCAGTTGCGGGAATTGCTGCGCCATCTTGATCAGGAAGAGGTTCAGCCCGACCAGCGTGTGTCGGGCATAGCCCTCACGCACCGGCAAATCGATCTCCCGCGCCGGCAGCGTGTGCTCGGCCTGCGGGAAGTTGCTGTACTCCTGGATGGTCGCGATCTTGCTCTGGTACGGAAGGCCAAACGCATCCCGGCTCGGCATGTGGCAGTCCTGGCAGGATTGCGCTTTGGCGCCACGGCCGAGCGGGAGCGGGCCGTCCGGAATCGAGCCGGTGCGGTAGGCGCTGAACGCCCATTCCGGGTAGGTCGCCTGTTCAAAAGTGCTCGCCACCGGCTTGCCGCGATGCAGGACCGGCAGATGAACGGTGTGGCAGCTCGCGCACATTTCGGAGCTTTTTACGTGTTCGCTGTGTTCCGGCACCATGCCGGTGGCATTGGTCATCGCCTTCTGCTTGGGCTCGCGGAACGGTCCATAGATCTTGCCGGGCGGTCCCAGCAGGAAATTGCCGGTGAAGGTTCGTGCCAGACCGTTGAGCCCGGGATTGGTCCGTTCCTGCCGCGCATCGATGCAGGCATTCTGCGGCTGCGATTGTACGGCGGCGGTCGCGGTCTTGCCGAGCACCATGCTGTGGCAGGTCGTGCAGGAGACGCCGTCGCGGGCCAGCGCCGCATAGTGCGCGAGTGCACGCACGTCGCCGTCCGACTGGAAGGGAATGGCGTTCAGGTGGTCGCGCGCGAACGGCTCGCAGGTGCCGCTCGCCGCGTGGCGGTCGGTGGCGAACTGGCGCTGCCCTTGCACCGCATGGCAGCCAAGGCAGGTGTCCTCGATGGCCTGCCGGGATTCCGGATGAAAGGTCTCGGTCTCGCTCGCGAGCTGCGCAAAGAAAATCGGATCGCGTCCGGCGAGGCCCTTCGGCGACGTGCGCCAGGTCCCGTAGGGCGACTGGTTCGCCATCTTGTTGTCCGGACCGGGCTCGGTCATGTCGAATTGCAGTCCGGTGCCGCCGGCACTGTGGCAGCCGAGGCATTGCGTGGACGTTACCATTTGCGATCGGGCGTCCGCTTTGCCGGCGGGTGACCAGACATGGTCATAGGTTTCCGACGGCATTTTGACGACGGTCTGGCTCGACGGCCGCGCTTTGCTCAGGAGCCGGAAGAAGCGCGTGAAAACCGAAGGGTAGGGTGGATCCGGCGGCGCTTCCGTGTCGGGCTTCGACTTCGTGAGCGTCTCGTGAAAACTTTCAAACAGCGGCGCGGTGACGAAAGTCTGGCTGAGGAACACCAGCGGATCGCCGGGCTCGCCTTTGATGTTCCGCAGCGACGCAAAGGTGGAATTGTCGCGCGCCGATGCGTGGCAATTGGTGCAGTAGAGACCGTAGCCCATGTAGGGATAGTCGTTGGCGGCGGGCGCGGGCCAGTCCGGCCGCCAGTCGTTCTCGCCCCATCCGAACCATCCCCAGAACCAGCCGTCGTACGAACCGCCGGCGTCGCGCACCATCACGGCGGCTCCCGATGTCGGCGCCAAATGCAGCGGATCGACGGACGCGCAGGCGGCCGCCGGCGGCGGGAACATCTCCTTGACCATGATCGCGCCGTCGGGAACCGGCGGCTCATTGGCGGCGGCATGCTCTTCGGCGCGGTTGGCCTTCAGCCACTCATGCATGTCGGGCGAGTACCAGGTGACGACCGGCGCATGGGTGCCGAAATAGGTGCCGGTCCATTTCCCGTCCTTGAGCGTCCCGATATAGGGGCCGGTATCGCGCACATGCTTGTCGCGTTTCCAGCCCGACGCTTCGTCGCGGTGGCAGTAGTTGCGCAGGAACTGGGCGAGCTTGACTTGATACGCGTCGAGCGGCAGCGCACGCGGGTTGCGCACGGACTGCGCCAGCTCCGCGCAGAGCGTCCGATCGGTCGGAGGCAGCGGCTTGGCGCGTTCCGACGGGCAAACCGTCGATCCGAAGCCCGCGCTGCAGAAGACAAGCATGAAGGCGAGCGCGCCGCCGAAGCGCAGCAGGCGAGGGCGCCAGCGGCTTGATCGTTGAGATCCCATCGGACCGGTTGAGGTCCGTCTCAGCGCCGCGCCGACGATTTGCACCCGCATCCCTCCAAATCTGACTGGAAAATAGGAGTCGCACCGGGGCCGGGTCAACTAAGGCATCGCGGCCGCTGGATTCGGTGCAAATCAGTGTAGATTAAGTCCTTATGGTCCGACCCATCCTCACCGAGCTGGTGCTGTTCGTCGCCCCGTTCGCGCTCTATGCGCTGTTTCTGTGGACGGCCAAGCGCGGCGGCGTGCTCGACCCCGCGAATTGGCCGAGGTCCCATGTGGTTTGGCTGCTGATCGCCGCCTTCCTGCTGGTGATCGGCAGCTTTATCGTGCTGGCGCAATGGGGCGGCGCGCCGCCGCATTCGACCTATGTTCCGGCGCACATCGAAGACGGCAAGTTCGTGCCGGGACAGACGAAGTAGGCCGGAGCCTCCGCATGAGCTCGCCCCGCCGCATCCCGATCGGTCCTGAGCGGGCGCCTTGGCTGCGCGACGGTTCGCTGCCGCGGCTGCTCGACGTGCTCGACCGCGACGGCGAGGAAGCGCGCGTGGTCGGCGGCGCGGTGCGCAACGCGCTGCTCGGCGAGCCGGTCGGAGACATCGACGTCGCGACCACGGCCGTGCCGGAGGAGGTGATGCGCCGCGCCGCGGCCGCCGGCTTCAAGCCGGTACCGACCGGCGTCGACCATGGCACCGTGACGATCGTGGTCGACGGCACGCCGTTCGAGGTCACGACGCTGCGCGAGGACGTCGAGACCTTTGGGCGTCACGCGCGGGTGTCGTTCGGACGCGACTGGCAGCGCGACGCCGAGCGGCGCGATTTCACGATGAACGCGCTGTATGCCGCGCGCGACGGCACGGTCTACGATCATGTCGGCGGGCTCGACGATCTCAAGACGCGCCGCGTGCGCTTCATCGGCGATCCGCACAAGCGCATCGCCGAGGACTATCTGCGCATCCTGCGCTTCTTCCGATTCCACGCCGCTTACGGCGATGGCGGGCATCCCGATCCCGCGGGTCTTTCCGCCTGCATCGCGGCGCGTGCCGGGCTTGAGACGCTGTCACGCGAGCGCGTCCGCATGGAAATGCTCAAGCTCCTGGTCGGGACTCACGCGGTGCCGGCGCTTGTGATCATGAGCGAGACCGGACTGCTGGTGGCCGTGCTGGGCGGCGTTCCGCTGCTCGCAAGCTTCGCCAATATGATCAAGCTCGAGCGCGAGCTTTCGCTGACAGCGGATCCGGTGCGGCGGCTGGGTGCGCTTGGCGTCAGCACCACCGAAGATGCGGAGCGGCTACGCGAACGTCTCCGTCTCGCCAATGCCGAGCACGAACGCCTTGTGTCGATGGGGGATAGCTGGTGGCGGATCGGCGCCGCGACCGGCATGCCCGAGGCGCGCGTGCTGATCTACCGGCTCGGTCCGGAGAAATTCCTCGACCGCGCATTGCTGGCGTGGTCGCGGGTGTGGAGCGAAGGCGTTGCCGACGACCGCTGGCACGATCTGGTGCTGTTGCCCGATCGCTGGACCGCGCCGGTGTTTCCGCTCAAGGCCGCCGACTTCATCGCTCGCGGCATGGCGAAGGGTCCGGCGCTGGGCGCGGCATTGCGCGCCGCGGAGGAAGCGTGGATCGCGCAAGACTTTCCGATCGACGCCGCGGCTTTGACGAAGATCGCCGAGGCAGCCGCGGGCCGTTGAGGCGAGCTACCGGCTCGCGCTGCGCCGCTACGCGGCGCGCGAGTCGGCCTCCATTGCGCCGGCCTGCATGGTGCCGGCAAGCACGCCATAGACCTTGGCCCAGGCAGAGCGGACCTCTGGGGTGTATTCATCCCCGAGCCCGCGTTCGAGCGTCCACATCAGCGCATCGCCCACGATCGCGTAGTGGGCGACGGTGACGCCGTATCCGGAGTGGCGGGCGCCTAGCGCCTTGACGTGCGGCACCAGCGTATGGAGGTCGTGCAGGCCGCCGACCGCTGCGGCGATCATCGCCATCAGCTTGGCTTTTTGCTCTTTCAGATCTTTCGGGAACATTGCGCGCAGTTGCGGCGCAATCTCGAACAGCCGGCTGTAGAAGAGGTCGGCGGCCGCGGCCTTGATCGGCAACACCTTCGCAAAGCTCATGCGAACGAGCGTAATATCGTTGGCGGTCAACATCTGAGAACCCTCACCATGAATAAGGTCGTTGCGCTTGGTTGCGCGGCGGGGCGGTTTGGTTCAACGGAAAATCGTTAACGGCGGCACGAAGAAACGAGCCGTTTGCTCGCCGAATTCGTTTCAATTCGACGCAATGCTACCTTCGTCTACACTCATCCGGGCAGCGTTCGGGCTCGCGGCCTAGTCTGCTTGATCGATTTTCTCGCCAGCCAATTGAACGAGCGCCTTCGGCCTTACGATGTATTTCGCGGCCAGGCCTTCAACGAGATCGATCGCGGTTCGGACCCTCAGCCGCTGCGCCCATATCCATCCCTCCGCAACGAGCACAAAGACCAGAAACGAAAGTGACGGAATCAATCGATCGATAGTTTGAGCGTTTACAGGCGGTGCGATAGCGGCCACCAAGCTCGCAACGAGGCCGCGGGCACTATCCGAGAAAACAATGACATTCATTGCGATGGCCAAAAGGACCATCACAGTGAATCGAAGCGACTGCCATCGGCCGGACATGTAGGTTATCACAAGGTCGAGTTGCTCGAGGCCGAAGTAATCTCGCTTGATTTCATACTGCTCTTTTGATGCCGCCATAATCGGTTTGACGTACCGGAGAATGTAGAAGAACCCAAGGATATTGAAGGCAACAAAGCCGGTGAGGACGAAGGCGAAATATGCCTCTTCCTTGCTTGCCCACAACAGGATTGCCGCGGCGGCGCCAAATCCGATCAGAAGCGCGTAAGCGAACTTCGGAAACAGTCCTCGATTGGGGTCGCGCACATAGACCGACATCTGAAGGTTTGTGTCGAACGTGCTTCCAAAGACCCAGCACGAATAATAGAGAGCCAACGTGAGTTTGAGCAGCAAGTCCGGTTCCGCCCTTTCGAAAAGCGAGGCCACCGGGACGTCTCGAAACTGTAGCCAACCAAAAATCAAAGCCAGCACGGCTCCGATAAGCCAGATGGCTCGTCGGACAGTTCGGCCGATTTCTTGCACTTGCCTGATCGGCGCCAGATCAACGGACATGCTGCCCCCCAATTCCCCCAATGTGCATTCGATGCTCGTGATTATTGTAAGAAATTTGTCATACCCCCTATTGCGAGTAAACTCGTTGTGCCGATCACACCCGATGCCAAGGACACAAGCTATTGAATCACTGTCATAAAACCGCAAGACAACGCTGGCATTGAGTTGCCCATGGGGAACGATTGAACGGGCAAGAGTGAACGTGAGGGCACCTGTCGAGAATCGGCGTTTCCGCTCGCTGTTCATTTCCGACGTGCATCTTGGCGCCCGCGGGTGCCAGGCTGAAAAACTCCTCGATTTCCTGCGCTGGCACGAGGCCGACACGGTCTACCTCGTCGGCGACATTGTCGACGGCTGGCAACTGCGCTCGGGCTGGTTCTGGCCGCAGTCCCACAACGACGTCGTACAGAAGCTGTTGCGGCAGGCGCGCAAAGGCGTCCGCGTCGTCTACGTTCCCGGCAATCATGACGAATTCCTGCGCGACTATTGCGGCACCCATTTCGGCGGCATCGTGGTGGCCGAGACCGCCATCCATGTCGGCGCCGACGGCCGCCGCTATCTGGTGATCCACGGCGACCATTTCGACCTGGTGGTGACGCAGGCGCGCTGGCTCGCGCTGCTCGGCGGCAAGGCCTATGACTGGGCCATCGCCGCCAACCGGGTCTTCAACCAGGTCCGGCGCCGGCTCGGTTTTCCGTACTGGTCGCTGTCGCAATGGGCGAAGCTGAAAGTCAAGAACGCCGTCAACTACATCGGCGACTTTGAGAAGACACTGGTTGCGGAAGCGCAGCGCCACGACGCGCACGGCGTTATTTGCGGCCACATCCATCACGCCGCGATCCATGACGACTTCGGCATCCGCTATATCAACTGTGGCGACTGGGTCGAGAGCTGCACCGCGATTGCCGAGCACCACGACGGCCGCTTCGAGATCGTGACCTGGACCGGCGACAAGAGGGACATGGACACGCTTATGCCGGCGGCTCTCCCGTCGCTCGGTCGCCGCGCCGCCGCCTGATCCGCGAGCTTTGCGCGCTGCACGCTGTCCGATTGCATCGAAAGCAATGTCACGAGACGGCAAAAATCACGGGATAGAATCGGTGAAATAGGCTCCCATCCCGTAGACCCGTCGGGCACGGCTCGTTAGCATTCACTGCCGGCGGTGAAAGGATGTCCGAACCGCCAAGCTCACTGAGGAGGAAAGCCATGATCCGCATCATCACCGCCGTTGTTGCGACGGTTGCAGTCACCTCACTCATCGCCGTAGGCCCCTCTTTCGCCCAGTCATGCAAGGAGAAGGCCGCGAAGCAGAAACTAGCGGGTGCCGCGCTGACCAGCTTCATGGGCAAATGCGAGCGCGAGGCGCAAGAAGCATGCGACACCAAGGCGGGCTCGCAAAAGCTCGCCGGTGCGGCCAAGAACAGCTTCACCAAGAAGTGCCTGACCGAGGCCGTCGGCGGCTGATCCACACGCCCACAGCAAGCAATAACGGCGGCCGGCACCACAGCCGGCCGCTTTGTTTTTGCCGCACGTCTATTTGCCGGTGGCGGTGCGCAGGCCGACGGTCGTCCCGCCGGCATGCTTGCGCTGCTCGCGCGGCGCGAGATCGGCGATCTCGATGATCAGCTTCATCAGGATCGCTTCCGCAAAAGTCTCGAAGCTCTTGGCGGCAATCATGAAAGCGCCGGGGCCGCCGATCACGTAGTCTTTGAAGTACTGGTCGAGATAGGGCTCGAAGGCGAGGATCGGCAAGCCGTTGATGACGACGCCGGCGTCGACCGCCTCGTCGCGCGCCTGCGTCACCGAGCGGCCGCGGTTGTTGGAGCCGTCGCCGGACACGTCGATCACCCGGCGCTCGGCCTTGAACGGCGCCTGCGGAAACAACGTCACGGAGTGATCAATCGCGCCTGAGATCGAGGTGCCGCCGCCGTACATCATGCGCGGCGCCGATTCGATGGCGCCGGCAAACGCCTTCACCGAGCCTTCGTCCTTCAGCACCGTCCACGGCACCACCTGCGACTGCAGGAACGGGCCCGACCATTGTGTCATGGTCACCGCGATCGCCTGGTTGCGCCCGGCGAGGATGGTGTTGAGGACGCGCCGGTTCTGGAACGCGGCCACGTAGCCCATCTTCTGCAGTTCGAAGCGCTGCGGATTGACGCTGCCGGAGACGTCGACCGCCAGCACGAGCTGCAGGTCGACGGCGGCCTGGGCGTTCGCGTCCTCGCGCGCGGCCAAAGTCAGCAGCAGCGCCGCCGCAAAGCAAACCGCGCGCCGCAGCGCGGCCGATCGGAGCCGGCAGAAAGTCACGCGCATCGGAATGCCCTCCGTGGCGTCTAGACTCGGCAGCATAGCCGCTATTGCGGCGACTCGCACCGGGGGGTCGGACGGGTTACATTGGAGCTTGAGGCATGCCATGACCCCGATCCGACGCCCCGCCGATCTTGCCCGCAGCAGCGCCAGCCGCTTGGCGGAACGCAAGACCGCACGCGATGCCTTCCGGCGCGAGACGTTCGCGCTGCCGCGCGCGCAGGCGCGCGAAAAGGCGAAGGAGCTGTTCCAGCGCTTTCCCAAAGCGGCCTATCAGACCGAGATCGAGAGCTGGCGCGTGCTCCCCGGCGACCGCATCGAATTCACCATGCGGCGCCTGCCCAGCGCGGACTGACGTAACGGCGTAACCTCAAGCGATCTCTGAGCGTATTACCTCTAACGGGCTAGTGGAGTGGATTTGACATTCGCTACCCACCTCGCAGCGGGTTCGCCAAGCGAATGTCAAATCCAAACTCCACTAGCACTTAATACTTGCTAGTGGTCCTTTGATTCTAACATTCGCAAACTCGCCCTCGGAAACGGGATGCGAATGTTAGAATTGGACCACTAGCGTCAGTTGTGCTTTCCGGAGCTTGATCCATGCGCAGGTTCGTTCGCGACGTCGTGGTGTTCGTATTCGGCGGCCTCGCAGGGACCGCTTTCGGCATCGCGCTCGGCTTCTTCATCTTTCCCTACGTCTTCCCGCCGCCGCCGGCCACGGAGACGCTGACCGAGGCCGACCGCACGCGGCTCGTCGCCACCGGCGCCTTCATCCACGCCAACCCGTCCGACCCGATCCACTACGGCAGTGGCAAGGTCAGTGTGTATGAGCGCACGGTGTTCCTGGAGCCCGACTTCGAGGTCGGGCCGGGACCAGCGTTCCATGTCTACCTGGTGCCGAAAGCGTCGATCCGTGCGTCGTCCGACATGAAGGATGTGGTGTTCGTCGATCTCGGACGGCTGCGCTCGTTCAAGGGCAGCCAGCGCTACGCCATTCCGGCCGGCGTCGATCTCACGAAATATCCGAGCGTCATCATCTGGTGCGAGCGGTTTGGCGTGCTGATCTCGCCGGCGGATCTGAAAACCGCCCAGGCGGCGAAATAGCAACGAATTCTCAAAATTCGTCATGCCCGGCCTTGTGCCGGGCATCCACGTCTTCTAACCCCGACAAGCAAGCAAGAAAGACGTGGATGGCCGGGCCAAGCCCGGCCATGACAAACTCGATGGTCGAATCTCTCTCGCCTCCCTGGCCGCAATCTCGCCGATCGAACTGGTCCTCATCGCCGCGATGGCGGTGTTCGCATCGATGGTCGGCGGCATTGCGGGCTATGGCACCGGCGCGCTGATGCCGCTTGTCCTGGTGCCGGTGCTGGGGCCGGAGCCGGTGGTACCGATCATCGCGATCTCCGCACTGTTCAACAACACCTGGCGCGCGCTCGCCTTCAAGAACCTGATCGATTGGCGGCGCGCCATGCTGGTCGGGGTTTTGGCGACGCCGACCTGCATCCTCAGCGCCTACGGCTATACGCTGCTCACCGGCAAGGGCGCCGCGATCGTGATCGGCGCGATGCTGATGCTCACCGTCCCGCTGCGTTATCTCTTCAAGCGTTACGTGATGGCGCTCGACAGCAAGGGACTAGCGGTCGGCGCCGTGATCTACGGCGGTGCGGTCGGCGGCACCGTCGGCGCCGGCGTGATCCTGCTGTCGATCCTGATGGCGGCGGGGCTGCAGGGCGCGGCGGTGGTCGCGACCGACGCCGTCATCTCCATGATCGTCACCGCCGTGCGAATGGCGGTGTTCGGCTTCTCCGGCGTCATCGACGCGCGCGTCATGGCGGTTGCGCTCCTGATCGGCACGGTCGCGCTCCCCGGCGCATTCCTGGCCAAGGCGATCGTTGAGCGCATGCCGCTCAAGGTGCACACCGCGATCCTCGACTTCATCGTCCTGATCGGCGGCGCGGTGATGATCGGCGGAGCGTTGGTGCGGTAAGGCGCCGCCGCCCCGGTCAATCGTCCTGGTCCTCGGTTCCAAATTCGCCACCGAGATTGAGGCCTTCGATCCAGGTCTCGCCGTTGCGCTTGATGACGGTGTGCGGGCGGACTTTCCCGTAAGCTTCGAACGCCGCCGCCAGGCGTTCCGAATGCGTCACGACCCAGACCTGCGTCCGTTCGGCGGCACGGACAATCAGGCGGGCCAACGGTTCAAGGAGCTCGGGGTGCAGGCTGGATTCAGGCTCATTGAGCGCGATGAATGCGGGCAACCGGTAGCCGAGCAATGCACCGGCCAGCGCCAGGTAGCGCAGCGTCCCGTCCGACAGTTCGCCGGCTTCGAACACCCGATTCGGATATTCCGGCATCGTCAGCCCGAATGTTGCCGTCCGTTCCGGCACCGGCACGATGAGCCGCGCGCCGGGGAAGGCGTCGTCGACGGCGCGATCGAGATCGATGGTGTCCTCGCGGACATGGGCGAGCGTCGCGAACACAGCGGCGAGATCCGATCCGTCCGACGCCAGCGTCGTGGTCGTGACCGCAAGGCATGGCTGCCGCAGCGGTGACGCGCGGTCGCTGCGGAAGTCGTGATAGAATTTCCAGTCGAGCATTGTTCTGCGCACGATATCGACATCGGGAAAACGCGCCGGATCCTGGAGCGCGCCGAGCGCGGTCTCGGAAGCGAGCAGTTCCGTGCCCAACGCTTGCTTCTTGCCTTCCTCGTCGGTGGCGACAGCGCGCGGGCCCCGGCGGTCAAGGATCGCGACCGGCCGCCGGCTCTTGTGAAACAGCAGCGTCTCTTCCTTGACCTGCGGCTCGAGCGGCAGCGCCGCGGCGGTCGGCATCGGCAAGCCGATGTCGATCGCATAGGAATAGGTGACCCCGGTCTCTGCGTCGTAGCTGAACTCGGCCTGCGGGCGGCCGCGATCCGTGCCGCCGAGACCGACCGACAATTTCATGCGTGCCGGCTGGTTCGTTCGCCGCTTGCCGGCCCACAGCGCGGATTGCATGCCGCCTTCGGACGCGAGCTCGCGCGACAGCGTTCCCGCGGCCGAAGCCTGCAACAGTTGCAACGCGCGATAGAGATTGGTTTTGCCGACGCCGTTCGCGCCGACGAAGACCGTCAGGCCGCCGACCGGAAACCGGATCGCGCGAAGCGAGCGGTAGCCGGAAATGCCGATCTCGCGGATGCGCATGTGACGCTCACGGCCATTTCACCAACGGCGGCATCGACGAAAGAATCGATTCCACATTGCCGCCGGTGCGCAGGCCGAAGATGGTGCCGCGGTCGTAGAGCAGGTTGAATTCGACATAGCGGCCGCGGCGCACGAGCTGCTCCTCGCGCTCGGCCTCGCTCCAGGGCGTTGCGAAATTCCTGCGCACCAGCTCCGGATAGACATTGCGAAACGCGCGGCCCACCGCCTGCGTAAAAGCGAAGTCGGCGTCCCACTCGCCCGTATCGAGATAGTCGTAGAAGATGCCGCCGATGCCGCGCATCTCATTGCGGTGCTTGAGAAAGAAGTACTCGTCGCACCAGGTCTTGAATTTGTCATAGGGCGCGACCGCGGCATGCGCGTCGCAGGCGGCCTTCATCGCGGCGTGGAAGGCTTGCGTGTCCGGGTCGGTCTGCGTCCGCCGCCGGTCGAGCACCGGCGTCAAGTCGGCGCCGCCGCCGAACCAGGCTTTGGTCGTCACCACGAAGCGGGTGTTCATGTGGACCGCGGGCACGTGCGGATTGTGCAGATGCGCGATCAGCGAGATGCCCGAGGCCCAGAAGCGCGGATCGTCGGCGGCGCCGGGAATGTCCTTGCGGAATTCCGGCGCGAACTCGCCGTGGACGGTCGAGCAATGCACGCCGACCTTCTCGAACACCCGGCCGTGCATCATCGACATCACGCCGCCGCCGCCCGGTGTTCCCGCGTGATCAGTGCGGCTCCACGGCGTGCGCACGAAACGCCCGGCTGGACGGTCGGCATGCGGCGCGTTCGCGGGCAGCGCGTCCTCGACCGCCTCGAGGGCCGCACAGATTTCGTCACGCAGGCTTTCAAACCATGCGCGCGCTTGGGCCTTGCGGGCTTCGATCAAGCTCACGTCCATGCGAGCTTTCTAGGCCAGGGCCATGCGCTGGGGAAGGGCGGTGTTACTGAGTTGCCTGCTTGAGATAAGCGATCAGGTCGGTGCGCGCCTTCGCGTCCGGCATGCCCGCGAACGGCATGCGGTTGCCGCGGAACGGCGGCGCCTGCGGCTCGGCGAGGAATTTGTCGAGCAGCTCCGGCGTCCAGACGAAGTCGGCGCGGCGCAGCGGCGGCGAGTAGACGAAGTCCACGACGCTCGCTGCTTTGCGGCCGAACAAGCCCTTGAGGTGCGGCCCGGCCTCGTTGCGGGCCGGGTCGAACGAGTGGCAGGCCGTGCACTGGTCGAACAGCGCCTTGCCGCGTTGCGCATCCTGCGCGGCCGCCGCCAGCGAGATCGTCGCAAGGCCGGCGGCAGCCAGCACACGGAACATCAGCATCAGACCAGTGGCCCCGGGTTCTTGAGATATTTTTCGCGGATCGCGTCCGCCATCCAGTAGGCGAGGGCGCCGACCGGGCCGGTCGGATTGTAGCCGGAGTTGTGCGGGAACGCCGACGCGCCGGTCACGAACACGTTGGAGAGGTCCCAGCTCTGGCAATACCGGTTGAGCGCGCTGGTGTTGGGATCGGTGCCCATGACCGCGCCGCCGGTGTTGTGCGTGCTCTGATAGGGCACGACGCTCCAGGTCATGCGCGGCGCCGGCTTGCCCATCAGCGTCGGGTTCATCGCCTTGCCGATGCCGCCGATGACGCTTGCTGCGTGTCTTACGAGCTTGTGTTCGTTCTCCCGGAACTCGAACGTCATGCGCATCAGCGGCTGGCCGAACCTGTTGGTGTAGGTCGGATCGAGATCGAGGTAGTTGATGCGGTTCGGCATCACCGAGGCGGAGGCGCTGATGCCCAGCGAGCTCGGGTACCACTTGGCGACCGCGCGCTTCCAGTCCGAGCCCCATTGCGGCGTGCCGGGCGGCAGCGGGCGATAGGAGATCGGACGGCCGTGCGAGCCGCCAACGGTGATGTAGGCTCCGCCGATCCCGCCATGCGCGGTGCGGTCGAAGTTCCAGTTGGTGTGGAAGTCGTCGATCGAGGAGCCCCATCCGCCGGTCGCGATGAACGGATTGAAGCTCTTGTCCTCGAAGAACAGCGTCACGCCGGCGCCCGCCTGATAGGCGTAGTTCTTGCCGATCACGCCGGTCTGCGTCGCCGGGTCGTACGGCTTGCCGATGCCGGACAACAGCATCAGGTGCACGTTCGAGAGGATGTAGGCGGCAATGATGACGACGTCCGCCGGCTGCTCGATCTCCTCGCCGGTGAGCACGTTCACATACTGCACGCCGGTCGCCTTCTTGCCGGTGGAGTCCTTCAGCACTTTCGTGACCCAGGTGTAGGTGCGCAGCTCCACGTTGGGATTGCGTAGTGCAACAGGGATCACCGTGATCAGCGGGCTGCCCTTCGCGTTGGCCTCGCAGCCGAAGCGTTCGCAGAAGCCGCAATACTGGCACTGCCCGATCTTCATCCCGTCGGGATTGGTGTAGGGCTGCGATGCATTGGCGGTCGGCCGCACGAACGGGTGGTAGCCGAGCTCCTTCGCCGTCTTGGTGAACATCTGAGACGCGTGGTTCTGAATGAGCGGCGGCAGCGGATACTCGCGCGAGCGTGAGTCCTCGAAAGCATTGCCGTCTTTTTGCACCTGCCCTTTGATGTTGCCGGCCTTGCCGGAGATGCCGGCCACGTATTCGAACTTGTCGTAATAAGGCTCGAGCTCGGGCCCGCTCACGCCCCAGTCCTGCAACGGCATGTCGGCCGGAATGTAGTTCTTGCCGTAGCGCTCCTCGTATTTCGTCCGGATGCGCAGCTCATGATCCGGCCAGCGCCAGGTGACGCCGTTCCAGTGCGCGCCGGCGCCGCCGACGCCTTCGCCCGGCAGGAACGAGCCGAGCCGCCGCATCGGCAGCGCGGTCTCGGATGGATTGTTGCGGATGCTGTAGGTGTCCTGCGACACGTCCATCATCATGTCGTGGCGCGACGAGAAGCGCAGTTCGTCGCGGATGAGCGGCACCGCAAAGTCGTTTTGCGGCGAGCGCGGTGCGCCGCGTTCGAGCACCACGATCTTCAGCCCGGTGGGCCCGAGCTCCTTGGCGAGGATGCCGCCGGTCCAGCCCATGCCGATGATGACGATGTCGACGGGGGGAAGCTTGGTTGTCATGTGTGCCTCCCTCAGGACATGTCGGCGATGCCGACGGGATTGGCGGCGAACCGCCGTCCGTCGTTGTACGTCTTGATGTTCTCGGCATTGTTGGCCGAGACGCCGGGGAAGCCAATCATCTTCCAGCAAACCTTGTCCCGGTTGCCGCCATAGATCGGGTCGGCGAACATTCCCTCCATCACATTGTCATAGAGGGCGGTGAAGAAGGCACGGCCGGGCAGGCCGCCCGCGAGCGTGATCTTTCCGCCGGAGAGTTCTCGCAGGAACGTTTCCTTCTGCGCTGGCGTGCAACGGTCGAAGGTCGCCCCGAAGGCCTTCCGGCAATGTTCATCGGCGCCCGCGATGCCTGCGCGATAAAGCGCGGCCGGCGTGAGCGGAAGCTGGTAGCCCTGATTGGCGGTGCCGCGCTGCCACGGCCCCTGCATATAGAGCCGGTCGCCTTTGCCCCAGGAGCCGGCGAGCGCGCGGTCGATGTAGGTCGCGATGCCGATGTCGGTGCCGCTCGGCGTCAATTCATCCTTCGGCACCATGTGATCGACCACCGCTTCGATGAACAGCACCTCCTGCGGCTTGAAGTAGGTGTAGCCGGCGGGCTGCGGCTGCGCGCTCGTCGGGGGAGCGGCCTGCGCCGGCGTCTGCGCGCTGGCCGGGGTGACTGGAGTCAAAGCGTGCGCGGCCGCGGCGGCCGCACCTGCTACACCGGCGCCGCCGAGAAACTGGCGACGTCCAACATCCACGCGGGATTTTCCCTCGGCCATCGTCTCCTCCATGTTTTGTCTTTGCGGGACGATCGGGCGCCCCGTGCTTTACTTTAGAATGATAACAGGATGTTACGGCGCGAGTCCCGCGCGCCGTGCGGGAATGAGCGATGTGGGACGGTGGTATGCGTTGCCTGCACGGGTGACGCCGTCTCCACGGGCTGGTGCCCGCGATGATCGCAGCACGTCAGGTCAACGCACGCGCGTCTGCCGCATCGCTTCGCCGAGCGCCATCGCGCAGGCGACCGCCACGTTGAGCGAGCGCAGGCCGGGCATGATCGGAATCACGAGGCGCGCATCGGCGGCGTCGTGGACGTGGTCGGGCACGCCCGCCGACTCGCGGCCGAACATCAGCACGTCGTCATGGCGGAAGGCGTGGTCGAGATAGGAGATGCTGCCGCGCGTGGTGAACAGGATCAGCCGCGCGCCCTCGCGTCGCCGCCAGCCGTCGAAATCGTCCCAGCCGCGGTGGCGCACGATCGTCACCTGGTCGAGGTAGTCCATCCCCGCACGGCGGAAGGCGCGGTCGGTCACCGGGAAGCCGGCCGGCTCGATGATGTGCGCCTCCGCCCCCAGGCAGGCGGCGAGACGGAGAATCGTACCGGCATTCTGTGGAATGTCAGGCTCGTAGAGCGCGATCCGCATCGCCCTAAAATAGCGGATTCCCGCCCTCCCAGAAGGCCGGAAACTGTGCGGTTCAAAGCACTTGTGAGCGGTTGCCTTAATGTGTCCATGCTGCACTTGCGCTCACCTTACAAGGGTGCCAATAAACCTCGCCGGTTCGTGCCGACCCGCCTTGCCCGGGCTCGATGCGACCGGACCGCCCGCCGCCTCCGGAAGCGTGCTTTCCGATGGCCCCCCGCGCGGGCCGGCCGCCCTCGCATCTGGGAGAGGACTGAAACGTGGCATCGATTTCTTCGACCGAGCACACGCGCCGCGATTTTCTCTATATCGCGACCGGCGCCGTGGGCGCGATCGGCGCGGCTGCGGCGCTGGTGCCGCTGGTCGCGCAAATGAACCCCGACGCTTCGACCATTGCGGCAGGTGCGCCGATCGAGGTCGATCTGGGGCCGATCGCCGAAGGCCAGGTGATCAAGGTGTTCTGGCGCGGCAAGCCGATCTTCATCAACCACCGCACCAAGAAGCAGATCGAAGAGGCGGAGAACGTCAACCTGGCGAGCCTGCCGGACCCGCAGCCGGATTCGGCGCGCGTCAAGCCGAAGCACGCCAACTTCCAGGTGCTGATCGGCATCTGCACCCATCTCGGCTGCATCCCGATCGCGCATCAGGGACCCTACGACGGTTATTTCTGCCCCTGCCACGGCTCGGTCTACGACACCTCCGGCCGTATCAGGAGCGGCCCGGCGCCGTTGAACCTCGCCCTGCCTCCCTACGAGTTCGTTTCCGACACCCGAATCCGGATCGGCTGACCGCCGGCGCGACCAAATCCCTCTGCAAGGTTAGATCATGAGCGGACATCCGACTTACCAGCCGCAAAATGCCTTCATGAAATGGATGGAGGCGCGGCTGCCGATCGCGGGGCTGGTCTACACCTCCTTCATTGCCTACCCGGTGCCGCGCAACCTGAATTACTGGTGGACCTTCGGCGGCATCCTCGCGTTCATGCTGGCGACGCAGATCGTGACCGGCGTCGTGCTGGCGATGCACTACACGCCGCATGTCGACTTCGCCTTCAACTCCGTCGAGCACATCATGCGCGACGTGAACTACGGCTGGCTGCTGCGCTACGTGCACGCCAACGGCGCGTCGATGTTCTTCCTTGCCGCCTACATCCACATGTTCCGCGGCATGTATTACGGCTCCTACAAGGACCCGCGCGAGGTGCTGTGGATCCTCGGCGTGATCCTGCTGCTGCTCATGATCATGACCGGCTTCATGGGCTACGTGCTGCCCTGGGGCCAGATGAGCTACTGGGCGGCCGTCGTCATCACCAACCTGTTCTCGGCGATCCCGATCGTGGGCGAGTCGATCACCCAGTGGCTGTGGGGCGGCTTCGCGGTCGGCAATCCGACGCTCAATCGCTTCTACGCGTTGCACTACCTGCTGCCGTTCGTGATCGCCGGCGTGGTGGTGCTGCATATCTGGGCGCTGCACGTGGTCGGGCAGAACAATCCGGACGGGATCGAGCCGCGCCAGGACAGCGACACCGTCGCGTTCACGCCTTATGCGACGATCAAGGACGGCTTCTTTATGTCGGTGTTCCTGATCATGTTCGCGTGGTTCGTGTTCTATGTGCCGAACTATCTCGGGCATCCCGACAACTACATTCCCGCCAATCCGGCGGTGACACCGACGCATATCGTGCCGGAATGGTACTACCTGCCGTTCTACGCGATCCTGCGCGCAGTGCCGAGCAAGCTCGGCGGTGTCGCATTGCTTGGCGCCGCGATCGTGATCCTCGCCTTCCTGCCTTGGCTCGACCGTTCGAAAGTGCGCTCGGCGCGCTACCGGCCGCGCTACCGCTTCTTCTTCTGGCTATTCTTCATCACCTGCGTCGGGCTTGGCTGGCTCGGGTCGAAGCCGGCGGAAGGCGTCTATGTCTATGCGGCGCGCGCGCTGACGATCTACTACTTCGCGCACTTCCTGGTGATCCTGCCGCTGCTCGGCCGCTACGAGAAGCCGCTACCGCTGCCGGGGTCGATCACTGAATCCGTGCTCAAGCGCAAGGGCGCGGCCGCGGTCATTGTCTTCGCCGTGATGCTGGCGGGCCTCGTCGGGCTGTCGTCGCCCGGCGTTGCCGCGGAAGCCGACACGCCGCCGAAACAGAAGTGGTCGTTCGCCGGAATGTTCGGCAAGTTCGACCGCGGACAGCTTCAGCGGGGATTCAGGGTCTATCGCGAGGTGTGCCAGACCTGCCACGGCATCTCTATGGTGGCGTTCCGCAATCTCGCCGATCCGGGCGGCCCGGGCTTCTCCTCGGCGCAGGCCGGCGCCGTCGCCGCCGAATATCAGGTTCCGGCCGATCCAGACGATCAGGGCGAGGTCAAGGACCGTGCGGCGCGGCTCGCCGACCGCTTTCCTCCGCCGTACAAGAACGAAAACCAGGCGCGCGCGCGTTTCAACGGCGTGCCGCCCGACCTTTCGGTGATCGTGAAGGCGCGCGGCTATGACCGCGGGTTCCCTTATTTCATCTTCGATCTGTTCACGCAGTACCAGGAGCAGGGCGCCGACTACCTGGTGGCATTGCTTGTGGGCTACGCCGACCCGCCCAAGGATGTGACGGCGCCGCCCGGCACGTTCTACAACAAGTATTTCCCGGGCCATTTCCTGGCGATGCCGCCGCCGTTGACCGAGGGCCGTATCACCACCGACGGCAAGCCCGTCTATGACGACGGCACCGCGGCGACGATCGACCAGATGGCGCGCGACGTCACCGCATTCCTGATGTGGACCGCCGAGCCGCACCTCGAAGCGCGCAAGCGCATCGGGCTGCAGGTGTTCATCTTCCTCCTCGTGTTCTCGGGGCTGCTCTACTTCACCAAAAACAAGGTGTGGAAGTCGGTTGGGGCGCACTGATTTGCTTCGCGCCCCTAGTGGAGTGGATTCGACGTTCGCGACCACCTGGCACTAGACGCAACCAAAGTCGTTCCATGCGTGGCGGATCGCTTGCATTGCTGTTTTTTGCCGCCTGCTTCGGCGAGGCTTTCGCGCAAGGCGGCAAGGTCGACCGCATCGAGATCGTTGAATCCGGCATCTATCGCGCGGAAACCGCGCTGATCGAGCATGCTCCGGCCACCGCCACCGGCCTGCGCAACATCCTGAGCGACACCAAGCTCATTACACCGACAACACGCATCGAGGCGAAGATCGGCGTGCATTTCGGCATTCGCTATCGCGTCGTGGGCCGTCCGAACCAAGCCACCGTCAAGCTGACCTCGGTCACCCAGTATCCGGGGACCGGGCTGAAGAAACCCGGCACCGAAACCCTTCAGACGCGCGGCGAGCACGCGCTGTTCGCGACCATCGGCGCGGTGAACTATCGGGGCTATGTCTTCGAGCACGACTGGGAGCTTGTGCCGGGCACCTGGACCTTCGAGCTCTGGGACGGCAAGCGCAAGCTCACCAGCCAGACGTTCGACGTGATCAAGCCGTAACGCCGTAGAGCCGGGTTAGCGACGGAGAAGACGATGGCGAAGGCCGTGCTCGGTATCATCGGTGGCTCCGGCATCTACGATCTGCCGGGTCTCGAGAAGGTCCGCTCGAAGAAGATCAAAAGCCCGTGGGGCGAGCCGTCCGCGCCGCTGCGGATCGGCGAGATCGCAGGGCTGCCGATCGTGTTCCTGTCACGTCATGACAAGGGCCATCGGCTCTCGCCGTCCGACATCAACTACCGCGCCAATATCGACGTGCTCAAGCGCGCCGGCGTCACCGATCTCATTTCGCTCTCGGCTTGCGGCTCGTTCAAGGAGGAGCTTGCGCCCGGCACCTTCGTGCTGATCGACCAGTTCGTCGACCGCACCCACAAGCGCGAGTCGTCGTTCTTCGGCAAAGGCTGCGTGGCGCATGTCTCGATGGCGCATCCGGTGTCGCCGCGCCTGCGCATCCATCTCGCCAGCGCCGCGGAGGCGGAAGGCATCCACGTCGTGCGCGACGGCACCTACGTCTGCATGGAAGGGCCGCAGTTCTCCAGCTATGCCGAGAGCATGACCTACAAGAACCTCGGCTATTCAGTGATCGGCATGACCAATATGCCGGAGGCGAAGCTCGCCCGCGAAGCCGAGATTTGCTACGCGACCGTCGCCATGGTCACCGACTACGACTGCTGGCATCCCGATCATGACGCGGTGACCGTGCAAGACATCATCAAGGTGCTGATGGCGAATGCCGACAAGGCGACGCGGCTGGTGGCGCGCCTGGCGAAAGACTTTCCCCGCCAGCACGAGCCGTGCCCGATCGGCTCCGACCGCGCGCTCGACACTGCGCTGATCACCGCCCCGAAGGCGCGCGACAAGAAGCTGATCAAGAAGCTCGACGCGGTGGCGGGGAGGGTGCTGAAGAAATGACCCTGAAGATCGTCGACCTCAATCGCGAGCCGCGCGAGGAATGGCGAGCGGGTGTGCTGACGCGGATGCGCACATCGGCACGCAACGGCGCGACACAGATTTGCATGTTCGAGCAATGGTGCGAGCCCGGCCAAGGCGCCCCGACGCATCTGCATGCTGTCGAGGAAGTGCTGCACGTGCTGGAGGGGCAGGCCGATGTGTGGATCGATGATCAGCATGCGACGCTCACCGGCGGACAATTGACGATTGTGCCGGCCGGCCGCAAGCACGGCTTCTCCAACAATGGCGCCGGGACGCTGCACATCCAGTCGACGCTTGCGTCACCCGTTTTCGAGGCGGCCTATGACGATAAGCGCGAGACGCCTCGCCGCTGGTTGCCGGGATGATAGTAGTATGTCGTCTATCGTCTCCACGGCGTCCATCTTCCAGGTGAATTTGATGAGAAATCGATGACCGATCCCCAGTTCGAGCACGACCTCAAGGCCGCCATCCGCACCATCCCGGATTATCCCAAGCCCGGGATCATGTTTCGCGACATCACGACGTTGCTCGGCAACGCTAGGGCGTTCCGCCGCTCGGTCGACGAACTGGTGCAACCTTGGGCGGGCGGCAAGATCGACAAGGTGGCCGGCATCGAAGCGCGCGGCTTTATTCTCGGCGGCGCGGTGGCGCACCAGGCGTCCGCCGGGTTCGTGCCGATCCGCAAGAAAGGCAAGCTGCCGCACCAGACCGTGCGCATGGCCTATGCGCTGGAATACGGCACCGACGAGATGGAAATCCATGTCGACGCCATCGGCAAAGGCGAGCGCGTGGTGCTGGTCGACGACCTGATCGCCACCGGCGGCACCGCCGAAGGGGCGGTCAAGCTCCTGCGCCAGATCGGCGCCGAGGTGCTCGCCGCCTGCTTCATCATCGACCTGCCGGAGCTCGGCGGCGCCGACAAGCTGCGCAAGCTCGGCGTTCCGGTGCGCACGCTGGTGGCGTTCGAGGGGCACTGAGGCCGGCGCAGGCCGGCTCAGCCTTTCAGCGAGGCGCGGAGCTTCTCCATCAGCAGCCGCAATTCGAGCTCGCGGAATTCCAGAAACGCGCGCTTGGTCCATGAGCGCAGCTCGAAGGCCGGTCCGATCGGCACCGGCGTCGGCAATTGGCTGTGGAAGTCGGCGAAGGAATGGCCCGATCGCTCGGCATGGGCCTTGAGCGCCGGCGGCAGCAGCGGAATTTGCATCGGCACGGCGGAGGCGCGCGTGAACGGATACTGGTCGCGCAGCTTGCGGCCCTTGAGGATGGCCTCGTTGAACACCGGCACCAGGATCATCGAGGGAATCCGCCGCTGCAGGATGGAATAGGCCTTTTCCGAATAGGGATGCGCATCGACCGCGTAGAGGACGATGACCTCGAGCCCGCGGCGCTGCGCCTCTTCGGCGAATCCGATCTCGTCCAGCAGGGAGAAGAAGCGCGGGAACGATGCGTGGCCGACGTCGACCACCTTGGCCACGCCGTCCGCCAGGATCAGGCGGTCGAACAGCCGCATCTGCGCCTGGGTGCTTTCGAGGTCGGACTGGGCCGTCAGGCCGGGCAATTGTTCGGCCAGGGAAACGTCGCCCGGGCTGAGCTCGAACGCCTCGATGGTGCCGCCGTCGATGCGGAGGAAGTCCGCGATGAGGCGGGCAAGGAAGGTCTTGCCGGTCCCCGGGCGCGGGGACGCGACGATGAACACCGCGGTCCATGGCCGCGCGGCGGTCTGAGGATCGGCACTGCTGTCGTGCAGATCGTTGCCGATGGCCGCAAGCACGGACTGGCTATGGCTCATCGCCACGTTTCAAAGTCTCCTTGCAAGGCCGCCACCCTGCAATTGACTCCCGCCGCACGGCGCGGTCGGCGCCCCTGACGGTGAAACTTACGCTCGGAGTGCGACGGGGGCTTAACTCTGGCGTTTGAGCATAATCTCTTCTGAAAATCAGCCCCCACTTTTCGGGATCATGCTCTAACTGGCGGCCTGAACCTTCGGCCGCGGGGCATCGCCGGCCTGCGCCTTCACGAGGTCGGTCAGCTTGATGCGGTCGTACTCGGCCCAGACATTGCCGAGCCAGTGCCGCACATAACCGCGCAGCACGAACGAATACGATGCCGCTTCCCCGCCCGCCTTCTTGTTGGCGATGAAGGTAAGATAGGGCACCGACGCGAGGTCGACCTGCTCGGTCGCCATCTCGTTGAGCTTCGGGATCGAGATCTCGACCGCGTCCTTGATGCGGTTGAAGTAGGTCTTGTGGGTCGCCTCGTCCCACTCGAAGAAGTGCGTGCTGTTGATGAAGTTCTTGACCAGGAAGTAGCGCGCGTCGCCGAGATAGGCGGCGGTTTCCGCGATCTCGTCGAGCGAGGCGATGGTCGGGCCGAGGATGTGGAACAGCGCAAAGGTGATCTGCCCCTTCTTGGCCGCTTCGATAAAGCCGATGTCGCGCAGCGCCTGCAGGGTCGGGGACATCAGCCCGGCGCGCACGTCGATCAGCGTGACCGTCGCTTCCGACGAATTGAGGGTGTCGAAGATCTTCATCTGATCCGGCACCTTGTTGATGTCGACGACATCAGTGAGGTCCGGATGGAAGCGCTTCAGCGTGCCCTTCGGTGCTTCCGTGTCAAATGCGCGAAATGGCACCTGGTGGGCTGTGAAATAGTCCGCGAGCGTACGCGAAACGGTCGTTTTGCCGACTCCACCCTTGTCGGCACCGACGAGAATGACTGCAGGCTTTGCCATGGACTGTCCCCCAAATCAGGTTGCGTGGGTGCAACGCTACCAAGCGTCCGGCAGAAGCGTGACGGAATGGCGGCGGACCGATGCGATTTCTTAGACCGGCGGCCCTAGTTCTGCACAACATTTTACCGCCAGCGCCCTGCGATCTTTGCTTGCGAAAACCCGCGATCCCTTTGCTGGGCCGTAGGATTTTGCGATGCAGCCAATAAGGAAAGGGGCGCATACCCCAGCACCGCGAAGGGAATTAGTTCCGCCGCGGCGGCCCCCAGGGTCCGGGGTCGCCGGCGCCCGGTGCCGGTTGGCCGCCGATCTCGACCGGCGGCTGTGACGGCAGGAACGGCTTGCCGCCGCCCGTGCCGAACGGCGTTGGCGGCCCGGCTGGCGGCACGCCCGGCCCGGTCGGGCGGTCGGCGTCCTCGCCGGCGGTCTCGTCCTGCGACTGTTCCGGTTCGGGCAGGGCGATCGGCCCGGGGTCGCGGCCGCCGGCAAACCGGACGATCGCCTCGATCCGGTTGTCGATCGACGGATGGGTGGCGAACAGGTCGGCGATGCCGGAGCGCGGATTGTCGACGCACATCTCCATCACCGCGGAGGTCGCGCCTTCGAGCTCGCCCCGGTTCTCGATCTTGCGCAACGCCGTGATCATGGCGTCGGGGTTCTTGGTGAGTTCGACCGCACCGGCGTCGGCGAGGTATTCGCGCTGGCGCGACAGCGCGAAGCGAATGACGATCGAAAGCAGCCACGCCACCGCCATCAGCGCCACCGCGATGATGATGGCGATCACCACGCCGCCGGAACCCTTGCCGCTGTCGCTGCTACTGCGGCTGCCGCCGCGCCCGAAGCGGAAGCCGCTCTGGAAGAACACCCGGAACACCATTTCGGCGAAGAACGAGATGACGCCGGCCATGATGACCGCGATGACCAGCATGCGCACGTCGCCGTTGCGGATGTGGGTCAGCTCATGACCGAGCACGGCTTCAAGCTCGGCGTCGTCGAGCCGGTCGACCAGCCCCGAGGTGACGGTGATCGAATATTGCTTCTCGTTGAGCCCGGTGGCGAAGGCGTTGAGCGCCGGGCTCTCCATGATCTTCAGCTTCGGCATGGTGATGCCGCGCGAGATGCACATGTTTTCGAGCAGATTGTAGATACGCGGTTGCTCCTGTCGCGTGACCTCGTGTCCGCCGGTCAGCGCGTCGATCATCGACTGGTGGAATTTGTAGGCGATCCAGAGCCAGATCAGCGTGCCGATCGTCACCCATGGCAGCGCCCGCACAAGATCGCGGAACGCCGCGCGCAACAACCACTGCAGCGACGCATCGCCCGCGAGTATCGCCTCGGCCAAAAGCGCGCCCGCGAACGTCATCACATAGACGAGCAGGAACAGCCCGATCAGCAGGGCGATCGAGCGGCGCCTGTTCGACTGGATGTGGGTGTAGAGGCCGTAGGCCATTGCGATGACTTGATGTTCGTCATTCCGGGGCGCGCTGAAAGCGCGAGCCCGCAATCCATAACCACAAACCGGAAGTATGGATTCCGGGCTCGCGGGCTACGCAGCCTAGTGTACGCAGGCTGCGTAAACTTGCCTGCGCCGTCCGCGCCCCGGAATGACCGGTTTTCAGAACTTCACCTGTGGCGCCTGGCCGGCGACCGCGCGCTCCGCGCCGAGATCGAAGAATTCCCGCTGCGTAAAGCCGGTCGGGCCCGCCAGCAGAACCGCCGGGAACTGCTGGATGCCGGTGTTGTATTCCTGCACCGCGTTGTTGAAGAAGCGGCGCGCGGCGGCGATCTTGTTCTCGAGGTCCGAGAGCTCCATCTGCAATTGCTGGAAGTTCTGGTTCGCCTTCAGGTCCGGATAGGCTTCGGACAGCGCGAACAACTGGCGCAGCGCTCCGGTGAGCATGTTCTCGGCCTGCGCCATTTGCGCCGGCCCTTGCGCGGTCATCGCGGCATTGCGCGCCTGCACCACCGCTTCGAGCGTGCCGCGCTCGTGCGACGCGTAGCCTTTCACCGTCTCGACCAGGTTGGGCACGAGATCGTGCCGCTGCTTGAGCTGCACGTCGACGTCCGCGAACGCCTGATTGACCCGCTGCCGCATGGCGACGAGGCCGTTGTAGATGATGATGACCCAGATCACGAGGAGGGCGATGGCGCCGAGGACAATCCAGGTGGAGGTGGACATGGGGAAATGGCTCCGGAGGGTGGGGGCGGCCTAAAGTACCGCAAGTCCTACTGACAGCGATAGTCGGGCGGAAAGGCGGCAAGGTTCACACATTGCGTTAAGTTCATGCGACTGAACCGGCAGGCCATGAGCGCGTTCTCAGCTTGCAGTGCTTCGTAACAAGCCTCTATTGGCATGAATTTGATGACCAATCCGCAAGCCGGCGCCAAGCCGGCCATTGTCGACACCGACATTCCCGCCCGGCTCGATCGATTGCCGTGGGGCAGCTTCCACACGCTGGTGGTGGCGGCGCTCGGGGTGACGTGGATCCTGGACGGCCTGGAAGTGACACTGGCCGGCGCGGTGTCGGGCGCGCTCAAGGACAGCCCGGTCCTGCAATTCACCAATACCGATGTCGGCATCGCCGCCAGCGCCTATGTCGCCGGCGCCGTGCTGGGTGCGATCCTGTTCGGGTGGCTCACCGATCGTCTCGGCCGCAAGAAGCTGTTCTTCATCACGCTCGCGGTCTATCTCGTCGCCACCGCCGCAACCGCGTTCACCTGGAATCTCTGGAGCTTCGTCATCTGCCGCTTCGTCACCGGCGCCGGCATCGGCGGCGAATACACCGCCATCAACTCCACCATCCAGGAACTGATCCCGGCGCGCTATCGCGGCTGGACCGACCTCGTCATCAACGGCAGCTTCTGGATCGGCGCCGCGATCGGCGCCGTCGGTTCCATCGTCCTGCTCGACCCGGCGGTGCTTGGCGGCGATCTCGGCTGGCGCGCGGCCTTCATGATCGGCGCAGTGCTGGGCGTCGTGGTCTTCCTGATGCGGATGTGGATTCCGGAATCGCCGCGCTGGCTGATGACTCACGGCCGTATCGCCGAAGCCGAGGCCATCGTCGACGCGATCGAGCGCGACTTCCACCGCCGCAAGCACGTCATCCCACATGCGGACCTGCCGCGCATCCGGTTGTATGCGCGCTCGCATACGCCGCTCTCCGAGGTCGCGCGCACGCTGTTCCGCGATCAGCGGCAGCGCACGGCGGTCGGCCTCGTGCTGATGGCGTCGCAGGCGTTCTTCTACAATGCGATCTTCTTCACCTATGCGCTGGTGCTGACTGACTTTTATGGCATCCGGTCCGATCAGGTCGGCTGGTACCTGCTGCCGTTCGCGGCCGGAAATTTCCTCGGGCCGGTGATCCTCGGCCGGTTCTTCGACACGATCGGGCGGCGTCCGATGATCGCGGCGACCTATGCGATCTCCGGCGTGCTCTTGGCGATCACCGGCTATCTGTTCGCGATCGGCATTCTGAGCGCCGCACAGCAGACCGCCGCCTGGATGGTGATCTTCTTCTTCGCGTCGGCGGCGGCGAGCTCCGCCTATCTCACCGTCAGCGAAACCTTCCCGCTCGAAATCCGCGCGCTTGCGATCGCCTTCTTCTATGCGATCGGCACCGGTATCGGCGGCGTTGCCGGCCCGTGGCTGTTCGGCGCCCTGATCGACACCGGCTCGCGCTGGAGCGTCTTCGGCGGCTATATGCTCGGCGCCGTATTGATGATCGCCGCCGCCATCGTCGCCTTCCGCTATGCCGTCGCCCGCCGAGCGCAAACCGCTGGAGGCGGTGAGCCGGCCGCTGGCGGCGGTCGATTGACGGATCTTGGATGCGACGCGGCGACGCGCTTCGATTTCCGGCGCGCGCTTGTTATTGCCTTCCGCCAATGAAACACTTTTCGCGAAAGCTGGAGCGGGGATGTCCGGGGCAAAAGCGGCTGGGGGAGAACACAATGTCGCGGGTTCGATTGGCAGGAAATTGCTCGGCAGCGGCGCTTGCCGCACTCGTGGCGTGCGCCGCGCCGGCCGGTGCGCAACAATACCCGTCGCAACCGATCACGATCATCGTCGCTGCCGCGGCCGGCGGATTCGCCGATGGTGTTGCGCGCGCGGTCGGCGAACGCCTTAACGAGAAGCTCGGGCAGTCGATCGTGATCGAGAACCGAGGCGGCGCCGCCGGCAATCTCGGCGCCCGCGCGGTCGCCACCGCGAAGCCGGACGGCCACACCGTGCTGGTCTCCACGACCGCGATGGCGATCAACGGCACGCTCTACAAGAATATGGGCTTCCGGACGGAGGACATCACGCCCGCGGCCATCGTCGGTTCGGCGCCCGAGGCGATCGTGGTGAACCCGGCAAATCCGGCGAAGAACCTCCGGGAGTTCCTTGAGGCCGCACGAAAAAGCCCGGTGGAGTACGGCAGCGCCGGCGTCGGCAGCGGCTCGTTCATCGCCGCGGAGTACCTGTTCAAGGTGGTCGCCAAGGCGCAGACCGTGCACGTGCCGTTCCCCGGCGGCGCGCCTGCGGTCACCGCGCTGCTCGGCAACCACATCCAGGCGGTCGCCGCGACGGTGTCTCCGCTGGTGACGCATATCCAGTCCGGCAAGTTGCGCGGCATCGGCCTTGCGAGCGCAAAGCGTCATCCGGTCGTGCCCGATGTTCCGACCTATGGCGAGAGCGGCGTTCCTGATTTCTACGCGGCGTCCTGGGTGGGCTTCTTCGTGCCGTCGAAGACCGACGCAAAGGTGGTTGCGCGGCTCAACGGCGCGATCAATGAGGTTATCCGGGAAGCCGCCGTGCAGGATCGACTCCAGCGCTTCGCACTCGAGCCGATGTACGGCAATCCGGCGGAGGCCGCGGCGTTTTTCAAAAGCGAGGTCGGCCGCTGGGGCAAGATGGTCACGACCCTGGGCATGTCCATCGACAAGTGACAGCGGCCCGGACGACCAGGCCGGCCATCAGGCGACATGGCCGCACTTGTCCTGGCCATCGGCGTCTTTGATACTGCCCTCGGCGCGGAGCCGCAGGGGCACTCATGCAAGGCAAGATCGGACTCGAAGAGCACTTCGCAATTCCCGAGACGCTTGACGATTCCCGGGGCTTTTTCCCGGATCGCATCTGGGACGAGCTGAAGGCACGGCTCATCGATCTGCACGACCGGCGGCTCAAGCTGATGGACGCGCACGGCATCGAGATGATGCTGTTGTCGCTCAACGCACCGGTCGTCCAGGCGATCCCCGATCCGGCGCGCGCCAACGACGTCGCCTGCAAGGCCAACGACTACCTCGCGCGCGAGGTGCAAAAGCGGCCTGACCGTTTCCAGGGGCTTGCCGCCTTGCCGATGCAGGATCCCGACCTTGCGATCCGCGAGCTTGAACGATCCATCCGCGAGCTCGGCTTCAAGGGCGTGCTGGTCAACGGGTTCTCGCAGACCGTCGATCCCGACGCGATCCTCTATTACGACCTGCCGCAATACCGGCCGTTCTGGAAATTGCTGGAACAGCTCGATGTCCCGTTCTACCTGCACCCGCGCAATCCGCTCAAACGCGACGCGCGCATCTATGACGGGCACGCCTGGTTGATGGGCCCGGCCTGGGCGTTCGGGCAGGAGACCGCCGTGCATGCGCTGCGGCTGATGGGCTCGGGACTGTTCGACGAATATCCTCGGCTTTCGGTCGTGCTCGGCCACATGGGCGAGGGGCTTCCCTTCAGCATGTGGCGCGTCGACAATTGCAATGCCTGGGTCGAGGACCGGCACGGCTATCCGGCCAAGCGCAAGATCGCCGACTATTTCTCCGAGAACTTCTACATCACGACATCAGGCAATTTCCGCACCCAGGCGCTGATCAACGCCATCCTCGAGATCGGCGCCGACCGCATCATGTTCTCGACCGACTGGCCGTTCGAGAACATCGACCATGCCGCGATCTGGTTCGACGCCGCCGACATCAGCGAGAACGACCGGCGAAAGATCGGACGTACCAACGCGGCCAGCCTCTTCAAGCTGGGAATGAAGTAACGCCATGAAGGGCAAGATCGGACTGGAAGAGCACTTTGCGGTGCCGGACACCGCATTGAACCCGCGCGGCACCTATGCGGAGAGCACCTGGGCCGAGCTCAAGGGGCGGCTGCTCGATCTGCACGGCGAACGGCTGGCGCTGATGGACAAGCACGGCATCGAGATGATGGTGGTCTCGCTCAATGCGCCGGCGGTGCAGGCGATTCCTGATCCGAAGGCCGCGGTGACGTTGGCGCGCCGCGCGAACGACGCGCTGGCTGAGCAGATCGCCAAGCGTCCCGACCGTTTTCAGGGGCTTGCCGCGCTCGCGATGCAGGACCCCGATGCGGCGATCCAGGAGCTTGAGCGCTGCGTGAAGCAGCTCGGCTTCAAGGGTGCGCTGGTCAACGGCTTCTCGCAGATCGACGATCCCGACAACGCGGTCTACTACGACCTGCCGCAATACCGGCCGTTCTGGGCCGCCGTGGAGCGGCTCGACGTCCCGTTCTATCTGCACCCGCGCAGCCCGTTGCCGCGCGACGCGCGGCTCTATGCCGGCCATCCGTGGTTGATGGGCGCGGTCTGGGCGTTCGGCAATGAAACGGCGGTGCACGCGCTGCGGCTGATGGGGTCGGGGCTGTTCGACGAGCATCCGCGGCTCGCGATCGTGCTGGGTCATCTGGGCGAGGGGATACCCTACGGCCTGTGGCGGATCGACAATGCCAATGCCACCGCGCAGAAGACCGACGGCAACCGGGCCAAGAAGAAGATTGCCGAATACGTTCGCTCCAATTTCTACGTCACCACGTCAGGCAACTTCAGCACCCAGGCGCTGATCCACGCGATCCTTCAGATCGGCGCCGATCGTGTGATGTTCTCGGTCGACTGGCCGTTCGAGGAGATCGACCATGCGGCGGCCTGGTTCGACGCTGCCGATATCAGCGAGAACGACCGCCGGAAGATCGGCCGCACCAATGCCGCGCGGCTGTTCAAGCTCGATGTGAGCTGACCGGCGTTCGCTCAGCTCGCCTCGCGCAGCTTCACTGCGTCTTCGAGGTCCACCGACACGAGCTGCGACACGCCGCGCTCGGCCATGGTGACGCCGAACAGGCGGTTCATGCGCGCCATGGTGATCGGATTGTGGGTGATGATCACGAAGCGCGTGTCGGTCGAGCGCGTCATCTCGTCGAGCAGGTCGCAGAAGCGCTCGATATTGTGATCGTCGAGCGGCGCGTCGACCTCGTCCAGCACGCAGATCGGCGCCGGGTTGGTGAGGAATACCGCGAAGATCAGCGCCAGCGCGGTCAGCGCCTGCTCGCCGCCGGAGAGGAGCGAGAGCGTCGCCGGCTTCTTGCCGGGCGGCTTCGCAACGATCTCAAGGCCGGCCTCCAGCGGGTCGTCGGCCTCGACCAGTTGCAGTTCCGCGGTGCCGCCGCCGAACAGTTCTGAGAACAGCTTCTTGAAGTGGGCGTTGACCACCTCGAACGACGCCAGCAGCCGCTCGCGCGCCTCGCGGTTGAGATTCTGGATGCCCTGGCGGAAGCGCTTGATCGCTTCGACTAGGTCGTCGCGTTCCTTGGTCAGATTGCCGTGCTGGGCCTCGACCTCGTTCAGTTCCTCCTCGGCGCGCAGATTGACGGCGCCGAGCCGTTCGCGCTCGCGGCGGATGCGGTCGAGCTTGGCCTCGACGTCGGTGACGTTGGGTAGCTCCGCACCGGGCTTGATCTCGGCCAGATCGGCGACCGCGGCCGGCTCGATCTCGAGCATTTCACGGATCTCGTGCTCGATGTCGGCGAGGCGGCGGTTGGCCCCGGCGAAGCGCTCTTCGGCGCGGGCGGCGTCCTCGCGTGCCGCGCCGACGGCTTCGAGCGCCGCGCGGGCGTCCTTGTCGGCGGCAGCGAGGGCATTCTCGGCTTCGGCCAGGCGGTCGGCGGCGGCGCGCCGCGTCGTCTCGGCGGTTTCGATCTCGCTGATCAGCGCGGTGCGCTTCTCGGCGAACGCGGCCGGCGCATCGCTGAGGCCGGCGCGTTCGGCGGTGGCTTCCGCGACGCGCCGTTCGAGCGTCGCAAGCTGCGAGGCCGCGCCGTCCCGGCGTGACGTCCAGCCCTCACGTTCCGATCCGATTTGCGCAAGACGTCGCGCCGCCAGCTCCGCCTCCCGCGCCCGCGCCTGCGCCTCGGCGCGCACCTCGGCGAGATGAACACGATGCGTTTCGATGTCGCCGCGCACCGCGCCGAGCTTGGTCTCGATGTCGGCGGCCGGCGGCATGTCGGCGAGCGTGCGCTCGGCCTCGTTCTGGGCCGCGGCTGCTTCGTCGCGGCCGGCCACAAGCCGGGTCCTTGCCTCGGTGAGCGCCGACACGCGGGCGGCATCGCGGCCGGCCTCGCGCTCGGCATTGGCATGCTGCTCGCGCGCCGCGGATGCCGCGTGCTGTAGGTCGCGCCACTTGGCCCGGGCGTCGTGTTCGGCTTCCTCGGCCTTGCGCACGTCCGCTTCGGCGGCCGCGACCGCGCTGCGCTTGGAATCGACCTCGACACGAACCGCCTGCAGCTCGGCCTCGATATCGGCGAGGCGGTTCTTGCCGGCGAGCCGCCGTGCCGCGCCGGTCGGCGCATTGGCGGCAACCGAGAATCCGTCCCAGCGCCAGAGATCGCCGTCCCGGGAAACCAGCCGCTGGCCGGGTTTGATGAGCATTGCGTAGCGCGGCGCGTCGGCGCGATCGATCACACCGATCTGGGTGAGGCGGCGCGCGAGTTCCGGCGGCGCCTGGACGTGTTGCGCAAGCGCTTCGACGCCGTCCGGCAGTCTCGGATCGTCGGGCTCGATCGCGGCGCCGCCCCAGCGCATCGGCGAGGAGGGATCGACCGGCGCTTCGAGGTCGTCGCCAAGCGCGGCGCCGAGCGCGGCTTCGTAGCCTTTGGCGACGGTGATGTCGTCGATCACCGACGGCCACAGGCTCTTGGTGTCGACATGGAGCAGCTTCGCCAGCGTCTTCGCCTCGGTGTCGAGCCGTTGCACGCGGCGCTCGGCCTCGAGCAGCGGTTCGCGCGCCACCTCGATCGCCTGCCGTGCGCCGGAATGCGCCGCCTCGGCGCGCGTCGCGACGGCCTCCGCTTCCGCGACCGCGGCCTGCGCGGCGTCGGCGGCCTGCGACAGCGCCACCAGGTCGGGCCGGCCCGCCGTGCTCACGCCGAGCTGCGTCAACTCGCCCTCGACGCCGGACAGCTCCTCGTCGAGGCGCTTCCTGCGCTCGCTCTGGGAGTCGATCGCCGTTTGCAGTTGATTGCGCCGCGCGGTGAGGTCGGCGAGCGTGCCGGTCAGTTCGGCGAACGTCTTTTCGGACGCCGCCAGCACGGTGTCCGCTTCGGCGACGCGGGCGTCGGCGTCGGTCCGCTTCGTTGCGTTGCTGTTCGTCTCGTTTTGCAGCGTCGCCTCTTCGGCGACGAAGCGCGCCAGCGCGGCTTCGGCATCGGCCGTCAGCCGGCGCTCGCGCTCGATGTCGGCATCAAGCTGAATCAGCCGCTGGTCGAGCTCGGCCATGCGGTTGCGGGCGCGGGTCTCCTCCTGTTCAAGCGTTTCGCGCGCGATCACCAGCCGTTGCAGCGCGGCGGCGGCCCTGGCCTCGGCCTCGCGCAGCGGCGGCATGGAGGAGGAGGCCTCCGCCTGGCGCGTGGAGGTCTGTGCCTGCGCGCCGGTGCGCTCGCCGACCTCGCGGACGGCGAGGTTGCGGCCCTGTTCGGCCTCCGCCAGCTCGGCATTGGCGCCGATCCAGCGCAGATGGAACAGCGTGGCCTCGGCGGTGCGCACCTGTGAGGCGATGTTGCGATAGCGGACTGCCTGGCGCGCCTGTTTCTTCAGCGAGTTGACCTGACTGCCGAGCTGGTTGATGACGTCCTCGATGCGCGCGAGGTTCTGCTCGGCCGCGCGCAGCCGAAGCTCCGCCTCGTGACGCCGCGCGTGCAGGCCGGAAATGCCGGCCGCCTCTTCGAGCACCCGCCGGCGCTGCTCGGGCTTGGCCTGGATGATCTCGCCGATGCGGCCCTGATGCACCAGGGCAGGCGAGCGCGAGCCGGTCGAGGCGTCGGCGAACAGGATATGGACGTCGCGGGCACGCACCTCGCGGCCGTTGATGCGATAGCTCGAGCCCTTTTCACGCTCGATCCGGCGCGTGATGTCGAGCGCCTCGTGCTCGTTGAACTGCGCCGGCGCCTTGCGTTGCGTGTTGTCGATGTGCATCGCGACTTCGGCATTGTTGCGCGACGGCCGGCCGTTGGTGCCGGCGAAAATCACGTCGTCCATGTCGGCGGCGCGCAGCGACTTGTGCGAGGTCTCGCCCATCACCCAACGCAGCGCCTCGACCAGATTGGACTTCCCGCAGCCGTTCGGCCCGACCACGCCGGTCAATCCCGGCTCGATCAGGAAGTCGGTGGGCTCGACGAAGGACTTGAAGCCCAGCAGGCGCAGACGCGTGAGTTTCATGTGGCGGTCATTCCAAGGTCACGACGTGGTTCGACAAACATGGATTCGAGGAACTTGGTTCGAACTTTGGGTCGATAGCAGCACGCGGCACCGGGATGCGAGCCAAATCGTCTGCTGTCCCCATCGCATTGCGCGGCAACGCGAATCGAGCGGGAGCGACGCGAATCAAATCACCGCTCGCGCCCCAATATGGTGGTTCGAGAAGGACGCCGCATCGGGCCGGAGAATGAATTGGGCGCTTTGATTCCGCAACAGAAAGTAGGGCGGAATCCGCTACCGCCCCGGGGCGCCGGTTCCAGCTTCATCCAAACTCTGAGGAACAGAAAAAACCCTTATCAGCCCTTGAGATAGGGGGCCAAGGCCTTCTCGAAGTCCTCGATCGAGAAGACGCGCGCCGGCTTGCCGTTGATGAAGAACGAGGGTGTGGACTGAACGTTGAGCTTCATCGCCCGCTGCCGCACGTCCTCAATGCCGTCGATCAGCTTCTGGTCCTGCAAGCACTCGTTGAAGGCCTGCTCGCTCATGCCGGCCTGCTTGGCGATGGCCAGCAGCGGGCCGAGCGGTTTTTGAACGAGCCATTCCTTCTGCAGTTGGAACAGGGTCTCGATCATCGGGAAATATTTGTCCGGACCGGCGCAGCGCGCCAGCAGGAACGCCGCCAGCGCGAGCTGGTCGAGCGGGAATTCGCGGAAGATGAATTGGACCTTGCCGGTGTCGATATAGCGCTTCTTGAGCTCCGGATAGGTGGTGGCGTGGAACGCCGCGCAATGCGGGCAGGTCATCGAGGCATATTCGATGATGGTGATCGGCGCCTTTTCGTCGCCTTGCGCCATGTCGCCGAGCGGCCCGGCCTGGTTCAGCAGGGCTTGCGCATCGGCAGGGCCGACGAGCGAGATGTTGGCGAGACTGCCAAGAGCCACGCTCATGGCCAGCGCACTGGCGCCCAGGGAAAAGTCGCGACGGGTAATTTTCACTGAACGCTCCGTAGGTTGGATGGCCCGGTTCATGCCGTTGGGCAAGCGCGGTCGCTGCACCGCCGAATACGCCTATTTTGACCGCATCATTGTGGCAATGAAAGACCGTCCGGCAAGGACTTTTCAGGTGGTCACGCCGCTTTGATGAGGGGTCAGGACCTCGTGACCGCGGCGCCGAGACGCGCGAGCGCCTGCCGGAGGTTCTCGTCGCTGATCTCGGTGAGCGAGGACGCGATGCGCTCCGCCGCTTCGCGATCCGGCGCCGGCGGCTTTGGCTTCTCGCGCCGGCCGAGCGGCGCCTGCCGCAGCCGCAGGTCGGTCACCGCCTGCCAGCCGAAAAAGCGGTTCACGCGCTCGAGGATGATCCGCGACAGGTGCTGGATCTCGATGGCCGTGGGGCCTTCGACCCGCAGCACCAGCGTACCGGGCTGCTGGTCCTCGCTGCCGTAGGGCCGCGGCCACTGGATTTTCTCGGGCTCGCAATGGGCGGAGATTTCCGGCCCGACGATCTCGCCCCAGCGGGTGACCAGCTCGGTGGCCGCGAAGCCCTGCTTCGCGAACGCGTCCTTGATGGTGTTGCGCAGGATGTCGGCGAGCGGCCGCGCCGGCGTTTTCCAAAGCTTGTTTCCAGGCTTGTCCATGGCGCGCCGCTCTGTCATGTCGGATCGCCATGACCCTAGCAGCAGAGCATCATCCCGAACAGTGGGAACCGGTTTTCGGATAAGATAATGCTCGATCAAAAATCAAACGCGCGGAAGCGTGCGGCGCCGCGGAGCGGCCCACAGCCGGGCGACTTGCTGGCCTGGTACGACCGCCACCGGCGCGTGCTGCCATGGCGCGCGAAGCCGGGCGAGGCGATCGATCCGTACCGGGTGTGGCTCTCCGAAATCATGCTGCAACAGACCACCGTGAAAACGGTCGGGCCCTATTTCGCGCGCTTCGTCGCGCGCTGGCCGGATGTCGGCGCGCTGGCGACGGCGCCGCTCGACGACGTGCTGCGGCTGTGGGCCGGCCTCGGCTACTACGCGCGGGCGCGCAACCTGCATGCCTGCGCGCGGGCGGTGGCCGAGCGCGGCGGATTTCCCCGGACCGAAGCCGAGCTCACGACGCTGCCGGGCATCGGCCGCTATACCGCCGCCGCTATCGCGGCCATCGCCTTCGACGACCATGCGGTGCCGGTCGACGGCAATGTCGAGCGGGTGGTGACGCGGCTGTTCGCGATCGAGGAAGAACTGCCGGCCGCCAAGCCGGAGATCCAGCGCTTGGCGCAGACGCTTGCGCCGGACGCCCGCGCCGGCGATTTCGCGCAGGCGATGATGGACCTTGGCGCGACGATCTGCACGCCGGTGAAGCCCGCCTGCGCGCTCTGCCCATGGATGGACGATTGCGCGGCGCGGCGGCGCGGCGATCCGCAGACCTTTCCGCGCAAGGCGCCGAAGCGGGAAGGGAAGCTGCGGCGCGGCGCGGCGTTCGTCGCGGTGCGCGCCGACGGTTGCGTGCTGTTGCGCAGCCGACCGCCGAAGGGGCTGCTCGGCGGCATGACCGAGGTGCCGACGCACGGACTGGTCGCACGACTTCGATGACAAGGGTGCACTGAAAGACGCGCCGCGTCTATCTCGCGCCGCGCCGAAGTGGCGGCGTTTGCCGGGCGTGGTCACGCATGTGTTCACGCATTTTCCGCTGGAGCTTGTCGTCTACGCGGCCAAGGTGCCGCGCAATGCGCGCGCGCCTGACGGTGCGCGCTGGATTTCCATCAGTGAGCTAAAGGACGAGGCGCTGCCGACCGTCATGCGCAAGGTGCTGGCGCATGCGCTGGACTAGCCCGGCTCCATGCCCTGCGCCTTGATGACGGGAATGGCCGTCGGTCCGGTGAGGAACTTGAGCAAGGCGCGAGCCGCGTCCGGCGCGCTCGAATTCGCGCTCACGGCACCGTCAAACGGAATGTAGATCTGGATGTCCGGAGGCAGGGGGCCGACCAACTCCACGCCAGGCGTCGTGAGGATTTGGGTCATGACCACGACCCCGAGCTCAAGCTCACCTTTTGCGACAAGCTCCGATACGATGTCCGTGTTCGGTATCGTGACTTTCGATTTGATGGCGTCGGCAAGTCCAAGCCGTGCGACGAGCTCCGGGACGCCCGCCGTTGGCAGATAGCCGATCGATTTCGCATTGAGCAATGCACGCTTGAAAGCCTCGGTCGAACCGATATCGGGCTTTGGAGCGCCAGCGCGCACGCCGACACCGGTGCCCGAGCGGACCAGCCTGATACGGCTGTCGGCAATGACTTTGCCGCTTTTGACCAATCCATCCATCGTGCTTGGCGGACTGACGATCAGGTCGAACGGCTCGCCGGCATTGATTTGCTTGACGAAGACGGGACTAAATCCGGTGATGACGTTGAGCTTGTGCCCGGTTGTGCGTTCGAACTCCGGGCCGATTTCGTCCAGAACTGTCGCGATCGCTCTGGAAGTAAACAATTTGATCTCGGCAGCGTCGGCGCCGACCAGCGACGCCGTTGCTGCAATGATCACAACAAGTGTGGTGATCGCCATCTTGATCATGACGTCCTCCCAAACCGGCGTGCAATTCTGGTCTGCTCGCAGCCGCTGTCAGCGCTAGTTTCGCGCCGTCGCGGCCAGCGTCGGGAAATACTCCTGCAGCGTCTGCCATGCCGTCGCCTGCAGGAATGCCGCCGTCTCCTGATCGAGGCCGGCGGTGTATTTCAGCCCGGCCGGGGATTTCCGGAACAGCGCGCCGTAGGTGGTGGCGGCGGCGAGATAGGTGCCGGCCGGGCTCGGATGCCGCTTGTCGTCGACATAGAGATTGAGCTGCGGCCGCCGTTCGATCGACTTGGCAAACGCCAGGCCCGCCGGAATGACGAAGGCGTCGCTGTTGTTGGCGGCGGTGGTGTAGGCCTCGGCCAGTTGCGCCGTCATCTCGGGCGCGTCGGCGTAAGCCCACGACATGAAGAACACCGGCTTGGTGCCGTACTTCCGCACGGTGTCGGCGTGCTGCTTCATCTGCTCGAAGAACACCGCCTTGAGCTGCGGATGCACCGGGCACTGGCTGCAATCCATCATGATCGCGAGATCGAACAGCCGCTCGATCTTGTTGAACACGATCTCGTTCTTGGTGTTGAACGAATAGCGTCCGACCGCATTGGGCCGGAAATACGAGCCGACATCGTGCCAGTCGGACCCTGAGCCCGAGATCGTCACCGAGGTCGCGCGGAAGCGGTACTTGGGATCGGCGGCGTGCAGCAGCCGCGTGACCTGATTGTGCAGGCTGTTGTTGTAGTAGAAGAAGCTGTTGCCGATGTAGATCGCCGAGTGCGGATGCTCGACGCCCGATTCCATCACCGTCGGCTTGACCTGCGCGGAGGCCGGCATGGTCGCGAGCGCGATCAGCGCGGCGCCGAGCGCGGCGGACATCCATGGCTTCGACATTGTGCGTTTCCTCGTGCTGTTATTTTCTGGGTTCCGCTTTGGAGACGAAGCGATAGCTCCGATCACTATTTGGCCTTCACATTAGCAGCCTTGATCACCTTCGCCCACCGCTCTCCCTCGGTGCGCATGATGCCGGCGAAATCCTCCGGCGAGCCGCCGATCACGTCGAGACCCGCGGCGGCGAATTTTTCCTTCAGCTCAGGCAGCGCCAGCGTTTCGTTGATCTGCTTGTTGAGCAGCGCGACGATCTCCTTCGGTGTTCCCGCCGGCACCAGCACGCCGACCCAGCCGTCGCCTTCCATGCCGGGGAAGCCGGCTGCGGCGATGGTCGGGACTTCCGGCATCGACGACGACGGCCTTTTGCTGAGCACCGCCAGCACGCGCAGCTTACCGTCTCTCGCCTGCGGCGCCGCCGCCGTGATCGAGGCGAAGCAGATCGGCGTGTGACCCGAGATCGTCGCGGTGATCGCCGGGCCGCTGCCGCCATAGGGAACATGCACGATGTCGAGATTGTGGGTGACGCGGAACTGCTCGCCGAGCAGATGCGACGGCGTGCCGAGCCCCGGCGAGGCGTAGCTGTATTTGCCGGGGTTGGCCCGGATGACCTCGATCAACTCCTTGACGGTCTTCGCCGGCACCGACGGATGCACCGAGAACGCCGAGGAGAAGGCGACGGCGAGCACCACCGGGTCGAAATCCTTGTAGGGATCGAACGCGACCTTCTCGAACAGCGACGGGTTGATGACGAGATTGTTGACGGTGATCAGGATCGAATAGCCGTCGGGCGCCATCCGTGCCGCCTGCGCGGTGCCGATATTGCTCGACGCGCCGGCGACGTTCTCGACCAGGAAGTTGCGGCCGAGGTTTTCGGTCAGCCGTTGGGCAATGAAGCGGGCAGGGATGTCGGTCGGACCGCCGGGCCCGAACGGCACGATGATGCGCACCGGCCGGGTGGGGTAGGCTTGCGCCCATCCCGTCGTCGAGACCGCAGGGGCGGCGAGGCTGGCGGCGGCGGTTGCCGAAAGCTTGAGAAAATGGCGACGATGCATTGGTCTTCTGTCTCCTGAGTTGCGGCCGGCAACCGCTAAGGTCACTATACAGGTGGGTCCGACAGCCAAAAACCGCAATAAAGCGGGGCCTGTGGTCCTAACGGGGGAGGCACCATGCAATTCACGCGCCGAACCGTGCTCGGGGCGGCCGCCACCGCGGCGCTTATGCCTCCGGCGCATGCCTGGCAGGAGAGCGAGCGCTATCCCGATCCGGCGATCGTCACCCTCGATCCGAGCTTCGCGAAATATCGTCTCAACAACGCCGGTGTCGAGCGCATCGCGACGGGAATGCGCTATTGCGAAGGGCCGGTGTGGTTCGGCGATCAGCGCTGCGTGCTGTGGAGCGACATCCCGAATGATCGCATCATGCGGTGGGACGAAGAGACCGGTGCGGTGTCGGTATTCCGCAAGCCCGCGAACTATCCCAACGGGCTGACCCGCGACCGCCAGGGCCGGCTTCTTACCTGCGAGCATGGCGCGCGGCGCGTCACACGCACCGAATATGACGGCTCGATCACCGTCATCCTTGATCGCTGGGACGGCAAGCCGCTCAATTCGCCGAACGACATCGTCGTGAAATCCGACGAGTTCGATCTGGTTCACCGATCCGGTCTTCGGCATCACCAGCAATTATCTCGGCAACGTGGCCAAGCAGGAATTGCCGACCAATCTCTATCGCATCGACAAGTCCGGCCGCGCGACCGTAGCCGCCGCCGACATCAATCGGCCGAACGGGCTCGCGTTCTCGCCCGACAAGTCGAAGCTCTACATCCTCGAGAGCGGCGTAAACCCCCCGGTCATCCGCGTCTACGACGTGGTCGACGGCGTGAAGCTTGCGAACGGCCGTCCCTTCATCACCACGCAAGGGGAGGAAAATCCGGACGGCTTCCGTGTCGATGTCGACGGCAACCTGTGGTGCGGATGGGGACGCGGCGAGGCGCTCGACGGCGTGATGATCTACAATTCCGCCGGCAAGCGCATCGGCCGCATCGTGCTGCCGGAGCGTTGCTCCAACCTCTGCTTCGGCGGCGCCAAGCGCAATCGCCTGTTCATGACCGGCGGCCGCTCGCTGTTTTCGCTGTACGTCGGCGCCCAGGGCGCGCCCGGCGGCTAACCAAGGAGACCTACGTGACCATTCAACGCTTTGAAACCGGCTCCCGCCTGAGCAAGATCGTCATCCACGGCGACACGGTCTATCTGGCTGGGTTGACCGCGGACAAGACTGCGGGCCAGAGCGTCCACGCCCAGACGCAGGAAATCCTCACCGCGATCGACGGGCTCCTCGCCAAGGCCGGCACCGACAAGTCGAAGCTGGTGCAGGCGACGATCTGGCTGCAGGACATCCGCACCGTCGACGAGATGAACAAGGCGTGGGACGCCTGGATGCCGCAGGGCTGCGCGCCGGCGCGCGCCTGCATCGAGGCGCGGCTGCAATCGCCGGCGAAGATGGTGGAGATCCGGGTGACGGCGGCGAAGTAACGGCCGGCGCGAAAATGCCCATGGTTGCCGAAACGATCCGGTAACCGACATGAATTTCACGCGTTCGGAGTCATCCTTCCGCAGGAATTCCTCTGGCATGCTTTGGGCGATGACTGCCGGAGGACGCATGCGGCCGCTGCTGGTCCTGATGACCGCCGCCTTCACTGCGCTGGCGCCGATGGCGTTCGCGCAACTTGCCGACGATGACATCGCCGCCGAGCGGCGGCGCATGGAGAAGGAGAGCGGCATCGAGGCGCCATGCGCGATACCGAAACCGTCGGACGGAGCGCAGGTCATCATGGTGCGGGCGGCGGCTGAGGCGCTGTCCACGGTGACCATCGGTTCGCAGGACGTCGCCACCAGAACCAGCGCGATCGTCATCGAGCCTGGGCGCGAGCCGCTCTATCTGGTGATCGCGAGTCATCGGCCGACCATCTGGCGCATCTCGGGCGCGGTCGAGCGGATCGAACAATTCGTGCTGGCGGGATCCACGACCGTTCCCAATCGCGGCGTACCGGGAGCGCCGCCGCTGATCGGGGCGACCGGTGTGCCACGCGAGCGCGTGACGTTCCTGCGGCACCACCGATGCCTGCCCTCCTATCTTCCGTTGCACACCTGGATCGAGATTGCCGATCGATTCCTGAAATATGAGACCGGCCGCCCCAAGGGACTGCGTGGCGCCTATGGCGCACTCTCGGAGGTGTCGATCCCATCAGGCAAGTTCCAGCGGCTCCGGCGTGGAACGATGCCGATGGTGGCCTACGATCGCAGCAATTCGGCAATGGTCATCGAAGGTGACGTGGACAACAAGGTCGTTCTTTCTGGCCGCAACGATCTCGACGACGAGTTGACGCTCTTCATGCCGGGCGGCGTGGTCCGTCTCGACGCCGCGGCGGTTGTCGCGAGTGCAGCCGCGGAGCCCTACGAAGTGCTGCCGCAGCAGGCGGGTCTGATCCAACTCATGCGGACGGGGGCGCTCACCCGTGACGACGAGGGCGACTTCATCGTCTGGCGCAAGATCAGGTTGCCGGCCGAGCTCAATGGCGGGCACAAGTTCCGCGTCCGGCGCGGTGTCGAGCAGCCCGATGGAGTTCCGGCCCGCGTCTGCGTGTGGCTGGAAGAAACCGGCGCAGCGATGGCCGGCAGCCGCTGCTGATCCGGTCTGCGGCCAAAACTCGGTGTTGGGCAGCTACGCGATCGAGTTGATGAACAATCATCCGGTCAGTCGATCACCGCCACCGCGTTGATTTCGACCAGGCAGCGCGGGTCGGTGGCAAGCCGCACCACTTGCACGGTTGTCGTTGCCGGCTTCGCATCCCGGAAGAATTCCGCCCAGACCCGGTTGAGCGCATCCTGGTCGGTGAGGTCGGTGCAGAAGCGGTCGGCGGTGACCACGTCGGCAAAGGTCGCGCCCACCGCCTCGAGCCCGCGCTTCAGATTCTCGAGTGCGGCGCGCGCCTGGCCTTCCATGGTCTGCGGCATCCCATCGAACTCCTCCGGCCGGTGCGGGTGGTGGTGATAGACCGGGGCCGCGGTCACCCCGGCAAGATAGATCGTCGTGCCGCCGCGGACCTTGATCGCCGGCGCGTAGGGCATCCACAGGTCCGGCGCATTCGGCCAATGGATGTGTTCGACGGTCTTTGCCACGCCAGTGTCTCCTCGCTCTCGCCGCTCTCAATACTCGTCGAACATCCGCTGGATGTCGTCGGGTTTTGCCGTCGCGGTGAGCCCGAGCTGCAGCAGAATCCGCGCCTTCTGCGGGCTGAGATTGTCGGCCGCGACAAAGCCGGGCTCCTGCCAGTTGTCGTCGCGAATCACCCGGCCGGAACCGGTGCGGTTACTGCGCACGACGACCACGCCGGTTTCGTCGAACAGTGCCTTGAGCGCCTTGCGTGCGTTCTGCGTGTGGCCGGCGCCGGTGCCCGCCACGACGATGCCCTTGGCGCCCGCGGCCACCGCGGCCTTGGCGAGGTCGCCGTCGTCGCCGGCGTGGCTGTAAAGGATGTTCACTTTCGGAAACGCGCTGATCGCGGCGAGGTCGAATTGCGACTGCGTCGTATGCTTGCGCAGCGGCGCTCGGTAGAACACGACCCGGTCGGGATCGGCATAGCCGAGCAACCCCCATTCCCGTGACTGGAACGTCTGCACCCGATAGGTGTTCGACTTGGTCACGTCGCGCGCGGCGTTGATCTCGTCGTTGGTGACAACGAGCGTGCCCTTGCCGCGTGATGCGGGATCGGCGGCGACGCGAATGGCATTGAGCAAGTTGACCGCGGCATCCGAGCTCAGTGTGCTGAACGGACGCTGGGCTCCGACGATGACCACCGGCTTCTCGTGCTTCATGGTCAGGTTGAGGAAATAGGCGGTCTCCTCGATGGTGTTGGTGCCGTGCGTGATGACCACGCCGGCGATGTCGGGGTCCTTGAGCCGCGCGTCGACCATCGTGCCCAGAGCCTTGAGTTGCTCGGTCGTGTCGCAGTTCAGGAACTCGTCCGAATCCACGCTCACGCGCGCGAACTGCTGGACTTCCGGGATGCGCTCGATCAGTTGCTTGCCTGTCAGGCGCGGCTCGCCGGTGGTCGCGTAGCGAAGGTATTCAAGCCGGTTCTTCGGGTTGCGCGGCAGCGTCCCGGTACAGGTGAAGACATGGACGCGCATCTGCGATCCCTTCTCTGGCTGCGCCGACGAAAGTGTTGGAATCGATACGACGACAGCGAGTGCCAATGCAAAGAGGGACTTCATGCCTTCCTCCATTGATTGTTGTTGTTCGGGCAGCGGCGTTTGCTAGTTCACGAACGTGTTCTTCACACGTTTCGACAGGTACATATAAGGTCCCCAGACGGCCAGGGACACGAACGGCCGGACGACATCGCGGATGGATTGCAGGTCAGGGTCCTGGTTCAAGACCGACTTTGACGGCGACGAGGTCCGCCAGGTTCAGCACCAAGACGGCACCCAGCAGTGAACACGAACAGCGCGGGAAAGATGCGCTTGTGCTTGAACAGCATGACGGCCGCGAAAATCCATCCGGCGATGATTGCCAGCGTGAAAACGATCTCGCCGATGACAAGGTGGCTCCACGCCGCCGTCTGCGCATGCCGGTATTTGACGAGCGCGTCGATATTCTGAAACAGCCCGACTGCGGAAAACATCGGAGAAGTGATCGTCGCCAGCATCGGAAAAATAAGCCATCCGCCGATGCCCTGCGGTTCGGCCTGCGTGGTTGATGCGTCCGTCATCGTTCGGCCGTCAGGTAGTTGATGTGCAGGTTTGACGCACGACGCCGGTGGCGCCGTGCCCGGTCTACATCGGCCGTTGCTGCTGGTTGTCGAAGTGCTCCGGCTCCATCGCCCACGCCATGTCGTCGTGGCCCATCGAATAATTGCGGCCGGTCTGCGCCGGGTTGCGGTTGACCAGCGGCCGCAGGAACATCGGATGGGTGAGTGAGCGCACCTCGTGCTCGATCGTGAACAGGTGCTTGCCGGAGTCGAGGTCGACGATATCGCGGAACCGGTACTGGTACTGGTTGTCCTCGCGGTTGACGAGCTTGCGCTCGTTCAGCCTTCGATGCGGCCCTGAAAAATCCGCGACGTAAATCTGGATGTGGTGCTCGTCGAAGTCGGGCAGGGGCTTCTCGGTCTCGCGGAACAGAACGTGCTGGTTCTTGCCGACATTGACGCGCGCGACGGTGCCGTCGCCGTTCACCACTTCCGCCGGGGTGCCGATCATCGCCTGATAGAACCGCACGATGCCCTTGGCGGTGCCGACCGGCACGTCGAATTCCACATAGGGAAAGCCGAGCGCCATGCGGCCGAACCGGGCGGCATCCGGCTCGTAGCAGCGGATGCGGTTGCCCCACGGGCAGACGGCTTCGACGTGGTCGTTGTGCTCGGCGAAGTCGAAGCGGGTGCCATCGAGCTTCTTGCGCACGCCGGCGAGCCGCTCCAGCAGCGCCTCGCGGCCCTCCATCACGATGCCGGTGTGGCCGCGCAGCACTTGCGGATTGCCGGTCGGCAGGTGGAACTGGCTGCGCCCGACATTGATCCACATGTTGTTGTCGGCGACGTTGAGATAGGGATCGCGTGTGAGCCCGAGCCCGACCACGTAGAACAATCCGGCGATCCGCTGATCCGGGATCTGCACGTTCACGTGTTCGAGGTGGACGGAATTGCCGAGGTCTTCCGCCGCGCGGTCGTAGGTCTGCTGCATGTTGGTCACTCCGCCTTGAGTTCCGCCGCTTCGATCTCGGCCTTCTGGAATGTGCCGAGCGCTCCGAGCGCGCTTCATGGAAAACATCCGGCGCGCTGGATACCTATGGGAAGTGTACCTTATTTTCGGCTATTTCTGCAGCACGTTCCAGCGGGACCAAACAGGACAGCCCTGCACATGAAGAAGACCTCCCGATCCAAGACCCGATCCGCCAAGGCAGTGAAAGGCCGAAAGGCCAAGAGCCGTCCGTCCAAGCCCCGTGTGCGCGCGCTGAAGGCCAAGGCGTCGCCCGCCAAAGCCCGGCGCGACCGGCGCTCCGCCGAAGACCGGCTGCATGAGCTCAAGGGGCGGCTGCTGGAGATCAGCGATCTCGGCTCGGCCGGAGCGGTCCTGGGCTGGGACGAGGCCACCTACATGCCGAAGGGCGGCGCGGTGGCGCGCGGGCGTCAGAGCGCGACCATCTCCCGTATCCGTCATGAGAAGTCGATCGATCCGGCGCTCGGCGCGCTGATCGATGGGCTCACATCATATGCCGAAAGCCTGCCGCGCGACTCCGACGACGCGGCGTTGATCCGGATCGCGCGGCGCGACTACGAGAAGGCGATCAAGGTCCCCGCCGAATGGGTCGAACGGGCGAGCCGGCATGGCTCGGCATCCTACGACGCCTGGATTCGCGCGCGCCCGGCCAACGATTTCGCGACCATGCGGCCCTATCTTGAGAAAACGATCGAGTTCAGCCGCGAATATGCCGGCTTTTTCGCGCCCTACGACCGCATCCTCGATCCGCTGATCGACGATTCGGATCAGGGCATGACCACGGCGTCGATCCAGAAGCTGTTCGCGGAGCTGCGTCGCGAACTCGTGCCGATCGTGCGGGCGATCGCCGACCAGCCGGTGGCCGACGACCGCTGCCTGCACAGCACCTTCGGCGAGGCGGCGCAGCTTTCGTTCAGTCTCGATGTCGCCTCGCGTCTTGGCTACGACCTCAATCGCGGGCGGCTCGACAAGACGCACCACCCGTTCTGCACCAAGTTCGGCGGCGGCGACGTCCGGATCACCACCCGCGTGCGCGAGGACGATCTCGGCGACGCACTGTTCTCGACCGTGCACGAAGCCGGCCACGCCATGTACGAGCAGGGCGTGAGTGCCGCGCTCGACGGCACGCCGCTTGGATCGGGCGTATCAGCCGGCGTGCACGAGAGCCAGTCGCGGCTGTGGGAAAACGTGGTCGGGCGCAGCCGCGCGTTCTGGGAGCATTTCTTCCCGATGCTCCAGCGGCTCTATCCCGAGCAATTCCAGGGCGTTGCCCTGGACACCTTCTATCGCGCCATCAACAAGGTCGAGCGCTCGCTGATCCGCACCGACGCCGACGAGGTGACCTACAATCTCCACGTCATGCTGCGCTTCGACCTCGAGCTTGATCTGCTCGAAGGGCGGCTCGCGGTGAAGGACATTCCAGACGCCTGGCGGGCGCGCATGAAATCCGATCTCGGCATCGAGCCGCCGGACGATCGCGACGGCTGCCTGCAGGACGTGCATTGGTACGGCGGCGGCCTCGGCGGCGGCTTCCAGGGCTACACCATCGGCAATATTCTGAGCGCGCAGTTCTATGCCGCGGCGACCAAGGCTAGTCCCGGCATCCCGTCGGATATCGCGGCCGGCGAATTCAAGACGCTGTACGGCTGGCTCACCGACAATCTCTACCGGCACGGCCGCAAGTTCACGCCGTACGATCTGATCAAGCGCGCGACCGGCGAGCCGATGACCATGCGCCCGTATCTGGCCTACCTGCGCAGCAAATACGGTGAGCTCTATCAGTTGCCCGCTGCCGCTTAGGTGATTTCGTGATGCCTAGCCTAGTGCCGGGCATCCACGTCTTTCCTGCTGAAGCGAAGACGTGGATGGCCGGGACAAGCCCGGCCATGACGGAGTGGATAGGTTGTGCAACGACGCCTTGTTATCGGCGGGCGCGCACGCCACCATGAGAGACCCAAGGGAGGGTCGAATGCACGTCCGGACGTGGCTGATGTCGCTTGGCGCCGCCGTGGTGGCAGGCGCCGTGCTGATCGCCGCCTGGACCGGCGGGTTTGCCGCCCCTTCACCGCGGTTTGCCGACAAACGGCCCAATGCGGTGCCGGTCGACGTCGAGCTGGTGATCGCCGTCGACGTCTCGAACTCGATGGACCCGGAAGAGCAGGAGTTGCAGCGCGACGGCTATGTCGCCGCGCTGACCTCGCGCGAATTCCTGCAGGCGCTGCGCGCCGGCGCGCTCGGCAAGGTCGCGGTGACCTATTTCGAATGGGCCGGGCTGTTCGACCAGACCATCCTGATGCCATGGCGGTTGATCGAGAGCCCGGAGACCGCCGACGCCGTCGCGCGCGAGATCGCGCGCGCGCCGTTCCGCCGCGCACCGCGCACCTCGATCTATGGCGCGTTGCAATTCGCCAAGCCGTTGTTCGACGCGTCCGGCTATCGTGGCCATCGCCAGGTGATCGACGTCTCCGGCGACGGCGTGAACAATATGGGCCCGCCGGTCACCCAGATGCGCGACGACGTGCTCGCCGCCGGCATCACCATCAACGGATTGCCGATCATGCTGCACCGGCAGACCGGCTACGGCATGTGGGGCATGGCTTACGAGCATCTCGACATCTACTACGAGGATTGCGTGATCGGCGGCCCGGGCTCGTTCGTCATTGCGATCAAGGAGCGCGATCAATTCAAGGAAGCGACCCGTAACAAGCTGGTGCAGGAGGTCGCGGGCCGCACGCCCGCCGCACGCGTCGTGCCGGCGCAGGCGCGGAAGCCACGGGTGTTTTGCTCGTGAGGCAGGCAGCCGAAATAGCCTTGCCTCACGCATCGGCATGCCACGGCGGCTCGTTCGCCGCATCGACCGCGATCTCACCGAGTGCGGTGATTGTCACGCGACCGTCGACAATGTGAACCAGGAGCGGCGCAAGGTCGCTTCGGAGCTGCGGCCCGTGCGGCGCGTTGATGCGGTCGAAGTCGGCGATCGGGAGTCCTGCCGGGCGAAGCTTCAAACTCTTCAGCGCAGCAAAGTGGAACGGGTTGGTCGCGAGCAGATGTCTTAATGCACGGACGACGAATTCACTGGCAATGTCCTCACGCGCCATCGGACTCCCCACATGAACTGTTGCGCGGACTTGATTGTTGCAATCGCGCGGCTCTCGTTTCGCGAGCATCATGAAATTTTCTAGTTTCTTCAGTGTGTTGGAGGGGCGAGGAGGGGCGCCATCACCCATTATGTTCCTGATTTGTTCCATATCTCGGAGCAGGAGTCCAGACGAAAAACCCGCGATGTGGATTGGCTCAGCCATCGGTTTCGCTTGGATGGCGGAACCCATGGGCCCTCAAACAGTTATGCGAATTGCCGGAATTGGGGCCAGAAATGTCGGGGACGTCAGATCAGCGCAAGGCGGAAGAAGAGTATCGCCAGCACGCCGCCGAACTTTCCAGGATCGCAGAACAGACGGACGACCCGACGGAGCGTGCGAGGCTCCTTCGAATGGCCGATGCGTGGTTGCAGCTCGCCGAGAGAATGAAAAACCTGAGCCGGCGCACCGACAGCGATTGAGGTCGCACGCGATTGCAATAACTCGCGAATTTTTAAAAATGGAACTTTGCCTTCGCGCAAAGAGTTTTGTTTCCGAGAACGTCAATTACCGAAAGGGGACGCAATGCAAGATGCGGCCCAGTATCGAATCTACGCCGAAGAATGCAGGAAGTTGGCCAAAATTTTGAAAGCTGAACACCACGATGCGCTGATGCGGATTGCCGATGCGTGGGAGAAGTGCGCCGACGACATCGACGGCGGTCGAAGGATCGATGGCACGAGGTCTGACAAACCTGCGTAGCAATCAACGCGCAATGGCGACGAGCGCTAGTGAAAGTCGTTGGCATCCCGCCGGCGTCTTACACCGCCGGCGTCGCCATCTCCGCCCTGATCTCGGCGCGCAGCGCGTCGATCGAGATCAGGCCCTTCGGCGTTTCCACATGCCAGAACGCCCAGCCGTTGCAGGCCTCGAGTCCCTGCACCAGTGCGCCGATGCGATGGATCGAGCCGACCTTCTCGCCGAGCGCGACCGCGCCGTCGGCGCGCACCAGCGCCTTGTGGCGCCGCTTGGCGTCGGTGAGCTGTGCGCCGGCGGACACGAGCCCGCGTTCGACCAGAGTCGCGAACGCAACGCGCGGCGCGTCGCGTGCCGTCATGAACGGTGCGATGCTCGGCGCGGACAGCGGCTCGACGGCTGCGATCCGCTTCTCCGCCGCTTCGGCGTAGCTCTTCTCGCGCTCCAGCCCGATGAAGCGGCGGCCAAGCCGCTTCGCCACCGCGCCGGTGGTGCCGCTGCCGCAGAACGGGTCGAGCACCAGGTCGTCCGGCCGCGACGATGAGAGCATCACGCGCGCAAGCAGCGCTTCGGGCTTCTGGGTCGGATGCAGCTTCTTGCCTTTGCCGTCCTTGATGCGCTCGTCGCCGGTGCAAAGCGGGATGGTCCAGTCGGAACGGACCTGGATGTCCTCGTTGCCGGCTTTCAGTGCTTCATAGTTGAAGGTGTAGCCCTTGCCGCCGGCCTCGCGCGACGCCCAGATCAGCGTCTCATGCGCATTGGTGAAGCGCCGGCCGCGGAAGTTCGGCATCGGATTGGTCTTGCGCCACACCACGTCGTTGAGGATCCAGAAGCCGAGGTCCTGCAGGATCGTGCCGACCCGGAAGATGTTGTGATAGGAGCCGATCACCCACAGCGTGGCCGACGGCTTCATCACGCGGCGGCAGGCGAGCAGCCAGGCGCGGGTGAAATCGTCATAGGCGGAAAAACTCGAAAACTTGTCCCAGTCGTCGTCGACTGCATCGACGCGCGAATCATCGGGACGTTTGAGGTCGCCCTGGAGCTGCAGATTGTACGGGGGATCGGCGAAGACGAGGTCAACGCTCTCGGCCGGCAGCCCTGCCATGGCCGCGACGCAATCGCCAACCAGGATTTGGGTACCGTGGGCTGACTCAGAACTGAAGCGGGGCGCCCTGATGGACGCCCCGCGACGCGACACAACCATGACTCAGGAACTCTGACTCAGGCGACGCGGCCGGCGACGCGGGACCTACAACCGACAATCAAGATGATGCCGCGCCAAGGTAAAAATCGGCTTAATCGCGCCACGCTATCGCTAGGCAAGAATTGCCGGGGCACTATATTGAGGCTTGCGCGTTAGGTATCCGCGGATGGGAAAGTCGCGTTGATATTGGCAGCTAAGGAATCGCGATCATGCGCTGGGAAGACCTTCCGGAAAGTCAGAACGTTGAGGATCGCCGCGGCGAAGATGGCGGTGGAGGTGGATTTGGTCGTGGTGGCGGCGGCTTCCCCGGTGGTGCTGGGGGCCTGTCGATCGGTACGATTTTGGTGCTCGGGTTGATCGGATACGCGACCGGCATCGATCCGAGCATGCTCATCGGCATGGCCGACCAGTTCTCGCGCCAGCAGCCGCGCATCGAACAGAATCAGCCGAGCCGGCCGCCGGGCTCATCGCCGAAGGATGAGTCAGGGCGATTCGTCACCCGCATCCTCGCCAGCACCGAATCGACCTGGAAAGATATTTTCGCCAAGAGCAACCGCACCTATCGTGCGCCGGTCCTGGTCCTCTATACGCGGCAGACGAACGCCAATTGTGGAGGCACCGCAATGGCGGCCATGGGGCCGTTCTACTGCCCGGCCGACAAGAAGATTTATCTCGATACCTCTTTCTTCGACATGATCGAGAGGCAATTCAAAGGCTGCGACGTCGGCAGCCAGTCCTGCCGCTTTGCACAGGCCTATGTGATCGCGCACGAGGTCGGCCATCACGTGCAGAACGAACTCGGCATCCTTTCCAACGCGCAGCGGGCGCAGCAGGCCAAAGGCATGCGGTCGCCGGAAGCCAACCGTATCCAGGTGCGGGTCGAGCTGCAGGCCGACTGTCTCGCCGGCATCTGGGCGAATCGCGCGCAGGAGCGGCTCGCGCCCGGCGATATCGAGGCCGCGCTGCGCACCGCCAGCGCGATCGGCGACGACACGCTCCAGCGCCGCTCGCAGGGACAGGTGGTGCCTGAATTCGTTCACCCACGGTTCGTCGGAGCAACGCCAGCGCTGGTTCTACACCGGCTTCAAGCAGGGCACGGTCGACAGCTGCAACACGTTCTCGCCCACGGCGCAGCTCTGAGGATCGGCGTAGCCCGGATGGAGCGTGGCGACATCCGGGTCGATCTCGCGATGCAAGCAGACTCCCGGATTTCGCTTTGCTCAATCCGGGCTACGAGGTCGTCGAAATGATTCGCGACACACCCGATCGCCGCCGTGTGATCGCCGGCGGCACGGCACTGGCCGGCGCGGCGATGCTGCCAAGCGTCGGCGTGGCGCAAACCGGGCTCGGCCCCGCCGCCGATCTCCTCGCCACGACCCGAAAATTTCTCGCCGGCCTCGACCCGGACAAGCGCAAGGCCGCGACCTTCGCCTGGAACGGGCCGCAGTGGCGCAACTGGGACTATTTCGGCAGCGGCAACAACATCAAGCCGGGCCTGCGGCTCGAGCAGATGAGCGCGGCGCAGAAGCAGGCCGCCTGGGATGTGCTCGCAATCCTCCTTTCGCCGGGCGGCATCGAAAAGACCCGCAACGTGATGACGCTGCAGGACGTGCTGGCGTCGCAGGGCAACATGCCCGGTCAGCGTTCGTCGGAGCGGTTCTCGTTCGCGGTGTTCGGCGCGCCGTCGGAAACCGGAGCGTGGGGGTTCCGGCTCGAAGGCCATCACCTGCATCAATCGATTTCGGTGCGCGACAACCGCATCGTTTCGGTCACGCCGTCGTCGTTCTCGGTCAATCCCAACCGGGTCACCACTGGCAAGCATGCCGGCCTGGTTACATTGCGCGACGAGGAGTCGCTGGCGCGAAAGCTCTACGGTGATCTCGGCCCGAAGCTGCAGGGCAGGGCGCGCATTTCCGCGACGCCGATGAACAACATCATGTCCTATGCCGGGCGCGAGCGCGCCAATGCGCAGGCGCTTGGTGTTGCGGTGCCGGAGCTCGGGCCGGGGCAGCGCGATCTCGTCTGGCAACTGGTCGACACCTACGCGACCGACTACCTCTTGCCGCCGCTCGCGGACGCGCAACGCGCACAGGTGCGCAGCGGCGATCGCGAGGGCGTGCATTTTGCCTGGTACGGGCCGAACACCGCCGAGCGCGCGTTCGGCTATCGCGTCATCGGGTCGAGCTTCGTGATCGAGCTCGGCTCGGTCGATCCGGCCGCGCAGCATATCCACACGGTCTACCACGACCTCGGCAACGTGCTGGGACGTATCGGGTGAGCAATGCTCCGGGTTTGCATTCTCATCGCCGCTGTTGCCTGGTCGCGACTGCGGTCGGCCTGATGCACGCTGAACGCTGAACGCGGCACAGCGGTCGAGGAGCTTGAGACCGCGCTGGATGAGCAGCCACCCCAGGCGGTTTGAGATCCAAACGGGTGTGGTTCGTTTGGACGATTCCCAGCCCTATACGAGTCCCCGTAGATTAATTCCTGAACACATTAGCCACCGGAGATCGTTTCCGGTGTTCTGATTTTGCTCGTTGTGAGCAGTTGAGGGTCATATTTCCATGGCAGAAAAATTCGTTGATGCCGCCCTCTCCGCGACTCCCGATCGCGCCTTCTTCTTTATTGAGGATCAATACGTCGTCTGGAATTACGCGCGGACGCCGGCGCGTGTGGACGATGGCGTTCACCCGGTCAATTCGTATCCTCCTGGCTCGGCGGGAGGTATTCCGGCAGATCTGTTCGCTCCGCCGCCGCGGCGTGTAACCGCGGCGCTTCAAGGCAAACGTAAGTACGCAGGTGCGTCCTATTTCTTCGGAGGTCCCAAGTACTCCCGATTCAACGAGGCCCCTGGCACGTTCGTCGGCGCGCGAGATACCGCATCGACATGGAAGCTTCCTGCTGGAGCTGCAACGCCGGATGGCTGCTTCAATGGCGGAAAGAACCGCAAGGATTTCTGCTATTTCTTCAACGGACCGCGGTACTGGCGTTACGTGTGGAACAGTGACGCCGTCAGTCCGGGATATCCGAAGGCGATCGCAACGTTGGTCAACATGCCATCCGAAATGCATGGCGGCATCGATGCCGCCGTGGATGGTCCCGGGGCCGCTACCAGCGAAAACTTCGACGCTAGCTTCCTCTTCAAGGACGACAAATACGTCCGCTTCGACTGGAAGAACGACGGCGAAGGAGAGCCTCGAGCACAATTTGTCCGCGACATCAAAGAGGCCTGGCCGGGCCTCGCCGAGCTTCTGGCGGCGGCGCGTGCGAAATCAGAGGCACTCACCCACTTGGACCGGGCAACGCAGCTGACCGGGGCCAAGATCGCCGGTACGTTGGATGCGGCTCAACTCGCGTTCGTAAACAGCGTGATGACCACGCACTTCAAGTCCAGCAACAATGCGACTGCCGGGGCGGTTAACGCCGGCCTCTCGTCGATCGCAGGGATATTGCGACAGAGCGCCACCAAGTTTCGCTTTCGGACTTTGGACGAAGGAAGAGCGGATAGGGGTTTAGCACCAACTGCGCTTCCCGAGGGTGCCTACGGTGCGTTCGGGGGACAGATCAGTTTCACGCCAACGATCCTCGGCAGGACTCCTGCCAATCGTGTCCTCGTCGTCATGCACGAATCCGTGCACGTCCTCGAATTCAGCGAGCGGAGCCGCCGCAAACCACAGTCCGGAGTGGTGGGTAAGTCCACCGTTACGCGCCGGGTTCGGGTTGCCGGCGACGATGACTTGGACCGCGGCTCCTCCCGCCCCACCGTTCTATGACGTGCAGCCGACCGCCGCGGCGCTCCACAATCCATCGAGTTTCGCCGCCTATGCGCGTCACGTGGCGACAGGCAACGACATTCGAGTGTAACGGACCCTGGCCTTGTTGAGTGGCCGAGTCTATCGCGTCACGGGCAGGGCTGCGTGATCAAGCTCGGCTCGGTCGATCCGGCCGCGCAGCATATCCACACGGTCTGCCAAGACCTCGGCAACGTGCTGGGGCGTGTTGGTTAACTGCCGCGTCATGGCCGGCCTTGTGCCGGCCATCCACGTCTTGCTTTATTCTGCTAGAAGAAGGCGTGGATGCCCACGCAGGCAAGTCTATGCAGCCTGCGCAAGCGTGGCTGCGAGCGCGGGCATGACGGAGTTCGTGGAATGCCCGGTATCGACGAAAGCAGACAATTCGTTCCGCTCAAGATCGCGGTGCTCACCGTGTCCGACACGCGTGAGATCGCCGACGACAAGTCGGGCGCGACGCTGAACGAGCGCATCAAGGCCGCCGGCCACACGCTGCATGAGCGCGCCATCGTGCCCGACGACGTCGAGGCGATCCGCGCGCGGGTGAGGGAATGGATCGCCGCGCCGTCGGTCGACGTTATCATCACCACCGGCGGCACCGGCTTCACCGGCCGCGACGTCACGCCGGAGGCGGTCGAGCCGCTGTTCGAGAAGAAGATGGAAGGCTTCGCGACGCTGTTTCTGATGGTGAGCCACGCCAAGATCGGCACCTCGGCGATCCAGACCCGCGCCACCGCCGGCGTCGCCGGCGCGACCTACATCTTCTGCCTGCCGGGCTCGCCCGGCGCCTGCCGCGACGCCTGGGACGAGATCCTGGTGCACCAGCTCGACTACCGCTACCGGCCGTGCAACTTCGTCGAGATCATGCCGCGGCTCGACGAGCACTTGCGCCGCGCCAAAGCCAAAGGCGCGACGGTCTAGCTACGCCGCAAATCACGCCGGCGGCTCGAGTCCCTTCGCCTGCAAAACCTTCAGCGGTTCCGGCGAGGCGAGGAATTTCAGCAATGCCCGCGCCGCGTTGGGCTCCTTGGCGTTCGCGCCGATGGCGGCGGGAAACACCGTGAAATTCTGAATCTCCGCCGGCAGCCGCCCGGCGAGCTCGGCCTCCGGCACGATCGCCACTTCGCTCGCCTGCGTCAGTCCGATCTCGGTTGCGCCGGTGCCGGCCATCGTGGCGCCCGAGCCATCCTTGAATTTCGCTTTCACCGCGGCGGTGAGCCCGAGCTTGTCGAACAGGCTCCAGAGATAAATGCCGGTCAGGCCACGTTCGTTGAAGCCGATCGATTTCGCGTTGACGATCGCGCGCTTGAACGCTTCGGTGGTGCTGAGATCGGGCTTCGGCGCGCCCTTGCGCACCGCGACGCCGAGACCCGAGCGCGCGACGACGACGCGCGAGGCGGCGACGAGCTTGCCTTGCTTGATGAGCGCGTCGATCGCCGCATCGCCGATGATGGCGAGGTCGACCGCTTCGCCCTTCTCGATGCGGACCTTCAACGGATCGGTCGAGCCGAAGGCGATCTTGAGCCGGTGCTCGCTCGCCTTCTCGAACAGCGGAGCAAGTTCCGGAAACGACGTCTTGAATGCGTTGGAAACCAGCACAGTGATCTCGGCGGCGGTCGCGGGACCGGCGCCCAGCGCGATCGCAAGTCCGACCGCCGCGGCGGCGAGTACGTGCGTTGTCATCGTAAGTCCTCCCGCAGACACGTACCAGCGCTTGTGACGATGCCCGGCTCTCGTGCTGCCGGGCGAGGATAGCACGAAATCCTTCCGCTCCACCTCGACGACCGCCATCCGTCCGTGCGAACCTTTGCGCAACGAACAAAATTCGGGAGGAAACGATGATACGCAAGTCGGCATGGCTCGCCGTTCTCACGGCATTGATCGCGGCGGCTGGTATGCAGGTGGCGCAAGTGAACGCGCAGACCCGCAACATGCCGGTGTTCGAGCTCGACCGCGCCTGGCCGAAGGTGCCGCCGCAGTGGCTGCTCGGCGACCCTTCCAGCATCGGCATCGACGCGCAGGACAACATCTGGGTGCTGCAGCGGCCGCGCACGCTCAAGCCCGAGCAGGCCAAGATGATGGCGCCGGCGATCCTGGTGTTCGACAATGCGGGGAATTTCATCAAGGCCTGGGGCGGCGACGGCGCCAGCTTCGAATGGCCGCAGCGCGAGCACGGCATCCACATCGATCACAAAGGCTTCGTCTGGGTCGGCGGCAACAATTGCGCCGCCCGCGCGCTGCCGGGCCTGAAGCAGGTCGGCGACGACCAGCTCGTCAAGTTCACCCAGGACGGCAAGCTGGTGCTGCAGATCGGCAAGGCCAGCGCCAGCACAGGCAATGCCGACACCGCGAACCTGCATCAACCCGCTGACGTGTGGGTGCATCCGCCGACCAACGAGATCTTCGTCGCCGACGGCTACGGCAATCACCGCGTGATCGTGCTCGATGCCGACACCGGCAAGTTCAAGCGGATGTGGGGCGCGTTCGGCGCGAAGCCGGTCGACAAGGACGAGTGCCCGCCGCCGAGCCTCACCATGGTGCCGCCTGGCAAGGGTCCCGACCAGTTCAGCATCGTGCACGCCATCCGCGTTTCCAGCGACGGGATCGTCTACGTCGCCGACCGCGAGAACCGGCGCGTGCAGACCTTCACGCTCGACGGCAAATACCTGACGCAGCTGGTGCGCGAGAACGCGCCGTTCGCGCGCAATCTCGCTTTGTCGCACGACCCGCAACAGCAGCATCTCTATGTCGGCGGCGGCACCGACATCGTGGTGGTCGATCGCAAATCGATGGAGATCGTCGGATCGATCGAAGGCGGCGGACTGGTCGGCGGCGGCCACCAGATCGGCGTCGATTCCAAGGGCAACCTCTACGTGGCCGCCACCGGCCGCGGGCTGCAGAAGCTCAACTTCAAGGGCATGGCGCCGGCGGCGACGCGCTGAGCATGATCCCGAAAAGTGGGAACCGGTTTTCGGATAGAGATCATGCTCAAAAAAACCGGTCAAACGAGAACGCCAGGGAGGTGACCATGCCGACGCGCTGGCTTCTGGCATGTGCGATGGGAGCAGTCATGGTGCTTACGACCAATGCGCCGACCGGCGCGCAGGTGCGATCGCTCGATGAAGTCAAGCAGGAAGTCTTGCGCCGCGCCGGCAAGATCAATCCGTTCAACCATATCCGTCCGGACGATGCGAAGCGGATCGTGGCGTCACTGCAGAGCCTGGATCGCGATCACTGGGCGGAGGCCTGGTGCAAGGTTGGGCTCGACTACGAAGCGCAGGGCGACGCCCGCGCCAAGCAGGGTGCGAGCGGCAAGGAGCTGGCCGACATCTACTTTCTTGCGTCCGACTATTGCCGCGTCGGGCGTTATCCGGTCGCCAATTCACCGGGCAAACGAAAGGCCTATGTCGATTCCGTGCGCATGTACCGCAAGGCGGCGCAGCACTTCGAAAACCCGTTTGAGATCGTCGAGATCCCGTTCCAGGAAGGAAAGCTCACCGGCTATCTCTCGATCCCGAAGGGTGCGACGCGGCCGCCCGTCGTCATGCACTGGGGCGGCGTCGACGGCTGGAAGGAGGACCGTCAAATCCAGGTCGGCGTCCTGCACCGCGCCGGCTTGGCGTCATTGACTGTCGATATGCCGGGCACCGGCGAAAATCCGATCCTCTATGGCAATCCGGCGGCGGTGAAAACCTATTCGGCGTGGATCGATCATCTCGCCGGACGCAGCGATGTCGACGGCAGCCGCATCGGCGTCTGGGGCGCGAGCTTCGGCGGCTATTGGGCGGCGCGGCTTGCTTACGTGGAAGCGAAGCGGCTCAAGGGTGCGGTCTTCCATGGCGGCAACGTTCACTACGGCTTCCAGCGCGACTGGCTGGTGCCGGCCTTCACCACCGGCGGCGCGACCTATCTGTTCGGCGCGGCGAGCCTGCTCGAAGCCCGTTCGCAGGCGTTGGGCACGAAGACGATGGAGGAATTCCTCGACGCGGTGCCGAAGCTCTCGTTGAAGGAGCTGGGCCTGATCGACCAGCCATCGGCGCCGATCCTCGGCGTGAACGGCAAGCTCGACGATCAGGCGCCGGTGCAGGACATCTACCTGTTGATGGAGCACGGCTCGCCCAAGGAGGCGCGCATCTATCCGCAGGGCCGCCACATGGGCCGCACGCCCGGTCAGCCCGAGGATGAGATCGTGACCATGATTGCCGGCTGGCTCAAGGACAAGCTGACGCGCTGACGGGTGGTGTCATTTCGGCATGGCGTCGTGCACGACCTTGCCGCCGACCATGGTGATGAGCGGCTTGATGTCCTTGATCTCGTCCGCCGGCACGGTGAGGTAGTCGCGGTCGAGCACCAGCAGGTCGGCATATTTGCCGCGCGCCAGCGAGCCGAGATTGGATTCCTGGAACAGGAAATAGGCGTTCGAGCGCGTGTGCGCGATCAATGCCTCCTCGCGGGTGACGGTCTGGCGGTTGACGTGGCGTCCGCCGATCATCTTGCCGGTCACCGCGAAGGCGAGCGTGTAGAACGGGTTGGACGGCGTCACTGCGGTGGCGTCGGAGCCGAGCCCCCAGTGGATGCCGGAGTCCTGCACGCGGCGGAACGGCGGCATGTCCCAGGCTTTGTCGCCGTGGATCTTGTGCATCAGCGCGCCCTGGATCAGCGGACGGCTGTGGAGCTGCGCCGACATGCCGAGCCGCTTCATGCGGTCGAGCTGCGCCTCGGTGATCTGATCGAGATGCGAGTAGACCCAGCGCAGGCCACGGATCGGGCGCGTCTTGTTCACGGCCTCGTACTGCTCGAGGAACGCGTCGATCGCCGTTTGCATTTCCACATGGGCGTTGAAGTGGATGCCCTGGCGCGCGAGCGCCTCGGCGAGCCGGCGCACCTGCGCCATGGCGGCCGGGTTCATCGGTCCGTCCGCGCGCATGGTGTTGGTGGTCGCGCCCGCATAGGTGCCTTCGCCCCAGCCGATGTGATCGAAATAGTCGTTGCCGCGGAACGGCACGGTTTCCGGAATTTCCGCGAGCACGCGGTCCATCTGCTCCGGCGTCGCGGGCGCGCGGATGGTGAGCCAGAACACCCGCACGTTTAGCTCGTCGGCGTCGGCGAGGCGACGGTACGGCTCATAGTGCCGCGGGCTCATGCCGCGGCCGCCGAGGTCCGACCACGCGGTGATGCCGAGCGAGTTCAGGTACGACACATATTTGCGCGTGTTGGCGAACCAGGTCTCCTGGTCGGCGTGCGGCACCTTGGCGGCGACGAAGGCAACGCCGCCGGCGCCGCGCACGACGCCCGTCAGCTTGCCGGCGTCGTCCTTCTCGATCGTGCCGCCGGGCGGATTGGCGGTGCTTTCGTCGATTGCCGCCGCTTTCAGCGCCGCGCTGTTGAGGAAGCTGTGGTTATAGACCGATTGCAGCACCACCGGATTGTTCGGCGCGACGGTGTCGAGCTCGGCACGCGTGAAGTCCGCGCTCCTCGTCGGTGAACTGCTCTTCCGACCAGCCGCCGAGGACCGCGATCCATTCGCCGGGCTTGGCGGCGCGCACGCGTTCGGTCAGCAGCGCGATCGGCGCGCTTGCGCGTGGTCACGCCGTCGAAGCGCAGCTCGTTATGCTCGGCGGCGCGGATCCAGTGCGAATGATTGTCGATCAGGCCGGGAACGACGGTGCGGCCGGCAAGCTCGATGGTGCGCGTCTGCGGTCCCTTGAGCTTGCCGATCTCGGCATTGGTTCCGACCGCGACGATGCGCCGGTCGCGGATCGCCAGCGCCTCGGCGACGGTGAAGCGGTCGTCGACGGTGACGATCTTGCCGTTGACGAGGATCGTGTCGGCTACCGGCGTCTGCGCGGCCGCGGGCGTTGCGGCGGACAGCATCAAGGCAAGGGCAGGGACCAGGAACGCGCGCATCGGACATCCTCCCGCTTATTGTTGGGGCCGATGCTAGCGCGCTATGCCGCCTGCGTCATGCTGCAATCGAGCGTGGCGATCCGCCGGCGGCCGAGCCGGCGCAACAGATCCGTTTCAGCGTCGGCGGCATTGGCGCCGTATCCGCCCACACTCTGATAGAGCGGCTTCGCGATCAGCAGTCCTTGCGATGGCTTCGGTCGCGCGCCAAGGGCCGCGCCGATCAAGGCGAGCATCTCGGACGTCGTCGATCTGCCGCGCGCCGGCCGCGCGCGAAAGACGGCCGCCTGTTGCAGGTCGGACGAGAGTTCGCATTCGCGCACGAAGCGCTCCAGTTCCTCGGTCCAGTTCGAGCCGGGGATGCAGCCGGGCTGCACGAACCACAGCCAGTTGGCGCGCGCCGTCGCCGCCGCCCCGGCAAGCCGCGCCCCGCGTTCGCCCGGGATCACCAGGAAGCGGCAACCGGCGACGTCCGCCACCTTGGCGGTGCCATCCTTCGAGCCGGCATCGGCGACGATGACTTCGCGCAATACGCCGTCGAGCGCGCCGGGAACCAGCGCTGCCAGCGTGTGCGCCAACAGGCGCTCTGATTCGTGCGTGGGGATGACCACGCTGATCATGGGAACCTCTCCCGTGCCGATCGAGTTTCCACCATATCCAGTGCCCGGTTGCCAGCCCGGCCACGAGATGCCGACCTTTCCAACAGGTGCAAAAGATGTTCTTGTTTTGTTCACATTTGGCTATTAGATCATCGCCATGGCTCGCTCTTCGACAGCCCTGAAACGCCCGCCGGCGCACCATCTGCCCTCCTTGCCAGCGCCGGCGGGCGGCTTCAGCCGACGCGCCCCGGCGATCAATCTCGATCAGCCGGCCGATACCGCCGTGGCGGTCGACGCCGAGCGGCGGCGCGGGCGCGGCGCGCAGTCGAATGCCTCGGGCCGTTACGAGCCGGTCGCGCGGATCGCCTTCGACGACGGCTGGCAGGCGTTCGAAGAACTGCCGCCGTTCAAGACCACGGTGACGACCGACGCGACGCGCAAGATCATCACGCGCAACGACTCGCCGGATATCTCCTTCGACCGCTCGATCAATCCCTATCGCGGCTGCGAGCACGGCTGCATCTACTGCTTCGCGCGCCCGACACACGCCTATCTCGGCCTGTCGCCCGGCCTCGACTTCGAATCGAAGCTGTTCATGAAGCCGGAGGCGGCGAAGCTCCTGGAGCGCGAGCTGTCCGATCCGAAATATTCGCCGCGCACGATCGCGATCGGCACCAATACCGATCCGTATCAGCCGATCGAGAAGCAGTATCAGATCATGCGGCGGATTCTTGAAGTGTTAGATCACTTCGGCCATCCGGTCGGCATCGTCACCAAGTCCGCGCTGGTGCTGCGCGACATCGACATCCTGTCGCGCATGGCGAAGCGCAACATCGCCAAGGTCGCGCTGTCGGTGACGACGCTCGACCCGAAGCTCGCGCGGCTGATGGAGCCGCGCGCGTCGACCCCGGCGAAACGGCTCGAAGCCTTGCAGCAATTGTCCGAGGCCGGTGTGCCGACGTCGGTGATGGTCGCGCCGGTCATTCCCGCCATCAACGATGCCGAGATCGAGCGCATCCTGGATTCCGCCGCCGCCGTCGGCGTGAAGGAAGCGGGCTACGTGTTGCTGCGTCTTCCGCTGGAAGTGCGCGACCTGTTCCGCGAATGGCTGATGGCGAATTTCCCCGACCGCTATCGCCATGTGTTCAAGCTCGTGCGCGACATGCGCGGCGGCAAGGATTACGACTCCAAGTGGGGCGAGCGGCAGACCGGCAACGGCCCGATGGCCTGGATGATCGGCCGCCGCTTCGAGGCCGCATGCGAGAAGCTCAACCTGAACCGGGCGCGAACCCGGCTCACGACCGAGCATTTTTCGCCGCCGAAACAGGACGTTGAGCAGTTGAGCTTGTTCTGAATGGGAATAGGGGGACGCGATGGCTTCAAGACCTTGCCTGACCGTGGTGACGCTTGGCGTGACCGACATGAAGACCAGCATCCGATTTTACGAGGCGCTGGGCTTCGAGCGCCGCGCGAAGGCGACCGGCGAGCAGGTTGCGTTCTTTGATGCCGGCAGCGCCGTGCTCGCGCTCTATCCCTGGGACAAGCTCGCCGAAGACGCCACGCTCGGCGATCAGCCGCGGCCGCAAGCGTTCCGCGGCATGACGCTGGCGTGGAACCGCAGCACGCCGGCGGAGGTCGACGCCGCCATGGCGCATGCGCTGTCCGCGGGAGCCCGGAAACTCAAGGCGCCGCATGAAACGTTCTACGGCGGCTATTCCGGCTATTTCACCGATCCGGACGGACATCCCTGGGAGGTGGTCTGCGCGCCGGGTGTCGACGTCCAGCCCGACGGCCGGGTGAAGCTGGCTGACTGACGATTTCCGAGCTCAGGCGGCGCCAAAGGCGCGTTCGGCTCCCTCTCGCCCTTTTTGGGGAGAGGGAGCCCGCCTGAACCAGTGAGATATTTGTCCGACTGCCCGAGTTCTTCCCCGGTTTTCACACGCCGCCCGCGCGCGCATTGACTTGGAGGCCGTGCCGCGCACCATCCCGGCATGAGTCGGAACGCTACCGCCGTCAAAGTCGAACGCCTGCCGTTGGGCGAGGAGCCGATCCGCCCGAGCTTCCGCCGCGAGCGGGCGGCGCTGAAGCGCGGCGTGTGGCCGGTCGCGGGCTGCGACGAGGCGGGCAGGGGCCCGCTCGCCGGTCCGGTGGTCGCCGCCGCCGTGATCCTCGACCCCAATAAAATTCCGCGTGGGCTCAACGATTCCAAGAAGCTCGATCGCGAGGAGCGCGAGAAGCTCTACCTGAAGATCTGCGCCAGCGCGGAGGTGGCGGTCGCTTTCGCGCCGCCGTCGCGCATCGATCGCGACAATATCCTGCGCGCGTCGCTGTGGGCGCTGGCGTGTGCGGTGAAGGCGCTGCCGGTCAGGCCGAAGCTCGTGTTTGTCGACGGGCGCGACCGCATCGACGCCGGCTGCGACTGCCAGGCGGTGATCTCGGGCGACGCCATCGTCGCCTCGATCGCGGCGGCGTCGATCGTCGCGAAGGTGACCCGCGACCGGCTGATGACACGGCTGGCGCTCGCCCATCCCGGCTACGGTTTTGAGCGCCACATGGGCTACAGCGTGCCGGAACATCAGGCGGCGCTGGTGAAGCTCGGGCCGACCATCCACCACCGCCGCTCGTTCTCCCCGGTGGCCGCCCGTTATCTGCAAGAGGCTGCGGACCCGGACGAAATTGTTCCGGCCGTGTTGCCCCTTTAGCAACAACCGCTAGCGCGTTGATTTGCTTGTGGATGATCTCAGCCGAAAACCCGTTCCCACTTTTCGGGATCATGCAATAAGGTGACCCCCCGATGGGGTAGCGTCGGTTGCGCGGGGGCCATGCTTTACGTTTCCATTTTTGTCGAGCTTTTGCGCTCGCGTCCCGCGCTCGCGGTCTGGATCGCCGCGCTTGCGCAGGCTGCGCTGTGGACGCTCGTTCCGACGGTGTTTTATGCCGGGCCGCCCGGCGACGTGCCGTTCGTGATCGCGATCGGCAACGAGCTGCAGCTCGGCACCTATCTTGGGCCGCCACTGGCGTTCTGGCTTGCGGAAGGCGCCTATGTCGCCGCCGGCAACAGCCTGTTCGGCGTCTACCTGCTCTCGCAGATCTGCGTCGTCGTCACCTATTGGTCGGTGTTCGCGCTCGGCCGTTCGATCGTCGGCGCGCAGCATGCGGCGCTCGCGGTGCTGCTGATGGTCGGCATCTCGTCCTTCACGGTGCCGACGCCAGATTTCGGCCCGGTCACGCTGACCATGGCGCTGTGGGCGTTGATCCTGCTGCACTACTGGCGGGCGGTGAGCGAGGGCAAGCGCGGCTATTGGGTCGCCTTGTCGGTGGAGATCGGCTTCCTGTTCCTCACCACCTATGCGGGGCTGTTGTTGCTGGGCGTGCTCGCGTTGTTCACCGCGGCCAACAAGCGCGCCCGCGCCGCGATGCATTCGACCGATCCGTGGCTTGCGAGCCTGGTGGCCGTCGTCGTGCTGTTCCCGCATCTGCTGTGGCTGTCGGAAACCGGCGACGGATGGATGGAGCGGCTGACGCGGCTGCGCTCGGCGGAATCCGTGGTCGACAACTTCAATGCGTGGCTGCGCCAGATCGCCTTCATCCTCGCCGCCCATGCCGGGCTGGCCGTGCTGGTCTCGGCGGTGGTCGGCTGGCCTTGGGTCCGCCGCGAACCCTCGCCGGTGATCGTGCGCGAGCCCGTTGGCCCGTTCGCGCGCCAGTTCATTATCTATTTTGCGGTGGTGCCGGCGCTCGCCGGCACCATCGTTGCCGTGCTGGCGGGCTGGCCCGCGCCGGTCGGAGGGATCGCGCCGCTGGTGGTCTTGTCCGGCCTTGCGATCGTGCTGGTGGCGGGCGACGGGATCGAGCTCAGTCACCAGCACATCGTGATATCGGCGTGGTTCGGCCTGCTGCTGGTCCCGCCGGCGCTCGCGGTGGTCGCGGTGTTCACGCTGCCGTGGTTTGGCGTCGACCTCAACGTCAACAAGCCGGTGCGGCCGATCGCGCAGTTCTTCTCGGACAGCTTCCAGAAGCGTACCGGGACGCCGCTGCAGATCGTCGCCGGCGATCCGCGCACGGCCGCGCTGATCTCGCTCGGTGCACCGAGCCGGCCGAGCCTGTTCCTCGACGCCACCCCGGAGCGATCGCCCTGGGTGAACTTCGACGACGTGCGCCGTAAGGGTGCGATCGTGGTGTGGCCCACCGCGGATACCGTGGGCGCGCCGCCGCCGGAGATCAAGGAGCGCTTTCCGGATCTCATCCCCGATCAGCCGCGGGTGTTCGAGCGGCCGGTGTTGGGAGGACGGCTGCCGGCGCTACGCTACGGCTGGGCTTTGATCCGGCCGCAGTCGGGCGAGAAACCGTCGGCGCCCGAGGAGGGGAAGAAGTAGACAACGATGCAAAGCCGAAACATTGGCATTATCGGTGTCGGCCTGATGGGCGCGGCGTTCGCGCAGCGGTTGGCGGCCGCGGGATTTAGGTTTGCCGGATACGACGTCGATGCGGCGAAAGCCGCGCAAATAACGGACCTTGGCGGCAAGGCGGCTCCATCCATTGCCGAGATCGCGCGCGAATGCGATCCCATTGTGCTCGCGGTGTTCAACACCGACCAGGTCGAGGAGGTGGTCGAAAAGCATCTGCTGCCCGCACTCGGCGACCACTCGGGCCGCATCGTGCTCTGCGCCTCGACCTGCGATCCCGACCGTATCGCCGCGCTTGGCGTGCGCGTTGCGGCGCGCGGCTTGCGTTTTCTCGAAACGCCCGTGTCGGGCACGAGCGCACAGGTTGCGCGCGGAGAGGGCGTCGGCCTGATCGGCGGCGATCCGGCGATCGCCGCCGAGATCGAGCCGGTGCTGCGCGCGCTGTTTCCGGCTTATTTTCTGATCGGGAAGGTGGGCGACGGCGGCCGCGCCAAGCTTGCGGTCAATCTCATTCTCGGGCTGAACCGGCTTGCGCTTGCGGAGGGGCTGGCGTTCGCCGAGCGGCTTGGGCTCGATGGCGCGGCCTTTCTCAAGGTGGCGCGTGGCTCCGCTGCCTATTCGCAGATCATGGACGTCAAGGGCGACCGCATGGTGCGCCGCGCGTTCGAGCCCGAGGGCCGCGCCCGGCAGACGCTCAAGGACGCGCAGCTGATGCTCGAGCAGGCGCGCGCGGTCGGGCAAGAGCTGCCGCTGCTCAAGGTGCATGCCGAGGTGCTGGAAGCCTGCCTGCGCGCGGGCGAGGGCGAGTTGGACAACAGCGTGGTCATCGAGGAAATGCGCCGGCGGCGCAAGGGATGACCTGCGCAACAGACAGCCAACGCGTCAGTGGTGATAGCTCTCGCCGTGGCGGACCTTGCCGCGGAAGATCCAGAACACGAACACGAAATAGCCGAGGATGATCGGGAGCAGCCCGAGCGTTCCGACCAGCATGAACATCTGGCTCGACGGTGCGGCGGCGGTGTCCCAGATCGTGAGCGACGGCGGCACCAGATAGGGAAACACCGAAATCACGATCCCGGCGTAGCCGAACAGGAACAGCGCGATCGCGGCCAGGAACGGCGGTATCTCGCGTCCCGCTTCGAGCCAGCGCCATAGCGCGAACGCGGTGGCCGCGGTGAGGAGCGGCACCGGCCATAGGTAGTAGATGTTCGGCGTCGAGAACCAGCGCGTGGCGATCCGCTCGAACGCGAGCGGCGTCCACAGGCTCACCACCGCCATGAAGCGCGAGCACCGCGAGCAGCAAGAGCTTGGCATGCTGCTTGGCGCGCATCGCGACTTCGCCGTCGGTCTTCATCACCAGCCAAGTGGCGCCGAGGAGCGCGTAGCCGGCGAGCACGCCGAGACCGCACAGCAGCGCGAACGGCGTTGCCCAGTCGAACGCGCCACCGGCATAGGCGCCGTCCTTCACATTGATGCCCTGGATCAGCGCGCCCAGGATCATGCCCTGGCAGATCGCGGCCAGCGTGGAGCCGGCGGCGAAGGCGAAATTCCAGTAGCGCTTGCTGGTCTCGGCCACATGGCGGAACTCGAAGGCGACGCCCCGGAACACCAGCGCGAGCAGCATCATGATCACCGGCAGATACAGCGCCGACATGATCGCCGCGTAGGCGCGCGGGAACGCCACCCACAAGCCGCCGCCGCCGAGCACCAGCCAGGTCTCGTTGCCGTCCCAGAACGGCGCGATCGATGAGATCATCTGATCGCGCTCTTTCTCGTCGTTGCTGAACGGGAACAGGATGCCGACGCCGAGATCGAAGCCGTCGAGGATGACATAGAGTGCGACGGCGATCCCGATGATGCCGGCCCAGATCAGCGGCAGGTCCCACTCAGTCATGGTGCAGCCTGCGTTTGGACTTACGAGCCGCGTGCCAGCGCCTCGCGTCCGGCGTCGTGGGCGGCCGCGAGCGGGCGCGACGGCGAACCGCGTTCCGGCGGTTCGACCGCGCGGCCCTGCGGCCCACGCTCGATCAGTCGATTGATATAATAGATGCCCATCGCAAATACGATCGAATAGACGATCACGAATAGAATGAGCGTCGTGAGCACCGTCGCTGCCGCGAGCGGCGAGGTCGCGTCGGCGGTTCGCAGCACGCCTTGCACGACCCATGGCTGACGGCCGCTCTCGGTCACCACCCAGCCGGCGACGACCGCCACGAAGCCGGTCCACCAGCTATGCGAGACGATGCGCAGGTACCACCGCGTCTCGAACAGGATGCCGCGCCACAGCAGCCAGGCCCCGAACAGCGCCGCCGCGATCATGAAGAAGCCGATCGCCAGCATGATGCGGAAGGCGAAGAACACGGTCTTGACCGGCGGACGGTTCTGCGGCGCCACGTCCTTCAGCCCGATGATGAGGCCGTTGAGCCGGTGCGTGAGGATCAACGAGCCGGCATTCGGGATCGACAGCGCCCAGTGGTTGGTCTCGGCCGTTTCATCGGGCCACGCGAAGATATGGAAGTCGACCGGCTTGTCGCTGTCCCAGTGCGCTTCCATGGCCGCGATCTTGATCGGCTGGTGCTTGAGCGTGTTGAGTCCGTGCTGGTCGCCGAGCAGCAATTGCAGCGGCGCGAGGACGGCCAGCAGCAGCACCGCCATCTTGATCATGGTGCGGGCCTGCTCCGGATGCCGATCGGCCAGCCAGTAGCGCGCACCCACCGCCAGCACCACGAAGCCGGCGGTGAGGAAGGCGGCGTTGAGCATGTGGGCGAGGCGGTAGGGGAAGCTCGGATTGAAGATGATGGCCCACCAGTCGAGCGGCACCGCGACGCCGTCCACGATCTCGTGCCCGGTCGGCGTATGCATCCAGCTGTTCGCCGCCAGGATCCAGAACGCGGAGGTCATGGTGCCGATGGCGACCACGATGGCCGCCATCACCTGCAGCCAGTTCGGCACCCGGCCCCAGCCGAACAGCATGATGCCGAGGAAGGTCGCCTCCAGGAAGAAAGCGGTCAGCACCTCGTAGCCGATCAGCGGCCCGACGATATTGCCGGCGAACACCGAGAACCGGCTCCAGTTGGTGCCGAACTGGTACGACAGCACGATGCCGGATACGACGCCCATCGCGAACGACACGGCGAAGATGCGGGTCCAGAACCGCGCCAGGCGCTGGTAGCGGTCGCGGCCGGTCGAGACCCACATCACCAGCAGCGTGGCGATATAAGCCGACAGGCCGATCGTGAAGGTCGGGAAAATAATGTGGAACGTCACCGTGAAGGCGAACTGCAGTCGCGCGATCAGGACCGGATCGAGTTCCATCGCCATGCTCCGCCGCCGTCGCGCGGCTGGTAGTCCGATTTCAACATTCGCATTCCGTTTCAGCGGGCGAATTTGCGAATGTTCGCAACACTAACCTAAGGCACGTTGGTGGCTTGCCAATGCGGCAGAATGATCACAGGGGGTGCGGCAAAGCGGCATGCCGAATCATTCAGCTCATCAACAACGATCATGCCCCATGAATCGGACTGGAAGCACCGGCGGCGGTTTCGCAAGTCCACAGGATTTCGCGACCTACGCGCGGCGGGAATGACAGGCCGGCAGATTTGCTATCATGCGGGCGGGGCTGATCGAGGCGGGGGCAGGACATGGCTGATACCAGCGCGCCGCGGGGCGGGAGTTCTCTGGCCGGGTTCCTCGACCGCCGGTTCGAGCTGACCGCGAACGGCACCACCATCCGCACCGAATTCGTGGCCGGCGTGACCACGTTCCTCACGATGGTCTACATCGTCTTCGTCAATCCTGACATTCTCGCCAATGCCGGCATGGACCGCGGCGCGGTCTTCGTCGCGACCTGCGTTGCGGCGGCGGTGTCGACCCTGATCATGGCGATCTACGCCAACTACCCGATCGCGCTCGCGCCCGGCATGGGGCTTAACGCGTTTTTCGCCTTCACGCTGGTGCTTCAATACAAATACACGTGGCAGCAGGCGCTTGCCTTCGTGTTCATCTCCGGCCTGCTGGCGCTCCTCATCACCGCCACCAGGCTGCGCGAGACCATCATCACCGCGATCCCGCAGAACCTGAAGCTCGCGGTCTCGGCCGGCGTCGGCCTGTTCCTGGGCATCATCGCGCTTCAGCAATCCGGCATCGTCGCCGGCCATCCGGCAACGCTGGTCACGGCCGGCAATCTCAAGGACTGGCCGGCGATCCTGGCGCTCGCCGGCTTCGTGCTGATCGTGGTGCTCAATTCGCGCAAGGTACTCGGCGGGACGCTGATCGGAATTCTCGCGGTGACGCTTGTCGGGCTTGCGCTCGGCCTCGTGAACTACGGCGGCATCGTCTCGATGCCGCCGTCGCTGGCGCCGACCTTCCTGCAGCTCGATTTTTCGCGCGTGTTCGAAAGCACCGCGCTGTTCGTGATCGTCACGCTGCTCTTCGTCGACCTGTTCGACACCGCCGGCACCCTGATCGGCGTCAGCTACCGCGCCGGCTTCCTCGACGGCGAGGGCAAGCTGCCGCGCATGGGCCGCGCGCTGGTCGCGGATTCCACCGCCACCTCGGTCGGCGCGCTGCTCGGCACCTCCAATACCACGAGCTATATCGAGAGCGCGGCCGGCGTCGAGGCGGGCGGCCGCACCGGACTGACCGGCGTATTTGTCGCGATGTTCTTCCTGTTGGCGCTGTTCTTCGCGCCGCTCGCCGGCATGATCCCGAAATACGCCTCCGCGGCGGCGTTGCTCTACGTCGCCTGCGTGATGACCCAGGGACTTGCCGGCCTCGACTGGGACGACATCACCGAATATGCGCCGGCGGTCATAACCGCGATCGCGATGCCGCTCACCTTCTCGATTGCGACCGGCATCGGGCTCGGCTTTATCACTTATGCGCTGTGCAAGATCCTCGCCGGCCGCTTCGCCGAGGCCAAGCCGGCGGTGGTGATCCTGGCCGCGCTGTTCGCCATAAAGTTTGCAATGTCATGAAGCTCACGCGTCGTGCCTTCAACTGCGGCGGAGCCGCGGCCGTCGTCGCTGTGATGCTGCCGGAGCGTGCGCGTGCGACCGTGCCGCCGAGGGGTGAGGCGCTGGTGCTGGCGCGTGCGACCGACGTCGATCTCTCCGCACAGGAAACCGCCGTGGTGCTGGCACCGGTGCCGCCGCCACGCCGGCCACTGCAAAAGCCCAAGCTCGCGAAGGGCGAAAAGCCGCCGGCTCCTCGGACGTGGATCGTATTGCGTGATGTGATGGCGGCGGATCGCACGCCCGCCTATGACCTGTTCCTGGTTCTCGAAGGGATCAACGTGTTCGCGCCAACGACAACGATCCAGCCGGTCGGCGCGTTGGAGTTCGTAAAAGCCGGGGGCGACAACGGATCTGACCGCAAAGCGACCTTTGCATTCGACGTCACCGAGGCGTTGGCCAAGCTTTCGAAAACGCGTGGCTTCAATATGCGCTACGTGCGCCTCAACATCGTGCGGCGGCCGGTGGCCGATGCATCGGACAAAGAAGCAGCGCCGAACAATCCCGCACTGCCCGAGATCGGCACGATCGAATTGGTCAGGTGGTAACGATCAGTTCGCCAATGCCTTGCGCAGCGCCAGGAAATCGCGCCACGCGAGACGCTTCTGCAACGGGCTCCGCAGCAGGAACGCGGGATGGAACGTCGCGAGCGCGCGGATCTCGCGGCTGCCGGCCTGGAACGGGTACCAGCGTCCGCGCGATCTGGTGATGCCTTCGCGGATGTTGAGCAGGGTCTGCGCCGAGGGACCGCCGAGGCACACCAGCACGTCGGCACCGGTGAGCTCGATCTGGCGCGTGATGAACGGCAGGCAGATCGCGGACTCCTGCGGCGTCGGCGTGCGGTTGCCGGGCGGACGCCACGGCACGATGTTGGCGATGTAGGCATTGGTCTCGTCGAGCCCGATCGCGGCCATCATGCGGTCGAGCAGATGGCCGGAGCGTCCGACGAACGGCAGCCCCGATTTGTCTTCTTCGTAGCCCGGCGCTTCGCCGACGAACATCACACGTGACTGCGGATTGCCGCGCCCGAACACGAGCTTGGTCGCGGTCGCGCGCAGCGCGCAGCCTTCGAAGCGGTCGAGGATCGCGCGCAGCGCGTCGAGGTCGGCGGCGGTTCTGGCCGCCTCGCGCGCGGCCATGATGGCGGCGTCCGGCGACGGCGGCGGTGCGGCCCCGTCGGTTCCCAACTCGCGCGCCGAGATTTGGCGCGGCGGCGTTGCCGGCGGCTTCGGGCGTGCGAGTTCCGGCATCGGCGCGGGCGCCGGCATCGGCGGCGCAGCCTCCGGCTCGGCCAGGCGGTCGACCGGCGTTTCGCCGATAGCGGCATCCACGCCCGCCTCCTGATAGAAGGCGAGGATTTCCCGCAGGGCTTTTTCGTTGGCGACCGTCATGCTGTGTCCGTGAAGCCGCCACGATAGCACGCCGCCGGGGCGATTGCCGCATGGCTGCAAACGTGGAAGAACGGCGCAAATCCTAGAGGGCTTCCAGATTCGGGACGGAGGCGAGGGGCCTATGGCCGAAGACGAACTCCCAGCGCGCGAGGCGATGGAATTCGACGTGGTGATCGTCGGCGCCGGTCCGGCCGGGCTGGCGGCCGCCATCCGCCTCAAGCAGCGCTCGCCCGATATCTCCGTCGTCGTGGTGGAGAAGGGGTCCGAGGTCGGCGCGCACATTCTCTCCGGCGCGGTGATCGATCCGATCGGGCTCGACCGGCTGTTGCCGGACTGGCGCGACGACGAAGAAACGCCGGTCAAGACCAAGGTGAGCGACGACCGCTTCTACTGGCTCTCGGCGACGTCTTCGATCCGGCTGCCGAACTTCATCATGCCGCCGCTGATGTCGAACCACGGCAACTACGTCGTGTCGCTCGGCAGTGTCTGCCGCTGGCTCGCGACCCGGGCGGAAGCCGCCGGCGTCGAGATCTATCCGGGGTTCGCCGCGGTCGAAGTGCTCTACGACGCCGACGGCGCGGTTGCCGGTGTCGCCACCGGCGACATGGGCATCGGCAAGGACGGCAAGCCGACCGACAATTTCACCCGCGGCATGGAGCTGCGCGCGAAATACACGTTGTTCGCGGAGGGCGCGCGCGGAAGCCTCACCAAGATGCTGCTGAAACGCTTCGGTCTCGACAGCGATCGCGATCCGCAGAAATTCGGCATCGGGTTGAAGGAGCTTTGGCAGGTCGCGCCGGAGAAGCACCGCGCCGGGCTGGTGCAGCACTCGTTCGGCTGGCCGCTCGACAACAAGACCGGCGGCGGGTCGTTCCTCTATCACTTCGACGACAATCTGGTGTCGGTCGGTTTTGTCGTGCACCTCAACTACGAGAACCCGTACATCAATCCGTTCGAGGAATTCCAGCGCTTCAAGACCCATCCGCTGGTGCGCGACACCTTCGAAGGCGGCAAGCGGCTCGCCTATGGCGCGCGCGCGATCACCGAAGGCGGCTACCAGTCGGTGCCGAAATTGTCGTTCCCGGGCGGCGCGCTGATCGGCTGCGCGGCGGGCTTCGTCAACGTGCCGCGCATCAAGGGCAGCCACAACGCCATCCTTTCGGGCATGCTCGCGGCCGAGCATGTCGCGGACGCGCTGGCCGAAGGCCGCAGCAACGACGAGATCAGCTCCTACGACGCTGTGTGGCCGGAAACCGACGTCGGTGCCGATCTCTGGAAGGTGCGCAACGCGAAACCTTTGTGGTCGCGCTTCGGCACGTACCTCGGTATCGCGCTCGGCGGCTTCGACATGTGGTGCAACACGCTCGGCTTCTCGCTGTTCGGCACGCTGCGTCACGGCAAATCGGATGCGAAGACGTTGCGGCCGGCGTCGGAATTCTCGCCGATCGCCTATCCCAAGCCCGACGGCAAGCTGACCTTCGACCGGCTCTCCTCGGTGTTCCTCTCCAACACCAACCACGAGGAGAACCAGCCGTCGCATCTCAAGGTCGCCGACCTCGCGCTGCAGAAGTCGTCCGAGCACGACGTCTTCGGCGGGCCGTCGGCCCGCTATTGTCCGGCGGCGGTGTATGAATGGGTGGAGGAGGGGGGTAATCCGCGGTTCGTGATTAACGCGCAGAACTGCGTCCACTGCAAAACCTGCGATATCAAAGACCCGAACCAGAACATCACCTGGGTTCCGCCCGAAGGCGGCGGCGGGCCGAATTATCCGAATATGTGATACGTCCGGTCACGATGCTGCCACACCGCCACTTTCAATGGACATTCCGGCTCTTGCGGGTATGAAAACGTGGCGTTCTTGCGGGGCGGACGCAAAAAGGTCATTCTCGCCTGAATTTATGCGGCCGCGCGACACCAGTGCGCTTCCGCCAGATGGAGTTGACCGAATCGTGATTCCTCCGTTTTCGATCCTGCGGGCAGCCTTGCCGGCGCTTGCAGCCCTCCTGGTTTGGTCTGGCATCGCGGCCGCGCAAGCGCCGCAGCAGTCCACGCCCCGGCCGAAGACGACGCTCGCGTTTCCGCGCGTTTCGGTATCCGGCAGCTATCTGGCCGCGCGTCACGCCGGGTTGGCCCGCGACGCCGCCGCGGCTGCAATCTACTACCGCGCCGCGTTGCGCGGCGACCCGCGCAATCCGGAGCTCCTCAATCGCGCCTTCCTGGCGGTCCTGCAGAACGGCGAGATCGACGAGGCCGTGCGGTTGGCCGACCGGTTGCTCCAGGTCGACAAGACCGATCGTGTCGCCCGCTTGGTGTTGGGCGTAAAGGCGATCAAGCAAAAACAATATGTGACGGCTCGCCAGCAGTTCGTGCAGTCGGTGCGTGGCCCGGTCACGGATTTGGCGGCAGCTTTGCTGGCGGCCTGGACCAATGTCGGCCCCAACGAGAGCAAGGCCGCGATCGACACCATCGACAAGCTCCAGGGTCCGGAGTCCTACAACATCCTGAAGGACCTGCATGCCGGATTGATCCTGGATGCGTCGGCGCAACGGCGCGACGCGCTCAAGCGTCTGGAGCGCGCTTACAAGATCGATCCGAGCGTGCTGCGGATTGCGCAGGCCTATGGCAGCCAACTTTCGCGCCTGGGCAATCGGGACGAGGCCTTGAAGGTCTTCAAGGCGCTCGACGAGGCGCTGCCGCGCCATCCGCTGGTGCTTGAAGCGATCCGGGATATCGAAGCCGGGCGGCGCATCGCGCCGCTGGTCGACTCCGCGCAATCCGGCGCCGCGGAGGCGCTCTACACCATCGGTGCGGCGCTTGGACGGCGCGGCGAGGATGTCGGCATCGTCTATCTGCAGCTCGCGCTCTACCTCGCGCCGAACCATGCGCTGGCGTTGACGTCGCTCGCCGACATCTATGAAGGCATGCGCAAGCCCGAACTGGCGATCAAGACGTATGAGCGCGTCGCCACGGCCTCGCCGCTCAGCCAGAATGCGCGCGTCCAGCGCGCGCTCAATCTCGACCAGATCGATCGGACCGATGAGGCGATCGCAGATCTGGAGCGGATCATCGAAGCCAATGCGAGCGACCGCGAAGCCACGATGGCGCTCGGCAACATTCTGCGTGCACGCAAGAAGTTCGCCGAATGCGCGGACGTCTATTCCAAAGCCATCGACACCATCTCGAAGACCGAAAAGTCGAGCTGGGTGGTCTATTATTTCCGCGGCATCTGCTACGAGCGCTCCAAGCAATGGCCGAAGGCCGAAGTCGATATGAAGATGGCGCTCGAACTGTCGCCTGACCAGGCGCTGGTGCTCAATTATCTCGGCTATTCATGGGTGGATCAGGGCGTCCATCTTGAAGAAGGCATGCGCATGATCCGGCGCGCCGTCGAGCAGCGCGCCGACGATGGCTACATCGTCGACTCGCTGGGCTGGGCCTATTACCGGATGGGCGACTTCGAGAACGCCGTGAAGTATCTCGAGCAGGCGGTCGAGCTGAAGCCCGAAGACCCGACCATCAACGATCATCTCGGCGACGCCTATTGGCGCGTTGGCCGCCGTCTCGAAGCCGGCTTCCAGTGGGCACATGCACGCGACCTGAAGCCGGAGCCGGAGGATCTCGAGAAGATCCTGGAGAAGCTGAAAAACGAACTCGCGGGCGATCCGCCGCCGCCAACCACCTCCGCCGACCACACCGCCAAGCCCGGCGGCGGCTAAACAAACGTGGCCGCCGCGCGCGCCGAACGGGCGCCCGCCAAGATCAACCTGACGCTTCGCGTCGTCGGCCGCCGCCCCGACGGCTATCATGACATCGAGAGCCTCGTGGTGTTCGCCGGCGTCGGCGACACGCTGACCTTTGCGCCGGCGCGCTCGCTCGCACTCACCGTCAATGGTCCGACGGCGGCGGCGGCCGGAGCCATCGGCGAAAATCTCGTGCTGAAGGCCGTGCGTGCGCTCGCCGAACGCGTCGAGGGCCTCAAGCTCGGGCGCTTTGTCCTGACCAAGCGGCTGCCGGTCGCGGCCGGGGTCGGGGGCGGCTCATCCGACGCTGCCGCGGCGCTGCGGCTCATCGCCCGCGCCAGCCGCATCGCCGTTGGCGACCCTCGGCTGATGGAGGCGGCGCGCGTGACCGGCGCCGACGTACCCGTGTGCCTCGATCCGCGCCCGCGCATAATGCGCGGCACCGGCGAGATTTTGTCCGGCCCGCTCGCCATGCCGAAGCTTCCGGCGGTGCTGGTCAATCCGCGGGTTGCGGTGCCGACCAAGGATGTCTTTGCCGCGTTACGCGGTCAGCTCAAGGCGCAAACGGAAGGTGCGAGTGATACGACGCTCGAGTCGCACGCGCGCTTGAAAATGAAAGAGCTGATCGACGCGGTCGCGAATGGCCGCAACGACCTGGAGGCGCCGGCGGTCACGATCGCGCCGGTGATTGCGCAGGTGCTCGCCGATCTGGGGTCGCTCAATGGCTGCCGCCTCGCGCGCATGTCCGGTTCGGGCGCGACCTGCTACGGATTGTTCGGCACCGCGCCGGCCGCCGCCGCAGCGGCGCGCGCGTTGCGCGCCAAACATCCGGACTGGTGGATACGGGCGACAAAGCTCGGGTAGCAGCAGGCGTCGTTTGTCGGCACGCTTACAAATCCGCCGTTGCACCGGTGCAAGCAGGACTCAAAAAATCCTTTTGATCCCCAACAGCTGTAATCCATTTTGTTATTATACAATATCGCTATGTAGATGGTGCTATTTTTACGTGACGCACATTTATAAGGGATAATTTTCTGTGTACCCGACCTTGCTGAAGTGACCCAGTTGTCATCATCCAGTTGACGCGCATTCGTCGCTGGCAGGCTCGGCACAACGAGCCAGCCATGGATGCACCAGCCGCCCCTGCGATCCCTGCCGCCCCCTCGGCCGCAATCAACGCAGACACCGGTGCCGCGCGGGGCGCGGCAGCGCCCACCGAATTCATCAGCTTTGCCATCGGCGACGACCAGTACGGCGTCGACATCATGGCGGTGCGGGAGATCAAGGGCTGGTCGGAAATCACTCACTTGCCCAGGCAGCCCGAATATGTGCGGGGCGTGCTCAATCTCCGCGGCGTTATCGTTCCGATCATCGACCTGCGGTGCCGCTTCGGCCAGGGCCTGACGGCGGCGACGCCGCTGCACATCGTAATCATCGTGCAGATTGGTCCGCGGCTTGTCGGCCTGCTCGCCGATCGGGTGCTCGATATCGTCTCGTTCGAGCCGACGCAGGTTCAACCGGTGCCGCGCGTCGCCCAGGCATCGCGTGTGGATTTCCTGTCGGGGCTGGTGACGGTCGATGGTGCAATGCTTGCGCTGATCGACCTGCAAAATCTGCTGGCCGTGACGATGACCGACACCGAGGACGCCTCAGCCGGCGATCGGAAATCCGCAAGCGCAGCCTAGAGAAACTAACGAGGATTCGTCTACGTCGGCAACACACCATAGCGCGCGCGTCGGCCGACGCGATCGTTGCTGCATATCTCAGGCCAGGAGGGCCCATCTATGCTGAAGCTGTCGAATATCCGAGTCCCCGTCCGTATCGCCATTGCGTGCCTGCTTCCGCTGGTCGCTTTCACTGGCTTCGCCGCGAAAGAACTGCTCGAAAAACGTGAGACCTTTTCGACGATGCAAGGTGTTGCGGTCGTCGTCGAAGCGGTGCCGATGATTTCCAGCCTCATAAGCGAACTCCAGAAAGAACGCGGCGCTTCAACCGGATTCGTGAGCTCCAAGGGAAAATCATTCGCGGACGCGATGCGCAATCAGCGGTCGCTGACCGACAAGGCTCTCAGCAACTGGAAGCAGCAACTATCCCGCTACACACAATCGGCGGCCGGAACGAGTTTTGCGCGCAACCTCGAAGCCGCCAATTCCCGGCTTGCCGAGATCGCAAGCATGCGCACGAGCATCGACGCGCTTTCCATCGATGGAGCGAAGACGGTCGAGTTCTACACCACGGCGATCTCAAACCTCATCACCGTCGTCGATGCCGTCAGCGAGATGAGCGAGGATGGACGGATCATCCGGCAGGCGAGCGCGCTGGCCTCACACATACGGCGCTGGGAATTTACCGCGCAAACACGCGCGCTGGGCGCGCAGGGCTTTGCGGCCGGCCAGTTCACGCAGCAGGGCTATCAGCAGTTCATGCGGGTGCAGGTCCTGAGCGACGCGTATGCCGCGATGTTCAGGCGGTATGCAACGACTGCGCAAGCCGAGTATGTGACCAACGCGCTTCGGGGACCGGCCCAGGACGAATTCATTCGAATGCGGCAACTGGCCAACAATTCCCCGTTCGACAACAAGATGGCCACCGTCACCGGCCCGCAATGGTTCGAGGCTGCGACACGCTATGTGGATGCCCTCAACGGCACCGAACATCGTCTCGTGGACGACTTCATGGCGGCGGTAAGGGCCGCTGCCTCGGAAGCGCGATGGGGATTTTGGACCTTGCTGATAGTGGCGATCGGGCTCTTGGCTGTTACCGGCACCATCAGCGTGTTTGTCGTGCTCTCCATCACGCGTCCGGTCGGACAGTTGGTCGATACGATGACGACGCTCGCACAAGGGCACAACGACATCGAGGTGCCGGGTGCCGAACGCGGCGACGAGCTCGGGCACATGGCGCGGGCCGTGCTGGTGTTCCGCGACGCGGCGGTCGAGAAGACCCGCCTTGAGGCTGAGTCCGCCGATGCGCAGAAAGCGGCGGAGGTGGAGCGCCAGCGCAACGAGGCGGCGCGGGCCGCCGCCGCGGCGCAGGTCAAGCATGTCGTGGATGCGCTCGGCGAAGGGCTTGAGCAGCTTGCAAAGGGTGCGCTCACCTTCCGGATCACCGAGGAATTTGACGACGAATACAAGAAGGTGCAGAGCGACTTCAACGCGGCCATCGCCCAGTTACAGGAGACCATCAGCGCGATCGTAACGTCGACCCGCGAGGTGTCGAACGCCGCCGGTGAGATTTCGTCGAGCACGACGGACCTGTCGCAGCGGACGGAAGAGCAGGCGGCGAGCCTCGAAGAGACCTCGGCCTCGATGGAGCAGATCTCCGCGACGGTGAAGCAGAACGCGGAGAACGCCCAGCAAGCCAATCAGTTTGCGTCCGGCACGCGCGAAGTCTGCGATCGCGGCGGCCAGGTGGTGGCGGAAGCGGTCAAGGCGATGTCGCGGATCGAGGAGTCCTCGCGCAAGATCTCCGACATCATCGGGGTGATCGACGAGATCGCGCGGCAAACCAACCTGCTTGCGCTCAACGCGGCGGTCGAAGCCGCCCGCGCCGGCGAGGCGGGCCGCGGCTTTGCGGTGGTCGCGTCGGAAGTGCGCAGCCTGGCGCAGCGCTCGTCACAGGCGGCCAAGGACATCAAGGACCTGATCGTCAGTAGTTCCGGTCAGGTGCAGGAGGGTGTGGAGCTGGTCAACCGTGCCGGCACCTCGCTGAACGAGATCCTCGCCTCGATCAAGAAGGTGGCGGACATCGTCTCCGACATAGCAGCGGCGAGCGCCGAGCAGGCGACCGGGCTGGAGCAGGTCAACAAGGCGCTGGCGCAGATGGACGAGGTCACCCAGCAGAACTCGGCGCTGGTGGAGGAGAACGCCGCGACCGCCAAGACGCTCGAGCACCAGGCCCATGCGATGGACGAGCGGGTGGCATCTTTCCACATCGACAATGGCGCCCGCGTGGCCGCGCAGCCCCGCGCGGAGACGAAGGTCCAGCCGGTCGCCGCCGCCAAGCGGGCGCCGGTCGTGACGTCCCCGCGCGCCGCCGCAGCGAGCAGGGGCGGCGGTCCGGTCGGCCGCATGCGGACCGCGCTGGCCACCGCGATCAAAGAGGATCCGGAGTGGAAAGAATTTTGATGACGGTGTCCGCTCTCGCGGCTATCGGATCGGCGAGTAGTCGGTGGCCTCGGCGTAGATCGAGTCGACCTTGAGATTGATCGGTCCGTCCTTCTCGGTCTCGGCCCAGACCTTCGCCCGTTCCGGGCTTGCCCGGAATGCATCCCAGTTCTTTTTGGCGGCCTCGCGGCTGGGATGTGCGAGCACATACACGAGGGTGTTCTGCGACAGCGGAGCATCGCTCGCTGTCCAGAAGCCGACCAGCGTGAGCCCGTATTTCGGGAATATCGTCGGGATGATGTGATCGCGGAACCGCGCCTTCATCGCCTCGAACTTGCCGGGCTGCGCCGTGTAGGTCCGGATTTCGAAAACGCGATTGGCTCCTTGCGCGTGCGCCGCCGGTCCGATTTCACCACGGATGATGAAGCCGGCGACGAACATTCCCGCGCCAACCGTTGCAAGCGCCCATGTGCGACCAAGCATCCGAACCTCCCTAGAGCTTGTTTTTCGATTTTGCGTCGCGGCCAGGCGGCCGCTGCGCAAGCCTAGCACGGGCCGGCGCTCGGAGTCCGGGATCGACTGTGATGATGCCGGCGATCGGAAACGAAGCTAGTTCGAGCGCGCGATACAGAACTCGACCGCTTCTTCGAGCGCTTCCTTCATCGGCGAGGCGGGGAACAACGCCAGCGCGTCCTTCGCGATCGCGCCATAGTGGCGGGCGCGCTGGATCGTATCCTCCAGCGCCCGATGGCGGGCCATCAGCGCGATCGCCTGTTCGAGATCGGCGTCGGTCGAAACGCCGTCTTCCAGCGCGCGCCGCCAGAACGAGCGCTCGCTCTCGGAGCCGCGGCGGAACGACAGCACCACCGGCAGCGTGATCTTGCCTTCGCGGAAATCGTCGCCGACGTTCTTGCCGAGCTTGGCGGCCTTGCCGCCGTAGTCGAGCGCGTCGTCGACGAGCTGGAACGCGATGCCGAGGTTCATGCCGAACGAACGGCAGGCCGACTGCTCGTCCTTCGAGCAGCCGTTGAGGGCGGGGCCGACCTCGCAGGCGGCGGCGAACAGCTCCGCGGTCTTGGCGCGGATCACCGATAGGTATTCGTCCTCGGTGGTCGCGGTGTTCTTGGCGGCGGTGAGCTGCATCACCTCGCCCTCGGCGATGACCGCCGCCGCGGAGGACAGGATTTCGAGCGAGCGCATCGAGCCCACCTCGACCATCATCTTGAACGCCTGTCCGAGCAGGAAGTCGCCCACCAGGACGCTCGCCTCGTTGCCCCACAGCAGCCGGGCGGCGAGCTTGCCGCGCCGCATCTCGCTCTCGTCCACGACGTCGTCGTGCAGGAGCGTCGCGGTGTGCATGAATTCGACCGCCGCCGCCAGCTTGACGTGACCCTCGCCGCGGTAGCCGGCGAGGCGGGACATCGCCAGCGTCAGCATCGGCCGCAGCCGCTTGCCGCCCGACGCGATCAGGTGGTTCGCCACCTCCGGGATCATCGTCACTTCCGACCCGGTGCGCGACAGGATGGTGGCGTTGACCCGCTCCATGTCGGCCGACACGAGCGCAGTGAGCCGCTCGATCGACGAAGTCGAGTGGCTTTCAAACGGAACGACGACGGCCAAGGAAAAACTCCGGTTTCAGGGACGCGGGAGCATAGAAACGCTATTCTTGACGGACAAGAGCGCAATCCGTCAAACCAACGTAGGGTTGCGAATTGGGAGAATCAATGACCGACGCCGGGCTGGGGGTGCAGCGTTCGGAAGGCCAGCAGTCGCGCCAGCGGCTTGCGGTGCTGGTGCCGTGCTTCAACGAGGAGGCCGCCATTGGGCAGGTGGTGCGGGATTTCCGTGCCGCATTGCCGCAGGCTGCCGTCTACGTCTACGACAACAACTCGACCGACCGCACCATGGAAGTCGCGCGCGCGTCCGGCGCGGTGGTCCGGCGGGAGACCCATCAGGGCAAGGGCAATGTGGTGCGGCGGATGTTTTCCGACATCGACGCCGACGTCTACGTGCTGGTGGATGGTGACGCGACCTATGACGCGCCCTCGGCGCCGGCGATGATCGCGCGGCTACTGGAGGACCGGCTGGACATGGTCGTCGCGGCGCGCGTCCATGCCGACGACGCCGCCTACCGGCGCGGCCACGTGACCGGCAACCGGCTGCTGACCGGCTTCGTCGCCACCGTGTTCGGCACCGCCTTCTCGGACATCCTGTCCGGCTACCGGGTGTTCTCGCGCCGCTTCGTCAAGTCCTTCCCGGTGCTGTCCGGCGGGTTCGAGATCGAGACCGAGCTGACCGTGCATGCGCTGGAGCTCGAACTGCCGGTCGCCGAAATCCAGACGCCGTATTATGCGCGCCCCGCGGGTTCGGTATCGAAGCTGTCGACTTGGCGCGACGGCTTTCGCATTCTCGGCACGATCCTGAAGCTCTATCGTTCGGAGCGGCCGCTGGCGTTCTTTTCGAGCATCGGCATCGCCATGGCCGTGATCTCGACCGGGCTCGCAATCCCTGTTGTCATTACCTTCGTCGAATATGGCATCGTGCCGCGGCTGCCGACCGCGATCCTTGCGATGGGCCTGATGCTGGCGGCGTATGTGTCGATCGCCGCCGGACTGATCCTCGATACGGTGACGCGAGGGCGGCGCGAGGTGAAGCTGCTCGCCTATCTGGAGCAGCACGCCCCGGGCGAGGCATCGGATCGGCGCGAACGCGTTTGAGGTTGGACCGCCATGCGTGAAATCGTCCGTACCAATGACTCGGTGCTGATCACCGCGATCGAGGCGCTGTTGCAAGGCGCGGACATTCCGCATGTCGTGTTCGACCAGAACATGAGCGTGCTCGAAGGTTCGATCGGCATGCTGCCGCGGCGGGTGATGGTCGCCGACGATCAACTGGATGCGGCACGCCGCCTGCTGACCGAGGCAGGTCTGGGGCACGAGCTGCGTCCCGATGGCGAATAGGATGCCGGCGGACGGCACTACCGAGGACGCGGTTCTCGGCGGACGGTTGCGGCTGCGCCAGCCGCGGCGCGGGCACCGCGTCGGCCACGACGCCATCCTGCTGGCGGCATCCTGTCCCGCGCGGGCGGGCGACAAAGCCGTCGATCTCGGCGCCGGCGTCGGCGCCGCCGGACTTGCGCTGGCGGCGCGGGTTCCGGACACCACGGTGACGCTGGTCGAGATCGATCCCCGGCTGGCCGCCCTCGCGCAGGAGAACGCGGGGCTCAATCGCCTGGAGACGCGCGTCCGCGCCGTCGCGCTGGACGCTGCGGCGCCCGCGCGCGCGTTTTCCGCGGCCGGCCTTGCGCCCGACAGCGTCGCGCGGGTGCTGATGAACCCGCCGTTCAACGATCCCGAGCGGCAGCGCGCGTCGCCCAATGCCGCGCGGGCGCTGGCGCATGCGGCGCCGCGGGCGGTGCTCACGCCTTGGATCAAAACCGCGGCGCGGCTGCTGCGCGCCCGAGGCACGCTGACTTTGATCTGGCGGGCGGACGGGCTGGCCGAGGTTCTGGCGGCGCTCGCGCCCGCGTTTGGCGCGGTCGCGGTGACGCCGGTTCATCCGGCCCCGGGCAAGCCGGCGATCCGGATCCTCCTGACCGCCGTCAAGGCGAGCCGGGCGCCGCTGGTGCTGGCGCCGCCGCTAACGCTCGCGGATGCATCGGGACGGCCGACGGCCGCGGCGGACGCGATACTTCGCGACGGCGCGGCGCTGCCGGTCCGGGATTAGCTTTCACGACGATGACAAGCGATGCCGTGCACCGGACTTGTGCAACTGCCTAAAGATGCACGGCGATGGAGCTAAACGTTAATTCGTGCGTTCCTGAGACGGGCTGCGGCTGCCGATGTGCGACGCGGTCGCAATCGCGGCGATCAGCGCCAACAGGACGAAGATCTTGATTTCCATTGTACGGAGTCCTTCCCACCCGGGCTTACGACAACAACGCGTCGTAGCAAGAAGCGTTCCAATGGTTGATAATTGCTAGCTTGCCGCCCCAATCCGGCCCCGATCTATCCGGTCTATGCAGCGGTATTAGGCCGGACCCGGGGCAAAATCTTGACCGGTTGCGACCCCCTGAGAGCGCACGATGGCTGACCAAGGCATGTCCGAACATTTACGCCAGATGCTGGCCAGCCTGCGTGAAGCGGTGCGTCCCTGGCTGCCGAAGCGCATGCGCGGCGGCGCCGCCGTCGTCCCGGTGGTGCGCCTGTCGGGCGCGATCGGACTTTCGGCGCCGCTGCGGCCCGGCCTTTCGCTCGCCAGCGTGGCGCGGCCGCTCGAAAAGGCGTTCACGACACGGCGCGCCAGCGCGGTCGCGCTCCTGATCAATTCGCCCGGCGGTTCGCCGGTGCAGTCGCATCTGATCCATCTGCGCATCCGGGCGCTCTCGGCCGAGCATAAGGTGCCGGTGATCGCCTTCGCGGAGGACGTTGCCGCGTCGGGCGGCTACATGCTCGCCTGCGCCGCCGACGAGATCATCTGCGACAAATCGACGATTATCGGTTCAATTGGCGTGATCGGTGGATCCTTCGGATTTTCGGGCTTGCTGGAGAAGGTCGGCATCGAGCGGCGGCTGTATACGTCCGGCGAGCGCAAGGCCATGCTCGACCCGTTCCTGCCGGAGAAGCCGGAGGACGTGGAACGCCTGAAATCCGTCCAGCGCGAAATTCACGAGGATTTCATCGCACTGGTGAAGCAGAGCCGGGGCGCGCGCCTGACCGGCCCAGAAAATGACTTGTTCTCTGGGGAATTTTGGACCGGACGCAAAGCGGTGACGCTCGGCGTCGCCGACAGCATCGGCGACCTTCGCACCGTCCTGCGCCAGCGCTACGGCGAGGATGTGCGGATGCCGCTCGTCGGGCCGGAGCGCAGCCTGTTCGGACGCGCGCGTCCGGGCGTGGCGCTGAAGGAGCGGTTGTTCGGCGGCGCCGGACTGGCCGAGGAACTGATCTCGGCGCTGGAGGAGCGGGCGCTGTGGTCGCGTTACGGTCTATGAACTTTCGCTGCGCACGCAAAGGCCTAGTGGTCCGATTCTAACATTCGCATCCCGTTGCGGCAGGCGACTTTGCGAATGTTAGAATCAAAGGACCACTAGCAAGTATAACTTGCTAGTGGAGTTTTGGATTTGACATTCGCGTTGTGAGTCCGCTGCCAGGTGGGTCGCGAATGTCAAATCCACTCCACTGGCGACAGGAGTTGGCACAGGAGATCGCAATGCCGTTCGTCATTCCGCCGCTGGTGAAATGGGCCCTGGCCGCGTTCGGCGGCGCGGCTGCCGTGCATTGGGTGGTGCGGGAAGTCCGCCGCGTCAATGCGGAGATCGATCGGGTCAAGGCGGCGCCGGCGACGGATCTCGCGACCCGCAAGTCGCTGCCGACGCTGCGGCGCGATCCCGCCACCGGCGAGTGGCGCGTGATCTAGAGCGTCCAGCCTCGGCGTCCCGAAAAGCGAAAATGCCCGGCGCAAAACCGGGCATTTTCATTTGACGTCGATCGTTGCGAGTTCGGGTTCAGCCCGTCTGGTCCGGCGTTTGGTCGGATTTCATCAGGGCCTTCGCCACCATGACATGACCGCAAAGCGCGATGGTCACGAACGCCGCGACGAACGTGATGACGAGGATCTCGAGCATGGGCTCCCTCCAAAATACTGCTCGACTCGTTAGTCGGAGGGCATGAGCGCCAGGTTCACGAACAGTCGCCGGGAGCTGCCGGGGAGGGTGCCGCGTTGGGCGAAAACTCAAATTCTTTCAGGTGATTAGAGAAATGAAAATTCTTTGAGCGGCGGTCCAGCCTGAGCTGCTTGAACGCCGCCGGGGACGAGGGCCGGGGGCCGCCTGGTGTCCGGTCCGCCGTTGCCTTGACCGCTCTAGGGGGCGCCGATAGGGTCCGCGCCCATCGAATCTTCCAAGAAAATCACGCAAAAATGACCGATCTTCCCGCCCACATGCGTCCGGAGCGGTCGTTCCAGGGTTTGATCCTGGCGCTGCAGCGCTATTGGGCGGACTACGGCTGCGTCATCCTCCAGCCTTACGACATGGAGGTGGGGGCGGGCACCTTCCATCCGGCGACCACGCTGCGCGCGCTCGGGCCGAAGCCGTGGAACGCGGCCTACGTGCAGCCCTCGCGCCGGCCCGAAGGACGGCCGCTACGGCGAGAACCCGAACCGGCTGCAGCACTACTACCAGTTCCAGGTGATCCTGAAGCCGAACCCGCCGGACCTGCAGGACCTCTATCTGAAGTCGCTCTATGCCATCGGCATCGATCCGACGCTGCACGACATCCGCTTCGTCGAGGACGACTGGGAATCGCCGACGCTCGGCGCCTGGGGGCTCGGCTGGGAGTGCTGGTGCGACGGCATGGAGGTGTCGCAGTTCACCTATTTCCAGCAGGTCGCGGGCTTCGAATGCGCGCCGGTCTCGGGCGAACTGACCTACGGCCTCGAGCGGCTGGCGATGTACGTGCAGGGCGTCGAGCGCGTCTACGATCTCAACTTCAACGGCCGCGAGGGCGCGCAGAAGGTGACCTATGGCGACGTCTTCCTGCAGGCCGAGCAGGAATACTCGCGGCACAATTTCGAGTACTCCGACACCGATATGCTGTTCGCGCAGTTCAAGATGGCGGAGGAGCGCGTGCCGCAAATATCTCGCCGCCGGCTGGCGACGGCCGGCCACAATCAGAAGCCGCCATCTGATGGCGCTGCCGGCCTACGACCAGTGCATCAAGGCGAGCCACGTGTTCAATCTGCTCGATGCGCGCGGCGTGATTTCGGTGACCGAGCGGCAGAGCTATATTCTGCGGGTGCGCGAGCTGGCCAAGGCCTGCGGCGAGGCGTGGCTCGCGACCGAGGCGGGAGGAGCGGTGGCATGAGCAACGAACCCGAGATCGGCGGAACCGAGCCGATCACACATCGATGTGGTCGCGGGCGAGAGCTACTGGTGGTGCCGCTGCGGCCGCTCCAAGAGCCAGCCGTTCTGCGACGGCTCGCACGAGGGCACCGGCTTCGAGCCGATGGAGTGGAAGGCCGCGCGCGCGCGCCCGATGATGTTCTGCACCTGCAAGCGCACCAAGACGCCGCCGTTCTGCGACGACAGCCACGACGAGCTGTGAGCGGCAAGCAGCGTCACCGCGTTCAACCTTACTCCGCGCAATTTGAATCACTCGCGTTACGCCCCGCCAACCATCGCAGCGGTCTGCCGCGGAACTGGGCGCGGAGCCGCTACATTGCCGTCATGAACCAGACGAGTATTGAGTCATGGCGCAGCTCTCGTATGACGTGGTGCCGCACGACGGCGGTTGGGCGATCCTGGTGACGCTCGGACCCGCCGACGCGTTCCCGACCAAGCAGGTCGCCTACGACGTTGCGGTCGGAGTTCGCCCGCAAGCTGCGATTCGCGGGCTTCGCGGTCAACGTCCAGATCGAGCATGAGCCGGCGAAAAGCTGGCGGGCGCGCGGTAAAGCGGCGGCAGAGCCGGTGACAGGCCGGGCGTGACAAGCGCGCCGGTGGCTGGTACCTGCGGGTAAGCCCGCAAGGTAACCGCCATGCCCGACCTCCTGATCGAACTGTTCTCCGAGGAAATCCCCGCGCGCATGCAGCCGCGCGCCGCCGAGGATTTGCGCAAGCTCGTCACCGACAAGCTGGTCGCGGCCGGCCTCGTCTATGAGGGCGCCAAGGCATTCGCGACGCCGCGGCGGCTCGCGCTCACGGTGCAGGGCGTGCCGGCGCACCAGCCGGACGTGAAGGAGGAGCGCAAGGGCCCGCGCGTCGGCTCGAACGAAGGCGCGATCAAGGGCTTCCTCAAGGCGGCGGGGCTCACGTCGATCGAGCAGGCCAAGGTGCAGCCGGACAAGAAGGGCGACTTCTACGTCGCGGTGATCGAGAAGAAGGGCAGGGCGGCGATCGAGGTGATCGGCGAGATCGTGCCCGATGTGGTGAAGACTTTCCCGTGGCCGAAGTCGATGCGCTGGGGCGAGGCGTCGGCGCAAGCCCGGCGCGCTCGGCTGGGTGCGGCCGCTGCACTCCATCATCGCGACCTTCGGGCCGGAAACCGAAGACCCCGACATCGTGCCGTTTCGAGGTCGACGGCATCGCGGCTGGCGACACGACGCGCGGCCACCGCTTCCTCGCGCCGGAGACGATCAAGGTGCGCCGCTTCGACGACTATGTGGCGAAGCTCGAAAAGGCCAAGGTCGTGCTCGATCCGGAGCGGCGCCGGCAGACGATCCTCACCGACGCGAAGAACCTCGCCTTCGCGCAGGGCTTTGAGCTGGTCGAGGACGAGGGGCTGCTCACCGAGGTCGCGGGCCTGGTCGAATGGCCGGTGGTGCTGATGGGCGCGTTCGAGGAGGCCTTCCTCGCGATCCCGGCGGAAGTGATCCGCGCCACCATCCGCAACAACCAGAAATGCTTCGTGCTGCGCGATCCGAAGAGCGGCAAGCTCGTCAACCGCTTCATCCTGGTCTCGAACACCGAGGCCAAGGACGGCGGCAAGGCGATCGTCGCCGGCAACGAGCGCGTCATCCGCGCGCGGCTGAGCGATGCGAAGTTCTTCTACGAGACCGATCTTAAGGTGAAGCTTGAGGACCGGCTGGAGAAGTTCAAGCAGCATCGTGTTCCACGAGAAGCTCGGCACACAGGCCGAGCGCATCGAGCGCATTGAGCGATTGGCGGCGGAGCTTGCGCCGCTCGTCGAGCGCCGATGTGGCGAAGGCCAAGCGCGCGGCGCGGCTCGCCAAGGCGGATCTGCTCACCGAAGTGGTCGGCGAATTCCCCGAAGTGCAGGGGCTGATGGGGAAATACTACGCGCAAGCTCAAGGTGAGGACGAGGCGGTCGCGCGCGCGATCGAGGAACACTACAAGCCGCTTGGTCCGATCGACCGCGTGCCCACCGATCCGGTATCGATTGCGGTGGCGCTGGCGGACAAGCTCGACATGCTGGTCGGGTTTTGGGCGATCGATGAGAAGCCGACTGGGAGCAAGGATCCCTATGCGCTTCGAAGGGCAGCGCTTGGGGCAATTCGACTAATCATTCAGAACAATCTTCGCCTCAATCTTGGCGCTCGCATTTGCGCATGCGATTGCGGGGTTCAAGGGCAATGGATTGGTAGTGGCTGGAGTTCGAAGGTTGGGCGAAGCCGGCGTGAGAGTGTGCGGGCATGACGTCAAATCGGCTGACGACGCATGGACCGCCAGTGGAATTCGCGATTTCGTCGTCCGACCGCCTCAAGGTCCAGCTCCGCGAGCAGGGCGCTCGCCACGATCTGGTCGACGCCGTGTTTGCGCTCGAAGGCCAGGACGACCTCCTGCTGGTCGTGCGCCGTGTCGAGGCGCTCGGCAAATTCCTCGACACCGAGGACGGCAAGAACCTGCTCGCCGGCACCAAGCGCGCCGCCAACATCCTGCGCATCGAGGAGAAGAAGGACGCCCGCGAATTCGTCGGCAAGCCCGACCCCTCGCTCTACCGCCAGGACGAGGAATGGGCGCTCGTCGAAGGCGATCGACGCGGCCAAGGCGGAAGCCTCCGCCGCCGTCGCGAAAGAAGACTTCGCCGCTGCCATGACCGCGATGGCGAAGCTGCGCCCTTCGGTCGACGCGTTCTTCGACAAGGTCACCGTCAACGTCGACGAGAAGCCGATCCGCGAGAACCGGCTGCGCCTGCTCAACGAAATCCGCGAGGCGACCCGTGCGGTCGCGGATTTCGCGCGGATCGAAGGTTAGTTCCGTAGGGCGAGCCGGATTTTTTCGCCCGTGAACTCATTGCGTCATTGTGCATTGAGGTGCATGAATCCGCCTCCGCTGATGTCCGTTTCTAAACAGCAGACGCCGTTCCTCGGGAGAACGTCATGAATTTCAATGATCCCCACATTCAGCCCGCTATCGCGCTCGTCGCCGGCATTCTGGTGCTGCTGATGCCGCGGCTTTTGAACTATATCGTCGCTCTCGCGCTGATCATTTACGGGCTGGTCGGGCTCAACGCGATCTACAAGTTTGTCGGCTGACGGAACCGTTCTCTCAAGCTTCCGGCTTGCGTCCGCGACCCCTGCTGTGGTCAGTAGCGGGGCCGGGTGCAATTGATCTGTGAGTCCATGGCAAGACCGCGCAGCACCACGCTGAAATCAAAGTCGAAATCCGCGAGATCAGGGCGCGAAAAACCAGTCGGAGCGGCGCGCAAGCCGTCCGTTCGGGTTGCCGCGCCAAAATCCGGCAAAAAGCCGGCGAAGCCCTCAGCCAGCAAAAGCAAATCCCGGTGGGTCTATGCCTTCGGCGGCGGCAAGGCCGCGGGCAAGGCAGGCATGCGCAATCTCCTGGGCGGCAAGGGCGCGGGCCTGGCCGAGATGGCCAATCTCGGGCTGCCGGTTCCGCCCGGCTTCACCATCACCACCGAGGTCTGCACCTACTATTACAGCAACGGGAACAGCTATCCGGGCGCGCTGGAAGGGCAGGTGAAGGCCGCGCTCGCCGAGGTCGGCCGGCTGACCGGCAAGGTGTTCGGCGACAAGAACAACCCGCTGCTGGTTTCGGTGCGCTCGGGCGCGCGCGCCTCGATGCCGGGCATGATGGACACGGTGCTCAATCTCGGCCTCAACGATGCGACGGTCGAGGCGCTGGCGAAGAAGTCCGGCGACCGCCGCTTCGCCTATGACAGCTACCGCCGCTTCATCACGATGTATTCCGACGTCGTGCTGGGCGTCGGCCATCATCATTTCGAGGAAATCCTCGACGACCACAAGGACCGCAACGGTTACACCCTCGACACCGATCTCACCGACGCGGACTGGGAGGAGATGGTCGGCCGCTACAAGCAGCGGCTCGAGGAAGAGCACGGCGAGCCGTTCCCGCAGGATCCGTTCAAGCAATTGTGGGGAGCCATCAGCGCCGTGTTCGGCTCGTGGATGAACCAGCGTGCCGCCACCTATCGCCGGCTCCACAATATCCCGGAGAACTGGGGTACCGCGGTCAACGTGCAGGCCATGGTGTTCGGCAACATGGGCGAGACGTCGGCGACCGGCGTTGCCTTCACGCGCAATCCCTCGACCGGCGAGAAGACGCTCTACGGCGAATTCCTGATCAATGCGCAGGGCGAGGACGTGGTCGCGGGCATCCGCACGCCGCAGGAGATCACCGAGGCGGCGCGCAAGGAGGCGGGCTCCGACAAGCCGTCGATGGAAGCGGCGATGCCGGGCGCGTTCAAGGAGCTGACCCGCATCTACCGCGTGCTGGAAAAGCACTATCGCGACATGCAGGACCTCGAATTCACGGTCGAGCAGGACAAGCTCTGGATGCTGCAGACGCGTTCCGGCAAGCGCACCGCCAAGGCGGCGCTGCGCATTGCGGTTGAACTGGCCAATGAGGGCCTGATCAGCCGCAAGGAGGCGGTGACACGGGTCGATCCCGCCGCGCTCGACCAACTCCTGCATCCGACCATCGATCCGAATGCCGAGCGCAACGTGATCGCGACCGGCCTGCCGGCGTCGCCCGGCGCGGCGGCCGGCGAAATCGTGTTCTCGGCCGACGATGCCGAAAACATGAAATCGCAGGGCAAGAAGGTGATCCTGGTGCGGGTCGAGACCTCGCCCGAGGACATCCACGGCATGCACGCCGCCGAGGGCATCCTCACCACCCGCGGCGGCATGACCTCGCATGCGGCGGTGGTCGCGCGCGGCATGGGCAAGCCCTGCGTGTCGGGCGCGGGCACGCTGCGCGTCGACTACAAGTCCGGCACCATGACGGCGGCCGGACGGACATTCCGTCAGGGCGACTTCATCACCGTCGACGGCTCCACCGGGCAGGTGCTCGCCGGCCGCGTAGCGATGATCGAGCCGGCGCTGTCGGGCGAGTTCGCGACGCTGATGGGCTGGGCCGACGAGGTGCGCAAGCTCGGCGTGCGCGCCAATGCCGACACGCCGAACGACGCCCGCGTCGCGGTGAAGTTCGGCGCCGAGGGCATCGGGCTCTGCCGCACCGAGCACATGTTCTTCGATGAGGACCGCATCCGCGCCGTGCGCGAGATGATCCTGGCCGACGACGAGAAGCAGCGCCGCACCGCGCTCGCCAAGCTCTTGCCGATGCAGCGCAACGACTTCGCCGAGCTGTTCGAGATCATGGGCGCGCTGCCGGTGACCATCCGCCTGCTCGATCCCCCGCTGCACGAATTCCTGCCGCATACCGACGAAGAGATCGCCGAGGTCGCGGCCGTGATGGGCGCCGATCCGCGCAAGCTGGCGGATCGTGCGCGCGAACTGCACGAGTTCAATCCGATGCTCGGCTTCCGCGGCTGCCGGCTTGCGATTGCCTATCCGGAAATCGCCGAGATGCAGGCGCGCGCGATCTTCGAGGCGGCGGTCGCGGTCGGCAAACGCACCGGCAAGCAGGTCGTGCCGGAGGTGATGGTGCCGCTGATCGCCACCAAGGCCGAGCTCGATCTGGTCAAGGACCGCATCGACGCCATGGCGGCGGCGGTCGCCAAGGAGACCGGCGCCAAGGTTAGCTACCAGGTCGGGACCATGATCGAATTGCCGCGTGCGTCGCTGATGGCCGGCGAGATCGCGCAGTCGGCGGAATTCTTCTCGTTCGGCACCAACGACCTGACGCAGACCACGTTCGGCATCAGCCGCGACGACGCCGCAAGCTTCCTCGGTCCCTACACCGCGCGCGGCATCCTCCCGATCGATCCGTTCGTGTCGATTGACCGCGAGGGCGTTGGCGAGCTGGTGCGCATCGGGGTCGAGCGCGGGCGCAAGACCCGGCCGAAGCTCAAGGTCGGCATCTGCGGCGAGCACGGCGGCGATCCCGCTTCGGTCGCGTTCTGCCACCAGGTCGGCCTCGACTATGTGTCGTGCTCGCCGTTCCGGGTGCCGATCGCGCGCCTCGCCGCCGCGCAGGCGGCTCTCGGCAAGGACGCGGCGACGCAGGCGTAAATCCGCTCAAATGCGGTCCACAACAATGCGTAAAAAAGAGCGACTGCGCTCTGATCTATCCCATTAAGCGGTGAGAAAGCCTGTTGTTGTATTGAGCAGGCTTACGCCCGGCTTTATTCGCCTGATTGCCGTTCGGGCGTTCTATTGGTCTTCCAACGAGGATCGGCCCGATGTTCAAGTTCCACGGCTACTTGGCCCGGTCACAATTCATGTGGGGCGCCGGCCTGCGGATCGCCCTGTTTCTGGCCAGCATCATCGGCTTTCCTTTCCTGGTGCGGGCGCTCGCTCAAGCGACCCGCTGCGGCATTGATACATGCGGAGCGTTGAGCCTGGTCACCGCCATGGCGTTCAAGCCGCTGGCGTTCGTGATCTTCGTGTTTTCGTTTGTTGGAATCTCGATGCGGCGCGCGCGCGACGCCGGAGTTCAGGGTTGGATCGGGCTTTTCATTCCATTGTTGCTCGCCCTCGACTACGGTTTCTTCGTGCTCGCCGGCGCACCGTGGTCGCTTGCGTTTTCGGTCGGCGCCCTCCACATCCCGCCGCCGCGGCATTCCCTGCTCGCGCTGGCCTGCATCGCGGCCTTGTGCGCATTGCCGTCCCGTCGTGACGGCCCCGGCTCGGGCAATCCATTCGGCTATGCCGGCCTCGCTGCCTTTTTTCTGGGGCTTGCGGTCGTGGCCCCGGCAATCATCGGTTTCGCTTTGGCGCCGGTTCTCATCCATGCGTCGAAACCGCTATTGAACGTCATCGCGCCGCTGTTCGCCGTCACGGCCGCCGTTCCCTATCTGATGATCTGCCTCGCGGCGTTGCTGGCGTGGATCGTTTGGCAAAACTTCGGCCATGTGGCGGTCATGCCGTCACCATCGCTCCCTGAGCCTGCTCCATCTGACATCCCCGGAAAGACCTTGGCGGCACTGGCGTTTGCCTTGGCGATTGTCGTTTTCGCGGTATCGATGCAATCGCAGCATGGCGGGCTGGTCTGGATCGCGCTTGCCACGCATCTGACCACGGCGGTGCTGCCGACAGCTCTCCTCTATTTCTGTCTTCTGGTGACGGCGTTCCTGGTCTTGAAACGGCGTACCGCGACGTCGGTGGCTCTTCTCGTGCTCGCGGCACTGCCGTTCATGCATTGGCTTTACGCGTATCGGGCGGCGTCGATGGCGCATCGGCAGGAAGCCAGCGAAATTGCCGCAATTCCAACCACCGCCGCGGCGCGGGTGCCCCCGACAATGGTGGTCAACTCTCGCTCCATGCCGGAACTACGCGCCATCTGGGCGGTGAAAGGCATCGAACAAGTCATCGTTGTAGAAGCCTTCGGCAATACGACGCTGCGGGAATTCAATCGGCCCCCGGATGGCGGACGGTCGCCGCGGCCGCGCGAGGTCGTGTCGCTGCCGGATGAATATCTTCTCTTGCGAGTCGGGCCGGCGAGCCGTTTCAGCCAGCGCGGACGGCTCTATGGCGCCGCCGGCGGTCCGCTGGAGCTGCGATACGTAGATTTGCAGCACGATGAACTGGTCGGTGTCTGGTATCGCGTATTCAATCCCGGTCCCACGTTTCCGCCGATGTTGACTGCGACCGGTTGGTTCCGCGGGGCGAACAGTGCGACGACGGACGAGGTCAACGCGAGCCTCAGTACATTCTTGAACAAATCGCTCGATGCGGCCGGCCGCAAACTGGCGGTCAGATCGGAATAGCGGATAGTGGTGTGGTCCGTAGTGCATCCCGCTGCACTGCGTCCGTGACGCTCTCTCGAAACACAGTCTTAGGCAGTTGCGAAGCACTTGCGTCCGGGCACTGCCGGCGCAGCCACAGGCTCCGCGCGCCGCCCAATTGACGGCGTGCGCGAAACTCAACGACAAAGACGAGAACGGACCGCGAGCCGATCGACGCGCGCGCCGTTGGCTTCGGCCCGAACTGAAGAGGCTCATGTCCTCGCGCCGGTGAGCGGTCTGCGTTGCATGCCGCATGCGTTACAGGCTTTGATTGCATCGGCTGGATGCTGCCACGCAGCATAAGCGCATGCGCCAACGACTACGTTTGTCTATGTATCAATGGCGAGCTGAATCTGCGGCAGCAACAATGAGAAGTCCGGCGGTATTCTGCTGCGGTCTGAACTCGCGTATTCGATTCAAAGTCGCTTAACAGTTTCGGACAACGATGGCCGCATGAAAGTCGTGGCGCTGGTCGCCGGACTTCTCGCTGGCGGCTACTACATCGATAGTCAGTATTGTCACGGACGTTATTTCCGTGCAGCCTCTTCCATTACTCAGCAAATGGTGATGCATTTCGGCTTGCGCTAACCACGGGGGCATTCATGCGCGGTCGGTTGATCAAAGCGCTCGCAACCGTCGCGATGATTGGAATGTGGACGGGCCAGGCCGGCGCCGAACCGTCGTTGAATGAAGTGCTCAAGGAATACGACAATCCCAACACCAGCGAGACACGGCGGGCGACGATTTCGTCGAACCTGGCCGGCATTGGAGTGGGTCTGGGTTGGGCAAGCACGGCGGTGCGCGCGCAACGAATGCAGGCCGGCCTCTATTGTCCGCCCGACCAGCCTGAGATGCCGTCTGCACAACTGATCGAGATCTTGCGACGCGCGCTGAAGGACGAGCCGCGGCTAGGCGATCGCCCGCTCGGGTTTGCACTATTGGCGGCGCTGCAACGCTCGTTCCCTTGCAAATAAATTCCGGCCGCGCGCTCGTTGGCGCAGCGCGCCTCCTGGTTCTCACCTGACTTACTGATCGCCATCCCTAAGCGGACATCAATCGTCCTGCACCCGGTCAGGATTTTTTCTTTTGTGGAGAGTGGCGGCGCCGCACTCCACGAATGGAAATAACCCAATCCAAACAGTCCCCACCAGCGCACTTACTCATAAGGGGTAACGCTCTCAAGGACCTCTACTGCTTCATTGCTCCGTGGCACGCGCACGCCTACGGTGAAAGCATACTGGAAAGGGTTTTGCATGCAGATTTCCATCCTCGTCTCCGAGTTCGGACCGCGCAAGGTCAGATGTCCTAAATGCGCTCAGCCAATGCGGCTTGTTGGTATCGAGTCGCATCCCAAGATTCCCGATATGGTTGATCTAGTCACCTTTGAGTGCGGGTGCGGCGAAGTTATTGCCGAACCTCGCTTTGCGGAATTGCCAGTTGACGCAGTGGCGGGTTGATGCCCGCAAGGCGTAGCACCGTGATTCAGTAACGGGATAAGCGCACACAAGTCTGCGCAATCTGCGACTACCGCGCGTACCGCAACGTTTTCGTTGGCGTCAGTCCAGTGCCTTCACCGCTGTGCCGTCGAGCGCCGCTGAGCCTTTTGCTTCGGCTTGGCCTTGGCCTTTTTTGCCTTGGCCTTGGCGTTTCCAGTGTACTGCGGCGCGGTCACGCGCGATGGCGACGGGAGAGCTGAAGTCGCACCTGGAGGCCGACGGACCAAATCCTGCCGATTGCTGCCGCCGGGGCCTGACAGATCCTGAGGGTTTGAGCGGTTGCTGAGGTCTTGGGGGTTGGATGGATTGACCCCCGGCCCGTATCCGATGCCTTGAGCATCCGCCGCCACAACTCCGGCCAGAAGCGCCAAACCCGCTCCCATAACCGTGATCCGTTTCATGACATCACCTATGGATTCATCACCTAGGGATTCATCGGTGAAATGCTACCCACAAGATGCAGCACGCGCGGGCCGCTTGTGGTGCAGTTCCTGCTTTCCGCATGTATATGCCTGCCGTGAATTGGCAAGTTTCCCTGCGTGACAATTGTCGGCTTTGCGAGGCTAACGGAGAAATCGGCGTGGCCAATATTGCCCTTTGGTGGCGAATATTATCCATTGGTATGGGGGCCGGCCGCTCGCCACCCCGGCGAGTTCATTGAGAGGATGCGCGTGTGACGCCCGCGCTGGAGTTCGCCATGTGGTATCGCTGCCTCGCCCTCGCTTTGCTCCTGCTACCCGCTCCGGCTTTCGCCGGCGTCAAGGAGAGGGTGAAGGCCCTCGCGCCGCCGGGGTTGGTGCTGGTGATGGACGCCGCGGGCAACGAGCTGGTGGCGCAGAACGCTGATGAGCCCTTCGTCCCGGCCTCAGTCACCAAGATCGTGACGGCTTGGCTGGCGATGGAGGTCCTTGGCGGCGACTACCGCTTCGAGACCCGCTTCTACCTCGACGACAAGCGGGTGCTGTACGTGCGCGGCGGCGGCGATCCTTTCCTGATTTCAGAGGAGCTGGCGTCGCTCGCGACTGCGCTGGTCGCGGCGGTCGGCAATGAGCCGATCACCGGCATCGTTTTGGACGGCAGCTACTACCCTTCGAGTCTCCGCATCCCGGGCATCGAGGACACCGACGAGTCCTACAATGCGCTGAACTCCGCGCTGGCGGTGAATTTCAACACGATCTACGCCGTGCGCAGCGGCAACAACGTGCGCTCCGCCGAGAAGCAGAACTCCGATCACCCCGCTCGCGATCGCCCAGTTCCGGCTGCGGGGCCCGAACGGAAGCGGCCGCATCAGCCTGAGCCAGGACCCCGCGGTGAGCCTGCAATATGCCGGCGAGCTGATCGCCGCGTTCATCGAGCGGGCCGGCGGCAGCGTGAAGGGCGAGATCTCGACCGGAACTGTCGCCGAGGGACTGGAGCCGGTTTACGTTCACCGACAGTCGCGCACCCTTTCGCAGATCCTCGTCGCGCTGCTTCGCGCCTCGAACAATTACATCGCCAACCAGGTCTTCCTGGAGATCGGTGGACACCGCCTCGGCGGACCCGTCAGCTTGGAGAAGTCGCTCCAGGTCGCGAACCAGATGCTCGCCGCGCACGGCCTCGCCGCGGCTATTCATCTCGATGAAGGCTCGGGCATCAGCCGCAACAACCGCTTCACCGCCCGCGGCCTCGCCAAAGTGCTCGAGCTGTTCGCGCCCCACGCCGACCTTCTCCGCGGGAGCGACGGCGGTATGAACAAGACCGGCACCATGGATGGGGTCCGCACGCTCGCGGGCTATGCCGATACCTCAAGCCATGGGCGGGTGCGCTTCGTGATCTCGCTCGCGAGCAATGACGGCGAGATGCGTTTCCGGCTGCTCCGGGCTATCAAGTCCGGTCTGTAGCCGCCGTTTCACCCCCCGCGTCGAGATTCCCGACGCGCTTACAGAAGTGGGGCGATGTCCGCTCTAGGACGGAACTGGAGAGGCGCGTCATGACGCATACCGAAATAGCGTTCGCAAACGAACGTGCGATCATCGCCGATATGTTGATCAACCTCCTGACCAACGTCCGGCTGACCTACCTTCCTGACCTTGAACCCGCCGACGCCCATGAGCTGCTGCTCACCGGCGCCCATGTTCTGATCGCTCAATTGGGGAGCCAGCCGGCAACGGCGGCCGAGATCAGCCGTGTGATCGGACGCCCGCGCGACGTTGTCACGCAACGGTTGGACGAGCTGATCGCGCGCGGCTACGTCGAGCATCGCGGTAACCGGTATGAAATAACCGCGAAACTCAACGTGCCGAACCTGCAGCGCCACATGCGAAGCAATATCAATCTTATCAAGGCGGCCGCCAAGCGGCTCGGGACCGCACACCCGTAGCCGCTCGCGTCAGGCGTCACCGTTCATACTTTGGCGATCACGAGTTGGTAGGCACGGCGGAGTTCGCGGTACTGTCCCTTGACGGCCGCGAGAAAAGTATCGATCCCCAAGCTGGGCCGCTCGCGTCCGTTGTTCATGAGATCCCATTCGTAATCGTCGAATATGACAATGCCCCCCGGCTCGATCATCGGCCACGTCAGGAGCGCATCGCTATAGACGTCGGCAGCCATGTGACTGCCATCGACGTAGGCGAGATCGAATCGACGTCCGGAAATACCAAACGTCGGCAGTATCACTGTAGAGCTCCCTTTGATTTTTTCGACGCGGTCCGCAAAGGCGGCAAGATTGGAATCGAATTGCGCCTCGGCTCTCGGAACGAGTCGCTTGAAATGTGGGTCCAGGTGGTGCTCCACGTTTCCCTCGAAAGTATCGACGCAGACAATGTTGCTGAGCGGAAGGTAGTTCAGGAAGAACAGGGCCGAACGACCTTCCCACGAGCCGATCTCGAGAACCCGGGCTGGTTTCTCTCGCAGCGGATGCAACAATTCCGCCCAAAGGAAAAAATGGTTCCCGGCCCAGTCCGTTGAAAAAGTCTTGTCCGTTTCCCAGTCCGTGATTCTCGCCTTTGATAAAAAGGCAGTATCCGGCTGCGACAGATAAGTTCGGTCCTCGTCCGGATTGGTACTCACCTACTGGCTCTCGTTGCCTGATCGAACAAACATTGATCCTGCAGCCGCCGACACGCAAGTCGCGACTTTGCTGTTGGCGCGATACCGCCTACGGATCAAAAGCAGGCATCGGAAGAACCTCGGACAAGCGCAAAGCTCAGGTCCGACGCGCTTGATCGACGCGCCGGACCTCTTAGGCGTTCCGAAAACGGCCTCGGCTCCTACCAGTAGCCGTACCCGCCGTAGCCTGAATAGCAGACGTTCACCCACTGGTACCCGTCCCAGGCGACGCAGTCGTTGTAGTAGGAACTTCCCGCGTAATAACCAAGGCCAACAGCCGCCGCAGCAACGGGGAAACCCCATCCCCGACCGCGCCAACGGTTGCCATGCCAGCGATTGCCGGCCCAGCGATTGCCAGCCCACCGATTGCCATACCATCCGCCAGCGCGACCTGCCCAACGCGGACCTACAGCACCGACATAGCCGCTGCGGATTCCGGCTGTGCGAAATCCGGGGCCGACCCCGCGATACACACCCGGGCCTCGGAAGCCGGGGCCGCCAATAGCGGCGCCTCGGAAGCCGGGTCCTGCCATTCGGACTCCACCGCCGCCGAAGCCGCCACCGCCCATGCGAACGCCACCACCGCCGCCACCGAAGCCGCCACCACCCATGCGCGCGCCGCCGCCGCCGCCTCCACCGCGCCCACGTTGTGCATCAGCCAATTCCGCCGTGATCGCGAGTACAAAAATAGATGCCAAGGCAGCCGCACTTATGTGCTTGAACGTCACCATGAACGCCTCCCTTTTTTATCTTGTCTGACAAGTCTGAACTCCCGCGACGAAGCGCCTGGCACATGTTCTCTAAGCGACAGTCGTGGGCTTGTGAAAACTTGCAGTCATGTTTGGACGTTCCACCTGCTTTTAGGTCACCCGCCTAAACCTTGGTCCAATCGGAACACACCATGGTTTGGTGCGCGGCGATCCTGCTTAGAATGCACAGCGGTTCATTCATTGCCGGGATCGGATGTGTCTGCTTTGGAGCGATGCGCCGGGATCAGCTTGTTGGAGTCCGCCGCCTTCACTGTTTGTCAGATCGCCTTTGAGGTCCAGAAACCTGTCGATCATCTTCCGTGCGGCGGCGTCCGCATCTTGACGCGCCCCCCTGATCGTTCGCTCAACCGGCTCGTCTTCTTTGAAATACACGGCGACCCGAAACCGACCTGGCACAATGGCGGCACGCAAGGCGTATCGGAAGCCATTGTATTCCAAGGCAGGTCCTTACTCAGGCAGACTCTTTCTCATCAACGAGTTCGTCCGGAAATCACTCGCTGAAAAGCGGCCCCCCATCTCCCTGACGTGAGGCCGCAAGTATTTCTATGACGCTTGGACTGCTCGCCAGAGAGGCTGCTGTCGCCTTACTTCCCTTGCTGTCCCGGCGCGTACTTTTTGGCTTGTCCCGGCTTCTTCTGTCTTTGGCCGGGAGCATATTTCTTGGCTTGGCCAGGCTCAGCTTGCCGTTGCCCCGGCGCATACTTCTTCGCCGTTGATCCTTGGGATTCTGCGTTCGCACCAGTGATTGAAAGGAACAGTGCAGCACAAAGCAGAGCGAGTGTTCGCATGGTTTCCTCCTTGGAAGGTTCTTAACGGCCAACAACCCAAAAATCGGTTTTCCGTTCCCGTCGCAGAACGGCCCGTTGGAGCTTGCGTGGACGGCGCTGACCCAACACCATCGCCAAGCTGCTTCCCGGCAGCGCGATCAGCGATATGCCGCCCGGCTGCAAGGTCGGAGCAGCAGCCGCGTGAACTGATGCGGCATGGCGCACTGCAGAGAATGGCGTGCGCTAAGTGTACTTGGCACGCAAACGAACGTTGACTGCGGGCGAGAGCGGCGAACGTCCAGAGCGCGTTTTCTGTGGCAGAGCTTGAACCTCGCCTAAACCGAGGCGCGTCTGCACGGAACCGGCGGGGAACCGAACAGTAGCAACATTACGCGATAGGTTTCTGGTCGCGAATGAACAATGGAAGGATGCACAACAGCGCGAGCACCACCAACGAGGTTATTGCAAGCGCGTCATTCAACCAATTACCGCCAAGCATCCCCGCTCTCCCCACTTGAAGAGGATCGTCTAGATCAACGGGGTTATTTTTGGGTAAAAGTACTCGGCGCGTTGGCGCTGAGCGGCAGGCGAAAGCGTCATTTAGAAAGAGCACCGGCAGGCGGGTGCCCAACGGGCCTCAAGGAGCTTGGCATCTAAAATGAGGGTGTAGCCATGGCGAAGTTGTGGGAAGATATGACTTCGGAAGAGAAGCTAGAATCCATGAGCGCTCGTCTTGATGAAATCGCGGGCGTTGTGATTGAACTGGAAAAGCAGATCAAGGGATTGCAGGCGGAGGTAGCACGCCAGAAGGGCGGAACTCGTCGTCCAGTTCTTAAGCTAGGATAGTGAGGCTCGGCCCGTCCAGCCCGCCATAATCAACTGAGTGGGGCAGCAAGCGTGGTTCTGACCCAAAGCGGACATTGGTAACGCTTCCCAATAACGTGTCATGGTCAATTTTTTGAGGGATCGGTCATGACGCTTGAACAGATTATCGCCCTCAGCCCAACCATCGCTGCGCTCGCGCTTGTGCTGTCGCTCATCTATGCCTCTTTGCAGTTCCGCATCAACACAAAGGTGGCGCGCAATGCGCGCTTAATTGCTGCCGCAGCGGTGTTTCAGGATTTCAGCCGGTTGCTGGCGAGCAATGCCGAATGCGCGCGCATATTTCGTGACGGCCTCAACGACCTGACCAAATTGGATCCCGTTGAGCGGTGGCGCTTCGGTTCTATGATGCAAATGCTCATTGCGAATTCGCAGCTGGTTTTGGAACTCAAGAGCGTTGGGTACCAAGACTATTTCCATGCTCGATCGATGCAGCAGATCATGCAAAGGCCAGGTGCGCGCCAATGGTGGGCGCGCGAACGCAAGATGTATGCATCCACCACCGTTGCCGCCTTGGAGGCAGTTTTTGGTGCCGCTGATGCGTCGGTAGCTGAAGGCAAAGCGCCCGTCCGGTCAGAAGCCGGTTCGTCTACCTCAAATGTCTAGCGAGCCCTCGCCAATTCGTTAGCCGCAACGCAAATGGGTTACGCCTTCGGCTAATGGCCCAGCAGACATCCGGGGTAGCACTTTTCCTGTGTCCGCTTCTGACCCAAAGACCGGTCCTTGCCGCGCGGTAATCGCTTCCGGACAATTACTCTCACATCGCCCCAGGGGGTTCTCGCGGAATCTCTAATGGACCATAAGCGCGGGACTCCGTAATCGAGAAAAGAATATTGACCACAACCAGCGCGTGATTCAGAATCCGCTCGACCAGCACGGGGGCGACACGATGTACACGTTCGCCATTCTCTGCGCAGCTTATGTTCTCGTCGGCAGCTATCAACTATTTGCGCTGTCGCATCACAGCGGCAGTTTCGATTGGCGCGGAATCTCCGCCGTGTTGTCTCTGATATTCGTCGTGCTGCTTTGGCCCTTTATTGTTTGGGAGCACACGTACATGGTTTGCACAGGTCGCAGCCGTATCCCGTTCGATCGTTAGCTGCTTTGCTCCACAGGAATGGCCTCACGCATTCAGCGCACCGCTATCTCCTTGGACCCGATGGCTGCACCACATTTCTGTGGATGCGAGTTTCCCTGACGCGGCAACGCTCGTTGCATCTTTCGCACTGCCTCATCGACAGCTTACTCACAGTCCGCTTTGCATAACCTTTGCTTTCGTTTGACGGGTGCTTGCTTCCGACTATCGTTGCCGCGTCCCGTTCGCCGAAGGGTGCTCGTCGCGAGGCATCGCATGGGCAGAACAGGATGTGGCGTCCCGCGCGTTGCCTTGCACGCAACTCCCGGGAGGCTCCGGGACCCCGCCCTCCGCCACTAGGAGCGGACGCGAGAAATTCGCAGATGGCGACGTCGAGAGACATCGCCCCCGCGCGGGCCCGGGCCAACAACCGCCGCGGTGGAGCGCCGAGAGGCGAGCGTCTCCGCTGAGACGCAAGGCGCCGCGCAGAAGCGCGTTTGCGCGCGTCTTCGTCGCGCCAACAGCGCGTTGACGCGCGTCTTTGACGCGCCATGGCGTCTGCGGGCCGGCGTCACCGGCCCGCGACGGGTGCCGCGCAAGCACCCGAGCGCCTGTCGGCGCTCCGCCCCTTCGACTTTAGTCGGGGAGGGAACCAGCAAACCTCGGAGGACAATTTGCCTCGCGAGCACGATCAAACTTGCCTCGCCACGCGCCCGTGCCATGCTACCTTCCCATCGGGACGGCGCCGGCAAGAGCGCGCGAGGGGAGCCATGGCAGGGAACGGCAAGCCGCCGGAACAGCAGCTTGCGCAGTCGGATTCGGCGATCGACGCCGGCTTGGCTGGTGCCGCGATTACCGGCGAGGCGTTGCGCAAGGCCGAAACCTACATCGAAGCCGAGGAGGGAGCGGTCAACCGGCTGGTCGGTTTTGCCGCCGCGTTCACCACCGCCGTCGCGGTCGGGATGTCGCTGTTCCATCTCTACACGGCGATCGCCGGCGTCCCGCCGCTGTTCAGCGAATTTCCGATCGTCGCGACGCAGCCGCTACGCTACACGCACGTCGCGTTCGTCCTGGTGCTGTGCTTCCTCCTGTTTCCGCTGGCGCAGCGTTTCCGCAACCGGATCCAGTGGTTCGACGTTGTCCTGGCCGCCGCCGCGGTCGCGATCCTGATTTACGCCCTCATCGGCGGCGAGGACTTCACCGATCGCGCGACCATACCGACGCAGACCGACGTCATCCTCGGCGTCGTGTTCATCGTCATCCTTTTGGAGGCGACGCGGCGCACCATCGGCTGGATCGTTCCCGTCGTGGCGATCCTGTTCATGGCCTATGCGATGGCGGGGCCCTATCTGCCGCCGCCCTGGACCCATCGCGGCTACGGCATCGATCAGCTTGTCGGCCACCTATTCATCACGCTGGAAGGAATCTTCGGGATCCCGGTCGACGTGTCGTCCTCGCTGATCATCCTGTTCACGATCTACGGCGCGTTCCTGCAGCATTCCGGCGCCGGCAAGTTTTTCATCGACTTCTCGCTGCGGCTGATGGGCAACAAGCCGAACGCCGCCGGCCGCACGGTGGTGCTGTCGTCGTTTCTGCTCGGCGGGCCGTCGGGGTCGGGCGTCGCGACGACGGTGACCGTCGGCGCCGTCGCCTATCCGATGATGCAAAAAGCCGGCTTCGAGAAAAACGCGGCCGGCGGCCTGCTGGCGGCGGGCGGTCTCGGCGCGATCATCTCGCCGCCGGTGCTGGGCGCCGCAGCCTTCCTGATCGCGGAGTTCCTCAAGATCAGCTACCTCGACGTGATCTGGATGGCGGCAATCCCGACCTGCCTCTATTACCTGTCGCTGCTGTTTATGGTCGAGCTCGACGGCCGCCGGTTCGGCGGCGGCGTCGGCATGACGGTCGATGATTTCTCCTGGTGGCAATCGTTCCACTTCATCTCGCTGATCGCGATCATCTTCTTCATGCTGATCGGACGCTCGCCGGCCTTGTCGGTGTTCTACGCGACCGTTCTGGCTTTTGCGCTGAGCTTCCTCACGCGCGAGACTGCGCTGACGCCGAAGCGGCTGGTGCGCGCGCTGTCGGATGGTTCGACCAGCGTGCTGACCGCGGCGACAACCTGCGCCACCGCCGGCATCATCGTCGGCGTGGTCACGCTAACCGGCCTGGGTCAGAAGTTCGCCGACATCGTCATCAGCTATGCCGGCGGCAGTCTGCTGCTAACGGCGATCTTCACCGCGGTGGTGGTCTGGATCATCGGGCTCGCGGTGCCGGTGACCGCGTCCTACATCATCTGCGCCGTGATCGCGGCGCCGGCGATGATCAAGCTCGACGTGCCGCCGGTCGCCGCGCACATGTTCATCTTCTACTACTCGGTGCTGTCGGAGGTTTCGCCGCCCACCGCGCTGTCGCCGTTCGCGGCCGCCGCGATCACCGGCGGCGATCCCTACAAGACGACGCTGCAAGCGTGGAAATACACCTTGCCGGCGTTCCTGGTTCCGTTCGTGTTCGTGCTGGATCCGCAGGGCATCGGCCTGCTTCTCCAGATTCCGAAGAACGGATCGTGGATCGATGTCGTGCTGATCACGGTGAAGACGGGGCTCGGACTCGCGGCGCTCGCTTCGGCCGCGCAAGGCTGGGCGCTCCGCAAGACGACACCCGCGGAGCGGCTGCTCCTGCTGATCGCGGGCCTGCTGATGGTGTTCCCGGGCTTGCTCGAAGCCGGCATGGAGGCCATCATTGGCATCGACATCAGTTACACCGCGACATTCGGCATCCTGATCGCGGCGGTGGTGCTGATAAAACAATGGGTGCTTCCGGCACCGCTGGACGCACAAGCGACCGGACGTTAGGGAGGATCAACGATGATGTCTTGGAACAGGATTTCGATCTCTGTGCTTGCGTTAGCAGTCGTTGCGTTTGCCGGCGTGGCCGTCGCACAAAACCTCAACATCGCGATCGCGACCGGCGGAACCGGTGGCGTCTACTATCCGCTCGGCGGCGGCATGGCGAACGTGCTGTCGAAATACGTGCCGGGCGTGCAGGCAACGGCGCGCGTGACCGGCGGCTCAGTCGACAATCTGCGGCTGCTCCATACCGGCCAGAGCGAGGTGGGGCTGGTGATGGTCGACGCCGCGCTCGACGCACTCAAGGGCGAAGACAAGTTCAAGGGCTCGCCGGTCGCGGTGCGCACGCTCATGGTGCTCTATCCCAATCGCATGCACGTCGTGTCGGTCGAAGGCACCGGCGTCACCAGCATGGCGAGCCTCAAGGGCAAGCGCGTGTCCACCGGCTCGCCCGGCAGCGCCACCGAGGTGATGGCGTTCCGCGTGATCGAAGGCGCCGGCCTCGATCGCGACAAGGACATGCGGCGCGAGCGGCTCGGCGTCGCCGAGTTGGTCAATGCGCTCAAGGATCGCCGGATCGACGCGTTCTTCTGGGTCGGCGGGCTGCCGACCGCCGCCGTCACCGATCTCGGCGCCACGCCCAATGTGAAGATCGCGATGATCGACCACGCCGAGGTGGTCGAGAAGATGAATGCCAAATACGGCGGCATCTATTCCGCCGGTGTGATTCCCGCGAAGACCTATCCCGGCCAGATGAAGGACAATCCGATCGCCGTGGTGCAGAACATCCTGGTTGCGAACGCGAAGATGCCGGACCAGGTCGCCTACGACATCGTCAAGACCTTCATCGAGCGGCAGAAGGAATTGGTGGCCGTGCATAGCGAAGCGGAGAGCATCAATCTGGCAAATCAGCTCCGCAAGAACACGCCCATCCCCTGGCATCCGGGCGCGGAGCGCTACTTCATCGAGCGCGGCGTGAAGATGTAAGCGGCGCGAATCGGCCGCGCAGCGATTATCATGCCCTGCAAAAGCAGGGCATGATTCCATGCGCGGTCGGGCGGTGTTTTGGTGGCGCGTTCTCATGATCGCGGGCGGGTTCGCCTTCGGTTTGTTGGCCGATCGGCGTCCGTTCGGCGAAACATTTCTCGGTCATCCGATCGTCGTGTTCGCCGGCATCGCCGGATTGGGCCTTATCATTCTGCGCGTCGTGCTTCGCCGTCCGGTGCCGGAGATCATTCCGGAACGCGCGATCGTCGTCGGGTTCCTGTTGGGTATCGCCGCGTTTCTGGTCGGCAATTGGATCGGCGTGCATCTCATTGTGTGGCGCTGAAAAGGCGCGGCGTTGAATTGGCGCATTGTTGACCATGTGTTTACCAAGTTCCATGCGCGCACTGCATGTTGGTTCCCGATACGGCGATTTCGACGCGATGCGATTAACGCGTTCGCAAGGTTAATCCGCCTAGAAGGAAATCCGTCGCATTTGCGCCATCGCGGCGCCGCGTCGCGACGTCAGTGAGTGTGTTCCATCTGTAGCGTTGCGTAGAGTTGGGGTTGGATGATTTTTGCGTCGCGTCGTGGGCCGAAGGGCGGCCTTGTTACGCCCTTCGGCCTTGGCTTCCTGACTTTTGTCGCCGTGCCGAGCGCAATCGGGTCGCAGGACCTGGCTGCGCTGATTGCGCGTCAGCCCATCGTTGCCGAGCGGCCGATGTCGCGTTTCTCGCTGATCAGCACGGCGCACGGCGCGACCTTCACGATGCCGCGTCCGATGAGCGCGGCGATGCCGCCGGCGCTGAGCTACACGCTCGCCGGTCTCGACACCAGCTACGCCGACATCACCGGCTCGATCCGCGAACGCCTGCTCGGTGAAGCGTTGGTTCCGCCTGACGAGTTGCCGGTTCCAAATCGGCAGGCCAAGGGCAATCGTCTTCCGACCCCGCAAGCCGAGGAGCGGACCGACGCGACCCGCGAAGACGCCGCGGCGGCCGAACCGACGCAGGATCCGAATCCGGCTGCGGAAGCTCCGCGCAGCTTTGAGCTTGCCAGCGTCGATCGTCAGGCGGCGCCGGCGCCCGAACGCAGCGTTGCCGCGATCGGCGCGCCGGAAGTTACCGCGCCGCAGGATGCGCGCGGTGCATCCGTCGAGTTTGTCGACGGCCTCGCGGTCGGTATCGCGTTCTCGCGCGAAGAGGCCGATCCCGCGGTGATGATGGCGCGGCTCTATTTCGGCAGCGAGCCGATGGGCGAGTCACTCGAGACGGTGCAGCCCTGGCAGCAAGGCGAGGAGCCCAAGGTCGAGACGCTGGTGGTCTCGGTCGACACCGAGGTGCATACCGCGTCGATCGCGCCCGATCCGGCGCCGGCCGACCGGCGTTCGTCCCTTGCCGCGGGCACACCGGGCGAAACCATTGCCAGCAAGGGCGAGGTCACCGGCGAAGGCCGACGTCCGATGTCGCCGGCGGAGCGCCTCGGCCTCACGGTGTCGACGCGCGCGAAGCAGGAGCGCTGCCTGGCCGAAGGCGTCTATTTTGAATCGCGCGGTGAGCCGGTCAACGGCCAGATCGCCGTCGCGCAGGTGATCGTGAACCGCGCGTTCTCGGGGCACTATCCGTCGACGGTATGCGGCGTCGTCTATCAGAACGCGCACCGTCATCTGGCCTGCCAGTTCACCTTTGCCTGCGACCGCCATCCCGACGTGATCCGCGACCAGGCGGCATGGCGGCGCGCGACGGCGGTGGCGTCGGGCACGCTCGACGGCAAGCTGTGGCTGCCGGAAGTCGGCAAGGCGACGCACTACCACGCTTATTGGGTGCGGCCCGGCTGGGTGCGCACGATGCAGAAACTGCATCGCATCGGCGTGCACACGTTCTATCGTCCCACCCGTTGGGGTGACGGCTCCGACGCGCCGGAGTGGGGCGACGCCACCGCGACCGCCGAGGCGTCGCGGGCGCTGTAGTCTTTAGTTGAGCATGATCTAATCCGAAAACCGGTTCCCACTTTTCGGGATCATGCTCTGCTACATCTCGATATCGAGCGCGACGTCGAGCGACGGCGCGGAGTGCGTGATCCAGCCCGACGACGCGTAGTCGACGCCGGTCGCCGCCACCGCTGCGATCGTCTCCAGCGTGATGCCGCCGGAGGCTTCAAGCACCACGCGGCCGTTTGTCATGGCGACCGCCTTGCGCATGTCGCCGACATTCATGTTGTCGAGCAGCACGACGTCCGCGAGTCCAGTCTCCAGCACCTCGGCGAGCTGGTCGAGCGTGTCGACTTCGATTTCGATCTTGACCAGATGCCCGGCGTTGGCGCGCGCGCGCTCGAGCACGGCGCGCACGCCGCCCGCGACGGCGATGTGATTGTCCTTGATCAGCATCGCATCGTCGAGGCCGAAGCGGTGATTGAATCCGCCGCCGCAGCGCACGGCGTATTTTTCGAGTGCGCGCAGGCCTGGCGTGGTCTTGCGGGTGCAGCAGATGCGGATCTGCGTCCCCTTCGTCAGCTTCACGAAGTCGGCGGTCGCGGTGGCGATGCCGGAAAGATGACCGAGCAGGTTGAGCGCAGCGCGTTCGGCCGAAAGCACGGCGCGCGCATCGCCGGCGATGGTCATGAGCTCGGTCTTGGTTGCGACGCTATCGCCGTCGCGGGCGTTCGCCCTGATCTCGATGTCGGGCGCAAGCCTGCGGAACGCCGCCGCGACCAGCGGCAGGCCGGAGATCGTGCCGGCCTTGCGTGCGACCACGATGGCGCGGGCCGGCGTGCCGGCGGGAATGGTCGCGATCGACGTCACGTCGCCGGCGCGGCCGAGATCCTCGGCGAGCGCGCGCTCGACCGCGGCGTCGATCTCGAGTGGCGACAGGAAGCCTTCGGGGTAGAGCAGGGAGGTCGTCGTCGTCGCCTTCGGCAGACTTTGCAACATGGTGCGTCCCTCAATGCTCGATTGCTCGATTTGCTCTAGGCTTTCAAATTCACCATCCGCTCCACCGAGCGCCGCGCGCGTGCGGCGATGGCGGGATCGATCACGACCTCCTCCTTGAGATAGACGAGGCTGTCGAGAATGTTCGGCAACGTGATGCGCTTCATGTGCGGGCAGAAGTTGCACGGCCGCACGAATTCGACGTCCGGCAGCTCGGCCTTCACATTGTCGGCCATCGAGCATTCGGTGACCATCACCACGCGCTTCGGATTGCGCTTGCGCACCCAGTCGATCATGCCGGCGGTCGAGCCGGTGTAGTCGGCCTCGGCCAGCACGTCGGGCGGGCATTCCGGATGCGCGATGATCTGGATGCCGGGCTCGTCGCCGCGCACGCGGCGCAGCTCCTCGCCGGTGAAGCGCTCGTGCACCTCGCAGGCGCCTTTCCAGGCGATGATCTTCTTCTTCGACTGCGACGCGACGTATTTCGCGAGATACTGGTCGGGCAGGAAGATCACGGTGTCAGAGTCGAGGCTCTCGACCACCTGCACGGCGTTCGATGACGTGCAGCAGATATCGACCTCGGCTTTCACCTCGGCCGAGGTGTTGACGTAGGCGACCACCGGCACGCCCGGGAATTTCTTGCGCAGCAGCCGCACGTCTTCGCCGGTGATCGAGGAGGCGAGCGAGCAGCCGGCGCGCAGGTCCGGGATCAGCACGGTCTTGTCGGGATTGAGGATCTTCGAGGTCTCGGCCATGAAATGCACGCCGCCCTGCACGATGATGTCGGCGTCGACCTTCGTCGCCTCGCGCGCGAGCTGGAGCGAATCGCCGACGTAGTCGGCGACGCAGTTGTAGATTTCCGGCGTCTGATAGTTGTGCGCCAGGATGACGGCGTTGCGCTCCTTTTTGAGCGCGTTGATCGCCTTCACATAAGGCGCGAAGAACGGCCACTCGACCGGCGGGATCACCGCCTTCACGCGCTCATAGAGATGCGCGGTCTCGCGGCCGACCTGCTCGTTCCATTCGAGCGAGGGCATCGGCAGCACGCCGAAGCGCCGTGCGGCCGCTGACAGGCCAGCCGACGGGGGCGGCAGGGCCGGCGAAACGGCAGTAGGGCCAAAGGCTTGCAAGATCGGCATGGCAGTCCTCCTGACCTAATATGCTCAGTTTGAGCATATTAGGGGACGAAAACATCCGGCGTGTGCCGGCCCAGCTCCCGAGGCTTATTATCCTCAACTGGAGCAAAACAGATATAACACGTTCGCCAGCGGTCTGCCAGTACCTGACGAACGTTTCATGTGAGGGCTGCTATGCGCCTTGGGAGGAGGCCCTGACCAAAGTTTGATTGGGCAGGCGGGACACGCATCCTATGTTCGCGTTCGCGCCGGAGATTCCCATGACAGAAATTGCCCCCAGCGCCACCAAATCGTTTTCGTGGCGCGCGCCGATTGTCCTCGTCCTGTGTGCTTGTGCGATCTCGGTCGTGACCTTCGGGCCGCGCTCGACGCTCGGCTTCTTCCTGACGCCGCTGTCGCAGGCGAACGGGTGGGGGCGCGACGTGTTCGCGCTGTCGCTCGCGCTGCAGAACCTGCTCTGGGGACTTGGCCAGCCGTTCGCCGGCGCGATCGCCGACAAATACGGCGCGCCGCGGGTGCTCAGCGTCGGCGTCAGCCTCTATGCCCTCGGGCTCTATCTCACCGCGAGCGCGGCAACGCCGGAGATGCTGCATTTGTCTGCCGGCATCCTGATCGGATTGGGACTGTCAGGGTCGGCGGTGCCGATGGTGATCGGTGCGCTCGGCAAGCTGCTCCCGGAGAGCTGGCGCTACATTGCTTTCGGCGCGGTGACGGCCGCCGGCTCGTTCGGCCAGTTCCTGTTTTCGCCGATCGCTGTGAGCTTGATGGACGCCTATGGCTGGCGTGAGACGATGGTGATCTTCTCGTGCGTGCTGCTTCTGGTCATCCCGCTGTCGATGACGCTGATCGCGCCGCGTAAGCCCGCGGGCGCGCCGTCGGCGGCGGCGCCGCCGCAATCGCTGGCGCACGCATTGTCCGAAGCATTCGGCCACCGCTCCTATGTGCTGCTGGTGCTCGGCTTCTTCACCTGCGGCTTCCAGCTCGCCTTCGTCACCGTGCACCTACCGAGCTATCTCCTCGATCGCGGACTCTCGGTCGAGATTGGCGGCTGGACGCTCGCGATCATCGGCCTATTCAATATCATCGGCTCGCTCGGTTCCGGCTGGCTCGCGACCTTCCTGCCCAAGCGCTATATCCTCTCGTTCATCTATTTCGCGCGCGCGATCTCGATCGCGGCCTTCATCCTGCTGCCCGCATCGCCGGCCGCAACGCTGATCTTCGGCGCGGTCACCGGCTTGCTGTGGCTCTCGACCGTGCCGCCGACGTCCGGCCTGGTCGCGGTGATGTTCGGCACGCGCTGGCTGACGATGTTGTTCGGCTTCGCCTTCTTCAGCCACCAGGTCGGCGGCTTCCTCGGCGTCTGGCTCGGCGGCATCGTGTTCGAGCGCACCGGGTCCTACGACATGGTGTGGTGGCTCTCGGTGCTGTTCGGCGTGCTCTCCGCCCTCATCAACCTGCCGATCGTGGAAAAGCCCGTCCATCGGCCTGTTCCGGCCGCGGCATAGTCGGCATACTCCGCCGATGCAGCTCGGCCGGACCGCCACGCAACCGATCACCTCGTGGCGCACGCCCGCGATCATCGTCATTTGCGGCTGCCTGATCGCCACTATCAGCTACGGCCCGCGATCGTCGTTCGGCTTCTTCATGGCGCCGATGACGGCGGAGCATGGCTGGGGCCGCGACGTGTTCGCGCTGTCGGTCGCGATGCAGACGCTGATCTACGGCATGGTGCAGCCGTTCTCCGGCGCGATCGCCGACAAGTTCGGCACCATCCGCGTGGTTATCACGGGCGCGATCCTCTACGCCGCCGGCGTCTACATGATGGCGCAGGCCACGACGCCCGGAGAGCTCTACCTGACGTCGGGCGTGCTGATCGGCTTCGGGCTCACCGGCTGCTCGTTCAATCTCATCATCTCGTCGTTCGGGAAGCTGTTGCCGGAAAGCTGGCGCACGATCTCGTTCGGAGCCGGTACGGCGGCGGGCTCGTTCGGGCAATTCCTGTTCTCGCCGCTCGGTGTCAGCCTGATCGACAAGGTCGGGTGGAAGGCGACGCTTGAAATCTTCGCCGCGATCCTGCTGCTGATCATTCCGCTGTCGCTCGCGATCGCGACCTCGCGGCAGGATGCGCCGGCAAAGCCGGGCGGCGCAGCGCCTGCTGCCAACACCGTGCCGGGGCAGACCTACAAGCAGGCGCTCAAGGAAGCCTTCGGGCACCGGTCGTTCGTCCTGCTGGTGCTCGGCTATTTCACCTGCGGCTTCCAGCTCCAATTCGTCACGCTGCACCTGCCGTCTTATCTGATCGACCGCGGACTGTCGGCCGAAGTCGGCGGCTGGACGCTGGGCATCATCGGTCTGTTCAACGTCATCGGTGCGCTGCTTTCGGGTTACCTTTCGAGCCGTATGCCGAAGCGCTACATCCTGGCGTTCATCTATTCGACGCGCGCGCTGGCGGTGATCTTCCTCATCACCATGCCGGCGTCGCCGGCGGTCGCGCTGATCTATGGCGCGGTCACTGGGCTGTTGTGGCTGTCATCGGTGCCGCCGACCTCCGGCCTGGTCGCGGTGATGTTCGGCACGCGCTGGCTCGCCATGCTGATCGGCGTCACCTTCCTGAGCCATCAAATCGGTGGTTCGCTCGGCGTCTATCTGGGCGGCGCGCTCTACGAAGCGACCGGCTCCTACGACGTGATCTGGTGGCTGGGTGTGGCGTTCGGCTTCGCCTCCGCGCTGATCAACCTGCCGATCGTCGAGAAGCCGGTGCCGCGCCCGGCGGTGGCGCCCACCGCGGCGTGATATATAGCTAAGCAAGAACAAAGCGAGGTAAGCGTGGCCACCTTCAAAGCAATCGTGATCGAAAAGGCCGACAGCGGCCAGACCGTCGCGCTCAAGGATTTCGACGACGCCAACCTGATGGAGGGCGACGTCGACGTGCGCGTCGAATGGTCGACCGTCAACTACAAGGACGGTCTTGCGGTCACCGGCAAGGCGCCGGTGGTGCGGCGCTGGCCGATGATCGCGGGCGTCGATTTCGCCGGCACGGTGGAAAAATCCACGCATGCGGATTGGAAGCCCGGCGACAAGGTGATCCTCAACGGCTGGGGCCTCGGCGAAACGCATCTCGGCGCCTATGGGGAGAAGGCGCGCGTGAAGGGCGATTGGCTGGTGCGGCTGCCGGCGACGATGAGCACCCGCGACGCGATGGCGATCGGCACCGCCGGCTACACGGCGATGCTCGCGGTGATGGCGTTGGAAAAACACGGCATCACGCCCGACCGTGGGCCGCAGATCGTGACCGGCGCGGCCGGCGGCGTCGGCTCGGTCGCGGTCGCGCTGCTCGCGCGTCTTGGCTACGAGGTCACCGCATCGACCGGGCGGCCGGAGGAGGCGGACTACCTCAAGCGGCTCGGCGCCAAGGAAGTCATCGAGCGCAAGGAGCTCTCGGGCACGCCGCGGCCGATGGCGAAAGAACGCTGGGCCGGCGGTGTCGACTCGGTCGGCTCGACGACGCTCGCCAACGTGCTGTCGATGATCCGCTATCGCGGGGCGGTCGCCGCCTGCGGTCTGGCGGGAGGTATGGATTTGCCGACGTCGGTCGCGCCTTTCATTTTGCGCGGCGTGTCGCTTTTGGGCATCGACTCGGTCTACCGGCCGCGTCCGGACCGGGAGGCGGCCTGGAAACGCCTGGAAACCGACCTCGATCGCGCCAAACTCGAGGAAATGACCGCCGAAATCGGCCTGTCCGACGTGATGGAGGCGGGACGTCAGATCGTCGAGGGTCGCGTTCGCGGTCGAATCGTGGTCAAGATTGTGTAAACGTGTTCATGATTTGGCGACGATCATCAGGCAGGATCGCATCGTTCGCATGGTTACCCGCGTGTAAAAACGCGGTAGTATCGGTTCGGGTAGGGGGAGTTCCCATGTCAGTGCGTGTTGTGACGGTCGCGACGACCTTGCTGATGGCATGGCCGGCGGTAGCGGAGCCGCTTGGCGTTGACGCCGCGCGGCGTTTCGTTGTTGGCAAGACATTCGCCTACAACTGCTTCGACGGCACCCGCGGCGCCGGTCGCATCCAGGGCGATCTTTCGGTAGCGGGCACCATCCAGATCCGCGGCAACGGGCCGATCCGGTTCGTGCAACTGCCGCCCGGCACGCTGAAGGTCAAAGGCGAGGCGGTCTGCGCCTCCGTGCGCGGCATTCCGTTCGAGCCCTGCTTCAACGTCGATCGCACCGACGCCCAGAGCTTCCGGGGCTCGGTCGCGGGCTTGTCGTTCGCCTATTGCGATTTCACCCATCGCGGTCCGCGCAAACCATCGGTGGCGCGCACGACGCAGCGGCCGTCGCAGCCGCTTTCGATCCACGCCGACGCGGCAACATCGCCCGGCAACTGACCGCGACGGTCAGTCGAGGCCTTCCATAATCTTCCGGCGCTTGGCGACCTCCGTCGAGCAGAAGTCGACGAATGCGCGCACGCGCGCGGTCGCGTTCAAGTCGGGATGCGTGACGAGCCAGAGCTCGCCTTCGAGCTCGGACAATGGCGGCGTCAACCGGTTCAGGCCGGACACGGATCGGCCGACGAAGCACGGGAGCAGCGCAAGCCCGGCGCCACCGGCCACTGCCTCCGCAAGGCCGAGCATTGTGTTGACCTTGTAGACCATGCGATCGGCGCCATCGACGTGGGTCTTGAGCCATTTTGTGACCTTGGCGATGGCGATGTGATCGGCGAATCCGACCCAATCGTATTTCGGCGCGTCGCGGCGAGGGTGGAACGACCTGATTTTCCGGCTTGCCGGCCCGTACACCGCCCAGGCGATCTTTGAGACGCGGCGCCCGCTCAACGTCTCGGGCGGATGGTAGGCGGCGCGCACCGCCACGTCGGCGTCGCGCCGCGACAGATTGAGCATGGTGTTCGACACCACGATGTCGAGCACGATTTCCGGATAGGCCTTGCGGAAGTCGACAAGCACTTCGGTGAGCAGGTGCAGCAGCACCAAGTCGTTGGAAGTGACGCGTAGTTCACCCGACGGACGAAGGTCCTGGCCGGTGACCCTGCGCTCAAAAGAGGTGACGTCGTCGCCGATCCGTTCCGCGAGACGGACCATCTCCTCGCCGCAGGGCGTCAGCACATAGCCCGCGCGACCACGGTCGAACAGCCGGGAGCCAAGCTGCTTCTCCACCTGTCCGAGCCGGCGGAAGACCGTTGAATGGTTGACGTTGAGCGTCTGCGCCGCTCCGTTCAGCGAACGGGTTTCGGCAATGGCCTTGATGTAGCGAAAATCGTCCCAGGACAGCATCGTACAGCGTCGGCTCGGCCGTGCAGATTTGCAAGCTTAGCTTGCCAATTCCAACCGATATCTGCAGCGATAGCAAGCTTCGGCTGTGACTGGACCATGAGACGAGAACGCGCAGCTGGTCTGATCGCGGCGCAGTACGCGCGATCCACCAGCTTGATCGCTTTTTCGTGCACGATATTCATGCACGATGTTTTTTAATGCATCATGGTTGCGCGCGCGCGGGCTGAGTCGCCGGATCAAGGGGACGGCCATGATGACGGGGACAAAAGGCAGTGGGACTTGGCTGACGCGCGCCGCCATAGCCGCGAGCATGGCTGCGTTGCTGGCGTGGTCCGCAGAGCCGGTCGCGGCGCAACGCGACTTCTGCTCGGCTCTCAAGGCCGTCATGGACGACACCCCGAACCGGTACATGTCGTTCAAGGCCGGCCGGTTCGACAAGAAGAAGCAGCAGTGGGGTGCGAAGGCGATGCTCCCGGGCATGCGGCGGTGCCGCATCGACATCGAGCTCAACAACTATCAGTGCCAGAATTTCGGTCTCAGTCACAACAGGATGGAGCAGCAGGCGAAGAAGTTGATCGATACGGTTCAATCCTGCCTGCCGGGCGTGGCGCCCCAGGTCGAGACCCAGAGCAGAGACGCGTATGTCCGGACCACCACCCAATGGCAGACGCCGGACAAGCTCCAGGTCGAGGTGGTTACGCGGCGCTACAGCCGCGCGAACAACCGCGATCAAATCTTCCTCTACGTCGAGGAAGCGGAAGCGCCCGGCAAATAGCCATCTCAAGCCGCGGGCTGGACGGGATCCGCTGCGGTGCATCCGGCGCCCGCGCCGGGAACAGCAGGCGCTGGTAGAGCCAGCCGATGCCGATCAGCACCAGACCGAGACAGATGATGGACAGCGCCCGATAGAGGCCCTGCACGTCCCTGAGGTCGATGAAGAACACTTTGAACGTGTCGAGAATGACGACGGCGGCCGACGCGAGCCGCGCCGGCTGTGATTTCAGCGCAATTCCGACGAGCAGCAAGGCGACGCCGAAGCCGAGCCACACCACCGAATAGGTGTAGTGCTCGGCGTCCGAGATGAACGGCGCGTTGAGCACCGGCCCGTGGAACAGCGTGCGCACCTGCAGCGTGAGATAGGCCAGCGCCAGCACAATCGCGACGACCGCGGTGAGAATGTAATACGCCTCCGGCCGCGAATTGCGGACGACACGCGCGAGGATCGCCGTCAGCACGGCGGGGATGCCGTAGCCGATCAGGATGTAGTTGAAGAACGGACCGCCGACCGGCGCGCCGGTGAGCAGCGGATTTTCGCTGAGCATAAGCGCGATGGCGATGCCGAAGAGTGCCAGCCCGCCGAAGATACCTGCTGCGGCCTCGTGGATGATATTGCCACTGCGCGCGCGCTGGTGCTCGAGGCCGATCGCCATCGCGAGCCAGATCGAGATCTGCAAGCCGGCTTCGCCGAGACCCACCCGCGGCCGGTAGATGTCGCCGTCGTTCATCAGATGGCGGATTTCCAGCATCGCGGTCAGCGCGGTGAACAGGATCGCGGCGGAGTCCGCCATGCGCGCGGGAACATCGTCCGCGCGCTGGCGCAGGATCTTGCCCGCGAGCCAGAACGATACCGCCGGCACGCCGTAGCCCCAGAGCAGCCAGTTGAAGATCGGCGTGCGGCCGACGTCCTCGACGATGCGCGGGTCGATGGCGATCCGTCCCATCACCAGGAGGATGAGGAGGCCGCAGAGCTGGCGCAGCATCGGCACCGGCTGGCGGTTCGATATCCACGCGATGCCGGGCACCATCAAGGCGAGCGCGACCGTCAGCCAGCCCTTCTCGAGCGCGAAGGTGAGCGCAAGCGCCAGCCCCGCGACCGCTCCGGTCGCAAAGATCGCGCTGGCTTCGCGAATACCCGGACGCTCCTCGCGCTGCGACAGGCGGAGAGCCGCGAACGCAGACGCTCCCGCGAGCCCCAGCGCCAGGATGGCGAACGGGATCGAGCGCCCGTAGGAGGTGAGGCTGTAATAGAGTGCGATCAGGATCAGGATCGGCGTGAGCACGGCGCAAGCCGCCCAGAGCATCGAGAATTCCGACCGTTCGGAACGGCCCTGGCTCCAGTATCCGCCGAGGCCGAAGACCGCCGCGGTGCCCGCGGCCAAGAGCAGGTGCCCGTTCCTGCCGACGATCGTCCAGGTCGGCGGCGCGCCGAAGAACGGGCCGCGCGGCGAAAACAGGATCTCGAAATTGAAGTTCACCGCCCAATGCACGATGACGAGCACGGCGAGGCCGGCCGCGACCGGCACCGCCGCGATCGTGGCTTCGCTGCGCCAGGCGATCGCCGCGGTCGCGGCGACGAGAACGAACAAGGTGATCAGCGCGAGGTTGGCGTGGGTGGTCGCAAGCACCAGCGCAAAGGCGGCAACGAGGTAACCGGCGAGAACGCCCGAGGAGATCGGCTCGATCTGGCCGCGTGTTTCCGGCGGGCCGTAGAACAGCCCGGACACCAAAAACGCCGCCGCCAGTGCGAAGCCCGCCAGCACCGAGAAGGCGTGCGCCGACAGCGATCCGGGACGCGGATCGCCCATGCCGACGAACAGCCAGGCGATCGAGAAGACCGCCGCCGTGATCGCGAGCCAGCGCCACATCCGGAAGCGGGCGAGGGCATAGGCCGCCGCGGTGACGACCGCGAGGTAGACGTAGAGCGCCCAGTAGCTCGGTTGCGTGGTGCTCACCAGGAGCGGCGTCACATAGGCGCCGACGAGACCGAGACCACCGAGCGCCGGGCCATGGACCAACGCGGCGCCGAGCGTCGCCACCGCCACAAGCCCGAGCAGCACGAAGGCGGCGCCGGGCGAGAGGAATTCGTAGAGCACATAGGCGGCCCAGATGTCCGCATAGGCGATGGTGGTGCCGGCGGCAGTCAGAATGCTGGGGATGTGCGCGCGCGGCATTTGCCCGATGTCGGAGGCGTTTTCCTTGCGCCGCGCCAGTTCACCGAGCCCGACCAGCAGGAGCGCGAGGACGGCACCAGCGATCACGCGCAGGCCCGGCCCGAACAGGCCCTGTTCGATCGAGTAGCGCACTAGCAGGATGCCACCGAGCGCCAGCGCCAGGCCGCCGACCCAGACCACCCACTGCGTGCCGAAGCGCTTCTCTAGATCGGAGAAATCGGGCCGTGACGACTCCGGCTGCGCGGGAGCTTCCGTGGTCTCGGTTCGCCGTTGATCGGCGCTGTCTGCACTTGCTTGTGTCTGCACCGGTTCCTGGTCGCGGAATCGCTCCGGAATCTCTTCGACGTTGAAGGTCGCCGGCTGCTCGGACGAGACGGTTCCAGGCGAAGTGACCGGCGGCTCGGGTGCGGCCGGCGGCGTGAACGGTTCGGCGACGTATTCGCTGCGGATGATGTCAGGCGGCGGCGCGGCGGCCTGCGTCGACGGCAGTTCCTTGTCGGGTTCGACCGGCGCTGCGCCAGCCGTTGCAGCCGCCGGAGGCGCGGCGAACGTTGCGATCCGCTCCGCAAGAGCGCGAATTGTCTGCTCAAGCGCCTCGATCTGCGAGCGCAGCAGGGTCATGCGACTGTTCGATACAAGCGCCAGAATGACAACGACGATGAGGAGAATGATTTCCACGGTATCGTCCCTTTGCAATCATGCCGGTGCGGTGGCCCGAAATGTCACGCCCGCCGGCTTCGGCCAATTCATCAGGTCGGTGTCGGTGCGGCCGGTATGCGCCGCGGGAACAGGAGCCGCTGGTAGAACAGGCCGATCCCCATCAGCACGATGCCGAGGCCGATCAACGAGATTGACTGCCAGATGCCGGTGAGATCGCGCATGTCGACCAGGAAGACCTTGAGCACGGTGAGGACCACCACCGCGGCCGACGCCAGCCGCACGGCTTGCGATTTCAAGACGAGGCCGACCGCGAGCAGGGCGACGCCGAAGATCAGCCAGACCGCCGAATAGGTGTATTGCTCCGCGTCGGTGGTACGTCCGATGGTCAGCACCTCGCCGTGGAAATAGCGCCGCACTTGCAGCGACAGATAGGCGAGCGCGAGCGCGACCGCGATCACCGCGGCGAACTGGCTGTAGGCCAGCGGCCGTTGTCCGCGGGTGACGAGCGCCAGCGCTGCGGTAAGCAGGGCCGGCAGCCCGTAGCCGAGCAAGATCAGATTGAAAACGCTGCCGCCGACATTGTACGGCCAGATCATCGGGTTGCCGGCAAAGCCGAGCCCGAACACGATCCCGCCCAATGTCAGCGCCGCGATGATCAGCGCACCGATATCGTGGATGATGCTGTGGGTGCGCTGGCGCAGCCATTCGAGGCCGATCACCATCGCAAGACCGACATTCACATGGAGCGCGATCTCGTTGAGGCCGCTCGACGTGCGGTAGATGTTGCCGCCGGTCATGTAGTGGCGCACTTCAAGGAACGTGAGCAGCACCGTAAACAGCAGCGCAGCCGAATCCGCCATCCGCGCCGGCGCATCGTCGGCGCGCCGCCGCAGCAAATAGCCGCCAAGCCAGAATGCCGCCGCCGGAATGCCATAGCCCCACAAGAGCCAGTTGAAGATCGGCGTCGTGCCGAGATTGCTCAATCCGACGATCGCGGGGTTCCACGCGATGCGCGCGAGTACGCCGACGACCAGCACGCCGACGAGAATGCGCAGCGCCGGCAGCGGACGCTTGTCGGCAACCCAGGCGACGCCCGGCACCATCAACGCCAGCGCGACGGTGAGCCAGCCTCGCTCCAGCGCCAATGTCAGCGCCAAGGCGAGCGCCGCGACCGCACCGGTCGCGAAGATCGCGGCGGCGGCGGCGCTGCCGGGACGTGGCCCGCGCCGATCCACCGTTTCGGTCGCGAGCGCGAACAGCGCGGCCAGCATCAATGCAAGCCCGGCGAAGGGCAGCGACTGCTCGAACACGTAGATTCGATAGTAGAGCGCAACCAGGATCGCGAGCGGCACGAACACCGCCGACGCAGCCCACAGGGTCGGCACGATTGCTCGCGTCGAGCGGCCTTGCGCGAGGAATCCGGCGGCGCCGAACAGCGCCGCCAACCCAGCGCCCAGCACGAGATGCGTTCCATAGAACACGCGCTGCGGTTCCGGGATTGCGCCGGCGGTCGGTCCCGACGGCAGCACGAGCTGTTCGAGGCTCACATTGACCGAGTATTGCAGGAACATCAGCGCGACCGTCACGCCCGCGAACGGTACCGCGGCGGCCGCAGCGTCGGTGCGCCACGCAATGGCGACGGTCGCTGCCGTAAGCGCGACAAAGACGACGAGCGCCTGAGTGTCGTGCCGGCTCATCAATACGATCAGCAGCGCGCCGAAGAGGTAGGCCGCGAGCGCGCCCGATGAAACGGGATCGATCTTCCCGGGTTCGGCGTCGGGGCCGAACAGCAAGCCGGAGACGATGAAGGTCGCGACCAGTGCAAACCCGACGACGACATGGAACGAATGCGCGGCGACGCCGATCTTGCCGAGCAAGGCGAGGCCGGGCAGCGTCCAGAAGAAGCCGAACGCGACGGCGGTGATGGCGAGCCATCGCCACATCCGCGCGCGCGCGAGCAGGAAGGCGGCGGCAGTGACGACCGCGAGGTAGATGTAGAGCGCCCAGAAGTTTGCCTGTCCGGTCGAAACGATCAGCGGCGTCACATAGGCGCCGACCAGGCCGAGTCCGGCGAGCGCCGGGCCGTGCATCAGCGCGGCGGCGAGCGTCGCCAGCGCGACGATGCCGAGCAGGACGAAGGCGGTCGCCGCGCCGATGAAATTGTAGAGCGCGAACGCGGCCCAGATGTCGGCATAGGCGACGGCGGTGCCGGCGGCGGTGAGGATGCTCGGGATATGCGCGGCCGGCAGTCCGCCGATGCCCGAGAGATTTTCCTTGCGGCGCGCCCATTCGCCGGCGGCGATCAGCGCGAGCGCGAACAGCCCGCCGAGGATGATGCGCATGCCGGGGCCGAACCAGCCTTGTTCGATCGAGTAGCGCACCAGGAAGAATCCGCCGAGCGCGAGTGCGACGCCGCCAACCCAGACGGTCCATTGGGTGCCGAGTCGCTCCTCGAACCCCATCGCGGGCTCGGCGGGTGGTGTGGCCGGCGGCAGCGGCGGCGGTGGTGACGGCGGCACGGAGGCAGCGGCCGCCGGCCTAGGCGGAGCGGTGCCGGCGGGGATGGCGGATGGGGGAGGCGCGGCCGGCCGCGGCGGCTCCGGCACCGGCGGCGGGGTGACGACGGTCGCGGCGGGCGGCTCGGACGCCGCGGCAGCAGCGGCGGAAATGGGGCGAGCCTTCTGAAAATCGGCAAAACGTTGTTCGAGGACGCGGACCCTTTCACGCGTCACCGATTGCGATAACAAGGCCGGCAATGGCGATGATCGGAAACGACAGCACCAGAAGTACTGCCAAAGCAATTTCCATAGGGGGCTCCCCAGCGCCTGCCTTGGGCAGATGCTAGTCGGTTGTGAGTCCGGGCGGAAGTTGGTCGCGGCGGTTTGTGGAGTAGTTCAAACAGGTTGGATGTATTCTTTTTAATGTGACGAGAACTTCATAATTTCACGGCGCTCCGGCGGTGCGGCGCATCATGGTTTGTCGTCGCATTCACCGGGGATTCAACACGCCAACAACGGGTTTAGCGGGCACAACTGCAGGTGTCTGTGAATCAGTGTGGGTCGATGTGAGAGGTCGCACAATAATCATTTTCGTACCACACCCGGGACAAACTTATTGCCAAGCATCAACCATGCCCGTGTAGGCGTCGTGCGTTCAACGGTATCTGTTGGTCGACGCTGCGTTCGCGGGCGGGGGATGGTGGTAATCGGGTCTGCTGCGCGTACGGTAGTAGCCAAATGTACCTGTTGCGTAGAGTAGACCCACTGCACGGGGGTGTAGCATGTGGGGAATGTTGCGCAGGCCCAACGGGCCGGTCAACGTTATACGAATATGGACGTCTACTTTCCGCGCCGTTGTTGTTTTCGTGTCACCGAATTCCGCACACCAGGATAGAGAACGTCGTTCTATCTGGGCGACCTTCGGTCGTTAGATGCGGACTTACCCCTTCGCTGACGGTTTCTCGATCGCGGCAACACGACGTTGCACGCGCAGCGCTCATGTGCGCCGCGATCGAGCCGCCTGCCTGCCGACGGCGATCTGCACATCCACGATAGCGGTAGTGAACCTGTTCCGGAGAGTTTGACGATGAGTATGTCCCACAGCGACGAAGTAACATTGGACCGCAAGAGCCCGCTCGACATTGCGGAACACATGGCGCGTTCGAACGAGTGGCCGTTCGAGCGCACGAATGAGAGCGAAATCACTTTGCTGGTGCGCGGCAAGTGGGCCGACTACCGGGTGTCGTTCTCCTGGATGAACGGACTCGAAGCGCTGCACGTTGCGTGCGCTTTCGACGTGAAGGTGCCGGAGCGGTCACAGGCCGAGGTGCAGAAACTGATCGCGTTGATCAATGCGCGGCTCTGGGTCGGCCACTTCGATCTCTGGACCGACGAAGGCATGGTGCTGCATCGCCATTCACTGGTGCTGTCGGGCGGCGTGGAAGCGTCGAAGAGCCAGTGCGAGGTGTTGCTCTCGAGCGGGCTCGATGCTTGCGAGCGCTACTACCCGGCGTTCCAATTCGTGGTCTGGGCGGGCGAAGGCGCGCGCGAGGCGATGGAAGCCGCTATGTTCGAGACGGCGGGCCAGGCGTAAAACTCTTAGCCCGCGTCCGCCGAGGCGCAATCCCGCCGCCGGACGTTCCGCCAGCACGTCGCGGCGGAAACGAAACAGCGCCGCCGGCCGTCCGCCGGTCGCCGTCGCCATCTCGCCGGTCGCTTCGACTAGCGCCGCATTCTCCACCAGACGACGGAAGTTCTGCTTGTGCAGGCGTCGGCCGGAGATCGCTTCGACGGTCCGCTGCAACTCGGTCAACGTGAATTCACGCGGCATCAATTCGAACACCACCGGGCGATATTTGAGCTTGGCGCGCAGTCGCGCGATCGCGGTCGCGAGGATGCGGCGGTGGTCGAAACGCATCGGCTCGCCCAGCGCCGGCAAGCTTTTCCGCGCCAGCGCGGCTTCGCGCCCGTCGCGGCGCGCTTCCTCGATCAATCCCGCTTCGTAGAGCAGCTCGTAGCGGTCGAGCACGCGTTCCTCGTCCCAGGGGCTGCCGCCGGCGCCGAACGTGAAGCGCAACCGTTCGCGCCGCCCGAGAGCATGCGTCGCCTCCGGACCGGCGCGGCCGGCCCATTCGTTGAGCAGCGGCATGATGGTCTTGTCGAGGATCGCCGGGCGCGCCTCGCGCCAGTCTTCCCACGGGAAGAACCGGTACCACGGCTGGAATCCGGCGCCGGGAACGCGCAGCGTGTTGTCGGACATGCGGGTCAGCGCGAGATAGCCGACCGATACCATGTGCGCCCTGGTGTCGCCCGGATGCGCGTGGCGGCCGCGATCGCCGAAGGTGTAGAGCTGCTCCACATAACCGACGGTCAGGCCGGTCTGCGCCTCGACCCAGGCGCGCAGTCCGATCTCGAAGGTACGATGTGAAAGCGGGTCAAAAGGCCCGAACGGCAGCCCCGTGCGTTGCTCGTCCGGCGCGCTGCCGGCTTCACCGGCGGCCAGGATGGCGGGCTCCTCGTCCTCGACCGTCACGATCGCGGCGGTGAGGCCGATTTCGATGGGGGTGAGGGGCGAGTCGGACATGGGGCGATCAGACATAGGAGGCGATCATACATGATCGCCTCCTGTTGGCTTACTCGTAGATCGCGCGCGCCTTCTTCAGCACCTCCGGCGAGGCGCCCGACATCGTGGCAACGATTGCTTCCGCCTTTTCGCCGGGGAGCGGCTGCACGGGATGGCCGAGCTTCTGCATGTCCGCGATGAAGGCCGGGTCCTTCATGGTCGCCATGAACGCCGCGCGGATCACGGCCAGCCGGTCCGCCGGGACCTGCTTCGACATGATGAACGGACGGCCGATCTCGTCGCCGCCGCTGAGAACGTTCAGGAGCGCGCGCTGCTCGTCGGTCTTGGCGAAGGTGCCGATGTAGACCGCGCTCTCCGGGATCTCCTCGCTGCGTGTTGCCGAGAAACGCACGAAGGGATGAACCTTCTTCTCATTGACCCAGGCGATCGGAATCGACGCATAGGCGCCGCAGTCGCCGTCGAGCTCGCCGCGCTCGATGGCGATGCGCTGCTCGGCGCTGCCGGGGTATCCGAGGATCTGGCGTACCGGCGCGTTGAACACCTGACGCAGCACCGCGCCGTTGATGTAGTTGCCGGCGCCTTTTCCGGTCGAGCCGAGGATGAACGTCTTGCGGTTCATCATCTCGTCCCAGGTCTTCACTCCGTCCGGCCCGAAGCCGTAGCAGGTCCTGTAGTCGGCGGCGACGACGCCGACCCAGGCAAGGGTGCGGAAATCGACCTTGATGATTTCCGGCTGCACGAGTGATTGCGTCACCAGTCCGGGGTTGAACGTGACGATGGCGGTGCCGTCGCGCGGCAGCGTGGCGTCGAGACTGCGCACCGCGGAGAGCGATCCTGCGCCCGGATTGTTCTGCACAATGACGTTCGGATTGCCGGGAATGTGCTTGCCGATGTGCCGCGCCACCGCGCGCCCGTTGATGTCGTAGCCGCCGGCCGGCGTGAAGCCGACGATGATGTTGACGGTCTTGCCTTTGTAGAAGTCGGATTGAGCCTGCGCGGGCCCCGCGAGGCCGGCCGATACGGCGAGCGCGCATGCGGCGGACAGGCTGAAACGGATCTGGCTCAAGGCGACGTCCTCCCCTTGTTTGGCAGGCAAACTAGGGCGCGGCTACCGGGGGAACAATAGGGCGCATTGGCGCGGGTTCGGTGCGCCGCAAAGGCGATGGAGAGTGGGCTTGAGGCTAGGCCATCCCGGCCGAAACGGAGTCCGATTTGCGCTCGTGCGCCCGCGACACCAGCAGCATGGTCGCGCCGCCGACGGCGCCGGAGATCAGGCCGATCAGGATGTCGCGTTCCGACAGATGCAGCAGGTTGGCAACGATGAAGAAGCCGAACACAAAGAACGACACTCCGATGGTGATGGTCACCGTCTGCTGCTTGACGTAGCTCAGCATGGCTTGCGGCTCCGCTGCGGTCTCCACGGAAAGCTACGGAAAACCCGTGAACTCGCGATTAGCGCAGTTGCTGCAAGTTGCTGCAAAGGCCGCGACGGATCGTTAACGAAAGCAGGCCGGAAGCCGGCGGGAGCGGGCTATTCGAGCTCCAATTGGAACGGGACGGCCTCGTATGCCGCCGTGCCGGGCCCGATGGCATTGATCGCGTCGACCATGCGGCCGTTGCGGCCGAGCAGGGTGTCGGCGATCGACACGATGCGCCGGTTGGGTGAGGCGGTGTGGGAGCGCTGCCGCAACTCCTGCGCGATCCCCAGCTCCGCGCGTCCCGGGTTGAGCGCGCAGGCGGTCACGAAAGCGCCCGCGGTCGAGCGGCTGATGCCGGCATAGCAGTGCACGACCAACGGAGCGGACCGGTCCCACTCGCGCGCAAAGGCGATGAGCTTCGCGACGTGATCTTCGCAAGGCACGATGTAACCGTCAGCCGGCTCGGGAATGTCGTCCATGCCGAGCACGAGGTGCTTGTCTTCGGCAACATTCTCCGGACGTGTGACGAGATGCACATCGCGCAGCAGCGTCACGACGTGGAGGGCGCCGGTTTCCTGGACGGTGCGGTGGAGAAGGGCAAGCGAGCAGACGTGAATCATAACGCCAGTATATATGCGCGTGGATGATGTCGCGAAAGCGTCAGTCGCGAAACAGTCGTGCAAATCGATCGCGATAACGCGCTTCGGCGGTTCCGGCCGGCCACGGAGTTGAGATAGTCGCGCAGCGTGGCGGCGGAGAGCGCCGGCGGCTTGCCGAAGAATCGCAGCGCCTCAGCGATGGTGAAGCCCGCCAGTTTGGTTGCCTCGAGATAGGCGGCCGCCTGGTCGGCGGCCTTGATCAGCGCGAGCAGCTCGGCCGACGGCGCCGCCGGCAGCCCGAAGCGGATGTGGATGGCCGCGAGCAGCCGCGCCTCCACGGCTTTGTAGTTGTCGCCGATCACCGCCTTGAACGGCGAGATCATGTCCCCGATCACGTATTCGGGCGCATCGTGGAGCAGCACCGCAAGGCGGCCCGCCCGGTCAAGCCGCGAGCGCTGGCGCGCAATGATCTCGACCAGCAGACAATGCTGCGCCACCGAGAAGATGTGCGCGCCCATGGTCTGGCCGTTCCAGCGCGCGACTCGCGCCAGTCCGTGCGCGATGTCCTCCATCTCGACGTCGAGGGGGGAGGGGTCGAGCAGGTCGAGCCGGCGCCCCGACAGCATGCGCTGCCAGGCGCGCGATCCGCCGCTTGGTCGTTTCTTCGCTCGCGAGGGACGTTTCACTTCGCCAGCTTCTTGCAGGCGACGTGGCGGTGGCAAGTGACGAGATGATCGTTGACCATGCCGACCGCCTGCATGAAGGCGTAGACGATGGTCGGGCCGACGAACTTGAAGCCGCGCCCCGCCAGGTCTTTCGAGATGGCGCGCGACACGGGTGTCTCGGCCGGCACCTGCTTGATGCTGCGGAAATTGTTGACCTTCGGCTTGCCGTCGCAGAAATCCCAAAGCAGCTGCGAGAAGCCGGGGCCTTTCTCCATGATGTCGAGCCACGCGCGCGCCGACATCAGCGTGCCCTCGATCTTCAGGCGATTGCGCACGATGCCGGCGTCCTGCATCAGTCGCTCGACCTTCTTCGGCGTGTAGCGTGCGATCTTCTCCGGTGCGAAATCGTCGAATGCCTTCCGGAAATTGTCGCGCTTGCGCAGAATGGTGATCCAGGACAAGCCGGCCTGGAAGCCGTCGAGAATGAGCTTTTCAAAGAGCGCACGGTCGTCGTATTCCGGCACGCCCCATTCGTCGTCGTGATAGGCGACGTAAAGCGGGTCGTCCTTCGGCCACGGGCAGCGCTTGAGACCGTCGGCATGCTTGAGAGAGGTCGTCATTCGGCAGCCTTCTCTTCGCCCGGCCATTGAAAGCGCGCCCAGTCGGGTTTCACCGGGCGGATCGCGATGCCGCCGGCGATCATCGGTGTCGCGTTCGCCAGCGCGTCGGCCACCCGGTCGAGCCGCAGGGTCGCGAGTCCGCGCCCGATGGCGCCCGAGCCGGAGCCCATCATGCCGAGCGTGCTGCCGCCGGCCGTCACCGAGACGCCGGCTTCCGGCGGCGGGCCGTCGAAGGCGACCGGCACCACGCGGGTCCGCGCAGTGCCGCGGTGCTCCATGCGCGACACGACTTCCTGGCCGACGAAGCAGCCCTTGTCGAAGTCGACGCCGCCGAGCTGGTCCATGTCGGCTTCGTGCGGAAACGCGTCATTGTAGATGAAGTCCGAGCCGCCGCGCGGCACGCCGAGCGCAATACGATGCGCTTCGTAGTCGGCGGCATCGACGAAGGTCGCGCCGAGCTCCGACGCCGCCTTGCCGCCGATATGCGGCGCGATCATGCAGCGCAGCCCGAGGGCGGGGAGGCGCGGGTCCGCATAGCAGAGGCCGGGACCGCTCGTGCCGGCGTCGTCCCAGACCGCCATCACGCCGAGCGTTTCGGACAAATCCTCGACGATCACCTTGGCGCGGAGCTTGTAGAAGTTCAGCCGCTGCACCAGCGTCGGCGACAGCGCGCGCGGGCAGTCGAGGAAATAGTGGTCCGCCTCGTCCGCCTTCACGATGATGAAATCGGCGATGATCTTGCCCTGCGGCGTGAGCAGCGCGGCATAGCGGGCGTGGCCCGCCGTCACCTTGTCGAGGTCGGCGGTCACCAGGCCATCGAGGAACTTGACTGCGTCGCCGCCGGCGACTTTCACCACGCCGCGGTCGGCAAGAAGCGCTGCTTTCATGGGTGGTACTTGCCAGATAATGTCAGGAAACGTAAGCGGCGTGAGGGACCCTCACAAGAGCGTGACATTGGAATGGCCCAAAGCTTCGACCTCATCCTCAAGGGCGGCGCCGTCGTCAATCATGACGGCGAGGGCGCGCGCGACATCGGCATCACGGGCTCGCGGATCGCGGCGCTGGGCGACCTGTCGCAGGCATCGGCCGGCCGGACCGTCGATTGCCGCGGTTTGCACATTCTACCCGGCGTGATCGACACCCAGGTGCATTTCCGCGAGCCGGGCCTCACCCACAAGGAGGACCTGGAATCGGGCTCGCGCAGTGCGGTCATGGGCGGGGTCACGGCGGTGTTCGAGATGCCGAACACCAATCCGACCACGACCACTGCGGAGGCGATGGCCGACAAGGTCGCCCGCGGGCATCACAGGATGCATTGCGACTTCGCCTTCTTCATCGGCGGCACGCGCGAGAACACAAAGGAGCTGCCTGAGTTCGAACGGCTGCCCGGCTGCGCCGGGGTCAAGGTGTTCATCGGCTCTTCGACCGGATCGCTCCTGGTCGAGGACGACGAGGGCCTGCGCGACATCCTCAAAGTGATCCGCCGCCGCGCATCGTTCCATTCGGAGGACGAATACCGCCTGAACGAACGCAAGAACCTTCGTGTCGAAGGCGATCCGCGCTCGCACCCCGTCTGGCGCGACGAGGTCGCGGCGCTGCAATGCACGCATCGCCTGGTGCGGCTCGCGCGCGAGACCGGCAAGCGCGTCCATGTGCTGCACATCTCCACCGCGCAGGAGATGGACTTCCTCAAGGATCACAAGGACGTCGCCTCGGTCGAAGCCACGCCACATCATCTCACGCTGGAAGCGCCCGGCTGCTACGAGCGCCTCGGGGCGCTGGCGCAGATGAATCCGCCGGTGCGCGACCGCGCGCACAAGGAAGGGATCTGGCGCGGCATTCAGCAAGGCATCGTCGACGTGCTCGGCTCCGACCACGCGCCGCACACCGCCGAGGAGAAGGCGAAGGTCTATCCGGCGACGCCATCCGGCATGACCGGCGTGCAGACGCTGGTCCCGATCATGCTCGACCATGTCAATGCCGGACGCCTGTCGCTCATTCGCCTGGTCGATCTCACCAGCGCCGGGCCGGCGCGCCTGTTCGGCATTGCCGGCAAGGGGCGGATCGCGGTCGGCTACGACGCCGACCTGACCGTGGTCGATCTCAAGCGCAGAAACACCATTACCAATCGGTGGATTGCGTCGCGCGCCGGCTGGACGCCCTATGACGGCGTTGGCGTAACGGGTTGGCCGGTCGGCACGTTCGTGCGCGGCGCTCAAGTGATGTGGGAAGGCGAATTGGCCGCGCCGTCACGGGGCGAGGCGGTCCGCTTCCTCGAAACAATGCCGGCCGCCTGAGGTGCTGCGCTACAGGGCGCGCCGACGATTTTCGGGTTATCTTGATTTTCCATAGTGTGGAACCTGGATACGGCTGGCATAATTGCGAATAATCAGACGTTATCCGGCGGGGGGAAAACGATTGAAGGCTGAGCGGCGTTAGCCCAGCGCGCGTGCAGTTTGCGCACGCATTCCGCGGGGCATCCATCTCCGGACAACTGGGTGGTAAGGGGCGTGCCCCAGCGCCTCGCGGGGCATTTGGCGGGCAGGCGCATGACCGACGACCTTGTATCCCTTCGTATCCTTCTGTTCTCGGGCTCGGCCGCGGAACGCGACCTGATGCGGCGCGGTGCCCTCGCGGCCTCGGTACCGGTCGATGTGGTGGAAGCCGAGAGCCTCGCCGCCGCCCGCACCAAGATCGCAACGGGCGACGTCGACGTTGTCTTTGCCGATGCCGCGCTTCCGGCCGGGGATCGCGCGGCGCTCATCGAATACGCGCGGGCGGAGGAGCAGAAGCCGTTCGTGTTTCTCGTGGCCGCGACCTTGGACGAAGCGCAAACCATGCCCGGCGGTGGGGCGGACGGCGTCGTCGTGAAGCCGTCGAAGCAAAATGAGGCCAAGTCGCTGGTCGAGCGGTGCGCGCGGCTGCGGCTGCCCAATCGGGTTCTGGTGGTCGACGATTCCCTCACCATGCGCAGCATCGTGCGCAAGATCCTGGTGCAGAGCCGTTTCCAGCTTGAGATTTCGGAGGCCCAGGAAGGTGTCGAAGCGATCAAGCAGATCGCAACCGGAAAATTCGATATCGTGTTCCTCGACTACAACATGCCGGGTCTCAACGGCGTCGAAACGCTGGCTGGACTCAAGCGTCAGTCTCCGAATCTGCACGTCGTCATCATGACCTCAACGGCCGACGACGTACTCGCGGAACGGGCGCGGCGCGCCGGGGCTGCTGCCTTTCTCAAGAAGCCGTTCTATCCGGCTGATATCGATGCGATTTTGCACCGCATTTTCGGATTGCAGGTGCAGCCACCGCGCTAGTGGAGTGGATTTGACAGTCGCGACGTTTTTGTCAGTCGCCCGCCACGAAGAACTGCCAGGTGCCGTCGGGCGCGATACCGAGCCGGTAGAACGAGTAGACGCCGAATTCCACCATGTCCTTGTAGTCGGCGCCGGTGATGATCCGGAACAGCTCAGTCCGCTGCGCCGGCGTCAGCGCCTTGAGCGGGGTGCGGGCGAAATACGGCCACAGATAAATCTCCTGCGGCGTGCCGACGTCGACATGGACGAAGGCGGCTTCGAGCACGTTGACCAGGATCGAGAGCGCTTCCACGCCATCGGAGTCGGGATAGTTCGCCCTCCAGAATCCGATCGGATCGCTGTCTTCCGCGAACGAGAAGACCGGTAGCGACGGCGCTTCCTTCATGACCGCGAAAAGCTTCGCAAGCTCGCCGGAGCGCGCGGCGGCGAGAATCCGCTCGCGGGTGCGCGCCACCGCTGGCGGCAGGCGCGCCGGGTTCGTGATGACCTCAGGCAGCTTGTCGGTGATCGCGTCGGGGGAGGCGACACGCCCTTCATTGCGGAATTTCTGCTCGCCGGGCGCCGGCGGCCGGATCGTCTCGGTGCGCACCTTGTTTTGCGCAAGGTCTTGCGCAGGCGCGGCGCCGGCCGCCAGAGCGGCCGTAAGCAGGATCGACAGACCGATGCGTGTGATCATGGCTCGCCGTTTCAAACGGCGGCAAGTCTACTAGCTATTGTGGCGAGAAGCGAGATTTTGCCGGGCGAAGGTGTGGTTGGTACGAAACCGCGTGCCTATTGTCGCGCCAGAGGGAGCGAGAATTCGCCGTTGCGGATGCGCTTGGCGAGGCCTTCCGCAAAGCGGGCGGCGGCTTCCTCGCCATAGGTGGAGACGAATTCGGCGAAGGCGGTGAACAGGCAAGCCTGCGCCAGGCAATCGCCGTCGATGCCCTCGTGTCGCGCTTCCGCCCAGGCCTCGTGCAGATAGCCGAGTGCAGCACGCTTCTGCTCATGGTCGGGCGCACATGCCGAAGCCGTTGAAGCCTGCACAGTCATGTGATTATCGCCCCCTGCCGAAAGTTTCCGGCGTACGTTCCCCTCGAACGCGGCAGACGTTATCACGCGAAATTTGAGCGGCCAGTCTGACTTTTAGAAAAGGTTAATGCAGGCAGTCAGTTACCGTAGCGCGCGGTGACTTCGCGCGCGATCCGCGAGCCTTCTTCGAGATAGCGGCGGATCACAATGTTGGCGGACGGCGTGCAGGTCCGGTAGCTCTGCTGAAAACCGCGATAGCCGCGATTGAAGCTCGCGATCATGCGGGTGCGGCGCTCGCCGGTCGGGGCCTCGGCGTCGATCAAAGCCTGCACCTCGGTGCGCCATTTCTGGCCGTCATTGGCGCCGCAAAGGCCGCGCAGATAATGCAGGGCCCCCATAATTTCGGCGAGCCGTTGCAGGTTGCCGTCATACGGGGCGGGTAGCTGCGCCCGCGCCGGGGCGCTCGCGCAGGCGAGGGCCAGGACCAGTGTGAGCAGCGCGGCCGCGAGACTTCGTTGCATGGGCAATCGACATAGGCCCGGGGCCGGGCGCCCGCAAGCCGCCTGCTGAGCGTGGCCTCACCCCGCCGCCTTGAGCTGCTCCACGGCGCTAGCCACGATTTCGGCGAGCCCAGGCGTGGTCGGCATCGAGGCGACCTCGGCGGGGTCGACCCAGAGCCATTCGCTGAGTTCCTCGTTGAGCTTCGGCTCGCCCGCGATCCAGCGCGCGGCGAACGGCAGGATCACGAAATGTCGCTCGACCTTGTCCTCGGCGTCGCGCGCCACCACCTCGCGATAGCCGGCCAGTGCGACCGGCTCGATGATGAGCGAGGTCTCCTCGTCGACCTCGCGTTTCACAGCCTCGGCGAGGGTTTCGCCGGCCTCGACCACGCCGCCCGGCAGGCTATAGAGCCCGCCCGCCGGGTTGCGCGCACGGCGCACGACCAGCACCTTGCCGTCGCGCAGGATGGCGGCGCTCACCGCCAGAAAGGGGCGGGTCGGGTAGGTTCTTGCATCGGCCACGTGGAATCGGGCTCCCTGGATGACGGTCGCTGAAACCCAGAGATCGGACGCGGGTTTCGGGCGATCCTCACGCTAAGCTAGAACATTAGCATGTGCGGACGCTATCTCATCACTTCGACGCCGGAAGCCATGCGGCAGCTGTTCGCCTATCTCGAGCAGCCGAACTTCCCGCCGCGCTACAACGTGGCGCCGACGCAGCCGATCCCGATCGTGCGGCTCTTCGAGGGCCGGCGGCAGTTCGCGCTGGTGCGCTGGGGCCTGATCCCGGCCTGGGTGAAGGACCCGAAGACGTTCTCGCTCGTGCTCCAGGCGCGCAGCGACACCGTCCTCGACAAGCCGTCGTTCAAGAACGCCATGAAGTATCGCCGCTGCCTGATCCCGGCCGACGGCTTCTACGAATGGAACGAGGACACCAAGCCGCGGCGGCCGTACGTGGTGCGGCCGAAGCACGGCGGCCCAGTCGCGTTCGCCGGGCTGTGGGAAAGCTGGATGGGCCCGAACGGTGAGGAGCTGGAGACGGCGGTCGTTATTACGACCGACGCCAACAAAACGCTGCATCCGATCCACTACCGGATGCCGGCGGTGATCCCGCCGGAGGCGTTCGATCTCTGGCTCGACTGCCGCAACGTGGATGCCGAGACCGCGGCGGCCTTGCTGGTGCCCGCGCCGGAGGATCTGTTCGAGGCCTATGAGATTTCGCCGGCGGTCAACCGCGTGACGAACGACTATCCGGGCTTGCTGGAGCCGGCGCGGTCGCGCGCAGGCGGCCGGCGAGCCGGCAACGAACGCACCCGTCAAGCCGGGCGCCCCGGCAAAGCGCACGCGCAAGCCCAAGGACGACCGGCAGTCGTCGTTGTTTTGATTGCCGGGCGGCGCCGCACGGCTGCTATAAGCGGGCGCTTGGACTTATTCTAAGGGGCGCCGGATGGCTGACACCGAAGACTGGATCGACATCGGCTCGACCGACGAACTGTCGAAGCGGCCGCTGCAGCAGGTCCGCGCCAACAACCGCGACTTCGCGGTGTCGTTCAAGGATGGGCAGTTCGGCGTGATCGCGAACGGCTGCAACCACGTCGGCGGCCCGCTGGGCGGCGGCCATCTCGACGGCGACTACGTCACCTGCCCGTGGCACGGGTGGAAATTCCATCGCAGCACGGGGAAAGGTGAGCCCGGCTTCGAGGAGGATTGCGTCCCGTCCTACCCGATCAAGGTCGAGCGCGCGCGGTTGCTGGTCAACCTGGCGGCGGCGACCAAGCGGTCGCGCAAGCCGCATCCGCCGCACCCGCTCGAGCGCGATCCCAAGCGCGAGCCCGGGCCGCTGCGGATCGTGGGCATCTCGACGACCGTGATGGACGCCGGGAATCCACGCTTCTCCGGCTCCGACCATCTGCTGGAATGCGCGCTGAAGGCCGCGGCCGAGACCGGCGCCGAGACCAAGATGATCCGGCTCAACGATCTGAAATTCAGGCCGTGCGAAGGCTACTACTCGAAGGCCGCGCGCGCCTGCACATGGCCGTGCTCGATCACGCAAATGGATGCGAACGACGAGATGGACCGCGTCTACGACGCCTTCGTGCATTGGGCGGACGCTGTGATCGTCGCCTCGCCGATCCGCTGGGGCGCCGCCTCCTCGCTCTATTTCAAGATGGCGGAACGGCTCAACTGCGTGCAGAACGCCGTCACGATCAGCAATCAGGTGCTGATCCGCAACAAGGTCGCGGGCTTCATCATCGTCGGCGGCCAGGACAACATCCAGGGCGTCGCCGGCCAGATGCTCGGCTTTTTCGCGGAGCTTGGATTCATCTTCCCGCAATTTCCCTATGTCGCGCATTCGCGCGGCTGGTCGCGCGAGGACATGGAGCGCAATGTCGAGGTCGTGCGCAGCTCGAAGGAGCTCGCGGAAGGCGCGAGCGAACTTGCGCGGCGATGCCTCGATCTCGCCCGCGATCTCATCGCGCGCGACGAAGCGCCGACGGCCATCGAGCGCGGCGGCCGCAAGGCGCATGCCTTGACGTGACGGCATCAAAGCGCCCAGCGCGCTCATTTCGATTTGAATCAATTTCTAGGACGAGACGCGACAAAGTCGAGAAAATGGGAACTGCGACGGCATTGCCGCGTTTGTGACGCGTACATGCGTGTTTTAGGGCACGTCTTGCCGTGGGAGTTGCGGTTGGCCGTTTGCAACCCGATGACGTCACAGGAGCGGATCAGGCTCGCGCTGCAGCTTCACAAGCGCGCCAAGGATCCCAATCTCAGCGTCAGGGAGCGCGACGTCGCGCTCCGTCATGCCTGCAACCTCGTGCGCATCAACATGGCGGTGGCGGAACGGGAAATGTCCGGAAGGTCCGCGCCCGAACCGGTCCTGCCCCCCAAGGCCAGCGCGAAAGGCCACTCATAGGATCGAAGTTGCGGGCCCCGCGCGATCAGCGCGTGGGCCATCGCGGCTGCGGGGGACCGAAGCCCGGCTGCGGCTGCGCCGGTGCGAACGGGGCCTGCGGTTGCGCCGGATCCGCGCCGAGTGGCCGCTTCAGGATGCGAGACTTGTCGGCCTCGGGCATCGCCGACTGCAGCGGAGGCGGCTGCTCGGTGAACGTCCCGAGGTCTTGATTGCTGTCGTCGATCCGGCCGCGGTGACTCATCGTTGCGCCGCGCCAGCGTTCGATCACGGACGCGATGAACTCCGGCGACTCGACGTTGCCGATCGTTTCGTTGATCATCTCGCCCTTCGGACGCAGATACGGCTGGAGCTCCCTGAATTTCAGCCGGGTCGGCAGCGCAACGCCCTCGCCGAACGCGAACACTTCGCCAGTCGCAAGCGACGGCAGGAACGTCAACAGGCTCGCGGCTGCGTCCGACACCGCGGACCGCACCAGCGCCTGGTCGCTGTCGTTCGACAGCCGCATCGTGAACAGCGTGCTGCATTGGGAAATGATGTTTGGGTCGAGCTCGGCCGGCCGCTGCGTCACCAGGCCGAGGAATACGCCGTACTTGCGGCCTTCCTTGGCGATGCGGGAGATCGCGCGCCGGGTCGGGCCGAAGCCGATCTTGCGATCGACCGAGGCGTAGCGGTGCGCCTCCTCGCAGACGAACAGGAGCTGGATCGCACCTTCGCTCCACAGGCCGAAGTCGAACGCCATCCGGCACAAGACCGACATGACCGCATCGACGACTTCGGAGGGAAAGCCGGCGAGCTGCATGATCGTCATCGGCTTGCCGTTGGCCGGCATCCGGAACAGTTGGCTCAAAACCTCCGCCATGGTGTCGCCGCCGACATTGGCGTTGTCGAACATGAAGGCGTAGCGCGGGTCGTTGCGAAGCGTCTCGATCCGCGTCAGCAGGCGGTGGTGGAACATGCGCGACGAGCGGTTCTCGAGCTTGCCCATCCGTTCGTCGATCAGGCTGATGAGATCCGCCAGCCGGTAAGGGACCGGAGTCTCCACGGTGAAGCCGCAGTTCCGCGGATCGGTGATCTTGGCGGCGATGCGGTTGGTCGAACCGCGGTATTGGGTGTAGCTGCCCTTCGCGAGCGGGATGACCTCGGAGAGGATTTCGACTTCCTCGTCGATGCCGGGACGTCCGTGGAAAAAGACGTCGACGATCTCTTCGAAATTGAACAGCCAGAACGGCAGCTTGAGGTTGCGGGGCGTGAGCACCTGTGCGCTCTCGCCGAAGAAGCGGCCGTATTCGTTGTGCGGGTCGACCAGGAAGATCCGCAGGTCGGGCCGCGATTTCTGAAGCTCGTGGAGGATGATCGCGACGCCTGAGGACTTGCCGACGCCGGTGGTGCCGATCACGGCGAAGTGCTTGCCGACCATGTCGGTGCCGTTGACGAAGCCGCTGATGCTCGGGTCCTGCTGCAGGTGCCCGATGTTGAGCGATCCCGATCCGGCCAGCTCGTAGATAAGACGCAGCTCGGCGTTGGACAGCATGGCGACGCCGTCGCCGATCACGGGATAGCTTGCGACGCCGCGCTGGAAGCGCGAACCGCGGACGGCTTCGCGCAGGATCTCACCCATCAGATCGAGCCGCGCCGTCGCGACGAAGCCCTTGTCCCTGGCGCTTGCAGGAACATCCGCCGAGACTTCGGTGATCAGCCCGATCAGGACCGACTTGCCGCTGTGAACGGCGAGAAATTTGCCGACGGTGGCGCGGTCTTCATCAGGCAGTCCGGGTTGCGCCGGCAGCAGCCCGACCGTCGCTTGCGATCCGGTGACTCCGAGGACACGGCCGATCGGTGCCGTCGCCTGCGCGGCCGTCGCCGGCGCAGCGATCATCGATGGGCGCGTCGCAGCCGGTTGCGCGGCCGCTGCGCGAAGTTGGTCGAGACTCACGTCCGCCACCCCTTCTTCCAAGTGGGCGCAAAAATCCTGCGCCGCCAATCCCTATTTGGGGTGGGAATTTACCAGCGCGGGCTTTTAATCCCGGTTAATCGCAGTGGTTTGATCGCGCTTAACATGGAGTGAATCGCGGAAATGGCTGCATCTGCGATGCACGCAACTGTGACACGGTGAAGAGTTGCTGAATTTTTGAACGGGCACGGACGCGACCGGCGCCGGTCGCTACAACACCTTGCCGGGGTTCAAAATCCCCTGCGGGTCAAGCATGCGCTTCAAGCTGCACATCAGATCGTAGGCGACCGGGTCCTTCACCGACGGCAGCAGTCCGCGCTTCATCACGCCGATGCCGTGCTCGGCCGAGATCGAGCCTGCGTATTTCGCGACGACGCCGAACACCGCGTCGTTGACCTCGTCCCAGCGCTTGATGAACTCCGCCCGGTCGGCGCCGACCGGCTGCGAGACGTTGTAGTGAATGTTGCCGTCGCCGAGATGGCCGAACGGCACCGGCCGGCAGCCCGGAATCATCGCCTCGACCTTCGCAGTCGCTTCCGCGATGAAATCCGGCACCGCGTTCACCGGTACCGAGACGTCCTGCTTGATCGAGCCGCCTTCGTATTTCTGCGTGTCGGCGATGTGATGGCGAAGCAGCCACAGTCCCTTGGTCTGGTCGAGGCTCTCCGCAATGGTGGCGTCCTCGATCAGCTTGCGCTCGGCGCCGGTCGAAAGAATATCCTCCATGACCGCGCGCAGGCCGTCACGCGCCTGCGTCGACAATTCCATCAGCACGTACCATTTGTGCTTGCTCGCGAGCGGATCGCGGCACATCGGCGCGTGCTTGACCGCGAATTCGAGCGCGATGCGCGGGATCAGTTCGAAGCTGGTCACGCTGCCGCCCGCGCGCTCATAGGCGAGATTGAGCAGCGTGAGCGCTTCATAGGGCGAGGACAGGCCGATAAAGGCGGTCTCGACCGCGCGCGGACGCGGGAACAGCCGCAACACCGCCGCCGTGATGATGCCGAGCGTGCCTTCCGCGCCGACAAAGATGTGGCGAAGATCGTAGCCGGTGTTGTCCTTCTTGAGCTTGCGCAGATTATTGAGCACGCGCCCGTCGGCCAGCACGACCTCGAGCCCCATCACCAGCTCGCGCGCGACGCCGTAGGCGAGGGCACCGGTGCCGCCGGCATTGGTCGAGAGGTTGCCGCCGATGGTGCAGCTTCCCTCCGCGCCGAGCGAAAGCGGAAACAGCCGGTTCTCGGCGGCCGCTGCTTCCTGCGCCTTGATCAGCACGACACCGGCTTCGCAGGTCATGGTGTTGGAGGTCGCGTCCACCTCGCGGATACGGTCCATGCGCTTGAGCGAAAGCAGGACCTCGCCGTTGTGCGGCGTCTGTCCGCCGACAAGACCGGTATTGCCACCCTGCGGGACAATGGGTGTGCCGGTCTCGTTCGCGAGCTTCAGGATCGCGGAGACTTCGGCGGTCGAGCCCGGCCGCAGCACGATCGGTGATCGGCCGCGATAGAGCCCGCGATCCTCGATCATGTAGGGCTCGATGTCGTTGGCATCGGTGAGCGCGTTGCGCGCGCCGACGATCGCGGCGAAGCGGGCGAGCAGCTCGGGCGGCACGACTTTGACGGGACGTTCGACGACGTTCATGCGGCACTCACGATATTCAAGGCGCGGACTATAGCGCGGCCCGCTGCGGTTTTCACGTCGGAGGTCATGGTCGCGGCGCGGCCGCGCGGCTGAGCCGGTCATTGATCGCCTCGCCGAGCCCTTCGTGCGGCACCGGCATCACGGCAATGGCGGTTGCGCCTGCGGCATCGAGCGCGCGCAAGTGCGAGAACAGGTTGGCGGCGGCCTCGATCAGGTCGCCGCGCGCGGAGAGGTTGAGCATGCGCGCCGGTTCGGGGCCTGCGGGCGCCTGCGGCCCGAAGGCGAGCAGGGCCTCCCCGGGCGCGACCGACGTCGCGTCGAGCCGCAGCGGACTGCGCGGCGCGTAGTGGGAGGCGAGCTGGCCGGGCGCGAGCGGCGCTTCGCCCTCGTCGGTGCCGTCCTGCACGGGGGCGTCGCTGAGCGCAAATCCGAGAACGCGCTCGATCGCCGCGCGCGGCACGCCGCCCGGACGCAGCAGTGCCGGCTCGCCGAGGCAGGCGACGATGGTCGACTCGACTCCAACAGGCGTCGCGCCGCCGTCAATGATGAGATCGATACGCCCGCGCAGATCGGCGAGCACGTGTTGCGCGGTGGTGGGCGAGACATGGCCGGAGCGGTTGGCGGAGGGCGCGACCACCGGCCGCCCGAAGGCGGTGAGGATATCGCGCGCGACCGGATGGTCCGGCACGCGCACCGCGATGCTGTCGAGCCCGGCGGTGGCGAGGTCGGCGACCGCGCAGCTTTCCGCTTTCGGCAGCACCAGCGTCAGCGGCCCGGGCCAGAACGCCGCCGCGAGCCGCTCGGCCACAGCATCGAAGCGTGCAAGGCCACGCGCCGCGGCCAGATCGGGAACATGCGCGATCAGGGGATTGAACGCCGGCCGGCCCTTCGCCGCATAGAGGCGCGCCACCGCGATCCCGTTCTGCGCATCGGCGCCGAGGCCATAGACGGTCTCGGTCGGGAAGGCGGCCAGCCCGCCGGCCGCCAGGCAGCGCGCCGCCTCGGCCACGGCCTCGGAACCGGCCTTGATGACGCGCGTTGACGGTCCCACAGTCACGTCCAAACCTCTTGCTTGCGGCCCCCGGGGGTCGCCGTTATAACCCCGCCCAGTGTCGGAGTGTGGCTCAGCCTGGTAGAGCACCTCGTTCGGGACGAGGGGGTCGTAGGTTCAAATCCTATCACTCCGACCAGTTTTTCAGGACATTGGCGCTAGGCTGCCAGAGATAAGGTCAGATAACCGGCGGTGCCGGTGGCGCATGCTTTTTCGTTCTCGCGAGGCATCAAGCCCTCCGAGGTTTACCAGTTTTCCCTCATCACGAAATGAGGGAAGCGGAGCGCCGACAGGCGCTCGGGTGCAGCGGCACCCGTCGGCGGGCCGGTGACGTAGGCCCGCAGGCGCGTAAACGCGCTGTCGCGCGCCTTGCGTCGCATCGGCGACGCTCGCCTCTCGGCGCCCTACCGCGGCGATTGTTGGCTCCGAGCCCGCCTTAGCCAAATCTCAGAGCACACGAGCGGCGCCCTTCAAACCTGGCATTGGTGCATTCGCACGTTCCGCTCGTAGTGGCGGAAGGGCGGTGTTGCCGGGCGCCTCCCGGGGGACTGCTTGCATGGAGCAACCCCGCAGGACGCCGCATCCCATCCTGCTGACGCAATGCCTCGCGAAAGCACCCTCGGCGGGCGGGACGGCCTGACGGTGGCATGGAAATGCGCAGCGTCAAGGCGAGCGCGCGCGTGTCTGTTCATAGCCTGTCGATAGTGAGGCGTGTTTTCGGGGCTCGCACACGAGAAATGCAGCCGCCGCCGCGCTTTCGGCCGCGACGCGGCTATGAACAGAAATCTACAGCGATCAACAGCGAAAGGACGGTCGCAGCGCGGACTAGCGAGGGCAGCTACCAATCGTCATGAGGCGACGACAGCGCATTGAAGAGGGTCATCAAGCGAAGCGCCTGCACCGGCTGGGTTAGCATCAGCAATTATGCCAGTGTTCTCCCCAGCCTTGCGCATTTGATTTGATCCTTAGAAAGCTCCGAACATTCCAGAGGATCGGACTTTGGGCTGGCCCCGGGGGGAGCATGCGGTTCGCCTTTGAGGACTATGTGCTCGACGTCAACCGTCGGGAACTCAGGCGAGGCGACCAACTGGTCGCCCTGGAGCCACAGGTTTTCGACGTCCTGGTTTATCTGGTTCAAAACCGCGACCGCGTGGTGAGCAAGGATGACCTCCTCGCAGCGGTGTGGAACAGCCGCATTCGTTCGGATGCGGTGCTCAGCAGTAGAATTGCCTCTGTACGCCGTGCGATCGATGATAGCGGGGACCAGCAACGTTTGATCCGCACCGTTTCGCGCAAGGGCTTCCGCTTCGTCGGGCCTGTCAACCCGGCGCCAGCCGCCGAGGTGGACGTGAGCGCCGGTGCACCGGGGGCGGCATCGGCCGATGCGGCGTCGGGACTCGCTCTGCCCGAAAAACCGTCCATCGCGGTGTTGCCATTCCGGAACATGGGCGGCGACGTGGAGCAGGAATACTTTGCCGATGGCATTGTGGAAGAGATCATCACCAGTTTGTCGCGCGTCGGCTGGCTGTTCGTCATCGCGCGGAACTCCAGCTTTACGTACAAGGGGCGCTCAGCCGACGTCAGGCAAGTCGGGCGCGATCTGGGCGTACGCTACGTCTTGGAGGGCAGCGTGCGCAAAGCGTCCGACAGGGTCCGCATCACGGGCCGGTTGATCGACGCTTCCACGGGCGCACATCTTTGGGCGGATCGGTTCGATGGCACGCTCGGTGACATCTTCGATCTGCAGGACCAGGTCACGGCGTGCGTGGTCGGCGCAATCACTCCGAAGGTCGAGCAGGCGGAAATCGAGCGCTCAAAGCGAAAACAGACGGAAAATCTCGGTGCCTATGATCTGTTCCTGCGCGGGATGGCGGCGGTCCATCAGGCCAACCGGGAGGCCAATGCCGAGGCTCTCCACCTCTTCCGCCAAGCCATCGAATTCGATCCGGAGTATGCGGCAGCGTACGCTATGGCTGCGTATTGCTATGTCTGGCGCAAGACCAGCGGCTGGATGGTCGACACGTCGTCGGAAGCCGCCGAGGCTGATCGGTTCGCGCGGCGGGCAGTCGCATCGGGACGCGCCGACGCCGTGGCCCTGGCACGCGGCGGGCAGGCGCTGGCTTACGTCGTCGGAGATCTCGAAGACGGCGCAACCTTGATTGATCGATCGCTCTCGCTCAATCCCAACCTCGCACTCGGATGGTATGCCAGCGGCTGGGTCAGGGCATATCTGGGTGAGCCTGAGGTTGCGATCGAGCATCTGACGCGTGCCATGCGGCTCAGTCCCGTCGATCCGGAGATCAGCCGGATGAAGGCCGGAATCGCTACCGCTCATTTGATCGCAGGTCGCGTCGAAGACGCACGGACGTGGGCCCAGGACGCACTGCGCGATCAACCGAGCTACGTGACTGCAGTGCGATTGGTTGCCGCGAGCAGCGCCATGGCCGGCCGACACGGCGACGCCCGTAAAGCAGTCGACGTTTTGCGCCGTCTCGATCCCGACTTGTGCGTGTCAAAGCTAAAAGACCGTCTGCCATTCCGGAGGACGGAAGATTTGGCCCGGTACCAGGAAGGGCTGCGACTGGCCGGCATTCGTGAGTGACGAGCGAGCACGAGTACGCTTGGATCGGAACTCGCGGTGATCCCGGGTGCGTTTCACCATCCGCAAATCGATCACACGGCGGCGTTCAACGCGCGCGTGCTCGAATTCCTGACGCGTACAGTTCCTGCTCCCGCGCGTTGATCGGCGGCGCGGTGGAGATCATCCCGTCGTCTGAGATGAACGCCAGCGGTCCGACGCGGCGTTCGTCGAACACGGCGGCGAACAGCGGGTTACCGTACCAAGCGTAGGTGTCGAGGTTGAGCCGGTTGTGGCAGAGCTCCGGAATTCCGGTGTTGGTCGGCGTGTGGCCGTGCACGATGTAGCGGCCGTGGTCGTTCTGGTCGGAGAGGAACGGCTCGCGGATCCACAGCATCACGTCCTTGCGCTGCTGCTCCAGCGGGATGCCCGGCATGATGCCGGCATGGACGAAGAAGCGCTTGTCGTCGCTGGTGGCGAACGGAAGCGCTTCGAACCAGGCGAGATGCCCGGCCGGAATATCGGCGGCCCGGTCCACGCCGTAGCTCTGCAGCGTCGTGTCGCCTCCGTTGTAGAGCCACACCATCTCGTCGCCGACGCTCGCGGCGTTGAGCAACATCTCCTCGTGATTGCCCATGAGGCAGACGATCCGGTCGGGCGCGGCCGCCTGCGTCTCGACCAGGAAATTCACCACGTCGCGGCTGCGCTTGCCGCGATCGACATAGTCGCCGAGGAACACGAAGCGCGCATCGTTGCCGCCGCAATGGTCGTTGCAGTGGCGCAGGAGATTGACGACCTTGGTATAGCTGCCGTGAACGTCGCCGATCGCGTAGGTGAGAACTGCCATCCGATGTCCCTTGCCGTCGACGACGGCCATCCGCTCATCCTGGCGGTCTATGTGGTCGAAAGTTCGGCGGCAGCGTTCCCGGCGTGCGACAAGTCGGGCGCCGCAACCGGCTTGTGCCGGGCCGGCATGGCCGCGTACCTTGCGGCGCAAAACATTCGCGGACGCTCGGGCCGAGAGGCCGTGGGGCAACGGGAGGAATGCATGATCTCAAGGCGTAAATTGATTCGAGCTGCCGTGTTAGGCCCCATCTCGTCCGCCGCGCTGACCGCTTTCGGGGGCCGTGCGATCGCGCAGAACTACCCGGCGCGGACAATCCGTTGGGTCGTGCCGTATCCGCCCGGCGGGGCGACCGACATTACGGCGCGCATCGTTGCGGCCTATTTGAGCGAGCATATCGGCCAGCAGGTCATCATCGAGAACCGGCCGGGCGCCGGCAATAATCTCGGCACCGAGGCCGTGGTCAACGCCGCGCCCGATGGGTACACGCTGCTGCTGGTCAATCCCGCCAACGCGATCAACGCGACGCTCTACAAGAAGCTCTCGTTCAACTACCTGCGCGACACCGTGCAAGTTGCCGGGATCATCCGGGTGCCGAACGTGATGGAGGTGAATCCATCGGTGCCCGCCAAGAACGTCGCCGAGTTCATTGCCTATGCCAAGGCGAACCCCGGCAAGATCAATTGGGCGACGTCGGGCAACGGCACGTCGGTCCATCTATCCGGTGAATTGTTCAAGATGATGACGGGCGTCGACTTGCTGCACGTGCCTTACCGCGGTTCGGCGCCGGCGCTCACCGACATGCTGGCCGGGCAGGTGCATGTGATGTTCGACAACATGCCGCCCTCGCTGCCGCATATCAAAGCCGGCAAGCTGCGCGCACTCGGGGTGACGACGGCGCAACGGTCGCAGGCGCTGCCCGATGTCCCGACCGTCGGAGAAACGGTGGCCGGATACGAGGCCAGCGCCTTCTTCGGCGTGGCGGTCCCCAAGGGTACGCCGGCGAACGTCATTGAAAGGCTCAATCGCGAGGTCAACGCCGCGCTGAAAGATCCGAAAATCGCCGCGCGTCTTGCCGACCTCGGCGGCATTCAGATCGGCGGCACGCCGGCGGACTTCACCAAGCTGGTCGAGGACGAGACCGCGAAGTGGGAAAAGGTCATCAAGGTCGGCAAGGTCACGCTGGAGTAGCGCGGCGCTCGTCGTCTTGTGACGGATTGACTGCGATCGCGTGAACGCGCATGTCCTCGCGGCATGAGTGACGACATTCCATTCGACAAGACGTTCGACCTGCCGCCCGGCAAGGTCGAGGAGGTGGCGCCCGGCATCCGCCGCCTGCTGTGCAACAATCCGGGACCGTTCACGTTCAAGGGGACGGTGAGCTACATCGTCGGCCGCGGCCGCGTCGCCATCATCGATCCGGGTCCGACGGACGAGGCCCATATCGCGGCGCTGCTCGATGCCGTGCGCGGCGAGACGGTGTCGCATATTTTCGTCACCCACACCCATCGCGACCATTCGCCGGCCGCCGCGCGGATCAAGGCCGCAACCGGCGCGCCGACCTTGGGCGAGGGGCCGCATCGCGCGGCGCGCCCGCTCAATATCGGCGGGGACGTGAGACCGCTCGAACTCCTCGGGCGACATGGAGTTCCGGCCGGATCGCGTGCTGGTCGACGGCGACGTCGTCGACGGTGATGGGTGGTCGCTGGAAGCGATCGCCACGCCGGGGCATTGCGCCAACCACATGGCGTTTGCGCTCAAGGGAACCGATGTCCTGTTCGCGGGCGATCATGTGATGGCGTGGTCGACGCCGGTGGTGGCGCCGCCCGATGGTTCGATGAGCGACTACATGGCGTCGCTCGACAAGCTCGCGCGTCGTGCCGAGACCATTTATTACCCCGGCCACGGCGGAGCGGTGCGCGATGCGCCGCGCTATGTGCAGCATTTCATCCGCCACCGTCGCGCCCGCGAGGCGGCGATCCTCGATCAGTTGAAGGCGGGCGAAACCGACATCCCGTCGCTGGTGCGCGATATCTATGTCGGCCTCGATCCGCGGCTCACCCGGGCGGCCGGCTTGTCGGTGCTCGCGCATCTCGAGGACCTGGTTGCGCGCGGCAAGGTCAAGACCGAAGGCGCGCCGTCAGCCGGTGGCCGCTATCGATTGGCGGTGGGCTGATTCTTAGGCGCCGCTTTCGGCGGCGACTTTGGCTGCGTCTTGGGCGCGCCCTTGGTTGGCCCTTTCGGGCGCGCGACCGGCGGGGGCTCGTCCGGCGCTTGATTGGCGAACTCGGCCTCGATGTCTTCGATCAGGGCACGGATGCGCGCGGCGTTGGCGCCGAAATCAAACGAGCCGTAGCGCGACGATGAGCGGATGTCGACGCGCGCGCCGCCTTCGAACGGCCGCACCCGCACGATGACGTCATCGCGGAATCCCATGATCGGTGTTCGCGCCACCGCTTCGATGCGACCCTCCTGCCGGCCCTGATCCGGAGGCCGCTGCTCGACGACGCGCCATCGGCGTCGGTTGATGATGGTGAGTGCCGCATTATAGGCGCTGCGTGTGTCGATATCGGCGTCGAGCGGCTCGATATCGGGATAGGATTCGAGCTGCAGCTCGGCCGCGGTGAGGCCGGCATAGACGATCGGATTGGCGTCGCGCGGCCGCGCCTTGGCGAGGGTGTCGTAGCGTGGCGGGTCGATCGGGTCGGTGGTGATGTCATAGATCCAGGGCAGGTTGCGGGCCTTGACCGCGATAAACGTCGGATAGGCGAGCAACAGGATCGCAATACCGATCGCGCCCAGGGAGGCGCCCATGCCGTGGAGGCCGTCCTTCCAGATCGAGACAAATGCGGCGAAAGCCAGCAGCAGCGCCAGGATCGCGAGCGCCATGGAGGCGCCAAACGTCACCAATGCCGGGCGAATTTCCAGCAGGCCGGAGTGCACGATGATGATCGACAGGATCGCGGCCACCAGCGAAAACAGCGCAATACGGCGTGCCCACAGCGCCAGCCGGGAGGTGCCTTGGTGAAATATGATGCGCCGCGCCATCCCGGACGGATTAAAGCTAACGGACCGTAGTGGCAATACATCGCAGTGGAGGTCGGGCAGATCGCCGCTTTCTTCACCAAGTTCGGTTGCAGCCCTTTGGCGCGGCTCTAGAATCTGGCATCTGCCGCTCGGAATTGAGGCTCGGGAGACTTTTGGACATGCTCGATACTGCATCTGGCTATTTCAGCACGGCTTGTCGTTCCGCCTTGCTGATCGCTGCCATGGTCGCGGCGGCGATCTCTCCTGCCGGCGCCCAGCAGGATTTCTATGCCGGCAAGCAGATCACGTTCATTGTCGGCGCCGGTGTCGGCGGCGGATACGACTTGCAGGCGCGCACGGCGGCGCGGCACCTCGGCAGGCACATCCCCGGCAATCCGACCGTCGTGGTCCAGAACATGCCGGCCGCCGGAAGCATCGCCGCCACCAATTTCATGTTCAGCACCGCGCCGAAGGACGGCACCACCATCGCGCTGATCCAGCGCGGCATGTTGCTCGCCAAGCTGACCTATCCCGCCGGCACGCGCTTCGATCTCGAGAAATTCGGCTGGGTCGGCAGCCTCAACAGCGAAACCGCGGTCACGCTGTCGTGGAATGCAACGTCGCCGCATCGCACAGCGAAGGATCTGTTCGAGCGGGAGCTGATCGTCGGCGGCATCGTCAGCGTCGATCCTGAAACGACGCCAAGGCTTTACAACTCGCTGATCGGAACCAAGTTCAAGATCGTGTCGGGCTACAACAGCACCGCGCAGATCGCGCTGGCGATCGAGCGCGGCGAGGTGCAGGGCATCGCCGACTGGTCGTGGTCGAGCTTCAAGGCGGTGCGCTCGAATTGGATCCGCGACAAGCAGGTTACGATGCTGATGCAGGGCGCGTTGCAGAACGATCCGGAGCTCGCCGGCCTCCCGAACGCGCTCGACTTCATCAAGAGCCCTTCCGACCGCCAGGTGATGGAACTGCATTTCACGCAGAAGACGGCGGCGCGGCCGGTGATCGTGCCGCCGGACGTTCCGGCGGAGCGGCTCGAGATGCTGCGCCGCGCGTTCGCGGCGCTCGGGCAGGACAAGACCTTCCTGGCCGAAGCAGCCAAGAGCATGGTCGAGTTCAACTTCGTGCCCGGCCAGGAGGTCGACAAGGTGGTGGCGCTGATTGTCGGGACGAAGCCCGACATCGCGGAGCGCTACGCCAAGGCATTCGCGCCGGCGCAATAGCTTACTGGCTCAAAGAAACGGCCGTCAGGCACACCGCCTGACGGCCGCATGAATGCTTGAACGCTGACTAGTTCGACGCGAAGCAGTAGAGGAATCCGTTGCCGCCCGTGCTGACCAGCGCCTGCTGGCTGCAGCCCTTCGAGCCGTGCGACGAGTTCCAGGAGATCGCCGGCGGCGACGTGTCGAGGCCCTGGCGGTCGTGGTGACCGACGACGGCCGAGCCGGCGTCGGCGCTGGTCCAGTTGTTGCAGGTCGTGTCCTTTTCGCCGCCGCCGACCGCGCGGCCTTCTGGCGACGAGCCGGTGAGGATGTCGTGCATGTTCGGCTTGTCGCCGCGGCCGTTGACCACCTGGCCGGTCTCGGTGAGCGCGGTCTGCTTGTTGAGATTGTTCTTGTCGCTGTGCAGGTCGTCGATGGTGCGGGCGATGACTTCGCCCTTCGCGTTCTGCCAGGGGCCGCGGCCGATCCGGTCGCGCGCATTGACGGATTTCGCGCCGGTGGTGCTGAGGTAGGCGCGCCAGGTCTTGGCGGCGGCGCCGGCGGCGGTAGCGAGCTTCTGGCAGATGGCGTCGGCGCCTTCGAGCCCACCAAGATTCCCGCCGTTGCCGGAACCGGCGCTGGTGATGAAGAAGGTCATCGCGCTCTGCTGTGCATGCAAGCTGGCCGTCGTCGTCACCGCTGCAAGCGCGACCGAGGCGGCGAGGGCAATTTTCGTGGTTCGTTTCATGAGGGTCCTCCTTGTCCATCCAGTGTTATATTGTTCAGGCGGGCCCTGGGGACGTGCCCGGCACCTACACCTAACAAATCAAAGCCGAATTTCTTCCGCGGCAACGCGCCGGAAATGAAATTTTTCCGCGGCCGGCGACAGTCACGCGAAGCGGCCGATCCGGAACCGCGAAATGTCGTGCTTGGTCGAACCCCCGGTGGCGAGATCGGCGAGAATTTCGCCGATTGCCGGCGCGAACTTGAAACCGTGACCGGAGCAGGGCGATGCGACGACGATCGAAGCGGCGCCGGGCAACCGGTCGATAATGAAATCGCCGTCGGGCGCGACGGTGTAGAGGCAGGTTCTGGCAGCCGCCAGGGGACCGTTCGCGTCCGGCAAATGGTCGGCGACCGCCGCGCGGATCAGAGCCTCGTCCTCGGCCGACACGGTCCGGTCATAGGAATCCGGATCGACCGCCTCGTCGCGATGGTGATGTTTGGCAACCTTGACGCCTGCGCCGCGTGGCGGAAATCCATAGTGGATGCCGTGCGCGCTTTCGATCAGGAACACGGGGAACTTGCCGGGCGCGAAGGACGCCGGCTGCTTTGGCGCGAACCAGCCCAAGACCTCCCGGGTGACGCGGAGCGGCAGCGCCGCGTCGCGGAGCAGCGATGGCGTCCATGGCCCGGCGGCGACGATGGCCGCGCCGGCTTCGATGGTCGCGGCGTCGGTCACGACGCGCGCCCCGGCGCTCGCCGGTTCGATGGCGCGGATCGTTTCACCGACGTGAATTTCGGCGCCATGCTTTTGCGCCAGCGCGAGCATCGATTGCACGGATGCTTCGGCCTCGACGAATCCTCCGTCCGGCTGCACCACGCCGACAAAGTGCGGCGGCAGATGAAATGCCGGATACCGCCGCGTCAATTCCGATGCCGCGAGTCAGCTCATGCGGAATGTCATGCAGCCGTGCCGCAGCGAGCGTCCCGCCGACCAGCGCGCCGTCAGGCGGGCCGATCTCGGCAATGCCGGTGACGTGCAGCAGCGGCCGCGCGGCCTCGGCCTCGATCTCGCGCCACAGCTCGTAGGCGCGGCGGACCAGCGGCACATAGGACGGGTGCTCGAAATAGGCGAGGCGGATGATGCGGGTGTCGCCGTGCGACGAGCCGCGATCGTGGCCCGGTGGATAGCGATCAATCCCGAGCACGCGTTGGCCGCGGCGCGCCAGATGGTAGAGCGCGGCGCTTCCCATGACGCCTAGCCCGCACACCATGACGTCGTAGTGAGCCATCGAATCTCGCTATCGTGCTCGCAGCCGCCGCGCGCGCCGCGCAGCGTGGCACTGCCGCCGCGGCCTGCTTGCGCGGACGCATCGCGCTGGGGGCAGGGCGGCGAGTGTTGATGGATTCAGCGTGGCGGGTGACCAACTCGACCAGAGCGTCGAGCTTCGGCGAGCGCGCGCCCTTGCGCCAAAGGATCGCCATTTGCGCCCGGCGGAGCTCCAGCGGCAGCGGATGCACGCTCAGCCGGTGCACCTCAGGGAAGGTCTCCAGCACCATGCGCGGCACCAGCGAGATGCCCATGCCGACCACCGCGCAGCCTAACATGGCGTGGTAGGAGCTGATCTCGATCATGCGTTCCGGCGTGTCGCCGGTCAGCGCAAACCACTGCTCGAGCCGCCTGCGCCAGGGGCAGCCGTGGTCGAACACCAGGATGGTCTGCGAGCGCGCATCGCGCGCCGAGCGGATCGGTGGATGGTCGGCGGCTGCGATCAGCACCAGCTCCTCGTTGTAGATCTCGGCCTTTTCAAACGGCGCATCCGGAAACGGCTCGACCGCGATCCCGGCGTCGATCTCGCCGGTGAGGATTTCGCTCACCACCTGCTCGCCGTTCCGGGCGCGCAACTCCAGCGTCACCTCCGGGTAGCGCCGGCAGTATTCGCTGAGCGGCGTCGGCAGCCGCACGCCTGTCGTGCTTTCCGGCGCGGCGAAGCGGAGCAGGCCGCGCGGCTTCACATCATGCACGGACTCGCGTGCTTCCCGGGCGAGGTCGAGCAGGCGCTCGGCGTAGCCCAGCATGACCTTGCCGGCGGGCGAGAGGTGCAGCCGCTTGCCCTCGCGGATGAACAGGGCGACGCCGAGCTGTTCCTCGAGTTGCTGGATTCGGGTGGTCACATTGGACTGGACGCGGTTGAGTTTCTCGGCCGCGCGGGTGATCCCGCCCGCTTCGACTACGGTGCGGAACACATGAAGGTCCGACAGCTCCATCATTCTCATTCCGAGATCAGATTGATCAATATTATTCATTTTACGTGATTGAACCAAAACAGTAAAGCCAGCAACAAAGGAAACCTGCGAAAGGACTTTGCCATGAGCCACAACGACAAAGAGCTCGACATGCTGCTGCGCGGCTATCGGATGCTCACCACCGAGCAGCGCGCCGAAGTGAACCGGCAGGTGATCGATCGCGCCCGCGCCTATCGCAAGGCGGCGATCAACGACCTGTTCCGGCGGCTGTTCGGCTGGTTCAGACGACGCGCGGCCGTAGCTCAGTTGCGGGCGCTCGATGACAGGACGCTCAAGGACATGGGCGTTCACCGCAGCGAGATTGAATCCGTGGTGCACGGACCCGGGCAAGCGGACGAGCGACGCAGGGCGGCCTGACGCGGAATCCACCCTGGATCACGTCCCGGGGCTGGCGTTTCGGCGAGCACGCTCTAGCCTGTCGGTTCGACCCATTGGCAACCGACAAGAACCGTGGCGGACACACTTGGTGGAGCATCCCGGCCGATTGTCGCGCTGACCGGCGCGACCGGCTTCATCGGTCAATACCTGCTCAGGGAGCTGCCGAAGCGCGGCTATCGCCTGCGGGTGCTGCTGCGCCGTCCGAGCACGATCCCGCTTGAATCTGCGAGCGCGGTGATCGGCGACCTCGCGCGCGCGCAGAACATGTCGCAGGCGCTGGCGGGCGTCGACGCGGTCATCCATTCGGCCGGGATCGCCCATGCGATGTCCGGTGTGCCGGAGGACGACTACCGGCTGCTCAACACCGAGGCCACGATCCGGCTTGCGCAGGCGGCGCAACGTGCCGGCGCACGCCGCTTCGTGTTCCTGTCGTCGATCCGCGCGCAATGCGGCCCGGTCGAGGACGACGTCCAAACCGAAAGCCTGGAGCCGAAGCCGGTCGACGCCTACGGCCGCTCGAAGCTGGCGGCGGAGCAGGGGCTCGCGACGCTCGATCTCGACTGGGTGGCGCTGCGGCCGGTGCTCGTCTATGGGCCGGGCGTCAAGGGCAACATGGCGGAGCTCATCCGCCTCGCGCGCTCGCGCCTGCCGCTGCCGTTCGGCGGCCTCACGGCGCGCCGCTCGCTGCTGTCCCTCGACAATCTCGTCCAGGCGATCGATTGCGTGCTGACGGCGCCGTCGCCGCTGCGGCGGCCGCTGGTCGTGGCGGACCCGGAGCCTTTGACGTTGCCGGAAATGGTCGCCGCCATCCGCCGTGGCCTCCGCCGCCGGCCGGGCCTCGTTCCGGTGCCGTCGTCGATGCTGGCGGCGGCCTGTCGGCTCGCCGGCCGCGAGGAATCCTACCGGCGGCTCGCCGGCTCCCTGGTTGCCGACCCGGCGGCGCTCCGAGGGCTCGGCTGGGCCCCTTCGGTCGCCACGCCGGAAGGATTGGCGAGGCTCGTACAATGAATTGCGCAGAGGGATCGGTGCCGGCACAATCAGGCTCCGAAAAGCCGCAATTCCTGCAGAAACCGGTCACGTGAAACGCAGTTGCGCCATCATTGCGCTCGTAGCCCTGGCCGAGGTTGCGGCGGCGCAAACCGTTCCGCTGCCGCGTCCGCGGCCATTTTCCAATACCGAGGCTCCGGCCGCGCGCACCGCCACGCCTGCGCCGCCCGCGCCGCCCGCGGCGCCATCGGCGTGCCGGGTCAGGCTGACCCCGGAGCGCGCCGTGGCGCCCTCCGTCGATTCCATCGACGGGCCGGGCGAGTGCGGCAGCGTCGACCTGGTGCGGCTGGAGGCGGTGATGCTGCCGGACAACAGCCGTGTCGAGGTGAACCCGCCGGCGGTGCTTCGATGCGACATGGCCGCGGCCATCGTCGACTGGGTGCGCGACGACCTCGCTCAGCTTGCGGCATTCAACCTCGGATCGCGGCTGCGCTCGGTGAGAAACTTCGCCTCCTATCACTGCCGAAGCCGCAACAACATCATCGGCGCGATGATGAGCGAGCACGGCAAGGGCAATGCGCTCGACGTGCGCTCGATCACGCTGGTGAACGGCACGACGATCGATCCGACCGATCCGCATGTGTCGCGCGAATTCCGCGAAAGCTGGAAGAAGAGCGTGTGCGCGCGCTTCTCCACTGTGCTGGGCCCCGGTTCCGACGGCTATCACGAGAACCACATCCATGTGGATCTCATGGAGCGCCGCAACGGCTTTCGCGCCATGTGCCAGTGGGACGTCCGCACGCCCGAGAGCGCACCGGCGCCGGAAGTGGTCAGCGCGATTCCGCTGCCGCAGCCGCGTCCGAAGATCGATCTGCCAGCGGCCCGCCAATAGCGGTACTTTCCGGCATGGTGCCGCGGGCGCTATGATCGCGCATGCCGAGCAGCATCCCCAGCAATCTCGCTACGCGCGATATCGAATCCCTCGTCCACCCCTACACAAACCTCGCGGCGTTCCGCGAGGCGGGGCCGCTGATCATCGAGCGCGGGCAGGGGATCTATGTCTACGACACCGCGGGACGCGCCTACATCGACGGCATGGCCGGGCTGTGGTGCACGGCGCTCGGATGGGGGAATGAAGAGCTGGCCGACACGGCGGCCGCGCAGATGCGCAAGCTGGCCTTCGGGCACTTGTTCGGCGGCAAGAGCCATGACGGCGCGATCGAGCTGGCCGAGAAGCTCAAGGAGATCGCACCGGTCCCGACCTCGAAAGTGTTCTTCTGCAATTCCGGCTCGGAAGCAAACGACACCCAGATCAAGCTCATCTGGTACATGAACAACGCGCTGGGCCGGGAGCGGAAGAAAAAGATCGTCAGCCGGCGCAAGGGCTATCACGGCGTCACGATCGCCGCGGCCTCGCTGACCGGGCTGCCGGCCAACCAGACCGATTTCGACGTCCCGATCGCCAATATCGTGCACACCGGCTGTCCGCATCACTATCGCTTCGCGCATGACGGCGAGAGCGAACAGGACTTCGCGACCCGGCTGGCCGCCGAGCTCGACGACCTGATCCAGCGCGAGGGGCCGGACACGGTCGCGGCATTCTTCGTCGAGCCGGTGATGGGCGCGGGCGGCGTGATCGTTCCGCCCGCGACCTATTTCGACAAGGTGATGGCGGTCTGCGCCAAGTACGACGTCTACGTCGTCTGTGACGAGGTGATCTGCGGCTTCGGGCGGCTCGGCACGCAATTCGGCTGCCAGGCTTTCGGATTCGAGCCGCATTCGATCACCGTGGCCAAGGCGCTGACCTCGGCCTACGTGCCGATGGCGGCGGTCACGGTGCCGGAGGTCATGTACCAAGCCATGCTCGATGAGAGCCGCAAGATCGGAACCTTCGGGCACGGCTTCACCTATTCCGGCCACCCGGTGGCCGCCGCGGTGGCGCTCAAGGCGCTGGCGATCTACGAGCGCGAGCGGCTGGTGGAAAAGGCGGCGAGGATGACGCCGCAATTCCAGGGCCGGCTCGCCAAACTGGCGGCGCATCCTCTGGTCGGCGAGGCGCGCGGCTATGGTCTGGTCGGCGCCGTGGAGACTGGTCGCGGACAAGGCCACCAAGCGTTCATTCGATCCGAAGGCGGGCGTCGGGGCGCGTGCCGTGTCCTGTGCCGAAGCGGAAGGACTGCTGCTTCGGTTCCTTGCCGGCGATGCCCTATCGCTGTGCCCGCCGTTGGTGATCACGCCGGCGGAACTGGACGAGATGTTCGACCGGCTGGCCCGGGCGCTCGATCGCACCCTGGATTGGGCCAAGCGCGAGGGCGTGCTGCGGGCCTAGTGGTCCGATTCCGAAGTTCGTCAACTCTTGCGGCACGTTCAGATACGAACTTCGGAATTTAAGGACCACTAGCAACTCTATGATTCTAGTGCCCCTTTGAACCCGAAGTTCGCGATCGAGTTTGCCGCACGGTGTGCGCGAACTTCGGGTTCGGGGCACTAGTCCAAAAGCAAACGGCGCCGGACTTTCATCCGGCGCCGCTTCAAACCCAGCCGTCTTCGACGTCAGTTCGTGGTGTTGACCGCCATGCGCGGGCTGACCGGAGAGTCTCCCTGCCGCGGCGCCAGCACCACGACGATCGCGCCCATCTTCACGCGATTGAAGAGGTCGATCACGTCCTCGTTGGTCATGCGGATGCAGCCCGAGGAGATCGCCTGCCCGATATATTCGGGCTGGTTGGTGCCATGGATGCGGAACAGCGTGTCCCGGTTGCCCTGGAACAGATAAATGCCGCGGGCGCCGAGCGGATTATGTGCGCCGCCTTCGACGCGATCCGGAACGTCCGGAATGCGCCGCTTGATGTCGGCGGTCGGAACCCAGGCCGGCCACTCTTCCTTGCGCCCAACCCGTGCAACGCCCCAGAACGACAACGCGTCTTCGCCGACCGTCACGCCGTAGCGGATCGCCTTGCGATTGGGGAGCACGTAATAGAGATAGCGCGCGTCGGAATCGACCACGATCGAGCCCGGCGCTTCCGAGCGGTGATAGTCGACGATGTGGCGCTGATAGGCTTGCGGGATCGATGCCTGCGCATATGGGGCGTTGGCGAGGAGCTTACGGTCGCGCGGTGTGAAGTTGGCTTCGGCGGCAGGCTCAAGCGTCGCCTGCATGCACCCGCCGAGCATCAAGCCGACAACAAGAAGAAGCGCGCTCTTACGCACTGCCATGACCAACCCTATCCCGCGATTTGGCGCGGCCCGAACCTGTAATCTCGACTCGTCCCATCGGCGAAATTACTCAAAAGCTGCCGATACTTCCAGAACTTTGGGCGGCACCGCAGCACGGTCGCAGATGTCTGTTGCAGGAATGCCGCAGTCACGCGTCTCGAACCCGCGAAATGCAGCGTTCCACCCGTTCCCCACAGACCCTCTGACTAAAATTGGAGTTTGAGCCGAAGTTGTTAACTACTGGTTTACCGGTCCTCGCCGTTATGGCGGCAGGGCCGAAGCGGGCGGCAAATGTCACGATAGCTCACGATTTACCACCCATTTCTGCCCCACTCACCATTCATGGTGAGGAAGTTCCGACAAGTGTCGAAAAACACGCAAGAAACCCCAAGAGGAGAGATTATGAAGTCGAAGAATGCGGCCCCCTCAACTGCCCAACGAAAGGGCGAGGATCTGGATGGCCGCTACGGCAAGATTGGCATCTCGGCGGTCGCCGCTGCCCTGCCGTATCAGAGCGACGCCAAGAACCCCGCCTATGCGCCGGTCGTCCATCGCGACGAAGAATGGCGCTCGGAGATGGTGGCGGCGGCCTGATCCGCGTCTTCGTCACGCAGGCTTGAGATTTGTACGGACCCGTCCGGCGAGCAGCCGGGCGGGTCCGCTCGTTATTGCCGGAGTGCTGCCGACATCAAAACGTCTTGCAAGACTCGCAGTACATGCGCCATCACTAGCTCGATGCGGTTGGGCGAGGGGCCGGCCGTCATTCGTCGCGATGGCGGGGAGGGTCCATGCTCTCGGTCTATGTGCCCCAAGGCAACTGCCTTGAGCGCCGCGAAGTCGCTGCCGGCGGCACGCTCCCTGAAAACGGGATTTGGTTTGACCTCGTAACTCCTACGATCGCCGAAGACAAATTGCTCGAACGCCATCTCGGCATTGCGGTTCCGACCCGCGAAGAGATGCTGGAGATCGAGGTCACCAGCCGTCTCTATGTCGAGAACGGCGCGCGGTACATGACCGCGACCATGATGTGCCAGTCCGACACGGACACGCCGAAGACGACGGCCGTGACCTTCATCTTGTCGGGCCACCGGCTGGTCACCGTCCGCTACGACGATCCCAAACCGTTTACGATCGTCGGCAACAAGCTTTGCCGGACCTCGCCGGGGGGCGCGACCGGCGAAACCGTGCTGATGGAGCTGCTCGACGCAGTGGTCGACCGCGCTGCCGACATCCTGGAAAAGATCGGGATGGATGTGGACCAGGTGTCACACGACATCTTCGAGCCGGAGCAATCGGGCACTTCGAGCGCGCGAAACTACCGCAACATTCTCAAGGCGATCGGTCGCAAGGGCGACCTGACCTCCAAGGTACGGGAAAGCCTGGTGTCGATCGGGCGGCTGCTGCTCTATCTTGCCAACGAAGCCGACAGCATGAAATGGGCGAAGGACGCGCGCGGCGAGCTTCGCGGCATGCAGCGCGACGTCCATTCGCTGTCCGACCACGCCGCCTATCTCTCCAACAAGATCACGTTCCTGCTCGACGCCATGCTGGGCGTGGTCAATCTCGAGCAGAACAACATCATCAAGCTGTTCTCGGTGGTGGCCGTGGTCTTCATGCCGCCGACCCTGATCGCGTCGATCTACGGCATGAATTTCGAGATCATGCCGGAACTGAAGTGGCAATACGGGTACGTGGTGGCGCTCGTCCTGATGGTCGCGGCCGCGATCGGGCCGTTGGCCTATTTCAAATGGAAGAAATGGCTTTGATTGCGCGGATTTGCGCGTGACGCGCGCTCTGTACTTGTCTGCCTAAGGGAGGCGCGCTAGCGCCCAATTCACGGATGCGAAGCGCCATCCGCAAGCTTGCAGCCACATTTTTGGGCCAGTCGGGTGACAAACAACTCCCGCTTGCAACAAGGGAAATTGGAAAATGAAGATTTTTGCAGTTGTTCTTGCCGTTGCGGCGCTCTCAGCAACCAACGCGGCCGCGCAATTCACGATTACCTCCGCACCACAGCCAACGCCGGCGTTTGGGGCGGAGCCAACGCTTCGCATCACCAGTACGTTTCGGACCGTTGTCGATCTTGTACCCAATGCGACGGTGCCGGATGCGGCAGCGCAGGAATTGGGCCGTCGTACACTCTATGCCATGGCTGCGAACGAGTGCGCGTCGCTCTCCGAGATATTCAAGAGTGAGTGCCGTCTCAGTTCGGTGCAAATGGTTGCTGCGATCGTCACTCCGACAGCGGCCACGGCGCCAAATGTGATGAGCGCGACGGCGGTCTATGAATTGAGGCCACTGCGGCAAACGGCAGGGCGGTAGATGGCGCGCGGAACGGGGGCGTTGTGAGAGCGGCGCCCTCTCGCTGGCTTGCGCACGCGTGCCTAGACGTGCTGGCCGCCGTTGATGTGGATCTCGGCGCCGTTCACGTAGGACGACATCTCGGTGCACAACACGTAGATGATCTTCGCGACCTCGTCGGTCGTGCCCAGCCGGTGCATCGGGATTTGATGCGCGACGATGTCCTCGGTCCCGGGCGACAGCATGGCGGTGTCGATCTCGCCGGGCGCGATCGCGTTGACGCGAATGCCGAGCGGGCCGAAGTCGGCCGCCATTTCCCGGGTCAGCGAAGCAAGCGCCGCCTTGGAGGTGGAATAGGCCGTGCCGGCGAAGGGATGCACGCGCGAGCCGGCGATCGAGGTGACGTTCACCACCGCGCCTTGCGCCGCTTTCAATTCGTTGAGGAGGCCCCGCGCCAGCATGATCGGCGCGAAGAAGTTGACCTGGAACACATGTTGCCAGACGTCGAGCGTGGTGCCGATCGACGTCAGCCGCTTGCCGGCGTCGGCCTTGGGCGAGATCGCGGCATTGTTGACCAGCGCGTGCAGCAGCCCGTTCTCGAGTCGCTGCTTGATCTCGTCGATTGCCGCCATGGTGCTCGCGGGGTCGGCGAGATCGAGCTGGATATGATCCTCCGGCCCCATCTCCCACGGGCAGTTCTCCGGGAAGGGATGGCGCGAGCAGGTGATCACGCGCCAGCCGGCGGCGGAGAAGCGCTTCACCGTCGCATGTCCGATACCGCGGCTCGCTCCGGTCAGGAGCAGCGCGCGGCGCGGCTGGTTGTCGTGCGAAGTCACCATGTCACTTTACTCACAGACTTTACTCTAACTCACGGGTAAAGCCGCGTCTTGCTCCACGGCCCGTTCGCCGCTGCGCGGCGGAATTCGATCCGGTCGTGCAGCCGGTAGGGGCGGTCATGCCAGAACTCCATGACCAGGGGCATGACGCGGTATCCCGACCAGTTCGGCGGGCGCGGCACGGTCCCGACCGCATATTTCGCCATCGTCACGGCGATCGCCTTCTCGAACGCCATGCGGCTTTCGAGCGGCGCCGATTGCTTGCTCGCCCAGGCGCCGATCTGCGCCAGCCGCGGACGGCTGGCGAAATAGGCGTCGGCTTCGGATGGATCGACGGGTTCAACCGTCCCGCGCAAGCGGACCTGGCGGTTGAGCGACTTCCAGTGAAACACCAGCGCGGCCTTGGCGTGCTGACCGAGCTCGCGGCCCTTGGCGCTGTCCACGTTGGTGTAGAACACGAAGCCCCGCTCGTCGAAGCCTTTCAGCAGCACCATCCGGGCGTTCGGTAACCCGTCGGCATCGATGGTCGCGAGCGTCATTGCACTGGCGTCGGAGGGCTCCGATCGCTTGGCCTCCTCGAACCAAAGCGCGAACAGCCGCAAAGGCTCATCGGCCTCGGTGAAATCACCGGCCGTTAACTCCTTCGGGTGTTGTATCGGCGACGAGTTGGCCATTCCGGAGTACCCGTTGGTGCTTTGTTCCTGGTTGCGGCAGTCCGGTTATAAAGGAAGCGCCTTCGCCCGGCCATGCTGCCGCCCGCTGCGGCTGCCGGTCCGGGGCGCGGTGCTGTCGCTTGCTTTGGTCCTGGGCGGCTGCAGCTTCTCCTATCAACTCGACTCGATGTTCTCGCGCTCGCGCGACGCCGACACGACCGCGGCCGTCCGGCCTACCGCGACCGGCCATCAAGCCGTCGTCGCCGCCTTGCCGCAGGACCGCGATCTTGCGGCCGCCCGTGCGGCGGTGAGCGAGGCGCTCGCCAAGAGCGGCCGGGACGCCAGCGTTCCGTGGGAAGACCCTTCTACCGGTGCGCGCGGCACGGTCACGCCGTTGTCGAATGCCTATACCCAGGACGGCACGACCTGCCGCGACTTCCTGGCGAGCTACGTTCGCAACGGGTCGGAATCCTGGCTGCAGGGCGAGGCCTGCCGCGGCCTCCAGGGCCGCTGGGAGGTCCGCCAGATGCGCCCGTGGCGGCGGACTTAAAGCTGCCCGGTAGCCCAATATATTGCGCGCCGCAGCCGCGCTCCCCACATTTGGACGATGGACTGGGGCCAATACTCGCTTATGAACCGGGGCAACTACCCGCTGATGAAAAGGCCCGGAGGGCTTAACGATGCGCGACCCCTATAGCGTCTTGGGGGTGTCCAAGAGCGCGAGCGCCGCGGACATCAAGAGCGCGTATCGCAAGCTTGCCAAGAAGCTTCACCCCGACGCCAACAAGAGCGATCCCAAGGCCGCTTCGCGGTTCTCCGAGTTGAACGCCGCCTACGAGATCGTCGGCGACGACGACAAGCGCAAGGCGTTCGACCGCGGCGAGATCGACGCCGAAGGCAAGCCGCGCTTCCAGGGTGGTTTCGAAGGCTTCGGCGGTGGCCCGCGCGGTGGCGCCGGCGCCGGCGGGCCGTTCGGTGGCCAGGACGGTGCGTTCGAGACCTTCACCTGGGGGCCGGAAGGCATGCAGCGCTCGGGCGGGCGCGGCGGCGGTGGCCGCGGTGGCGGGGGCTTCGAGGACGTACTGCGCGACATGTTCGGCGGGCTCGGCGGCGCGGCGCGCGCCCGGCGCGGCGGCGGCCCTCAGTTCGAGGAGGAAGAATACGCGCAGATGCCGGGCCGCGACGTCACGGCAACGGCGACGATCACGCTCGAAGAAGCGGCGAACGGCACGACGCGGCGCGTCCAGCTGCCGACCGGCAAGGAGCTCGAGGTGAAGGTCCCCGCAGGCCTCGTCGACGGCCAGCAGATCAGGCTCAAGGGGCAAGGGCTCGCCATGCCGGGCGGCAAGGCCGGCGACGTGCTGATCACGGTCTCGATCGCGCCGCATCACCTCTTCCAGCGCGATGGCAATGATTTGCGGATCGAGCTTCCGGTGACGCTTTACGAAGCGGTGCTGGGCGCCAAGGTGCGCGTGCCGACGCTCGGCGGCGCGGTCGAATTGTCGATCCCGGCCAACACCAGCTCGGGCCGCACCTTCCGGCTCAAGGGCAAAGGCTTTCCCGCGAAGGGCGGAGCCGGCGATCTGATGGCGACCGTGCGCATCGTGCTGCCGGAAGGCAGCGATCAGTCGCTCGACGAGCTGATGACGTCATGGCGCGAGCTCAAGCCCTACGATCCGCGCAAGGACATGGGCTGAGCGGCGCTCTCCTCATGACCGCCGTTTGATAGCGCTCACCGCGCCAATCTCAAACGGCCAATCCACCACCTTGCGATTCGCAAAATCACATTGATGCGTGCGCAAACGCGAAGCGCGTGCGATTCGCAGCATGTTCCCGAAATCGAATTGGAACGGAACGCAAGACTTCGGCTGACGTTGAAGATGTGAACAAACGGTTAGGTGCCAGAATGTTTACATCTCCAGTTCCCATCTATCTCGGCTGCGCCGGCTTGATTGTCGGCAGCCTCGGTCTCGGTGCAGAACGCCTGATGAGCGGGAGTTCCGCACCGGTTCCGACATCGGCGCAGGAGCAGCCTCTATTTGCGAAGTCTGTCGAAGAAGCGGCGTTGCCGGCAACGCATTGGCCTTCTCAGAATCCCGAGGTCGCTTTCTACGAGCCGATGGTGGAACTTCTAGCGACGCCCGCTCGAATAGCGGAGCCGTCGCAGTCAGCGGCTCCCAGGCAAGAGGAACCACCCGCTGCGACGCCGCGCGAGGTCGTACGTGATGTGCCTCACGAGCAGGTCAAACAATCCTCGCGCCGCGCAAAGAATTCCCGGCCGAAAAACGAGTCCGCGTCGAACGAGTCATCCGATCAAACGATTCGGGAGCGCGGGCGCCAGCGTGCCGGAGTCCAGGACGACGTCGAAGAAAGAAACGTCGAACCGCGTCGTTTCGGGCGCCGCTATCAGGGGCGGGAGGAATCCGAGCCGGTGGAAATGCGGTCCCACGCGGAACGCGGCGGGCAACGCGTCGTCATCCGCGAAGAGCCCCCAAGGGAACCGGAACGCTTCGCCCGACAACCGCAAGAAAGCGTTGGATTCAGTCCGTTCCGGCTGTTTGGCATCTTCGACTAGCGCTGAGCGATCTGACCGGCGTTGCCTATGATCCTTTGCGCGAAATCAGCGACGCGGCGCCGCGCGATGGGGGGTTCTCCATCTGCTCGTAAGCCGTCTGCGCGATCTTCGCGAGCCGGTCGCGGTCGTTCGGGCCGCTGACGACATAGCCGATCTCGCTCTCGACCCAGTGCATCGCCGCGACCTCGCCGCCGGACTGGTAGCGCAGCGCCGTGCGCGCCTTCTTCGAGCGCGAGCAGTAGATCGTGAAGCGCTCACCGCTCGGGCTCTCATACATGAAGAACGCCGCCGGACCGATCGGACCCGGAAGCAGCCGGCCGCCCAGAAGCTTCAGCGAGTATTCCTTCAGGTCCGGCATCCGCAGGTTGGCGCCCACGCGCTTCGAGAGCCAGGGAATCAGGTGCTGCTCGCCCGCCCGCACCTCGACCGGGTGGCGGACTTCGGCGATGTAGAGCTGGTGGGCGCTGAGCGCCTCCGCGGTGATGGCCTCGACCGACGCCGGCCCGGGCGTGGATGCCGCGCGCCCGATCCAGCCTGCGAGGACGCCGATCGCGGCGGCGAGCACGGCCGCCGCTGCGATCATGCGCCACGACGCCCGCGGGCGCGCAAGCTTGGCGAGATCGAACCGCGCCGGCACCGGCTCTCCGGCGATCGCGCCGTAGCGGTTGCGCACCACCTCTGCCTGCGCGCGCCACTCGGCGACACGCGCGGCGTCGTCGGGATGGGAGGCAAGCCACGCTTCGACGGCTTCCTTTCGATCAGCCGGAAGCATGCCATCGACATAGGCATGGAGTTCGTCGGCGGTCACGGGTGAATCACGATCAGTCATTGTGATGTCCCTCGACTCTTTTCGTTCCAGTTTCATTCAACGGGTACATTTCACACCACCTATTTCACGCGGCGCAGCGCCGGGCGCGTGCCGCCGTCGAGATAAGACTTGATCTGGGTGCGGGCGCGCGCGAGCCGCGACATCACGGTGCCGATCGGCACGCCCTGAATGTCGGCCACTTCGCGATAGGTCAATCCTTCGAGCACGACCAGGAGCAGCGCCGTACGTTGGTCGTCCACCAGCGAAGCCAGCGCGCGTTCGATATCGCGCTCGCCGGCCTCGGGGCCCGCCGCGTCGGGCGCGTCGTTGTCGTCGATCGACGTATGTGCCGGCCGGCGCGCCAGCGAGCGCAGCCGGTTGCGGTTGAGATTGGTCAGGATCGTATAAAGCCAACTCCGTACGTCTCCGCCGTGAAACAGATGTTCCGAACGCAAGGCACGCACCAGGGTGTCCTGGACCAGATCGTCGGCAAGCTCGGCGTCGTGCGTCAGCGCGCGGGCATAGCGCCGCAAGGCCGGTATCGCCGCCTCGACACTCGGACGAAATCCACTCACGTCACCCCTCCGCGACCGCCACACTGGCGGCCGGACGCTTAACGCCGTCCGGCCCGTCGCTGCAACCGAAGAATGGTATCCTATCTGCCGGGCGTCTGCTCGCCTCGCCGCTCACGCCGGCGCCCCGTCGGGCACGCCGGGTGGAGCCTTGATTGAACAAACACTTGTACGCGGCGGCTATTCCCGCGGCGCTGCTTGAAGGGCCTATGTCCCTATGTCATAGGAGGCCGCTCCCCGGGGCGGAGCGAGGAAAATATGGACGCGTCCGGTCTCATGCGCGGCAAGCGCGGCCTGGTGATGGGGGTCGCCAACAATCGCTCGATTGCCTGGGGTATCGCCAAGTCCTGCCGGGCGCAGGGCGCGGAGCTGGCATTCACCTATCAGGGCGACTCGCTGAAGAAGCGGGTCGAGCCGCTGGCCGAGGAGGTCGGCGGTCTTGTCGTCGGCCATTGCGACGTGACCGACCCGGCGACCATCGACGCGGTCTTTGACGAGGTCGCCACGCGCTGGGGCAGTCTCGATTTCGTCGTGCATGCGATCGCCTTCTCCGACAAGGACCAGCTCACCGGCCGCTACGTGGAATGCACCGCGGAGAATTTTTCGCGCACGCTGTTGATCAGTTGCTACTCGTTCACGGCGATCGCGCAACGCGCCGAGAAGCTGATGCCGAACGGCGGCTCCCTGCTCACGCTCACCTACTATGGCGCCGAGAAATGGATGCCCCATTACAACGTCATGGGCGTCGCCAAGGCCGCGCTTGAGGCGTCGGTGCGCTACCTCGCCGCCGACCTCGGCGAGAAGAACATCCGCGTGAACGCACTGTCGGCCGGTCCGATCCGCACGCTGGCGGCCGCCGGCATCGGCGACTTCCGCTACATCCTGAAGTGGAACGAATTGAATTCGCCGCTGCGGCGGACCGTCACCATCGAGGAGGTCGGCGACGCGGCGCTCTATTTCCTCTCCGATCTCGCGCGCGGAGTGACCGGCGAGGTTCATCATGTCGACGCCGGCTATCACGTCGTCGGCATGAAGCATCCTGATGCGCCCGACATCAGCGTCGCGAAGGACTAGTGTGGCGTGTCGAGCCCAACGCTCTATTACATTCGTCATGGGCTGACCGACTGGAACATCGAAGGCCGGTTGCAGGGTGGGCACGACATCCCGCTCAACGATCGCGGCCGCGCCCAGGCGGTTCAGTGCGCCGGCATCCTGCTCGACCTGTTCGCGCGCGACGGCCGCGCCCCGGCCGACTTGCACTATGTGTCCAGTCCGCTGGTGCGTGCGCGCGAGACCATGGACATTGTCCGGAACACGCTCGGCCTTCCGCCTGGTGGGTATGCGCGCGAGCCGCGGCTTCGGGAGATCGCCTTCGGCGACTGGGAGGGGCTCACCTATCTCGACGTGCTCCAGCGCGACAAGACCGTCGTTGACCGGCGGGAGTCGGAAAAGTGGCTCTTCCGCTCGCCGGGGGGTGAGACCTATGAGGAAGTCGCGCGCCGTGTCGGCGAATGGTACGCGACGCTCGACCGCGACACGGTGGTGACCGCCCACGGCGGTACGGCACGGGCGCTGGTCGGGTATCTCGGCATCGCGCCGCCCGAGCAGGCTGCGCACCAGTCCATCGAGCAGGGTGTGGTTTACCTTTTTGCCGACAAGCAGCTCACGCGGTACGCGTAACGTGACGGCCATTTGACCCCGGCCCGCCGCGGGGCTACCACCACAGCGAAACCGGTGGAAACTCATGTCGTTCAATACCTTCGGCCATATGTTCCGGGTCACGACCTTTGGCGAAAGCCATGGGCCGGCGATCGGCTGCGTGGTCGACGGCTGCCCGCCCGGCATCCCGCTGACCGAGGCCGACATCCAGCCCTATCTCGACAAGCGCCGGCCGGGGCAATCGCGCTTCACCACGCAGCGGGCGGAGCCTGACCAGGTCCGGATCCTCTCCGGCGTGTTCAAGGACGAACGCATGGGCGCGCAGGTCACCACCGGCACGCCGATCGGACTGCTGATCGACAATGTCGACCAGCGCTCGAAGGACTATTCCGATATCCGCGACAAATACCGGCCCGGGCACGCCGACTATGTCTACGACGTCAAATACGGGTTGCGCGACTATCGCGGCGGCGGCCGTCGTCGGCGCGCGAGACCGCGATGCGGGTCGCGGCCGGCGCGATCGCACGCAAGATCGTGCCGGGCATGACGGTGCGCGCCGCGCTCATCCAGATGGGATCGGAGACGATCGATCGTGCGCGCTGGGACTGGGACGAGGTCGACCGCAATCCGTTCTTCTGCCCGGACGCGCAAAAGGCGAAGTTTTTCGAGAGCTACCTCGACGGCATCCGCAAGGACGGCTCCTCGGTCGGCGCGGTGATCGAGGTCGTGGCCGAAGGCGTGCCCGCCGGTCTCGGCGCGCCGGTCTACGGCAAGCTCGACGGCGATCTCGCGGCCGCGATGATGGGCATCAACGCGGTGAAGGGCGTCGAGATCGGCGCCGGCATGGGCGCGGCGGCGCTGACCGGCGAAGAGAACGGCGACGAGATGCGCATGGGCAACGACGGCAGGCCGGTGTTCCTGTCGAACAATGCCGGCGGCATCCTCGGCGGCATCTCGACCGGCCAGCCGATCGTCGTGCGCTTCGCGGTCAAGCCGACCTCGTCGATCCTCACGCCGCGGCGCACCGTCGACCGCTATGGCGGCGAAACCGAGATCAGCACCAAGGGCCGCCACGATCCTTGCGTCGGCATCCGCGCCGTGCCGATTGGCGAGGCGATGATGGCGTGCGTGGTGGCGGATCATTACCTGCGGCAGCGCGGGCAGGGGGGCGAGAGCCCGGCCTGGCCGTTCGCGAAACCGCGCAGCTAAGAGCTAAGGAAGACATCCGTGGACGAAACCCACCAGCGCGTCGAGGCCGCGATTGCCGCCTTCGCCAAAGGCGAGATCGTCGTCGTTGCCGACGACGACGATCGCGAGAACGAGGGCGACCTGTTCGTCGCCGCGTCGCTGTGCACGCCCGACAAGATGGCGTTCATCATCCGCAACACATCGGGCATCGTATGCGCGCCGCTGGCGTCGGATGAGGCGAAGCGACTGCATCTCGATCCGATGGTGGCGCTCAACGACGCGCCGCTCGGCACCGCCTTCACGGTGTCGGTCGACGTGCGGCACGGCCTGACCACCGGCATCTCGGCGGAAGAGCGCAACAACACCGTGCGTGGACTCGCCAACGGCAACAGCGGCGCCAACGATTTCGTGCGGCCCGGGCATGTCTTTCCGCTCGTCGCGAAAGAGGGCGGGGTGCTGATGCGCTCCGGACACACCGAAGCCTGCGTCGACCTTTGCCGGCTCGCCGGATTGCCGCCGGTGGGCGTGCTCGCGGAACTGATGAACGATGACGGCACGGTGATGCGCGGGCCCACGGTTGCCGCGTTTGCCGAGAAGCACAAGCTCACGCGGCTTTCGATCGCCGATCTCATCGCCTACCGCCAGGTGCGCGACAAGCTCGTCAAGCGCGTCGGCGAATTCCCGGTCAAAAGCGAAATCGGCACGCTCGCGGGTTACGCCTATGTCACGCCGTTCGACGCCGTGCAGCATATGGCCTTCGTCCACGGCCGTGTCGGCGATGGGGAGGACATCCTGGCGCGGTTGCACCGCGCCGATATCATCCGCGACGTGTTCGGCGGCGGCAATCCGATCCCGGCGGTGCTGCGCCGGTTCAAGGCCGAAGGCCGCGGCGTGCTGGTGTTCCTGCGCGACGGCGCGGCCGGCGTGCCGACGCATGAGATTCCCGGCGCCACCAATTCGGAAGCGGCGCGCTCGCGGCAATGGCGCGAGATCGGGCTGGGCGCGCAGATCCTGAAGGACCTCAACATCTCCTCGATCCGGCTGATCACCTCGCGCAAGCTGCGCTATGTGGGGCTCGCCGGCTTCGGCATCGAGATCAAGGACACGGTGCCGCTGGAAGGGTAGCGGTGTGGATCGTCAAGCCGACTTGATCTTGAGCCTGACACGATTGTAGGTGTCGTCGTGTGAATAGCTCAATTCGTCGGCATAGGCGCGGACGAGCATGAGCCCCAGTCCGCCAACCTCGGACGGCTGAGGCTTGACTGCGGCTGTCGTTGTCGTCGGGTCGAAGGGCTTGCAGCAATCCAGAAATTCGATTTCGATGCCGTCGCCGACATGGCGAAGCGTTACGACGACATGATCGCCGGGCTTGGAGCTGCCGTGTTCGAAGGCATTGGCCGCGAGCTCGGCGACACAAAGGCGCGCCCGGAACACGGCACGTTCACTCGCGCGCCAGTTGGCGACAAGCTGCTCGATCCAGTCGTCGATGGCGGTGACATCCTGCGTGCTGACGCCAAAGGTTCGGGTCTCTGCGGCAGCGCTCACGACATCCGCCCGGGCTCAAACAGCGCTTGGCGCTAATGCGGCTCGCGCCTCGTCCTCCGATCGCACGATTGGCAGGAAATCGTCGAGTCCAGTAGTCAAAAGTACGTCCGTCACCAGCGGATTCGGATCAAGCAGGACAAGCTTACGGGACACACGTGCAACGGTCTTCGCGGCCATCACGAGATGCCGAATCCCGATGGAGGCAAGAAAGTCCACGCCAACCATGTCGACGACGATGGTCTTCGACCCGGCAACGGTCACCAACGGCAGTTCGATCTGTTGTGCG